>CAWFKF010000049.1:0-33015 GCA_963816005.1 uncultured Solirubrobacteraceae bacterium | reverse complement strand
CCCGCCAACGACTTGTACGTTAACGGCGCCGCTGGCACTGGGTACGTCGCCGAGTTCTACTGGGACAGCGGCAGCACGCGAATCGGCAACGGCCCCGGCCCCGGCCCATTTGGCTGGGGTGGCCTGTCATCGAGCAACCTCGGCTTTCGGATCCGTTGTGCCGCCACCACATGCAACGCCGTCTCGAACATCCAGGTCAACGACATCGCCGTGCAGGTCCACGAGACCCAGGGGCCATCGCTGACCGCACCGGATGGGCTGTGGCAGGCCTCAGGATGGGTGCGCCAAGACTGGACGCTTCACTTCTACGGCGATTCGCCGTCGGGGCTGTGCAGCCTGTCGGCCAGCGTGAATGGGCAGCCGGTCCCGGGCGGGTCGGGCTCGACCCGGGACCCGACCTGGTGGCATCAGTGCGCCGCGGGGCCCTACTCCCAGACCGTGCATACGTCCGATTTCGGTCAGGGCCCGGTAGCGCTCACGATCCGCGGTACTGACGCCGCGGGCGTCTCGACGCCGGACCCTGCGTACACGAAGACCGTGTACATCGACAACAGCCAACCGACGGTCTCGCTGTCGGGACCCACGGACGCGCCATCAACGGCAGGCGCTCAGTACATCACCGCGACCGGTGGCGGGTCGCCCTCCGGGATCGACGGTCTGGAATGTGCAGTGGACGGTGCGCCTGCGCGGTGGTATCCGGGCGCGAGCGCGCAGGTGCCGGTGAGCGGGATCGGGCAGCACACCCTGAAGTGCGCTGCGGCGGACAACGCGGTCGACTAGGCGGGCAACCATGGCTGGTCGAGCTGGACCACCTGGAATCTCAGCATTCGTCAGCCCACCACGGCCGCGCTCTCGTTCGGCTCACGGATCCTCGACGCGCTTCAGTGCCGGCGCGTGAGCGAGCGGGTCAAGATCCCCGCGAAGTGGGTGACCGTCCGACGGCACGGTAAGCCCGTGAAGGTGAAGCGCCGGGCGCAGACCAAGGTTGTGAAGGTCGTGCGCTGTCATCCGCGGGTGGTTCGTGTCCGGGTTCGCGTCAAGGTCAACGGCCGGTGGGAGTGGCGATCGGAGCGGCAGGTTCGACTGCCGCGAACGATTCAGCGCAGCACGTGGAGAGCGCGGTATGGCGCTACCGCGAAGGTCGTCGGCTGGCTGGGCACAACTGCTGGCGTTGCCCTGGCGGGGCAGACGGTGCGGATCCTGACGGCGCCCGACAACGGGCTGAACAAGTTCACGCAGGCGGCGGTGGCGACCACAACCGCGGACGGGGTGTGGAGCGCGACGCTTCCGGCCGGGCCCTCCCGGCTCGTTGAGACGGTCTACAACGGCGGGAGCACGGTCGAGCCGGCGAGCTCCGCTCAGGTGCGACTGATCGTGCCAGCGCTCGTGAAGCTCACGATCAGCCCACGCCGAACGCACTGGTGGCACTCGCCGCAGAGTCCGGGCACGATCCAGATCTCGGGCCGCGTGCTCGGCGGCTACATCCCAGGAGCAGACCAGCAACTGCTGCGCCTCCGGATCGGCGTGATCGGAATCCCAGGGGTCCAGAGCACGATCGGGATCCCCGACATCGCGCCCGACGGCCAGTTCCACACCACCTGGACGCCGGCGCCGGGAAACGGAACCGTGCATTTCTGGTTCTCCGTCTCGACGCTCCACGAGGCAGATTATCCATTCGCGCCCGCGAGCTCCGCCAAGGTCGCCGTGATCGTCGGATGAGCTGCACAGATGTTGCCGCTCAGGTTAGTTTCGAATATGAAAGGTAGTTTTTTTGGCTCTCCTCTCCGTTTGGGGGTGACTCATCGGTGAGGGAGCGCGATCGTGATGCCCGCGCAGCAGAGGTAGATCATCGCGATCAGGGCATCGGCGGAGTGGAATCCGTAGGCGCGGTGTGACAGGAGTCTCACCTTGCTGTTCAGGGCCTCGAGGCGCCCGTTGCTCAAGTTCAGTTCGATCGCAGCGAGCACGCCGGCCCTGTGTTTGCGGATCGTGCGGGCGAGCTTGACGAACGGTTTCAGGCGGGAGCGCGATGCCCACGCGAGCCACGCCTCGAGCCGCTCGACGGCCTCGTGGTAGGGCAGCCGGTAGATGTAGCGCAGCTCGCCGTAGAGCAGGAACGCGCGGTACAGGGGCTTGTTCGTCAGCACGACCTCGGCGAGCTTGAGCAGCTGCTTGGCGGTCTGTTTGGCGGTGTCCTTCAGCAGGCTGTAGCGCGTACCTTTGGGCTCCTCCACGATTTGAGTGGGCAGCCGCAGGCTCCCTCTCACGATGCCGGAACGTATCTGCGCGATCGGACGCGACGGCGACGCCTGGGCGCGCGTCCTGACGGCAATGGCCACCTCGATGCCTGTTGGTCGACCGTCGGGTGCATTTGCGCTGCAAAGACGGGCATTGAAGGGGGTAAATGGGGCGCTACTCAGGCCGCGGGGACGCTGTCCGCGGGAGCTGCAAGCCTACGGTCCGGCCTCACGCCGATCGCAGTCTTCCGGTCGGGGGCTGGCTGCCAGCCCACACGGATCGTGGAGGAGCCTACCTTTGAGCCACTTGCCGGCCTCGGTGCCCGAGCGTCCGTGCTGGTTGTACTCGTCGCGGCGGACCTTGTCGACCGCCGCGCCGCCGAGCTTTACGACATGAAACGGGTCAAAGCACACCCGGGCGTGCGGGAGCCCCTCGGGCGCTCGGATCGCCTTCTCATAGCCGGCCGACATGTCGATTGAGACCGCCTTGATCGAGGCCTTCTGCTGATCGCTGAGGCCGTCGAAGAACGCCTGCAAGCTGGCGGAGTTGCGGCCCTCGGTGGCCCACACGATGCTGCCGCGCTCGTGGTCGACCACCGAGGTCAGGAACTTGTGATCGGCGCCATAGCTGACCTCATCCACGCCGAGCAGCGCAAGCCCGTCCAGTCGGCCGGCCGGCAGCTTCTCAGCCACGACCCGCGCGAGGATCTTGCCGACCGTCTCCCAACCGATTCGCATCAGCCGGGTGACCTGCGTCTGGCTCATCTGCTGCGCCAGCCACGCCGTGAGGTCGTCGAAGTCGCGCGTGTACGGCGAGCCGGCGCGGGCCCACGGCACCATCTCGTAGACGTCGCCGCAGCCCGAGCAGTACAGCCGTCGCAGCCGGCACTCGATCCGGCAACGCAACCCGCCTTGATCGAGATGCCGCCAGGGCTTGGTGCGATGCTCCTTGACCGGCAGGCCTAGCGTCCCGCAGCCCGAGCAGACCGGCTTCTTGGCGCGCAGCACGACCGTCACGATCACCGCCCGCTCTGAGAACTCCACATCCCTGACCCATGCTCCCGGAAGCCCGAGCATCCGGTTGAATGCGGTGGTGACCCGCACGTCGCCCTCCTTCGTAGGCAGCTGACCATCTGACAGCCAGCAGCCTGCCAAAGGCGGGGGGCGGCGGGTCGCCCAGCACGTGCGCAACTTGCGAGCCCCTCACGCCGCCGTCGGGCCTCGGTCAGTAGCGGAGCCGTACGCCGCGCGTCAAGCGGCAGCCCCGATCACCCCAGCATCCCGACGAACCCCCACGCTTGCAGGAGATTCGGCCGCCTGACCCGGGCTTCGGCCCCGCTATCTGGCGATGATCGCCGGCCAGGGGACCGGCACCCGTCAGACCAACGACCAACCGGCCGAGACCCCCAATTCACCCCCCATATGGAGGAGCGGTTGTCAAGCGAGCAGCGTTCATGGTTCCTTTCTGGCAGGGGTTGAGTTGATGTGGTTGCGGCTGGCGGGGCGGTCCGGGCGTCCGCGGAGTTCGCGACGTTTGGTCAGCCTCATATGCGGGGGCTGGGTACCCCAAGACCTTGTTTTCGTCGCACGTCCGCTGTCTAAAATCGAGCACCGTCGGCTGACGCCGGGCTGCTCATGGGGGTGCCGCGGACTGGGTGTGCGCGAGTGCCGGGACGCTCGGGCCGCCTCGTCAGCCGCAACGGGTTGTAGGGGGGTTGGGGTCTCAGGCGATCGTGGGCTCCTGCTTCGGTGGGATGGAGCGTGCCTGCGTGAGGGGGTCGCCCGCCGGCATGGACGCCGGCGGAACCGGGTCGGGATGGGAGCCTGACCAGGTGGCGATCTCCCAGCAGAAGCAGGCGAGCTCGCGCGCGATCGCGACCGCGACGACGCCGTTGGGCTTCTTGCGCGCGTCCTTGAGCTGACGCCAGCGGGCGTGCAGGCGCCGCTGCGCTGACCACGCGATGTTGATCACCTCTGGCGGCTGGTCGCGCTGGCGGCGCTCGAGCAGCTCGCCGACCCCCGGCTGACGGCGGTAGTGGTAGGACGCCTCGATCAACAGCCTGCGCGCGTGCGTCGAGCCGGCCTTCGTGATCGACCCCTGGCGACGCTGGCTGCTGGTGGTGTGCTCGGACGGGACGATCCCGAGGTAGGCCGACAGCCGGTCGGGGTGATCGAAGCGCTCCCACTCGCCGATCTCGGCGCACAGCCCGAGCGCAGAGAGCGTGTCGATCCCGCGCAGGCACCTGAGCCGACCGACCGCCTGCGCGCACGGCGACTCAATCACGAGCTTCTCGAGCTCGGCCTCGACCCGGTCACGGCGGGCGACGAGCACGTCGTGCGCGTGCAGGTAGTCGGCCATCGTCACCTGCGACGCGTGATCGACGAACCGCAGGCCGGCGAGCCACGCGCGATGCGCTCGCGACCACGCACGCCCCGGCCCCTCCCAATACACCTCGCGGCGCAACAGGAACTTCCCGAGCCGGTGGCGGGCGCGCATCAGATCAGCGCGAATGTCCTCCCGGCAGCGAACGAGGTCCCGCAGCCGCTCGCGCTCCAGCGACGGGACCGTCACGATCGCCAGCTCCCCGGCCGCCAGCAGCCGTGCGAGCCGGACCGCGTCGCGCTTGTCGGTCTTGATCCGATCACCAGGCCGCCGCTCCGTGCGCCCCGGTGCGCACACCGACACCTCGATCCCCCGCGCCCGCGCGCGACGCGCCAGCCCATAGCCGGTCGGGCCCGCCTCGTACACCATCCGCGCCGGCACGGGAACCTCCATCAGCCGCTCCAGCAGCTGATGCGGACGCCCAACCATCCGGGCAGTGCTCAGCTCGCCTGTCCCCTGGTCGAAGATCGCGATCGTCGACTCGTGCGCGTGCACGTCAAGACCGACCCAACGGATACCGTCAGCCATTAGGCACTCCTCTCGTGGATTGTGGGCCCCGCGCCGAGGCCGGAATCCTCAGCGCGAAGACTTACCCCGCAGCCTGCGCGGGGAGTGCCGACCACTTCGACACGGAGCCGGCAGCTCCTCCATAGGGTCTAAACGACGAGGAGTCCCGTTTTTTTCAGGACACCGAAAAGGCGCACTTGGACTTACCCAGAGCCCGGATTTCACTCACTCGGTGCGTCTTTTCAGCATGGCATACCGTCCGGCGTAAGACTTACCGTCCAAGGCCACTCACCGCCAATCCCCGCCGTTTGTCGGTTCCTTCGTAGGTCCCTCATTGCGTGCCAGACCCGACACCTTGGCCGGTGAGTCGACGCACCGCCCTCAAAGCCAGACAGTGCAAGGGCAAACGCTGAAAACTGTCCTGAAAAAGACTACGAACGGTAGTTTCGAATGTGCACCGTAGTTTCCAGCTGACGAGGCGTTGCTCTCGGAGCAGTAGTTTCCAGCTGACGAGGCGTTTGCTCTCGGAGCAGCGGCCAACGGAAACGCCGCGATGTCGGCTCCAGCCCGGTGCAGAAGGGGCGCCCGGCGGCTCCTCCCTGCTTCTGGCGAAATCCAGGGAAGCTCCGACCGTCCTATGACGTCGGCGTCTTCCCTCAGATGAGGGCAAACCAGGGAAGAGGCGCATGCGCCCTGCTGTCGCGGGAAACCAGGGCTCCGGCCTGATCGGCCGCGACGTCGTCGCGCAGACGACGCACTGAGTTGCGAGATTGGCGAAATCCAGGGAAGCTCCGACCGTCCTATGACGTCGGCGTCTTCCCTCAGATGAGGGCAAACCAGGGAAGAGGCGCATGCGCCCTGCTGTCGCGGGAAACCAGGGCTCCGGCCTGATCGGCCGCGACGTCGTCCGGTGCCCGCAGACGACGCACTGAGTTGCGAGATTGGCGAATCTCAGGTCTCTTCGCTCGCGGGACGGCCGGCCCTGCCTTCGTGTCCGCGCGGGTGTTTCGTGGCGACCGTGCCCGCGTGGCTGCATCTGTCCGAGAGCAGCCACGTTCGAGAGCGGCGTGGGCGTCAACATCGTGGCTGCTCTGAACCAGAGCAGTGGCGCCGTCGACAGCCAGCACGTGATCGCATTCGTGGCCGAGCAGTCGTGTGACGTCGCCGCAGGCTGGCCACTCCTACGTCGCCAAAGCCATAGCCGGGCTCCGAGCCTGCGGCAGGTCGAAAGACGTCCTGTGTCAATGGGTGGGGGTCTGAGCGGCCATTCGGTGGGTGGCGGGGAGATCGGGTCGGGGGCCCGATGTTCCGGGGATGCTCACGAGGGTGTGTTGTTGTAGTCCGGTGTGGCGGGCGGGGTCATACGGGGTGTGGTTCTGCCAGCAGCGCCAGATGATCAGGGCCCAGGCGCGGCCGAGAGTGCGTAGCGCGCGGCGGTGGTTGTGGCCGCGCTGGCGGGCGTTGGCGTAGCGGTCAGCGGCCCACGGGTTCCAGCGGCAGGTGCAGTGCGCGAGTGTCGAGAGCGCGTTGCGTAGTCGCTTGTTGCACGCCCAGCGGAACTTCGCGTGTTTGCGTTTGCCGGACTCGACCGCGACCGGCGCTTGGCCGGCGTCGGCGGCGATCGCGTCACGGTGCGGGTAGCGGCGCCGGCAGTCCCCGATCTCTGCGAGCAGGCGAGAGCAGGTGTTGGGCGCCGCTTTCGTTCAGCACGGGAATGCCGTTCATCGTCGGGATCGTCGTGGCAAACGAACGAACGAAGAAAGAAGCGAGACCGGCAACGACCGAACGTTCAAACGTTCAAAGCCCCACCTCCAGGGCGTCGGCCAGACCGGGCGGCGAGGTAGCTGCGCCGGCGGCTGGCGTCAAGCGCCGATCGACGGCGCCGGCGAGCACCGGGCGGTCGCGGCGGCGCTTGACCCGCAGCCACCGCGCGCAGCTGGATGGCAATGAGGTCGTGCTGGCGCACGACCGCAGCGACCGGCTACCGGGGCGGGGGCGGCACCCCGGACAGCAGACCGCCGGTCAGCCAGACCGCGCGCTCCCACCCGCCGGCGTGCTCGCGGCCGAAGCGCAGCTTCCACGCGCGCACCGCGATCGCCAGCGCCTCGACGGCGTCGCCCAGCGACGAGCCGGCCGGCTGCACGCGCCCGAGCTCCGGATCCAGTGCGTCGGCCCAGCGCGCGGCGCTGCAGCGCAACAGCTCTGAGCGTGCGCGGGCGGCGCGCAACCAGCCACGGACGGTGCCCGGCGCGCGACCCAGCCGCTGGGCGATCGCACGGTGCCCGGCGCCCTGAGCAGCCTGGCGCAGCGCTTCGCCGATCACCTCCGCACCGTCGCGCCGGCGCGGAACGCTCCACGCCGGGCACAGCACGTGCGTGCGCCCACAGCCATCGCAGAGCACGCGCCGCGGACGAGCCGAGCGCGCGCCCGACAGCATCCGCACCTGTCGCCCGCGCGCAAACCCCCAACGCGACAGCCGCCCCGAGCAGACCGGGCACGACAGTTCGCCCGCGTCCAGCACGGCCTCCAGCTCGTGCTCGCTGACCGCCACCGTCAACACCCAGGATCACCTCCTCGCGCATGCACCACGAACCCTTCCAGACCCCGACCCGGCCGGGAAGGGGCGGCTGGTGTGGGAACACCTATCAGACCGCCGACGACCGCGCACACCCGGATTCCGCCCGGCCAACGGCGCGTCCCGACGTTCAGCGGCGCCGATCAGCCTTCGCGTGCTGAACGAAAGCGGCGCTCAACAGCTTCGCGTGCTGAACGAAAGCGGCGCTCAACAGCAGGTCTCGGTGCCGCTGGCTGCCGGCTCTCTGTTGTGACTGGGGCGTCACGCAAGCCAGCGCTTCGCAGTGGATCGCCGTCTCGTTCCCCAAGGCTCATCGAACAGCACGCGGATCGACCGGATACGCGGGAGGCTTAGGGTAGGTGGCGACCTCGATTGCGGGCGGTTCAGTGCCCACCACGAGAGTGGAGTCTTCGGCACTGCTCTCCTCCTGGAGATGCGCACGCGCGGCGCCGACCTTCCTGTCACGTTCCCGGCTCGTGCTGCCCCTCAGCACCAGCGCTTCGGACGCCGGCTGGCGCGTTGCGAGGTGCAAAAGGAGCAGCGCGCCGAGGCCGGCTCGGTTGCTCTTGGTCCTCGTGCGTTTGGAGAACTGTCCGAGGATTGGTCGCGCTTTTGATAAGGATGGCGGGCTCCTCTCCCCGAGGCAGAAGAATCCTTCAGTGGCACAGTGGCGCTATGCCAGATAGGAGATCGCTGTGCGCCACCGGCTCTTGCCGCGGTCTGTGCTGACCTGCCTCAACGCGCTACCGGGGTGTGCTCATTGAGCCGGGTGAGCCGGCTGGTTGACGGACCGCGACCGTGGCTCGCTCATTCCGGCTGTTCTGGAACAAGTCACCACGCGCGGCGCTTCGCCCTTAGCATGGATGCCGGCGCGAGCCTGATCGCTGGGCATTGAAGCGGAACGCAGTGGGCGTGAGCGGTGGCCGGGGGCGGGGCCGACTATTTCGTCGAGAGAGGCCGACTGAGCATGCGTATCTGGATAGATCGGCTGGGAGCGTGGTGGGACCGGCTGGCGGACGTGACCGGCGCGCGCGTGATCGCGGTGGCGTGGGCGGCGGCGTTCGCCGCGCTGGCAGCGTTTGGGGGGAGCGTCGGCGCGCCGTCGTGGCTGCGAATACTGGCTGGCGCGCTGGCGGCGCTCGGGTTGGTGGTGGCCGCGTCGCTGCAGTGGCGCGAAGCGCGGCTGCGTGGACGCCCCTGGCGGCGGGCGGCACAGCTCGCGAAAATCGAGCACTTCGGGCCGAAGGGGCGCGGAGTGTCAACGAGCCAGGAGCCGGGCCAGTACTTCACCGGCCGCGTGCAGGCCCTGCGTGAGCTGGTGCGGTGGTTGGAGCACCCTTCGAGAACCGGTGCGCGTGGTTACCTCATCACTGGTGATCCCGGCTCGGGCAAGTCTGCGGTGCCGGGCCGGCTCGTGCGGCTATCGGATCCTATGTTGCGCCGACAGTCGCTCGTCGAGCAGGCGCCGCAGGCAACGGTCCCGCCGCAAGGCGTGATTGACCTGATCATGCATGTGCACGCAAAGACGTTGGCGGATGTCGTATCCGAGCTCGCCAGGGGACTGGCGGTGCGCGTGCACTTGCCCGACACGGACGATCCCAAGCTGTGGGAGGACGCTCGTCGCGAGCTGCTGGCGGCTGTGGCAAGGCGCAAACGGCGCAGCGTCGTCGTGGTGGACGCGGTCGACGAGGCGCAGGGAGAGGGTGAGGCGCGCCGAATCGCTCAACAGCTGCTGAAGCCGCTGGTGGCCGGCGGCCGCGTTCACCTGCTGGTCGGCACCCGCCGCGGAGCGCATGGCGAGCTGCTGCGCGCGCTCGGCAGCGGCTATCGGGTCATCGATCTCGATACCCAGCCGTATCTGGAGGTCGCTGACCTCGTCGAGTACGCACGCCGCCAACTGCTACGCGAACAGGAACCAGACGAGCCGACACCCTACCGCGAGCGGCCGCAGTTGACCGACCAGGTGGCGCGGGCGATCGGGCAGCGCGCGCTGCCGAGCTTCCTGGTCTGCCAGCTTGCCAGTCGCCGCCGCGCGCTCGAGGGGAAGCCGGTGGACACCACCCGCTCCGGCTGGGAGCGCGAATTTCCCGACAACGTCGGCGATGCGATGGAGGACTACCTCGATCTCTTCGAAACCGAGCAGCAGCGGCGCAGTGCGCGCAACCTGCTGAGCGGCCTTGCGTTCGCCGAGGGCCCGGGCCTGCCTCGCGATGAGCTGTGGCCGTTCCTCGCCGGCCGGCTCACGGACCGCGACTACACTGTCCAGGACGTCGACTGGCTGCTCGACAGCCGCGCGTTCGACCTGGTGCACGAAGTCGAGGACGCCGACGGCAAGCCATGCTACCGGCTCTTTCATCAGGCGCTGATCGATCATCTGCGCGCCAGCGCAGATCGGGGCTGGTGCGGGGAACCTCGCGGCGCGCGCGAACCGCGCCCCAGCGACACGTTCGAGCGGCAAATGCAGCGCAGGTGTGCCGAGGCGCTCGAGCAGTGGGTCTGCGAGCGCGATCAGGGTGACTGGTCGCGCACCCTCCCCTACATCAAGGCGCACGTAGCGATCCACGCCGCCGCAGGCGGCGTGCTCGACGACCTCATCCAAGACCCCGGCTACCTGCTTGCCGCCGAGCGCACCCAGCTACTGCGCGCATTCCGGATAGCGACCGCCACGTCCCCCGCCGGCGCGTCCGCGCGGCATGCCTACATGCTTGCGGCCGAGTTCCAGCGCTCCGGCGCATCCGCTGAGCGGGCAGCCTATCTCGAACTCGCCGCCCGCCAGACCGGGGCGATCGAGCTGGCCAACAGGGCTGCGGAACTGCAACCCACCCGCCCGTGGGCGACCCGCTGGGCCCACTGGCGCCCACCCTCGCCGAGCGCCATCGCCGGCCGCCACGACGGCAGTGTGAGGGCGGTGGCGCTGGGCGAGCTCGACGGCCGCGCGATCGCCGTCTCCGGCGGCGACGACGGCACGGTGCGGGTGTGGGACCTGGCCGCCGGCACCGCGCTCGGCGCCCCGCTGACCGGCCACACCGGCCACGTCCAGGCGGTGGCGGTCGGCGAGCTCGACGGCCGCGCGATCGCCGTCTCCGGCGGAGACGACGGGACGGTGCGGGTGTGGGACCTGGCCGCCGGCGAGCAGCTCACCACGCTGCGCCACGACGGCTGGGTGTGGGCGGTGGCGCTGGGCGAGCTCGGCGGCCGCGCGATCGCCGTCTCCGCCGGGTACGACGGGACGGTGCGGGTGTGGGACCTGGCCGCTGGCGAGCAGCTGACCACGCTGACCGGCCACGACGGCGGGGTGATGGCGGTGGCGGTGGGCGAGCTCGACGGCCGCGCGATCGCCGTCTCCGGCGGCGACGACGGCACGGTGCGGGTGTGGGACTTGGCCGCCGGCACCGCGCTCGGCGCCCAGCTGACCGGCCACACAGGCCACGTCCAGGCGGTGGCGCTGGGCGAGCTCGGCGGCCGCGCGATCGCCGTCTCCGCCGGGTACGACGGGACGGTGCGGGTGTGGGACCTGGCCGCTGGCGAGCAGCTCACCACGCTGCGCCACGACGGCGGGGTGATGGCGGTGGGGGTGGGCGAGCTCGACGGCCGCGCGATCGCCGTCTCCGGCGGCGACGACGGCAACGGTGCGGGTGTGGGACTTGGCCGCCGGCACCGCGCTCGGCGCCCAGCTGACCGGCCACATCGGCCGGGTCGAGGCGGTGGCGGTGGGCGAGCTCGACGGCCGCGCGATCGCCGTCTCCGGCGGAGACGACGGCACGGTGCGGGTGTGGGACCTGGCCGCCCGCGAGCAGCTCACCACGCTTACCGGCCACGACGGCTGGGTGATGGCGGTGGCGGTGGGCGAGCTCGACGGCCGCGCGATCGCCGTCTCCGGCGGCGACGACGGCACGGTGCGGGTGTGGGACTTGGCCGCCGGCACCGCGCTCGGCGCCCAGCTGACCGGCCACATCGGCCGGGTCGAGGCGGTGGCGGTGGGCGAGCTCGATGGCCGCGCGATCGCCGTCTCCGGCGGCAAGGACCGAACCGTGCGGGTGTGGGACCTGGCGGGCGCGGAGCTGTCCGTCATCAATGTCGGGTCGACGGTGCAAGCCGTTGCAATGCGGGGCGGTTTGAGTGTGGTCGGAGCGGACGCGGGCCTCGTGGCGATTCAGGTGAAGGTGGCGGCTTGAGCCAGCTGAACGGGCGCTGCCGCGGCCGGCGCTCCAACCGCGTGGCGAAAGGTTCCGTCTCCCAAGAAAAGGCCGCCGCGCTCAGGCCTACTGCACGCTGGGCGGCCCTCCGCACAAGCGCAGGCGCGATCGCCGCGCTGACGCAAGTGACTCTCGAAGCGCTACCGCAGGTCGCCTGAACTCCCAGCCGCTATCGACTCGCGGCCCCTCGCCGATTCTCCCCTCAGTTTCCCTGGCCGGCGCGCCCACCCGGAGTAGGTGAACATGGCCGCCTCAACCGAGACCCTGGGCCGGTTTGCACTTCCGCGGAGGGGGCGAGAGGTCGCGCCGGACTTGGTCAGTTTCAGCGCCACGAGCAGGGGATTCTTGCCCATCTGCCCCTCCGCGCAACCGCCATGTTCCACCCAGAGGTGTTCGAAAGCTTGCGCAGTCACCCGGGTCTACGGACGCCGCGATCGACCGGGCTTCCCGCAACTGGCTGTCGGCCCCGGAGCCCTCAGCTCGAATGTGGTGACAAGCACCAGCGTCGTCATGAAGGCAGAGCTCGGGCACGACGACGCCCGAGACCCCCATTTCGGCAGAAGCAGGGAACTCGACGTCAAGCCGGACGCGATCGTGTGCGGCCACCGCGAGCCGCCCAGGACGGGAATGCGCAGCGTCGCCGAAGCGCTCATGCGCCGGAGCGGCGATCGGGCTATGGAGGCTATCATGAGACCAGCGGCTGCGCGACGCTCGAGATTGGGCGACAGCGGAAGCGCGGTCGCGCCGCCATCGCGGGCTGCCGGGGTCCCAAAGGGGGCGTGCGGCCGGTGGAACATGCGGTCGTGAAGGCGGGCGTCGGGGCGTTGGTCGAGAACCCGCTTGTCGCCGAAAGCGAGGCGGCGCGACGGCGTGCAGAATTCGCGATATGCCTACGCAGAGCCCGTCGGCGTCGACGGCGCTTCGGCTCTGACTCGATGCTCGACGTCCGGCGCGCGTAACTATCGAGATGTCGCCTACGCACTCGTCAGCTCGGTGGGCGCGGCCAAGGCGAGAGTCGTCCGCCGGCGTGACCGCCGACGACGCCTGCGCGGACGGTCAGTGGATGAGGGCTCGTGGGACGTCGATCACGCGTTCGAACATCTCGCCTTGGACGCTGTGGTGCGAGTTGCGCGGGGCGCCAGAATCGATGCGGTAGATCGCGATTGGTGCGGGTGCGGGATCGCCGCGCGCGTCGAACGAGATCGGCCCTGTGATCCCGGGGTTTGTGTCGGTTGCGAAGAGTGCGCGGGTGATTGACGCGCGTGTACCGTTTGATCGGGAGATCGCGTCGAGCAGGATCTCGGTCGCCTGCGCCGCGTTGCTGACGCTCGGGTCGATGTCGTCCAACCTCGTGCCCGGTAGGAGCGTCGCCAGGAAGCGCGCGCCGGAAGCCGGCAGCGCTTGAGCCGGGAGACCGGCGCTGCTGATGTAGACCCCGTCGAAGCCGCCGTGCGCATGAATGAATCCTTGACTGGTGCTGAAGTTGTCGGTGCCGATGAGTGTCGCGGTGTGGTGCAGGACGCCTCGAAGATCGGTGATGAGCGTCAACCCGTTGGAGCAGACGCAGCCGGAGAGCAGGACGGCGTCTGCGCGGGAGCGCGCGATTCTCTGCGCGAGCTCGTGGTAGCTGCGAGCTGTCGGGTTCCACGTGGCGCTCCCCGCGATCCCGAGCCCGACCTTCCGAGCGGCCTGTTGTGCGTAGATCGCTCCGGCGTACCCGGTTCCCTGGCCGTCGTTGAGTAGGTACAGTCGTGTCCGCCTTTGCTGCTTGAGGAATAGGTCGATCCCGGCGCTTTGGTAGTCATCCGCGGCGACGAGCCGGACGTAGTTGCGGGCGCCGGTTGGGTAGTAGCGGTCGGGTTCATCGGCGGCGGTCGCGGGCCCTGCGTGGGTGAGGCCAACGTAGGTGTTGCTCGGGCTGATGGTCGGCACCGGCCCGGACGGCGCTGCGTTGACGGTGGGGAGCTCGATCCCGGTGCAGCCCGAGTTATAGGCGCCGATCACGCCGATCAGGCTCGGGTCAAGCGCGTACGCGCGTGCGTTCGCCGCGCACAGCGCGGGGTCGGCCCCCTCGTTGGGACGGGAGTCGTCGCACGCCTGGTAGGCGACGCGGTACCGACCGGCACGGAAGCCGTGCTGCTGGAGCACGAGCCGGATCGCTGCGCGCACGTCCGCGATCAGTGGCTCGGGGCCGGGTCCCCCTAGCGACGTCGGCAAGTCAGACGCGATCAGCAGCTCGGCGCTCCGCCCTCTCCCGAGGACCGGCGAGCAACTGGGAGACGTCAGCGCGTTCATCGGCCGCCCCTGTACCGGCGGGGATGTGGCGTGCGGCGGGCCGCCGCCGACGGAGACCCACACGCTGCCGAGTCCTGCCGCGATCCCGGTGGCGTTGGCCCCGACGGGGATCGTCGCGACCACGGCGTTGCGGGCTGGATCGATCCTCGTCACGGTGCCGTCTCCCGCGTTGAGGACCCAAACGCCGCCTTCTCCGATCGCGAGCCGCGTGGGTCTGGATCCGACCTTGATCGTCGCGATGACGGCGTTGAGCGTGGGGTCGATCCGCGACACCGAATCTGAGAGCGCGTCGGTGACCCACACCGAGCCGTCCCCGAGCGCGATCGCGTACGGGCTCGCGACTCTCGCCTGCGCGACCGCGGCGATCGGGATCGACGCGACGACGCGCGCGGTGAGCATGTCGACGCGCAGAACGCGGTCATCGGCGCCGCTCGCGATCCATGCCGTGTCCGCGTTGACGGCGACGCCGTCGACGGTGTGCGCGGCGCCCAGGTCGAGCGTGCGGACACCCTGATCGCCGTTCATCAGCCACCACAGCCGCGAATGAAGGTCGTTGGTGAACACTCCGGCGGAGCCGACCGCGAGCGCGCTCGGCGTCGGCGGCGCGAACGCATCCTCTTGCGCTCCCGCGCCGACGCGCACCGTCGAGCTGCCGACGACGGCGCGACTGGCCGGATCGACGCGCGATACGACGCCTCGGTCCCCGATTGCGCTCGCCACCCACAAAGCGCCGCGACCGTACGCGAGCTGGGTCGGGATGCGACCGAGGCCGATCCGGTCGACCACCTGCTTCGCAGCGGGATCGACCCGCACCAGCGTCTGGTCGCCGCCGTTGGCCACCCACACCGAGCCGCCGCCGAAGGTCACCGCCGCCGGGCCCGAGCCGACCGGGAGCTCGGCCACCAGCGAGTTGGTCGTCGGGTTGATCACGGCGAGGGAGTCAGGCGGAGCGCCGCTCAGCCCAGCGGTGCCTCCGCCTCCCGCGAGCGCGAATATCGCCGTGACGGCTGCGGCGAGCACGAGCGCGCCACCGATCGCCAGGACGAGTCCAGCGCGACGCGACGCTTTCACACGAGTCAGACGCCGAGGTGTGCCAAGAGCGGCGTCCTGGTTCAGAATCGCGCGTTCGAGCGCCTGCAGCTCGGGCCCGGGCTCAAGCCCGAGTTCGTCCACGAGTGTCGTGCGGGCATCTCGATAGGCCTCGAGCGCCTCCTGCTGACGGCCCGTGCGATACATCGCCAACATCAGCTGTCCGCGCAACCGCTCCCGGCGGGGATGCTGACGCACCAATCCGCTCAGCTCCGGGACGAGCTCTCGATGCCGGCCGAGCATGAGGTCGGCGTCGATCCGTTCCTCCAGGCACGCGAGGTGAAGCTCTGAGAGCCGGGCGATCTCTGCCTGCGCGAATCGCTCGGAGGCGACCTCGGCCAGTGGTGGTCCGCGCCACAGACGGAGGGCATCCCGTAAAGCCTCCGCTGCGCCCTTCGCGTCCTCCCGCTCGAGCAGCTCGCGTCCGCGAGCGAGCAGCCGCTCGAAAGCGTCGATGTCGACCGCGCCAGACTCGAGCTGGAGGGCGTAGCCACCCCCGCGCCGGACGACCAGCTCGTCGCCCACCGCGCTGCGCAAACGCGACACGTAAACCTGCAGCGTCTTCGCGGCCCCGGGCGGCGGCGTCTCCCCCCAGAGCTCGTCGATAAGAGACTGCCCCGGCACAGCCTCGCCCCGCCGCAGCAGCAGGACCACGAACAGCGCCCGCTGCCGCCCCCCACCGATCTCCAGCACGCGATCGCCGTCCGCCACCTCGATCGGACCGAGCGCGCGCACCTTCCATCTCGATGCCCCGATCAAGATCGCTCCAGCCTACACCGTGAGATCGCGCAATCAGGCAGCGCCTGGCGGGGCTGTTACCGGTTTGTAAGGCCCCTCCCGGTGCAATCAAGCCAGTTGCAACCGCCGACGAGCACGCTAGCGACGATGACACGGCACGCGCTCACGATCTTGGGCTGCATCATCGCGCTTGCCACGATCAGCGCCATCGGGGCTGCCCCCCTCGCGATCGGACAGGCCGTCGAGCGGCCCACCGTCACCGTCGAGGTGCACGGCGGCGGATTTCACTGGGGAGACGCCGCCATCGGCGGCGTCGTCGTGGCCGGCGTCGTGATCGTCGCCGCCGGACTGGCCCTCGCAACCAAGCGCCCGCAGAACCAACACACCGAATGGAGATCTCATGACTAGACACCTATCGTCATCCCATCGGCGGGCGCGCCGAGTCCTCGCAGTCGCGGCGGTCGGGCTGGTCATCGTGACCGCCGAAGCACCCTCCGCACCGGCCCGCGACCGCGGGCAGAATCCGATCGACCTTGGAACGCTCGGCGGCACGAACAGCTTCGCGATCGGAATCAACCCCGCCGGAACCATCATCGTCGGCGAGTCAGACGATCGAAGCGGCCAGATTCGCCCAGTTGCGTGGCTGCGGGGTCGCATCCTCGACCTGGGAACCCCCAATGCGGCCGGCGAGGCCGATGGGCTGGACGTCAACGACCGCGGCGTGATCGTCGGCGCCTACGGCCAAACAGACGATCCGGCAGCTACCCAGCACGCGTTCGCCTGGCACGACGGAGCGCTCCGAATCCTTCCCGCGCTGCCCGGCGGCGGCGGCACGTACGCGCGCCGCATCAACGCGTACGGCGAGATCGCCGGCGATGCCTTCGCCGCCGACGGGCATGACCATCCCGTCCTCTGGGACACCCGCGGGATCCACGACCTCGGCCTGCCGCCCGGCTACACCGACGGCTACCTACTCGCACTCAACGACGAGGGTGACGGCGGCGGAGCGATGTTCGCCGCCGACGGCAGCCAAGCCGCGTTCACCTGGCACAAAGGACGGTTCCACATCCTGCCGACGCTCGGCGGCCCGACCGCGCAGGTCAACGTGCTCGACGATCGCGGCGTCGCCGCCGGAATCGCCGATCTGGACGCCAACGGGACATCGGAGGCAACCCTGTGGGGCCCCACCGCAGCCGCGCACGGCCTGGGGTTCTTCCCCGGCGGGAACTTCAGCTGGATCCTCGGCACGAACGGCCAGGGTGACTACACGGGCATCGCGTCGCTCTCACCGACCGATCCGCTCACGCACGTGTTCGTGGCGCACACCGGCGGACCGCTGCTCGCGCTCCCGCCGCTGAGCGGCGACTACGCCGCCAACCCATCGATCGCAAACGGCATCGACCGCCACGGAGACGTGGCAGGCGCCAGCACCGCATCGGACGGCGATGCCCACGCGACGCTCTGGCTGCGGGCATTCGAGCAGGCCTTCCGGCCGGCACCGGCCGCCCAGACCTCGCGGCGGACCCGCGACGACAGCCCGCACGGCGCGAGAGCCGGAGGTCGCGACAGCCGTCGCTCGTGGTGGCTCAGCCCCGGCACGCGTCCCGTCGTCCCACCCCCAAGCTGAACGCCGGCCCGGGCTGCGTCCGCACCTGTCTGACACGCAAACGATTCGCACGTTCAACCATCCATCCGGAGGACTCATGGACCACCTCCCACCCACCTGGATCCTGGCGATCATCGCCGCAACGCTCGCCACGGCCATCGCTGGCTGCGGCGGCGCTCACAACGCAGCCAGCACGCGACTCTCGGTAGCGACCTACGTGGCGCAGATCGTGCCGAAGATCGATCAACTGGTCAGCGTTCCACAAGCCCCGCTCAGCGATGCAGGCACGCCGGTCAAGATCAAGGCCTACGCCATCGCCGCGCGTAACGACTTCGGCCAAGCGATCAACCTCATGAACTCGATCAAGCCTCCAACCACCGCCCTCGCCCCGCAGCGCCAGCTCACGGCCTTCCTCCGCGCGGAAAGCACCGCATTCGAGCACGCGCTGACCGCCAATCCCGTCGACACCCACGCGATCATCAACTACGCCTACACCCACGAAGTCGGGCAAGTCATGTCCTCGCTATGGGCCGTGACCAAATGAGTGCAGGTCGTCAACGCCATATCGCTCACGGCGCTGATCGAACGCCGCGGACCCGCTACTGGCCGGTCAGCCTCCGGATCGCTGCACCTGTTCTCGCGTGAAACCAGGCGCGCCACCGATCGCGCCGCAACGGCCCCAGCCGCCCGTGCTGCGACACGAACGCTTTCCGCGGCAGCGCTCGTCGAGAAACGGGCGGCATCGATCGGCCATGACTCCGAGTGCCCTACATGCCGGCGTCTGCGGTCACGCCGGCGGACGACTCTTTCGCCTTGGCCGCGCCACCGAGCTGACGAGTGCCTTGGCGACATCTCGATAGTTGCGCGCGCCGGACGTCGAGCGTCGATGCAGGCCGCAGCGGCATCGACGCCGACGGGCTCTGCCTAGGCAGATCGCGAATTCTGCATGCCGTCGCGCCCGCCTCGCTTTGGCGACGAGCGGGGCTGAGCGCCCCAGTGCGGTCGGAAGCCCTCCTTGTCGCAAACTCGTGCATCTCGCTGTCGACGAGCGTCGGGCAGGGCAAGGGGATCGGCCGGCGCGCCTGGTTTCTCGCGGGAGCAGGGCGGCGTCGACTCCGATCGGCCTCGTTGCGCGCCCCGCTTCGCCGCCCGAGCAGGGCACAGAGCCATGCGCCCTGCAATGCGCGGCCAGCGGGGCGCTTGCAGCTCCGGAGCCCGCCGCGACGCCGGAGCCGGCCGCTGAGGCGCGGAATCCGCGCCAAGCAGGGCTCTGCCGGGCGCCGGGGCTGATGCTCGCCGCTGAACGAAAGCAGGGGACCCGCGCTGTGCTGCTGGATCCGGCTGCAAGGAGAAGCCTGCTGCGCGGGATTCGGAGCGGCCGAGAGTTCCGAGTTTGCGTGATTCCAGAAGTCTCAGACGAGCGCCGGCGGGGTGCCGCGGCTCGATCGGAGCGAGGCCGGGGAGGTGAGGCAGGCACCGGCAGGCGCTGACCGCTCTCGCGTGTCTGATGCCGGATGCCCCCCGGAGCGGCAGGATTACGTCATGGCCCAGTGCTATGCCTAGCGCGTGCACGACCGGGAACGAGGAGAACAAGCCCAGGTGACGGGCTCAGGGTGCCGCTGCCAGCGCCGGTGCGCCCCCCACTGCCCGACCTGCACGTGCGGGGACGACCCCGACAACGACCTCGGCCCGTTCGCGCCCCCCGGCCCGCCGATGCCGAACCTAGCTCCGGTCCTGCCGAAGGAGCTGTACGTGAAGGAGCAGACGTGGGAGCACTGGCAGGGCAGCCCCACGGAAATAGCGCGCATCGCGAGAAGAGCCGACGAGTGGATCGACTGGCGCTTCACGAACTTCACGAAGCTCCCGCGCCACCTGTGGCACCTGCCCGGAGGCCGGATCCGTCAGCAAGAGGCGATCTTCCAGCACCACACGGTGATCACCACCGGGTGGGTTGGCGGCGCGACTGCCGACCGGCTCAGCGACGAGATCGAAGCGCGTCGCGACATCGTCCGCGGCGTCCACATCGAGAGCGAGGTGATCTGGCGTGGCTGGCCGGTCGAGCTCTTTGAGATTGTTCCGCTGCGCGAGGTGCCACCGCCGGAGCAGCGGCCGCCCGGTGTCTACGTGTCCTCGGAGGTCGTCTCGCCACCCCATAAGATCGACGTCGAGTTCCGGACTGAGTCCCCGGCCGCGCGGCTCCGGGTCATAGCGCCGAGCCCGCAACTGTGCACGAACCTGTTCAACCACATGCAGTCGCACGTCGAGACGGGAGCGCGACCTCGCGTGTGGGACCGCCTTACCGCGTCACGGCTCGGCGTCGCCGCCGGTGCTCTCATCGGCATAGCGGTCGGCTTCGTCGTGGAGGCACCGATCGGCATCGGGGTCGGCCTCTTGTCGGCCTACGCGCTCGGATCTGCGGGCGACTGGCTCGTGCATTGGGCTTTCCCGCCGCTGGAACTGGTCGAGGCGTGGGAGAAGTCACGTTGGAGCCTCGCCCGGACCTACGCCTGGCAGGGGATGCTGTTCGCAATCGCACTCGTGTCGATCCTGCTGACGGTCGTGCTCGCCTCATCCGGCCACTGACCCCGGCTGGCGGGCACCGGTTGGGGACTTAGCAGGCTGCCGGTTTGTCGCCGAGGCAGCCACGACGGCCCCGCTCCCGCTTCGGGCCGTGGCGGACTTGAAGGAGAAGTGCGCACGGCGGTCTCACCGGCCGCGAGATGGCTGCGTTTCGTGGAACCGGTAGCCGCGGCCGGGATACTGGCTTGCGTGACGGCGAAGATGCACGCCGACGAGCTTGGGATCGACGAGCCGCTTGTGCGACGTCTGCTGGCTGACCAGTTCCCGGACTGGGGCACCCTGCCGCTGCACCGCATCGAGCCCAGCGGGACCGACCACGCCATCTTCATGCTGGGTGATGAGCTCTCGGTGCGGCTCCCACGGGTCGATGGGCCGACTGGGCCGGGCGGCAAGCAGTTCATGTGGTTGCCGAAGCTGGCTCCGCTGCTTCCCGTGGAAGTTCCGGTCCCGATCGCGCAAGGCCGGCCCGGCGCGGGCTATCCGTGGTTTTGGGAGATCCACACCTGGGTCCATGGAGAGACCGTGCCAGTCGAGACGATCGACGCGATTCAGGCGGCGCGAGATTTGTGTGAGCTGCTCGAGGCATTGCGGCGGGTCGATGGCGCCGGGGCGCCGCCTGGGCGCGGCGTCCCATTGGCCGAACGCGACGAGGGGGTTCGCTACTGGCTGGCGCGGTTTGACGGTGCCCCGACGGTCACGGCTGCATGGGAACGTGCGCTTGACGCACCGCCATGGGACGGGCCGCCCGTCTGGCACCACGGCGACCTGGATGCCCGGAACTGGCTGATCCGCGATCGTCGGATCAGCGGCGTGATCGACTGGGGCTCGATGGGCGTTGGTGACCCCGCTTGCGACTTGATGGTCGCGTGGAAGCTGCATTCCCCCGCCGCCCGCGATGCGTTTCGCGAAGCGCTGCCGGCCGATGACGCGACTTGGGAGCGCGCACGGGGCTGGGTTCTCTCACAAGCCGTCGCGATCCTCGCCTACCTCGATCTTGCGGTAGCTCCCGAATCGCGTCGCTTGCAGTAGGCGGCCGGGCGGGCCGCGGTGGGGCGTTTGGGGGTGTCGGGCTGGGTGCTGCGGGGTGTTGGTTGGGCGTCTGGGGGGCGTGCGGTGGTGTTTTTGCCCGAACGCGGAGGTGTTGGGGTGCTTTGCGGGCAGGCTGACGCCCGGGGGTTCGCGTGGTTGGTCGTCGGGGAGGGCGCCGCTGGTGGCGCCGCGGGTCAGCCGGTTGGGGGTGGGAGCGCTTGCAGGCGCTTGAACGCGGCGGCGAGCTGCCCTGCCCAGGGCCAGTCGCGTGCGAGCCGCAGGATCGTTTTGCGGGCGTGGCGGGCGATCCGTCCTGATTGGTGTAGCAGGCGGTATCGCAGCCGCTTGAGCTCCCATGCGCGTGCTTGGTCAGCGAGGCACAGCTGCCTGGTCCACGCGACGATGTCTTGCGCGAGCATCACCAGCCACAGCCATACCTGGTTGTGCTCGAAGTCCTTGAACGGGAGGTTACGCATCCCGCAGTCCTTGCCTTGGCGGATGTGATCCTCGACGTGCGCGTGGCCGCGATGGGTCAGGTCGAGCTTGGCGACGTCCTCGCCGGACTGGTCTGTCAGGAACACCGAGAGCCGGTAGCCGTCATGGTCGGCAAACGACTGCTGGTCGCCTTCGCGCAGCTTCGTGCGCCTGGCGATCAGCCGCGATCGCGCAGCCCACGCGGACAGGTCGACACGATCGGTGATCTCGACCACGTGCGAGTGATCTCGCTCGCTGCCGTCTACGCGGATCGCGTTTATCCACAAGGCTTCCGGGACCGCGACGAGCGCCTCGCGGACCGGCTCTGAGAGGTCAAACCCGAACGAGAACAGCAGCTCCGCCTCGCGGCAATATGTGGTCAGCTCATGCGTTGCGCCGGCGCCGTCGGCGCGGATCAGGATCTCCCCGTCAAGCGCCTCCGGGTCGAGCTGCGCAAGCGCGAGATCCAACACGGCCTTGTGATCGGCGGCGGTGTTCGAGCCGGCGTTCCCCGGCCGCAGGATCCCTGCGGGCGCCTCGCCGGTCCCGTCGAGATAGCACAGCAGCGGATGATGGCCGTAGCCGCCCTTGAAGTTCCCGGCCGCGTGCTCCTTCTCCGAGCTGGCGCTCGTGAGCGTCGCGTCGATGTCGATCACCGTCCGCTCAGAACGACTGTGCCATCTCGCGATCGACCGCTCCGGCCGCGCCCCGAGCTTCCACGCCCGCGCTCTGGAGAGCGCGACCGCCGCGCGCAACCTGCCCAAGCACTCCTCGTCGATCGAATCGATCACCCGGAACGCCGTCGAGTCAGACGCGACGTTGCCATACAGGTCCGGCTGGTCACGCTGAGCTCCCGCGGGCGCCGCCTCCGCGCGCGCCGAGGGCGTCTCCGGCAGCGGCCCTGCGCCGATGCCAGCACGCCCATCCGCCGGCCAACCCGGACGCGCTAAGCAGCCTGGCAGCGTCCCGGCCTCGGATGGGAGCACGCGCCGAACGGCGGCGCCCTCGCCGCCACCGAGCGCGCGTTCAAAGCCACCACCCGGGGGCGCGCGCCCGCGGAATGACGGGCCACGGAAGAAGGGGTGAACAGGTGCGCACGTTCAGGCGTCTGAATGACCCGGAGCGCTATTACGGCCTGTCGTGGCGGGGGTGGCTGGCCGCCGGCGCCGGCGGTGGCCTGCTCTACGTGGCGGTCAGGGTGAGCCCGTTGGGGTTGCGGGCGACGATCACGATCGTGGTGCTCGCGCTCGCGTTCGTCGGCGTGATCCTGCACGGCCTGTCCGGTCAGGCGATCGGCCCCGGACGCTATCTCGCGGTGGTGGTGCGCTACCGGCTGGCGTCAAAGACGCTGACGGTTCCCGAGCGGCCGGACAGGCTCGGGCTCGTGCTCGACAGCGCACCTGAGAGGAGCGCTGAGCCGATTCGTGATGAGTCGGGGTTGCTGGGCGAGCTCGAGGAGCTGCGGGCGTGACCAGCAGGGCGCGGACCGGGTCGCTCGGTGAGCTGTTGCCGCTCGTAGCGGTCGAGCCCGACGGGTTGCTGGTCACGACCGCCGGCCGGTACGTGCGGCTGATCGAGTGCCAGCGCGTTCCGAACACGATCACCGCCGACGAGAGCCGCCTGCGGATGCTCGAGCGCGCGTTTCGCGAGCTGTGTCGAGCGATCCCCGACCGCCAATCGCTCGTGATCTACGCGCAAACGGACCCGATCCCGATCCGCGACGCGCTCGCGGAGGACCGCGCCCGCGTGCAGGTCGCGTGCGAGCAGGACATCGCCGCGGGCAACAGCGAGCTTGCCGCGATGCGCCGGCGGTTCCTGGCCGGGCTGACGCAGACCGTGTTCGCCGCTGCGGGTTCAGAGCAGCCCGCCGTCGCCGCGCGCTGGTGGGTCGCGGTCCCCTACCAGCCCCCGGTCCCTGAGAGCCCCCGGGAGCAGTTTCGGCACGCCGGGATGCGTGCCCGCGGGAAGACCGGCTGGGCAGCGCACATCGCTGCGGCGGTCGGGAGCATGCAGTTGACCGGGCAGATCCAGGCCGCGCTCGCGGGCGCCGGGATCGAGACCTATCTCCTTGACGGCGTGCAAACGCTCGCGCTGCTATGGGAGCGCGTTCACCCCGCCGCCGAACCCCCTGACCTCGACCAGCTCGCCGACGCCGTCAGTCTCGCCGCAGCGACCACACGCGACGCGGCCGCCGAGCAGCGCCATCGCGTGCTGCGTGGGTTGTGCGACGGTGCGGCGGCGGGGATCGACGCCGGGGAGAACCCGGGGGTTCCTGCGCCACGCGGATGGGACGCTGGAGGAGGTCGTGCATCTCGGGACCCCGCCGCTGCAGACGAGCCCGTGGTGGCTGGCGCACCTGCTGTCCTGCCCGCTGCCGACGACGGTCGCGGTGCACATCACCGTCGGGCACCGCGGCCGCGAGCAGGGCCGCCAGCGCCGGCGCTGGAAACGGCTGCGCGCAGCCGTCATGTACAAGCAGCGGCGCGGTCAGCTCGTCGGCTCGGACGAGGAAGAAGCCTTGGACGAGGCGCAGGCCGTCGACGCCGAGCTCGCTGGCGAGCTCGGCGCGACCGTCTACCAGGTCGGGATCTACTGCGCGATCCGCGACCCGCGCGGCGAGCCGCGCGAATTCCAGCGCCTGGTCGGCGACACCGCTCGCGAGTTTCACGCGCTGACCAACGCCAGGGTTGTCCGCGGCCGACGGCTGTGTCTGCCCGGGTTCACCGCCACCTTGCCGCTCGGCGTCGACCCGTTGCGCGCGAGGCGCAGCTATGCGCAGCGGAACATCGCGCACTGCGTGCCCTTGTCCTCGACCAGCTGCGGGTCGCCGAGCGGCCTGATCCTCGGGTTCGCTGATCCCGGCGGGACGGTCGAGCGGATCGACCCGTTCGACCCGCTCTACCCCCGCCGCGTGACATTGGTGCTCGGGCCGTCGGGTGGTGGGAAGACGGTGCTGATGAACGTGCTGTTGATGCGCGCGATCTCGCAGGGGATGCGCGGCTGGATCATCGACCGCTCATCCACCCCGGACCGCGACGGTCACACCGCCGGCACGGGGCATTACGACACGCTCCTGTCGCTGGTGCCCGGCTCGCGGCGGGTGCAGGTCGGCTCAAGCCAGGGGGACGTGATCTGCCCGTGGGACGTCCAGGATCCCGTCCGGGTGCCGAGCGAGAAAGCGGAGTTCCTGCTCGCGATGCACGCGCTGCTGATCGGCCACGCTCACGGCGAGAACGGCCGCCAGCGGACCCTCACCGCCGTCGAGGAAGGACTCCTGTCAACGGCAATCGACGCCACCTACGCCCACTGCGCCACCACCGGCGAACGACCCCGCGAAACCGTGCTGCTTGACCAGCTCGCCGCCCGCGCCCGCGACGGTGAGCTGACCGGGTCGAACGCCGACGCGCTGCAATCGCTGATCCTTCGCCTCGAACCGTATTGCGACGGGGGGACGCTCGCGCACATCGCCGATCAGCCGACGACCGTCCCCGACGACGCGCCGTTGACGCTGTTTGACCTGACCGGCCTGCCGGAGCGGTTGACCCCGGCGATGATGCTGGTGCTGGTCTCGCACATCGAAGGGCGCGTGCAACACACCCGTCGCGCGCGGGTCGCGGGCGAGCTGGACGACGGCGGGGCGTGGGCGGGGAAGCTGTTCCTCGTCGTCGAGGAAGGGTGGGCGCTCACCGCCTCGCCGGCGGCGGGGGCGTGGCTGAACGAGTACGCCCGCCGCTCCCGCCACTACGCGCTGTGGCTGATCTTCATCAGCCAGCACTTCAAGGACCTCGCCAACGAACAGGGCCGCGCGCTCTTGGGCAACAGCGTCCTGCGGCTCTGTTTGCAGAACGACCGCGACGACCTCGACTACGGCCGCGACACGATCGGCCTCACAGGCACCGATATCGAGCAGATCACCACGCTCCCGAAACAGGAGGGTTCCTATTCGACGGTGTACGTCGTCTCGCGCCGCGGCCGCGGCGCCGTACGTGTCTCGCTGTGTGTCACGAACGCTGAAGGAGGAGTCGTGTAGAAGACCCCCATATAGGCGGAACTGTGCAAGAGATGGAGACTTGTTGGCTCTCCAGCGTCGGCCCACGGGGGCGGGCGCTAAACCACCGGATGCTGCGTTGGCTGAAGACCGTCGTGGTGAGCGATCCGGAAAAGGCGCGGTTGTGATCGCGTCAGGTGGGGACCAGGAAGACGTTCCAGAAGCGCTCGGCCGGGGTGACCCGGTGGGGCGTGCGCTGTTGAGGCGTCGAAACTCAGAGACGGCATCAAAACCGAGGCTCCGAGGGTGATCTGGGGTGAATCTTGAGCTGGTTTGGCGCTAGTTGCAGCGGTTCTGAGCTCTTGGCGTAGCGGCAGGCGACGCGCACGAGCCGCGCCGTAGGCTCGCGGGTATTCAAGTTCCTCGAGCTGGAGGTTTGGCCCGTGCGCATCACTGCCGCATTCTGTCGTCTGCTGCGCTTGGAGGGGGTGTGGGTGCGCGGCGTGCGGTTCGGTTCTGATCGTGTCGTTGTGCGCGTCGCGCTGCGCCGCCAGCGGCTCATCTGTCCGGTGTGCGGGTACGCCACGATGGCGCGCGAGGGTATCCAGGATCACGAGTCGGTCTGGCGCCATCTGGACCTTGGCGTCTGGCGACTCGAGATCCGCGCGACGCTGCGGCAGCTGCGGTGTCCCGAGCACGGGGTGCATGTCGAGGGCGTCCCGTTCGCGCGTCACCGCGCCGGTTTCACCCGCGACTTCGACGATCTCGTCGCGTGGCTGGCGACGAAGGCCGACAAGACGACGATCACACGGCTGGTGCGGATTGAGTGGCAGACGATCGGGCGGATCATCAAGCGCGTCGGCGAGGAGCATCTCGCCCAGGCCGACCGGCTCCGGGAGCTGTTTGAGATCTCGATCGACGAGGTCGCGTGGCGCAAGGGCCACCGCTACCTCACGCTCATCGCCGACCACGCGCGCGGGTGCGTGGTGTGGGGCACCGAGGGCAAGGGCCAGGCCGCCGCCGATCAGTTCTTCGCCGAGCTCGACCCGCCGGCCGAGGACCCGCCGGCGCACGCCGGGCGGCCGTCGTGGGAGCCTGAGCCGGCGATCATGGTCCCGTTCGGCCCGTGCCCGATCGTCCCGGCCGGCGAGGGCATCCCCGGCGCATGGCTCCAGGACGGCAGCGAGATCGAGCCGGCGATCTTCGCACGCGCGTCCCGGCTGACCGCGGTCTCGATGGACATGACCGGCGGGTACGCCAAGAGCGTCCGCGAGCACGCGCCGCAGGCGACGATCGTGATCGACAACTACCACGTTGTGCAACTCGCCACCAAGGCGCTGGACGAGGTCCGCCGCGAGTACTGGAACGAGCTGCGCCACGCGGGCCAGGCCGGCGCCGCCAAACAGTTCAAGCACGATCGCTGGGCGCTGCTCAAGAACCCTTCCGATCTCACCGACCGCCAAGCGGCCACACTCGCCGCGATCCAGGCCGGCGGCGGGAAGGTCGCGCGTGCCTGGACGATGAAAGAGATGGTCAGAGCGATCTTCGCCCCCGGCCTCACCGTCGAGGCCGTCAGCGAGCTGCTCGACCGGCTGCTGTCCCGCCTCTCCCGCTGCCGGCTCGCCCCGTTCATCCGCTTGGGCTGCACGATCCGCAAACACCGTCAGGGCATACTCGCCGCCCGTCGCCTGAAGTTGAGCAACGCCCGGGCGGAGGCGCTCAACAACAAGGTCAAACTGCTGGTCCGCCGCGCTTACGGGTTCCACTCCGCGAACGCCGCTCTCGCGCTCGTCCACCTCGCCTGCGGACCAGTCACCCTCACTCTCCCACACGAAAACTCGCTGTGACTTCACCCCAACTCACCCTCGGAGAGCCTCAAAACCGGGGGTCCTATTACGGCGCGTGGCAATTACTACGCCATGTGGCAGTGCATTTGGGTGTGTCAGCGTGATAGTATTGACTGTGTGAAGAGTGACGCTAGACGGGTGTCAGGCACGACTCGGGAAGCGCTGCGTGAGCGGGGTGTGAAAATGGTGTTGGCCGGACGCACTCACGCGGTTGTGGCGCAGTCCTTGGGGGTGCATCTGCGGACGGTGTCGCTGTGGATGGCTCGCCACCAGCTCAGGGGGTTTGAGGGACTGAGGGAGGGGCGGCGTGGTCGGCGCTCGCGCGAGCAGATGGCGCTCACCGACGCCCAGCAGGCAGAGCTGATCCGACTGATGAAGGGCACGAACCCCGATCAGCTGCAGATTCCCGGCGTGTTGTGGTCAAGGCAGGCCGTCAAGGCGCTGATCGAGCGGCGGTTCGGGCTCGGGCTCAGTCGCCAGACGGTCGGTGTCTACCTGCGGCGCTGGGGGTTCTCGGGCAAGAAGCCGCAGCGGCGGTGGCTCGAGCAGGACCCCGAGCGGGTGCGGGTGTGGCTCCAGGACGAGTTCCCGGCGATCCAGGCGCGCGCGCGGCGCGAAGGGGCGCGGATGCTGTTCGGCGATGAGATGGGCGTGCGCGCCGGGCAGACCGCCGGCAAGAGCTACGCGCCGATCGGCGAGCGCGCGATCGTGCCGCTGACCGGCAAGCGCTTCTCGGCCAACGTGATCAGCGCGATCGGTGCCGACGGCACGCTGGTGTTCGAGATCTTCGAGGGCAGCTGCGATGAGATCCGCTTCCTGGACTTCCTCGACAAGCTGCTCGAGCATTTCCCCGAGCGCAAGATCTTCTTGATCGTTGACAACGCCTCCTTCCACAAGTCTCCCGCGGTCGAGTACTGGCTGCTGGACCATCCGCGGATGGAGCTGTTCTACCTTCCACCGTACGCCCCGGAGCTCAATCCCGATGAGCTGCTCAACCAGGACGTTCACACCCACGTCGCGCGACGCCGCCCATCCAACCTCGCCAAGCTCGTCACTCTCACCGTCGAGTATCTCGCAACCCGCACAAGTGAGATTGTCAGCAAGTACTTCGACGGCGAGTACGTCGCCTACGCCAAGTAACCACGCACTAATTGCCACGCAGCGTAATAGCGAGCCCCTCGGGATCAGCCTGGCGGATACCCGTTTGCTGGCCAGGTGGTGCCCGGCGTAGAGGCGGCGTGATCCTGGTCTGCGGCTCTTGCATGGAACGTGAGAAGGCGAGCGTCGATAGCGGCCGTCCGGGCCTGCGGGTCAGTACGACGGGCGGCGAGAGGGAGCGTGCCAACGGCGGAAACCGGAGGCATTGAGTACCAGTCGCGGCGCTCGCTGGCGGACCGGCTCGTATTAGCTGTGAAGCCGCTGCTCGCTGGGGTGGTGGCGGAGCGAAGGGGCCGGCTCACCAGGAATGTCCATGTCGTTCAACCGGGGCGTCAGCCTCGGGAGGAAGCGAAGATGAGCAAGCCAAAGCCGAAGGACAAGTCGTTTGCGATTCCCAAGCAGTTGGTCTGGGAGGCGTACCGGCGGGTTGCGGCCAACAAGGGCGCCCCCGGGGTGGATGGGCAGGCGCTGGAGGAGTTCGAGGCTGATCTTGGGAACAACCTCTACAAGGTCTGGAATCGGATGAGTTCAGGGTCCTACTTTCCGCTCCCGGTCAGGGCGGTCGAGATCCCCAAGCCGCACAGCCCGGGGACCAGGGTGTTAGGCGTGCCCACCGTTGCGGACAGGATCGCGCAAACGGTCGCGGCCATGTATCTGGAGCCGCTGGTGGAACCTCGGTTCCACCAGGACTCCTATGGCTACCGGCCGGGACGCTCGCAAATGGACGCGCTCGTGGCATGCCGGCAGCGGTGCTGGAAGTACGACTGGGCGATCGACTTCGATGTCCAGAAGTTCTTCGACACCGTTCCCTGGGACCTCGTGGTCCGCGCGGTGCAGTCGGTCACCGACTGCCCGTGGGTGCTGCTGTATGTCAAGCGGTGGCTGGCTTCGCCGCTCAAGCACCCGGATGGCACCCTTGAAGAGCGAAGCAAGGGAACCCCGCAAGGGTCGGCAATCTCGCCGGTCCTGGCGAACCTGTTCCTGCACCACGCGTTCGATCTGTGGATGGCCCGGGAGTTCCCGGGCTGCCCGTTTGAGCGCTACGCCGACGACGGTGTGCCGAGAGCGTGGAGGGGGTCGCTGATGTAGACGGTGATCTTTGAAGCGGTGCTGCACGAGAGATGTTGTGAACGCGAACGCAGGAGGCAGGACGGATTGGTAGATGGTGGTTCCGCTGAATGTGGTGCTGTAGAAGCGATGGAGGTTGTTTGGCCCTCTGGAGCCGCCCTTCGGGGGGAGGCTTCAAACCGCCCACAGGTGCATTGGCTGAAGACCGTTGTGCTGAACGTCGTGGGGAAAGGCGCGGCTCGACCGCGTCAGGTACGGGTCGGGAAGATGAGCGATGGGCGAGAGTCCTCTGCCGTTGACGTGTCGAAACGCAGTGAGACGACGTCGGAACCAGGGTCGCATCTCTGCCCTGGGATGAGCCTGGGGGATACCCGTTTACTGCCCAGGCGGCGTCCGGCATACAGGCAGCATGATCCCGATCTAGGCGCTTCTATGGAACGCGTGAAGGCGAGCCCGGACACTGCTGCGGTGCCTTCCGCAGCGAGAGGGAGATCTCCAAGCGGCAGAACCCGCGAGGAGCTGAGTACCGTTGCCGGGCGCGCTGGCGGACTCGCCCGTAGTAGCCGTGAAGCGTGTGTCACGAACGTTGGAGGAAGACTATGTAGGTAGAACTCCATAAAACGGTGCTGTGCGAGAGATGGAGGCTTGTTGGCCCTCCGGCGTCGGCCCTGCGGGGGTGGGCGTCAAACCGCCCCGATGCTGCGTTGGCTGAAGACCGTCGTGGCGAGCGTTCGGGGAAAAGGCTGGGCTTGACCCGGTCAGGTGGGGACCAGGAAGACGTTCCAGAAAGCGCTCGGTCTCTGTTCTGGGTCGAGCGTGCGTTGTTGAGGCGTCGAAAAGGTTTAGACGGCATCAAAATCGGAGGTCCTGCTTCATCCTCCGAGACGAGTCTGGCGGGGTCCCGTGTTCCTGGCCAGGTGGTGCCCGGCGTGGAGGCGGCGTGAGCCTGGTCTGCGGCTCTTGCACGGAACGTGAGAAGGCGAGCGTCGAAAGCGGCCGTCCGGGCCTGCGGGTCAGTACGACGGGCGGCGAGAGGGAGCGTGCCAACGGCAGAAACCGGAGGCATTGAGTACCGGTCGCGGCGCTCGCTGGCGGACCGGCTCGTATTAGCTGTGAAGCTGCTGCTCGCTGGGGTGGTGGTGGAGCGAAGGGGCCGGCTCATCGGTGATGTCGATTCGATCAACCAGCGCCCTGGGGTGCTGGGAGGAAGCGAGGACGCATGACAAGGCCGAAGGACAAGTCGTTTGCGATTCCCAAGCTGTTGGTGTGGGAGGCGTGGCGGCAGGTCAAGGCCAACAAGGGCGCTCCCGGCGTCGATGGGCAGGATCTGGACGCGTTCGAGAAGGACCTGGAGGGCAACCTCTACAAGGTCTGGAATCGCATGTCGTCCGGGACCTGGTTCGCGGCGCCGGTCAGGGCGGTCGAGATCCCCAAGCCGCACGGCGGCGGGACCCGAATGCTCGGTGTGCCGACGATCGCAGACAGGGTTGCGCAGACGACCGTGGCCATGTTCCTGGAGCCGCTGGTGGAACCCCGGTTCCATCAGGATTCCTATGGCTATCGGCCGGGACGCTCGCCCCATGACGCGCTCGCGGTATGTCGGGAGCGGTGCTGGAGGTACGACTGGGCGATCGATTTGGACGTCCAGAAGTTCTTGGTGCCATCGTCACAATCTCGACTTTCGCAGTTTTCGGTGGGTGGACGGGTGCGGGGCGGCGCCTCGGTCGTGGCTGTCGGGCTGATGGTTTGAGCGCCTGACCGGACGCTGGTAGGGAGGAGCACCGGCGGCTTCCCCGAAGCGGTGGTTGTTCACGCCATTTCCGCGGTCGGGCGGGAGGCCCGTTCGCGGCTGCCCATGGGGGTTGCCGCCGATGCTCTGCGTCCCATCTTCGCTGGAGGAGCTTCTGCTCCTGTTCGCGCCATGTTTCTCTCGCCCGACGTTTGAGACCTTCAGAGCGATGGTCGTGGGGCAGGTCTCGCAGACGTCGCTGCGCACCGTCTGCGGGATGCTGGTCGGCTCGAGGCTCTCCGGGGTCTGGCATCACTCCCGCGCGCACCGGTTCTTCAGCTCGGCGGAGTGGTCGGTCGATGAGCTCGGGCTGATGGTTGCGGAGCTGATCGTCTCCCGTTTGGTGGGAGCGCAGGAGTCGCTGGTTGTGCCGGTCGATGACACGTTGGTGAAGCGGCGGGGGCGCAAGGTGTTCGGCTGCTTCTGGCATCACGACGCGACCGCCAACAGCAACAAGGGATCGCTCGCGTGGGGCAACAACTGGGTCACTGCCGGGATCAACGTCAAGCTGCCGTTCCTTGAGCGGACCGTCTGCCTGCTGGTGCTCTCGCGCCTCTGGCGCCCGCGGCGCAAGGAGATCCCCAAGCACAAGCCAGACCCCGAGCGGCCCTCAAAACCCTGGTTGGCCAGGGAGATCCTGTGCCTGCTCGCCAAGCGGTTCCCGGCACGCAAGATCCACGGCGTCGGCGATGCCGCCTACGCGAACGGCGCGTTTGCGGGCCTGCCGGAGAACGTCACGATGACCTCCCGCCTGCGCTCAGACGCCGCGCTGCACCGGCTGGCGGCGCCCCGCCCGCCCACAGGGCAGCGCAAGCGCGGCCGGCCGCCCAAGAAAGGAGCGCAGCTGCCAAAGCTGGCGCAGATCGCCGCTGATCCCGCCACCGATTGGGTCAACACGACCGTCCGCCGCTACGGCAAGACCGAGCAGGTGATGGCCCACCCGTTCCAATGCCTGTGGTACGAGGCGTTCGGATCCCAGCCCCTCCAGGTAGTGCTGATCCAGGACACCACCAAGCCCTCCGGCTACGAACTGGCGCTCGTCTCCACCGACCTCGACGCGAGCGCCGCGCAACTGATCGAACGCTACGCCGAGCGCTGGCCGACCGAGGTCGCCTACGAAGAAGGCAAGGAGCTGGCCGGCGTCGGACAGGCTCGCAACCGCGCCGAGAAGGCCGTCCAACGGACCGTCCCGTTCCAGTTCCTCGCGATGTCACTGACGATCATCTGGTACGCGCTCTCAGGCCACCACCCCGACGACGTCAAAGAACGCCGCGAACGCCACCCCTGGTATCTCACCAAGACCACCCCCTCATTCACCGACATGCTCGCCAAGCTCCGCCGCGTGATCATCGCCAACCAATTTCACCCAGGACGGGGGTGCGCGCCCACACCCCGAGAAATCACCAGCGTCCAGCAAGCGTGGGCGTCCGCCGGACTATGAACTGCAAAAGTCGAG
>CAWFKF010000048.1:0-142767 GCA_963816005.1 uncultured Solirubrobacteraceae bacterium | reverse complement strand
AGCAGGCTACTTGAGCAATTGTTCGGGCGCTCGCTCATCGCGGCTGGAGATCCTACGGCGGCCGACCTTCACCGTTAGCCCTCACGTCGTGCGCTGGCGCTCGCTAACGACGTGTGCTTTCCCGTGATTTGCAGGGACTTCGTCCTCGATCCTTGCTACGATTCGCTCACCCTCGCAGTCCAGACCGCCCTGCGAGGACACGGTGATGTCCGACCCGCACCCGACCGGAGGGTTGGCATCAGAAAGCGCAGGCCGAAGGCCTCGCCCCGTCGGCCGAACGGCCCAGGCAGCCAACACCGAGCAAGGAGTACCCGCATGGGCCAGCATCACGACCTAAGCTGCCGGATTTCGGCGGTGGACTTCCGCCATCTGCAAGCGATCGCGCGACGCGAGGACCGCAGCGTGTCGTCGCTCGTGCGGGCGGGGATCCAGCGCGTGCTGGCCGACAAAAGTGAGGCCGCCGCCCCCGAGCAGGGCGACGACCTCGAAGTGGCGCGGCCAGGCGCAACTTGTGTTTCAGCCTAGGAGCGCGGGTCGCTATCGGTTCGCGGGGTGGGTGAGCGGCGGCGCTCGATGGTGTTGATGGTGATGGCGGCCGGTGTCAGCGTGGTCGGCTGGTCGCTTGCCCCCGGTTGACAACTCCCGGGGCGGCTCCCGGCGCACGGGGAGCCGCCGCTGAGGCTGGTCAGCTCGTGTTCAGGATCGCGAAGCCGCCGGCGCGGTGGAGTTTGAGCAGGTTGTGGATCGCGCACTCGAAGCGCCATTGGGCGCGGGCGGCTGGCTTGCCGCGGATCAGTACCCGGCGGCCGTCTTGGACGGTGCCGATCTGGCCGAACACCGGCTCGACGATCGCCTTGCGCCGGCTGTAGATCTTGCGGCCCTTCTTGGTCCTGGTCTTGCGCGCCATCCGCTGCTTCGGGGTGGCGTCCTTGGGGATCGGCCCCCGCGGCGCCGGCGGCGGCGGCTCATCATGCTTAAAGCGGCCGGTCGCGATGAACGGATCGACTCCGCGCTGCTCGCACGCCTTGACGTTCTCCTCGGAGAAGTAACCGCCATCGGCGGTCAGCACCGCACCGTCGGGCAACTCGGCGTCGATCGCTTCGAGGTTCTCATCTAACTGCTCGAGCGCCGGCTCCAGCTGGCGCTGATCGGCCGCTTGATCTGAGAGCTCGGCGACCACGATCACCTGAGCTACGGAGTCCACGACCGCCTGGCCGTTGTAGCACTGGTGATAGGACCCGTCGGCGGTCTTCATGATCTTCGACTCCGGATCGGTGAAGTTCCGCTGCGCTGTCGGCTTCGGCGCGAACGGGTCACGCCCGTCACGCGGTGAGCGCGGCGTCTTGCCCTCAGCGGCCAGCTCGGCGCGCCGTGCGGTCTCTCGCTCGCGCGCCTCGGCCTCAAGCGCCTCCTTCGCCTCGCGTATCTTGGCCAGCCGCGTCTCGCGACGCTGCAACTCCTCGGGCAGCTCATCCCCGCGACGGTCCGCGCCGAAGCGCTCATCCTCCTCGGCATCAACCTGCTCAGCCTCGGAAAGCAGCGCGCCCACGTTCTTGCGCAGCACCGCGATCTCCGCCTCGAGCTGCTGCTCCTTCTTGACCATCCGCTCGTAGCTTCATCGCCTTATGCCGCGACGCGTTCGCGCGCAGCTTCGTCCCATCCAACGCGAGACTCCCGAGCCCGACCAGCTTGGCCTGCTTGCACAGACGCAGCGCCTGCACGAACAGCTCCCCCAGCGCCTCCAGGTGCCGCTTGCGAAACCGCGCGATCGAGCGGTAATCCGGGTGCTGATCGGCGCACAGCATCCGCACCGCCACATCCCTAAACGTCGCGCGCTCCAGCCTGCGCGAGGACATCACCCCATTCGCGTACCCGTAGACCAGCAGCTTGACCATCAACCGCGGGTCATACGGCGGAAAGCCGCGCTCCTCCACATAGGAGTCATAGATCGCCGAAAGATCAAGCGTGCCGGACTCGACCAGATCAGAGACGAAGTGCGCCAGATCCCCGTCCGGGATCCACTCCTGCAACACCGGCGCCATCAACAACACCTGATCAGGGTCATACGGGCGAAACGCCTTCTCCTCACCCACCGCAGCGCGGTCTGAGACCACCGTCTCATCCGCCTCCACCTCCACCAGCCGCTCCTGAACCACCGCCATCCAATCCTCCTCGTCGCGTGCAAGAGGAATCGTCTTAAACGCCCCGGACAGCACCGCCCGGACGGTTACTGACCCACGCTCCTAGCGCACTCCCAGCCCGACGATCCGGCGGTGCGGGATGAACGACTACCCCTGCCCCTTCTGCGACGGCGGCGTGATCCGTGACCGCTGGCGGGCTACGGGGTCGAGCGCACCGCTGGCGGGCAGCTACATCGTCGGCTCGTGCGACCGCTGCAACGGAGGGTCGATCTCGGAGGAACGGCCAGCGCCACGACCAGCACCACGACGGCCAGCCGCGCCGGTGGTCTGGCACGGCGGCTACCACGACCTCCGGGCGATCCCATCCGCGCACTACGTGGCTCTCCTGACCAACCGTGAGGTTGTCGGGCGATATGTCTGCTGCCCGTTCCACGCCGACGGCAGGCCCTCTCTCCACGTTCGCGCCGACGACGGCGGGTGGTACTGCCACGCCTGCGGGATCGGCGGAGGCGTGTTCGAGTTCTACGCCGCGCTCCAGGGCCGCTCCGTGCCCACCGTCCCGCGTGAGTTTGCGCGGCTGGCCGGTGAGATCACCGACGCGCTGAGGCGGGCGTCATGAGCGCCACCGAGCGGACCGACCACGGATCGGGCGACCACGAGGGCAAGGCCTTCTGCGGCTACGCGATCAAGTGGGAGGAGGGCAAGCGGGGCGCGAGGAAGATGGTGCTCCCGAAGCCGCCCAAGCCCGACGACATCCTCGGCCACTGCGCGTGGCTCACAGTGGCCTACAACCTCGACTACCAGCACCCGATCAACGAGGCGCGGTGGTTCGGCCCGCGCGGGAGTAAGGGCATCGTCGTGCTGAAGCGCAAAGACGCGCCGGACCTCCGCTTCGAGCCAGCGGGCGCCATGTACACACCCGGCCGCATGATCGCCGAGCTTGGCGGCCACAAGATCCCAACCGACCACGGGACCTTGGGCTACAGCCAGGCGCACTGCAGTCAGATCGCCGACGTGGTCGGAATGCTCGCCCGGCGCACCGCGGACGCCGAGCAGGCGAGCACAACGTGGGGAGCCGTCTACGCGTACTTGGATGCCGCGATACCGCAGACCGACTGCACGACCTACGGCGACACCCGAGAGAGGTTCAAAGCAGCGGGCGCGCTTGCTGGGATGACCTACGACGAGACGCGGCGACAGCACATCCCCCACTACCTGGTCGACGCACGCACGGGCCACCGCGCCGACCCCGAGACGGGCGAGGTGATCGATCAGGACCAGCTACCCGAGTACGTGCTCCCTGTCGAGGGGTTCCTGGGTGCCGCGCGCAAGTACACGGGCGACGTGCTGTCCGTCGGCACCCTGAACGCCTGGGTGGAAGAGATCGGCTGGGAGCGGATCACCATCCAGGGGTACCGCTCGACTGGACGCGCTGCGCGCTCAGAGCCAGGCGGGCACCGGCGGGTCTACGGCTACCGAGGACGCCTTGAGGACACCCGAGAGGACGCGCCCGAGTGACCGGCCCCAATACGCAACTCCACAGTTGCGGTGAACACGTGAACACATGGGAACTCAAGTACTCGACTTTTGCAGTTCACAGTCCGGCGGACGCCCACGCTTGCTGGACGCTGGCGATTTCTCGGGGTGTGGGCGCGCACCCCCGTCCTGGGTGAAATTGGTTGGCGATGATCACGCGGCGGAGCTTGGCGAGCATGTCGGTGAATGAGGGGGTGGTCTTGGTGAGATACCAGGGGTGGCGTTCGCGGCGTTCTTTGACGTCGTCGGGGTGGTGGCCTGAGAGCGCGTACCAGATGATCGTCAGTGACATCGCGAGGAACTGGAACGGGACGGTCCGTTGGACGGCCTTCTCGGCGCGGTTGCGAGCCTGTCCGACGCCGGCCAGCTCCTTGCCTTCTTCGTAGGCGACCTCGGTCGGCCAGCGCTCGGCGTAGCGTTCGATCAGTTGCGCGGCGCTCGCGTCGAGGTCGGTGGAGACGAGCGCCAGTTCGTAGCCGGAGGGCTTGGTGGTGTCCTGGATCAGCACTACCTGGAGGGGCTGGGATCCGAACGCCTCGTACCACAGGCATTGGAACGGGTGGGCCATCACCTGCTCGGTCTTGCCGTAGCGGCGGACGATCGTGTTGACCCAATCGGTGGCGGGATCAGCGGCGATCTGCGCCAGCTTTGGCAGCTGCGCTCCTTTCTTGGGCGGCCGGCCGCGCTTGCGCTGCCCTGTGGGCGGGCGGGGCGCCGCCAGCCGGTGCAGCGCGGCGTCTGAGCGCAGGCGGGAGGTCATCGTGACGTTCTCCGGCAGGCCCGCAAACGCGCCGTTCGCGTAGGCGGCATCGCCGACGCCGTGGATCTTGCGTGCCGGGAACCGCTTGGCGAGCAGGCACAGGATCTCCCTGGCCAACCGGGGTTTTGAGGGCCGCTCGGGGTCTGGCTTGTGCTTGGGGATCTCCTTGCGCCGCGGGCGCCAGAGGCGCGAGAGCACCAGCAGGCAGACGGTCCGCTCAAGGAACGGCAGCTTGACGTTGATCCCGGCAGTGACCCAGTTGTTGCCCCACGCGAGCGATCCCTTGTTGCTGTTGGCGGTCGCGTCGTGATGCCAGAAGCAGCCGAACACCTTGCGCCCCCGCCGCTTCACCAACGTGTCATCGACCGGCACAACCAGCGACTCCTGCGCTCCCACCAAACGGGAGACGATCAGCTCCGCAACCATCAGCCCGAGCTCATCGACCGACCACTCCGCCGAGCTGAAGAACCGGTGCGCGCGGGCGTGATGCCAGACCCCGGAGAGCCTCGAGCCGACCAGCATCCCGCAGACCGTGCGCAGCGACGTCTGCGAGACCTGCCCCACGACCAGCGCTCTGAAGGTCTCAAACGTCGGGCGAGAGAAACATGGCGCGAACAGGAGCAGAAGCTCCTCCAGCGAAGATGGGACGCAGAGCATCGGCGGCAACCCCCATGGGCAGCCGCGAACGGGCCTCCCGCCCGACCGCGGAAATGGCGTGAACAACCACCGCTTCGGGGAAGCCGCCGGTGCTCCTCCCTACCAGCGTCCGGTCAGGCGCTCAAACCATCAGCCCGACAGCCACGACCGAGGCGCCGCCCCGCACCCGTCCACCCACCGAAAACTGCGAAAGTCGAGCAAGTACGCACGCGCGCGTAAACAACCCCTTGTGCTACGCGCGTGTATGGCTGTGTTCCGGTGTGTTCACGTGTTCACGGCCTATTTGGCCGTGCATCGACCGATCGGCCCCACAGCGCAACCTCAGGCCCTCATACTCCGTCGCCTCACCCTGCCTTTCTGGAGCACCTCAGAGGCGGAGGAGGTGCCTGGCTGGTGAGCACGCCACCGCTCCCCGAGCCGTTGCTCAGCCCGTCCGAAGCCGCCGAGCGCGGCGTGATCGACACCCTGCCTCCGGACCACTGGGAGCGCTGGAGCGCCCAGGCCGCCGCCCGCATCCGAGCTAAGTAAGTGTTTGAGAAGGGCTTATGGGGTTGTCCAGGGTTGGCGTCCGGGTGCCGGGGCGAGTCGTCGTGTCATCAGGCCGATCATCGCCCACTTGACCATCGCGACCGAGGTTTTGGGCAGCCGCTCGTAGTCGTGGTCCAGTCGCCGGCATTTGGTGATCCACGCGAGCGTTCGCTCCACGACCCAGCGTCTGGGCAGCACCTCGAAGGTGCGCTGTCCCTCGGGCTTGCGCACGATCTCCAGGACGAGCCGTGCTGTCATCTTGGCCCACTCCACGAGCTTGCCGGCGTACCCGCCGTCGGCCCACACCAGGCTGATCGTCGGGAACGCCTTGCGGACCGCCTCAAGCGTGGGACGAGCGCCATCGCGGTCCTGGACGCTGGCGGCGGTGACCAGCACGATCACCAGCAGGCCGATCGTGTCGACCACGATGTGGCGCTTGCGGCCATTGACCTTCTTGCCCGCGTCATAGCCGCGCGTGGCGCGACCGACGGTGTCTGCGCCCTTGACCGACTGCGCGTCGATGATCGCCGCGGTCGGCTGCGGATCGCGTCCCTCAGCCTCCCGCACCCGCTCGCGCAGCGCGTCGTGCAGTGCATCAAGCGAGCCGTCATCGCGCCACCGCTTGAAGTGCCAGTACACCGTCTCCCACGGCGGGAAGTCCTTCGGCAGCTGACGCCACGAACAGCCCGTCCGCAGCAGGTACAGGATCGCGTTGACCAGCTCACGCCGCGGGTGCGCCTCATGCCGACCACCGGGCTTCGCCGCAGACAACAACCGCTCGACCAACGCCCACTGAGCGTCGGTGAGATCTGATGGATACCGCGTCTTGGAGGACATGCCCCAAAGTTCGACAACACCCCCTCACAACCTCTTTTCAAACACGCTCTAAGGCCGCGCGCCCACGATGCGTCTGCGGACCGTATTGCCAGCCCGACGGCGAGCGCTGCGCGAGATGCTCGGGGTGGCTGCCGTGAGCGCCTCGATCCACGAGGCCCTCCTCGCCGACCTGCGGCGCGACCCGGCGCTCGCCGCTAGATACCGGGAGGCGCTCGGGCTCGACTTGCCGACCGAAGACCGGCCGCCCCGACTGATCGACGCGAACGAGGCGGCTGAGCGCTTGCGCATCGCGCGGCGAACGGCTGTTCGCTACGCCGCCGACGGGCGGATCACCGGCGCTCGCCGCGTTGGGCGGTCGTGGCTGTTCGACCCGGAGACGTTGGCGCTCGCGCCGCCCGAGGGCACCAAACCGTCACGAAAAGCGTCACGCCCACGACCACGACACGCCGGGCGCGACACCGCCGCGGCCATCCGAGGCAAACCACCAGAAAGGACCCGAGCATGACCGCCACGCCAGCAGGTATCGAGACGACCTACCGAGGCGCTCGCTTCAGATCCCGGCTCGAAGCGCGCTGGGCGGCGATGTTCGACGCGCTCGGCTGGCGCTGGGAGTACGAGCCCGTGGACCTCGACGGCTACATCCCCGACTTCGTGCTGGTCCTCCGCCAGCCGCTGCTGGCCGAGGTCAAGTCCGAGTTCACTTGCGAAGCATTGATTGCAGCGGCCAGCGGAAAGATCGAGGCGTCGGGCTGGCTAGGCGTGGCCCAGATCGTCGGTGCGTCATGGGACGTTGTCGAGCGCCACCCGTCCTCGACATTTGGTCCCACCCCATGTATGGGCCCGTTCGCAGACCTTCTGAGGCTTGGGTGCTGTGGCCCCGGCGGCGAGGTCGTAGCCGTGAAGTGGCTCGACTCACTGTGGCTCGACTTCTGTGGGGACAACTACGACGACCTGGCGACGCTCTGGAACGAGGCAGGGACCGCTGTCCGCTGGCGTGCGCCGAGCATGGCCGCGTGAGTACACCGACCGTCAACAACACAACCGAAGGAGGAGCAGTATGAGCGAGCAGACAGAACACGCGGACCCCTGGGGGACGCCGCGCGGCCTCCTACGAGAGAGCGCCGACTACTTGCGCGTCGATGTGCACCCCAGCGACACAAGATCGGAGGACGGATGGAGAGGCTGGGACGTGTGCCTATATCTCGACGGCACCTACAGCACCTACGAGGGAGCGCACGCCGCCGCGGGCGTTATCCGCGAGCACCTCGCCGCGATCCTGGCCGCCGAGATCCCCGGCTTAGAGGAGCGGCTGCACCCGCCCGCGCAGCCAGACGCGGTGTCCTTTTAGGACGACACCAACAACAACGAGGAGAGCAGCATGCCTGAACCGACCGAGCAACCGATCAAGAGGTGGAAGAGCGACGACGAGCTAACGGCCGCTGAGCATGTCGAGCGGCTGCGCGACCCGCACCGCAAGTTCGAGACGATCGAATACTCCAGTGCAGTGCAGCGGGCGCTCACCGAGGTGGGACTGTGGGACGAGGACGAACTGCCACCACCGCAGGACCCAAACCAGCGCACGACCGAGCAACACCTAAACGCCCTACAACGGAGGAACTGACATGCCCCGAACCACCACCACAGAGGCACCACCCCGCTTCGTCCTCGGCATGGACGCCAGCGGGATCCTGTTGCCCGACGGTCTCAGCTGCGTCCCTGACCGGGTCCAAGAGTTGAGCGACCAGGCCGTCAAGGCGCACGACGCCGCCATCCTCGCCAGACAGCAGCTCCAGGCGGCCAAGACCGGGCACCGACGGGCAGAGGCGGTCGACGCGGCAGCCGACCGAGCGGCAGCAGCGGCAGGTGAGGCGCTGCCGGGCAAGCGGGCGGTCGAAGGGGCAGCCGAGGCATTGCAGCTGGCTGAGCGGAGGTACGAGGCGGCGCGTCAGAACGCACGAGATGCGCTGACCGAATTGGCGAGAGGCATCGCCCGCGACAGGGCGTGATCAACTGCCCACGCTCCTCGTCAGCAAAGCCCCTGACGGTCGCTTGGATCGCTTCGCGGACGTGCGGAAGCGGGTTCTTGCGCGGTGGTCGCCGGGGCCGCAGATCACTTGGCGAGGTAGGCCACGAGACCTGCGCGAGTTCCAGTTGGGGGCGCAGCAGATAGCCGACCGGCTCGCGTTGGGAGTCGAGCGTCCGACGCGCCGTCGGACCGAGGCGGTCGGTGGTCGCGATCAGCAACCGATACGAGAACTGCGGGCGGCTTGACTCGCTCAGGAACGCCATCGCGCTCCTCAGCCACGAGGTCGATCCCCGCATCCGCCGCCCACGCCCCCGACCACTCTGGTCTGCCGAGAGGATGGTTGCGCGCCGCTCAACGTGCCTAGCAAGCAGTCGCGCCGGAAGGACCACGACCCCTCCTGGCGGCTGACCGCAGGAGTCAAATAGGCGCGACTGCGTGCAGCTCATTGGGAGCACAGCAGGTCTGCATAACGCACGCGCTCCAAGTCCCAGCCCCCGCTTGCAGTGACGGATGCTCGGACGTGTCCCATACGACCAGTCGCCGACTTGCGCCTGAGTGCGGCCTCCCGAAGAGTTCGTTCAACCGCTGGGTCGTACCTTGGAAGCGCAGCCTCCGTGCGTCCAACAGTGACGGTGCTCCGAGCAAGCCCGCAGATCCGCTTACGATCCGATTCGGTCGGCAAAGCGTTACCCGCGAGCTGCCACGGCGTGAGCATCGCGGTTGGATCGCTGACCAACAGCTCGGACCAAATGCCCTCGTGGTGCCCGGTCTTGGAACCGTGGTGTGGAATCTTCAACAGCTGCGCTTTACCCGTTTCAGCGGGCCGGAGGGCCAGTACTGCGTCCCAGCCAGTACCTGCGGTTTCCGTGTTCTCAAGATCCGCACCCAGCAACGCCTGTCCTTGCTGCGTACTTAGCCAAAGATGGCATGAGCAGCACCAGGAACCGACGCGGCAGCTCTCCGGTGAAAGGTGGCCGGCCCTCCGTGTCGAACGACATAAGTTGAAGGCGCGCGCGGGTACCAGCCGCGCGGCCGGTCATTCGAACATGAAGGGCCGACCGTTGACCCACGGTATGCGATGGGTCGGGCTGGACGCTGCCCGCGCGCGGGTGTTCGACACGCAGGAGATGACGCTATGGCGATCGTGATGGGACTTGATCAGCATCGGGCGCAGATCACCGCCGAGTGGTTCGATACCGAAACGGGCGAGGTGTCGCGCGGTCGGATCGTGCCAGCGGACCGCTCGGGCGTGCGGAAGTTCTTGGCTCGATTTGTGGGTCGGGAGCTCGAGGTGGCGTTGGAGGCGACGACAGGCTGGCGGTTCGTGGTCGAGGAGTTGCACCGTGTCGGCGCGCGGGTGCATCTCGCGGAGCCGGCGGAGACGAGCGCGCTGCGCGGGAACAAGCAGCGCGCGAAGAACGACCGGGCGGACGCGAGGCATCTGCGTGAGTTGTTGATGGCCGGCAGGGTGCCGGAGTCGTGGGTCCCGCCCGGTCATCTGCTCGATCTCCGCGCCCGGGTGAGGTTGCGTCACACGCTGGTTGATCAGCGCGGCGAGTGGCAGCAGCGGATTCAGGCGGTGCTTTATCACCACGGGCTGCCGAAGCGTGCTGGCCTGCTCACGTGCGAGAACCGCGCGTGGCTCGAGCAGCTGCCGTTGCCGGCTGCGGGACGGGAGCAGATCACGGTCGCGCTCGGGATGATCGACGCGGGCGAGGCTCGGGTCGCGCCGCTCGATAAGGAGCTGCGGTCCTATGCGCGTCGCCAGCCCGGCTGCCACGCGTTGCAGGCGCTCTATGGGATCGGCGAGCTGACCAGCGTTGTGATCCTCGCCGAGCTCGGGGACGCTCGCCGGTTCTCGTCCTCGCGCGAAGCGGTCCGTTACGCCGGCATGGACGTAACCGTGCACGCATCCGATAAACGCCGCGCTCCCGGCCATCTGTCCCGGCAAGGACCGCCCGCGTTGCGCTGGGCGCTGTACGAAGCCGCGCAGACCGCGAGACGCAAGACGAGCCCCGACTACGTCTACTACCAGCAAGCCGCGGAGCGACTTGGCGGTAACCGCGCCCTGCTCGGCGTGATGCGCAAGCTCCTCAAACGCAGCTACCACACCCTCCGCGAACTCGGAGAGGAGGGGCTCCGCCCCGCATGAGACCGTTCCGTGCGCGCGTAGCCTCACCATCACCGATGCACCGCGGCCAGCTCCCGACAGCCCCCTGCCGCCACGTCCGCGTGGACGGCCTCAAAAGACCGAGCGGCCGCAACGCTTCACCCAGCGGGAACAACCCCCCATCAACCATCATGTCACCGAGTCGCCGCACGGCAGGCTCGCGGACCGAGATAAGGCTGGGCGCCCGCGCGCACAACACCCGACACACCACCAACCGCGCGCACGCACCACCCCCTCAAGCTCTCGCGCCGGGGAAACTTGACATCAGCGCACTGCACAGATAAGCACGATCGAGGCGTGATTCGGAGTCGGAGCCGCCACACGCAGATGGGGTCGAAGTGCCTCAGGCAGCAGCTGCGCAAATCCGCGCAACGACGCTTGAACTGCCTCGGCGGACGGCGAGAGAGCCAGAACGCGGGATTCTGTCGTCTCGCGAATTAGCGTGCGCTCTTGCACAAGACTGGTTCTTCCCAGAGAAGACTGTGCTCCTCCGCGATCTCGGAGGAGGGCGAGGATTCGACCGAACTCGCGGGTTCCAGGCGTGACTCGCTCTGCGAGCCGCGCGGGCGATTCGACCAACTTGAGCAGTTCATCATTTCGAAGTGCCAATGAGCAGTAGAAACGCGCAGACGTGCAGCGCTCGACGAGCGTTGCCAGGCCTCGGATGTGATCGTCATGCCAATGGGAAGCAAGGATGACTGACACGTCGCGTGCTACGTGCACGCCTTCCGCGACGAGGTATTCAAGTGCTGCGGGCTCGTCAGTGTCCGAGTTGATGCAGGAATCGACGATGATCCACTCGCCGCTCCCGATGTGGATCGCTAGCGACTCGCCGTAGCCGGGTCCAAACAGAGAGATCTCGATTGGTCGCCCAGCTGCCCGTCGCGCGAGGCCGAGCTGCTTAGCCATCGTTCTCGCCACGACCGGATACGGGATCGGAATGATTCTGTGCCGCGAGCGTGTCTTGGCCTATTTCCAGCCCAGGTCATGGGCGAGCGCTTCTGCGCGCGCGTGCGCGGCAGATAGCTCGGCTCGCGACCAAGCCGGAAGCCGTCTCAGTCGGATGAGCGAGACTCGCTCGCGTTGGCCGCGCGGCAGACGCTGGCGATAGCCAATCGTCCAGTAAAAGATTGCACCTGCTTCAAGTAGGTCGGACTCAAACGGCGATAACTCTTCCTTCGGAAGCTCGATCTCCTCGTCGGGATGTTTTCCCGCCTCATCAAAGATACGGGCCACGAACGTGTCCTGGCGGACCTCAAGCACAACGCCTTCCCATTTCTGGAGCGGGATAAGGGCACCGCGCGGGGTCTCAGCGGGGGATGGCGGCGGTATGACATCAGCGCGTCTGTGCTGCGACGGATTGGCTTCGACATCCGTGGGGGAGTGGCCGTTGACGAGAGGCGCAACCGTCGTTGTGGTGAGGAGATGAGGGCGCTCAGTCGGAGCCACAACCTGCCTCTCGGTCTGTGTCTGAAGGCGTCGGGTAGCGTCCTCCAGCGGCTGGGAGAGCGAGGTGGCCGGAGCGAGATCAGCCATTAGTCCCTCACCCGCCGCATCACCGCCGTCATGATTCGGTCGGCTTGAGCCTCCCCGGCAGGCCACGTGTCGGCAAGTAGCTGTGCCGTCCGTCCAGCGGGCTCGGGCAAGTCGGGCTCGATCACGAAGTCGTCGTTCACGCTTATGAAGATACCCGGACGGATCAACCCAGACGGTTGGACCGTTACGTTCACCCGGACCGAACCAGATCGGCCGTCCGTGCGCTGGCCTTGAACGCTCAAAATCAGCATTCCAGGATTCTGAAGAACCTCCTCCCACAGATCCTTGGGCGTCAGCTGATGGCCTAGGTCATGCCAGGCATCTTCGGATGCCACAGAAAAATGCGACCAGTGATTCGTCCCGGCCCGTTGAACAGGTGTGTGCGGAAGCAATCTCATGATGCCGACGCCCAGATCGCGGATCTGGGCGGACTGCACCGTCTCCTCCTTGGAACTCACGTCCAGCCTCGCATCCGTGACGATGACCACAGCCCAAGGGAGATCGATGCGGGCAAACTGGCTGCCGACGAGTTGAACATCAGCGGCTTCAGCCTCGGCTTCCGCGACCAGCCCTTGTTGCGAAAACCAACGACGCGCAAAGATCCGGGGGTTGAAGCCGCCGAGCACGGCGACTGAGGCACCAGTGCTTTGCGGCCGGACGCCAGCCATCAAGTGCGGAGCGTATACGTGCGCCGACTCAGTTGCGTTTCTCGCGGCGATGTGCTGTTGGAGCTGCGTGCGATTCGACCGCCGAATGGGCCCATGCTCGCGCCCAGCCGGAGCCGAACCGTCCTGGCGAGCTGCGGGAGCTGCGGCTCGATCAGCGCTGGCCGAGGTACGAGGCAAGACGTTGGATTGCGCGACGGCGGGATAGCCAGTCTCGCCGTACACGTAACGGCCATCCACTCGCTGAACCCCGTAGGGCTGGCATCTCACCCAAGCACCGGCGTAGGCTGTCGCCGTGGCTTTCGCCGATCTCACCGATCATGAGGCCGTCCGGGCGGCGATGAGGCAGGACGACGTGAACGACCACACCCCACGGGTCGAGGGGACGGCTAAGACACTGGGTCTGCACTGCGAATCTCTCGGCGGCGCGTCAAGCCAGGCAGATCGTCCGAGACGTGGGGACAGCCGCCGCACCTACGCCCCGGTCGCGCCAACCCAGGGTCAGTTGTGCAGGCGCATGTGGCAGCCCGAACAGACGGCTCGGAGGTTGGCGAGCACATCAGGACCGCCGTCCGTGACCGGGACGATGTGATCGACCTCGGTGGCGACCCCCTCCGCAGAGCTGGCAGCGCTGCCCGTCACGGTCAAGGACTCGTGCTCACTTTTCGCCACGCCCTCGTGGACCCGTTTGCGGGCCTGGTCGTCGGGCAGCAGGAGCCTAGCCTTCGCTGACGGTGCCGCAGGAGAGACAGGGCTTCAGCACGCGGCTATCCTCCCTAGAACCCAGCCCGAGCCCTATCCAGCCCAGGTCTCGCTCGGGCTGGGCATCGCTACCTGCGCCCGTAGATCCAGCCGACGACTTCCAGGCCCTGAGGCTGATGTTTGAGCCGGTCGAGTGCCATCGCGAGAGCCACGATCCCGTCGATCGTCTCGCCTGCTGATCGTGATGGTCGAGCCGCCAGTCGCGTCGCGACTCCGCGACTGTCTGGCTACGGCATGGCTGGCGTGCTGGGAGAGCGTCTCGTCGTTAGGGAGTACGAGACGCGGCTCGATGATCGCTCGGTGCGGGCTCTGCCTTTCGCAGCGTGATCGTCGCGATCACCGTGCTGACTCGCGACGACCGACGGCGACTGGACCGCCCGGCTGCGGACGAGCGACGGCGTCAGCACGAACGATCCGAGCAACGGTGTGTGCGTCGGCTGCCACCATCACCGACTGGTCGAGCACCTAGCCTACGAAGCCTGACCGATCCGCACTCCGGCAAGACGATTGCCCAGCTACGCGGCATCTCGGAGATCGACTTGATCGCTGCGCAGGACGAGATCGCCAGAGTCCGGGTCCCACTCCGGCACTGAGGACTACCGCGCCGCGCCAAAGTAGCATCCGTAGTTTCTGGGAATCTTCTGCGGCATCGCACGGATGCGCCGTCCTGGTCGAGCGAGTAGGCCTAAAGCTGTTCGACCTCCAATCGAAGCAAAGAGGCGAGGAGGTTATTGAGATGATCGGCCTCTTGTCCATAGCAGCTCTGCTGGTGTTCGATGCGTTCGTTTATCGTCGTATCGGTAATCCATACCGATGAGAGCATTGCGTATCACCTGCCTCTCGACGTGACGCTGAGTACTGCATTGGAGCGCATGCGTCACGCCTGAGGGGCGAGGGGGTTGGCGTTCTTCTATCACCGCTCAGGCCACCGGGCGACCGGAGAGTGTGGCGGCCTCCTGTTGCGGACCTTCCCTGACCTGCGGCTCGTCGATCAAGCCGACACTTTCGTCAGCCCCCTCAGTGGCGCTCGTAGTGGCGCGCTGAGGTCGGGGGGCGCCCGCTAAGCTCGCCGGGGCATCGACAGGCAGACGAGCACGATGCTGGACCTGACGTGGGTGATCGCGGTGCTGACGCTCGCGTTCGTCGCGTACTCGGTCTTCCATCACTAGCCGCCCTAGTGGATGACGCCAAGCGCCTACAACGGCAGGGTGATCAGCAGCTAGCCCGCGACGTCGAGCATCGGCCCGGTCATGACGCCGGGCATGGCTACGTAGATCAGGCCAGTCGCTCGCTTCGCCCGGCGCTCCCCCCGGCATTTCGCAGCGACCGCCAGCGGCGCGTCGGCAGAGACGAGCCCACTGACGCCATCCGCGGCGGATGCTCGGGTACTGCTCCGTGGGCGACGTGCTGCCGTATTTGGTGCTCGTCGGCGGAGATCCGCCCTTTACGAAGCACCCAGCCCGTGGAGCGCATCACGATGTCGGTTGCCCCGACGTGACGGAACACGACGTGCTTGGATCGCGGCACCTGGGAACCGGATCGGCCCGCCGAGCGGATCATTCAACTCGCACGAGCCAAGATGGGGCGACGGTCGGTGGCGGCGAGCGAGCGACCGACCCGAGCTAGCGCGCTCGCGAGCGTTGTCGCGCGTCCCAGGCCCACCGTGAGAGGGCTTCCAGTCGAGTGCGACGCTCGGGCCCAAGCGTGCTCTTACGGTTTCGCTGATTGCTGACCCACGCGCCGAGTCGATAGCCGTCCTCGCGCCACTGCTGCGGGACCCGCGCATGACCCTCGCGCTCGACGAAGCTCTCGAGCTTGGCAAAGCCTTCCTCCCAGGCCGCCTCGCGCGCCTCCCATGTCCATCCCGACAAGGCTTCGAGACGCCGAGCATGATCTGTGTTCACCTGGGCCCGTGCCCGCTGATTGGTGACCCACTGACCGAGTGGATAGCCGTCCTCGTGCCACTGCGCTGGGACGCGCGCGTGGCCGTCGCGCTCGACGAAGCTCTCGAGCTTGGCAAAGCCTTCCTCCCAGGCCGCCTCGCGCGCCTCCCACGTCCACCCCGACAAGGCTTCGAGACGCCGAGCATGATCTGTGTTCACCTGGGCCCGTGCCCGCTGATTGGTGACCCACTGACCGAGTGGATAGCCGTCCTCGTGCCACTGCGCTGGGACGCGCGCGTGGCCGTCGCGCTCGACGAAGCTCTCGAGCTTGGCAAAGCCTTCCTCCCAGGCCGCCTCGCGCGCCTCCCACGTCCACCCCGGCACGGCTTCGAGGCGAGCACGACGCTCGCGCTCGAGCGTCCCTCTATGGAACCCACTGCGCTGCACGGTGACCCACTGACCAAGTCGAAAGTCGCCCTCGCGCCACTGAGCCGGGACGCGCGCATGGCCCTCACGCTCGACGAAGCTCTCGAGCTTGTCAAAGCCCTTTTCCCAAGCATCGTGGTGCGGGGCCCATGTCCATCCGGGAACGGCTTCGAGTTGAGCACGACGCTCGGGCTCGAGCGTCCCCTCTTGGTACAGGGCGCGCAGATTGTTGACCCAACTGCCGAGCCTATATCCGTCGGCGTCTTGATACTTCCTAGGAATTCGCGTATGGCCCTCGCGCTCAAGGAAGGCCACAAGGTCGGCATAGCCCACCTCCCAGGCCGCCTCGCGCGTGTCCCATGTCCACCCCGGAACGGCGTCGAGTCGAGCACATCGCTCGGGTTCAAGCGTCCCCTGTTGGAACACGTGGCGCTGAGTGATGACCCAGTCGCCGAGCCTGTATCCGCCAGCGTCTCGATACTTCCTCGGAACCCGTGCCTGGCCCTCGCGCTCGACGAAGCTCTCGAGCTTGGCAAAGCCTTCCTCCCAGAGCGCCTCGCGCACGTCCCACGTCCATCCGGGAACGGCTTCGAGTTGAGCACGACGCTCGGGCTCGAGCGTCCGCTGCACGAACCGTGTGCGCTGAGTGTTGACCCACGCGCCGAGTTGATAGTCGTCCTCGCGCCACTGCGCGGGGACGCGCGCGTGGCCGTCGCGCTTCACGAAGCTCTCGAGATCGAGCAGTCTCGTCGCGCACGCGGGAGTGGAAGCTCTCGACGTACGGGTTCTCCCACGGCGAGCCCGGCTCGATGTACGCGGTTCCCGTCCCGCTCAGCTCGCACCAGTCCTGGAGCGCGTGCGCCATCTCCGGCCATTGTCTCACCTCGAACTGCGGGGCGCCCCGCTCGCGACCAGCGCTCCAGCACGCCACGTCCGGTCGCGTCGATGCTGCGCTCACCAGCATCACCAGCACTCACGTGAACTCGTCACCACGTTGAGCAGCTTCAGCACCCTGCCGTCGCGTCTGTCGAACTGGAAGTCGAACCCCACACCTCGTTGGCCGCTCGCGCGCAGCGCTGCGCAGACGTCGAGTCCCCCAGCCGCCGCGCTTGCGCCGCCGCTGCGCACCCGCAGCCCTTCCTCCCGCCACAAGCGCTGCACACGCTGCGTTCACATCCCAGCCCAGCTCGCGCAGTGATGATGCGCACGCGATACCCCCACCGCACGTCCTTGAGAACTGCCGCAACTCGCGCGCAACACCGCGTCATCCTCAGCGCGCTTAGCTCATAGCGCTCCGTAGCGTGCTCTCCCAGCACCCGCACCCCAGCGCTCGCTGACGCCGAGACGTCACGAACCATCGCACCCCCGCGCCACAGCTAGCTCAACCTTTCCCTCGCACCTCCTTCAGCCCCGCACCTCAGCGCCTATCGCACATCGCCTTCAACTCACGTTCTCACGCTCTAGCTCCTTCAGCCGCTTCGCATCATTACCTTCATCCCGCCGTACTCTATCGCCAGCGTGATACTCTGCTCGCTATCCCCAGCTCCTTCGCCGCCTCAATCGTCTGCCCTCACCAGCATCCGCTCACCTCGCGCAGCTACATATCTGCTCCACATGTGCTGCGTCGCTTCACGTATCGTTCCTTCCTCCCCATATCCAGCGCAAAACTCTCACAATCACCAACTCTCACCACACCTCCCAGCCCTCGCCTGTCCCATGTCCACCCGGAACGGCGTCGAGTCGAGCACATCGCTCGGTTCAAGCGTCCCCTGTTGGAACACGTGGCGCTGAGTGATGACCCAGTCGCCGAGCCTGTATCCGCCAGCGTCTCGATACTTCCTCGGAACCCGCGCCTGGCCCTCGCGCTCGACGAAGCTCTCGAGCTTGGCAAAGCCTTCCTCCCAGAGCGCCTCGCGCACGTCCCACGTCCATCCGGGAACGGCTTCGAGTTGAGCACGACGCTCGGGCTCGAGCGTCCGCTGCACGAACCGTGTGCGCTGAGTGTTGACCCACGCGCCGAGTTGATAGTCGTCCTCGCGCCACTGCGCGGGGACGCGCGCGTGGCCGTCGCGCTTCACGAAGCTCTCGAGCTTGGCAAAGCCTTCCTCCCAGAGCGCCTCGCGCGTGTCCCATGTCCATCCCGGAACGGCTTCGAGTTGAGCACGACGCTCGGGGTCAAGCGTCCCCCTTTGGAACTGTGCCCGCTGATTGATGACCCACTCACCAAGTCGATAGTCGTCCTCGCGCCATTGTTGCGGGACGCGCCCATGGCCGTTGCGCTTCACGAAGCTCTCGAGCTTGGCAAAGCCTTCGTCCCAGGCATCGTCTTGCGGGGTCCACGTCCAGCCGGGAACGGCTTGGAGTCGAGCACGACGCTCGGGCTCGAGCGTCCCCCTACGGAACAGCGTGCGCTGAGTGGTCACCCAGGAACCGAGTCGATAGCCGTCCACGCGCAATTGCGCCGGGACCGACGCATGGCTCTCGCGCTCGACGAAGCTCTCGAGCAGCCCGAAGTAGAACTCCCACGCCGCCGTTGTCTGCTCGACGAGGCGCACGTTGAACGCCTCGATGAACTGGACCCCGACTCGCGCCACCGGAACTTCGAGCCTGATCTTGGGTGGTCTCCGGGGCGGCAGCTTGCGGCGAGCGCGGGACCTGACCCGAAGCTCGTCAAGTTCCTCGCGCAGCGTCTCGTCCTGAGCGGCAAGAGCCTTGAGGACCCTCCAAACGTCTTGGAACGTCGAGTCATTGAGCACCGTCTCGGGGTCATCATCCTCGGTGAGGAACACCGGCAGCACGATGGTGCCGACCTTCTTGTCGGGGGCCTTGCGGATGGCCCTACCGACGCACTGGATGATGTCGATGACTGAACGGCGAGGGTCGATGAAGGCGACACCGTCGAGGGTCGGCACATCAACGCCTTCGCCCAAGCAACGCGCGCTGCATAGCAGGCCGCGCTCGTTTGTCTCAAGATTGCTCAGACGCAGGAGCATCCGGTCGCGATGGCCGGTGGACATTTCGCCGGAGACGTGCTCGGCCCAGATCTCACCCTCCGGTCTTGTCCGGGCGGGCATCCACTTGATCACGTTGGGCAGTTCCTGGCTGAATTCCCGCCCCGCCTTGATCGTATTGTGGAAGCTGATGACGCGACACACATCGTACTTGCGCATCGTCTTGGCAAGTGCAATTTCTGCCGCCAGCGTGCGCCAACCGAACATCCGAGAGCAAGCTGATCCCCAACCCGGAGACAGCACCGGCCGTGCTTCAGGCGTTCAAGAACCGCGATGAGGGGGCGACCATCGCCGAAGTCAGGGAGTTCCTGGCCGAGCATGGGATCGTGAAGAGCTACCACGGCACGATGGTGCTGCTCTCCAGCCGGACCTATCTCGGCGAGATCCACTTCAAGGACCGAGTCAACCTCGAGGCGCAAGAGCCGATCATTCCCCGGGACCTATTCGAGCGCGTGCAACGGCTGAGCATCCCACGTGGACGTCAGCCCAAGTCTCAGACCTCCGGTAGTAGGGCGGCGCGTGATGTCAAGGTTTTGCGCTGATCTGGTAGCTGATCGGTCGGCGGTCGCCGGTGAGCTTGGGTGGATTGTTGTTGATCTGGTCGATCAGGAGGTTCAGGGCGCGGGCGATGCGGGGGGCGTGCGGCGGGTCGATCGTGACGGTGATCCGGGTTGGGGTGTAGTCGATCTGTCCGGGCTGGTGCAGGAGGTGGCGGGTGATCGCGCGGTATTCGTCGGGGTCAGCGAGGTAGGTGTTGATCGCGCGGGCGAGGTCAAGCTCGGCGTTGTAGGCCAGCAGTCGTAGGACGGTCTGCAGCGCGCGACGGTTCACGCGGGGGGTGGCGCGCTTGGCGTCGGGGTCGATGACGTTGGCGGGCAGCTTCGCGGGGATCGGCTTCAGCGTCGCTTTGGCTGTGCGGGTGGCGGCTTGTGCGGTGTAGAGGTCTGCTTGGAGCATGCACAGCGTCTCGGCGGGGTTGGTGTCGGCGGCGTTGCTGTCGGTGGTGTGTTGGCCGATCTGACGTTCGAGCTCGGCGATGGTCTGCTCGTGCGCTCGAAGCTGTGCGAGCGCTGTGGTGCGTTCGGGGTTGCGCTGTAGCGTGGTGTCCGGGGCGATGCTCATCTCGTGGTCGCACAGCCAGTGCAGGCCGTGATGGTCTTCGAGGTATTTGAAGGTGTTCTCGATGCACCACCGGCAGCGCAGCGTGTGCGCGAGGCGCGCGGCTGGGGTGCGCAGGTCGCTGGTCAGGATCTGCAGCACGACCCGCCCGTCCTGATACACGCTCAGCTGTCGGCATTTCCCGTATCCGTCAAGCTCGACGAGCTCATCAGCGACGCGCACGTAATGGCGCTGCCCGTCGAGCCTCACCCACGAGCGGCGAGGCTTGACCGTCGGGACGGCCAGCGGCGCGCGACGGTACGTGATCCAGTCGATCCCGCGATCGCGCAGCTCACAGAACGTCTTGGGATAGGCGCCGCCGCGATCGAAGCCGAGCATCAACGGTCGCCCGTCGCAGATCTCAAGGAGTTGGTCGACCGGGTCAAGCATCGCGCCTGAGAGGCCTTGCGGAGAGCCTGAGGCGAAACACACAGCCCGCCAGCGGTCATCAACGATCACGGTGTCGTGCCTTCCGGGCTCGGCATGACGGCGGCGTGTGTTCCAGCCCTTGGCGACCGGCCGGCAGCCGGTATACGCAACGAAGTGCTCATCGACAAAGAACACCGACGGAGGCTCGCTGTCGGCGCTCAGCATCGCCTTTGACAGCGCGACCTGGACCCGCAACGGATCGACCGCGTCCGCGAGCGCCCCGAGCCGCGGGCGCAGGCTCCGCAGATGCGGGAAACGCTCGATCCCGGCCAGCAGCCCCGCGTCGGCGAGCTGCAAGTGCTTTGAGCCCTCCAGGGAGGAGGTCCCCAACGCGAACGCGAACACGCCACAGAGCGCGACCGCGATCGTGTCATAGCACCGCTCAGGACCCGAGCTGAGCACGCCGAGCACCGCGCTCGCGCCGACCTTCTCCAGGAACGGGTGCAGCAGCATCGCGCCCGCGTACACCGACCGGCCGCCACCCTCACCGATCCGCGCGCCAACGACCTCAACCGGCCCGGTCAGATCCGCCACGCTCACCCCACACTCGGCGCTTTGAGCGACGTCCGCCGCGGTCAGATCCGCCACGGTCGTCTCAGCGCCGCCAGTCACATCCGCCAGGTCGCTCACCTCCCCCAGCTCGCTCACCGGCAGCCGCTCAACCTCACGCGCCGGGCGACGCGCCAACAACCGCGAGATCGTCGCTTCCGAGACACCCAGCAGTTTCGCGATCTCGCTGCCCGCGACACGCCGATCAGACAACTCATACACCCGCGCGACCGCGTCCCGATCAAGCTTCCGTGGGCGACCCATCGGCCGCACCAACGCCCCAGACCCGCCCTCAGCGACCTCCCCCCGCAGACGAGTCACATGCTCAGCACTGATCCCGAACACGCGTGCCACCTCAACGCCCTTCACCCCAGCCCGCGTCAACGACACGATCGCGAGGTTACGCATCCCCCGATCACCCCGCTCATAGCACGCCAACGCCCGACCGCCACAGGACACCACCACGTCCTCGCCGACCGCCTCCAACCGCAACTCCAACGGCGCCGGCATCCCCGGCAACTGGCCCGCATCCCCGCCTGCCTCTGTCGACCCGCTCAACACCCCACAACAATACCAAACCAAACATACTTTTGCAAGCTCTAGAGCAAACAAAACCCCTGCACAACGCCACTAATCTGATTCCACTACCGGAGGTCTGAGTCTGAGAGGCTGCTCGCCAGGCTGGACGTACTGCGGTGCTCCGGATGCGGAGGCCGGATGGTCGTCGGGTTGCAGACCCAGAATGGGCGCTCGTACCCGTTCTACAAGTGTGGGCACGTCCGGCAGGACTGTGACGCACGGGTAGCGATCAGCGCCACGAAGGTCGAGGGCCTCGTAAAAACACCGAGGCGGCCTTCAGAATCTCGTTCGCCCGTCACAACTCGAACACCTCTTTGCGCAGCCTGCGGATCTCCTCGCGCTCCCCCGACGTAGGCACATCGGGCCGCCGGCCACCCTCGGCCTCGGCCTGGCGCACGCCGGCGCAACGTCTCGTGATGAATCCCGAGATCTTCAGCGACATGCCGCACCGGCCGACCGGACTCAATCGCCAGCCGCACACCGCGCTGAATCAACGCTTCGGGGTACTTCTGGGGTCGTGACATTCGCGGAGGGGTCTCCTGTCCCGAGGACAGATCGTGCTCGATTCAAAGCCTCCGTGCAAAACCGGCCTTGGCTCAGTTGTCACCATCACCGCGCCGCCGCCTGAGACCCCGAAAGTCGACATGAGGTAACTTCTGTCAACCTTGTCCGTGTCGACCCTTGTCCGGGCAAGACCACGAGGAGTAGGAGCGACACTGCCAACCGTCCGCGTACACGTCTCGACGTTGAATACTAAGATTGTCACAGAGCTGTGCATCCGGTCGATGCGTGAGCGCACGGACCTCCCATTCGAGCTGGTAGTGGGAGACTCCGGGTCAAGTGATGGATCAATCGAGATGCTGACCGGTTTCGAGCAACGTAGGTGGCTCACGCTACAGCTGGCTACGAATCGTCGTCAGCACGCCGAATGGCTGGATCTGTGGCTGCGGCAATGCCAGGCTGACTACGCCGTATTTGTCGATTCCGACGTCGAGTTCCGCCAGGACGACTGGCTGCGCGATCTGACGGCGCTCGCCCAGCGCTCGGGGGCGGCGCTCGTCGGCGCTGAAATGATCCCGGAATTCCCCTTCTACGTTGAGCCAGTTGGGCTGAAGACCGTCCGCCTGGCTGCCCGCCCCGCACCGTGGCTGCTGCTGCTCGACGTTGCTCAGGTGGCGCAAATCCAGGTCGGATTCTCATTTCGTGCCGAGGAGACTGATCGTGTTCCGGAGGGGCTCGTGGCCTATGACGTCGGCGGCTATTTCTTTCGCCAGCTTCAGACACGCGCGCTTCGGTGGGAGATCATGCCCGATCAGTACCGGCGTAAGTACAGGCACTACGGCGGTCTGTCATGGGTGCCATCCGGCGGTCGGCGCGGATTCAAGAAGGCCCGTGATCTGCGTGCCGTCGAGCGCCACGCGCGTAAGCTGCGTCGGGACCAGGAGCGGGCATCGGCCGGCTAAACCCGGATCGTGCGGTAAGACCCGCGCCCTCGGGGTGAGCGAGGGCGCGGGAACGTCAGGCACAGCAGGGATTCTTGGGATTGCTGAAGTCCTGATTCCCGAGCTTTGGAGGTCACCTTGAAGGTGATGCGTGACGGACGGTTCGTAACGGTAGAAGTCACGGCGGACGGAGCCGGTCTGGTCTCGCACGCCGGCAGCGCGCTGCTCGGGCAGGTCGCGGACACGGTGGGGCTCACGCGCTCGCTCTCGACCCGGCTGGCCGGCGTCAAGCAGCGGCGGCGTGGTCATGATCCGGGTCGGGTGATCCGCGATCTCGCGGTGATGCTCGCCGACGGCGGCGAGTGCATTTCCGATCTCGCTGCGGTCCGCGAGCAGGACGCGCTGTTCGGGTCGGTCGCGTCGGACGCGACCGCATTCCGGATGCTCTCTCGGATCGCGTCCGAGCCCGGGATGCTCGATGCGCTCCGAGTGGCGCACGCGACCGCGCGGGGGCGATTCTGGGAGCTTGATGGCGCGCCGGAGCGGTTGACGATCGACGTGGACGCGACGTTGATCACGAGCCATTCGGAAAAGGAGAACGCGACCGGGAACTACAAGCACGGCTACGGGTTTCACCCGCTCACCGCCTACACCGATGAAACGCGCGAAGCGCTCGCGATCCTGCTGCGCCCAGGGAACGCCGGGTCCAACACCGCCGCTGACCATGTGACGGTGATCGACCGTTGCCTGGCGCAGATCCCCGAGCCGCAGCTCGAGACGATCGAGATCCTGGTCCGCGCGGATTCGGCCGGCGCGACGCACGGGACCGCCGATCACTGCCGCCGCTGCGATCTGCGGTTCTCGTTCGGCTACGAACTGACCGAGCCGGTCCGTGCCGCGATCCTCGCTACCCCTGCCAATGCCTGGGTTGCGGCGTTGGATCAGGACGGCTCAGAGCGCGAGAACGGGCAGGTCGTGGAGCTCACCGACCGCATCGATCTCTCCAGTTGGCCGGAGGGCTCGCGGGTGATCGTCCGCCGCGAGCGTCCCCATCCCGGCGCGCAGTTCTCCTTCACCGATCATGACGGCTACCGCTTCCAGGCGATCCTCACCGACCAGACCGACCTTGAGATCGGGGTCCTAGAGCGTCGTCACCGCCAACGCGCCCGCGCCGAGGACCGCATCCGCGATGACAAAGACACCGGCCCGTCCAAGCTGCCGTTCCAGCAGTTCGCGATGAACGAGGTGTGGGTGCAGCTCGTGATGCTCGCGCACGATTTGATCGTCTGGACCCAAGCCCTGACCCTGGACGGCGAGCTCGCCAAGGCCGAGCCGAAACGGCTGCGCTACCGGTTGCTGCACCTCGCCGCCCGACTGTCGTTCTCCGGCCGCCGCGCGAAGTTGCACCTCCCGACCACATGGCCGTGGGCCCAAGCGCTGACTGCGGCGTTTGAGAAGCTCGTGGCGCTGCCCGCACCCAGCGGCTGACCGCACCCCCGGCGAACCCCTCCTCCGAGCAAGAACCTCCCGGCCATCGAGCCGCGATCACCGCTGCCCTCGCAGCGTCCGAGAAAGCGCCAACACCTGCGCGGAAACGCCTGAGCGGACCCGCAACCGCCACCGCACCGCTTAGCAGACCCAGATCACCGACAAATCCCGGCCGTGGCGTCACACCCACACAACTACTGCACGATCCGGGCTAACGCCGGGCACATTTCCGGCACGGCACGTGAGAGCCTCCGGAATCATGCACGTGGTCTAACTCACCCGCCGGTATTGGGCCGCCAAGGGAGGCATCGAGTCCTATTCTCGCGACATGACCTGCGAACTCGCGCGCGAGCACGATGTCGAGGTGCTGTCCTACCGCGTGGACCAAGGGGCGTGGGAGCGCCTCACCCGATAGCCTCAGACCTCCGGTAGTAGGGCGGCGCGTGATGTCAAGGTTTTGCGCTGATCTGGTAGCTGATCGGTCGGCGGTCGCCGGTGAGCTTGGGTGGATTGTTGTTGATCTGGTCGATCAGGAGGTTCAGGGCGCGGGCGATGCGGGGGGCGTGCGGCGGGTCGATCGTGACGGTGATCCGGGTTGGGGTGTAGTCGATCTGTCCGGGCTGGTGCAGGAGGTGGCGGGTGATCGCGCGGTATTCGTCGGGGTCAGCGAGGTAGGTGTTGATCGCGCGGGCGAGGTCAAGCTCGGCGTTGTAGGCCAGCAGTCGTAGGACGGTCTGCAGCGCGCGACGGTTCACGCGGGGGGTGGCGCGCTTGGCGTCGGGGTCGATGACTTTGGCGGGCAGCTTCGCGGGGATCGGCTTCACCGTCGCTTTGGCTGTGCGGGTGGCGGCTTGTGCGGTGTAGAGGTCTGCTTGGAGCATGCACAGCGTCTCGGCGGGGTTGGTGTCGGCGGCGTTGCTGTCGGTGGTGTGTTGGCCGATCTGACGTTCGAGCTCGGCGATGGTCTGCTCGTGCGCTCGAAGCTGTGCGAGCGCTGTGGTGCGTTCGGGGTTGCGCTGTAGCGTGGTGTCCGGGGCGATGCTCATCTCGTGGTCGCACAGCCAGTGCAGGCCGTGATGGTCTTCGAGGTATTTGAAGGTGTTCTCGATGCACCACCGGCAGCGCAGCGTGTGCGCGAGGCGCGCGGCTGGGGTGCGCAGGTCGCTGGTCAGGATCTGCAGCACGACCCGCCCGTCCTGATACACGCTCAGCTGTCGGCATTTCCCGTATCCGTCAAGCTCGACGAGCTCATCAGGACGCGCACGTAATGGCGCAGCCCGTCGAGCCTCACCCACGAGCGGCGAGCTTGACCGTCGGGAAGGTCAGCGGCGCGCGACGTACGTGATCCAGTCGATCACGATCGCGCAGCTCATAGATCGTCTTGGATCGGCGCCGCCGCGATCGAAGCCGAGCATCAACGGCGCCCGTCGCAGATCTCAAGGAGTTGGTCGACCGGGTCAAGCATCGCGCCTGAGAGGCCTTGCGGAGAGCCTGAGGCGAAACACACAGCCCGCCAGCGGTCATCAACGATCACTGTCGTGCCTTCCGGGCTCGGCATGACGGCGGCGTGTGTTCCAGCCCTTGGCGACCGGCCGGCAGCCGGTATACGCAACGAAGTGCTCATCGACAAAGAACACCGACGGAGGCTCGCTGTCGGCGCTCAGCATCGCCTTTGACAGCGCGACCTGGACCCGCAACGATCGACCGCGTCCGCGAGCGCCCCGAGCCGCGGGCGCAGGCTCCGCAGATGCGGGAAACGCTCGATCCTGGCCAGCAGCCCCGCGTCGGCGAGCTGCAAATGCTTTGAGCCCTCCAGGGAGGAGGTCCCCAACGCGAACGCGAACACGCCACAGAGCGCGACCGCGATCGTGTCATAGCACCGCTCAGGACCCGAGCTGAGCACGCCGAGCACCGCGCTCGCGCCGACCTTCTCCAGGAACGGGTGCAGCAGCATCGCGCCCGCGTACACCGACCGGCCGCCACCCTCACCGATCCGCGCGCCAACGACCTCAACCGGCCCGGTCAGATCCGCCACGCTCACCCCACACTCGGCGCTTTGAGCGACGTCCGCCGCGGTCAGATCCGCCACGGTCGTCTCAGCGCCGCCAGTCACATCCGCCAGGTCGCTCACCTCCCCCAGCTCGCTCACCGGCAGCCGCTCAACCTCACGCGCCGGGCGACGCGCCAACAACCGCGAGATCGTCGCTTCCGAGACACCCAGCAGTTTCGCGATCTCGCTGCCCGCGACACGCCGATCAGACAACTCATACACCCGCGCGACCGCGTCCCGATCAAGCTTCCGTGGGCGACCCATCGGCCGCACCAACGCCCCAGACCCGCCCTCAGCGACCTCCCCCCGCAGACGAGTCACATGCTCAGCACTGATCCCGAACACGCGTGCCACCTCAACGCCCTTCACCCCAGCCCGCGTCAACGACACGATCGCGAGGTTACGCATCCCCCGATCACCCCGCTCATAGCACGCCAACGCCCGACCGCCACAGGACACCACCACGTCCTCGCCGACCGCCTCCAACCGCAACTCCAACGGCGCCGGCATCCCCGGCAACTGGCCCGCATCCCCGCCTGCCTCTGTCGACCCGCTCAACACCCCACAACAATACCAAACCAAACATACTTTTGCAAGCTCTAGAGCAAACAAAACCCCTGCACAACGCCACTAATCTGATTCCACTACCGGAGGTCTGAGCCTTCGGCCACCTCCGACGGTTCGGGCCGTTCACCGACCGGAGCCGCGTCGGTCACGCCAATACGGATCTCCTTGAGTCGAAGCTGATTGCTTCCCCTCGTTGCCCAGACGGTCCCAGGGATTCGCCGTAGTGTATCCGGCAGGGCAGCGATTCCCTGCTGCTGCGCTCTATGCGTCTATCTCTGCTTAGGAATCGTCGGTAAATTAGATGCAGGATTATTGGGTGTGGGTGTAGAACCAGTGAGGCATGGGTGATGCTGAAGCGGCGATCGCGGAGCGCTACCGGTTGATGTCTCCTGGATTGAATGAGCGGCAGCGGCAGCGGTTTGCTGCCTCTGAGGCTCGGACGTTTGGGTATGGCGGAATCGCGGCGGCGGCGCGGGCGTGTGGGCTGGCGGAGAACACGGTTCGCAAGGGTCTTGTGGAGCTTGACGAGCCGGAGTCGCTCGGACCGGACCGGGTTCGGCGTGAGGGTGCTGGACGCCCCGCGGCCGAGGACAGCGATCCGGAGCTGCTGGGCGCTTTGCGGGCGTTGGTCGGGGATGACGTCCGGGGCGATCCTGAGCGGGTGCTGTTGTGGACCTCCAAGAGCGTGCGCAACCTCGCTCAGGAGCTCGGTGCCCAAGGCCACCAGGCCGGCAAGGACCTCGTCGCTCGCCTGCTCAAAGGCAAGCTCGGCTTTAGCCTGCAGGCGGCTCGCAAGACGCTCGAGGGCAAGCAGCATCCCGATCGTGACGCCCAGTTTCGGCACATCAACGACCGCGTCAGGCAGGCGCTCGCCGCCGGTCAGCCCGCGATCAGCATCGACACCAAGAAGAAGGAGCTGGTCGGAGAGTTCAAGAACGCGGGGCGCGAGTGGCATCCCAAAGGCCAGCCACCGCGAGTCAACACGCACGACTTCCCGAGCATGGCGTCCGGGAAGGCGATCCCCTACGGGGTGTACGACATCGCCGATGACTCAGCGATGGTGTCGGTCGGGATTGACCGCGACACCGCCCAGTTCTCGGTCGCGGCGATCCGGGCGTGGTGGGAGCAGCTCGGCCAAGTCCGCTACCCCAAAGCCGAACAGCTCGTGATCACCGCTGACTGCGGAGGCTCAAACGGCAACCGCACCCGCTTGTGGAAAACCGAGCTGCAGAAGCTCGCCGACGACACCGGTCTTCAGATCACCGTCTGCCACTTCCCGCCCGGCACCTCGAAGTGGAACAAAATCGAGCATCGCCTGTTCAGCTTCCTCTCCCGCAACTGGCGAGCTCAGCCACTGATCTCCTACGAGGTCATCATCAACCTGATCGCCGCGACAACCACCAGCACCGGGCTCGAGACCTACGCTCGCCTCGACAAGAACGAGTATCCCAAGGTCGAGGTCACCGACGCCGCGCTCGCCGCAGTCAACCTCACCCGCGATCCATTCCACGGCGAGTGGAACTACTCGATCAACCCCTCAACTAATTGATCGACGGTTCCTTAGCGCCGGTGATTGCTCGGCAGCCCGGCAAGCCGCGCTCGATCGCTTCGATCGGGTAGGCGCAGGGGTGAGCCCGGCGCCTACCCGATCGAAAGTCCCGTCGCCAAGTCCTCGATCACGACTTGCGCCTCGCGGAGGCTGTCGAAGAGCTCGAGGTCCAAGAGCTCCGTCGGGGACGCGGGCGTGGAAGCTCTCCACGTAGGGGTTCTGCCACGGGGGCCCGGATGTATGAAGCTGGTGCCGGCACCGGAGAAGCGGCACCAATCCCTGACCGTGTGTGCGGTCAGCTCCGGGCCGTTGTCGCAGCGGATCAGTTCCGGGGCGCCGTGCCGGGCCACGAGCGTCACCAGTGTGCTGACGGTGCGGTCTGAGTCGATGCGTCGCTCGACCAGCATCACCAGCGCCTCCCGGGTGTACTCGTCGACCACGTTGAACAGCTTCAGCGCCTGCCCGTCGTGGGTCTGATCTGGCGGGTTCATCGGCTCCGGCGAACTTCCAGAAGCTGTGACGGCAGAGCGGAGGCTTGTGCGCGCCGCGCTTGACGGCGGGAGTCTCGCGCAGTGGTGTCACGGGCAGAATGCCGCGAGCGGGATATCCATTTAGGTCAGGTTGTGGCGGTCGGCCGCCGCCAGGGCCGATCGGCGACGGGTAGCGCGGCGCCTTGGCCCCGACGCATGAGGTGGTTCGGCACCGGACGATCGCGGGCGCCCGGTCGTGCGACCAGCGTTCGGTATGTGACCGGCTCGGCGAGCACCGCCTGCTCGAGCAGCCGGTAGAAGAGCAGCCCTCGGCGCCCTGAGCGTCGTCGGTTGAAGCGGAAGGTGAACTCGTTCAGGTACGCGTCGAGGTGCTCGGGGCTCACGCCCCTGGTGGGTGCCCAGCAGCCTTGGGCAGCGCCAGGTACGCCGGCCAGCCGTCGGTATGGACCGTCGCCCCGGGCTCAATGGCGCCGCTCACGAACGGGATCAGGCTGTCCTTGGAGACGTCTGGCACCGACTGCATCCGCACGCGCCCGAAACCTTTGGGATTGCGGATCTCCACGGCGATCGCGACGATCGACTTGGTTTGCGTCTCGCGCCCGGCGACGCCCTCCTCGACCCCGCCTACGTAGGTCTCATCGACCTCGATATGGCCGCCCAGGCGCTCGCGGCCGGGGCGCACCATGACCACCCGCAAGCGGTGCAGCATCGCCCACGCGGTCTGGTAGGAGCCCAGCCCCAGCGCCCGCTGCACCCCCAGCGCCGAGACGCCGTGCTTCTGGCTGGTCATCAGCCACGCCGCCTCGAACCACAGCCGCAGCGGCGTGCTGGGTCTTGTCGAAGATCGTGCCCGCCGTGACCGACGCCTGCCTGCCGCACAGCGCGCATTCGAAGCGCCCGACGCCGAGCCGCCAGCCCCGCCGACTCGGGCAGCGCGGGCAGCGGAAGCCATCTGGCCAGCGCAGCCACTCCAGGTAGTCCCAGCAGGCCTCTTCGTCCGGGAACCACGCCGCGAACTCGGCGTCAGAGCCCGGATAGTCCAGCCCAGCGATTGGCACCCGCTCAGGCTACCTGACCTAAATGGATATCCCGCTGCCGCGATTCATGCATCCGTCGTGGATCAACCCAGAGTCATATCCGCCGTCCATGATTGCGGTCTTGATTCCGAATCCGCGCTCGCGGGCGGCGTCGGCGCTGCCCAACCGGGGAATGCCAGCCTGCAAGTGCCGTTGGATCAAAGCCGATCGTTTCCACCCCCTCATCCCTCGGGAGTCCGAGCGGTCGCGCAAGCGCTACCGAAGCCGTGGCGCCGTCGAGCGAGAGTTCGGGCGTCTCAAGTATGAGCGGGCCTTGCTGCCGCTTCGCGTACGCGGCCTTGAGCGCGTGAAGCTGCACGTGACGATCCTTCGCCAAGCTCGGTTGCGCGCACTCGCGAGGGTGCGGGCGACAGCGGACACGGCCTAGTCGCGCTCCCCCTAAACGCATCTCCGGGTCCACTCTGAGGACGAAGATGGACCCGGAGATGCGTTACTGCCGGATGTCAGCGCAGCGACGCGCTGCCGGCATCGATGATCGCGCGGCGAGCGATGTTGGGTCGGCCCTGGTTGGCCTCGAGGATCTCGCGGATCTGCCGGACGTAGGCGCGCTCGTCGTCCTGGCGGTTGGCGTGCAGCTGCATGAGCATCAACAGCCGGTTGGTGCGCTCGCGGTTCTTCAACCCGTACGCACGCGGTTGGATCGACGCGCGGACCGGGTTGATGAACGCGTCCAGCGGCGAGGTTGTCAGCGGTATGTCCGCGGGCCGCTTCCAGCGCGGTGCGCGCCGTTGGAACTGCTCCTCGACAATCCGCCCGGTGCTGTTCAGCCAGTCGCTCAGGCGGGGGATGCCGGCGGCGTGTGCGCGCTTGAGGAACGGCGCCCAGAACGAGGGGCCGGTGAACGCCGCCTCGACCTGCTCCAGCAGCTCATCGATCGCGTCCTTGTGCTGGCCGTCCTCGGCTCGGATCTTGCCCATCAGCCGCTCCAGCGCGCGGCGCAAGTGCCACTCGCACAGGTACAGCTCGGCGTCGGGGAAGCGAGCGCGAACCGCGTTTGTGAGGCCATGGTCGTTGTCGCACACCACCCGCGGCGGCGCGCCCCCCAGGACGCCTAGGAACGCCTCCCAGTCAGGCTGCGACTTGCTTGTGAAGGCCTCCAAGCGCCACAGTTTCGGGCGCCCTTCCTCATAGCCCATCGCGCAGAAGATCCGGAACGCGATCCGGTGGCGGCCACTGTCTGGGTCGCGGACCCTGAACGGCAAGTCGTCCAGCAGCAGCGACCCACTCGCCGGCCACTCGCTCGGGCGGTAGGGCTCAAAGACGACCGGGGCGAACACCTCCACCCAGTCCATCACCAGCGATCCGTGCCGCGAGAACCGCAGCTCGCCGCTACCGGGGTCGGACCGCAGTCGCTTCGCCCGCTCCCGCGCGACCAGCGCCGCGTCGCGGTAGGTCGAGCCGGCCCCGACCATCTTCAACGCCTCGGCGATCCCCCGAGCGACGAACTGATACTTGCGCGCCGCGTGTGGACCCTCGTGGAGGTCGACGTCGCGCTCGCAGGCCTCGCAAGCATCCGCCCAGGACTCCTCGCGCGGCAAACGCTCGGTGAAGCGGTGCGGGCGATCGCTGTTCGCCGGCACACACCAGTAGCGCTGTCGATGGTGCTCCGGCGGACCGTGACGACCAGCAAACCGCACCCGCGACCCGGCGTGCTCCGGCCTCGGACAGACCGCCTCGGCCTCGCTCCAGCTCTTCCCACGTGACGACATCGCTCACGCCAACATAGCCCCACCACCAGACGACTAACGCATCTACGGGATCACTCTGCGAGCGAGAATGATCCCGAAGATGCGTTAGGGGGGCGCGCCTAAACTAAGCCCTGCGCTGACCTGACGACCTCGCCTAAGTGGTCCGTTTCGGAGTTGAGTTGACGGATCATGCTGCGAGCTGGGCGGGCGTGTGGCCGTCGGCTCGGGCGAGGAGCTTGTGAAGGTCGTCTCGGGTGAACTTCCACTTGAACGGCTGCGCGATTTGCTCGTAGTGGCGGGCGAACGCGCGGAGTCGCTGCTCGACTGCGTCGAGGTCGGCGAAGTTGTTCGGGGTGAGCACCTTGCGCTGGACGACGGAGAAGTAGATCTCGGCCTGGTTGAGTGAGCCAGCTCGCGTGGACGGGAGTGTGCACGAGCCTGAGGTTGGGCCAGGCGCCCTGGAGGCGGTCGATCGACCGCTGTCCGCGGTGCGCGCTGCCGTTGTCGACGATCACGAACACGCGCTGCGCTTTGCTATACGGCTCGACGCTCATGAACTGCTCGACCAAGGCATCGAACGGAACGATTCCGTCCTTCGGCGCGCAACGGTCAAAGATCTTGGCGCGGCCGACATCCCACGCGGCGAAGTAGCAGAGCGCTCCCTTGCGCTCGTACTCATGCTCGACCAACTGCCCGTCCCCGCCAGGCGTGACGGGCTCGCTGGCGTGCTTGCGCGCACGGGCTTGGATCGAGGGCTTCTCATCGCAGCAGACCACATAATCGCCGGGGTGAAGGAGCTCACCGTCCCACCGGCCCTCGTAGAGATCCAGCACGCGGCCGGCCTTCTCGGCGAACTTGGGATCGCGCGGGAAGATCCACGAGCGGTAGTTCCACGGGCGGATCGCGTCCTCGGCCAACCATCGCCACACCGTCGTGCCGGAGACCTCGGCGACGATCCCGCGAGCGACGGCCTCTCTGGCGAGCTCAGTACTCGACCAGCGCGAGAGCGGGACGCCCTGCTCCGCCGGCAGCTCGCACGCCAACGCCTTGACCTCGGCGATCTGCGCCGGGGGGGAAACGCCGCGGGCGACCTGACCGCGGTTTCTCCTCGAGGCCCTGCAGGCCCTCTTGGCAGAACCGTCTTCGCCAGTCCGAGACGGCTTGGCGGGAGACATCGAGCCGCTCGGCGATGTCCTGATTACTCGCACCGTCGGCCGCATACAGGATCGCCTTCGCGCGAACGACATCCCGAAACGGGCCAGAGTATGCCGCCGCGCGCCGCTCAAGCTCGGCACGCTGCTCCTCACTGAGAACCACCGTGTGAGGACTCTTTCCCGCCATCGCCCACCAGATTCGCGATCCGCCGGCAACTTCCTTCACCGATCCGCCGAGTACTTACGGGGACGACCACTAAGGCACTGAGCCGGAACGAGGCGCTGCCGGTCTGGAAGTCGGGGCATGAGCTAGCGCGGCACGAAGACGGCTTCGTCCACGCCGAGACGGCGAAGACGACGCCCGAGAGGCACAGGGACGGGAGCCCGGTGGTATCCAAACCCGGCGACCTACTCGGCGAGGCTGTTGCCGCTGACGTTGTGCCCGGGATTGACCTCAGTGACGAGGCACCCTATGCGGCGGTCCCGGAGAAGTTGCTGCGCGCCGCAGAGGATTGCGGGCTCAGAGCCCTCCGCGTCGATCTTCATCACGTCCACGCGCACGTCTCCGAGAGCCCGGTCGAGCGTATCCATCGGCACTTCAACACCGTCGCCCTGGTCTGAGACGCGAAACCATCCGCTCTCCCGCTCGTCGTCGGTCGTGAGATGGACGTGCCCGGGCTCCGCGCCGAGTGCGATCTCGCGCACGTCGATCCGCGCCCCAGGGTTGGCCGCGATGTTCTCTCGCAAAGCCGTTGCGTTGTCGGGGTGCGGCTCGAAGGCGATCACGCGCACCCCGGGGTTTGCGACTGCGACTGGAAGCGCGATCAAACCGATGTTCGCGCCGACATCCACGAGGAGGCCGCCACCCGCCAGCCGCCGAGAGATGTACCTCACCAGCTCGGGTTCATATCCTCCGAGGAGATATGCCTCGGCGTGCATGGTGTCGCGAAGATCGGAAGATCGAGGGTCATATTCGCGCGACCCACCTTGGCGGTTCGCTTCCCCTGGTCGGCGAACCAGTGGCGATGCGCCTTATGCGCGAGCCGCGGCTGACCGAATCCACTTGGAAGCAGACGCTGACCGAATCCACTTGGAAGCAGACGCAACGGCGTGGCAAGTGCTCGCAGAACCTCAGGGCTCGGCACAGTGGCCCAGTCTCTCAGGAACGCGGTCCACGGACTGGTCGAGCCGACTTTCGCCAATCGTTTCACCAACCCTCCTAGGACTTTACGTCGGCGCAGTTCACCGGCAAGGTCGAGCAACGCAAGGTCGAGGCCGTCGAACTCGGGGTGCTGCAGAAGCGACTCGAGATCGAGTTCACGAGCGGGCGCATCGTGAAAAACTCTTCGCGCGCCCAAACAGGCGCGCCGGATAATTTAGATTGCCGCATCTGGCGAAGTCTCGCATGCATGTCAGCCAAACGTCCGAGAGGGCAACCGTTGCGTGCGTCTTGCGCCTCTCAGCCCCCGATCTTCAGCGGATTCGCCGAACCTGCTGCTCCTCCACGAGCGCAAGGAGGCGGAGCGCGAAGTCAAACGGCTTCGTGCGGGGGAATGCGGCGGACTACCGCGCGGTCAAATGTGCCCCGAACTGTACGAGTAAGCGACCGCGCTCCTGCCGCCCCCGGACGGGCCCCTCCAATCGTGATCGCATTCTCCCTCTACGAGCCGCGCGAACGAGAACGACGACGCGGTAGTCGCCGCCCGCGGCGACGCCCCCGAGCCTTCGCGACGCACGCCGATCACAGTACATTGGCCGACCTTGGGCACGGAGTGCCGCAGCTTCGGGATTGCAACTCGATCTCGCCGGGGGGTGTATCTCACCGCCGGCCCCGCCCATTGCGATGCGTCGGCCGTCACCGGGCTTGCGCTCGCCGAGCTCCGCGCCGACCAGCTCGGACACCTCGGCCTCCATCATCTGCTGCGCGACCTGACCGGACCCCGTTCTTCGGTCCACCTCGGGTGAGAGCCGTGGTGGGTGTGGTTCGCTGACGGTACCGGTCAGGCCGCGGGTGACGCTGCGCTGCAGGTGATCTTCCTCAGCAGGATCCTGTTTGGGTGGCTGGCAGAACTGGGATCGCTGGAGTGCTTGGGACGGTGGGGTCCCCGGGACGCTCGTTGGCTTCTCCCAAGCCGGGGTTCGCTTCGCACTTGTCGACGGTTGTGGTGATCGCTGCGGCATAGACGGCGGGCGAGCGCATCCCGAGCGAGCTGTGCGGCCGGTGGTGGTTGTGAGCGCCGGGATAGACCGGCATGGAGAAGGAGATGAGAGAGCTCTACATCGAAGATCTAGCCCGAAGTTCCCCCTGTAGTCAGCGGTTGTAGAGGCCGGGATCCCTGTAGTTGCGGGGATTCCGGCCTTTTTGCTGATCCTAAGTGTACCCACTACTATCAGGTCGACAAATGGGGTATTGTCCAGATATGGGAAGGCCAGCCAGGCAAAGCGGTGCGATGCATGTGAGCACGACTACCCGCCGGTCTGGGGAGAACGAGTACAACGCGACGTTGCTGCGCCGCTCCTACCGCCAGGACGGGAAGGTCAAGAAGGAAACGCTCGCGAACCTGTCACACCTCCCGCCCGAAGCGATCGACGCGATCCGTGCCGTGCTCGCCGGCAAGACGGTGATGAGCGTCGATCAGGCGTTCGAGATCGAGCGCTCCCTCCCGGCCGGGCACGTCACCGCGGCGCTGACGATGGCGCGTCGGCTCGGGCTGGCGAAGCTGCTGGACCGCTCACCGTGCCGGGAGCGGGATCTGTGCGTGGCGATGATCGTCGGCCGGGTGATCGGCCCGGGATCGAAACTCGGGATGGTCCGCACCCTCGGCCAGTCAACCCTGGCGCAGGAGTGCGGCGTGGTTGGAGCGGATGAGGATGACCTCTACGCGGCGATGGACTGGCTCGTGGAGCGCCAGGACCGGATCGAGGATCGTCTCGCTGCCCGCCACCTGCGTGACGGGGAGATGGTGCTCTACGACGTGTCCTCGAGTTACTTCGAGGGTCGCACGTGCCCGCTCGGGAAGCGTGGGTACTCGCGGGACGGGAGGCCCGGCCTGCCGCAGATCATCTACGGACTGTTGTGCGACACCGACGGGCGGCCGGTCGCGGTCGAGGTGTTCACCGGCGAGCTGCACGACGACAAGACGCTGCCGTCACAGGTCGTGAAGTTGAAGGACCGGTTCGGTCTCTCGCGGGTGGTGGTCGTCGCCGATCGTGGGATGGTCACGAAGGCGAACATCACGCTGCTGTCAGAGACCGACGGGGTGGACTGGATCACCGCGCTGAAAGCGCCGACGATCAAGAAACTCGCCCGGTCCGGGGTGTTTCAGCCGTCGCTGTTCGACGAGCAGAACCTCGGGGAGATCACCGACGTCGCGGAGTTCCCCGGCGAACGACTGGTCGTGTGCCGCAACCCGCTGGTCGGCGCGCAACGTGCCCGCAAGCGCAACGAACTGCTCGCCGCGACGGAGATCGACCTAGCCGCGATCGCTCACCGTGTCACCGCCGGGACGCTCACCGGGGCCGACCTGATCGGTCTTGCGACAGGTCCGGCGCTGAAGCGTTACCGGATGCGCAAGCACTTCCAGACCACGATTACTGACACCACGTTCACCTACACCCGCAAGACCGCGGAGATCGCCGCGGAAGCTGCGCTCGACGGGTTCTACATCCTGCGGACCGGCCTCACCGAGACCGACCTTCAGACCGGTGATGTCGTGCGCGCCTACAAGAACCTCGAACAGGCCGAACGGGCGTTCGGATCGATCAAGGGCCCGGACCTGCAGATCCGTCCGATCCATCATCACCTCGAGGACCGTGTTCGTGCGCACGTGCTGATCTGCATGCTCGCCTACTACCTCACCTGGCATCTGAAAGCCGCGTGGAAGCCGTTGTTGTTCACCGACGAGCACCGGCCCGTCAGTCCTGATCCCGTCGCGAAAGCTGAGCGCTCCCCCGCCGCGCGACACAAAGCGCAGACGAAACGGACCAGCACCGGGCAGTCCGCGCACAGCTATCGCACGCTCCTCACCGAGCTCGCGACCCAGACCCAGAACACCACCCGCCTGCACGACCACGCCAGCACCTTCGAGAAGCTCACCCAGCCTACCGCGCTGCAAGCCGAAGCGCTCGACCTCGCCGCCCACGCCCCCGTCGTGGTCGATCGGTAGACACGACCCGAACACCCCAGAACCCCCGAAAACCCTGGGAACAAGCGGAATCTGGCTACCTCACCACCGGGAACTTCGGTCTAGCGAATCACGGTGGCCCTGAGCTAATACGGAGGCTCCGCCCCCGCCCGGCGGCATCAGCCGACGCTGAGCCTTCCCTGCCCCTGAAGGAGCGAGGGACCGCCGGGCGGGTTCCCACGTTCGCTGCCGTTCGATCGACGGGATAGACGTCCAGCTTTTCCCCCGCGGGCCTGCCGCGGCGACAAGCGCAGATACTCGCCGCGAGACCCAGTAACGGACTCGCCGCCAACAGGGACCAGGTTCCCCGGAAAATTTCGGGGAACCCACGCACCGCATGGCCAGCCCAGATCCACCGGGTTAGAGATGACTGCGTCGCTTGAGGGGGGTCGATCACTGGTTCACGTGCGTTTCGCCGCTCCGTCTCGCTTGCCGCACCCACGAAGTCCGGTAGTCCCTCCGCGTCACGGCGTTGTCAGGGCTGCTTTCTGAGTCGTAGTGATGCCCCCTCAGGAACCGATACGACAAAGTGGCCGGCGAGCAGTTAGGCTCCGTATTGTGATCAAACCGGAGGACGCGCGTTCAGTCTTAGAGAGCGAACGCCACGTGCCAGATCAGGATCCCTACCAACGCGCTTGGCACATGAGCCGCTACATATTCGCTGCCAGATGGGCTCTCGACCGGGATGTCCTCGACGCTGGATGTGGCGAGGGCTACGGATCGTTCTTCCTTGCCCAGGCCGCCCGCAGTGTCACGGGAATCGACTATGCGCCCGTAGTGATTGAGCATGCTAGACGTAAATACGCCACACGCACTCTCCGGTTTGATCACGTCGATCTCAACTCGTTTGCGGGGGAATGCGAGGGTCCGTTCGATCTTATTACGTGCTTCGAAGTAATTGAGCACGTTGATGACCACGACGAGCTGCTACATAGCTTTCGTCAGCGGCTGCGGCCCGGAGGAATGCTGATCCTGAGTACTCCGAACCTTCGATATCACCGGACGTCCGAGAACAATCCGTACCACGTCAGCGAAGTCATACCCAGCGTGTTACGCGCGGAGGTTCGCCCCTATTTCTCGCACGTGACGGTTCTCGGACAGTTGGATCGCGCCCACCGAAACCGGGCGGCGCTCAAACTACTCGCGAGCCCCCTTACTTTGCGGCGCCGTGCAACGCGCAGTGTCCCCCCGTCGTCGGCTCCCGACTCCCCGCCGGACGTAGGGAGCTCAGCGGTACCGAGCCCGCCGAGGGACTTCTTGTTCTCCCGGCTACTCATGCGGATGTCTCCGGTCACCATCGTGCTTGCATACGCCTAGTAGTGCTCTGGCAGGTGTTGCTACTCGCGTTTTGGGTGATCGGCGCAGCGGTAGATCGGCGAGGTTGATCGGTTGTTGGCAGGTGGAGCAGCGGCCGGCCCAGCACTTCCAGACGGGCTGCAGGAGCAGCACCGTTTGGGGGAGTGTCAGTCCGGCCGCTGGCGATTTGGGTTCTGCCGCTCCAGCGTCAGGAAGCCGTGGGCGGCCGTCACCAGCGAGCAGTGGTGATGAAATCCGGGGCTCCGTGGATGATCGGGGGTGACTCTCGATCGAGATTCCGTCCTGAGCAGGGCTTTTGGTCGTCGGAGCGGCGGGTGGAAGTCGCGTGCGCCTCTGCTGCTGGGTTGTGGACTGCTCGCTGGGCCCCGTGCCCGGCGATCGTGGGCACAGCGGATGCGTGCTCAAGCGGCCAGGGATGGCCGCGCCTGCGCGCAGGCGCATCCGGATGATCATGGCGAGACTCGCCCCATAGGGCGTCGTTGGGGGGCGTCGGGGTCGCTGCCCGCGTTGACGGGGGTCGTGGCGTGCCGGGGAGCTGCCTGCTCCATTCCCTTCTCGTTGCGCCGTTTGCCGTGCGTGCGCACCGGGTCATCCCGGGGTCGAGCGAGCGTCGTGGCGGAATACGGGTGACGCGGTTCGGAGGGCCAGAAAGAAAACGCGTGTTCGTGTGTCGTCACCCCCGATCATGCCCGGAGAGCCTGAAAGCCGAGATAGCTGCGGCCTTCGTAGTGGTCAAGGCCGAGCTCGCCCTTGAGCTGCTTGTAGTCGAGCTCGATCATCCACCGCAGCCGGGCGAGGCGCGCGAGCTGCTCGGGTTCGGTGTCGGCCGGGAGGTTGCTGATCCAGTAGTCGCTGAAATGTGACCTGAGCCCCGGGGTTCGGTCCGACCCTTGTGCGAGGTTCTCGCGTCCACGATCATGGACGGGAAGGGAATCGATCGCACGTGAAGCGACGCAGGCACACGCCGGAGCAGATCATCCGTAAGTTGCGGGAGGCTGAGCGGATGCTCGGCGAGGGGAAGACGATCTCGGAGGCGGCGAAGGAGCTGGAGATCAGCGAGCAGACGTTTCATCGCTGGCGGGCGCAGTACGGCGGGATGAAGGCCGATGACGCGAAGCGGTTGAAGGAGCTCGAGCGGGAGAACCGGTCGTTGAAGGCGATCGTGGCTGATCAGGCGCTTGAGGTGCGGGCGCTTCGGGAGGTTTCTCGGGGACGGATGAAAGTCAAGCTCTGGCCGGGATATTTCTTGCCTGTGCCGCTCGTTGCCAGTCGGTGACCGAGCGTTCGTAGGCGGTCTGGGCGTGCTGGGCGATCTGACGTTCGACCGTTCGTCGTTGTTCGCGGTTCAGCGGCGTGCGGTTCCCACCGGGCCGCCGACGCTCGTGGCCGGCTTTGAGCTCGATGGTGCGGATCTTCTTCTGAAGCGCGGTCGGGAGGGTGTAGGCGTAGTCCTGCTCGCGGATCAGGAGGTACCAGAACACTTGGCCATCTTGCGGGCGGTCGCGACGATCGCGATCGGGTGACCGCGGCGGGCGCGGATTCGCTGGTAGAACGCGCGCAGGGGTCCCGGGGAGCGAACGGCGGTCAGCGCGGACTCGACGAGGACGTGCCGGACCGCGGCAGCGCCTTCCTTGCTGATGTGCCCGGTGTAGCCGGGTCCGTTGCCTGATTGTCTGACGCGCGGGTCCAGGCCGAGGTAGCCGACGAGGCGGTTGGGTGAGGTGAAGCGGTTGATGTCGCCGGGGGCGGTGCCGATCTGTGCCAGGAACACGCCGGCGGTGATCATCCCGACTCCCGGGACGGTCAGCAGTCGGCGGGCGTCGGGTGAGGCGAGCACGAACTCGGCAAGGTCGTGCTCGATCTTCGTGATCTCCTCGGTGAGGAAGTCGATCTGGCGCAGTGCGGCGTCGATCGTGTCGCGCTCGTCGGCTGGGAGCGGCTGGCCGGCGAGCCACTCGCGGCCGGCGACACCGAACGCATCGGTCATCGGCGGGCGGTGCTTGAGATTGCGATGCAGCACCGCGAGCACCTCGTTCTTGCACTTCGCGCGCGCGACGACGAGGTGGGTGTGGCTACTTCAGGACGACAGTGAAGTTGCTGGTAATGGCCGGTTTTGGCGCGATGGGCGGAGGGCTTGAGGTGCGCTGAAACCGGGGTTATCGCCCGGTCGTGCCGATAACCGGGGTTTGAGCGGCGCTCAGGCGGTCCGGCGGCGGGGCCGTTGTGGGCCGTGCAGCGGTCGGCCGCGGCCGGCGAGAAGCTGTTGTGCGGCGTGGCGGGAGATGTCGCGCATCTCATCGAGGACCTGCTCCAGTGCTCGGCGGTTGGCGATCCATTCCTGGTAGAGGGCGGCGTCGTCGGCGGGCAGGATCTTGGAGACGGTCTTGCCGTTCTGCTTTCAGGAGATCTGCCAGTACGGGCCGTGGCGCTGGTCGGGGTCCTGGCAGCGGCAGTTGGGGTTCTTGCAACTGGTGTAGCGCTCGATCAACGAGCCCTCACAGGTGAACCCGATTTCCGCGAGGCGGGCTTTCGCCGCCTCGTAGTCGGCACGCAGACGTTCCAGTCCCGCTGGCTGACGCCGTTCCGTCATCGCCCAGTATCATACTGGGCGCTCGGATGGGCGATCAGTCGTCTCCGAGCAGCGGGATCGACGCGTTCCGGGATCTGGAGCGCTGGCTGTCAGGTCAGACGGCACAGGACGCCGGCATGTCAGAGCTCGAGCGTGAGTCCGAGCGCCGCGGCCGCGAGATCCTCAGGCTCGCGTTGCAGGCGCACATCGACGCGCGCGGCGACGGGGACATCGGTGAGGCGATCGTTCTGGTCGGCGAGCAGGAGTCGCTGCGTTTGACTCACAAGCGCCTGCACACCCGGCCGCTGGTGACCCTGTTCGGCGAGGTCCGCGTCACGCGCGTGGGATACAGCGCCCGTGGACATGAGGCGATCCATCCCCTCGACGCGCAGCTGCGCCTGCCGGGGCGCCTGTGGAGCTACGAGTGCCAGCGCAGGCTGATCCGCTCGGTCATCTGCGGCCCGTTCGACGAAGCGATCGCGCTCGTCGGTGAGATCACCGGCACGACGATCCCGAAGCGCTCCGCCGAGCAACTCGTCCACGACGCCGCCGTGGACTTCGACACGTTCTACGCCGGGCGCGCACAGGCCGCGACCGGCCCAGCCGACGGGGAGATCCTCGTTGGCGCGATCGACTGCAAGGGCATCCCGATGGTCAAGCCTGACGGCGCGATCAAGGTCGTCCGACGAACGAAGGGCGAGAAGGCCAACAAGAAGAAGATGGCGACCGTCGCCGCCGTCCACAGCCAGCCACCGATCCACCGCACCCCCACCGAAGTGATCGACAGCCTGTTCGCAACCCAGCATCCCTCCGAACGGCCCAAACACCCCAAGCCGACCCGCAAGCGCGTATGGGCGAGCCTCACTGCCGGCAAGGACGCGTTCATCGCAGACGTCAAAGCAGAGATGACCCACCGCGACCCCGACCACGAGCGGACGTGGGTGATCCTCACCGACGGCGAGCGCGCGCTGCAACGCCGCGTCATCGCCAGCTTCGAGAACGTCACACTCGTGCTCGACCTGCTGCACGTCCTCGACAAGCTCTGGAAGGTCGCGCACGCGCTGCACGCAGAAGGCAGCCCCGAAGCCGAAGCGTTCGTCAAAGCACGCACCGAGCGGATCCTGTGCGGGATGACCGGCCAGGTCGTCAAAGGACTGCGCCAGATCATGACCAAACGCCGGATCGCCGGCGTCAAAGCCAAGACGATCCACGGCGTCTGCGACTACCTCTACCGCAACCGCGAACGGATGCGCTACGACGAGTACCTGCGCAACGGCTGGCCGATCGCATCAGGCACCGTCGAGGGCGCCTGCAAAAACCTGATCCGCGACCGGTTCGAGCGCTCCGGCATGCGCTGGACACCCCAAACCGCCGAAGCGCTCCTCAAGCTACGCGCCACCCACCTCTCCGGCGACCTCGACGATCACTGGGAACACCACATCACGCACGACCAGCAACGCCTATACCGCCGCGACGTCTGGCAGCCCACCCCGTCGTCCTGAAGTAGCCACACCCCGACGAGGTTCGCTCGCCGGCCGGTTCGGCGTCGCGTCGCGCGCGTGCCCTCATCGGGCAGCCATGAGTGCTCGAGCATCCCGGCGGCGAGGAGCTGCGCGAGCGTTCTGGCGTCGTGGCGGTCGGTCTTCTGCTTGGCGGCCGCGATCGCCTGCAGTCGCCGCGTGTTGACGGAGGGTGTCAGTTCTTCCGTGTAAGCTGACTTTTTGGTAGTAACAGTTACTCCTGGTGTGTCAACTAGTGACAGTCAGGTTTCAGTTGTCGGGGATGCGGTCACCGAACTCAATTTTGAACGCGGCCAAGGCGGCTGGCCAGTTGAACACGCGCTTCCATTTGGTCTCGGCTTTGGTGATCGCGAGGTAGATCAGCTTGCGGGCGGCGTCCTCGGTCGGGAAGTGCCCGCGGGTCTTGATGATCTTCCGCGTCTGGCGGTGTAGGGCTTCGATCGAGTTGGTGGTGTAGATCACGCGGCGGACGTCGGCGGGGTAGGCCAGGAACGGGGTGATCTGCTCCCAGTGCTCGAGCCAGCTGGCTGAGATCATCGGGTAGCGGTGATCCCATTTCTCGGCGAACGCTGTGAGCTCGTCTGCGGCGTGCTCGGCGTCGACGGCGGTGTAGATCTTGCGCAGGTCGGCGGCGAGCGGTTTGCGGTCCTTGTAGGACACGAAGCGCATGCTGGAGCGGACCTGATGCACCAGGCAGGTCTGGACGGTCGCGTGCGGGAAGGTCGCCTCGATCGCGTCCGGGAAGCCGGTCAGCCCGTCGACGCAGACGAACAGGATGTCGGCGACGCCGCGGGTCTTCAGATCGGTGAGAACGTGCAGCCAGAACTTCGCGCCCTCCGTCTGCTGGAACCACAGGCCGAGCACGTCACGCTCGCCGTCGAGGTTGACGCCCAGCGCCACGTAGCACGCCTGGTTTCGGACCGTATGCCCGTCGCGGATCTTCACGATCAGCGCGTCGAGGTAGACGATCGGGTAGACGCGCTCCAGCGGCCGGTTCTGCCACGCCTTCGCGTCGCTGAGCACCGTGTCGGTGATCTTCGAGATCAGATCCGGCGAGACCTCGGTGCCGTAGATCTCCGCGAGGTGTCCCTGGATCTCGCGGACCGTCAGACCGCGGGCGTAGAGGCTGATCACGCGATCGTCGAACCCGACCCACCGGGTCTGACGCTTCTTGACGATCTGCGGCTCAAACGTGCCCTTGCGATCCCGCGGGGAGCGGATCCGCAGCGGTCCCTGATCGGTCAGGATCGTCTTTGACGGCTTGCCGTTGCGCGCGTTCCCCACCCCACCGGGCGGCGCCTGACCAGGCTCATAGCCGAGATGCTCGCTCAGCTCCGCCTCCAACGCCCGGTTCAACAGCCGGCGCGTCAACTGCCCCAGCAGACCGTCCGGGCCCGCGATCTCCTCAGCGGTCCTCGCCCCCGAGAGCAACGCGTCGAGCAGCTCGTCGCTGACTTCCAACGGCAGCTCCTGACCGAGCCCAGGACCGCCCGGCAACCCGGGAAACACCTCTCGCCGCTCTACGGTGCTGGGGTCGCTTCGCTCCTCGCTGACAACAACATCTTCTTCTTGACTGATTCTGCTGTGAGTTCTCGTAGGCATGGCTGATCCTTTCGGCCACGCTTACACGGTTCCTCCGACACTCCCTGTTGACGATCACGACCTCCTTCACGTGCGGCCGGATGATCCTCGCGATCGCCAACGCGTTGCTGGTCGCCTCCAGTGCCACCCGATCCTCCGGACCGAGCTGCTCGGCGAACTCCTTGATCGGACCGGGCCGCGCACTCACCCGCTGCCAGGCCTGCACCTTCCCGGCCTGGCAGCACGCGACTTCGCAGAAGTCGCGGTGCACGTCCAGGCCGATGCTGCGTCCCTCCATCGTGCTCTCCCTTCGTCGAGTTGTCTCCGACGGTCCAAACGCGGGCACACGACACTGACGGATTCGTGCTCGAGGCACCCGGGTGAGTCGCAGGGGCGGCCATGGAAACTGTCGAGCTCGAAGCTCATCCCTTGACGGCTCGGCCTGCCCGCTTGCGTCTGTTCCGACCAGAGGCCCCATATCCCGGAACGCCGGACGGTATGGCCGGCACCGGACGGGGCCTCGCGGCCATTGTCATGCCGGGAAACTGGTGAGCCCGGCCCGCCGGCGCCAGGCGGTCGCGATGCTTCGCGACCGCCTCGGTGTCAGCGAGCGCTGGGCATGCCGAGTGGCAGGGCAGCATCGCTCGACCGAGCGCTACGAACCCAAGCGGGCCGAGGATGACGCGGCGCTGCGCGCGGAGCTGCGGAAGATCTCGAAGGACAGGCCGCGGTGGGGGTACCGTCGGGCGCACGCGCGGCTGGTCGAGGAGGGCTGGGAGGTGGAACCGCAAGCGGGTGCAGCGCCTGTGGCGCGAGGAGGGGCTGCGGGTGCCGCAGAAGCGGCGCAAGCGTCGGCGGCTGGGCGAGTCGACGGTGCCGGGCGCGCGGCTTGAGGCGGAGCGGCCTAATCACGTGTGGGCGCTGGACTATCAGCACGATCAGACCGCGGACGGGCGCGTGATCCGGCTGCTGAACATTGTGGACGAGTTCACTCGTGAGGCGTTGGCGATGCACGTCGCGCGGAGCATCGACGCTGACGCGACCGTGCAGGTGCTGGAGCGCCTCGTCGCCGAGCGCGGCGTCGCCCCGGCGTTCCTGCGCTGCGACAACGGGACAGAGCTGACCTCGCACGCGCTGCGGGACTGGTGCCGGTTCTCGAAGACCGGGACGGCGTACATCGACCCGGGGTCGCCGTGGCAGAACGCGTACGTCGAGTCGTTCAACGGGAAGGCACGCGACGAACTGCTCGACGTCGAGGAGTTCGCCTGTCTCGCGGAGGCGCGCGTGGTGATCGAGGACTGGCGCGAGGACTACAACCACTTATGTCCTGCGCCTTAAGTTCGTGCCAGAAAGATGGTACACTTGGGCATGCCAATCACTGGACGTCCCAAAGCTGTCTTGGAGTTGACCGAGGAGGAGCGCGAGCAGCTGGTGCGGTGGGAGCGGCGACGGAAGTCCTCCCAAGCGTTGGCGTTGCGCTCGAGGATCGTGCTCAAGTGCGCTGAGGGCTTGCCAAACACGCAGGTCGCTGAGGCGGTGGGGGTGACAGCCTCGACGGTCGGCAAGTGGCGCTCGCGGTTTTGCGAGTTGCGGTTGGTTGGACGGGCTGTCTGATGATCCGCGGCCGGGTCGGCCGGCGACGATCACCACCGAGCAGGTCGAGGACGTGCTGGTCGCGACGTTGGAGTCAACGCCCCCGAACGCGACGCATTGGACGCGCGCGTCGATGGCCAAGCGCAGCGGCCTGTCGAAGTCCACGATCGGACGGATCTGGCGGACGTTTGAGCTCAAGCCCCACCGGACCGACACGTTTAAGCTGTCAAACGATCCGTTGTTCGTGGAGAAGGTCTACGACATCGTCGGCCTGTACCTGAACCCGCCCGAGATGGCGGTCGTCCTGTCGGTGGATGAGAAGAGCCAGGTGCAAGCCTTAGCGCGCTCGCAGCCGGCGTTCCCGATGATGCCCGGAATGCCGGAGAAGCGCACCCACGACGACCTGCGGCACGGGACGACCAGCTTGTTCGCCGCGTTCAACACCGCCGACGGGACGGTGATCAGCTCCACGCACTGCCGTCACCGCGCGATCGAGTTCAAGAAGTTCCTGACCAAGATCGACAGCGAGGTCCCCGAGCACCTCGACGTGCACCTGATCTGCGACAACTACGGCACCCACAAGAGCCCCGCGATCCGCACCTGGCTCGACGCCCATCCGCGCTTTCACATGCACTACACCCCCACCTACTCCAGCTGGATCAACCAGGTCGAGCGATGGTTCGCCTACCTCACCGACGACCTGCTGCGCCGCTCCGATCACCGCTCAGTCCAAGCGCTCGAGACAGACATCCGCAACTGGGTGACGGCTTGGAACGAGAACCCGAAGCCGTTCATCTGGACCAAGACCGCAGAGCAGATCCTGGAGTCACTCTCACGACTTCTTCGACGAATTAACGGCGGAGGACACTAGCACGATGTCGCCCTCGAGGTCTCCGAGCGTGCGAAAGGCCGCGGGGTAGAGCGGGAAGAGGTTGCGAAAGCCGCGATCGACCGGAAGGCGGTCGAGGAAGGTCGCGCGCACGTCGCGGCGCTCGAATTCTTGGAACGTCGACTGATTCCTGTACAAGGAAGTGTAGATCGGCGCCGCCGGCCACATGTCCGACAGCTCCAGTACGACACGCTCGGCACCGCCTCGCTGGTTGAGATAATCGTGAACGATGGTCACGCCGAGCGATCTCAGGTTATGAACGGGTAGACGTGTTGTCACCACGAGCTCACACTCCTCGGGTCCCGGCAACCAGGCCGATGGTTCGGAGGAGGATGCATATGTCCTCCCATAGCGACCAGTTAGCGACGTACATGTAGTCGAGCTTCGCCATCTCGCCGATCGGGAGAGAATGCGAGTGCGCGCCGAGGACCTGCCAGGGCCCAGTCATACCTGGCATCAGGTTGAGCCTGGACCGGTGGCGACCGATGATCCGCTCGTCCTCCTCGACGATCAGCGGGCGCGGCCCAACCAGGCTCATCTCGCCGCGAACTACGTTGAACAGCTGCGGGAGCTCGTCAACCCGAGTGCGTCGCAGCCAGGCCCCGCTTCGCGTCACGCGGGGATCGGCGGCGATCTTGAACATGCCGTCTCCCGCCTCGTTCAGGTCGAGCAGATCGAGCTTCATCGCGTCGGCGCCGTCGACCATCGAGCGAAACTTCCACATGTCGAAGTGTCGGCCGTCGCGTCCCACACGCGTCTGCCGGAAAAGAACAGGCCCATGAGTGTCCAGCGCGACCCAGAAAGCGGCGGCGAGCATCACGGGGGCAAACACAACCAGCGCGACAGCGGAAGAAAGGAGATCGAATACACGCTTCATCGCCGCAGTGGATCGCGAGAGCCCGAAATGCGGCACGCCGACGATTGTGTAGCCGCCGAACTGATCTACCGCTCGTCCGCCACCAAAAGCAGACATCACGCCCGGTGACACGCTCACGCGCAGTCCCGCCTCTCTTGCAAAGCTGATCAGATCAGCAGTCTGATCCTCGGACATCTGGGGCTCGGGAGCGACGATGATCCGATGGGCGTTCAGGTGTACCGCCAAGGCTCGTAGCTCGCTTGCCGATTTCGGCAACCCTTCAGTCGAAACGGCACCGACGAGGGTCGTGCGCTTCAGTCCCTGCATCCGCTGGTGAAGGCGGCTAAACACTGCTACGTCCCCCGCAACGAGACAGTGCTGCGGGGCGACCACACTGGTGGCGATCCGACGCGCGCACGTACGTCCGACCAACACCAGGACGGACATCAACAGCGCTACTAGGCAAAAGAATGCCGGCGTTCCCGAGCGCCCGCTCAGCAGCCCGTCGCGCGCGAAGTAGACCGCAACGCCAGCTACCGCCGCGACCTCCACCAGTTTCGGAATCTCCTGAAGCGTCGATATACGGATGACGAGCTCGTCGCGGTCGTAGAGCCCTTGTACCTTGGCGATGATGATCACAGCGAGGGGCACGAGGGCTATCCACCACGTTGGCTGCGCGCGCGTCAGAAGCGCGGCCAGGCACAGCGAGGTCAGCGCAGCCAAGCCGTCGGCGACCACCAATAGCCGTCGTTGCACGCGTTCCCGCGAGACAATCGCCGTCAGCAGCTCGGAGACGCCGCCTTGGGTCGCGCGGGAGGGATAGCGATCCTTTCCGACGCGGGGCACAATCCGGAGTCGTCTCAACACGGGCACGGTGCTGGCGTTTGCGTCCAGCCCGTCGCTGACCTCAGTGACTCCGTCCACGGCCTTAGTGGTGCTGATAGTCCTGCCCGCTAACATGTTGTGTCCTCGGAGTTGACGGCGTCCCTGCCCTGCCCTATCTCTCAAGGTTCTCTCTCAAATGTGCAGGCCGCCACGATGCCCCCGAACCGAATGCGACAAGGCTGTTGACTCGTTACCGAACCCCCTCCTGCCGCACGATTGAGGGCAGGAAGCACGAGGCGCTCGGGTCGTTCAAACGATTGTCGTTCGCAGGCCAACGATCCACAACCCCTCAGGGGGATAGGATGTCCTACTCGATCGGCGGTCCTCGCTGTTTCGAAACCAAGGACGAGGGGGTGTAGTGGTAGAGAAGAGGCTTGAAGATGGCGAGCTCTCACGCACCGCGGCGCGTGGCGAGACCGTCCGCCCCGAGCCAGCAGAGACTGGGGAAGACATTGGCGCGATGCTGGATGCCCTACCGGCGATGGTCGGCTACTGGGACGCTGGTCTGCGCAACCGCTTCGCCAACCGTGCGTACGTGGAGTTCTTCGGGCTTGAACCGGAGGAGATCCGCGGTCGCCACGCCAGCGAGGTCCTCGGGCCGGAGCTCTACGCCCTGAACCGACCGTACATCGAGCGAACACTCGCGGGCGAACCGCAACTGTTTGAGCGGACGATGATCGACCCGAGCGGCGCCCCTCGGCACGTCCAGACGTCCTACATCCCGGACGTCGTCGACGGGAAGGTACGGGGCCTGTTAGCGCTCGTGACCGACATCACCGCCCGACAAGTTGCCGAACAGAAACGCGCGGCCGCCGAGACCAGATTCAGGCTCGCGGTCATGCACTCGCCAGTCGGCATGGGAATGATGGACAGCGCCGGCCGGCTGGTCCAGGTCAACCCCGCGCTCTGCAAGATGCTCGGCTATCCGGAGAAGGAGCTCCGCGAGCGCACATTCGCGGATCTCGTCAGTCCAGAACGCCAACAGGAGGAACGCGACCGGACCGCGCGACTGTTCAGCGGCGAACCGGAGCCGAGCAGCGCTGAGTGCCAGTTCCGACGCAAGGACGAATCTCCGATCTGGGTGATCCTCAGCCTCGCGCCAGCGGACGGCGAGGTCGTGGGCGAGACCCTGGCCGTCGGACACGTGCAGGACATCAGCACTCGCAAGCGGGCCGAGGACGAGCTCCGCCACAGCCGCGAGAGACTCGCCGAGGCCGAGCGCGTCGCGCAGATGGGAAGCTGGGAATGGGACATCACCAACGACCGAACCACATGGTCCGACGGCATGTTCCACATCTACGGGCTCACCCCAGACGAGTACGACCCCACCCTCAGAGGATTCGAGCAACGCGTCTATCCCGACGACCGAGAGCTCGTCGGTCGAACGATCGAGCAAGCCCTCGTCGAACGATCGTCGTTCACGCTCGAACACCGCGCCATCCGCCCTGACGGCAGAGTACACACGCTGCGCTGCCGCGGTGAGGTCGTGGTCGACGACTCCGGCGAGCCGATCCGTCTCGTTGGCATCGCGCAGGACATCACCGAGGCCAAGCTCGCCCAAGAAGCACTCCAGAGCACGTCGGCCGACCTGGAGCGTCGCGCGGCCGAGCTACAACAGTTGGCGCTACGCACCGCGACCGAGCCCCAGCCCACACCGCTCACACCGCGACAGCTGGAGATCCTCCGACTCATCGCCCAAGGCCTCACCAACGCGGCGATCGCAGAACGACTCGTCGTCACCGAGGGCGCTGTCAAATGGCACGTCAAGCAAATCCTGGCCAAGACAGCCTCAACCAACCGCGCCGAGGCCGTCGCCCGCGTCCTGCGCGCGCCGCAATAGACGACGGCATCCCCGACCAGCAGCTCAAGCCAAAGCCGCGGCAGGGCGCGCTCAGTGGGCTTGGTCGTGTGCGCCGGGTGGCAGCAACGGACAAGGAAGCGCGGTTCACCGCGCTCCTGCACCACGTCGATGTCGATCGTCTGCGGGCGGCGTATTGGGCTTTGAAGCCCAAGGTTGCACCGGGGGTGGACGGGGTCACGTGGGTGGACTACGGGGTGGATCTCGAGGCGAACCTTCGGGATCTCCATGCCCGGGTTCACAGGGGCGCGTACCGGGCGAGGCCGTCGCGGAGGGTGTACATACCGAAGCCCGACGGGCGGCAGCGGCCCGCTCGGGGTCGCCGCGCTGGAGGACAAGGTCCTTCAGCGGGCGCTGGTCGAGGTGCTGCCGAGCTGGGTCGGGCCGGGGCGCGGTGCCGGCGTTGCCGCCGGTCCGTTTCCCCGACCCGCCCGCCGAACCGGACTTGCCCATTCCTGAGCATCCGGCTCTCCACAGGACACGCGATGGTCGATCGTGACGCTGATGTCATGCGGCGGCGGTTCGCGGCCGGGTGGTGGCCCGTCCTGTTCCGGTGTCCGCCCACGGTGAGGGAATGTTGTGACCCCGATAGCGATATCGGGTCACTGGTACCTCGGCGGGCCACGCGAGCCTCGTGCCTTCGCGGCTGGTCCAGTCGCGCCCCCAGCACCGTCGCCTGATCTGCTTCCAGGTCAGCCGCGGGTACTTCTTGCGCAGCCAGCGGATCACTCGCCACCACAGGTGGTAGCTGAGATACGCGAAGCAGCGCTTCGCCGCGTTATGACGGTGGTAGTTAGTCCAACCCCGCAGGATTGGGTTGAGCGCGTGGATCAGCTGATCCAGCGAGAGGTTCGTCAGGACCACGTATGCTGCACGCCATTGCTGCGGTAGACGCCAAGACGGGAGCATCGCTCGGCTACAGGCCAGGACTCGATGGTCTACGCGCGTTCGCGGTCGCAGCGGTCATCGCCGGCCACTACTGGGGCAACCCCAAAGGCGGGTTCCTGGGCGTAGACCTGTTCTTCGTCCTGAGCGGCTTCCTGATCACAACCCTCCTGATCGAAGAACACAGAACCCGCGGAAGTATCTCACTAGGAGCCTGGGTCAGTAATACTCAGTCTCATTATCGAGGCTCTGAGAGCCGTTCTGCGGCCATCCGAGCGATCGCCGCTGATGATTTGATCCCCTGAAACGGGCCAAAACGGCGTTCTGCGGGCATAGTGACCCACGCTCCTCATATGGAGGAACGTCTGTCAAGTGAGCAGCGTTCATGCTCCCCTCGTTGCTGCCGTTGGGGGGTTGGTGGAGGTTTGCTCGGGTGGGGAGGCGTCGGGCGAAGTTCTCGACGTCGGTCAGTCTCATATGCGGGGGTTGGCTACCCCAGGTCCCTGGTTGCGTCGCTGGCTGGCGCGTGTCTAGAACCGGGCGTGGCTTGGTGAGGGCTGCCCATAGGAGCATCGCGTGTACCAGCGGACTTCGGGGCCCGGCGCCTCCCCACCCGAGCGGGAGCGGGCTGTCAGTTTGGGCTATGGGACAGTCGCGGCGGCCCAGAGGAAACAGGAGAGCTCGCGGGCGCACGCGACCGTGATCACGTTGCCGGGCTTCTTGCGCTCGCGCATCCGTTTGTGGATTCGGTAGAGGCGGCTCTGGGCGCGTCGTGCGATCTGCAGGACGTGGTCGGGCAGCCCCTCCTGGCGCTCGTAGAGCGTCTTGCCGACGCGGGGTGGGCGGGCGTAATGCCAAGCGGCCTCGACAAGGATCCGCCGGGCGTACTTCGAGCCGGTCTTCGTGATCGACCCGTGCACGTCTGACTCGCCGGACTGCTCGCGGGAGGGCACCAGCCCCAGCCACGATCCGAGCTGCACCGCGCGGGGGAACCTCGCGAAGTCCGCGACCTCGAGCAGCAGGATCAGCGCCGAGAGGGTGTCGATCCCGCGGAACGCGCGGAGCCGGCGAACGACCGGCCAGAACTCCGGGTCGGTCGCGACCCGGGAGAGCCGCTCGTCGAGCGCGTCGCGACGGGCACTCAGCCCGTCGCACGCCGCGAGGTTGTCGATGAACGCCAGCTCCGTGTTGTGATGCGCGAAGGTCTGCGATCCCAGCCACTCGCGATGCACCTTCGTCCACGCCGAGCGGTCCCACACGCGGCCGTGGCGTAGCAGCAGCTTCGAGAGCCGGTGCCGACAGCGCATCAGATCCAGGCGAACCTGCTCCCGCGCCCGCGCGAGATCGCGGGCCGCCTCGCACGTCGCGGACGGGACCGCCACCGCCGTCAACGCGCCGGCCATCAACTGCCGCAACAACAGATCGGTATCGCGACGATCGGACTTGTGCCGGTCCCCCGAGGGACGCGGCGTCTTGCTCGGCGCGATCACCTGACAATCGATCCCCGCCGCAACCGCCGCCCGGTACAACCCGAACCCGGTCGGGCCCGCCTCGTAGCACGCACGCACCGGCCCCGGCAACCCAGCCAGCCACCCCACGACCGGCTCCACCGCACCCGTATCGAACCTCTGCCGGCACAGCTCGCCGGTGATCACATCCAGCGACCCCGCGTAGGTCGAGCGCGCGTGGACATCCATCGCCGCCCATGTCATCGTTCCGGTCACGGCCGGACCTCCTTCGTATGGGGTCAGCCGGAGCCCATCTCCGGCCAGACAAACCCCCGCAAAATGCGATCGAGGTCCGGCCTTCAACGTCCCGGCGAATCATCCTCCATAGGGTCTAGGCCGCTTCTACGCCCGCCGAGCACTACGGCTTTACCCAGCACTCGCCGCGCTCCTTCTCGTCACGCTGCTCATCATCGCAGCCGGGGCAGCAACAGGCCATCATCCCGGACCAACCATAGGCATCGGCCTGAAAGAGGTCGCGTTCGGTGCTACCTACACCACCAATCTTGGCCTGATTCTCACGACCCTTCCAGCACCAGACCTACAACCACTCTGGTCGCTATCGGTCGAAGAACAGTTCTATCTGATCTGGCCGCTCATCCTAATCGCCATCCTCGGCAGGAAACGGCCAACCGAAACCGGCCTGCGACTCACGGCCGCGCTGGTCGTCGATATCGTCGCAATCCGCGTCTTGTTCGCACCCACACACCCAGGCTTGCTGGACGCCGGGTCGGTTACACGGTTCGACTCCATCCTCGTCGGATGCGTCGCCGGTCTACTGTTCGCGTCACCGCTCCGCGACACAACGCTACGGGTAGCGGCAAAACCACCAGTCTGGATTGCGGCCCTCACGATCACGACCGTGCTGCTGCTCACAGCAACCGCAGCATCCCTCTACAACGGGCTAACCACCGTGTTCTGCGTCGCCTCGGCCGTCCTTGTGCTCGCCGCCCTGAACACCCGCAAGCCACTAGCCGTCGGGTTGAGCATCCCGCCGTTGGTGTTGGCCTGACCCCCCGAGTTCGGTCCGACCCTTGTGAGAGTTTCTCGCGCCCTGGATCATGGGCGAGGAAGGAACGATCACGTGAAGCGACGCAGGCACACGCCGGAGCAGATCATCCGCAAGCTGCGCGAGGCCGAGCGGATGCTCGGTGAGGGCAAGACGATCCCTGAGGCGGCGAAGGAGCTGGGGATCAGCGAGCAGACGTATCACCGCTGGCGCAACCAGTACGGCGGGATGAAGGCCAATGATGCGAAGCGGCTGAAGGAGCTCGAGCGTGAGAACGTGACGTTGAAGGCGATCGTCGCCGATCAGGCGCTCGAGGTGCGGGCGCTGAAGGAGGTCGCGAAGGGAAACTGGTGAGCCCAGCCCGTCGGCGCCGGGCGGTCGCGATGGTTCGTGACCGTCTCGGCGTCAGCGAGCGCTGGGCGTGCCGGGTGCTGGGCCAGCACCGCTCCACGGAGCGCTATTACGCTGCGTGGCAATTAGTGCGTGGTTACTTGGCGTAGGCGACGTACTCGCCGTCGAAGTACTTGCTGACAATCTCACTTGTGCGGGTTGCGAGATACTCGACGGTGAGAGTGACGAGCTTGGCGAGGTTGGATGGGCGGCGTCGCGCGACGTGGGTGTGAACGTCCTGGTTGAGCAGCTCATCGGGATTGAGCTCCGGGGCGTACGGTGGAAGGTAGAACAGCTCCATCCGCGGATGGTCCAGCAGCCAGTACTCGACCGCGGGAGACTTGTGGAAGGAGGCGTTGTCAACGATCAAGAAGATCTTGCGCTCGGGGAAATGCTCGAGCAGCTTGTCGAGGAAGTCCAGGAAGCGGATCTCATCGCAGCTGCCCTCGAAGATCTCGAACACCAGCGTGCCGTCGGCACCGATCGCGCTGATCACGTTGGCCGAGAAGCGCTTGCCGGTCAGCGGCACGATCGCGCGCTCGCCGATCGGCGCGTAGCTCTTGCCGGCGGTCTGCCCGGCGCGCACGCCCATCTCATCGCCGAACAGCATCCGCGCCCCTTCGCGCCGCGCGCGCGCCTGGATCGCCGGGAACTCGTCCTGGAGCCACACCCGCACCCGCTCGGGGTCCTGCTCGAGCCACCGCCGCTGCGGCTTCTTGCCCGAGAACCCCCAGCGCCGCAGGTAGACACCGACCGTCTGGCGACTGAGCCCGAGCCCGAACCGCCGCTCGATCAGCGCCTTGACGGCCTGCCTTGACCACAACACGCCGGGAATCTGCAGCTGATCGGGGTTCGTGCCCTTCATCAGTCGGATCAGCTCTGCCTGCTGGGCGTCGGTGAGCGCCATCTGCTCGCGCGAGCGCCGACCACGCCGCCCCTCCCTCAGTCCCTCAAACCCCCTGAGCTGGTGGCGAGCCATCCACAGCCTCGATCTTGCAGCAGGCGCGGAATCGCGTCGCTTGCAGTAACGATCGTGCGGGGCTCTCCGAGCGGTTGAGATGGGGTGTGTCGGGGCGTGGCGGGTGGCGATTGGCGTGTTGACGGTGGCGCCGGCGGTTCTGGCACGTTCAGTTGGTGGTTGGTGAGCGGTTTGTGGGCAGGCTGACGCCCGGGTGTCCCATGAATGGCCGTCGGTGGCGGCGCCGGCGGCGCCCCGGTCAGCCTGTCGGGGCTGGGAGCGCTTGCAGGCGTGAGAATGCGGCGGCGAGCTGCCCTGCCCAGGGCCAGTCGCGTGAGAGCCGCAGGATCGTGCGGCGGGCGTGGCGGGCGATCCGCCCTGACTGGTGCAGCAGCCGGTAGCGCAATCTTTTGAGCTCCCACGCGCGGGCTTCGTCTGCGAGGCAGAGCTGCTGGGTCCATGCGACGAGGTCTTGGGCGAGCTGAACGAGCCATAGCCACACCTGGTTGTGGTGAAAGCTGCGGAACGGGAGGTTGGACAGGCCGCAGTCCTTGGCTTGGCGGATGCGGTCCTCAACGCGGGCGTGGCCGCGGTGGTTAAGGTCGAGATGGGGGATGCTCTCGCCTTCCTGGTCGGTGAGGAACACCGCGAGGCGGTAGCCGTCGTGGTCGGCGAACGACTGCTGGTCGCCTTCTTTGAGCTTCGTGCGCCGGGCGATCAACCGCGAGCCTTCGGGCCATGTCGAGAGGTCGACGCGGGCGGTGATCTCGCACACCTGGCTGTGCTCGCGCTCTGTGCCGTCAGAGCGGATCGCCTTTACCCACGCGGTCTCGGGCATGTTGACGATCGCGTCGCGGACCGGCTCGGAGAGGTCGAACCCGAACGAGAAACGCATCCGCCCCTCACGGCAGTACACGGTCAGATCGTGCGTCGCGCCGGCGCCGTCGGCGCGCACCAGGATCTCGCCCTGCAGCGCGGCGGGGTCGAGCTGCTCGAGCGCGAGGTCGAGCACCAGCTTGTGATCAGCCGCCGTGTTCGACCCGGCGTTCCCGGGCCGCAGGATCCCTGCGGGCGCCTCGCCCGTCCCGTCGAGATAGCACAGCAGCGGATGATGACCGTAGCCACCCTTGAAGTTCCCGTGCGCCTGCTCCTTCTCCGAGGAGGCGCACGTGAGCGTCGCGTCGAGATCGATCACCGTCCGCTCAGGACGACCGTGCCACCGCGCGAGCGAGCGCTCCGGCCGCGCCCCGACCCTCCACGCCCCCGCCCGTCCGAGCGCGACCGCCGCCCGCAACCGGGAAAGGCACTCCTCGTCGACGGAATCGATCACCCGGAACGCGGTCGAGTCAGACGCCACGTTCCCGTACAGGTCGGGCTGATCGCGCTGAGCTCCCAGGTCAGCCAGGCACTCGCCGCCGTCGGCGAGCATCACCGCCAGATCGCGCAGCACCACCGCCGGGTCATGCGCCGACGCGCGTTGCCGGGTCGGGGCCATCGCCGCCGACAGCGCTTTGGTCAGCCCGACCCGGTCAGCCACGCCAGCGATCAGCGCGCTGCCGGCATGCCCCACCAAACCGCTGCCGTCCGCCGTCACCGATAGCTTCTCAACGAGCCCTTCACGCTGCACCATCTGGGTGAACCTCCTGAGCCGGGAACGCGAGCTTCGCAACCCGCATTCTCTCTGCTCAGGCGGACGTTCCCGCGCCCCGGTCAGTCCGGGGCGCGGCGCTTAATGCACGATCCAGGACAGCGACACCGTCCGCAGATGCACCCCCAAGGACTGCGCCACAACCGCGTGAGTGCGTCCGGCCAACACCATTTTCACACCCCGCTCACGCAGCGCTTCCCGAGTCGTGCCTGACACCCGTCTAGCGTCACTCTTCACACAGTCAATACTATCACGCTGACACACCCAAATGCACTGCCACATGGCGTAGTAATTGCCACGCGCCGTAATATGAGCCCAAGCGCGCTGAGGATGACGCGGTGTTGCGCGCCGAGTTGCGGCAGTTCTCCAAGGACCGTCCGCGGTGGGGGTATCGCCGTGCGCATCATCACCTGCGCGAGCTGGGCTGGGATGTGAACCGCAAGCGTGTGCAGCGCTTGTGGCGGGAGGAAGGGCTGCGGGTGCCGCAGCGGCGGCGCAAGCGCCGGCGGCTGGGGGACTCGACCGTCCCTGCGCAGCGCCTGCGCGCCGAGCGGCCCAACCAGGTGTGGGCGTTCGACTTCCAGTTCGACCAGACCGCCGACGGCAGGGTGCTGAAGCTGCTCAACGTGGTCGACGAGTTCACCCGTGAGTCGCTGGTGATGCTGGTCGAGCGCAGCATCGACGCCGACCGGACCGTCGGCGTGCTGGAGCGCCTGGTTGCCGAGCGGGGCGCCCCGGAGTTTCTGAGGTGCGACAACGGCCCGGAGATGACCGCGCACGCGCTCCAGGACTGGTGCGAGCTGAGCCGGACGGGAACCGCGTACATCGAGCCGGGCTCGCCGTGGCAGAACCCGTACGTCGAGAGCTTCCACTCCCGCGTGCGCGACGAGCTGCTCGATGTCGAGGAGTTCTCCTGCCTGGCCGAGGCGCGCGTCGTGATCGGTGACTGGCGTGAGGACTACAACCACCGCCGGCCACACTCATCGCTCGGGATGCGCGCCCCGGCCGTGTTCGCCGCGCAGTGGACCGAGCCGGTCGAGATCGCCGCATGAGGCGACCCGACCGCTCGACCTCAACGATCAGGCCGAGCAAGCGATGAGAAGAGGGGTGGGGCCCTCCCCGGGGCGGCGCGCCCGCGACCATCGCCGCTACGCCTCGCTCCGCTCGGCTCCGCGACGACGGTCGCGGCACCAGGGGGCGTGATCCGTCCGAGCAGGCCGCTACCTTGCCCCCACTACATTCACCACCCTCTCACTCGCGGTGGACCGAAAAGCGGGGGCCGCCCAGTGTTCCTCGGCCGCATCAGCTACGCCCTATATCTGTGGCACCGACCTATGCTCGTCTGGTTCTCACGAGGGCACGTCATGCAACAAGTAGGCACACAACCAGGAACGATCCTCGCGCTGCTCTGCACCATCGCCGTAGCGACCGGCTCCTACTACGTGGTGGAACGACCATTCCTGCGGTTGAAGTGGCGGCTGTCCCGCGTGCCGTCGCACGACCAGCCGATCGCGCAAGCGGTCACCGCCTGAAACTGCGTTTCAACGTCCCGCCGAAGCCCAAGCAAACGCCTACGCCTGGCTCTGGCTCTGGCTCTGGCTGTAAGACACCTATGCCAATCCGGGCACCAAACGCGACTAGATGGACAGCGGAGACCCGCGATCTGTGCCCCACCCACGGTGCGGGTTCGGAGGAACCTGATCACGTTTGATGAAGGAGGCCCTGGGTTAGCCAGGCTCATCAGCCGGGATGAAGAGGCCTGCGAGTTGATCGCGCTTGGATCGGATCATGCTGTGGATGACTGATCCCTTTTGTGATGAGGAAGTGCTCAGACGGCTGTGATCTGAGCAGCGGGACCGACAACTATCCGACAACATGACGGGCGCAGACAGCCTCAAGGCGGCCTCTTAATGTTGACGGGCCTCAGCACCCAAATCGCCCGCCGGCTAGGGGATCAGCGCCTTCCACCAGCTTCCACCAAACAAGGTCACAGCCCTGAAAAGGCCCCAAAATCCCCATGGTAAGGAAGGGGTCGTCGGTTCGAGTCCGACAGAGGGCTTTCGGGCTTTCGACGGATTTCCAGGGCAAAAGCGTAGCGCTAGCCTTCGCCATCGATCAGCCAGAGGGTCCGCTGCGGGTCCGCCGCGCGGCGCGCCGCTCGGATCTGGTCCACCGCTGGGACCCGCTTGCCGTCCCAGTCCTCGACCACACCGGCGTAGTGCTGCTCGATCATCCGCACGCTCGTGCCGACCTCCTTCGCGACCTGCGTGAGCGGCACGCCCTCGTAAACGCGCAGCGTCACGTAGCTCGAGCGGAGGTCCCTCGGCCGCGTCCCGGCAGGCGCGCTCGGTGGAGCGGCCGCGGTGGGGGTACCGCCGCGCGCATCACCGGCTGCGTGAGGAGGGGTGGTCGGTGAACCGCAAGCGGGTGCAGCGCCTGTGGCGCGAGGAGGGGCTCAGAGTGCCGCAGCGCAAGCGCCGCCGGCTCGGCGAGTCGACGGTCCCCGCGCAGCGCCTGCGGGCGGAGCGACCGAATCACGTGTGGGCGTTCGACTTCCAGTTCGACCAGACCGCCGACGGGCGGGCGCTGAAGCTGCTGAACATCGTCGACGAGTTCACGCGCGAGGCGCTGGTGATGCTGGTGGAGCGCAGCATCGACGCCGACCGGACGGTGAGCGAGCTGGAGCGGCTGGTCGCCGTGTGCGGCGTCGCCCCGGAGCACCTGAGGATGGACAACGGCACGGAGATGACCGCCAACGCGCTCAAGGACTGGTGCCGGTTCAGCAAGACCGGGACGGCGTACATCGATCCTGGCTCGCCGTGGCAGAACCCGTTCGTGGAGTCCTTCCACTCCCGGGTGCGTGACGAGCTCTTGGACGTCGAGGGGTTCGCGTGCCTGGCCGAGGCGCGCGTCGTGATCGAGGACTGGCGCGAGGACTACAACCGGCACCGACCACACAGCTCGCTCGGGATGCGCGCCCCGGCCGTGTTCGCCGCCGAGTGGACGCCGAGCGAGCCTGCGCTGGCCGCGTGACCGCGACGGGGTGTCGAGCGGCGCGCCCCGCGAGCGCTGCGGTATCCGTCCGGAGGGAACGCTACTGGGTGATCGCTGTCTTCTCGGGCGAGGCCGTGGAGCGAGTTCACGTTCGCGGACCCTGACGCCAGGATGGCGCTGGCCGAGTTCTGCGCCGAGCACCGGATCGATGTCGTGACCGCCAACCCGACGCTCGGACTTGGCGTCAGCGCGTCCGGGAGGCCCGACGAGACGCAGCAGTTCGTCGACTGGCTTGTCGAGTGCGGCCTTAAGAGCACGCTCGCCTTCTGGCTCCTGCATCATGAGAACAAGGCCGGTCAGATCTCGGGCGACTGGGGCCGCCATCCCGACACGAAAGTGTTCCTGCAGCGCGACGGCTCGCACCAGCGCACGAAGCTGGACTGGGCGAAGACGCGCTGGGCGACGCTCGAACCGGCGGACAAGACCGTGATGCTCGAATGGGTCACCGAGACCCAGGGCTACACCGTCACCGAGCTTGCCACCACCACGGCCAGCGACAGCGAGCTAGACGAACCGCTCAACGCCTACCTGATGGCCCACCCGGCCTCCTCAACGCGCGAGGCCCATGCTGGCGTGAAGGGCCGCAACGACCGCATCAGCGCACGGCTGAAGGCGAAGTTCGACCACGTGCCGGGGCCTCGGGGCGCGAAATTGTGGATGCCGCTCTCGACCGCGTCCGCTGGGGGCGGCAACACGTGGGACGCATTCGAGTGAGACCCCCGTGGATAAAGGGCTTGACCGCGTCCCGACCGCGTCCCGCGTCCGAGCTTCGCCAGCGTGACCGCGTCCCGCGTCCCGTTCCCGTAGGGAGGGACGCGGTCACGGGACGCAGTCGCAGTCGCCCGCTCCCGCGAACACGAGGCGGACGATGAGCGCCCCTGATCGCCCGTTCCGTCCCAGGCAGCGCAAGCCGCAACTGATGGCGAAGCCCGCGCTTGAGCAGCACGGCTCGATTGAGCGCACCCGCGAGACCGTCTGGGTGCCCGGCGGCCACCGCGCGAGCCTCTGGAAGCTCGGAGGTGCGGCATGAGCGCTCAGCCACCAGCACCCGTCCAAAGGGTCACGCTCACCCGAGCCGAGGCCGCCGCCGCGCTCGGCGTGAGCCTCCGCCACTTCGAGCGTCACATCGCCCCCGAACTGCGGACGATCAGAACCGGCTCGGCGCGACTAATCCCGGTCGCGGAACTGATCGCGTGGGCAGACCGCGCCGCGACGCTCGCGGGCGGCGCTACGCTCGAGGCACAGACAAGCGCCGGGGCGGCGCGCAAACGCCCCCCGGCATGGCACACGGAGAGGTGACTCCATGAGCAGGAAGAAGCGTAGCCCCGCGCGGATCGGCATCGCCGAGCGCGTGACGAGCAAGGGACAGACGCAGTACCGAGGCACGGTCTACGACAACCGCGCCCGCAGCCACCTCAGAGGACCGTGGACGAGCAGCCTCGCGGAAGCCCGCTCCTGGCGGGTGGACGCGCTCGCGCGACTCCAGCACGGCACGCTCTCAGCCGACCGCGGACCGACCATTGCGGTGGTAGCCGAGACGTTCATCGCTGGGATCGAATCGGGCGAGATCACGACCCGAAGCGGTCGACCGTACAAGCCGAGCGCGGTCGCGGGCTACCGCCGTGACCTCCGAGCGCGCGTTGTGCCAGCGTTCGGCGCCTCGCGCCTCGCGCCTCGCGCCTCGCCGACATCCGGCTACCCGACGTTCAGCGCTGGGCCGACACGCTCGCCTCGACGGGGATCGCGCCGAACACCGTGCGCAACGTGATCAGCGCGCTGCGCGCGCTCTACGGCTGGGCGCTGCCACGCGGGCTCGCCACGATCAACCCCACCCGCGGTCTGCGCCTGCCGACCGGGGAGACCGCACGCGATCGGATCGCGACACCCGAGGAGGCAGACGTGCTGATCGCCGCGCTGCCCCCGAGCCACCAGGCGGCGCTCGGGCTCGCCGTGTGGAGCGGCTTGCGACTCGGCGAGCTGCTCGCGCTCGAGTGGTCGGCGGTGGATCTCGACGAGCGCACGCTCCGCGTCGAGCGCTCCTGGGATCACACTGCGCATCGGTTCGTCACACCGAAGTCGAAGGCGGGCGTCCGCACCGTGCCCATCGTCGGAAGGCTCGCGATCCTGCTCGCCGATCACCGGGTGCTGTCCAACCAGGCGACCGGGCTGCTGTTCCCCGGTGAGGAGCCCGGCTGCCCGATCCATCCCACGTCGCTGCGCGAGCGGGCGGGGAAGGCGTGGCGCGCCGCGAGACTCGCGCCGCTCGGCTTCCACGAGGCCAGGCACACCGCCGCGAGCTTGTTCATCGCTGCCGGACTGAACGCCAAGACCGTCAGCACCTACCTCGGTCACAGTTCGATCACGATCACGCTCGACCGCTACGGCCACCTGTTCCCGGGCTGGGAGACCGAGGCTCGCGATCTGCTCGACGCGTACCTCGCTCGAAGCTGAGCCGTACCCACCGCCGTACCCACGGGACCCAAAAACCCCCTGCGTGAGCGCTCGCGCCTGCCGCGCTTCAAACCCGGCAGGGCGGGCAGCCCCCCGCTTGGAAGGTTCGATTCCTTCGCCGCGTCGTGGCTGGAAATGGGTGGCTTCCGGGGTCGGCGTTGGGCGGCGCCGAATGTGCCAACTCTGACACGTGGCCCCGATATGTCCCGGGGATCGGCTTAAGGTCACCGGGCGATGCAGCAGGTGTCGGGACACGTGTTCCGGGTCGAGCGTTCGCGCGGTCCGGTGTGGTACGCGAAGTACCGGCTTCCGTCGGGGCGCCAGGTGCAGAAGAAGCTCGGTCCGGGGTGGACCGGGCGCGGTCGGCCGGCCGCCGGCTACTTCACCAAGCGCACGGCGGAGGACTGGCTGCGAGGGGTGCTGGATGAGGCGCGCCGCGGGACGCTGGCCGGGATGGTCCAGACGGGCGCGACGCTGTCCGATGCGGCGGCGGAGTGGCTGCGCTATTGCGAGCACGAGCGGGTGTGCAAGCCGTCGCCGCTGACGGACTACCGGCATACGGTGGCTCGGATCATGCGCGACCCGGCCGATGTGGCGATCGAGGACGTGACGCCGGAGATGCTCGAGCGGTGGAAGGGGACGCTCACGTGCTCGAACCGGACTGTGGCGAAGTACCTGGGATCTCAAGCTTTGGTGCTATCGTGAGCGCCGACACGAGTGCTCCTTCGATGCCGGTGTCGGACCGCGACTGGACGCTGCCGGCCGCGCCCGATCTGGCGAACCTCATGGGCGGAGACGTACGCGCGCGCCCGGACGGGGCGCTCGCTTCGTCGCCAGCGCGATCGTCATGCCGTCGCAGTCGGCCCGCCGGATGCGATCGTGCGTGCCGATGTGGTCCGCAGCTGCGGCTCGTAGCCGACCACCCGGATCGCTGTCGGCGTCGCGTCCGGCCCGTTTGAGCGAGGATTCGATCACAGATGCCGCTGAGCTACACGGACTACTACGAGGTACTGGGCGTTCCGCGCGACGCGGACCCCGACACGATCCGGCGCGCCTACCGCAAGCTGGCGCGCAAGTACCACCCGGACCTGAACTCCGACGGCGACGCCGAGGAGCGCTTCAAGGAGCTCGGCGAGGCGTACGAGGTTCTGTCTGACGCCGAGAAGCGTGCGCGTTACGACCGCCTCGGCGCCCGTTGGCGTGAAGCGGAGCACGAGGCGCCTGACGAGAGCTTCGAGGACTTCTTCGCCCACCAAGGGTTCGGCGATGGCACCCGCGTGGAGTTTGGCGACGACCTGTTCGAGGCGCTGTTCGGGGCGCGAGCCGGCCGCGCCGGCGGGCCCCTGCGCGGCCACGACCGCGAGGCGCTCCTCGAACTGTCGCTCGAGGACGCACTGGCCGGCGGCCGGCGGCGGTTGACGCTGGACGGCCGTGAGGTCAATGTCAACTTCCCGGCTGGCGTCCGTGACGGCCAGCTCATCCGCCTGGCGGGACAAGGGGGCGAGGGGCGCGATGGTGGTCCGCCCGGCGATCTGTTCCTGCGGGTCGTGCTGAAGCCGCATCCGCGCTTTCGCCGCCGTGGCGATGACGATCTTGATGTTGATCTCCCGCTCACTCCTTCCGAAGCGGCGCTCGGGGCTACCGTTGCGGTGGAGACCCCGACCGGCACGGCCCGGGTCCGGGTCCCAGCGGGGTCGTCCAGCGGCCGGCGGCTGCGGCTCCGTGGACGGGGAGTTCCCAAACGCGGTGGCGGCAGCGGTGATCTCCACGCAATCGTCAAGATCGTCGTACCCAAGGAACTGTCGGACCGAGAGCGCGAACTCTACGAGCAGCTCGCCGAAAGCTCGAGCCCTCTGCGGAACGATGAGATCAAGCAGGAGATCAAGCAACTGGACGAGAGCGTTGCAAGTCTGCGCCAGACGGTCGACCAGCTTGCACCAGGCCTCGGTGAAGCAAGTAGAACCAGCGCGGTCCCACCTCATGCGGTAACCGCGGAGCCTGCCGGCGATACGACCGATCGGGCGTTCGCAGCGACGCATGGCCCCCAAGTGGAGGCGGAGGCGACGCGCGCGGAGGCGGAGCGCGAGCGCAAAGACGCAGATGCCGAGGCCCAGCGCATAGAGGCGGACGCGGAAGCCGAGCGCCATTGCGATCACGCGGCCGCGGATCACCCGCAACGCTCGCGCTGGCCTGTGATCGGCCGACGACGTCGAGCTAAAGGAATTAAAGCAGAGCGGCCGGGTGCTCGGCCGGACCACGTCACGGGTGGCGATGCGGGTGGCGATGCGGAGGTGCAGTCCGACTCCGCGGGAGACGACCCGTCGCTTGCCGTCCCTCCGCTTGAGCCGTGGCGGGAGCCGGAGAATGAAGCAGAGCGGCCGGGTGCTCGGCCGGACCACGTCACGGGTGGCGATGCGGGTGGCGATGCGGAGGTGCAGTCCGACTCCGCGGGAGACGACCCGTCGCTTGCCGTCCCTCCGCTTGAGCCGTGGCGGGAGCCGGAGAATGAAGCAGAGCGGCCGGGTGCTCGGCCGGACCACGTCACGGGTGGCGATGCGGGTGGCGATGCGGAGGTGCAGTCCGACTCCGCGGGAGACGACCCGTCGCTTGCCGTCCCTCCGCTTGAGCCGTGGCGGGAGCCGGAGAATGAAGCAGAGCGGCCGGGTGCTCGGCCGGACCACGTCACGGGTGGCGATGCGGGTGGCGATGCGGAGGTGCAGTCCGACTCCGCGGGAGACGACCCGTCGCTTGCCGTCCCTCCGCTTGAGCCGTGGCGGGAACCGGAGAATGAAGCAGAGCGGCCGGGTGCTCGGCCGGACCACGTCACGGGTGGCGATGCGGGTGGCGATGCGGAGGTGCAGTCCGACTCCGCGGGAGACGACCCGTCGCTTGCCGTCCCTCCGCTTGAGCCGTGGCGGGAACCGGAGAATGAAGCAGAGCGGCCGGGTGCTCGGCCGGACCACGTCACGGGTGGCGATGCGGGTGGCGATGCGGAGGTGCAGTCCGACTCCGCGGGAGACGACCCGTCGCTTGCCGTCCCTCCGCTTGAGCCGTGGCGGGAACCGGAGAATGAAGCAGAGCGGCCGGGTGCTCGGCCGGACCACGTCACGGGTGGCGATGCGGGTGGCGATGCGGAGGTGCAGTCCGACTCCGCGGGAGACGACCCGTCGCTTGCCGTCCCTCCGCTTGAGCCGTGGCGGGAGCCGGAGAATGAAGCAGAGCGGCCGGGTGCTCGGCCGGACCACGTCACGGGTGGCGATGCGGAGGTGCAGTCCGACTCCGCGGGAGACGACCCGTCGCTTGCCGTCCCTCCGCTTGAGCCGTGGCGGGAACCGGAGAATGAAGCAGAGCGGCCGGGTGCTCGGCCGGACCACGTCACGGGTGGCGATGCGGAGCTTGCCGGGGATGCGGCGGATCGGGCGTTCCGACGGACGCACGCCCGCCAACGGTATGAGGAAGCGAAGCAGGAGCACGCAGAGGCGGAGGATTAGTGCCCTGCCTGCAGAGGCAGATGCCGAGTGCCAGCGCCTAGAGGCGGAAGCAGAGCCCCAGGCAGAGGAGAGGCCGAGCGCCAGCGCATATCGGCCCGGCTGCCGACGCCTCCGCTGCCACCCCAAGTCCCCCTTCGAACCAGATCTCCCGTGCTCAGCGGGACGAGATGAATCGCCGCTGGAGGCAGCGGCGTGTTGCCGACGCGAGGTATCGCTGGCGTGAGCTCAAACATGGGGTCAGGGACAGGAGGCCGCGGCTTTCGCTCGCCAGCGTGCGGCAGAGGCCAGCGATCCTGGCCGCGGCCGTGGCTGGCACCGTCGTCCTGATTGGGTTGGTTGTCTTCTTCGCCGTTCGGTCTCCCGCGCCACCTAAACCGCGTCGACCGCCAACCGTCACATGGGCGCCGCTCGCCAAGCCGAAAATGGAGGCGGACACACTCTTCCTTCCGGACCTCACCTCACCAAGCACCATCAATGCCGGCGGCGGCTGGCTAGCGGGCCCCGCCCCACAGTCCCAAGAGCAGATCTCCCGCAACTTCCAGTTCGGCCCCGGAAAATTCGGGGCCGCTATCCGAGGCAAACCTGGAAACGAGTCCAACTTCGTATTCTTTCCGCTCGACGGGCTGGTTCCTGCTGATGAGTGGACCACGCAGTTCTGGGCCAAGGCAGATCGTTCGTGGACGGGCGTGAACGGAACGGTATTCGCTCTGGTCGGCGGCCAAACCAACAGTCTCCACCTGTATGCCGGCGGCGGCAAGTGCGGCGTCGACGTCGCGACCTACCAGACGAACCCAGGGCCAGGTTCCTATCAGGGCAACTGGGAACGGCCCTGTGAAACGCTAGGCCTGACCGCCGGCCGGTGGCACGCGTTTGCGTTCACCTTCAAGGCGGCCACGCTGACGATATACGTCGACGGCCGCCTCACAGGCACGATCAACAACGTGAAGTGGCGGCCCCTGTGGACCGATGACACTGCCGCCAACGGGGTCCAGATCGGCGGACGGCCGAACAGCAGCGTCTGGGTATCGGACGTGCGGATCGCCCGTACGGCGCGCATTCCGGGGCGACCGGTAGCACTCCGTTCGCTGCAGGGGTCGGTCGTGATCGACGCCCACGCCGTCACCGGATCGGTCTCACCGCACCTGCTGGGTGCGCTGCACCCCGATTATGGCAATGCGACGTCCGAGCAGGTGCGTGCGGCGCTCCAGACAATCCGAACCACGGACTTCCTGACGGCTACACCCATCAAGCGCGGCGGCACGGACAAGCACCATCCTTCCCTCGGCATCAGCGGTAAGTTCGCATACGACTGGCAGGTCGTCGACCGTACGCTGGACTGGATGAAGGCACGCGGCGTCGCGCCCTACATCTCGCTTGACGCGTCCCCCCAGATCCTCGGGGGGTCAGTCGGACCGTTCGTGCCCGGGGGCCGACCACCCTCGTACATTGGGAACCTCGACCGCGACATGGTCAACTACTCGTATTACAGCCCACGGGTACCCGACAGCCTTTCGGACCTATCCACGCTGGTGCGCGACCTAGCGCATCACATCTTGGTGCAGAGGCGTCAGCAAGTGGCCTACTGGAGCGTAGGGAACGAGCCTGACCTTCCGGATTTCTGGCAGGGCACCAAGAGCCAGTATTACGATACCTATGCAGCCGCGGTCAAGGCTGTCCGAGCGGTGGACCGCTCGGCTCGAGTGGGCGGCCCGGAGATATCCAGCTTCGACTTGAGCTCTGGGTGGATCGACGGCTTGCTTGCCCGCGCCGCTCGACAGCACCTTCCTGTGGACTTCATTGCCTACCACGAGTACTCGGGCGACATAGCCAACATCGACCGGGTTCGGCGCACGGTCGACCGTTACGCAGCTCTCCACGGCTTCCGAAAGCCGTTGCCGGTCGTGATGGGAGAGTTCAACTGGTCGCCGGCTAATAACTTCACGATCGGCTCGAGTTACCTCTGGGAGACCGATCAGTGGCCGGTGCGTTCGTTTGGGGCGGCGTACACGATCGCGTCGCTTATCCATGCCACGGAGCTACCCGCGGTGCCGGTCCTCGTGTACTCCCACCTTTCCTACGGCCAGCCCCGGATCGACGGGAAACGAGGGCTTGACACGAGCCCACGGCGCGGCGGATTTGCCAGTGACCAGCTGATCGGTCCGGACGGCATGCAGTGGGCCCCCTACAACGCTCTCAAGGGCTTCAAGGGAGTCGTGGGGCGAGAGATTCTGGCCGGCTCCCAGCAGCTTCCGCCCGGGATATACAGCCTTTCGACCAAGGATCCTGCTACGGGACGGCTTGGCCTCGTGTTTGCGAACTACGGTTGGGCGCAACGCCAGAGCCGCACCGTCAAGGTAACGGTGAAGAACTTGGCGTCCGGCTCGTATCGGCTGCAGCGGTGGCTGGTCGACCAGAGCCATTCGAGCCGTTGGGACGCGGCGCAGGACCGGCCGGAGGGAGCGCTGCACGACGGACTAGAGAGGGTCGAGGACAGAGCGCTTCGCGTGTCGCGCATAGCGACCTTCTCGCTGGACCTCCCGCCCTGGAGCGCGACCTTCGTCTCGCTCGGAAAGGACTGAGGAGTAGGCACCAAAGCGCCCGCTAGTGGACGCGTCCGCAAGTCCTGCGGACTATCGGAAGGGATAACGGCGGGCGCGCGGAATTGTGTGTCGTGCCCAGGATCAGCCAATACGTGATTGAGCTGTCTGGGGAGGAGCGGGCGGAGCTTGAGCGGCGGGCGAGCACGGTCACGTTGCCGTTTCGGACGGTCCAGCGGGCGCGGATGATCTTGTACGCCCGCCGAGGGGATGCAGGACATCGAGATCGCGGCGCGGCTTGACTGTTCGCCGGACAGCGTTGCGCGGCGAAGAGCCCGGTTCTGCGCTGAGCGGCTGGACGGGCTTGAGGATCAAGCGCGGAGTCGGGTCGACCGCGCCGTTTTCCCCCCGGAGCAGGTCGCCGAGGTCAAGGCGATCGCGTGCGAGCTGCCGCGCACGCACGAGCTGCCACTCTCGCGGTTCTCCCGGGTTGAGCTGCACCGCCTGGTGATCGAGCGCGGCGTTACCGCGGCGTCGGCATCGACGATCTGGCGCTGGCTGCATAACGACGCCATCAAGCCGTGGCAGACCCGCTCGTGGATCTTCCCGCGCGACCCCGAGTTCGCGGCCAAGGGCCGGCCGGGTGCTGGACCTCTACGCCCGTACCTTCGACGGCAAGCGGCTGCGCCCCGACGAGTACGTCCTCAGCGCGGATGAGAAGACCCAGCTGCAAGCGCTCGGCCGTGAACATCAGACGATCGCGCCCCGCTCCAGGCGCCCCGGGCTGCTTGAGTTCGAGTACGTACGCGGTGGAACGCTTGCCTACCTCGCCGCGTGGGACGTGCACCACGCCAAGCTGTTTGACCGGATCGAGCAGACGACAGGGATCGTCCCATTCGGCCGGCTCGTTGACCAGGTCATGAGCACAGAGCCCTACCGCTCCGCCCGGACCGTCTACTGGGTCGTGGACAACGGCTCCAGCCACGCCGGCAAGACCTCCGTGAAACGGATCCGCGACGCCTACCCGAACGCCAGACTGATCCATCTCCCCGTTCACGCCTCCTGGCTGAACCAGATCGAGATCTACTTCTCGATTCTCCAGCGCAAGGCCCTGACCCCGAACGACTTCGCGACGCTGCCCGAACTTGCCCGGCAACTGATGGACTTCGGCCAGCACTACCGCACGATCGCCCGGCCGTTCGAGTGGACCTTCACCCGCGCCAAGCTCAACGCCGTGATCGAAAAGAACACTCGTCACGAACCTCAGCCCCTGGCGCTCGCCGCATGACCCGCATCACTTGCGGACGGCTCCACTAGCAGCACACACGGGCTCGAGCCCCGAGCGCACGCCTGACTAGAAGACCCACGAGAACAGGCGAGCTTGGTTGTGGTGCGCCCGAGGGTATGCCCAGCATCCGTGGGCGCGATGGGCGCAATGACCCACCGCATGGCCCACGTGAGCTCATATGCGGGCTCCTAAACTAAACTAAACTAAGGAATCGTCGGTAAATTAGATGCAGGATTATTGGGTGTGGGTGTAGAACCAGTGAGGCATGGGTGATGCTGAAGCGGCGATCGCGGAGCGCTACCGGTTGATGTCTCCTGGATTGAATGAGCGGCAGCGGCGGCGGTTTGCTGCCTCTGAGGCTCGGACGTTTGGGTATGGCGGAATCGCGGCGGCGGCGCGGGCGTGTGGGCTGGCGGAGAACACGGTTCGCAAGGGTCTTGTGGAGCTTGACGAGCCGGAGTCGCTCGGACCGGACCGGGTTCGGCGTGAGGGTGCTGGACGCCCCGCGGCCGAGGACAGCGATCCGGAGCTGCTGGGCGCTTTGCGGGCGTTGGTCGGGGATGACGTCCGGGGCGATCCTGAGCGGGTGCTGTTGTGGACCTCCAAGAGCGTGCGCAACCTCGCTCAGGAGCTCGGTGCCCAAGGCCACCAGGCCGGCAAGGACCTCGTCGCTCGCCTGCTCAAAGGCAAGCTCGGCTTTAGCCTGCAGGCGGCTCGCAAGACGCTCGAGGGCAAGCAGCATCCCGATCGTGACGCCCAGTTTCGGCACATCAACGACCGCGTCAGGCAGGCGCTCGCCGCCGGTCAGCCCGCGATCAGCATCGACACCAAGAAGAAGGAGCTGGTCGGAGAGTTCAAGAACGCGGGGCGCGAGTGGCATCCCAAAGGCCAGCCACCGCGAGTCAACACGCACGACTTCCCGAGCATGGCGTCCGGGAAGGCGATCCCCTACGGGGTGTACGACATCGCCGATGACTCAGCGATGGTGTCGGTCGGGATTGACCGCGACACCGCCCAGTTCTCGGTCGCGGCGATCCGGGCGTGGTGGGAGCAGCTCGGCCAAGTCCGCTACCCCAAAGCCGAACAGCTCGTGATCACCGCTGACTGCGGAGGCTCAAACGGCAACCGCACCCGCTTGTGGAAAACCGAGCTGCAGAAGCTCGCCGACGACACCGGTCTTCAGATCACCGTCTGCCACTTCCCGCCCGGCACCTCGAAGTGGAACAAAATCGAGCATCGCCTGTTCAGCTTCCTCTCCCGCAACTGGCGAGCTCAGCCACTGATCTCCTACGAGGTCATCATCAACCTGATCGCCGCGACAACCACCAGCACCGGGCTCGAGACCTACGCTCGCCTCGACAAGAACGAGTATCCCAAGGTCGAGGTCACCGACGCCGCGCTCGCCGCAGTCAACCTCACCCGCGATCCATTCCACGGCGAGTGGAACTACTCGATCAACCCCTCAACTAATTGATCGACGGTTCCTAAGCCCCGCACACACACTCCAATGGCCGCCAGGGTCGAACGCTCGATGTGCCGGCATACGGCGCGGCGGGTACAGGCTCGGGCGCTGTGGGGTGGATAGGCGGGGTGGGGAAAGATCAAGTCGTGAGGTTGTCGGAGTCGCCTAGGCACGGGGGCAGCTCCAGTTCGGACCGTCTGACGGTCATGCGGCCGCCGGACCTGGCAATCTCACGGGTGGCATGTCCCGACAAGCTGCAACCACGGATCCTTCGGTCGTCTGCGTGACGCCCGTAAAGAACGAGGAGTGGATCCTCGAGCGCTTCCTCGCCTGTGCGGCTCTCTGGGCCGACCACATCGTCATCCTCGACCAGTGCTCGACCGATAGGTCACGTGAGATCGCGGCTCGGCACCCGCGGGTGCGCCTCATCCTGGACGACGATCCCAGCTACGACGAGCTGCGCCGCCAGCGCACGCTCATCGAAGCCGCCCGGGAGTTTCCATCCCCGCGAGTGGTGATGGCCCTCGACGCCGACGAGGCCCTAACGGCCGAAGCGATATCTTCGCCGTCATGGCGGGCCGCCCTGCAAGCCGCGCCCGGTACAGTCCTGCACCTACGCTGGGCGAATTTGCTGCCGGGATGCAAGGAGGCGTGGATCCCGCCGAAGCGCATTGCCTTCGGCTTCGTCGATGACGGGCGCGAGCACCATGGGGGGGTCGTCCACAACGACCGGATCCCGGCGGGCGAGGATCAACCGTCGGTTCTCCTTGACGACCACTTCGTGCTGCACTATCAGTACGCGGCCTGGAGCCGGCTAGCGAGCAAGCAGCGCTGGTACCAATGTTGGGAGCGGCTCAACAACAAGCACAAGCGACCTATCCAGCTGTACCGGCAATACCATTTCATGGACGCGATCCCCGTCGACGAGGTGCGACCGGTCGACCCCGCCTGGTTCGCTGCCTATCAGGACGCCGGTCTCGACGTGATCGGCGCCCCCGAAAGCGAGTGGTATCACTGGGACCAGGAGGTGCTCGACTGGCTGATCGAGTACGGTCCCAGCGCATTCGCGCGGCTCGACGTCTGGGAACCGGACTACCGCGAGCTTGCCAACCGATTGGGTCGGCGCGAGGACATCGCGCCGTCGGACCCCCGTGGCACAGTCACGCGGCTTGTGCACCGCTGGCTCGCGCGGACGCAGCCTAGTGCGGACCGGTGGGCGGTCCGCCTGGCCCAGCGTGCTCTGATTCCGTTTGGGTGGTGAGCATGGGATTCCGGCGCCTGCTCTACATGTCCGAGCATCCACCCAGCACGGTAGGCGGTCAGCCGCTGATCATCAGGCAGCTGCTCCTGGGGCATGGCATGGACCACCTGCACGTCATGTGCGATGCGAGGTTGTACCGCGCCAGCACCCTTGTCGCGGGAAGCTTCCTGCCGTGCCCCCACACACCGATCCGGAACGCCGGGGGTGGCCTTGAGCTCCGTCCGCGCCGGGTCTTCACCGTGTTGGCTGACACGGCCAATCTGCTGCGTATCGGCACGATCGTCCGGACGGCCGAGCGACTCGTCACCGAGCACGGGGTCGAGGCCATCTTCACTGTGCCCTGGCGCTGCGACTTCGCGCTCGCCGCTTATCGCTTGAGCTTGTCTACAGGCCTTCCTCTCTACGTCTTTGAGACCGACGACTGGACCGCCATGAACCCGAGTTCGATACCCGGCCTCCTCGTGCGTCGCCACCACGGAGAACTGCTGCGCCATGCCGAGAAGGTCTGGGTCACGAGCCCAGCTATGGTCGAGCGCCACCAAAAGCGGTTCGGCGTCGACGCCGAGTTCCTGTTTCACTACATCGACGCTGAGGCTTACGTGCAGGCGGGGGCCGAGCGCGCTCGCCTCAGCGATCCTGGGACACTGCGCATTGTCTACACCGGCGCTATCAACGCCATGTTCTTCGACACTATGGAGCGGATCTGCGAGCAGATAAACACCGGCATCGAGGTCGCCGGCCGTCGTGTGCGCCTCGATGTCTACGGCAGCGGGATGCCCACTTCCTTCCAGGGTCGGTATGTGCACTACCGCGGTCTGGTGTCCAGCGAGGCGATCCCGGCCGTGCTCGCGAATGCGGACGTCACGCTGATAGCAGTGACCTTTGCCACCGATTCCAACCTGGTTGATCTGATTCGCACGAGCCTCTTCACCAAGACCGTCGACTACCTGGCGGCCAGCCGCCCGGTGATCGTCGTGTCCCCCCCCGACTCGGCCGAGGTCCGCTACTTCGGAGACGTAGCCACAGTGGTGGACTCTCCGGACCCCGCCAGATTTGTGCAGGCTCTTGCGCGCATCGCTCGAGACGACGAGGCGGTGGCGGAGCAGTGTGCGCGCGGCCTGGAGTTCGTCCGCGACAGGCATTCGCTCCAGCGACGCGACGAGGTCTTCCTCCGGCACTTCGCCGCATGAAGCGGGTCCTGATTACAGGCGGCGCGGGCTTCATCGGCGCGAACCTCGCCGTGGGCCTTGCCGAGCGACATCCCGACTGGCAGCTGATCGCGCTCGACAATCTCAGGCGGAGGGGGTCCGAGCTAAACCTGCCGAGGCTACGTGGCGCCGGTGTACAAGTCACTCATGGGGATATCCGCTTCCGGGAGGACCTTCACGCCGTGGAGACGCTGGATGCGCTCGTCGAGTGCTCCGCGGAGCCGTCCGCGCTGGCCGGGATGGACGAGCGTGCAGACTACGCAATGCAGACTAACTTGTTCGGTGCCTACCACTGCATCGAGCGAGCGACCCACGACGGCGCCCAGCTCGTGTTTCTCTCCACCAGCCGCGTGTACCCGGTCGACGCGCTAAACGCCCTGTCGCTCGACGAGACCGCCAGCCGTTTCAGGCTACGCGACGAACAGCCATGGCCCGGCGCGTCGAGCGCTGGGATCGCCGAGGCCTTTCCGCTCGAAGGTGCGCGGACTTTGTACGGCACCACGAAGCTCGCGGCCGAACTGCTGATAGCCGAGTACGCGCGCGATCGCGCGCTGCGGGCGGTGGTCGACCGGTGCGGAGTAATTGCGGGTCCGTGGCAGATGGGCAAGGTTGACCAAGGCGTATTCACGCACTGGCTGCTTAGCCACCACCTAGGCCGACCGCTGTGCTACATCGGCTACGGCGGTACAGGCCGGCAGGTGCGCGACCTCTTACACGTTGCTGACCTCATCAACCTGATCGACGAGCAACTGACCGAGCCCGAGCACTGGCGAGGCCGCACCCTCAATGTGGGAGGCGGCAATGCCTCGAGCCCGTCCCTGCGCGAAACGACCGAACTCTGCCGCGAGCCGACCGGAAACGAAGTTCCGATAGCGCCCGTCGAAGACATCCGGGCAGGCGACGTGCCACTCTACGTGTCAGATTGCACGGCGCTGTTTGAGGCCACGGCGTGGCGTCCTCGGCGCGGGCCACGGGAGATCCTGAGTGACACGCTCGAGTGGATTCGCCAACACGAGGATCTCCTCACAGGCGCCATCTCGTGACCGTCACCCTCCGGGCCAACAGCCTCGATCTATATGCGCACCGTCATCATTAGCGAATCCCGCGGGCTCAGTGGCTCGACGCCCACTTCGGAGCGTCCGGATCCGTCGCGCTGGATGGCGCAAGAGTGAGTGCTCGCTAGCGTGCGCCTGCTGTTCCTGTCCCATCGCTATTGGCCCGCAACCGGCGGAGTGGAGTCCTTCCTTCGTCACGTCACCCGGGAACTGTCGACCCGCCATGAAGTCACCGTGCTGACTCAGCGGATCGACAACGAGCCTTGGGGCCGGATCACCGACGGCATCAGTCCACCGCCGCGTTTCGAGCCCTTCTTCGATGGCCAGGCCCGTATCGAGCCGCTTCGGGCCGGGGCCCCGAGACGTGCCCTCGCGGCGCCGCTGGAGCTGCCGGGCCTGCGCAGGTACGCCTATGGACTCGGGCGCGCCAGGGCGGGGGCGGTCATCGGGCAGACGCTGGGTCCAGCAATCGAGCAAGCGGCCGAGCAGGCAGACGTGGTGCACCTTTGGGCGGGCAATGCGATGACAGCAGCCGTTGTTCGAGCGGCAAGACGCACCGCGATACCAGCTGTCACGACGCCATTCGCCCACCGCGGCCAGTGGGGTGATGACGCCGGGACCGCCGTGGCATACCGAGCGGCGAACCGAGTGATCGCTTTACTTGACTCGGAGGCACGGCTCTACGCCGAACTCGGCGTGGCCGGCGACCGGCTGGCGATTTGCGGCGCGTGCTGCCCGGAGGTGCCCACTGGCGCAGGTTCGGGACTCCGGCGCTCGCGCGGTATCGCCGGCCCGCTGGTGCTCTTCCTCGGTGCTCGACGACCTTACAAGGGCACGGGCCTACTCATTGAGGCGGCTTCCCTGGTTGTGGCGACGCGCCCCGAGGTGACCTTTGCCTTCGTCGGTCCTGGCGATGCACTGCCCGAGTCCGACGGTGCTCGCCTGATCGATGCGGGGATGGTGGATGAGGACGAGCGGGCGGCATGGCTCGACGCCGCCGACTTGCTGTGCCTTCCCTCTGACGCCGAGATCTTCCCCACCGCCGTGCTCGAGGCGTGGAGCACGGGTACTCCGGTCCTCCTCAGCGATCTGGAGCCCCTGATCGAGCTCATCGAGCTCTCGGGTGGCGGGCGGATCACGCTGCGCGAACCGGGAGCGCTCGCCGATTCGATACTGGGCATGCTGGCTGACCAGCCGCGCCTTACGGCGCTCGGCGAGTCCGGACGGAGATTCTGGGCGGAGCACCATACCGTGCAGGCGGTGGCGCAGCGCCATGAGCTGATCTACCGCGAGGTCCTACATGAGCAGGGTGCCCAGCGGTCCCCGTCGAGTCGATGACTGGCCTGCGGCGCGCCGTCGAGGGTCAAGTGCTCGTCGCCGATTCCTCCCGTGCCAATAGATCGCGAATGAAGGCCGTCATCCGGTGGCACTGGCGATCTTGGCTGAAGACTTCGAGGTGTCTTGGCACCTGGCCGCGCCGTGTTTCGAGCTGGGAGCCGTCGAGCGTAGCCATCAGATCAGCCAACGCCGCGATGTAGCGGGGGTCCCACGGCGCGTCGCCGGGCAGACGCCACAGCCAGCCGTCGTCGAGATCGTACGCGAGTGGGATCTGGCCGGTCACCACCGGCACACCGGCCGCGAGGTACTCGCTGAGCTTCGTCGTGTAGCGGAAGGCGCCGACGCCATCGACGCTCTGTGGCAGGCTGGCGACGTCGATTGCAGCCAGCACATCAGGGACCAGGTCTCGCCCCACGCCGCCGGGGAGCTTGACCCGCTCGTCGCCGTCGCTCTCGCGCCGCAGCACTTCCGCGCCGTCGCCATCGCCCACGACGAGCACCCGCAAGTCCTCTCGCGTCGTCGCACGCAGAGCTCGCACCAGTTCAAGCCCGTAGCAATACCCATGCCTGTGGTTGTACGCAAGGGAGCCGACGAGGCCGAAGACGAGCGCGGCTGGCGGAAGCCCGAGCCGTGCGCGCGCCATCTGGCGGTCGGGCGGCCCCGCTGCGGAGAGCGGCGCCCAGCCTGCCGCCGTCATGGCACGCGGGGCCCCCAGCGCAAAGGCGCGCCCGGTGAGGTAAGGCGACCAACCGACGACTCCCGCGCTCAGACGCAGCAGCAGCCACTCGTAAAGGCCGAAGGGCACCCGCAGGGCCCGCCGCTGGCCCGCCATGAACGGCCCGACTGCGTCCCCTGTGGAAACCACGTATCGGGTGCCGAAAGCCCGTCCCACCATTATCGCGAGACCGCCGGCGAGTCCCGTGCCCTCCATCACCACCAGTTCTGGACGCTCCCGGCGGATACGTCGTATCACGCGCACGAACGATCGCGCCTTCGCGTCGCGGTCGAACGGAAAAACGGTCGGCTCAAGCTCGGCGAGCAGAGCGCGGACACGTGACTCGTCATTGCTGGCGCTTCCTTGGGTGGCGAAGCACGCGATCCCCATGGGTGGCTCTATTATGAAGTTATGGAGGGATGCGCGAAGCTGGCAGATCGGGGCTGCGCGTGGGTAGCATCGCCGCCGTGACCGGCAGGCGAGCCCGACCCCGCGCGGCGGCGGTGCTGCGGCAACTCCCGTCGAGACTGGGACCGCCCGTGGTGGGCTGGGTGGGACGTGCGCAGCTGCGCAACCGCTTGCTAGGCGTGTTCATATCCCAGCTGACGCGGCCTCTGACCAAGGCGGAGATCCGGATCCCGTTCGGACCTGCCGCGGGCATGAGAATGCGCGCGGGGCGCTCCAACCCGGGCTACGCCCTCGGTACGACCGAGCCGGCGCTGCAGAGGCTGCTGTTCCAGGAGCTCCGGGCGGGCGGCGTCTTCTTCGACATCGGAGCCAACGTCGGCTTCTTCACGCTGATCGGGGCACGCTGCTTGAGTCCTTCCGGCATGGTCTATGCCTTCGAGCCGCTGCCGGACAATGTCTCCGCGCTGCGCCACAACCTGGACATCAACCGCCTTTCGCACGTTGCTGTGATGCCCGAAGCGGTGGCCGACCAGTGCGGGTCCGCCGACCTAGTTGATCGGGAGCTCGACCCTTGACAGCCACTTGAAATCCGTGAATCCGATCGCCAGCGGGGAGACGCTTCGGGTGGAGACTGTGTCCCTCGACGCGTCGCTAGTTCGACTTGGTGGTCGGAAGTCGTGATTTTGTGACGAGTTTTGGTTGACGAGGCGGGCGGCTGGTAGGAGGATGACGACGGGCCTGCGCGTCAGATTCCGCCTGGGAACGCCCTCGTTCGAGGCCCAGGGCCCGCGTGCTGCAGCAGGCCCTTCAGATCGCGGTTCTAAAAAGGGGACGGCACGCCGCGCTCACCATGTGAGCGGGGCCGTTTTGTGGCGCTCCTGTTGTTTCCGTGGGTGGGGTGACAGGGTCCAGGCGGGGGTAGCGCCCCCGGCCGGTCGCCGTCAAGCAGCACCTTGATCGGTGGTCGCAGGACGCGAGTCGTTTCCGCTCTGAGCAGGGGTTTCGTGCTGCTTTGACTGCTCCCGTCCGGTGGCGCTGGTGGGCTTGGGAGTTCCGGGCAGGAACTGCCCGGATGCCGGGTTTGGGGGTGCGCACGCCGCGGTGCTCCTAAGGTCGCTGGCTGCTTGAAGGTCAGAAACCTTGGGAAAGGAACGGTGGCGACGTGCGCAAGTCAAGCGTAGGTGTCCGGGCGTGGGCGCGGCTGTTGGGGCTGGAGAAGACGGTCGTTGAAGCGGTCGAGCTCGACTCAGAGGGCGCGATCGTGGTGTCGGTGCGACCGGGGTATCGCCAGCGGGATCGCTGTCCGCATTGTCGCCGGCGTTGCCCGGGCTATGACCAGGGCGATGGGCGACGCCGCTGGCGGGCGCTGGATCTCGGCACGACGCCGTGCTACGTGGAGGCCGACGCTCCGCGCGTGGCGTGCCCAGTGCACGAGGTGGTGGTCGCGGCCGTCCCGTGGGCCCGCCATGACGCCGGGTTCACCCGCAGTTTCGAGGACACCGTCGCGTGGTTGACGGTCAACACGTCAAAGACCGCGATCTGTGTGCTGATGCGGATCGCGTGGCGGACCGTCGGGCGGATCTGCGCGCGCGTGAGCGCCGAGGCCAAGCAAGGCCGTGACCTGTTCGCGGGTCTGAAGACCCTCGGGTTTGATGAGATCTCGGTGCGCAAAGGCCAGAAGTACCTGACCGTGGTCGTCGATCATCACACCGGCCGGCTGGTGTGGGCAGCCTATGGCCGGGACCGCAAAACGGTCGAGAAGTTCCTTGATTTGCTGGGTCAAGAGCGTTGTGAGCAGATCGAGTACGTGTCCTGCGATGACGCCGAATGGATCACCCGGCCGGTCGCCGAGCGCTGCCCGACCGCGGTCATCGCCCTGGATCCGTTTCATATCGTCAAAGCCGCCACCGATGCGCTGGATGAGATCCGCCGCGAGATCTGGAACGAAGCCCGCCGCGCCGGTAACAAGCAGCTCGCCAAAGATCTCAAAGGCGCCCGGTTCGCGCTCTGGAAGAACGCTGAGAAGCTGACCGACCGTCAACAGCAGACGCTCTCAAGCATCCAGAAGACCAACCAGCGCCTGTACCGCGCTTACCTGCTCGCCCAGCAGCTACGACAGATCTACCGCGTCAGCCCAAGCGACGGCCTGGGACTGCTCGAAGCCTGGCTGAAATGGGCGCGACGATCTCGCCTGGAGCCATTTCGAAAGCTCGCCCGCCGGATCACCGACCAGCGCGCGAGGGTCGAAGCGGCGTTCACCAACAACTTGTCAAACGCTCGCGTCGAACAGATCAACACCCAGATCCGGCTGATCATCCGCCGCGGGTTCGGCTACCATTCACCCGACGCCGTCATCGCGCTCGCGATGCTCTCACTCGGTGGGCTCTGCCCACCCCTACCAGGACGCTGACACAACCCACGGTTACGTCAGTAGCTTCCGTTTTGTGCTGCGCGCTCGCAGCGGCAGGGTGGGGTTCGATAGGGCCGGCTCCGCCGGCCCGCCGCCTCGAAGCCGACAGGGGGAGGCCGGGAGGGGGACCTGACCCCCTCCCGCTAATGTAGTGTCTTGCAAATAAGTGGGGTTTGTGGTAGCTCGGGTTTCGCAGTTCATAGGCCGGCGGCTGCCCATGCGTGTTGGACCTGCGTTATTTCCGCGGGTTTGGGGGCGCGGGCCTGACCTGGGTGAAATTGGGTGGCGATGATCACGCGGCGGAGCTTGGCGAGCATGTCGGCGAATGATGGCGTGGTCTTGGTGAGGTACCAGGGGGAGCGCTGGCGGTGCTCGGCAACGTCGCCGGGGTGATGTCCGTGTAGGGCATACCAGGTGATTGTCAGTGTCATTGCGAGGAACTGGAACGGGACGGTTCGCTGGACGGCTTTCTCGGTGCGGTTGCGCGCGTCGCCGACCCCAAAGTGTTCTTTGCCTTCCTCGTAGGGCTCCTCGCTGTTCTGAGTGGGTTACGGGTTTGGGTAGGCAACTCGCGGCCCTGGGCTGAGTTTGCCGGTGACGAGGTAGATCATCGTTGTGTAGTTTCGAATCGACCGGTAGCCGCGGGCTCGGCGCTTGGCGGCTTGGATGAGTGAATTGAGCCCCTCGAGCAGCCCGTTTGACACTCGGCTGTGATGCCAGCGGGTGACACCGAGCCAGTACTCCTCGAGCATCACTGCGAACTTGATCAGCGGTTCCAGCTCGGTGCGCTTCGCTTCGGCGATCCGACGGCGCGGGTACTCCTCGGCCTGGGCAGGATCGTCGAGCTCGTAGAAGGTGTCGAACCGGAGCGCATGCTCGTACGCGCGGACGATGTCCAGCGGCTGCTGAAGCAGCTCATCGAGCCAGTCGTGCTGCTTCGCGGTCAGGTTCGTGGGCCGCTTGAGCCACAGATATCGCGTGTTCTTCAACAGCCCCTTGTGCTGCTTGGCCTCCGCCCTGCGAACCTGATCGAGCGCCTCTGAGAGCTTCTGCTTGACGTGATAGCGATCGAACGTGATCTCCGCCGCCTGCAGGTGCTTCAGCACCCCCGCGAGATACGCCTCCGACATGTCCTGGCACACCTCGGTGACGTTCTCCGCAGCACCGCCGTGAGACTCCAAGAACCCCTTGAACTGCTTGACGGTCCGCTGATCACGGCCCTGCGTGACGTACACCGCGCGGCGCTCATCCAGATCGGCGAACACGGTCACGTAGTCCTGCCCGCGACGAAAGCTCGTGTCATCGATCCCCGCCCGCTCCATGCCAGAGAGATCCTGCGCCTCGACCGCCTCGTCGACGTAGTAATGCACGATCCGCCAGACCCTCGTGTCATGCTCGCCGATCAACGCCGCGACCGGCGCGACCGGCATCTCCTTCACCAGCGCCATCACCAGCGCCTCGAACAGCAGCGTGAACCCCGATCGCTCCCGCGCCCACGGCAGCTTCACCTGCCGCGCTCCATGCTCCTCGCAGACCACCCGCGGAACGCGCGCGGTCAGATACGCCTGATGCTGAAAGAAGTCCAGATGCCGCCACGTCTTCTCCTCGGTGTCCTTCACCGGACAGCCCTCCCGACCACACTCCGCGCACGCAAACCGCGAGCCCTTCGGAAAGTCGACACGCAGATCCAGCCGCCGCTGGGCCGCGTCGAACTCCACCCCGACCACCTGCCACGGCTCATCAAGGCCAAGGGCTCGCTGAAACAGGTCCAAGTCGCGCATGCGGGCTCCCATCATCGAGGATCAGAAGCCCGGCAGCCTTCCAGCCGCCCTGGACGCTACCCACCCAAATCAGCGAGGAGCCCCTCGTAGGCGACCTCGGTCGGCCAGCGCTCTGAGTAGCGCTCGATCAGCTGCGCGGGCGTGGCGTGAAGGTCGGTGGAGATCAGCGCCAGCTCGTAGTCGGAGGGCTTGGTGGTGTCCTGGATGATCACGACCTGGACGGGCTGAGTACCGAACGCCTCATACCACAGGCATGTGAGCGCGTGGACCATGACCTGCTCGGTCTTGCCGTAGCGGCGGACGGTTGTCTTGACCCACCGGGTGGCGGGATCGGCGGCGATCTGCTCAAGCTTCGGCAGCCGGGCGCCTTTCTTCGGCGGGCGGCCTTGCTTGCGCTGTCCTTTCGGCGGCCGGGGCGGCGCCGGATGATTGAGAGTGGCGTCTGAGCGCAGTCGGGAGGTGATCGTGATGTTGGCGGACAGGTCGGCGAACGCGCCCGAGGCGTACGCGGCGTCGCCGACCGCGTGGATCATCCGGTCTTTGAACCGCGCGGCGAGCAGGCACAGAATCTCTCGCGCCAGCCTGGGTTTCGAGGGGCGCTCGGGATCGGGCTTTCCCTTGGGGATCTCCTTGCGCCGCGGGCGCCAGAGCCGGAAGAGCACCAGCAGGCAGACGGTCCGCTCAAGGAACGGCAGCTTGACGTTGATCCCAGCGGTGACCCAGTTGTTGCCCCACGCGAGCGACCCCTTGTTGCTGTTCGCGGTCGCGTCGTGATGCCAGAAGCAGCCGAACACCCTCCGTCCCCGGCGCTTGGCCAGCGTGTCGTCGATCGGGACAACGAGCGGCTGATCGGGCCCCAGCAGACGGGAGACGATCACCTCAGCGATCATCACGCCCAGCTCATCGGCGCACCAGCGGGCGTGGCTGAAGAACCGGTGCGCGCGAGCGTGATGCCAGACCTCCGACAGCCGGCAGCCGATCAACATCCCCGTCACGCACCGCAACCGGGTCTGGGAGACCTGGCCGACGACCAGCGCCCGGAACGTCTGAAAGGTCGGTCTCGTGAAACACGGCGCGAACAGGAGCAACAGCTCATCCAACGAAGATGGCAGGCAGAGCATCGGCGGCGAACCTCCGCAGGCAGCCGCGAACGGGCCTCCCACCCAGCCGCGGAATCGGATTGACAACCACCGCTTCGCGGAAGCCGCCGATGCTCCTTCAGTCCTCCGCGCCCACTCGTCAGGCAATCAAGCCAGCAGCGACCCCACCACCGACGACAACCCTCCGCTCAACCCCGCAAAAGTGCGAAACCCGAGTGGTAGGGTGAGGTATGCGTTTCCGACTGCTGCCATGCCGCTGACTGAGGGTCAGCGAGAAGTGCTCGAGAAGCTCGCCCGGTCGCGCACGGCGAAGCATCGTGATGTGCAACGCGCGAAGGCGTTGCTGCTTGCTGCTGATGGGGTGGCGAACACGCGGATCGGCGCGGATCTGGGTGTCTCTCCGACGACGGTGAGTAACTGGCGTGAGCGGTTTGAGACCGACGGGTTGAAAGGGATCAGCGTGGTGCGTCGGGGTCGGGGTCGCAAACCGTCGATCGGCCCAGAGAAGGTTCAGGCGATCGTCCACGCCACGTTGCACGAGAAGCCGCCCGGTGAGACCCATTGGAGCTGCCGGTCGATGGCGAAGGCGCAGGGAGTCTCGCCCGCGACGGTGCAGCGGATCTGGTCCGCGCGCGGGTTGAAGCCGCATCGGGTCAAGACGTTCAAGCTCTCCAACGACAAGCGCTTTGAGGAGAAGCTCGTCGATGTCGTCGGCTTGTATCTGAACCCGCCGCCGAAGGGTGCGCTGGTGCTGTGCGTGGATGAGAAGACCCAGATCCAGGCGCTCGACCGTACGCAGGCGTCGCTTCCGATGAAGCCGGGGCGGGCGGGGACGATAACTCACGACTACAAGAGAAACGGCACCACGACCCTGTTCGCGGCGCTGGACGTCCTCACCGGCTCGGTGATCGGCCAGTGCCTCCCGCGCCACCGCCATACCGAGTTCTTGAAGTTCCTGCGCACGATCGACAAGGAGGTACCCAACGGTCTTGAGATCCATCTGATCCTTGATAACTACGCCACCCACAAGCACGAGAACGTGAACAACTGGCTCGCCAAGCATCCCCGGTTCCACCTGCACTTCACCCCGACCTCAAGCTCGTGGTGCAACCTTGTGGAGCGGTTCTTCGGGAAGCTGACCGACAAAGCAATCCGCCGCGGCGTGTTCCACTCCGTCCCGGACCTGATCACCGCGATCGAGGCGTACCTTCAGGCGAACAACGAGAACCCCGAACCGTTCGTATGGACCACAACCGCCGAGCAGATCCTCAAGAGAGTCCGCCGCGGTCGCGTCACCCTCGATGCAATCACCAACTAAAACCGGTAACGCCCACAACCCGACCAGACTCACCCCAAACGGCGAGCGAACCCGGTAAAGTGCCGTCCCTGTCGTCGACCAATCGGACACTATGGCGAGCAAACCTCGACCAATACTTGACCTGGCACGCCGGATTGGGCTAAATCGGCTCGCGCCGGCGAAGGCTCAGACCTCCGGTAGTGGAATCAGATTAGTGGCGTTGTGCAGGGGTTTTGTTTGCTCTAGAGCTTGCAAAAGTATGTTTGGTTTGGTATTGTTGTGGGGTGTTGAGCGGGTCGACAGAGGCAGGCGGGGATGCGGGCCAGTTGCCGGGGATGCCGGCGCCGTTGGAGTTGCGGTTGGAGGCGGTCGGCGAGGACGTGGTGGTGTCCTGTGGCGGTCGGGCGTTGGCGTGCTATGAGCGGGGTGATCGGGGGATGCGTAACCTCGCGATCGTGTCGTTGACGCGGGCTGGGGTGAAGGGCGTTGAGGTGGCACGCGTGTTCGGGATCAGTGCTGAGCATGTGACTCGTCTGCGGGGGGAGGTCGCTGAGGGCGGGTCTGGGGCGTTGGTGCGGCCGATGGGTCGCCCACGGAAGCTTGATCGGGACGCGGTCGCGCGGGTGTATGAGTTGTCTGATCGGCGTGTCGCGGGCAGCGAGATCGCGAAACTGCTGGGTGTCTCGGAAGCGACGATCTCGCGGTTGTTGGCGCGTCGCCCGGCGCGTGAGGTTGAGCGGCTGCCGGTGAGCGAGCTGGGGGAGGTGAGCGACCTGGCGGATGTGACTGGCGGCGCTGAGACGACCGTGGCGGATCTGACCGCGGCGGACGTCGCTCAAAGCGCCGAGTGTGGGGTGAGCGTGGCGGATCTGACCGGGCCGGTTGAGGTCGTTGGCGCGCGGATCGGTGAGGGTGGCGGCCGGTCGGTGTACGCGGGCGCGATGCTGCTGCACCCGTTCCTGGAGAAGGTCGGCGCGAGCGCGGTGCTCGGCGTGCTCAGCTCGGGTCCTGAGCGGTGCTATGACACGATCGCGGTCGCGCTCTGTGGCGTGTTCGCGTTCGCGTTGGGGACCTCCTCCCTGGAGGGCTCAAAGCACTTGCAGCTCGCCGACGCGGGGCTGCTGGCCGGGATCGAGCGTTTCCCGCATCTGCGGAGCCTGCGCCCGCGGCTCGGGGCGCTCGCGGACGCGGTCGATCCGTTGCGGGTCCAGGTCGCGCTGTCAAAGGCGATGCTGAGCGCCGACAGCGAGCCTCCGTCGGTGTTCTTTGTCGATGAGCACTTCGTTGCGTATACCGGCTGCCGGCCGGTCGCCAAGGGCTGGAACACACGCCGCCGTCATGCCGAGCCCGGAAGGCACGACACCGTGATCGTTGATGACCGCTGGCGGGCTGTGTGTTTCGCCTCAGGCTCTCCGCAAGGCCTCTCAGGCGCGATGCTTGACCCGGTCGACCAACTCCTTGAGATCTGCGACGGGCGACCGTTGATGCTCGGCTTCGATCGCGGCGGCGCCTATCCCAAGACGTTCTGTGAGCTGCGCGATCGCGGGATCGACTGGATCACGTACCGTCGCGCGCCGCTGGCCGTCCCGACGGTCAAGCCTCGCCGCTCGTGGGTGAGGCTCGACGGGCAGCGCCATTACGTGCGCGTCGCTGATGAGCTCGTCGAGCTTGACGGATACGGGAAATGCCGACAGCTGAGCGTGTATCAGGACGGGCGGGTCGTGCTGCAGATCCTGACCAGCGACCTGCGCACCCCAGCCGCGCGCCTCGCGCACACGCTGCGCTGCCGGTGGTGCATCGAGAACACCTTCAAATACCTCGAAGACCATCACGGCCTGCACTGGCTGTGCGACCACGAGATGAGCATCGCCCCGGACACCACGCTACAGCGCAACCCCGAACGCACCACAGCGCTCGCACAGCTTCGAGCGCACGAGCAGACCATCGCCGAGCTCGAACGTCAGATCGGCCAACACACCACCGACAGCAACGCCGCCGACACCAACCCCGCCGAGACGCTGTGCATGCTCCAAGCAGACCTCTACACCGCACAAGCCGCCACCCGCACAGCCAAAGCGACGCTGAAGCCGATCCCCGCGAAGCTGCCCGCCAACGTCATCGACCCCGACGCCAAGCGCGCCACCCCCCGCGTGAACCGTCGCGCGCTGCAGACCGTCCTACGACTGCTGGCCTACAACGCCGAGCTTGACCTCGCCCGCGCGATCAACACCTACCTCGCTGACCCCGACGAATACCGCGCGATCACCCGCCACCTCCTGCACCAGCCCGGACAGATCGACTACACCCCAACCCGGATCACCGTCACGATCGACCCGCCGCACGCCCCCCGCATCGCCCGCGCCCTGAACCTCCTGATCGACCAGATCAACAACAATCCACCCAAGCTCACCGGCGACCGCCGACCGATCAGCTACCAGATCAGCGCAAAACCTTGACATCACGCGCCGCCCTACTACCGGAGGTCTGAGGCTCTCTACCGAGCCGGCGTGTCAGCGCAATACTTCCGCCGCGGTTATGAGCTTGGCCGGACGATACCGGCGCCTGAAAGTCCCATTCCAGAAGTCTCGGATGCCACGAATCCGCTCTGGGAGTACTTCAGTGCCCACGTGTCTGGGCCAGGAATCATCAAGCCTCATCACTACTTCGAGATATATCATCGGCACTTGGCTCGCCTTCGCGGGGCGGCGCCGCATATCGTCGAGATCGGCGTCGCCGGAGGCGGTAGCTTGGTAATGTGGCGTGACTACTTTGGACAAGGCGCCCACATCTACGGCGTGGACGTCAATCCAGCCTGCAGGCAGCACGCGGGTGCCGGCATCGAGATCTTATTGGCGACCAGAGTGACCCAGCGTTTTGGGAGCGGTTTCTTGAGAGTGTGCCCATTATCGATGTTGTGATCGATAATGGTGGGCATCAGCCTGATCAGCAAACTATGACACTGGAATGTCTTCTACCGCGCATTCGACCCGGCGGCGTGTACATATGCGAGGACATCTGCGGCCCCTCTCAGCCGTTTCACGCGTTCGTAAATGGATTGACGCGTCCCCTGAACGAGCTTTACCTCAACGGCAGCCCTATGGTAGCGACGGCCATGCACCGGCAGGTCGCTTCCGTGCATCACTATCCAATTGTGGGCTCTCCTCCTCGTTTGGGGGTGACTTGCGCGCCTCGACCGTGGTGAATCGCCTGCTATCACGCAGGTTCTGCGACGACATCAGGGTCCCGGAACTTGCGCACATCTCGCCGCGCGGCGAGCACGACGCCATCCGCGCCCATCGCGCCCGGCATCCATGCGTCGTCGGGCGACCCCCGCTCGCACGCACCCGCTCCCGGCACAAAGCACAGCACGGCGCGGGTCGGCCAAGTGCGCATCTTGCGAGCATGCCCGCATGGGGACCAAGAGCCCTCGGCGAGGAGGCCACCGAACTTGCCGGCTGACGGGTTCTGCTCAAAGTGCCCAGCGCACGCCGAAAAACCGAACAACGGCAGCATTGAAGGGCGAAGCGAGGCTGATCGATCCTTGCAACGCCTCGGCGCATCAAGGCCCCGCGCACGGCGACGGCTTACGGCGCCCTACGGGCGAGTCCTCGCATCGATCATCCAGACATCACGGCGCGGCATCCATGCCGCTTGATCCCCCGCCCGGCACCGATCCCACCACGCAGCTGGCCGCCCAGCAGCCCCGATTCACCCCCAAACGACGAGGAGTCCCCAATTGTGACCGTGATCGAGAAGGCGGCGTGGTGTCCGCGGGAATTCGAGGTGACCCTTCGCGGCATAAGCGCCCCAGAGTTTCGAACCTGGTATTACGGCGCGTGGCAATTACTACGCCATGTGGCAGTGCATTTGGGTGTGTCAGCGTGATAGTATTGACTGTGTGAAGAGTGACGCTAGACGGGTGTCAGGCACGACTCGGGAAGCGCTGCGTGAGCGGGGTGTGAAAATGGTGTTGGCCGGACGCACTCACGCGGTTGTGGCGCAGTCCTTGGGGGTGCATCTGCGGACGGTGTCGCTGTGGATGGCTCGCCACCAGCTCAGGGGGTTTGAGGGACTGAGGGAGGGGCGGCGTGGTCGGCGCTCGCGCGAGCAGATGGCGCTCACCGACGCCCAGCAGGCAGAGCTGATCCGACTGATGAAGGGCACGAACCCCGATCAGCTGCAGATTCCCGGCGTGTTGTGGTCAAGGCAGGCCGTCAAGGCGCTGATCGAGCGGCGGTTCGGGCTCGGGCTCAGTCGCCAGACGGTCGGTGTCTACCTGCGGCGCTGGGGGTTCTCGGGCAAGAAGCCGCAGCGGCGGTGGCTCGAGCAGGACCCCGAGCGGGTGCGGGTGTGGCTCCAGGACGAGTTCCCGGCGATCCAGGCGCGCGCGCGGCGCGAAGGGGCGCGGATGCTGTTCGGCGATGAGATGGGCGTGCGCGCCGGGCAGACCGCCGGCAAGAGCTACGCGCCGATCGGCGAGCGCGCGATCGTGCCGCTGACCGGCAAGCGCTTCTCGGCCAACGTGATCAGCGCGATCGGTGCCGACGGCACGCTGGTGTTCGAGATCTTCGAGGGCAGCTGCGATGAGATCCGCTTCCTGGACTTCCTCGACAAGCTGCTCGAGCATTTCCCCGAGCGCAAGATCTTCTTGATCGTTGACAACGCCTCCTTCCACAAGTCTCCCGCGGTCGAGTACTGGCTACTGGACCATCCGCGGATGGAGCTGTTCTACCTTCCACCGTACGCCCCGGAGCTCAATCCCGATGAGCTGCTCAACCAGGACGTTCACACCCACGTCGCGCGACGCCGCCCATCCAACCTCGCCAAGCTCGTCACTCTCACCGTCGAGTATCTCGCAACCCGCACAAGTGAGATTGTCAGCAAGTACTTCGACGGCGAGTACGTCGCCTACGCCAAGTAACCACGCACTAATTGCCACGCAGCGTAATAGCTGCGGCCTAATCTGTAATGTGAGGCTGGATCTCACCGAGCGATGGCCTTCCAGGCGCGGACCACGTTGCGCACCGCCTCCTCCAATTCAGTCGGTACCCCGAACCGGGTGAAGAGCGTTGATCACGGCGCCAGATCTCGTCAAAGATCGACGCGGAGGGGGCGGAGACGGACGTTCTACGCGGGATGAAGGAGGTGATCGCGGCGACGCACCCGATTATCGTCTGTGAGCTGCACAGGTCCTCGACCTGCGCACAGGCAGTGGCGATGATCGCGGACGCCTTGTCCGACACCGCCTCCGACTACGAGTTCTCGGTCCTCGAGAAGGGCACCGACGAGGACGCCTGACTGTGGGCCCCTCACGTCGTGGCCCGACTGCGCGCCAGGTCTTCCAGCAGAAGCGAACGCCGGGGTCGACACGGTCATCTTCAGCAGTGGGCACCGTCCTCGCGCTCAAGCAATTCCTCGAGCTGGGTATCCACTTCGCTCCCCCGACGCGCTCTGGCGCGCCTGGCGGACCACTGGGCCCCGAAGATCGGGACCCTCCTGGTGGCCCGGGGAACGAGTCGCTGGCCTCTCCGCTGCCCGTAGCGCCCGCGGGGGCCACATCGGACGCCCTGGCGGGATCGCCGGCTCCGGCAGGGGGACGGAAGTGGATACCCAGCTTCCTCGAATCAGCCGGGTGAGGATTTGGGTCTACCGGCGGACCGGGCGCGAAACCGCCACTAGGTCGAGGAAACCCTCCGCCGGCGAAACGAAGCTGGAGCTCAGCTCCTCCATTCCAGTCGGCGTAAGCTTGTGCAGGCGATACGGGCCGCAGCACTCGAAAAGCTCGACAACATCGGGCAAGTCCCACCCAGCGGCCCGTGCCATCTGGGCATTGAACTCGAAGATCACGTGGGGCTGAGCGTGACGCAGAAGCCCGGAAGCACCACGTAGCACCGCCAGCTCGCCCCCCTCGACGTCAATCTTGATGAGCGCGGGGGCTTCGACCTGCGAGCCTGCATAAAGGTCGTCGAGGCGTCGTACGGCAACCTCGTAGGTCCGACTGCGTTCCGTCGCTGCGGCCACCAGCGACGAGCTCCCGGCCACGCGCGGATCGAAGGATATTGTGGCCGTGCCGTTCTGCTCGGCGAGCGCCACGCGTAGGACATCCACGTGATCGTGTCCGTTGGCGGCGACGGAGAGCTCCAAGTCGCCGGCAATCGGGGGGGTCGGCTCGAAGCTCCACACGTGACCCCTCGGCCCAACGGCCGCGGCCATCACCGCGGTGAAATACCCCAGGTTCGCCCCCACGTCGATCGCACGGTCGCCGGGAGCCAAGTGCTGTTGCAGGAAGCGCTCGACGTGCGACTCCCATCGCCTCGTGAGGAAGCAGGTCCAGCCCACGGTCTCATCGGCCACGAGGCCCTCCTCAGGCCGTATTGCCACTCGGTTGCCGTTCGCCATACGCCACAAGAACGGTTTGCCGCGTCGCAGCCCGACCCGATGGAGAGCCCTTAGGAGTGAGGCTTTGCCTCGTCGAGCAGGCACATGCCGTGCACACAGGTAATAGCCCCAGGCCCACCAGGCGAAGCGCTGCGGCGTGGACGGGTGTGGCTGACTCGAGCTCGCGATGGCCGTCAATCCTTCCATTTCAGGTGACCGGGACAGGGCGTCGCAGCGCACGCCGGGCGCTTCGCAGCATGGCCAGGGTCCGCCTCAGCTCTTCTCGTCCGATTAGCATCATGAGCACCCCGAATGTCGCTCCTGCCAGCGATGCCGACACCAACACGGACAGCGCAGTTCTGCCCAGGGTCTGCGCCACGATCCAGCCGGCCCCTGCCCCCACCGTAGCGCAAAAGGAGGCCGGCAAGACCCGTCGCAGCAAACGTGCGCCGCTCGAGCGACGCACGCGAATGAGAACGATCGGCATCTCGGCAAAGATGCTGACCGCCCAGCCGATCCCGATCGCGGCAGGCCCGACCAGCGGAAGCAGCGAGAAGGTCACCGCGAGACGCACCGCCCCGCTGACTAGCGACGCCAGCAGCGCTGTCCGGGCGTCGCCGGTGGCGTACAGGTAGCCGAAGAGGACGATTCCGATCGGGCCGTTTACCCCGAGGGCAATGGCCGAGCCGGGCAGGATCACGCTGACACCAGCCCAGTTGTCCCCGAACAGCAGCGGCACAGCTGCCGGAGCGGCGGCCACCATCGGGCACAGTATCGCGGCCACGCCGACGCTCACTGTGCTCACGCCGCGCTCCAGCAGGTCTCTGATGGTCGCCGGGTCCTCGTCGGTGTCGAGCATTCGCGAGAAGGCGGGGAAGCCGACCGAGAGCAACGCTTCGAACAGAAGGTACGGAACCTGGAGGATGCGCGACGTAAAGCTCCATAAGCCGACCGCGGTGACTCCGGAGACCGCCGCGATCCCCGCGGTCAAGGCGACGTCATGAGCGAGCTGGATGGCGCTGGTGGCCTGGTAACGCGCCCCGAACCCTAGGATCCCGCGCACCGCAGGCAGGTCCCAGGTGGGCAGTACAACCCCCGCCGGGCTGAGCCGCACAGCCACAAGCGAGCCCGCCGCGGCGCGCACCACGGTCGCGCCGGCCAGGCTCCACGCGCCCAATCCAACCGCCGCGCCGGCGATCGCGCAGCCGAGATAAACGACGATTTCGGTGATCTCGACGCGGACGGTAAGAGAGAACTCCAGGCGCCGCGAGATCAGCAACATCGCGGGAGCTCTAATGGCTGTAAGCGGCAGTGCCAGCATCATGACCGCGGTGACCAGGGCGGCTCCGCCCGCGGCGCTTGCAACCGCCGCGGCGATCAGGCCGACAGCCGACGTCACGGCGAGCTGTAAGCCGGTGATCGCACGCAACTCGGCACGGGTCGGTGGTTCCGCGCGGCCGATCATGGCCGCTCCCAGACCGGACCCGGCTAGGAACTGCCCTACGCTCACCACGGCCAAGCCAATGGCGACCACTCCGAAGTCCGCTGGCACCAGCAGACGAGCTAGGATCAGGTTTCCCAGCAGGCCGAGGACACGAAAGACGAAGCCGCGTCCAAGCATGAGGGCTACGCCTGAAACTGCCGCCGACTTCACCTCCGACGCAGTCCGCTCACGGTCCGCAAGGGGGTCGCGCGTGCTCTCGGCCGGTCGGCGCCGGCGATCGCTGGAAATCATCACCGGCCTTCGCCTTCGCGGATACGGGCCCGCATCGCAGCCACGAGCTCGGCGTCGTCATCGACCAGCCGATCGCGCGGACCGATCTCCTCGAGGAAGCCGCCCACGGTAGTGGCGATCACAGGAGTTCGGAGCAGTCGCGCGCGAGCAACCACCGAAGATGTCGAGCTCGAGCGGTACGGCAGCAGAACGGTATCGGCGGCCTGCAGCCAAGTATCGAACTCGGTGTCATCTACGTAGCGCTCGCTGAGTGTGACCCGCGGCGAGGCAGCGGCCGCCTGTTCGAGCTCGGCGATGTAGACCTCGATATCTGGGTGGTCCGAGAGGCGAGAGCCGACGACGTAGAGCAGCGCGGTGTCGTCGCCAAGTCTCCGGAAGGCTTCAATCGCCCGGTCGAACCCCTTGTGGCGGCCGAGGAAGCCGATGCAAAGGAAGAGGTGACCCTCTCGAGGCAGGGAGAGGGCAACCCGGGCCGCGTCACGCTCGAAATGGACCGCCGGCTTGAAGCCTGCACCGTGTGCGATGAGCACTCCGCGCTCCACGATGCTGGCATCACCAATCGCCTCGGCGAAGGCAAGTAACTGACTGCGACTATGGCAGCGCACCTCGGCGACCGATCGCCAGAGCCAGCGGCGACCAGCCCCCTCACAGATCGCGGCGACTCGCCGCCAGCCCCCTTGGGGGTCGGGGGGAAGATCCAGCTCGTGGATGATCACGGCAGCCCGACGCGCTCGCAAGGCGAGGCCGAGGGCCAGATAGGTGAGCGCTCGGCGCGCCGGCCCCCCGGCCAGGAAGAACTCGGGGTGCCACATCACGACGACCTCATGACCGCGCGTCGTCACGATCAGCAGGCGCAGCGGCCGGATACCGCCGCGCAGGCGCACGACGTGATCGGCGTCGCTGCCCGGCGTTCCGATGCGGATCACCCGCCGGCTCTCCGCGAGCTGATCGGCGAACTGACCCGCATAGCGGGCAATACCGTCCCTCAGCGGCGGGAAGCTCGAAACGACGGCCGTCGCCGCCGGCGCTGGTACCCGTGATCCGCCGACCACAGCGAGAGCGCGCCACAGCATCGGTCGCCTACGCTTCGACGAGCAGCCGCGAGTACAGTTCGAGGTGGGCGCTCATGGCCCGGCACCAGCCGTACCCGGCGCTGGCTTCCCGGGCCGCAGTGCCCATGCGCCGCCGTAGGCCCGGATCGTCCGCCAAAGCGCCCATGCTCGCAGCGATGTCGTCGCCCCTCGGTTCGACGAACCACCCGTTGATGCCGGGCTCGATGAGCTCTTCCACGCCGTTGACCCTGGTTACGAGCAGCGGTAGCCCCGCCGCCGCCGCCTCGTGGGTCACCAGAGAGAACGTCTCGTACGCGGTCGGCAGCACGAAGCAGTCGGCCGCCGCAAACAGCGATGCCGGACGCTGCACAACGCCGAGGAAGGTCACACGGTCGCCTACCCCGATTTCGTAGGCGTACGCCTGCATGTTCATCCGGTCTCCGGAGCCGGCCACCACGAGGCGCCATCCCGGCGCCAGCGGCAGCGCGTCGATGGCGTGGCGCAGGCCCTTGCGACCCCAATCGCCGCCGACGAAGAGCGCGAGCAGCTCGCCCTCACCTTTGCTGAGCCGAGCGCGCACTTCGGCGCGGATCGTCGGGTCAGGTCGGAAGGTCTCCCGATCGACGCCGTGCGGTATGACCGTAAGCGCGTCTGCCAGCGCGGGGAAGAACCGGCGCGCCTCACGAGCACCCCCGGCCGAGATGGCGATCAGGTGCCGCGTGCGTCGCGGGCCGTAGCACAAGTTCTCGCCCGCCCGCGCCAACAGCGCTCCGATACGCGCGTTGAGCGCGTGCCAGAAGGTGGGGCGGCTCTGGCGCGCGTCCGAGAAGGGACGGGCGTTGTGGCAGAAGTGCACCGTGGCAACGTCAACCCGATTGGGCACGATCGCCCCCGTGGCGTGGAGGACGCCGCGGCGATGCCGCCACGTCAGGAGTCCGCCAACGAGCATGAACCATGGGTAGCCGAGCACGAACGGCCTGGCTGGTCCGGGTACGCGGATCACCCGGAGCGATGGGTGCGGGGTGAGCTCGCACGCGTAGGCGATCACGGTTACCCGAAGCCCGCGCCGCAGACATGCGTTGATGAGGTGCGTTAGTGTCAGCTCCATACCGCCCACTGCCCGAACGTGGTGAGCGACGATCGTGACATCTCGCAGCACCGGGGTCTCGGCTGCCGGCGCCGCACAGTCCTCCATGGTACTGGGGACTGTATCTTGTTCCCGTGTCCGGGGATCATGCACCGCACGGGTTACGAGGGCCTCGGCCGATGAGGGTTCTCTTCGTGTCGCCGTGGGCGCGCCTGGCCGGCGGCGCAGAGATCATCCTGTGGAACATCCTTAACCACCTCGACCGCTCGCGCGTGGAGCCCAGCCTCGCGTTCCTAGAGCATGGCCCGTTCGCGGAGGACGTGCGCGCCCTCGCGATGCGCACCGACGTGGTCCCCGCCGGCCGGCTGCGGCACGCCGGTCGCATGCTGGCCGCGACGCGTTCGCTCGCGCGTGTGATCGACGAACAGCGCCCCGACCTGATCGTCAGCTGGTCGGCCAAGGCGCACGTCTACGGCGCGAGCGCTCGTCTGGTCTCGCGCGCCCGCCCCCCCGCGATCTGGTGGCAGCAAATGGCGCCCGAGGGCCACTGGATCGACCGGCTCGCCACCGCTCTGCCAGCCGACGCGGTAGGCGCCTGGTCTCACATCGCCGCCCACCGCCAACGGCAGCTTTGGCCACAGCGTAGGACGTTCGTTGTCCATCCCGGTGTGGCCGACCCGGGCGAGCCCTCGCCGGCCGCGCGGTTGGCGGCCCGGGCGCGGCTCGGCATCCCGCCCCAGCGCCGGGTGCTGCTCATCGTGGGTCGACTCCAGCCGTGGAAGGGCCAAGACCGCTTCATTGAAGCTGTCGCGCGTCTGCGGCGGCTTGGCCTCGACGTGCACGGGGTGATCGTTGGGGGCGCCGCATTCGGCCTGTCCACCGATTTCGCCAGTTCGCTCGCTCCACTGGCCGAGCGTCTCGCGATCGCCGACCGTGTGCTGTTCGCGGGGCAGGTGGACGACGTGACGTCTTACCTGCGCTGCGCCGATGTGCTCGTGAACGCGTCGGACCTCGAACCCTTCGGCAATGTCCTGATCGAGGCGATGGCACACGCCGTTCCGGTGCTCGCCGTCGCCGGGGGTGGCCCGTCGGAGATCCTGGTCGACGGCGTGAGTGGCGTGCTGGTGGGTAGTCCCGACAGCGAGCAGCTCGCCCCTGGGCTCGCCGGGCTAATCGGCGACGAGACGTACCGGCGCCGCCTGGGGCGGGCGGGCCGTGAGCGCTTCCTTGAAGCCTTCACTGCCCAGCGGATGGCCGACCGCCTAGCGACGGAGCTTGAGGAAGTGCTGGCGCAGCCATCGGAGGCGGCCGGGGCGCATCACATGTAAGCTCTCCAGCCCGCTGCCGAAGCCCTCTTACGTATGCCGATCATCGACCCCGAGCGCAAAACCTGGCTGTTGTGATCCCGCCACGCGTGGCGATCGTCGGCTGCGGGGCCGTAGCAGAGCAGGCGCATCTGCCCGCTCTGCGGCGCCTGGGCAGTGCCCCGGCCCTGCTCGTCGATCACGACCGCTCCCGCCTGCCCGCACTCGCCACGCGCTGGAGGGCGCCCGCCGTCTCCGCCGCGACCGATCACCTGGAGGAGTTCGATGCCGCGCTCGTCGCCGTGCCCCACCAGCTCCACGCCGAAGTCTGCAGCGAGCTCTTGGCGGCGAACAAGCATGTGCTCGTGGAAAAGCCGCTGTGCACCACCGCTGCCGAAGCGCAACAGCTTGTCGAGGCCGATGCACAGAGCGACGCCACGCTGTCGGTGGCGCACAACCGTCGCTTCCTTGCCGTCAACGGCTGGGTACGGCGGCTGCTCGCCTCTGGCGCGCTCGGAGAGCTGCGCTCGATCTCGATCGAGGAGGGCGTCATCGACACCTGGGACGCAACAACTGACGCCCACTTGCGGCGGGAGTCAGCGGGCGGAGGCGTTCTGCTGGGAACCGGCGTGCATGTGCTCGACACGCTCCGCTGGTGGCTCGGTGACTTGTCGCTCGTGCGCTACGAGGACGATGCGGCCGGCGGAGTAGAGGCCAACGCGAGGGCGGATATGCTGACGAATGCAGCGACGCCTGTCTCGCTGGAGCTTAGCCGCGTCCGCGAACTGCGCAACCGCGCGCGGCTGGAGTTCGCCGTTGGCCCGGTGGAGGTTAGCCTGCACCAGAACGTTGTGATCGCCACGCCGCGCCTCGAGCGCAAGCTGCGGACGCGGTTGGCGCCACAGTCTTTCGAGGATCTGTTCGTGGCGCAGTGGGAAGGGTGGTTCCTGAAGATGGAGGGGGCGGATACTTCGATAGCAACCGCGCGGGAGGCTGCCGCAACGATTGCGCTGGTCGACGGGTGCTACCGCGACCGCCGCCCCCTCCGGCTCCCCTGGTCGGTCGACCGAACCGGAGTGCTGAAAGACTCGTGACTCCGCTGCCTATGGTGCTGGTCACCGGCGCGACCGGGTTCGTGGGCGGGCGCCTCGTGGAGCGCCTCGTGCTAGAGGAGCGGGCTCGAGTGCGGGTCACCCTGCGCCGGTACCGAGGAGCGGCGAACGTCGCTCGGTTTCCGGTGGAGCTTGCCCTCGTCGAGGATCGCCCCGGGCCCGCATGGCGGGCGGCCGTGACCGGGACGACCACGGTGTACCACTGTGCCCACGACTGGACCAAGCCCGAGGCGAACGTCGCGATCGCTCGTGCCCTTGTAGAGGCTTGTGCAGAGGCCGGAGTACCGAGAATCGTGTACCTGAGCTCACTCGCGGCGTACTTCCCGCTGGCTAGCGAGCAGCTCTCTGAGGCATCGCCCTGGCTCGAGACCCCTTGGGCCTACGCCACGAACAAGCGGGCGGTGACAGAGGCACTTCTGTCGGCCGGCTCCGAGCAGGACGTGGATGTGGTGGTGCTAGAGCCCGTGGGCGTCTACGGACCGTTCTCTGCCTCGTGGGTCGTGACGCCCGCCCAGCAGCTTCGCGCCGGACGGGTGATCGTCCCCCCGGATGGCGAGGCGTTATGCAATCTGGTGTATGTCGACGATCTCGTCGATGCAATGCTGGCCGCTGCGGAGGCGTCAGCAGCCGGCGGCGAGCGCATCATCGTCAACGGTCCAGAGGCTATTACGTGGCGAGCACTCTATGAGCGATATGCCCAGGTCCTCGGCCAGGGAAGCATCACGACGATGACGGTCGCTGAGATGGATGCGCTCGTCGGTGCCAATCGCCAGCCGCTCGGCGCGGCTCGGCGCTTCCTGCGCGATCCCCGCTGGATACTCAGCTCTCCCGCGATCGGCCCTGCCCGGACCGCGGTGCGCCGTGCGATCGGTGGTCGGGCGTGGCAGCGCGCGAAGGCCTCCGCGCCGCTGCCCTTCATCGTCCCCGGTCCGGATGAGCGCATGTTCGTATGGGCGCGCTACAGGGCCGATTACGAGAAGGCACGGAGAACGCTCGGCTACGCACCCCGGTTCGATCTGGAGCGCGGCTTGGACATTACGACCAGGTACATGACCTGGGCACGCTTATAGGACTACGGTCGGGCTATCGGTTCGAACTCGATGCGGTTCGTCCCGAGCGGTGAATTCGATGCCCGTCGTGACCGGTGAGACCCGCGAGGGCAACCTTGCAGGCGATCGGGAAGTCGTACCGCGTTTCGTAGAGCCGACGGGCGGCGGCGCCTTGGCGCGCTCGGCGATTCGGGTCGGCTACGAGGGTGCACGCGGCCGCGGCGAACGCGTCAGCATCGGAGGTCGGGGTTAGCAGTAGTGCGTCGCGGGCGCTCCGCAACGCGGGATCGGTGAGTTCCCCGTCGGTCCCGACCACGGGAAGCGCGTGCTGGAGAGCCGCCATCAGCGTTGTCCGGCGCGCCGACACCCCGTCCGCGAACGGCGCGAGGTACAGGTCGGCCGCGGCTAGTAGCTCCGCAACGTCCGAGGCCTCGAGTCGCCCCGGGGCGATGACCCGGACGCGAGGATCCGACAGTCCACTAAGCCGCGGCGGATCCGCGCCGAGGTTGAGTACCGTCATCGACCCGATACCGCTCGCGATCGCCTTCACCGCCGACTCGATATGACCAGTCAGGCGCGTGGGGTGGTTCGTTCCAAAAACCGCGACGGCGAGCGCGGTCTCGTCCAGCTCGAGCCGCTTGCGCGCGTCCCCCCGGGCGCCTCGTGCATCGGGGAGGTTGGAGCCGATCGGGAGCTGAGTCACGGGAGCGCGCGTCTGCCTGCGGATCGCATGGGCCCAGCGGTCGGTGGAGGCGAAGGCCGTCGTCGCGGTCCGCAGGAGCGCAAGGAACTGCAAGCGTTGCCAGCCGCCCATCACGATCGAGCGAGCATCGTGCATATCGACGTACCGCTCATGGACCATCACCGCAACCGCCACGCCGGGTCGGCGCCGCCGCACGCGCGCAATCGCCGGTACCAGCCACGGCGCGAAGCCTCGACGCCCCCATGAGAAGGGGTTGTAGTGCAGCATCAGCGCGTCGCTCTCGTCGAGCGCGACGTCCAGATCGGGGGCATAATCCTCCCGGGCGGGCCTACGCCCGAGTGGTTTCACGGACCAGTCGCGCCCACGTCGCAGCACGAGGTCGACCGGGAGACCATGCAGCTCTGCCATGGCTTCGCCGAGCCGGCATGCGTAGTCGAGAATGCCGTCGACGGCCGAGCACGTGGAGCACACCATCGCGAGACGCGCTGGTGTCGGCCGCGACGTTGGGGTCATGCTCGGCTGGAGCTCTGTTCCTGGTCCGCTGGCATTGAGTGGCGATCTTGTCCCGGAGCGTACAACCAGAACGCCAGAATTCCGGCGGTGAACCAGAAGAACGGCGAGCTCGGGGTCGTGGCGCTTATCGGCCCGGCGATCCACGTCGCCGCAAGCGCGAACAGCGGGGCGGCGCAGCCGGCGAGAAGCAGCCGGACCTCCCGGTCTCGCACCCGCGGCACGCGTGCGGCGAGCGCCAACAGCCGAAGGTGTAATGCGCCGAATACGAGTAGCCCAGCGATGCCGAGCTCCACCAGCAGGAACGTGAACTGGCTCTCTCCGTTGAGTGCGTCGCTGAGCGATCCCTGGGACCCGGCGTCCGTCTTTCCCAGGCCGGTTGCGGGCCCGACATGACCTAGCCCCTTGCCCAATGGGAAGCTCGTCATGTAACCTGGGATCGCCTGCAGTGTGTCCTGACGGTAGGCGAAGGTCGAATTGAGCACCCTAGAGGGGGCAATGTCGTTGTAGCGGCTGAGGGCGGCGCTGTTGGATCCTGCGGTCAGCGTGGAAACGATCCCGACGGCGAGCGCCACCACCGCAGCCAAGCCGAGGATACCGGCCGCACGGTGTCCAGAGGCGATCGCGAGGCCCCCGAATGCGATCAGCGCGACGACGGCCGCGAGCACAGCCGTTCGCTGCTGCGACGTCGCGACGGCGAGGAGAATGCCCACGCCCAGCGGCGCCCCGACTCGTCCGGCCCAGCGCCGCCTCGCTGTGCCGAGTAGAGCGAGCCACGCTGGTACGGCAAGAACCCCGGTAAAACCGCCGAAGCCGATATCCGGGCCCAGCCCGAACGGCCGGTTGTAGGCGGTCGAGCCCCCACCCACGGAGAAGCTTCTGGCGCTGACCCCAATGCCGTAGATGCGATCGTGGTACCCATGGCCCCACGACGCGAGTTGGGCGGGAGAGAGATTGAACTGCACGACGCTCACGATGCCGTTAGCAGCGGCCACGACACAGAGCAGTAGGAGAAAGAGCCGGAGCTGGTGCGGCTCCCGCATGACGTAGTAGCCGAAGAAGAAGAGGGGAACGAACTCCAGGTGCGGCCGGAGTGCGGCGAGCCCGTGCCCGATGCTGCCTGTGCCAGGGTTCAGCAGCTGCACGAGCACAATCACCACGAACGCGAGCACGTACCCCGTCAGCGGGGGGATACGAAGAGGCCGTGAGCCGACGGCGAAGCGCGCCAACGCTCCGAGGACGATCGAGTAGAACAGCACGTCGCGCCCCAGCGTGGCTGCTTGAGTGTTGACCGTAAGCTTGAGTACCCCGTCCACGCATCCGAGGTAGAGCATCAGCACGGCGAGCGTCACTCGGTAGCTGCTCGAGAAGAACAGCCACGTGGGCAGCACGACGAGAAGCGCCAACGCTGCGGCGACGAAGACCGAACGAGCCGCGAGCTGCTCAGTCACCAGCACGGCCAGTCCGATGGCCGCGACGGCGACGATCGGCGGCGTGACCGCGCGCCCGATGGCATCCCACCGCGGGCGGGGACGAACTAATGCACCGCCGGAAAGGGCCATCTGCACTGGCGGCTTAGCTGGCGGCGGGGCGGCCGCCGTCCTGGTACCCGTAGCCATAGCCGTAGCCGCTGCCTTCGAGTTCGGAGTCGGGAACGTCATTGGCAACTACGCCGAGCAGCGTGGCGCCCGGGATGCGGTCACTCACTTCCTCGATCCTGCGCCCGGAGGAGCGATGCACGACGCCCAGACGCGCGACGAGCAGCGCTCCGTCGACCAACGGCAGCAGCGGCAACGCGTCCGCGACCGCAAGCAGGGGTGTCGCGTCGATGATCACCAGATCGCTTGCCTCGCGCAAGCTCTCAAGGATGCGCCGCATTCGCGACGTGCCCAGCAGGGTGGCGGGATCGGCCACCGGGGAGCCACTCGTGAGCATGGTGAGCATCCCGGCACCCTGCGGGCCACCAACTGACCGGCCTCCCGCCTCCACGCCGACAGCTGCGGGCTGCGACGCCGGAGCCGGAGCCGCGATGTTGACGACTTGCAGCGCATCGGACAGGCTGCACTCCCCGGCCAGGACCTCGGTGAGACCGGGCGAGGGGTTCACTTCCATCCGCGAAGCCAGGCTGGGCCGGCGCAAGTCACACTCGACCACGACGACACGCAGACCAGCCTCCTGGTAGGCAATCGCGAGATGGCAAACCACGGTCGACTTGCCCTCCGATGGACCGGCGCTGCTCACCAGGAACGTGCGCAGGGGATCGTCGAGGTGCGTCAGCTGGAGATTGATACGCAGCCCCCGGATCATCTCGCGAAACGGGTGGGTTGGTTGGAGAGCGCCCGAGGCTCGCGACTTGAGTGCCCTCGCTCGGACATTCGGCAACGCAGCAAGAAGTGGGAGGTGGAAGGCCGGCTCGACCTGGTTCAGGTGCCGCACAAGCCGGTCGAAGCGCACGAGGCCGAAAGCGGCTAGCACCGCAAGGGCCAGGCTGATCCCGAACCCGAAGAGTGCCGAGCGGAGCGGCCGAGGTGCCGAGCGACTTGTTGGCGGCACGGCCTGATTGGTCTGCGTGGCAGTCGCGACTGGGGTCGCTAGCAAGTTCGAGATCTCCTGCTGCAGGGCGTCTCGGCTAGCGCGGTTTGCTGTGGTTGGCGTCAGCGCGTTGAGCTGCCGCTGGGCGGCAGTTATCGCGCTGAGCCGAGCGTTGTTCTGTTCCGCCTGGAGGTCGATGAAGGCCTGGGCGAACCCATTGGCCAGGGTCGCGGCGCGCTGGGGTCGGCCGGCGGTGGCCGCGATCGTCATGAAATCCGAACCGCTCGAGGGAGCCACCTGGACACTCTGAAGCAGCCCTTGGGGATCGCCGGCGTAGTGAACGCGGGCTGCGACCCTCCTCGCGACACCTTGAGTTTGCAATAGCGCGGCTTGGTCGGCGGTGTTGCGATCGCTCTGTGAGCCCTGGAGGAAAACCCGCGCAGTTGCCGTGTAGACATTGGGCTTTCGCGCGCTCCAGATGTAGGTCAAGGCGGTTGCCACGACCACGATGAATAGGATCAGCCACTTGCGTGTCCAGATCGGACCGAGGAATTCGCGTAGGTCTGAGTTTTCGCTGTCGTCCGCGTTCTCTGTCATCTCGATCCTTCGGTCGGGGAGAACGAACGGGTCGCGCCAGTGCCCAAACCTAGTGCTCGACGCGCTAGGTTAACAGCTTCCAGCTTCCCTGTCGTTACAGTTCTGGCATGCGGTAGACGCGGGCCCCGTTCGGAGCTGTCGTGGACCTGGAAAGGAACAATTGTCACGAGGGAAAACGTCGCGAGACCAACCGCCAATTCTCCAGCCCACGCTACACGGCGGCTACGAGTCTGCGAGGAGGGCTCCGTCGCCCTCGTGCACGATTACCTCAACCAGCGAGGAGGGCTCCGTCGCCCTCGTGCACGATTACCTCAACCAGCGGGGAGGCGCCGAGCGTGTGGTGCTCGAGATGGCCTCGATCTGGCCGCAGGCGCCGATCTACACGTCGCTGTACCGGCCGGACTCGACCTTTCCGCGGTTTCGATCACTGGCGGTCCACACGTCCTACATCGACCGGCTGCCCGTCGACCGCCGGTTCCGGATGCTGTTCCCCCTCTATCCCACTGCGTTCGGGTCGCTAGGCACCCTCGATGCGGATCTCGTGATCTCGAGCTCGAGCGGGTGGGCCCATGCCATACGCACGAGCGACCGAGCCTTCCACGTCGTCTACTGCCACACTCCGGCGCGCTGGCTCTACGGCGGGGAGTACATGGGCGCCTCGCCGGGCCAGCGGCTTCTCGTCCAGCTCGGGCGGGTGCTGGCTGGATGGGATCGGCGTGCGGCGCGGTCGGCCGACCTGTACATCGCCAACAGCGAGCTGGTGCGCAGGCGGATCATGGCCTGTTACGGACGTCATGCGCCGGTGGTCTACCCTCCGGTCGATGTTGAACGGTTTCGCGCCACTGTGCGCGGTGACCGGCTCCTCGTGGTTTCGCGGCTCCTGCCATACAAGCGCGTCGATGTCGTCGTCGATGCGGCGACCAGCGCGGGGATCGGCCTCGACGTCGTGGGCGAAGGTCCGGCGCTGGCGGAGCTTCGCGATCGCGCTGGGTCCACCGTGCGTTTCCACGGCCGGCTCTCAGACGCAGAGGTCAGGGCGCTGTTTCAGAGCTGCCGCGCGTTCTGCCTACCCGGCTGCGAAGACTTCGGCATCGCTCCGGTCGAGGCGAACGCGGCCGGCAAGCCGGTCGTCGCGTTTGCCTGTGGCGGCGCCATGGAGACCATCGAGGAGGGGGTGAACGGCACCTTCTTCTCCGAGCATTCCCGTGAGGCCGTGCTGGACGCATTGCGCCGTTGCGACGCGATCGAATCCTCTCCGGAGCTAATCGCTCGACGGGCGTGTCGCTTCTCGCGCGAGGCCTTTCGGGATCGGCTGCGGACGGTCATACACGAAGCCCGTAGCGACAAGAAGCCGCCGGACTCTACCGACGGTCCGACACGATGATCGCGGGGCCGTCAACCCGCGCCCAATCCGACTGCCGCGCGAAACGAAGCCAGCATCCCGGCAGCGTGGCGCTCCGGGGCGAAGCGCTCGGCGACGGCCGCCCGGGCCCGCGCCCCCATCTCCACGCGGGCAGCCGGGTGGCCTAGCAGCTCGGCCGCCGCCGCCGCCCACCGGGCCGGCTCCCTGGGCGGCAGAAGGCGTCCGGTCACGCCGTCCACAACAACTTCGGCCGGGCCGCCAACGCTCGTGGCAAGCACCGGTAGGCCCATTGCCATCGCCTCGGCCATGCTGCGGCCGAAGGGCTCCTCCCAGGAGGGCAGCAACGCGAGGTCGCAGGCCGCGAGCACGTTTTGCACGTCGCTGCGCTCCCCGAGAAACATGACCGCGCTTCCCACGCCAAGCTCCTCCGCAAGCCGATGAAGGGAGGCAAGATAAGCTCGGTTATCGTAGCGGGTCGCTCCCGAGACGAACTTCGTTTCGCCCACCAGAAGCAGGCGCGCTGTCGGGAACTCGGGAAGCAAGGCGGACAGCATCCGAATGGCGTCGGACTGCGCCTTCCATGGCGTGATCTGAGCCACCATGCAGAGAACCGGCCCGTCGGCGGGGAGCTGCAGCGCGGAGCGCGCTTGGCCGCGGTCTAAGCGGCCTGGGTCGAAGCGTGTCATGTCGACGGCGTTCTCGACGATCCGCACGCCGAGCGCTTGCCATTCAGGGGACAGGCATTCGGCGGTGTGGCGCGATATCGCGACTAGGCCGTCAGCCGCACGGAGCAAGCGCCGCACCGCCGCACCGGCGCTCGAGTCGGGCAGGGCGTCTCGCAGGTGGCAAACGCACGGCGGCGCCCCGAGGCGGCGTGCGAGCACGGCCACGACGCCCGCCTGCATTGTGTTGGCGTGAAGGACGTCGGCACGTTGCGCGCGGGCGTGGATGCGTGTAGCCACCGCCATTGCGAGCACCTCGGCCCCGGCGCGCGGCGTGTGGAGTGGATGGAGCTTGAACGAGCCCGTGGTGCCGCATAGGGCAAGGCGCGTAAGACCCAGCGTGGCCACCTCCACGGCGAGCGGGCCGCCGGGACATGCGACGAGCGGCGCTATCCCAGCCGCCGGCTCCGCGCGCAGGAGCTCGAGGAGCGAACGCTCGGCGCCACTTACGAGACTCGTGTGATCGATGTGGAGGACGCGCACGGAGGCGAGCTAGCGGGACGCTCGGGGGCCACGCCCGGCGGCCACCTCGAGCAGGAGGTCTTCCACCTTCCGCGCCGCGACCGGCCAGGCGGACGCCTCGGCCCGTCGTCGGCCGGCGCAGCCGAGCCGGGCTGCGAGATCGGGGTCGAGAAGCAGGCTTGTGAGCACATCGGCCACCGCAACGTGGTCGGTGGGATCGACGAGCACGCCAGTCTCTCCGTCGGTCACCGCGTCGAGAGCCCCGGCGACGTTCCCCGCCACCACCGGCAGCCCGTGGGCGCCGGCTTCCAGATAGGCGATTCCGAAGCCCTCCCCGCTGCCGAGGCCGGACGGGATCCGGCTTGGCATGGCGAAGACGTGCGCGCGGTCGAGCCAAGCGTCGCGATCGGTGTCGCCGATCGACCCCGTGAACACCACCTGTTCGCTTACTCCGGTCGCGGCCGCCAAGCTCTCTATGGCCCCGCGCAGTGGACCCGACCCGATCACCACCCAGCGCGCGTCCGGCACGCGGCTGAGGACGAGCGGAAGCGCGCGCGCCAGGACGTCGTGGCCCTTATAGCGCTCTTGGATCCTCGCGACCGTGACGATCGTCGGCGGTCCATCCCTGGGGCCGCTAGGAAACGGCGGACCCACGTCGACCCCCGGCGCGATGAGCATGAGTCGGGCCGGGTCGCCACCGACCCCGAGGGCGAGCCCCCGGGTGTAACGCGAGATCGCGATCGACGCGCGGGCGCGGCGCTGAGCCGAGCGGACGAGGCCGGGGCGCAGCCGAACCTCGTCGGCGTACAAATACTGCACGATCGGGGTGCGTCGCGCTAGGGCCGCGGCCCGGGCGCCGGGACTCATGACCACGTGCGCGCTGAGGATCACGTCAGGACGGAAGCGGGCGGCCTCCAGCGGCGCACGGCAGGTGATGACTGCCAAGGCCGTGCGACGCGGAAGCATCGTGCCCACGCGGACGACGTCGAGCCCTTCCGCGCGGTCGGCGATCTCGAAACCGGCAGCGCCGGGCGCCAGAACGCGGACCGTCATGCGGGCGAGGTTGGAGACCAACCGATGTACCAAGTGCTGGATCCCGCCGCGAGTGGGCGGATAGTCCGGGGTCAGAACGAGTACGCGTGGCTTGCTAGCCGCCACGGGAACCGAGCACCGTGTCGAGCCAGAGGCCGAGTCCGAGCAGCGGCCAGAGAGTCAGGCTCCAGTCCCGGGCACCAGTCGAATGCTCGTCGACCAGCACTCGGACCCGATCGCGATCGAACCAGCCGTCGGCGTAGAGGCGTCCCCCTTCGAGCTGCGCGTCGACGGCTTGGCGCAGCGGGCCAGCAAGCCATACCGCGAGCGGCACCCGGAAGGCCGTCTTTGCGCGGGGCCACACGGCCTGGGGAAGTAGCTGCTTCGTGGCCGCCCGCAGCAGGTACTTGCCGCCGCCACGGAGGTGCACGGCCGGCGACACCGTCGCGGCAAGCTCCACGAGCTCCCGCTCCAGGTAGGGCGTACGGATCTCCAGCGAGACGAGCATCCCTGCGCGATCAGCCTTCGTGAGCACGTCGTGGGGGAGCCACTGGCGCTGATCGAGGCGCATGAACCGCCCGGCAACGGATGTAGAGCGCTCTGGACCGGCGAGGCCGTTGAGGTCGAGAAGATTGGACGAATCTGCTTGCCAGGCGCCCAACTGTGGACCATAGAGCGTCTCTCGCATGTGACGGCGGCCCCCGGTCACCCAATCGAGGTGCCGCTCGGCAGCGGTCTGCGGACGGAGCACGTCCTCGAGCCGGCGGATGCGCCCCGGCACGGGCAGCGCCCGGAGGGCAGCCGCTCCGGCGCGTCCCGCAGCGGCAGGCAGGACGCTTCCGAGCTGCTCGGCTCGGTGAAGCCAGCGGTAGCGTGGGTAGCCGCCGAAGAACTCGTCGGCTCCTTCGCCGCCAATCGCGACGGTCACGTGCGACCGCGCGAGCTCCGCCACGCCGTGCAGCGCCACCAGCGCGGGATCGGCGACGGGCTGGTCGAGGGCGGTCAGCAGCTTGGGGACGCGTTGTGCGACGTCGGCGGCCGAGAGCACGAGCTCGTGGTGATCTGTGCCGAGCACGGTAGCGGTCCGCCGTGCCGGAGCGGTCTCACTCACCTCTCCGGCGTCGTAGCCAACGGTGAACGTCTTGACTGGAGCCGTCGAGTGGCGCGCAGCGAGGCCAGCGATCAGCGTGGAGTCGAGCCCCCCGCTGAGAAAAACGCCGAGCGGCACGTCGGAGATCATCCGGCTGCGCACGGCCGCCTCGAGGCGCTCCACGACCTCGTCGACTAGGCCGTCAGGGATTGCGGTAGAGCAACCCTCGACCAAAGGGGGCTCCCAGTAACTCTCGGCCCGTGCCGGCGCTCCGGGAGCCCAACTGAGCACGTGGCCCGGCGGGAGTTGGCGGATCCCGCGCACGAGCGATCCCGGGCCGGGGACATAGCCGAGGACGAAGTAGGCGTCGAGCGCCGCTGGATCGATCTCGGGCGTGCCCGGAAGCCCTGCGAGCAGCGCTGTGAGCTCCGACGCGAACGTCAGATCGCCTCCCCGCTCGGCGTAAAACATCGGCTTCTCCCCCATGCGGTCGCGGGCGAGCACCAGCCGTCGCTCTCTGGCGTCCCAGATCGCGAACGCATACATCCCCTCGAGCGCGTGGACGAGCGCTGGACCGTGGTCTTCGTACAAATGCACGAGCACCTCGGTGTCGGCACTTGTGGCGAGCCGATGGCCACGCGCGCGGAGACGGCACTGGAGGGAGGGATGGTTGTAGATCTCCCCGTTTAAGACAGCCCAGACCGTCCCGTCCTCATTGGCGAGCGGTTGATGGCCGCCCGCTACGTCGATGATCGAGAGGCGGCGCGCGCCCAGGGCGACGCCGCTCTCGCTGTCGACGTGGACTCCGGCGTCATCCGGCCCGCGGTGCACCATCGCGGCGTTCATGGCGGCGACCATGTCACCCCGCCGGTCGCGCGTGGAACCGCAGACGCCGCACACAGGTCGAACGGTAGTACCTCTGCGTGCCCGTGGTCGGCCGACCCCACCCCTGGAGGCGCCAAAGCACTTGAAATGCTCCGGCAAGGCGAGCACCTCGCAGGGTCGCCGGGGAGTCGCCTTACGGCCATTGCTTCGATGACCAAGAGCGACACCGACGCGCTCGAGCGGCCAACAGGACCGGCAGATCTTGGCCAACCGGCGAAGTTCCGCCCATAAAGCAACGTCGCCATCAGTAGATGCGCCGCAGAAAACCCGACCGGATATTGGTCGCGATGTATCGCTCGCGACGGCGGTCAACTTGAAACATACGCGGCCACATCTTTAGCTAGAGCTATACCCAGAAGTTGTGGATACGCGTGAAGAGGAAGGCGGCGTACCTTCCCGGTTGATTGAAGACCGAAGCCGGCGTTGGCCGGCAGGAAGGCACGCCATGGTGGATGTTCGCAGGCTCCCTGTCGGGGAGGACAACGAGGTGCGGGTCGCGCTGGATGATCTCGCGTGGGAGGGCGCGCTTCGGATGATCGCGGCGGCGCTTGAGGCCGAGGTTGACGAGTACGTGTCGTCGTTCGTCGAGTAGGTCGGCGAGGACGGCAAGCGGCTGGTGGTCCGTAACGGGAAGGCGCAGGAGCGCAAGCTGACGGTCGGCTCGGGCACGGTGCCGATCCGGGCGCCGCGGGTCAACGACAAGCGTGTCGATGCGCAGACGGGGGAGCGCAAGCGGTTCGGCTCGCGGATCCTGCCGGCGTACGCGCGGCGGTCGCCGAAGGTGACCGAGGTGCTGCCGATTCTGTACCTGCACGGGCTCTCGACCGGCGACTTCGGGCCCGCGCTCAGAGATTTGCGGCTCTCCGGGCATGATCGGGGGTGACGACACACGAACACGCGTTTTCTTTCTGGCCCTCCGAACCGCGTCACCCGTATTCCGCCACGACGCTCGCTCGACCCCGGGATGACCCGGTGCGCACGCACGGCAAACGGCGCAACGAGAAGGGAATGGAGCAGGCAGCTCCCCGGCACGCCACGACCCCCGTCAACGCGGGCAGCGACCCCGACGCCCCCCAACGACGCCCTATGGGGCGAGTCTCGCCATGATCATCCGGATGCGCCTGCGCGCAGGCGCGGCCATCCCTGGCCGCTTGAGCACGCATCCGCTGTGCCCACGATCGCCGGGCACGGGGCCCAGCGAGCAGTCCACAACCCAGCAGCAGAGGCGCACGCGACTTCCACCCTCCGCTCCGACGACCAAAAGCCCTGCTCAGGACGGAATCTCGATCGAGAGTCACCCCCGATCATCCACGGAGCCCCAGATTTGCTGGGCGCGGACGCGTCGGGGCTATCGTCGAGCTCGATCCAGCGGCTGACCGAGCAGTGGCAGGCCGAGCACGCCGCGTTCCGCACCCGAGAGCTGCGCTTTCACCGCTACGCCTACCTGTTCGTCGACGGCGTCAACGTGGCTGTCCGCCTCGGTGAGGACTCGAAGCTCTGCCTGCTGGTCGTGATCGGCGTCCGTGAGGACGGCGAGAAGGAGCTGCTCGCCGTGGAGGATGGCTACCGCGAGAGTGAGGACTCGTGGGCGGCGGTGTTCCGCGATCTGCGCGACCGGGGGATGAACGAGCCGAAGCTCGTGACTGGCGACGGGGCGCTCGGCGCGTGGGCGGCGCTGCGCAGCGTGTTCCCCGGCGCGCGCGAGCAGCGCTGCTGGGTGCACAAGACAGCGAACGTGCTCGACGCGGTCCCGAAGCGGCTGCAGCCGCGCGCGAAGAGCCTGCTGCACGAGATGGCCGAGGCGCCCACCCGCGCCGACGCGTGCAAAGCGCTGGAGCGGTTCCGGGCCGAGTTCGACGCCAAGTACCCGAAGGCCGTCGCGAAGCTCGACAAGGACTGGGACGCGCTCACCGCGTTCTTCGACTTCCCCGCCGAGCACTGGCGGCACCTGCGCACGACGAATCCGATCGAGAGCAGCTTCGCGACCGTCAAGCTGCGCACCAAGGTCACCAAGGGCGCCGGCTCCAAGAAGGCCGCGCTCGCGATGGCCTACAAGCTCTTGGACGCCGCCCAGGAGCGCTGGCGGCGGTGCAACGGCCACGAGCTCGTCGGCGACGTGCTCGACGGCGTGACGTTCAAGGACGGGATCAAGGTCACTGACGACGAAACCACGACGGACGAGAGGGTCGCCGCCTGATCATCCTTCATTGCCGAATCCACAACATTTGACAGTTGCTCCTTTAGCTACTTGCTCGGCCGCATGGTTGCCATCGTGAATCCCCAACGTGCTGCCGTTGGCGCAAAATCCGGCGCACTTCTGCGAGAGTCGAGGGTGACGAGCTATCCCCGTGACGTCAATGATCCGGTCATGCTTGGCACTGCAATGGCTGCGGTCGATATCGACCGAGATGACCTATCCATGGCCGCTGAGCTCGAGCGTGCGAGCGAGAGAGACTGTGCTCCCGCCCGACCACCGCCACTCTCTATTCAGGTTGTCTGGCTGGAGCTCATAGACCAATTCCTGATAAATCCATCCAGCGGATTCCTGAGGGCCGAGAGCCCGATCACGACGCCCCGCCAATACACGGGTCTGATGGCGGACCAAATAGGCGATGCTCCACGCCCACCGGGCCTGGTAATGCCACTGCCTCGGGCGAAAGACCGGTATCCGTGGCCGATTAGACGCCGAGGGTCGCGCGTTCCAGAGCATCGGATAGAGTCCGCCCGTGGATGCGCGCGCGTCTTTTCAGCTCCGCAAGGCCAGGTACCTCTCCACGGTCGCCGGCAAGGCGCTAGCCGCCAGGCCGCTGGCGATGATGTCGAAGGCCCCCGCCGATGCGCCCACGGTGACTGTCTTCATAACGACCAAGAACAACGCCGACGCGCTCGAGCTGACTCTTCGAACGCTGGCCGCGACGACCCGCTATCCGAATTACAGCATCTTGGTCGCCGACAACGGGTCGGCCGACAGACCCAGCAAGTCATAATTGACGCGCGGAGTCGACTACCGCTCGCGGTGATCACGGAGTCCCGCGGGCAGAGCGACTGGTATGACTGGGCGTTCTCCGAGCTTCGCAGCGACTTCTGGGTGGCCGTGCACGACGATATGATCTTCATCGGCCTCGACTGGCTGGCCGATCTTGTGGCTTGGATGCAGCGCCATCCCAGCATGTTCGGGACTCCTCGTCGTTTGGGGGTGAATCGGGGCTGCTGGGCGGCCAGCTGCGTGGTGGGATCGGTGCCGGGCGGGGGATCAAGCGGCATGGATGCCGCGCCGTGATGTCTGGATGATCGATGCGAGGACTCGCCCGTAGGGCGCCGTAAGCCGTCGCCGTGCGCGGGGCCTTGATGCGCCGAGGCGTTGCAAGGATCGATCAGCCTCGCTTCGCCCTTCAATGCTGCCGTTGTTCGGTTTTTCGGCGTGCGCTGGGCACTTTGAGCAGAACCCGTCAGCCGGCAAGTTCGGTGGCTCCTCCTCGCCGAGGGCTCTTGGTCCCCATGCGGGCATGCTCGCAAGATGCGCACTTGGCCGACCCGCGCGCCGTGCTGTGCTTTGTGCCGGGAGCGGGTGCGTGCGAGCGGGGGCGCCCGACGACGCATGGATGCCGGGCGCGATGGGCGCGGATGGCGTCGTGCTCGCCGCGCGGCGAGATGTGCGCAAGTTCCGAGACCCTGATGTCGTCGCAGAACCTGCGTGATAGCAGGCGATTCGCCACGGTCGAGGCGCGCAAGTCACCCCCAAACGAGGAGGAGAGCCGCATGTTCTTGGTGGCTGGGGAGAAGCCTTTTTCATATGAGAATCGGCCTGAACCAGTGGGTGGCGCCGTTGTGGACATCGGCGAGTCGCTGCCGACGTGGCTCTTCTGCGTCCGCAGTTCGTTGAGGGAACGAGTCTCATCGTCGTTCGCCTTTGCCAAGCACGGCCTCCCGGGTCGCCCGCGTCTGCTGTGCTATGACATCGGTGGTCAGCTCCTCGCGGACATGCGGGCGCGCGGTGTGAGCTCCGGTCACATGCCGCGACGGTTTCGGCTCAAGTGGCACCACATCGGCGATCTGACTTGGATCAAGGACCACGGGGCAGGCCCGGAAGCCGAGTTCAAGCAATATGATATCAGGCCGCGGACGTCCGCCGACGCTCGAAGCGCCTGACTTGGCGTGAGGGCGAGTCGCATGGCCCGACCAACGGATCGTCCGATCGTCGCATCCGTTGACCCGCTCCGAGCGTTCTCGCAACCGACTTGCGGCAACCGCCGTGCGGTCGGCTCGCAGCCTGGGCAGTGCCCGCCCGGCCGTCCGCGCCGCGATTCGGCTCCGAAACCTTTCTCAGCAGGTGATTGCCGGCGCCCTCATGGCCGGATTCGATGCGGACAGGAACGGTGAGCATTGGCTCATCGACGCCTGCGCCGGGCGATGCAGCACGGTGGTCGACGTGGGGGCCAACGTAGGTCGCTGATGTGAGGCGATTCCTGCAGCGGGTAGGCCCTGACGTAAGGCTAGTCGCCTTCGAGCCCTCGGTCAGCGCGCGCCGAGTCCTCGAGTCGAGGCTCGGAGAGAACCCTCGCGTGGAGATCTCCCGGCTTGCGCTCGCGGACCGCGCGGGCATGCTCCCATTCATCGAAGAACCCGAGGGCGGTGAGCTGTCATCGCTTGTCACGCGCGATCAAGCCGCGGCTTCGGTCAGCGCCGCGGTGGAGACGTCAACCCTCGATGATCAGATGCGCATCCGCGGGATCGATCGAATCGACCTGCTCAAGATCGACGCGGAGAGCTACGACCTCCATGTACTGCGCGGAGCCACGCAGCTGCTGGGGCTCGCTGCGATTCCCGTGATCCAGTTCGAGTACAACCGCCCATGGCTAGCGGCCCGAAGCACCCTCGCAGAGGCGATCAGGATGCTTGGCGACTACGGGTATGAGGTTCGCGTCTTGATGGGCGATGGGCTCCACCGGTTGAGCTACGAGCGGTCGCTCGAGTATTTTTCGTACTCGAACCTCGTGGCGCTCGCCCCCGAGGGGCTGTCCCTGCTTCCCGACGATCCCCACGCAAGAGTGCTGCCCGGATGACAACTGCTAGCGGGCCGCGACGAACGGTGATGCCGGCCGTAATTCCCGAGCTTTCCGATATGCGGCCAGCGCCTGCTGTGGCGCTCCGAGCTCGGCCTCCATCCGCGCTAGTAGCAGGTAGAAACGAAAGTTTTCAGGCTCCCGGGCGATCGCTCGCAGCACGTCTGTCCTCGCGGGCTGGAGCGCGCCGGTCGACTCTGCAAGGACTGCGCGTTGGGCGTATGGAGTCGCCGCCCACGGCTCGGCCGCGATAGCGTCGGTCGCGGCCGACCAAGCAGATCCGAGGTCGCCGCGCGAGAACGCGGCCTGGCTGTCTCGGACTCGCGCGTTGGAGACTGCCCCCGGTACCTGCACAAGGGAGGCCGCGATCGCCGCCGCCGCCGCCGCGACTCTGAGCCAACGGCCCCCGCGTGAAGGGGATTGACTGGTCGCGGTCGCCACGACCGCCGCGCCGGCGATCGCGAAGGTGCTGACGGCAGTCATCTGCCACATCCAGTCCACGCCGGCATGGACGAGGTACACCGTGAATGCAGCAAGGAAGCCGGCCGTCGTCCCAAGTCCCGCGGGCCTGAGGCCGGACCTCGCTCGGAGAGCCGATAGGCCCAGACCTGCGAAGAAAGCCAGCGTCAGCAGCAGCCCAGGAAGGCCCAGCTCCGCTAACTGCTCGAGGTAGAGCGAATGGGTATTGCGGACGACGTCTACTTCGCCCGCTTTGTTGATCCGGAACTCGGACGTACCGGCGCCCGTGCCCGTGAGCGGGTGCGCTACGAAGGTGTCCAGAGCCGAGCTCCACTTCAAGGAGCGAGCGCTTCTGAAGTTCGATACCCCGATGGCGGGATCGGTTGTAACGCCGACGGCGTTCGGGTCGCTGATCTTCTTCCAGACACGGGATCCGTAGGCGACCGTGACCGCGCCCACCACCACGAGCGTGGCGGCAACGCCGGCCGCTAGCGCTACGCGGGTTGCGCCCCTCGAAAGGCGCCAACGCTCGCTGCCGCCCACCCGCCAGGTGAACCATGCCGCAGCGGAGCAGACCGCGGCAGCGAACGCCAGGGCTAAGCCGACAGTCCCGGCGCCTCCACCACCTCGCCCCTCGGCGATCTCACGGGCGCTTCGGATCACGACGACCACGAGAAGCGTCGCGGCGCCCGCCGCTACCGCGTGCAAGGCCGTCACCCAGCGGTTCCGGCTGAGCGCGACCACAGCCACGACCCCTACCAACGTTCCCGCGATCCCGCTGCGCGAATAGGTTAGGTACAGGGTCGTGGCGCAGATCGGGACCGCCCCAAGACATACGAGCCTCACTACGAGGCTGCGCGCATGCCCGGAGTAGGCCAGCGCGATCGTGATAGACATGCCAGCCCACGCGGCCACCCCGTTCCAGTAGTTGAGCGGATAGTCCAGGCGCCGGGTGTGAAGTACCCGAGCGACATCGCTCGCGGGAAAGAGCTCGGGGACTAGTCGGCTCGACAGAGCGACCACGCAAACCAGGAACGCGGCGGTGGCAAGCCCGCTGGCGGCAGACTCCCACGTGGTTCGGTCGACGAGACACCACACGAGGAGCACGAGGCCGCAATAATGGAGTAGCCGCGCAACCTCGGCTAATGTGCGCTCGTCACTGGTCGTCCAGGCCAGACTCAGCGCCGTCCATACCGTCAAGAGAGCGATCGCGCAGATCGGCACCCTCGCGAAAGAGGGAAGCCGGCGGCGGGGGAAAAACCCAAACAGCAGACCCACTGCGAGGATCAACCAGATCACAATTGCTTCGGCCTGGCGCAGCACTATGTCGTACGAGCCCCCCCGGAGGGCGTAATAAGAGCTCGCAGTGGCGGCGACGCAATAGGCTAGGACGCGCCGAACCGCCAGCGAGCGGTCGCCGGCCCGAATCCCGTCCTCGACTGCGGCCATCTCACTCGCGGGAGCCGGCATGCCGCGGATGATAAGGATTCTGCGGGGCGCGACCGTCGCGTGCTTTGCGGCCGCGGGACTCGCTCCCGCCTCCGCGCTGGCGGCGCAGAGCTGCCAAGCTCCCGCAGGCACCGCGGCCGTGGACCAGGGCTGCGAGGCGATCCCGGGGCCGGACCGCGAACGCGCATTCAGCGACCGCCGCGGCGCTGGCGGGCCGGTTCCCCGAGCGGCTGTGCGTGCCCTTATGGCCTCCGGCTCGGACGGTCGGGCTTTGCTCGATCACCTCGTCGACGTGGATCCGAACCAATCGGGGCTCCAGATGAACGCTTTCCGGCGACCAAACCGCGCCGCCAGCGGAAACGCAAGTGACAGTGCCGGTGACCGCTCGAACGATCCGCTCTCGGCGTTAGGATCAGCGGTTGCTGTGGCCGCCGACCGTTGGCCCGGGCTTGTATCGGGCGTGGGGGGGGTAACGTTGCTCGCGACCATTGTGGCGTGGGCCTACAACCGCGGCAAACGGCGGCGAAGCTCAGGTCTCGAGCAATCGTGAAGGATGGGAAGGCACTGTGGGCAAGCCAAGCGTCCTGAACAAGCCGCAGTACGTGTTTCGGCCCCGTCAGGTGCTGCGGCGGCTCAGTGGCGTCCGCCGTCGCTGGGCGCCTGACGAAACCTTTCTCGCTGAGCTTCCGTGGGGGTCAATGATCGAGTGCTGGCCCAGCGACACGATTGGCAGCAGCATCCTGCGGTTGGGCCTCTACGACCTGCTTGCCACGGAGGCGCTCTTCCGACTGGCTGACCCGGGCGAGCGTGCGGCTGACGTCGGCGCGAACATCGGGCACATGACCAACGTGCTGGCAACCGCAGCAGGGCCCGATGGCCACGTCCTTAGCTTCGAAGCCCAGCCTGCAGTTTTCGCCCTGCTGGCGCGGAATGCGCGCCGCTGGAACGGACAGGAGCCATTGGCGCCCATCGAGACTTACGACGTCGCGGTGTCGCGCCGGGTTGGGATGGCGACGATGGCGACACCTCCCTCGTTCCACGCCAATCGCGGCACGAGCCGGCTGGTCGATCAAGGGACGATCGAACACGATGAGCGCAGGCACGAGGTCGAGACGACGCGGCTAGACGCGGTGATCTCCGACCCGATCGGTGTCTTGAAGCTCGACGTAGAGGGACACGAGCTGGCAGTCTTGGACGGTGCCGAGGGATTGTTGAGCGCCGCGGCGATACGCGACGTCCTCTTCGAGGAGATGGCACGTTATCCGACCGAAGTCACTCGCCGCCTGGAGGACAGCGGCTTCGAGATTTTCGCGCTGCACCAACGGCTCGGCGGCCCACAGCTCGTTCCGCCAGGCAGCACCGCCGAAGACGGTTCCTGGGATCCCCCGGTCTTCCTCGCGACAATCGATGGACCGCGACTGCGCGCGCGCTTCGAGCGACGGGGCTGGGAGGCGTTGCGCCATAGCCAGCATCGCCGCGCGTGATCGCTGCTGGCTGGAGTGGCGTCCGGCGCTGGGCCAGCGCGAAGTGTCCCGGTGGCCAATCCCGGTTCATGTCCACATCGGGGTGGGAGCCGAGGCATCACCTGGTCCGCGTACTTCAGAATCGCTCCGCGTCTGTCAGAATGGCTCTGCGTACGTCAGAATGGGTGCTATGGCTTCAGACGACCAGATTGATCCTCGTCCATGAGTACCGCCCTCATCACAGGCTCCAACGGACTCGTCGGATCCGAAGCCGTCAGACACTTCCACGGCCTGGGTTGGGATGTCGTCGGCGTCGACAACGACATGCGAAGGGTCTTCTTCGGGGACGAAGCGTCAACCGCCTGGATGGGTGAGCGTCTGATGCGTGATCTTCGGGGTTACGAGCATGTGGATGCGGACATCCGCGACGCCGGTACGATCAACACGCTCGTTCGGAGGCTCGGGGCGTCGCTCGACTTGGTCATTCACACCGCGGCCCAGCCCTCTCACGACTGGGCAGCTCGCGAACCCATGACCGATTTCTCGGTAAACGCACAGGGGACGCTCGTGCTGCTCGAGGCGGTCCGACAACATGCGGCCGAGGCGACGTTTATTTTCACCTCCACCAACAAGGTCTACGGCGACACGCCGAACCAGCTCCCGCTTGTTGAACTACCACTTCGCTACGACCTACCCGAGGACCACGCCTGGTTTAACGGCATCCCCGAGAGCATGACGATTGATGCGAGCACCCACAGCCTCTTCGGTGTTTCGAAGACGGCCGCCGACCTCCTCGTCCAGGAGTATGGGCGTTACTTCGGATTGCGCACCGTTGCGTTCCGCGGTGGCTGCCTGACCGGTCCTGGACACTCGGGCACTGAGCTACACGGTTTCCTGGCCTACCTGATGCAGTGCACAGCGACCGGTCGACCCTATCGTGTGTTTGGCTACAAAGGCAAGCAGGTCCGAGATAACATTCATAGTGCAGATCTCGTCGCTGCGTTCGAACATGTCGCGCGAGCGCCACGATCCGGCGTCGTATACAACATCGGCGGAGGACGTGGCGTCAACTGTTCCATGCTTGAGGCGATCTCGCTCTGCGAACGCGTTGCTGACCGCCCGCTGACATGGAGCTACGTGGATCGCGGCCGCGTCGGCGATCACCAGTGGTGGATCGGCGACCTCAGCGCTTTCCGCGCAGACTATCCGGACTGGTCGCTGACCTATGACGTTGAGTCCATTCTCAGCGAGATCTACGAACTAAACCGCGATCGCTGGAGCGAGGCCGAGGTTCGTCCCGTCGCCTGACGCCGCTAGCGTAGGACCTTGCGCGATGCGCCCGACCGCCTAACCACTTGGTCCAGCCATCCGAATCCGCATTTGTCCTCACCACTCATCACTACTTATTCACTAGTGTCGTGTCTCGGTTTTAGTTGGTGATTGCATCGAGGGTGACGCGACCGCGGCGGACTCTCTTGAGGATCTGCTCGGCGGTTGTGGTCCATACGAACGGTTCGGGGTTCTCGTTGTTCGCCTGAAGGTACGCCTCGATCGCGGTGATCAGGTCCGGGACGGAGTGGAACACGCCGCGGCGGATTGCTTTGTCGGTCAGCTTCCCGAAGAACCGCTCCACAAGGTTGCACCACGAGCTTGAGGTCGGGGTGAAGTGCAGGTGGAACCGGGGATGCTTGGCGAGCCAGTTGTTCACGTTCTCGTGCTTGTGGGTGGCGTAGTTATGGGGCTCCGTGGATGATCGGGGGTGACTCTCGATCGAGATTCCGTCCTGAGCAGGGCTTTTGGTCGTCGGAGCGGAGGGTGGAAGTCGCGTGCGCCTCTGCTGCTGGGTTGTGGACTGCTCGCTGGGCCCCGTGCCCGGCGATCGTGGGCACAGCGGATGCGTGCTCAAGCGGCCAGGGATGGCCGCGCCTGCGCGCAGGCGCATCCGGATGATCATGGCGAGACTCGCCCCATAGGGCGTCGTTGGGGGGCGTCGGGGTCGCTGCCCGCGTTGACGGGGGTCGTGGCGTGCCGGGGAGCTGCCTGCTCCATTCCCTTCTCGTTGCGCCGTTTGCCGTGCGTGCGCACCGGGTCATCCCGGGGTCGAGCGAGCGTCGTGGCGGAATACGGGTGACGCGGTTCGGAGGGCCAGAAAGAAAACGCGTGTTCGTGTGTCGTCACCCCCGATCATGCCCGGAGAGCCGTAGTTATCAGGCTCTCCTCTCGGTTTGGGGGTGACTCATCGGTGAGGGGGGCATCTGGATGCCGGCGCAGCAGAGGTAGATCATCGCGATCAGCGCGTCGGCCGAGTGGAATCCGTACGCGCGGTGTGAGATCAGCCGTACCTTGCTGTTGAGGGCTTCGAGGCGTTTGTTGCTGATCCCGAGCTCGACCGCGGCGAGCACGCCGGCTTTGTGTTTGCGGATCGTGCGCGCGAGCTTGACGAACGGTTTCAGACGGGAGCGCTGCGCCCACGCGAGCCACGCGTCCAGGCGCTCGGTGGCCTGGTGCTTGGGGACTTTGTAGAGGTAGCGCAGCTCGCCGTAGAGCAGCGCGGCGCGGAACATCTGCTTGTTGGTCTGCTGCACCTCGCAGAGGCGGAGCAGCTGCTGCGTCGTCTGCTTGGCGGGGTCTTTGAGCAGGCTGTAGCGCACGCCTTTGATCCCCTTGCCCGTGTCGGTGCCGGAGCGGCCGTGCTTGTTGTACTCGGCGCGGCGGACCTGGTCGGTCGCGCGGGAGCCCAACTGGCAGACATGGAACGGGTCGAAGCACACCTGGGCGTCAGGGACCGAGTCGCGGATCGCTTTCTCATACCCGGCGGACATGTCGATCGAGACGGCCTTGATCGAGGAGCGCTGCTCGTCTGTGAGCCCGTCGAAGAACGCCTGCAACATCTTGGCGTTGCGCCCGGTGCGGCCCACACGATCCGGCCCTGCCGGTGATCGGCGACGCAGGTCAGGAACTTGTGCTCGGCGCCGTATGAGACCTCGTCACAGCCGATCCACACCAGCCCGTCCTGGGCGAGCCGGTAGCTGTCTTGGCCGTCGGTGATCACGAAGGGAACGCAACCCTGAACTACCGCAGCGTTCTCGCGCGGGAGCTGACCGTGCAGGACGCCGAGCTGTACCGCAGACCGGGGCATCGCAGGCGCCTGCGGCGTGCGGGACCGGCCAGTGAAGGACCAGAAAGTGTCTAGGAGCGTGGGTCACAATGCCCGCAGAGCGCCGTTTTGGCCCGTTTCAGGGGATCAATTCATCAGCGGCGATCGCTCGGATGGCCGCAGAACGGCTCTCAGAGCGTCGTTAATGAGACTGAGTATTACTGACCCACGCTCCTAGCGAAGAAGGCCGCATAGTCCAGAGATATGCACCGCAAAGTGTTCCGTCCGCAGCAACCATCATGCTATGTGCGGCGATTATCGATGAACAGCAGCGATGGATCACGACAAGCGGCGGTCATGACTGGACAGCAGCCGGCGGGAGGTGGGTGAGTCGGGATGGCGGCCTCGGGGCGCTATCGGGCGCTGGAGCAGGCCGGGCTGCTGCACCCGTCGCCCGACGCGGTCATCGGCGAACCGTTCCGCGCGCATCCGGAGTTCTTCGCGCCCTTCGACAAGGTGCAGGTGAAGTACGAGATGCTGCGCGCGCATGTGGTCGACGGGCAGAGCGCGACCGCGGCGGCGGACGCGCACGGGTACTCGCGCGCGTCGTTCTATCTGGTGCAGGCGGCGTCGAGCGCGCGGGGATGGTGGGGTTGCTGGACGAGCGGCCTGGACGGCGCGGTCCGGTGAAGCTCTCGCCGGAGGTGCTGGCGTTCCTGCAGACGCGCCATCGGGAGCGGCCCGGCGCCTCCGGGGCGGAGCTCGCCTCGGAGCTGGAGGCAGTTCTGGGGGTGAGGCTTCACCGGCGCACGGTCGAGAAGGCGCTCGGGGGACGCGGGTGAGCGAGCGGTTCTGGCCGATCGCCGAGCCGGCGCAGGCCGACTACGAGCAGTTGCGCGAGATCGTGCTCGCCGGTGGCGATCAGGGCGAGCTGCTGGCGGCGCGCCGGTTCGAGAGACGCGGACTGGCCGGGCTGATCTCGTGGCCTGTGGCCGAGCCCGCGTTCCTGGCGTCGGTGATCGGCGCGCCACGGCCAGCGTGGTGCGGCGCGGAGGATCCACGTGACACGTGACACATACGCCGTCCTGCTCGATCGTGACACTCACGGTCGGCAGCTGCGGGTGGTGGGACAGTGAGGGTCGCGCTCTACGCGCGGGTGGTCAACCGAGCGCCAGCAGGAGCGTGGCACGATCAGTTCGCAGCTTGAGGCGCTCAGGACCGCGGCTGGTGCGGATGGACATGAGGTGATCGAGGAGTTCATCGACGACGGCTACTCCGGCGCGCGGCTTGACCGCCCAGCGCTGGACCGCCTGCGGGACGCGGCCGAGGCCGGCGTGTTCGACGGCGTGATCTGCCTGGCCGCGGACCGGCTCGCGCGCGTCTACGCCTACCAGGTGCTGATCATCGAAGAACACCTACCAGGTGCTGATCATCGAAGAACTCGAGCGGTTCGGGGTCAGCGTCCGGTTCCTCGGGGGCCCCGCGCACGGCGAGGACCCGCAGGCGACGCTGCTGGTGCAGATGCAGGGCGTGATCGCCGAGTACGAGCGGGCGAAGATCGCCGAGCGCTACCGGCGCGGGAAGCTCTACCGCGCCCGGCAGGGCGAGATCCCGTTCTGGAAGACCTCCTACGGCCACGGCCGCGTCATCCCGGCCGACGGCGGCCCGGCACGGATCGAGATCTTCGAACCCGAGGCCGAGATCGTGCGCGCCATCTTCGACGCCTACGTCGAGAAGGGACGATCGATCCGGCAGATCGCGCTTGACCTGCTCGACCGCGGGATCCCCTCGCCCACCGGCAAGCCAACGTGGGGTACCTCTACGATCACCAGGCTGCTCAACAACGAGGCGTACATCGGCACCGTCTACTACAACCGCCGCGAGTCGCTGGAGGGCAACGGCCCGCGCGGCGCGCGCAACCGCAAGACCCGCCACCGCGAGCGCCCGCGCGAGGAGTGGATCCCCATCGGTGCCCGCGATCATCGACCGTGACACCTTCGACCATGTCAAGCAGATCAGCCGTGACAACTCGAAGTGGAACCCGCGCGGCGCGGAGTGGGGCGTGTGGCTTCTGCGCGGCCTGATCGAGTGCGGTCACTGTCACCTCGGCTGCAATTGTCACCGCATGCGCGGGCGCAACGGCATCTGGCACCGCTACTAATACTGCCGCGGCCACGACGTGCTGCGCGCTCACTCGTCAGAGGTGCGCTGCCCGGAGCGCAACATCCGTGCCGACGATCTCGACCAGTACGTCTGGGCTCAAGTCCGCCAGGTGCTGCTCGATCCCCGCCAGCTCATCGCGGGCGAGCGTGCCGTGATCGCCGGCACCCCGGCCGACGAGAACGAGCTGGTCGCCGCTCAGCTCAAACGGCTCGCTCGCGCCCTGGACAGCAACGAGCGCGAGCGCACCCGGCTGCTCGACGCCTACCAGGCCGAACTGCTCGACCTTGACGAGCTCACCCGACGCACCGCCGCCCTCACCGCCCGCCGCGACCAACTCGCCCAAGAGAAGACCACGCTCACCAAGCGCAGCGCCGAGCTCGCGACCGAGAACCGCCTACGCCGCCGGCTCGCCGGCTTCGCCGAGCAGGTCGCCGCCTCGCTGGACGACCTCGACGTCGACGGCCGTCGACGCCTGCTGCGACTCGTCGTCGAGAAGATCCGCGTCACCGGCTGGCGCGTCGAGATCCACCTCAAGATCCCGCTACCCGACGACCCGCCCGGCGACGATCCGCCCCCACCCGGCCACGAGCCGGATCCCGGGCCGTCCGTCAAGCGATATGCGCCTGCGTTCCCTTCGTGCTCAGAACGTGCGCGTGGTGCAGTAGCCGCTCGACGGTCGCGGTCGCGAGACTCTTGGGCATCAGCTCGTCAAAGCCGGATGGCTGGATGTTCGAGCTGATCGCGATCGAGCGTTTCTCGTAGGCGGCATCGACGACGCGGAACAGGGGCTTCGGCGGCGTCGGTGGAGATCGGGAGTAGGCCGACATCGTCGATCACGAGAAGATCGACGCGGATCAGCTTGCTGATCGCCTTGTTGACGCTGTCGTCGACGCGGTGGCGGCGCAGGAGTTGCGCGAGTGTCTCTGGGGTGTGCCACGCAACGGTGCGGCCTTTGTCGATCGCGAGGTGCCCGAGCGCTTCGATGAGGTGGCTCTTGCCGGTCCCGGACGGGCCGCAGACGCACAGCACTTCGGCGCGGTCGATCCATTCCAGCGTGCGGAGCGCCTGCTGGGTCGCGGCGGGGATTACGGACCGATCGGGTTCCCAGGCGTCGAATGTCTTGCCGGCCGGTAGCCCGGAGGCGCGTCGGCGTGTCCGGATCGTCGCCTGGTCGCGCCCCGCGGCTTCCTCGGCGAGCAGCACTCTGAGGACTTCTGCGTGGTCCCAGCGTTGCGCAGTCGCGGTTGCGATCACATCGGGCGCTGTGCGGCGACGTATGGGAGTCTGAGGCGATGCAACAGCCGCTCGAGCTCGTCGGGGAGCGGCGGCGGGGCTGGCGGCTTGACGGTCATCGCTCACCTGCGATCCGCGCGATCTGGTCCGCTGGCGGGCGACGGATCGGTTGCGACACGATCGCGCAGGGCCCCAGAACGGCTCTGACCGCCTCGGTTTCGAGCTGGGAAACGAGCATCGGGGCGTTCATCGGCCGAATCCCTCCCAGCTGCGGGTCGAGGTCTGCAGCGAGCGGTCCTCTGAGCGGCGCGCAGGCAGCGGGATCACGGTCGCGGTCTGCTGGTGGGCAAGGATGCTGGCCAGGTCACCGTCGGCGAACCGGCCGTAGCTGGCGCACCGCTCCAATGCCTCATTGACGGGCCCGGTGCCATGGAGCTTGGCCAGATCGACCGCTTCGGCCATCTTGCGACGGATCCGTTGCGTCCCCTCCGCAGCGGCGCGCTTCAGCCACCGCTCAGCGCCCTCGCCGATCGCAAGGAACTCCCGCTCCTCGCTGCTGCGAGCGCGGGGCTTGCGCTCCAGCGCACCCGCCGGCCGCGGCGGGTAATGCTCGTCGTTGATGCTGGGGCGCCCCGGCGTCGTCAGCTGGTGGCGTGCGACCTCCCGCGGCCCCTGCAGCTCGTCGATGCGCACGACGACCAGCTGCTCGGTCTCGGCGCGCACCCATACCCGCTCGCCGATCAGCTCGTGCGGGACCGAATAGATCGCATCACCGACCGAGACCGTCGCTTGGCGGTCGACCTTGCGGGTCTGCCCGAAGCACAGCGTGTGCGGCAGGCGCGGCAGCCGGTGCAGATGCTCATGCTCCTGCTCGAGCAACAGCACCGGCTTCTCGCGCGTGGCGCGGTGCGGCCGCGTGTTGACCTCGGCCATAAACTCCTGGCACGCCTGGTCCGGCGCCTGCCAATCCGCATACTCCTCTCGGAGGTTGTGAGCGGTCGGCACCAGATCGGCTTTCGCGAGCTTGACCGTGGCCTCGCTGCCGCCCTTGCTCTGCGGGTCCGCGGGCTCACAGGTCTGAATCGTCAGCCCGTAATGGCGCGAGACCTCAACAATCGTCGGGTGGCGCACCGCGATCCCGCACACATGCTCGACCGTCACCGTCTTCTCGTTGTCCGTCAGCGCGTAGGTCGGAACCCCGTCTAGGCACCTCAGCGTGCGGTCCAGCCCGATCACGAACGACGGCAGCGTCTTGTCAAGCAACGGCACGACCACCCGAAACCTGCTCCACGCCAGCCACGCGCAGAACAACACCGTCCGCCTCCCGGCCCCGACCGGCCCGTCCCCGTAATCCCACTGCAGCCACAACCCCGGCTGCGGGATCCACGGCCGCGTCCGCCGCCCATGCTTCTGCCGCCAGCGGCGCTTGGCCTCCGCGACCGCCCGCCGCGTCGTCCGATAGGACCCCTCATAGCCCATCGCCACCAGGATCGCGTGCGCCTTATCAGCCCGCACATGCGCGCGTGAGCGATCCACCAGCTCATCGATCTTCTCCGTAAACGGGTCCACCACTGGCCGACTGCGCGCCCGCACGGCAGCCCACCACCCGCGGCCTCCCGCGCGGCGACCAGACGGGCAACCGTCTTGTGATCACACCCCGCCAGCGCCGCCGCTCCACGCAACGTGCCCGTCAGGTCATACGCCTCAAGGATCTCCATCGCCTCCTCCGGATTCTTCACGGCCGGCCTCCTCAGCTCGCGCGCTTGAACAACAACGCGCGCCCGATTACCGGCGCCTCAGGACAGAACCGTAGGGAGAAACCGTGGCCACCCATGGGGAGAAACGGTGGCCACCAGCGGGGCGATTCAGTGGCCGCTTATGGGGAGCTTTCCATGGCCACCGTCACACTGGCTTGAACCACTGCGAAGGGATCAACAACACGGTCTGTCAGACGTATTGCTGGGGCATCAACAACCCAGCGTGCACCGCGTACTGCTATGAAAAGCACAACTCCAATCCGGCCTGCCGGCACAACTCGACCTGCACTGAGCGACTCATTAATCTGCTACCCGTTTGCCAGTTCGAACGTCCGCCAGGTCGGCCGCCACAGTGCGTCGTCCTAGTCGACAGCTCGGAACCATCGCTGCATCACTCTCGACTCTGAGGCCAGGTCCACGCAGCGTCGCGACTCGCCTCTTCGCTACCGCAACCGCGGGTCACGTCCGCTCGTAGCTCCGCTCCGCCGGCTAAAGCAAGTTGATAAGGGCTCACGACTGAGCGTGTGAAGGGATCACGGTGTAGTTCCAGTCGCCGTGGAACGTGTGTCTGGTGATGTTCACGGTGGCGAGTTGGTGATCGGTCACTTCGACGCCTCGCTCGTAGCTGCCGTCGTCGAGGCGGGCGTAGACGTTGAGGCTGGTGTTGGTCTGGGTGGAGGCGATCAGGTTGACGATGATCTCGAGGGTCTCGAGCGGTTTGCCGCGTCAGTTGAGGCTCACGAAGCTGAACATCCGATGCTCGATCTGGTTCCACTTCGAGGTGCCCGGCGGGAAGTGGCAGACCCGAATCGCAAGCCCGGTCGTGTCCGCGAGGCGCTGCAACTCACGGCGCCACAGCCGGGTGCGGGGATTGTTGGACCCGCCCGAATCGGCGGTGATCGTCAGCGTCTCGGCGTTCGGGTAGCGCTCCTTGCCGAGGTGCTCCCACCAGCTGATGATCGTGCTGACCGCGAACTGGGCAGTGTCTGAGGTGATCCCGACGCTGACCCATCCCTCATCCGCGGCCAGGTCGTAGACGCCGTAAGGGATCGCATGCCCGAGCTGCTTGTCCTTGAAGTCGTGACCGCGGACCTCCACGGGCTTCCCCTTGGGCTGAAACTCGCGGCCGACCGCCTTGAAATCGCCGACCAGCTCTCGCTTCTTCGCGTCCACGCTGATCACCGGCTCACCCGCCGCCAACGCCGCTGCGACGGTCTCGGCGATGTGCCCAAACTGCGCGTCGCGATCGGGATGCTGCGCGCCCTCCCGCGTCTTCTTGTTCGCCTGCAGGCTGTACCCCTTCGCCTTCAACAACCGCAGCACCGTCCGCTCCACGACATCGTGACCCATCTCCCGCAGCGCCTGCGCGAGCTTCGCGCCGCTCTTCGATGTCCACCGCAACGGCGACTCCGGATCGCCACGGGTAACCGGATCCACCAGCCGCTCCAGATCCTCAGCAAGTCCCGGCTCGCGCTCAAGGATCGGCACACGCCCCGGATGCCGGCGCACGTTCCCAGGCTGTGGACGCTCCTCAGAGTCCAACTCAGCGAGACCACGCAGCACCATCGACTCCGATATCCCCGTAGCCCTGACCACCGCCGCGAGCCCCCCATACCCAGCCGAACGCGCCTCCGCCGCCGCCCACAACCGCCGGGTCCGCTCGTCCAGCGCTCCCCGCGCGTTCAACAACCGATACCGCTCACCGATCGCGCGCTCATCGACCACAACCCCCAGTTCCACATAACCAACCGACCCCCTTCACAAACTAAGTCGGAAGCCCTAAGCACCACCGCCAGCCAGGCGAGGAGGGCGAACCAGGCCACGACAAACACGACCCCAGCCATCAATGTCAGCACCAGGACCAGCGTCGGGGCGCGGCGCCCTTCATCGCTGATTGATATTTCGTCTTTGCGCGGCGGTTGCGGATCGCTGACATGCATCGGGAATCTCGTCGACGATGTCGCACGCATGCTCAAGCGGCGGTTGCAATTCACGACAAATGCGCAGGTTGAAACGGCTAAACCTGCGACTACATGTGTCTAGAGCAATTGTCAAATGTTGTGGATCTGGCAATGAAGAATGATCAGGCGACGACCCTCTCCGGCGTGATCTCATTGTCGTCGTTGGTGTTGTCCTCGGTGACCTTGATGCCGTCCTTGAACTTCACACCGGCGAGCACGTCGGCGACGAGCTCGTGGCCGTTGAACCGGCGCCAGCGCTCCTGTGCTGACTCCAGCAGCTTGTAGGCCATCGCCAGCGCGGCGGTCTTCGAGCCGGCGCCCTTCGTGACCCTGGTGCGCAGGCGGACCGTGGCGAACGAGCTCTCGATCGGGTTCGTGGTCCGCAGGTGGCGCCAGTGCTCGGCGGGGTAGTCGTAGAACGCGGTCAGCGGCATCCAGTCGCGGTCGAGCTTGGCCAGCGCCTTGGGGTACTTGGCGCCGTACTCCTCGCGGAAGGTCTCGAGCGCCTGACGCGCGTCCTTGCGGGTCGGTGCCTCGATGATCTCGTTCAGCAGGCCCTTCGCCCGCGGCTGCAGCCGCTTCGGTAGACAGTCGAGCACGTTGCCTGCGGTGTGGAACCAGCAGCGCTGCTCCCCGGCGCTGGGGAACACGTCCCGGAGCGCTGCCCACGCTCCGAGCGCGCCATCGCCGACGACGAGCTTGGGCTCGTTCAGGCCGCGGCGCTTCATGTCGCGGAACACGCCGGCCCAGCTCTCAGTCGACTCGCGGTACCCATCCTCGACGGCGAGCAGCTCCTTGATGCCGTCCTCGCGGACGCCGATCACGATCAGCAGGCACACCTTCGGATCCTCACCGAGCCGGACCTGGACATGGATCCCGTCCATGAACAGATAGGCGTAGCGGTTGAAGGACAGCAGCCGCTGCCGGAACCGGTCGTGGTGGGCCTCCCACTCCTTGCACAGCCGGCTCACCGTCGTGGCCGACAGGCCAGCGGCGTCCTCGCCGAGCAGCCCCACCAGCGCCGGGCGGAAGTCCCCGGTCGAGAGGCCGCGCAGGTACAGGATCGGGATCACCTCCCCTACCTTCGGCGACCGGCGCGCATACGCCGGCAGAATCCGTGAGGAGAACTTCTGCCGCTCACCCTCCTGGTCGACGCGCTTGTCGTTCACGCGCGGCGCGCGGACCGGGATCGTGCCGGACCCAACCGTCACCTTCCGTTCCCGCGCGCGGCCGTTGCGGACGACCTGCCGGTGCCCGTCCTCGTCCAGCTCGTCACTGAACCGCTCGACGTACTCGTCAGCCTCAGCCCGGAGCGCCGCGGCGATCATCCGCCGCGCGCCCTCCCGCGCGAGTTCATCAAGCGCGATCGTGATCTCCTCATTGCCCTCCCCGACGGGGAGCATGCGAACATTCGTCATCGGCGTGCCTTCCTTTCCCGCCTTCCGGCGGTCGGTCTTGATCAACCGGGAAGGTACGCCGCCTTTCTCTTCAACGCCGTCATCGCGGTAGGGACGGGTCTTCGCTGTGAGGCTCGACCCGCCCCCCGCACAGATCCCAGCGGGCGCTGCTAACGCACTGGGCTCCTGCCTTGGGTGATGGCGTCGAGCGGGCGGTTGGCCAGGGGTGCAGGATCCGGGCGGGAGGTAGCCATCGGTCGGCGAGGAGACCAATCCGCCTCCAGGTCATCCGGTGTCGCTGGCTGCGGCGCCGCAGCGCTCGGAGCCAGAGATGGGTGACGCGGTAGCCGAAGGTGGTGATCGCCTTGCCGTTGTCGGGCACCGCGTAATAGTTGAAGTGCCCACGCAGGACGCTGGCCAGCCAGCGTCCCTGGTCGGGGATGGGCAGATCGCGTCGTTTGATCAGCTCGGCCTTGACCTTGCTGAGCTTGGCGCGCATCCGTTTCTTGTCGGTGGCCCGCTTGAGCTTGAAGCGACCGTTCTTCGTCGTCGCGCAGATGTGCGTGAATCCGAGGAACTGGAACGTCTCAGGCTTCCCGAGACCCCGCTCCGCCCGGTTCGTGGCGGCGAACCGCCCGAACTGGATCAGCCGGGTCTTCTCGGCGTTCAGCTCCAGCGAGAACTTCGCGAGCCTGCCGCGAAGCTCACACCAGAACCGCTCGGCGTCCTCCCGATGCTCGAATCCCACCACGGCATCGTCGGCGAACCGCACGATGACCACATCACCGCGCGCCTGCCTAGTCCGCCACTGGTGGGCCCACAGGTCGAAGACGTAGTGCAGATAGACATTCGCGAGCAGCGGCGATGCCGATGCTCCTTGCGGAACGCCTTCCTCACTGGCCGTCCACGCCCCGTCCTCGATGACCCCTGCGGCCATCCATTTCTGGATCAGCCGCAGGACCCTCCGGTCCCCGATCCGATGCTCAAGGAACTTCTCCAGCCATCGATGGTCAAGGCTCGTGAAGAACTCACGGAAATCCATGTCGAGCACCCAGTTCACTTTCTTGCGCACGATCCCGACCGACAACGCGTCCAACGCATCATGCGGACAACGCCCCGGCCGGAACCCGTACGAGAAACCGAGAAAGTCCGTCGTGCGCCACGAGGCTCCATGCGAAAGGAGATTGAAGGACGAAAGACATCTCATCCGTGCCGGCTGGAATGCCGGCCCCGGGCTGATGCAGCGGCCCGGAGAAGCTGGGGACGGCCAAGGCGCGGGATCGCGCGTCAGAGGTCAAGCGTCCCGACAACGTGACGGCCGGGCGGCACTGCCAGACGCCCGCGTGCGTGCTAGCAAGACCGAAAGGTAGAGCGAAAGCGAAGTGGTGGTAGAAACCCCTCGATTTCTTGAGCGACTCGAAACCTGGCGGATCTGGGTCGTCGACAGCAACGATGCCGCTCTGTTGGATGGCGGCTCGCTCCACGTCCGGATGTCCAGTCCGGGCGTGGTGGCCGGCGGGAGACTGCGAGTGCCTGCCGGATGGGCTGTAGGGGCAAAGCCAGCTGCCGACCCGGTCAAACGGATCATGGCGAACGTGGGAAGCGCCCCGTGCGCGCCGGGCTGCTGGTGGCAGCCCGGCAAGGCCCGATGCCGGCTGATGGGCGCGGGGCGTGGCGGAGTCCGCGTAGTAGTCCGAGGGCGGGAAAGCCGTCCACATGGCTTGCGACGCGAGGTCGCACGCATATGAGTGAACACGTTGATTGGAGGTTCGACGAATATCGAAGGCGTAGTTCCGGGTCCGTGCTCAGGGCCTGGCCTCGGCCTGACGTGCGTCGCCGGCGTTCCCGGCGGGGTTCGAAGCATCAGGCAAAAGCCCAAGAGCGCCCGTTCCATCCGGGGGCCACAGGCGAGAGGCAGATCGGACGGGTGAAGAACTTAAACCTCTGGCTGATGTCTCGTGAGGACGAGCTCCGCCGATGGAATGCAGCAGCGGAGTACAGGGACTGGCCGCTGAGAAGCGGCAGGCGCCGGTTGAGGAGTCCTCTCAACCGGGAAGAGCACCGCCGTCCCCGGGGCACAGGAGGCACCCACCCCGGTCGTAGCTCATGCGTGCGAAACGCGGTAACCCCCGTCGGGGTCCGGTGCTGTTTGACCGGTAAGCCGACCGTGAGGAAGGCCCAACTCCCCGGCGGGAATCTGATGATCGAGAAGCGAAAGCCGACAGTCGAAAGACAACAGGAAACCGGGACATGATGGCTGGCCCCTTCAGCTGGCCGTTCCGGATAACTGGCCGGATACGGGACGTAAGTGCCCGGACGCGAAAGCGTGCTGACGCGGTCAGGTGAGCCCCAGTAGGAGAAGATGATGATGACGCCAGAACCAACGGACAAGTTAGACGCTGCGACTACGGTCGTGGTGAACGGACCCGCGGACGACCCACTCGAGGTTGAGCGGATCGCACGACGTCGCCCCATCGGACCTACACGGGCTTGCTTGAGCCGGATGCATCGAAAGGTGCTCGTCCGGTTCTGAGGGGGGCCGGGCGCAGCAATGCGCCCGGCCTACCCGGTGAAGGCGGACAGCAGGACCGCAGCATCAGAAGCCGTTCGGGAGGTCGGGCGTGAATACGCTCGCGCCGCTTGACGCCAAGTTGGCCGAAGAGCGGGTACTGGGATGGCAGACGAAGCTGCACCGATGGGCAGTCGGGGACGAGCAGCAGCGCTTCGGCGACCTGTTCAACCTGATCTGCGACCCCGCGACGTTGCTCGTCGCGTGGGAGCGGGTGAAACGTAACCGGGGGTCGCGAACCGCCGGTGTTGATGGCCAGACCCGCAGGCGGGTCGAACAGTTGGGCGTGGATGGTGTCTTGTCTAAGCTCCGTGAGGAGCTCAAGACGGGCACCTACCGCCCGCTGCCGGCGCGTGAGCGGTTGATCCCGAAGCGCTCGGGGAAGCTCAGAAGCTTGGGCATCTCGACGGTGCGCGACAGGATCGTTCAGACGGCGACCAGGCTCGTGCTCGAGCCGATCTTCGAGGCGGACTTCTGCCCGACCTCGTATGGATTTCGGCCCGGACGCAGAGCCCAGGACGCCATCGAGCAGGTGCGGTTCTTCATCCATGCCCCTCGCTCGTACGAGTGGGTGATCGAGGGAGACGTCGAGGACTGTTTCGGGTCGATCCATCAGGGTTTCCTGATGGACCAGGTGCGCCGTCGGGTGACCGACAAGCGCGTCCTGGGATTGGTCCGCCGGTTCCTCGCCGCCGGTGTCATGCGCGAGCTTGACAGCGTGACCGCAACGCCATCGGGCACGCCACAAGGGTCGAGTCTCTCGCCCCTGTTGTCGAACATTGCCCTCTCGGTACTCGACCGCCACTTCGAGGCGGCATGGGCAGCGCGCACGCACGACCAGCGCTGGCGTGACCGGGCCGAAGGCCGCCCCAGCTATCGAATGATCCGCTTCGCGGATGACTTCGTGGTGCTGGTGCGCGGCACCGAAGCCCAAGCCCACGAGATCAAGGAGCAGACGGCCGAGTTCATGGCAGAGCAGCTGCGCTTGACGCTCTCGCCCGAGAAAACGCACGTCACCCACGTCGACGACGGCTTCGATCTGCTCGGGTTCCGCATCAAGCGGCGACCCTGGCGGACCGCTGGCAAGCACGTCGCCTACACGTTCCCAAGCCAACGAGCGCTGCGCGAGGTCATGCACCGAATCAAGACGCTGACCGACCGCAGCACGCTGAACCTCTCGCTCGATCAGTTGATCCACGCGCTCAACCCAATCCTCAGGGGTTGGACCAACTACCACCGTCATAACGCGAGTAAGCGCTGCTTCGCGTATCTCAGCTACTACCTGTGGTGGCGAGTGATCCGCTGGCTGCGCAAGAAGTACCCGCGGCTGACCTGGAAACAGCTCAGGCGACGGTGTTGGGGGCGCAATTGGACCAGCCGCGAAGGCACGAGGCTCGCGTGGCCCTCCGAGGTCCCGGTGACCCGATATCGCTATCGCGGCCACCGGATCCCCTCGCCGTGGGCAGCGACCCGGACAGGACGGGCCACCACCCGACCAGGAACCGCTACCGCATGAAATCAGCGACAGGATCGGCCATCGCGCGTCCTGTGGAGAGCCGGATGCTCAGGAATGGGCACGTCCGGTTCGGCGAGCGGGTCGGGGAAACGGACCGGCGGCAACGCCGGCACCGCGCCCCGGCCCGACCCAACTCGTAGATCGCGTTCAGCACCTCCACCAGCGCCCGCTGGACGATCTTGTCCTCCAGCGACGCAACCCCGAGCGGCCGAAGCCGCCCGTCGGCTTTGGGGATGAACACCCTGCGAACTGGAAACGCCCGGAACGCCCCGCGCTGGACCCGTTCGTGCAGATCCCGGAGGTTGTCCTCCAGGTTCTGCGCGTAAGCCCTCCACGTCACACCGTCGACCCCCGGGGCCGCGCTCGGGCTGATCGCCCGATACGCCTCCCGCAAACGATCGACAGTCACGTGGTGCAAGAGCGCCGTGAACCTCTCATCCTTGCTACGTGCTGCCGCCTGGCGCACACGATCCAGGTCCTGTGACACGCCCTGTCCGGCGCTGCGTCCGGGACGTGCTTCGCTGGCCGCGTTCCCCTTGGCCGGTCCCCTTCCCTCCACCACCTCCGCACCCGCTCGCGCGGGGTTGTTCGGCGGCTTCGCCGGTAGTACGGGACCGTCTGACTTCCCGTGGCCGTTCATCGAGGGCTTACCGCTGCTGCGTTCCCCTCACGGCCCGCCACCGAACCGGCCTGCCACCCCGCGAACCATCCAGGACGGGGCATCACCAGCCAGCGCGGGCGGCCACTGGACCTCCCGGTTCTCGCGCATGGAGAGATTCGCGTACGTGCCTGGGTTCTCTGACCGCGCGGGGTCCCGCAACGGCTCGCGATAGCGCCGCCGCAGATGTGGCCTTCCGCTTCTTTCGACAGCGTCGGCACCCCGGTTTGTTCATTTCGCGGCTCAATAGCCCCGCCCGCACGCCCCCTGTCAACGCTTCGCCGACGCCCTCGCGAACGCCGACGCATGACTCGGGGACATCCTGGGTCGCTACTCCTTGTGATGTAGAGAGCTCTCATCTCCGTCTCCATGCCGGTTTATCCCGGCGCTCCGAAAGAAGAAGTAACTCGGGGAGGGTGCGCTGGGCGGCCGGCTGAAGGCTGCAGCGAGGGTGGTCGGGGTCGGGTCGTGCCGGTGTGCGTCGCGCGTTTGTGACCGCTTCGCTTCCGCTGTGATCGCTCGCCACGTTGTTGGCCGGGGTGCGCGGGAGGGTGGTGGGTGGCGCGAGCGTGGTCGGGCGAGCGATGCGACCCCCACTCGCGCGTAGCGGTCGCGGCACTGTTCGGGGCTATGCGCGGACGGTCGTCCAGAGTTAGGGCCGGCCGAGTGCTGCTCTCCCTCAACAAGAACGCGACCGACGATCGCCAGCAACTCTCCGACGGACGAGGCCTCCTGAGCTCTCTGCGCCCACGGACGCTTCAGCATCGGGACCGGCTCGGCATCCCCCCGGATCGCGAAGCTGATCGCCGCCCGAAGCAGCTGGGATTTCGTGCCGAAGACCAGTTCATGGTCGGCTCCGACACGCCAGCGGCCTCCGCCACCGCACGCATCGAGGTCGCCACATACCCGCTCCGCTCAAACTCCGCGCTCGCCACCGCGAGAATCCGCTCCCGCGTCTCACGAGCCTGCCGCTCCCGCCGCTCGGACCGGTAGCTCCGCTTCGGAATCGCTTTGAGCTTCGTCGACGACAGAACCAGATATTGGCTATGGACCACCCCTAGTCAATCAAGGACCCTCCTCCGATCGCGTCCGGCTAGCCGCCCAGGCGATTCACCGCACGCCAGCGTCGGCCCTGCATTGCTCATGCTGCGGACAGCTCGTCGTCACCGCCGCCGGCCTTGCTTGGCGCGGCCTGCGGGGACCAACGCGGAGCCGCGCTGTCCGACGCGGCCGCTGAGCCCTGCTGGCCGCGCGGAGCGGGGCCGAGCGTGAGCGAGTGACATGTGCGCGTTGTGACTGAAGCACCTTCGAGATGCGGTGCGCTCCTGCGCCCCGGAGCGGGTTGCATACGATCAGCTCACCGTAGATGATCCCCGTGCCGGCGCGAGGTCGAGCCGCGAGTCGAGGAGGAGTTCATGGCGCGGAAGGTGCTGATCAATCTGGCGACGGGGCTTGAGGAACCTGAACGAGTGACCGTCGCGTTCTTGGTGGGGGGAGCAGCCGTTCAGCGGGGCGAACCCGCGGCGATGTGGCTGACGAAGGAAGCAGTCAGGCTCGCGCTGCCGGCCACGCCGAGGGTGTCGCGTGTGATGGGTGCCCACCGCTGTCGCGGTTGTTTGAGCAGTTCGCGGACGGGGCGGTGCGTTGCTGGTCTGCCCGATCTGTTTCAACGCCCGCAAGCTCGACGAGAAGGCGATGGTCGCCAACGCGCGCTTGGTCGGCGCCACTCCAATGTTTGACTGGATCGGAGACGACGATGCAGCAATCTTCAGCTACTGACGGCGCGCCGGGTGCTCGAGCGTCCCGCTGTGGCGACAAGCACGTCGCTCATGGAGAGCACGCCGATACCTGCCTTCGTGCTCGCGCGGTACGCCCGCTGACCGCGGGCGGCGCTGGAAGTGGCTGCTTGTGTCCGCAGGCGGCAGCCCGACGCGCTGGCTATGGCTGCTGCTTCGATGGGCGAGAGCCGTACGGCGTGCCGCCGTCGAGGTGACGCCGTTGGGCGAAGCGATCACGCACTCGCAGCCGCTGAGCCCCGCCCGCGGGGCGCGCGCGGGCTGGGTAACGCTAGTCCACAACCGGAGTTCTTCCTTGAGCCGTAGACGCCCCACGCCGATGGTGGGTCCATGATCACTTCATGTCGTCCCTTCATCGGATTGGCGTTGTTGGCGGTCGGCCTTGCAGTATTCCTTGTCGACAACGTGAGTCTCGGATGGACCGCGATCGGCGTCTTCGGCGTGCTCTGCCTAGTCCTCGCAGTTGTCGCTCAGCTCCTCGCCATCCGCAAGCACAGGGCCCACAACTAGTCTTAGTGTCGCCTCACACACGCGCGGCGCGCGGTCAGTCGGGGTGATCCATTAGCTCGGATTCCCGAACTCGGGTAGTTCCGCGTTGATCGTGGGGGTTGAGGCGGGATTTCGGTGTGATTGACGGGGTTTGGGGCGGCTGGGCGTGCCGGACTGGGTGTTGTTTCGCTGTACGGACGGTTGGGTTGCTTGAAGTCGTGAGCGGGGCGGCGCCCGGAAATTGACGTCAGTACGTCTGTGTTCGGGCTTTGAGGGTGGTTCTGGCCGTGGTCTGTCCGGGCAGGACTTTATGGTGTCGAGTGATGGGTTCAGCGAAGCGCACCAGTTCGGGTGGCAGGGCGGGGCGGCGGCGTGAGCGAGCCGCGTTCTTCACGGCCCCTGGCGATGTCGCGCAGCGTCGCTACGAAGCGCTGCGCGCGTACTTCGTTGAGGACTCGACGGCCGCGGAGGTCGCTGCACGGTTCGGTTACGCACCATCGACGGTGGTCGCGATGGTCCGCGACTTCACGGCGCAGGCTGATGAGTTCTTCCTTGAGCGCCGCCCGGGCCCGCGGGTCGCGCCGGCCAAGGTGGCGGCCCGTGATGAGGTGCTGCGGTTGCGGGCAGCCGGTCACTCGGTCACCGAGATCACCCAGGCGCTCGCGGCGGGTCAGACGCCGCTGAACCGCACCGGGGTGTGGGAGCTGTTGGTCGCCGAGGGCCACGAGCGTCTCGGTCCCAGAGCCCCCGGCCAGCGCGGCGCTCCCACACGCGATGATCCACCCCGCACCCGGGTGATGCGCTGGCCAGAGCAGCCGGTGCGGCTGAGTAGTGACTACGCCGGCGCGCTGTTGCTGCTGCCCGCGCTGGTCGCGTTGGATCTCCCGGGCGCCGTCGCCGCTGCTGGGTTGCCGGGCACGCGTGAGGTTCCCGCGCTCTGCTCGGTCCTCTCGCTGCTGGCGCTGAAATCGATCGGACGGCGGCGTGTCAGCCATGTCGATGATGTCTGTGTTGATCCCGCGCTCGCCGCGTTCGCGGGGTTGGAGAGCCTCCCGAAGGCGAGCAGCCTGGGGAGCTACAGCTACCGTCTCACGCGCGCTCACGACCAGGCGCTGCTGGCGGGATTGGCGCGGTCGATGATCCAGACCGGGCAGACCCGCGGCGCCGATTTCGATCTCGACTTCCACGCGATCATGCACTTCGGAGACGACGTCGCGCTCGAGAACCACTACGTTCCCAGGCGTTCGCAGCGTACCGAGGCCGTCCTGTCGTTCTTCGTGCAGGACTCAGAGACCCGCAACCTGCTCTACGCCAACGCGACATGCACCAAGGCCGACCAAGCCGGCCAAGTGATCGCGTTCGCACGCCACTGGGAAACCGCGACCGGTCATCCCCCGTCGCTGCTGGTGTTCGACTCCAAGGTCACCACCGGCGCCGGACTCGCCGAACTGCACGCCGCGAAGCTCACGTTCATCACCCTGCGCGCCCGGACCGCGACACTCACCGCCACCCTCGAGGCGCTCCCAGACAGCCAGTGGACACCAATCACTCTGGACCGGCGCGGCGCGTACAACAAACCCCAGGTCCACGAACAGGACGTCACCGTCCGCGGCTGCCCAACCCCGCTACGCCAGATCGCGGTCCGCGGCTTGGGGCACGAGCACCCCACCCTGATCCTCACCAACGACCGGACCAGCCCACCAAAGACGATCGTCGGCCGGTACGCCAAACGGATGCGGATCGAGCAACGCCTCGCCGAGCAGATCCGTAGCTTCCACCTCGACGCGCTCAGCTCAGCCGTCGCGCTCAACGTCGACCTCGACACCACCCTGACCGTCTGGGCCGCCGCCGCCTACGACCACCTCCGCCAACGCCTCCCCGGCTACGAGGCCATGACACCCGACACCATCTGGCGCCGCTTCATCAACACCAGCGGCCAAATCACGATCGAACCGCACCAACTCACCTGCCGCCTCAAAAACCGGACCTACAGCCCGATCATGCGCAGCGCAAACCTCCCCCCGACCGAGATCCCCTGGTGGAACGACCGGCCGCTGCGATTCCAGTTCGCCTGACCCACCCCGCCCCGCAGCCAGCCACACCCAACCAGGTACCAATCCGCTGTTTGGAAATCCGGCTCTCCGGGCATGATCGGGGGTGACGACACACGAACACGCGTTTTCTTTCTGGCCCTCCGAACCGCGTCACCCGTATTCCGCCACGACGCTCGCTCGACCCCGGGATGACCCGGTGCGCACGCACGGCAAACGGCGCAACGAGAAGGGAATGGAGCAGGCAGCTCCCCGGCACGCCACGACCCCCGTCAACGCGGGCAGCGACCCCGACGCCCCCCAACGACGCCCTATGGGGCGAGTCTCGCCATGATCATCCGGATGCGCCTGCGCGCAGGCGCGGCCATCCCTGGCCGCTTGAGCACGCATCCGCTGTGCCCACGATCGCCGGGCACGGGGCCCAGCGAGCAGTCCACAACCCAGCAGCAGAGGCGCACGCGACTTCCACCCGCCGCTCCGACGACCAAAAGCCCTGCTCAGGACGGAATCTCGATCGAGAGTCACCCCCGATCATCCACGGAGCCCCGGAAATCCGAGTTAGCGAGGGGCGGCGCTGCTGGTGGTCGTCCAAGCAGCCACTGCGAGCGCGTGATCGCTTCAGGCGTGGAGGAGCCACGCTCGGGCCGGCTCGCGACGGCCGACACAGACCTGCCTTCGTTGTCGTACGCGCAACCTCGCCGACTCCACGGGCCCTGCTCGGCGCGGAACCCGGGGCTCGCGGCGCCCGGCACGCCACCACGATCTGAGCGCCGTTGACTGCGTCCGCAACCCGATCATCGCCGTTCGGACGCTGGAAGCGTCGTCTCGGCCACGCTTTCGCGCGGAGGAGGTCACGGGCTCCAACGGCCGCGAGTAACGCGAGCGACTAAGCGAGCCTTCTGCAGCGTTGGCTTCCGCTTCCGCGCCGGCCTTCAGCGTGGCCGCCCCGCCCGGGAGCGAGGCGCCCAGCATGCTGGAAGGTCAGTGGGTGGGAGTGGGGAGGAACCCGTCGGTGTTGCTGGCGGCGTCGACGTAGAAGCTGACCAGCTGGCCGCGATCGTGGACGCCGTTGATCGTGGTGGTGCCGACGCCGTTTGGATCATCGACGACATTGAAGCTGCGCTCCCCGATTCCACGTGTCGCCGTGAACCACGGTGCCGATGGTAGCGACGCCTACTGCTTCACCATCGCGGTTGATACCTCGCACCATTGTCGACGACGCTCCCGGAAACGCCAGGTCGACGAACTGCCCGTGCCGTGTTGCACGAACCCGTCCGTGTTCCCACTGGCGGGGTTGGTGTAGAAGCCGCCGCCGGTGCGTTGGGGTCCACGACGAGCGCCGGCGGCATGTGCTCGAGCTTGCCCGTGACCATGACGCGTTCGTGATCGACGACGATTACGCGCCGCGACGTGCGCTCGACCGCCCGCCACCGCCACCGCCGCTGATCAGCCGCGACGGCCGGGGCACGCATCGTAGACGACTTCTTCGCCTCGGCGGTGTTCCAGCACGCCGCCGTGGAACTGCGGCTACCCGATGGCGTGCAAGAGAGGGCGGTGGTGCAGGCGGCGGCTGCCGCGGGCGTGTTGATCCTTCCTGGCGCCGTTGTTTCCCGCCGAGCCGCCCCCGTACCTACGCCTCTCCTACGCCGCCGCGAACGAGCCGCCGCGCCTCGCCGAGGCGTGTGTGCGGCTCGCGGGCGCGTGGCACGACGCTGTGTAGTACGGCCTCTCCGCGGAGGTGTGTCGCCGGGCTCGGGGCGCGGCGCTGCGCAGACGTTCCTCGCGATCCACTGACCCGGGGTGCGGATTAGTCCTAAAACAAGCGATCTCGGTGGTGTGAGCCTGGCTCTGGGGCTGGGATCGGCTCGATGAGGCTTCAGTGCGGTTGTGGGGTGCTGAGGAGCGATCGGGATGGCGATCGGGGTCGCGTTCGGTGTGGGTGGGTGTCATATGACCGCGATCTGACCGTTGTTCGGGGTCGTTGGTGCGCCGGCCTGTCTGGCCGGTGGTTGATGTGGCGGGGTTGCGGTTGGTCAGAGGGTGTCGGTCAGGCGGAAGAACGCGCTGAGCCATGGGTTGTAGGTGAGGATGCGCCAGCTGACGCGTCGGCCGGTGGTGATGATCTGGCTGGGGATTGCGATGAATGCGGTTTGGAAGGTGCGGAAGTCCATGGTGAGCAGGCGTCGGCGTTGTTCGTTGTGAGGTTCGGCCCAGCGTGGGCTGATGGGTAGCAGGAGGGCGCACCACGCTTTCAGGCTCCACGCGAGTGCGGCCATGGTCATGTACGCCCAGTTCGCGCACCGGGTGTTCACCGGGGCGTGCAGGGCGCGCACGCCGGACTTCAGCTGGCTGATGAGGTTCTCCTGGTTGCAGCGCTGCCGGGCTTGGTCGATCACCTCGTCGGCGGTCATGTCCGGGTCGTTGGTGATGTAGAAGAAGTAGCGGTAGTCGTTGAACAGGACGTTCTCGCCGCGCTCGACGGAGATGTTCTTGCGCAAACCACGCGATCACCCGGTAGTCACGTTTGCACTTCCCGGGCCGGTAGGAGAACTCGACTACGTCCTCGGCTGCCTGGCGTAGCATCTTGTAGTTGCGCTCGCGGACGATCTCGTCTTTGACGTCGCGCGGGCGTTGGCGTGGGTTGGTGGCGATCTGTCGCTCGGTGCGGGTGACGAGCTCGTGGTAGGTCTCCGCGTCGGCGCTCTGGGCTCGGGCGACCAGGTTGGCGCGGGCGTCGTAGCCGAAGACGAACCGCACCCCGTCGGTGTCCCAGCGGTCGAACTCGGCGGTGAGCGAGAAGTCGGTGTCGCCCCGCAAGCGGACCTCCGTGAACCCGGCCTTGCGGCACAGCGCGATCGCTCGGTCGTAGTAGTCCACGACGCCCTCGTGGCTGGGCCGGTTGGCGCCCAGAAGCCCGAGATATAGGGTTCTTTGGTGTTCGCGAGCGAGACCAGCAGCGCCGAGTACCCCCAGGTGCCGTTGTAGGAGATGTCCATCCCCTGTTTGGTCTGCGCGTCGGTCGGCACGATGCTCGCGTCGGCGTCGATCACCGCCGGCTGCTCGAAGAACGCGTCCGGTTGACGTTTCCAGACCTTCAGCCGGGCGCGGTTGATCGCCTCCTGGAGAGCCAGGATCGAGGGGGCGTCGAAGCGCCGGCAGAAGTCACCGGCGGTCGTCGGGTCGGGGAGGCTCTCGGTCCCGAGGCCGTCGAGGAACACCCGGTCGCAACGGCGCGCCTCGATGTCCTGCAGGCGTTGCCCGCCGCACAGCGCGTTGTAGGCGATGTTCAACACGTGATCGGACTCGTGGTAGGGCTTGTGCAACTTCAACAGCTCAAGCGAGCTGTCGATCTCGCCGGCCAGCCCGACCGCGCTGATCAGCTTCGCGACCAGGCCGATCCCGCCGTGCCCCGTTGCTTTCGTGCGCGCCGAGAGCTCACAGGCGATGTTCGCCCGGCCGAGCACCGGCCCGCTCATGTTCGGGCGCACAGCGTGCTCGAGGCGCCGTTTGATCGCGGTCGCCTCCGCGCGCAGCCTGGCGGTTCGCGTGCGGCGGTGCTTGCTCATCGGTGTTCTCCTCCCGGTCGGATGGCGTGTCCCACACAATACCAGACAGTAATGCTACTGTCTGGTATTGTGGTGGATACTAACCCGCTGGAGAAGAAGAACGAGATGCCACCGAGCAACACCACCGAGCAGCTCGCCGACTACGAGCAGAAATACCGCGACCTCGCCGCCCAACTCGCGACGATCGGCATGATCCACCCGGGCAGCGTCACCCGCCGCTACACCCGCTGCGCAACCCCCGGCTGCAAATGCCACGCCGACCCGCCCCAACCCCACGGCCCCTACTACCAATGGACCGCCAAGATCAACGGCAAGACCGTCACCCGCCGCATCAGCGAACGCGAAGCGGAGCACTACCAGGAATGGATCGCCAACGACCGCCAACTCCGAGACCTCATCGCCCAGATGCGTCAGATCGCAGCCAAAGTCGCTGAGCTGACACTCAAACAAGCAGCCAGCCCATAACCGGGCACGCTTCACCCCAAACAAGCACTCAGGCAGTCAGGCCCCAGCTCGCAGTCGGCCCACGAAACCCTGAAAACACGGCCTTCCAGGGCCCGCCCCCGAGTCCTCAGACCAAACCTACGCTTGGTTTAGGAATTAGTTAGTACCGGCTACTACTGCGTTCTACTCCGATGTGCTCGGGAGCCGATTACACCGACATACCAGGTATGAGCGGCGCGAACCGAGGAGGCCGACCTGTCGCTCCTGTGGGTCCACCGCCGGGCGGTGATCACGTTTGCGCTCATCACGTTCATCGGTCCGCTGGCGCTGGGCTCGGCGGTCGGCTTCTCTCTGGGCTGGAGCGCCCTGGCCGCGATCCTGCTCGGGTCGCTGTTCGCGTCCCACACGCTGTTGCTCCACACCACCTCGCCTCGATCGTCGTCGGCACGCTGATCGTGGAGCGCGCAAAGCGGGAGGTGCAGGCGCCCGAGCTCCGCCGCCGGGAGGCTCGCAGCGAGCCCGAGCTCGCAAAGCTCCGCGCCGCAGGGTTCGCCGGCTTCGACACCGATCCGGCGCTGCTCGTCAACAGCTCGCTGCCGGAAGGGGTGATCAACATCGTGGCGGTACACCAGCGGTCCCTGGTGCTGGTGACACAACGCCATGCTTCCACCGGTCTGATGCTCGGGAGCTCCGGTGAGGCTGTCGCGGCGCGGATCGGGCGCAAGCACGTGACGCGCCGCGAATCGGCCGAGCTGCCCCCCGCCAGCGAGCTTCGTCCGGGACAGCTCTGCATCGCGCCGGCGACCTCTCGCGAGCTGCTCGCAGCTTCGGACCCCCCGGCGGGCGCCGCGCTCGTGTTCGTGGTGGACTCGTGAGGAGCGGATCCGCAACCGATCGGCCGCAGGCCGCTCGCAACCTGGTCGGGGGCCTAGCCGGCGCTACGCTCGCGGCGGCGCTCGCTGTGCTCGCGCTGGTGCTGCTCCCCGCCTCGGGCAATGGCCACCCCAGCCCGTCCGTCGCGACCGGGACCGGCCTCAGCCCGCACGTCGAACCGGCTCCGGCCGCCGCAGTCGGCTCGCCCCAGGCTGAGCTGACGGTCTCTCCGGTGGCCGCCGCAAGGATGATCCCGCACTCGTTCTTCGGCTTCTCGACCGAGTACTGGACATTGCCGGTCGACGAGCGGTACATCGCGATCTACCGGCGCCTGATCTCGCTGTTGCACGTCCCGGGTGACGGGCCATTCATATTGCGGGTCGGCGGCGATTCCTCCGATCACACGTTCTGGGACCCGACGATCCTCAAGCTGCCGCGCTGGGTGTTCGGACTGACGCCCGAGTTCGTTGCCCGCACCGCGCGCGTCGTGCGCGAGATGCGGTTGCACGTGATCTTCGATCTCAACCTGATCACCGCGACGCCCGCGCTGGCCGCGGCCTGGGCGCAGGAGGCCGAGGCGGCGATGCCTAAGGGCAGCATCATCGGATTCGAGGTCGGCAACGAACCTGATCTCTACAACCATTCGTTCTGGCTGCTCGCCACCGAAGACGACCGCTTCGACGCGCGCGTGCTTCCGAACGACGTCACGCCGTCCGACTACGCGCAGGACTTCAACGCCTATTCGAGTCTGCTCGCGAAGACCGCACCGAATGTGCCGCTCTACGCGCCCGCGCTGGCATATCCGAACTTCGGCTACCCGTGGCTCGCGACACTCCTGTCCGGGCCGCACCCCGGACTGAGGGCGATCAGCGTACACCGATATCCGTACTCGGCATGTGCCTTCCCGAGCTCGTCTCAGTACCCCACGATCGATCGGATCCTCAGCGAGAGTGCCACTGCAGGCATGGCGCAAACCGTCAAACCAGCGCTCGAGCTCGCCCACCGGAACGGCCTGCCCCTTCGCCTCACCGAGATCAACTCGGTCACCTGCGGCGGCCTCGCGCCGGTCAGCAACTCGTTCGCCACCGCCCTATGGGCGCCTGATGCGTTCTTCGAGCTGACGCGACTCGGCGTCGTCGGCGTCAACCTGCACGCGCGCCAGCACGCGATCAATGACCCGTTCACGTTCGAACGCCACGGAATGTTGGCGCGGCCACTGCTGTACGGCTTGATCCTATTCGCCCGCACGCTCGGGCCTGACGCGCGATTGATCACCGCGCCCCTGAAGAGCGCGAGCCGGCTGCACATGAAGGCGTGGGTCGTGGAGATCGGCAAGGACACGCTGCACGTGCTGCTGCTCGACAAGGGCCCGCGGTCCGTGCGGGTGTCGCTGAATCTCCCGGCCAGCGATCCGGCAACCGTCGTGCGGCTGCTGGCATCATCGCCGGAGGCCCACTCCGGTGTGACG
>CAWFKF010000047.1:0-163333 GCA_963816005.1 uncultured Solirubrobacteraceae bacterium | reverse complement strand
ACAAATGGGACTCCTTATTGCTTTGGGTTCGGGGTTCCTACTTCCTACAGCAACGCAACAAAACCAACGCTAGCCGAGCTGGCTGTCGCGCGGGCGTATTGGTCGCAGGAGCACCGAGGTGGACGTCCGGTCAGCCACGCGCAACCGGTGCTGCACGACTGACCTGTTCGGAGTCAAGGGCCGCCAGTGGCTGCGGCAGCTGGAGTTGCCCGTCGAGGAGTGCGAGACGATCGAGGCGTGCATGCGTCATGTCGAGTTCCTCGACGCGGAGATCGCCGAGGTCGAGCGGCTGGTCGCTCGCTACGCGCTTTCGTGCTCGCAAGCGCGGCGGCTGATGAGCGTGCCGGGCGTCAACGTGATCTGCGCGGCCACGTTTCTAGCGGCGATCGGTGACATCCGCCGCTTTAAGACCTCCCGGCAGCTGGTCGGCTACCTCGGCCTGGATCCGAAGGTCCGCCAGTCCGGCAGCTCGCCCGCTCGGAGCGGGCGGATCTCCAAGCAGGGCTCCCCGCAAGCCCGGTGGGCGCTGGTCGAAGCGGCGTTCAGCGCGGTGCGCCAGCCCAGGCCGTTGCACGCGTTCTACGAGCGGCTCCGCGCCCGGCGCGGGCACGGGATCGCGACCGTGGCCACCGCGCGGAAGCTCACGGTGCTGTTCTGGTGCCTGCTCACCCGCGAGGAGCAGTACGCCCACCAGCAGCCCTCGCTGACCGCTAAGAAGCTCCGGCGGCTCGAGCTGACCGCCGGCGCGAAGCGCTACGACACGAAGGCCGCCGGGATCTGGTCGACCAACCAGGCGATGCGCGAAGCCGAGCGAGCACTCGCGCTGCAGGCCGAGGCGTCCTACGTGCGGATGGTCCGCGACTGGCAGGCATCAACGCCGAAGAAAGTGGGCGCGAGCGTGACACCGGAGCGCGCATAACAGTGGCCCTCTAATCTAAGGGGCATGACGTCGCGCGGCAGGCTCGCGAGCTCCTGACGCCTCCTGCTCTTTGACACGTCATCGGACTCGCGCCCACACACAACCTAACGCCAATCACCAACGTCGACCAGTCCGACGCCGACTCTCGCCTGCGCAAATACGACCACAATCACGCCAATCGGCCGACCCGCAGCCCGAACCGACCTCGCAGGAGCCGATCTGCGGCGCTCCGCGACCCGTCCACGACCGACAACACCTCCGAAAAAGTTGTCCCCGGCCCTTGACTTTCATCCGTCGTCCGAACCAAGAGCTCGAACGCGGTGCTCGGGCTCTCGCAGGCTGTCGCATTGCGACGAAGCATCAGTCTTTGACGCACCTGAACGGCACGCAGGAGACACTCAAGTACAGCGATCGAATGGGACGTCCCTACCGGAACGTTTGCAGACATCCTGGACTGCGCGGCCAGCAGCTTCATCGACAAGGAGCCCGGCGTGCGCAGCGAACCAATCCGAGCCTCAGACCTCCGGTAGTGGAATCAGATTAGTGGCGTTGTGCAGGGGTTTTGTTTGCTCTAGAGCTTGCAAAAGTATGTTTGGTTTGGTATTGTTGTGGGGTGTTGAGCGGGTCGACAGAGGCAGGCGGGGATGCGGGCCAGTTGCCGGGGATGCCGGCGCCGTTGGAGTTGCGGTTGGAGGCGGTCGGCGAGGACGTGGTGGTGTCCTGTGGCGGTCGGGCGTTGGCGTGCTATGAGCGGGGTGATCGGGGGATGCGTAACCTCGCGATCGTGTCGTTGACGCGGGCTGGGGTGAAGGGCGTTGAGGTGGCACGCGTGTTCGGGATCAGTGCTGAGCATGTGACTCGTCTGCGGGGGGAGGTCGCTGAGGGCGGGTCTGGGGCGTTGGTGCGGCCGATGGGTCGCCCACGGAAGCTTGATCGGGACGCGGTCGCGCGGGTGTATGAGTTGTCTGATCGGCGTGTCGCGGGCAGCGAGATCGCGAAACTGCTGGGTGTCTCGGAAGCGACGATCTCGCGGTTGTTGGCGCGTCGCCCGGCGCGTGAGGTTGAGCGGCTGCCGGTGAGCGAGCTGGGGGAGGTGAGCGACCTGGCGGATGTGACTGGCGGCGCTGAGACGACCGTGGCGGATCTGACCGCGGCGGACGTCGCTCAAAGCGCCGAGTGTGGGGTGAGCGTGGCGGATCTGACCGGGCCGGTTGAGGTCGTTGGCGCGCGGATCGGTGAGGGTGGCGGCCGGTCGGTGTACGCGGGCGCGATGCTGCTGCACCCGTTCCTGGAGAAGGTCGGCGCGAGCGCGGTGCTCGGCGTGCTCAGCTCGGGTCCTGAGCGGTGCTATGACACGATCGCGGTCGCGCTCTGTGGCGTGTTCGCGTTCGCGTTGGGGACCTCCTCCCTGGAGGGCTCAAAGCACTTGCAGCTCGCCGACGCGGGGCTGCTGGCCGGGATCGAGCGTTTCCCGCATCTGCGGAGCCTGCGCCCGCGGCTCGGGGCGCTCGCGGACGCGGTCGATCCGTTGCGGGTCCAGGTCGCGCTGTCAAAGGCGATGCTGAGCGCCGACAGCGAGCCTCCGTCGGTGTTCTTTGTCGATGAGCACTTCGTTGCGTATACCGGCTGCCGGCCGGTCGCCAAGGGCTGGAACACACGCCGCCGTCATGCCGAGCCCGGAAGGCACGACACCGTGATCGTTGATGACCGCTGGCGGGCTGTGTGTTTCGCCTCAGGCTCTCCGCAAGGCCTCTCAGGCGCGATGCTTGACCCGGTCGACCAACTCCTTGAGATCTGCGACGGGCGACCGTTGATGCTCGGCTTCGATCGCGGCGGCGCCTATCCCAAGACGTTCTGTGAGCTGCGCGATCGCGGGATCGACTGGATCACGTACCGTCGCGCGCCGCTGGCCGTCCCGACGGTCAAGCCTCGCCGCTCGTGGGTGAGGCTCGACGGGCAGCGCCATTACGTGCGCGTCGCTGATGAGCTCGTCGAGCTTGACGGATACGGGAAATGCCGACAGCTGGGCGTGTATCAGGACGGGCGGGTCGTGCTGCAGATCCTGACCAGCGACCTGCGCACCCCAGCCGCGCGCCTCGCGCACACGCTGCGCTGCCGGTGGTGCATCGAGAACACCTTCAAATACCTCGAAGACCATCACGGCCTGCACTGGCTGTGCGACCACGAGATGAGCATCGCCCCGGACACCACGCTACAGCGCAACCCCGAACGCACCACAGCGCTCGCACAGCTTCGAGCGCACGAGCAGACCATCGCCGAGCTCGAACGTCAGATCGGCCAACACACCACCGACAGCAACGCCGCCGACACCAACCCCGCCGAGACGCTGTGCATGCTCCAAGCAGACCTCTACACCGCACAAGCCGCCACCCGCACAGCCAAAGCGACGCTGAAGCCGATCCCCGCGAAGCTGCCCGCCAACGTCATCGACCCCGACGCCAAGCGCGCCACCCCCCGCGTGAACCGTCGCGCGCTGCAGACCGTCCTACGACTGCTGGCCTACAACGCCGAGCTTGACCTCGCCCGCGCGATCAACACCTACCTCGCTGACCCCGACGAATACCGCGCGATCACCCGCCACCTCCTGCACCAGCCCGGACAGATCGACTACACCCCAACCCGGATCACCGTCACGATCGACCCGCCGCACGCCCCCCGCATCGCCCGCGCCCTGAACCTCCTGATCGACCAGATCAACAACAATCCACCCAAGCTCACCGGCGACCGCCGACCGATCAGCTACCAGATCAGCGCAAAACCTTGACATCACGCGCCGCCCTACTACCGGAGGTCTGAGCCTGGCGCGATCGTATCCGCCGGCTGGAGCCGGGTCAAGTAATCAACAAACGCTGATCATTCCTCCGAAAGTCCCCAGAGTCACGTATCAGTGACAACCCGCTCTAGGCACGCGGCGGCCCCCCGGCTATGATCGCGTCACGTCAAGCCGTCGTCTTCGGGGGTCTTTGCACGCCGCTCGATCGCCTGGTGGATTCGGGGCAACCGACCACCCCACCTCCTGACGTCCAGCGGACCACGCTCGGCCTCGACGTCCTGGGCCGGTTCGTGTGCAACACCTGGGAGGAGGCGACCGCGAATGGAACCCGGCAGTTCGACGCGGTGGTCATCGGCGCTGGGATGTTCGGTGGCTACTGCTCGGAGAAGATCTTCCGCCTGGGCGAGCCGAACGGCTTGAGGGTCCTGCTCTTGGACGCGGGGCCGTTCCTCGTCCCTACGCACGTCCAGAACCTGCCGAACATCGGGCTGACCGTTCCGGGGGCCATCGCACCGGCCAGCGATCCCGGCACCGCTCGGGAGCTCGTGTGGGGCCTGCCCTGGCGAGGGAACGTTCCCTTCGTGGGCCAGGCGTATTGCGTGGGCGGAAAGTCTGGCTCTCCTCTCCGTTTGGGGGTGACTCATCGGTGAGGGAGCGCGATCGTGATGCCCGCGCAGCAGAGGTAGATCATCGCGATCAGAGCATCGGCGGAGTGGAATCCGTAGGCGCGGTGTGACAGGAGTCTCACCTTGCTGTTCAGGGCCTCGAGGCGCCCGTTGCTCAAGTTCAGTTCGATCGCAGCGAGCACGCCGGCCCTGTGTTTGCGGATCGTGCGGGCGAGCTTGACGAACGGTTTCAGGCGGGAGCGCGATGCCCACGCGAGCCACGCCTCGAGCCGCTCGACGGCCTCGTGGTAGGGCAGCCGGTAGATGTAGCGCAGCTCGCCGTAGAGCAGGAACGCGCGGTACAGGGGCTTGTTCGTCAGCACGACCTCGGCGAGCTTGAGCAGCTGCTTGGCGGTCTGTTTGGCGGTGTCCTTCAGCGGGCTGTAGCGCGTACCTTTGAGCCACTTGCCGGCCTCGGTGCCCGAGCGTCCGTGCTGGTTGTACTCGTCGCGGCGGACCTTGTCGACCGCCTCGCCGCCGAGCTTTACGACATGAAACGGGTCAAAGCACACCCGGGCGTGCGGGAGCCCCTCGGGCGCTCGGATCGCCTTCTCATAGCCGGCCGACATGTCGATTGAGACCGCCTTGATCGAGGCCTTCTGCTGATCGCTGAGGCCGTCGAAGAACGCCTGCAAGCTGGCGGAGTTGCGGCCCTCGGTGGCCCACACGATGCTGCCGCGCTCGTGGTCGACCACCGAGGTCAGGAACTTGTGATCGGCGCCATAGCTGACCTCATCCACGCCGAGCAGCGCAAGCCCGTCCAGTCGGCCGGCCGGCAGCTTCTCAGCCACGACCCGCGCGAGGATCTTGCCGACCGTCTCCCAACCGATTCGCATCAGCCGGGTGACCTGCGTCTGGCTCATCTGCTGCGCCAGCCACGCCGTGAGGTCGTCGAAGTCGCGCGTGTACGGCGAGCCGCCGCGGGCCCACGGCACCATCTCGTAGACGTCGCCGCAGCCCGAGCAGTACAGCCGTCGCAGCCGGCACTCGATCCGGCAACGCAACCCGCCTTGATCGAGATGCCGCCAGGGCTTGGTGCGATGCTCCTTGACCGGCAGGCCTAGCGTCCCGCAGCCCGAGCAGACCGGCTTCTTGGCGCGCAGCACGACCGTCACGATCACCGCCCGCTCTGAGAACTCCACATCCCTGACCCATGCTCCCGGAAGCCCGAGCATCCGGTTCAATGCGGTGGTGACCCGCACGTCGCCCTCCTTCGTAGGCAGCTGACCATCTGACAGCCAGCAGCCTGCCAAAGGCGGGGGGCGGCGGGTCGCCCAGCACGTGCGCAACTTGCGAGCCCCTCACGCCGCCGTCGGGCCTCGGTCAGTAGCGGAGCCGTACGCCGCGCGTCAAGCGGCAGCCCCGATCACCCCAGCATCCCGACGAACCCCCACGCTTGCAGGAGATTCGGCCGCCTGACCCGGGCTTCGGCCCCGCTATCTGGCGATGATCGCCGGCCAGGGGACCGGCACCCGTCAGACCAACGACCAACCGGCCGAGACCCCCGATTCACCCCCAAGTCACGAGGAGTCCCGAAAGTCTCTCTACTGGGGCGGGTGGTGTCCCCGGCTGCTGGCAAGCGATCTGGCGGCGTGGCCGCCGTCAGTCGCAACGTACCTCAATACCAACTATCCCATCCTCGAGCAGCAGACCGGCGTGTCGGTGGCGACGAACTTCATTCAGGGCCCACTGTTCAATCTGCTCAAGCTGCGTGTCACCAACGCCATCGGGACCGTGCCCAACCTCGACACGGCCCAGGATCCACCGCTGGCCGTGGAGGGCCAGTCCCCGGCCTCCGGATTGTTCAGCTTCGACAAGTACACCAGCACGAACCTTACGATCGAGGCAGCGCGCGACGCTGCGTCCGTTCCAGACACTCAGCGGAGCTTCTTCGCCGTCCCGAACGCGCACGTGACCCGGATCCACACAACCGCAGGCGCCGCCTCGTCGATCGACGTGATCGTAAACGGAGCGTTGGCAGTCGTTACCGGTGCACAGCAACTGTGCGGTGATCCTGGCCCTCGGGACGATCGAATCGACGCGGCTGGCCCTGGTCTCGTTCCCCACCAGTCCCGGGAACCCGGCCGGCGAGTTGATGGGGCGAAACCTGATGGCGCACTGGCGCTCCAATATCTTCGTCCGAATCAACCGAGGCGGGTTCGACCCGGGCAACATCCTGCCGCAGGCGGTCCAAACGGGTGCGTTACTCGTGCGCGGGTCAACGCCGCAGGGAAGGTTCCATCTCCAAGTCACTGCGTCGGCGGATCCTCAAGGTAACTCTGACGATCTCCTGTTTCAGATGATCCCGGACATCGACCTTCTCGACGCCATCCTGGCCAACCAGTCCGCCAATTCGATCTCTATCGCCTTCCGCGGCGTGTCCCAGCTCTTCGGCGACCAGGGCACGGCCGTCCCTAATGCGACGGGAAGGTGGATCAACCTGAGCCCATTTGAGTCAGACGAGTTCGGCGTCCCGCGGGCGTACGTTCAGATGACGACGGACACCGTTACACCGACATCATCTTCGGCCTCTTCCGCCTCCTCGACTACCGCTACAGCCCGCGGCTGGCCGACTCCGGCGCCGCCCGCTTCTGGCGCATCAACCGAACCGACTACGAGGCGCTTGACGAGATCGCCCGCCACCAGATCGACACCCGACTGATCCAAACACACTACGACGACCTGCTCCGCGTCGCCGGCAGCCTGCTGCAACGCCACACCACCGCCAGCCAACTGATCCGCGCGCTGCGCAGCCACACCCGCCATCTCGCCTCGCTCGCCAAAGCGCTCCAGCAGGTCGGTCGGGCCGCGAAGACCGTCCACCTCCTCGACTACTGCAACGATCAGCCGTTCCGGCGCCGGATCCTCACCCAGCTCAACCGCGGCGAGGGACGCCACGGCCTCGCGCGCAATGTCTGCCACGGCCGACGCGGCGAGCTACGCCAGCGCTACCGCCAAGGCCAAGAAGAACAGCTCGGCGCGCTCGGGCTGATCCTGAACACGATCGTGCTCTACAACACCATCTACACCCAGCGCGCACTCGATCATCTCAACGCAACCGGTGTCGAGATCGCCGGCGCCGACATCGAGCGCCTCAGCCCGCTCGGCACCGACCACATCACCCTCACCGGCCGCTACCGTATCGCGCTACCCGAGCGCCTACACAATAAGAGAGCCCCCCCTAACGCATCTCCGGGTCCACTCTGAGGACGAAGATGGACCCGGAGATGCGTTACTGCCGGATGTCAGCGCAGCGACGCGCCGCCGCCGGCATCGATGATCGCGCGGCGCATGATGTTGGGTCGGCCCTGGTTGGCCTCGAGGATCTCGCGGATCTGCCGGACGTAGGCGCGCTCGTCGTCTTGGCGGTTGGCGTGTAGCTGCATGAGCATTAACAGCCGGTTGGTGCGCTCGCGGTTCTTCAACCCGTACGCACGCGGTTGGATCGACGCGCGGACCGGGTTGATGAACGCGTCCAGCGGCGAGGTTGTCAGCGGTATGTCCGCGGGCCGCTTCCAGCGCGGTCCGCGCCGTTGGAACTGCTCCTCGACAATCCGCCCGGTGCTGTTCAGCCAGTCGCTCAGGCGGGGGATGCCGGCGGCGTGTGCGCGCTTGAGGAACGGCGCCCAGAACGAGGGGCCGGTGAACGCCGCCTCGACCTGCTCCAGCAGCTCGTCGATCGCGTCCTTGTGCTGGCCGTCCTCGGCTCGGATCTTGCCCATCAGCCGCTCCAGCGCGCGGCGCAAGTGCCACTCGCACAGGTACAGCTCGGCGTCGGGGAAGCGAGCGCGAACCGCGTTTGTGAGGCCGTGGTCGTTGTCGCACACCACCCGCGGCGGCGCGCCCCCCAGGACGCCGAGGAACGCCTCCCAGTCAGGCTGCGACTTGCTTGTGAAGGCCTCCAAGCGCCACAGTTTCGGGCGCCCTTCCTCATAGCCCATCGCGCAGAAGATCCGGAACGCGATCCGGTGGCGGCCACTGTCTGGGTCGCGGACCCTGAACGGCAAGTCGTCCAGCAGCAGCGACCCACTCGCCGGCCACTCGCTCGGGCGGTAGGGCTCAAAGACGACCGGGGCGAATACCTCCACCCAGTCCATCACCAGCGATCCGTGCCGCGAGAACCGCAGCTCGCCGCTACCGGGGTCGGACCGCAGTCGCTTCGCCCGCTCCCGCGCGACCAGCGCCGCGTCGCGGTAGGTCGAGCCGGCCCCGACCATCTTCAACGCCTCGGCGATCCCCCGAGCGACGAACTGATACTTGCGCGCCGCGTGTGGACCCTCGTGGAGGTCGACGTCGCGCTCGCAGGCCTCGCAAGCATCCGCCCAGGACTCCTCGCGCGGCAAACGCTCGGTGAAGCGGTGCGGGCGATCGCTGTTCGCCGGGACGCACATGTAGCGCTGTCGACGGTGCTCCGGCGGACCGTGACGACCAGCAAACCGCACCCGCGACCCGGCGTGCTCCGGCCTCGGACAGACCGCCTCGGCCTGGCTCCAGCTCTTCCCACGTGACGACATCGCTCACGCCAACATAGCCCCACCACCAGACGACTAACGCATCTACGGGATCACTCTGCGAGCGAGAATGATCCCGAAGATGCGTTAGGGGGAGAGAGCCTACCGACCCCTGACCGCTGCAGCCGACGCCCTAGCCGCCTGATCAAGGGAGCCGTTACGCCCGCCTATCGCGCTTTTCGCACGAACTCTCCATAGCCCCCGTATGCGCAAGAGAGGCCGTGCGTCCGGCCCCGGCCGCCAGGCTTGCTGACCGGCAAGAGCGTGGTGAGCAGTAGCCGCGCGGCGCCGTTCTCAGCGCCCGCGACACCGCTTCCTGCGAGGTGCTCGCCGGTGAGGACGGATTGACCGTCCAGGTCACGTACCGGTGAGCGTCAGGCCCTTCGTGATGGGGCTGCCGGTAGTTGGTTTCGCCGACGCCTTGGCTTTGAGCCTGTGGCCGGCGGCTTGGTGTAGGAGCTTTAGTACGTATTCCACCCCAGATACGGAGTCGTGAGCACCGCTGACCACAACCGACGAGCTCCCAACGACACCGGAAGGGCCGCCTCTGATGATCGTGTCCGGCGGCGAAGAGCCCGCACCAGGGCTGCCGCCCCTCGCGATCGTAATCGCACCGACCGCCACGCAGTTCCGCTTCGCGACAAACGCTTGGATCTGGCTATCGACATCAAGGCACACCAATACCGCGTACCTGCCGGGCCGGATGACCAACGACGCCGCCTTGATCACCGCCTTGAAGTGAACCGTCGTCGACGCGCCTCCCGCAAGCCCCGGAACGGAGAAGCCCGCAACCCCGGTAAGCCTCGATCTTGCGGTAGCTCCCGAATCGCGTCGCTTGCAGTAGGCGGCCGGGCGGGCCGCGGTGGGGCGTTTGGGGGTGTCGGGCTGGGTGCTGCGGGGTGTTGGTTGGGCGTCTGGGGGGCGCGCGGTGGTGTTTTTGCCCGAACGCGGAGGTGTTGGGGTGCTTTGCGGGCAGGCTGACGCCCGGGGGTTCGCGTGGTTGGTCGTCGGGGAGGGCGCCGCTGGTGGCGCCGCGGGTCAGCCGGTTGGGGGTGGGAGCGCTTGCAGGCGCTTGAACGCGGCGGCGAGCTGCCCTGCCCAGGGCCAGTCGCGTGCGAGCCGCAGGATCGTTTTGCGGGCGTGGCGGGCGATCCGTCCTGATTGGTGTAGCAGGCGGTATCGCAGCCGCTTGAGCTCCCATGCGCGTGCTTGGTCAGCGAGGCACAGCTGCCTGGTCCACGCGACGATGTCTTGCGCGAGCATCACCAGCCACAGCCATACCTGGTTGTGCTCGAAGTCCTTGAACGGGAGGTTACGCATCCCGCAGTCCTTGCCTTGGCGGATGTGATCCTCGACGTGCGCGTGGCCGCGATGGGTCAGGTCGAGCTTGGCGACGTCCTCGCCGGACTGGTCTGTCAGGAACACCGAGAGCCGGTAGCCGTCATGGTCGGCAAACGACTGCTGGTCGCCTTCGCGCAGCTTCGTGCGCCTGGCGATCAGCCGCGATCGCGCAGCCCACGCGGACAGGTCGACACGATCGGTGATCTCGACCACGTGCGAGTGATCTCGCTCGCTGCCGTCTACGCGGATCGCGTTTATCCACAAGGCTTCCGGGACCGCGACGAGCGCCTCGCGGACCGGCTCTGAGAGGTCAAACCCGAACGAGAACAGCAGCTCCGCCTCGCGGCAATATGTGGTCAGCTCATGCGTTGCGCCGGCGCCGTCGGCGCGGATCAGGATCTCCCCGTCAAGCGCCTCCGGGTCGAGCTGCGCAAGCGCGAGATCCAACACGGCCTTGTGATCGGCGGCGGTGTTCGAGCCGGCGTTCCCCGGCCGCAGGATCCCTGCGGGCGCCTCGCCGGTCCCGTCGAGATAGCACAGCAGCGGATGATGGCCGTAGCCGCCCTTGAAGTTCCCGGCCGCGTGCTCCTTCTCCGAGCTGGCGCTCGTGAGCGTCGCGTCGATGTCGATCACCGTCCGCTCAGAACGACTGTGCCATCTCGCGATCGACCGCTCCGGCCGCGCCCCGAGCTTCCACGCCCGCGCTCTGGAGAGCGCGACCGCCGCGCGCAACCTGCCCAAGCACTCCTCGTCGATCGAATCGATCACCCGGAACGCCGTCGAGTCAGACGCGACGTTGCCATACAGGTCCGGCTGGTCACGCTGAGCTCCCAGGTCAGCCAGACAACTCCCGCCGTCGGCGAGCATCACCGCCAGGTCGCGCAGCACTATCCCCGGGTCATGCGCCGACGCGCGTTGCCGGGTCGGGGCCATCGCCGCCGACAGCGCTCTTGTCAGCCCGACCCGATCAGCGACGCCGGCGATCAGCGCGCTGCCGGCATGCCCGACCATGCCCGTCCCGTCCGCCCGAACATCTAGCTTGTCAACCAGTCCATCACGCGCCACCATCTGGGTGATCCTCCTGAGATCGGGAATGCTGCTTCGCAACCCGCATTCTCCCTGCTCAGGCGGACGTTCCCGCGCCCCGGCCCGCCCGGGGCGCGGCCGTTAATGAACGATCCAGGTAAGGTCGCCGCCGGAGACCGGGCGCAAGCTCAAGAACCCCACCGTCGGCCGGACGCGCCCCCTTCCGGAGTTGACGATCGTCGCATAACCGACCACCCGGGCACCGACCACGCCCACGGTAGCCCTGCGAACAACCAACGGCAACCTCCCCGACCGCGCGCCGGGGCTTGCAACGTCCGCGGCCGCTCCCATCACTGGCATCATCCCAAGCGCCAGGCACCCAAGAATCAATCCCCCACGCTGCACCAGCCGACACGCCGTCATAGCCGGTCCACGCCGGCCGAGCACCCGGACCGCATTACCACCGCCGAAACCCGCGCATCCGTCACAACACGCTAGCGTAGCCGGAGGGCTGAAATGCTAATCCGGTCAAGGGTCCCGGCTGGAGCCCGGCTCTGCGTATGTGCTTCGTGCGCAGCGCGCGGTTCAGCGATTCGCGGGCATCACCAGCGGGGCTGCGCTTACTCAGATCAGAGCCACGGTGGATCTCGTTCGTGCGCACGTTGTGTCGATCGTCGGCGCCGGTGAGGAGCCGAGCGTCCGTCAGCTGCCGTTCGACGCCGATGCCAAGAACGAGCTCGTGGTGGCGCTAAAAGAAGCGCTCAGCCTGCGGCAGAACCGGATCGGCACCGAGCGCATCCTGCTCGCGCTGCTCCGCCAGCGAGACAACACTGCGAAACGCGTCCTCGCCGAGCTCGACGCCGATCCGATGAAGATCCGCGATGAGGTGCTGCGAATGCTCTCCGACCGGGTTGCACTTCAAGGGAATTCTCCTTGTCGGCTACTAGCACCCTCGACGCTCGGTCTCTGACGCGTCCAACTGGGCGATTGCGAGCGCGGCGCCGGTCGTGCGGGTCGTTAGCTGGACGCGCGGGACTCAATCGTCAGCAAGCGGTCGGTGATCTCCCGATCTCCGCTGGCGTTTGCTGGAACGCGCCCGAGCCGGCTAGACCCTATGGAGGATGATTCGCCGGGACGTTGAAGGCCGGACCTCGATCGCATTTTGCGGGGGTTTGTCTGGCCGGAGATGGGCTCCGGCTGACCCCATACGAAGGAGGTCCGACCGTGAGGGGAACGATGACATGGGCGGCGATGGATGTCCACGCGCGCTCGACCTATGCGGCGTCGTTGGATGTGGTGACTGGCGAGCTGTCGCGTCAGCGGTTCGATACCGGGGTGGTGGAGCCGGTCGTGGGGTGGTTGGCTGGGTTGCCTGGGCCGGTGCGGGCGTGCTACGAGGCGGGCCCGACCGGGTTCGGGCTGTACCGGGCGGCGGTTGCGGCGGGGATCGATTGTCAGGTGATCGCGCCATCGAAGACGCCGCGTCCGGCGGGCGATCGCAACAAGTCAGACCGCCGGGACACCGACCTTTTGTTGCGTCAGCTGATGGCCGGCGCGCTGACACCGATCGCGGTGCCGTCAGCCACGTTCGAGGCGGCGAGGGACCTGGCCAGGGCGCGCGAGCAGGTCAGGCTCGACTTGATGCGCTGCCGGCACAGGCTCTCGAAGCTGCTGTTGCGCCACGGTCGCGTGTGGGACCGCACCGCCTGGACTCAGACGCACCGTCAGTGGCTCTCGGCGCAGAGGTTCGATCATCAGAACACCGAGCTGGCGTTCATCGACAACCTCGCCGCGTGCGACGGGCTGAGCGCCCGCCGGCAAGCGCTCGACGAGCGGCTCTCGTGGGTTGCGCTGGACCCGGAGTTCTGGCCGCTGGTCCGCCGGCTGCGCGCGTTCCGGGGGATCGACACGCTCTCGGCGTTGATCGTGGTGCTCGAGGTCGCCGGCTTCACGCGCTTCCCACGCGCAGTGCAGCTCGGATCGTGGCAGGGGCTGGTGCCTTCGCGCCAGCAGTCCGGCGAATCCGACGTGCACGGATCGATCACCAAGACCGGCTCCAAGTACGCCCGGCGGATCCTGGTCGAGGCCGCCTGGCACTACGCCCGTCCGCCGAGGATCGGCCGGACGCTCTACGAGCGCCAGGAGGGCCTGCCCGACCACGTCCTACAGATCGCCTCACGCGCCCAGCACCGCCTCTACCGGATCCACCGCCGGATGCGGGAGCGCAAGAAGCCCGGCAACGTGATCACCGTCGCATGCGCGCGCGAGCTCGCCTGCTTCCTCTGGGCCGCCGCGACTGCTCCATAACTCCAGCTGACAGCCCTCTCCCGCTCGGATGGGGAGGCGCCGGGCCCCGAAGTCCGCTGGCACACGCGGCACTACTATGGACAGCCCTCACCAGGCCACGCCCGCTTCTAGACACGCGCTCGCCAGCGACGCAACCAGGGACCTGGGGTAGCCAACCCCCGCATATGAGACTGACCGACGTCGAGAACTTCGCCCGACGCCTCCCCACCCGAGCAAACTTCCACCAACCCCCCAACGGCAGCAACGAGGGGAGCATGAACGCTGCTCACTTGACAGACGTTCCTCCATATGAGTGATCATGCGCCCCTGGCGGGGCCCACCCGGAGCGGATGAAAATGTTTGTGCGTCGCTGGCGCGGCGGGCCTCAGGCGGCTGTACTGCGTGGCGGCCGCCTTGGTCGACGTCGGCTCTAACTGGTGCCAGAGAGCCCGATTATGAGTGGGACGCGAGAGTCTCGGGCACCCCGAACTGTTGCCTTGAGCACGTGATTCAGACTCCACCGTATGAGGCTCTCCCGGGCGGTCGTTCTGTTCCTCTGACCCTTGGGAGGGTTGATGAATCGTCTAATCTAATCGAGCGTTGCGCGATGCTCGACATCCACAAGTCGCAGATCACCGCATGCGTGCGCGTCCCCGATGGTGACGGTGGCCGCCGCCAGGAGATCCACGAGTTCTCGACAACGACCGCGGGGCTGATCACGCTCGCGGACTGGCTGCGCAGCTACGCGGTCACAGCCGTCGGGATGGAGTCCACCGGCGTCTACTGGCGTGCGGTCTACTACCTGCTCGAGGACGAGTTCGACTGCCGGCTCTACAACGCCCGCCATCTTCGTCACGTCCCCGGCCGCAAAAGTGATGTGCAGGACGCGGAGTGGGGCTGTCAGTTGGTCGAGCACGGACTCGTGCGAGCGAGTTTCGTGCCGCCCCGGCCGTTGCGGGAGCTGCGCGACCTGGTCCGCTACCGCAAGGCCAAGATCCAGGAACGCGTCCGCGAGGTGCAACGGGTCGAGAAGACCCTCCAGGACGCGGGGATCAAGCTCTCCTCGGTCGCGTCGGAGGTACTCGGCGTGTCCGCCCGGCGGATGCTCGACGCGCTGATCTCCGGCACCCATGATCCCGACGTGCTCGCCGAGCTGGCGAAGGGAGCGCTGCGCAAGAAGATCCCCGCGCTCCGCGAAGCGCTCCAAGGCCGCTTCACCGGCCACCACGCGCTGCTGATCGGGCAGATGCTCGCGCAGATCGACTTCCTCGACGAAACGATCGCGACCCTGTCCGAGCGGATCGAGGAGCTGACCCGCCCTTTCTCCCGTGAGCTCGAGCTGCTCGACACGATCCCCGGCGTCGACAAGCGCGCCGCCGAGCTGATCCTCTCAGAGATCGGACCGGACATGAGCCGCTTCCCGACCGAGCATCACCTCGCCTCCTGGGGCGGCATGTGCCCCGGCCAGCGCGAATCCGGCGGCAAGCAACACTCCGCCAAGACCCGCAAAGGCTCCAAGTGGCTCCGCGGAACCCTGACCGAGTGCGCCAAAGGGGTCGTGCGCACCAAAGGCACCTACCTGTCCGCCCGCTACCACCGGATCAAGAGCCGCCGCGGACACGCCAAAGCCACGATCGCGACCGGCCACAAGATCCTCACCGCCGCCTACCACGTCCTGGACCAAGGCGTCCCCTACCACGAGCTCGGCGAAGAGTTCTTCTACCGCCGCGACACCGAAGCAACCGAACGCTACCGCCGCCGCCTGATCAAACAGCTCCAACGCCTCGGCCACCAAGTCACCCTCGAGCCCCTACCCGAGGCTGCCTGACCGGCAACGCTACCGCTCCCCAACGCTATTCACGGAGGCTGTCGAACCCCAAGCGCTGCCGCTCCCCGACGGCTATTTTCGATTCAGCTTAAAGGCAGCTATGCGAACGTCCGCATAGGACGAAGTTCTTCGCGTCCTCCAGCTTGTTCTTCACGGGTTTGGGGAGGTCGCACAAGTACGCCTCGTGAGAGTCGTGATGCAGAGCGGCGAGCGCGAGGTCCGGCCGGCCGGACTCCTCGACCATCCGGCTCACGTGCACAGCATGCTGCGCCACCGATAGAACTCGAGCGACTGCGCCCCGAACCGGCAGACCTTCGACAGCGCCGACGCGAGACCCTCGAGGCAGATTTGGTCAGGCTTCGGGTCGTCCAGTCCAGGTCGAGCTTACGCCCGGACACAGTGTCGAGAATGAGCATCAGCGCAGGCAACGACCTCGGCCTACCTGGCGGGGGCCAGAGCCACGACGAGGCCTCCGGTGATCCCGGAAGGTCGAATAGCTACTCAGGTATTCCGGGGCTCCGTGGATGATCGGGGGTGACTCTCGATCGAGATTCCGTCCTGAGCAGGGCTTTTGGTCGTCGGAGCGACGGGTGGAAGTCGCGTGCGCCTCTGCTGCTGGGTTGTGGACTGCTCGCTGGGCCCCGTGCCCGGCGATCGTGGGCACAGCGGATGCGTGCTCAAGCGGCCAGGGATGGCCGCGCCTGCGCGCAGGCGCATCCGGATGATCATGGCGAGACTCGCCCCATAGGGCGTCGTTGGGGGGCGTCGGGGTCGCTGCCCGCGTTGACGGGGGTCGTGGCGTGCCGGGGAGCTGCCTGCTCCATTCCCTTCTCGTTGCGCCGTTTGCCGTGCGTGCGCACCGGGTCATCCCGGGGTCGAGCGAGCGTCGTGGCGGAATACGGGTGACGCGGTTCGGAGGGCCAGAAAGAAAACGCGTGTTCGTGTGTCGTCACCCCCGATCATGCCCGGAGAGCCGGTATTCCGTGGCGTTCTCTGATCCGCGGGAGGCCGCGGGGAGCCCTCGGGGACCATGTGCGGTGGGGACGGCCCGACGGTGGTCCGACCTCAGGGAGGATCGTTTGAATCGTCTGAGCCTTGGTCACCGGATCATCCGGCACCTGATGAGGCTTGCTGGGTCGCCACGGATGCAGGAGCTGGCGCCGTCGGCTCCGGCGATCAGATCTCGGCCACTCAGCAGTCACGGTGCCAGCCGGAAGACTCCCCTGCAACCGCGAGAAGCAGTGGCGCCGCAACCGCCGGCCGAGCGTACCGCTGGCTACAAACTGGCAGCGTGGTCGAGACTGTCGCCCGAACCTCGCCGAGTCGACACGCGACTTCTACGCCCGGACCTGGGTCAACCACATCATGCCCCGGCTCGGCGAGTACGGCGTCCGCGAGCTGACCCCGAAACGCCTCACCCGTTTCCGTGAGGAGCTCGAGAAGGCCGGCGTCGGCGCCGCCACCGTGCGCAAGTCGATGGCGATCATCCAGTCGATCCTGAGCTTCGCCGTCGCCGAGGAGCTGGTCGAGTACAACGCCGCCGCGAGCACCCGCAAGCCGCGCTACCAGCGACAGCGGGAACCCCATATCTTCCTCCCGGCCGATGTCGAGGAGATCCGCGGCAAGCTCACGAGCCTGCGCGACCGCACACTCGTCTCGCTGCTCGCCTACTCTGGTCCGCGGCCAGAAGAGGTCGTCTGCCGGCTCGCCTGGGACGACATCGGCGAGCGCGCGATTCGCTACCGCGACACCAAGCGCCACCGCGTCCGCTACACGCCACTGCTCGCACCGCTGGCCGAGGACCTGCGCGAATGGTTCCTCGCCTCGGGCCGGCCTGATGCCAAGAAGCCGGTGATCCCGGCGCACGACGGCGGCTTCTGCAGCGACGACGACTGGCGCAACTGGCGTGCGCGGATCTGGCGAGGCCAGGAGCGGCCGGCGAACCGCCGCAACGTCCCGACCTACCCCGGCGTCGCGCCCGCGGACACGCGCCCGCGCGACCTCCGCTCGAGCTTCATCACCGTCCAGGTGTACGCCGGCGTCCCGCTCACGACGATCTCCAAACAGTGCGGCACGAGCGTCACGATGATCGAGCAGCACTACGCCGGTGTGATCGAGAACTGGGACGGGAAGCAGATCCCCGCCGCAGCTCAGGGCCGCGCGAGAGCAGCGCCGGCTGAGGAGCACAGGATGAGCCCGATCCTCGACGCCGACGCAAGGCGGCGCTACCACCGCGAATGGATCGCTCAGCGGCGCGCCGAGTTCTTCGTCGACAAGACGTGCACGGACTGTGGGACGAACAAGCAACTCGAACTCGACCGCCGCGACCCAGCCGAAAAGGTCAACCATCGCATCTGGTCTTGGTCGACCGCACGCCGCGAAGCCGAACTCGCGAAGTACGAGATCCGCTGCGCCGCTTGCCGCCGCAAGCGACTCGCCGAGCGGCAGCGGCGTCACGGCACGCGCGGCCGCTACGAGAGGGGCTGCCGCTGCGACTCGTGCCGCGCGGCCAAGTCTCGCCGCAACGCCCAGTACCGGCGAGCAACACCGGGATGAGATCGCTGCGAAGCAGCGCGCACGCCCAAGGAAACCCCGAGCACCGCGTACCGCGTCCGGGATCGTCGGCGTCTACTACGTCCCCACGGCCTCCAAAGCCACGCCTTGGCGTGCCCAGATGGGCGCGAACGGGAGGCTGATCCACCTCGGAATGTTCGCCACGAAGGACGAAGCCGCGACCGCCCGCGCGGCCGCCGAGCGCGAGCTACGCGGAGCTGGTGGACGCTAAATGGACGTCGCGGCTCAAAATGAGACTTCAGAATCGTGCTGCAAGAATATGTTGATTAGCAGAACAATCCTATGTAAAAGCCGACGCCCGGACTCGAACCGGGGACCCCTTCATTACGAGTGAAGTGCTCTACCAGCTGAGCTACGTCGGCGTTTGCAGGGATTTCCTGGATCTTGCGCCTCCGCTGCCTGGTTTGGTGCTGCAACGGTGCTGCAAAATTTAGGTCGGCCTCTGCTGCGCGGAAGCGTAGCTGACGTTTCTGGGGCCTGTTCACTCCGGATTGCGCGTCGGCTGGCACGGCGTCACGCGACCCGTAGCTGGTGGGTGCTGCCGGCGAGGGCGAGCTGTCGGGCATGGAGTCGTTCCTCCTCTGCGGGTTTGGGTCCTTCGTCTTCGAGGTCCTCGATTACGAATGAGTAGTTGCGCTCCAGCATGTCGACGCTGGTCCCGCATTGCTTGGCGATCGTCTGCCGGTCTTCGCCCGCGCGGATGCGCAGCGAGATCATCCCGCGGCGGAGTGAGTACGGGGTTGAGCCGAGGACGTCGCCGTGCTCTTTGGGCCAGCGCTCCGCGACCTTGCGGACGGCCGGCGTGAAGAATTTGCTGGGCCACTTGTGGGCCTGGTTGCCGGTCATGTGGCCGTCGGGTGCACCGTGGCCGCCGAGGTCGCCGCGCAGTAGGAAGTCGTCACCGGCGGTCGGATAGCCGTGAGCCTGCAGGGCGGCCGTCCAGGCGACGAGGTCGTCAGCCAGGAGGGCGTCGATCGGTGGTCGGCGTGACGGGCCAGTGGCGCCCTCTGTCTTGCCGGAGTCCAGAGCCCGTAGCTCAGCACCTCTCGGACGGATGCACGCCGGCCGGCGACATCGCCGAGCGTGAGGGCCCACACCTCCTGGTTGCGCATACCGAGGCCGTACTGGACAGAAACCACTGTGGCGTCGCGGAGCGCCAGCAGGGGGGAACGCTGATCAAGTCGCTCGAGCATCGCGAGCCGAATACGCTCGACCGCAAGCGGGGACAGCGCCCACGATGCGAGATCGTCGCGGCGCTTGCCCGACGCAGGCTCGCGGGCGGCTCCGGTCCCGGCACGCCGGGAGGCCCGCCGCATCCCACGCCGGCGCTGCATCGTCAGACAGCCGTTCGTCGAGAGAGGCCAGTTGTCGTCCTCGACAGCCCACGAGAGTGCGGACGAGAGCACCTTCCATGCCCTCGCCTCGGTTGTGGCGCTCGCGCCCGCCTTGCGCATTGCCTGTACCCATCGCTTGAGGACGTCTGCGGTCTCGAATTGGACCGCGGGTATGCGCCCGATGGCGTACCCGCCCTGCTGGCCGAGCGGCTTGATCGCGGGTTCGACTTCGACGATCTCCCCGGTCTTCTTTAACTCGCGCTCCACCGGATTGCCGATGACGTGGCGGGAGGCGACTGATCGGTAGCTGTCCCACGTGCTGCGCGCGAGCCCGCCTGGCGAATCCGGGTGGGCATCGGTCGCCAGCCAGTCGAGAATCAGCTCCGCGACAGGCGTGGCGTCTCCTTTGGGGGCCGCTGCGCCGGGTCCGAGCAGGAACTCGCGGAGGCGACCCTGACGGTCGGCCTTGATGTATCCCTTGGACCAGACCCCGGCGTCGGATTTGGTCTTGAAGCTCTTGGCCCGGACCAAGAGCAGCTCGACCGAACCGATCAGCTGATCGCCGAGGCCGAGGCAGACGGCCGGCAGCGGCTCGTCGATATGAACATGCCGGTCCGGCTCAACCTGTTGCGGATCATCGACGGGCTGCAGACTCTCGAGACCGAGATATGCGATGGCGACTGACCGCCCCGCTCCGCTCGCGGTCGCGGCCGCCCGCAAGCACGACGCGACACTCGCGCGAGCAGGTGCCGCGCTTCGCGAACTCGACCGTGCCGGCGGCGTGATCAACTTCCAAGCGGTAGCGCGAGCCGCCGGCGTGTCGCGGCAATGGCTCTACCAGCAAGCAGATCTCCGGCGGGAGATTGAACAGCTCCGCACCACCAGCGCGAACACCGCTCCGACGGTCCCGGCCGGTCAGCGCGCGACCGAGGCATCACTGCGTCAACGCATCCGATCGCTACTGCACGAGAACAGCCGGCTCCGCGGCGAGAGCGACGGACTCCGCGCCGAGCTCGCACTCGCCTACGGCGAGCAGCGTGACGCCCGCCGCGACTCGTGAGCGGTTAGGCCGCGACTGACTCCGCCGCCGTCTCGGCCGCGAGGACGTTCTCGATCCGCCGGGCGAGCTCGTCGATCGTCTTAGCGAACGCTGTCACGGCGTCCAGCGCTCCGGTCTCGCCCCAACCCGCGATATACGGGATCGAGTCGCCATCGACCCGCAGCCCAACACTCGCGCACGCGATCGCCGTTGCCGTGTCGACGATCACCTCGGCTCGCTTTCGACCGTACTCGGCATACCCGATACCGAGTGCGTGAATGGTCTCGTGGATCAGGATCCGCAGCTGCGCGTTCGCCGGCGCGTCCGCGTCAACGACGATCCTCCGCGCCTTCGGATCGCACCACCCACCCACTTCACCCGGGATCGACTCGAACGACACCAAGAACCCAAGCGACTCCGCAAACGCACGGATCGGCGCCAACAGATGCGCGTGCGAGTTTCCCGTCAACGGTTCACACGGCGGGCCAAGAGGAGCCTGCTCACGACCCTCGATCGGATCGACCTGCGCGCGGTCGAACACGAACACGGTCTTGAACAGCATCATCGTCTCGCCAGTCTCCTCGCCGGTCATCCGGTCGCGCTCCTTGACGGGCAGTGGAGCGATGATCGCCACCGCGCGCTCACCCTTCCGGACCGCAAAGCCCAGCCGCAGCCAAGTGTTGAAGCCCGCGACAAACGTGGCGTCTGGTCGAGCGAGCGCGACCAACAGCTGGTTCGAGATCGACAGACGCGCGAGCCCGGCTTGCGAACGGACGCCCACCCAACGCTTCCAGCCGTCCGAGCTCAGCAGCTGCTCCGCGGCGAGCTGCAGACGCTCCCGGTACTGGCGGCGCCGCTCCGCGCGCTCCTGCTCAGTCAACCGGCGAGATGACTTCCTAGCCATGACGGCTCCTTCGGCGAGGGCCCGCCCGCTGCGGGCCTGTGCCGCCCCAACCGCACCCCGGACGGGTGCGAAAATCAGGCTCCTCCACGTTCTGGGTGGGTCAGGCAGTGACGGGCCCGGCGTTGAGCTTGCCGACGATGAGGTAGATCATCGCGATGAAGTTGCGGTTGGAGCGGTACCCACGGGCTCTGCGTTTCGCGGCTTGGATCAGCGAGTTGAGGCCCTCCAAGAGTCCGTTTGAGACGCGGCTGTGATGCCAGCGGATCACCCCAAGCCAGTGATCCTCAAGCATCCGGGCGAACTTGTGCAGCGGTTCCAGGTCGGTCGCTTCGACCTCGGCGATCCAGCGGCGCAGGTACTCCTCGGCGGTCTCGGGATCATCGATCTCATAGAAGCTGTCGAACTGCTGGGAGAGCGTGTACGCCCGGACCGTGTCCAGCGGCTGGGCGAGCAACTCGTCGAGCAGATCGCGCTGACGGTCGGTCAAGTTCGCCGGCCGCTTGAGCCACATGTACCGCGTGTTCGATAACAGTTCGCGGTGGTGCTTGACCTCCTCGCGGCGGACCTCATCGACGGCCTTGGAGAGATGCGACTTGATGTGGTAGCGATCGAACGTGATCTCCGCCTTCGGGAGGTACGTCAGCGTGCCCTTCAGGAACGCCTCGGACATGTCCTGGCAGACCTCCTGGACCTGGCCGGGATCGCCGCCGTGCGTCTCCAGAAACAGCGAGAACGCCTGCACCGTCTCGTGATCGCGGCCCTCGACCACGAACACCCCGCGGCGCTCGTCCAGGTCGGCGAACACCGAGACGTAGTCGTGCCCACGCCGCGAGCTGGTCTCATCGATCCCGACCCGCTCAACGCCTTCGAGGTTCTGCGCCTCGACTGCCCGATCGACGTAGTGATGCACGATCCGCCAGATCCGCATGTCCGACTCGCCGACCAGGCCGGCGAGGGTCGCGACCGGCATCTCACCGACCATCGCCATCACCAACGCCTCGAACAACAGCGTGAACCCCGACCGCGGCCGCGCCCACGGCACCTCTACCAGCCGGACCTTGTGCTCCGGGCATTCCACCCGCGGCACCCGCGCGGTCAGATACGCCTGATGCTGAAAGAAGTCCAGATGCCGCCACGTCTTCTCCTCCGTGTCATGCACCTTCAGCCCCGTCCGATCGCACTCCGGGCACGGGAACCGCGCTCCCTTCGCGAAGTCGACCCGCAGATCCAGCCGCTTGGCCTCAGCGTCAAAGTCGACGCTCACAACCTGCCACGGGTCGCTCAACCCCAGCGCTGCCTGGAAGAGAAGAAGATCCTGCGCTTGCATCCGACGGCTCCCATCATCGACGATCAGAAGCCGGTCAGGCAATCAACCGCCCCGGACGCTACCCACCCTCAACGTGGAGGAGCCGAAAATCAGGCGGCCCGGCCCCGCGCGGGCGTCCGGCAGGCCGGCCAGTGACTTCCCTACCGGAGGCAGCAGGCGGGGCAGCATCATCGCCCGAAGGCGTGACCCGTCGGCACCTCAGGTGCCTGACCTGCCAGCAACTGACGGCACCGGCCACTTCCCTGCTGATGGCGACGAGCAGGTGCGTCGCGACGCGCGGCCGAGACCCGCATTGCTGGTCGCGCGGGCATGAGAGGTCGGCGGCTTCGTGACTGCCTGTGTCCGGTTGGGGTCGCCCGCGAGGGTTGCGTCGACGTCACCAGCGTGACTGGTTCGCCCAACGAGCGCGCGTCGAGGTCCGGCCGGTCGTGGCTTCTATCACGCGATAACACAAGCGCGGCGGTTGGCCCGATCGGATTGAAAGCAGAAGTGCCGCTGCGGCCGCCGAGAACTCCCGTCGGCGCCCTTGGCGGATGCGCGATCGGTCTCGTCGGCGACCACAGCCTCGCTGGCCAACGGCTGCGCATTGTGTTGATCACCACACATACATTCGCTGGCTGACGGGCCCACGCGGGTGTCGTTGACCAGCCGCCGGCTGGATACCCGACCCTTCGCGAACTGGGTCTCTGGCCCACACCCGACGAGCGGCCCGCTCGAGCACGAAGGGCCACCCGGACTTGGCCGCACCGTGTCGGTCGCCTGTCAGTGGAGCGCGAGCCGGTAGCGGACGTCGACCGCGCCGTCGAAGTTCGAGGCGCCGTCCAGCCGCCATCCAAGCCGTTCATAGAACGCTCTGGCGCGCTCGTCAGCCTCCAGCGCCCACAGCGTCACAGCGGACATACCCAGCGCGTTCAGCCGCCGCGTGGCCTCGGTGAGCAAGGATCGCCCGAGACCTGTTCGTTGATGCAGGGGGTGGACGTAGAGACGGTCGATATGCCCGACCTCCGCCGGGTCATCGTCGTCGTCCCCGGTCGGGCCGTACTGGCACAGCCCGCTCATGTTTGCGCCATTGCGGCTGATCAGGACCTCGCCGCCGAGCTCGGTCTGACGGCGCACCACCTGAGCCCAGTCCCGTACCCGATGTGCGGCAAGACGCTCCCCGTAGAACCGCTCCTCAAGGCGGCCCTGGTAGGTCGCGATCCATGTCTGGACATGAAGATCACGGAGCTCCGCGGCATCACTCCATTGGGCAGACCGCACCAGCACGGGATCCAGTCTGGCCAACCAGCGCCTGCGGGACAAGAGCCGCACGGTGGCACGCCCGCGCCGTCCAGCGAGGCCGGCTTGGTCGACGCGCCGGTTCCGCGCGGTGCGAAGATCAACAGCTCGAACCCGGGCAGATCCATCGCGGCGAAGTACGCCTCAGGATCCATCCCCGGACCGCCCGGCACACACACCACCAGCGGGCCCGATCCCCGCGTCGTGTAGGACAGTGTTCGGCCCCCACCTGCGTCGAACGTCTTCATGGCGCCACAACGTACACAACACGCGGAACGGTCAACCGGTGCGCTCATTCCGCCCGATCCCGCGCGCGCTGGCGGCTGGACCAGGACGATCGCATTTACGCAGCCGGCCTCGGGGGTCCTGCGATCGCTCGGCGTCGACGGAGGCGTTAGCTGGCGACCGTCACTAACCGCGGCCGGCGCCGCCGGCGGACCATTGCAGTTCGGCTCCGATCACGGCCGCGAGCCGCGTGATCGCGCGACGCGTCGACTCATCTCCGATCCGGTCGGGAGTCCAGTTGCAAGCGATGCAAGCCGCAATCGGCGGAGCGACGTTGACGATCTGCGCCAGACACTCCTCGACGACGGAGAAGGACGGGCCCGCAGCGACGGGGAACCGGAGCCCGGGCAGATCCTCGCCGTCGATGATGTCGACGTCGACGTGCAGGTAGACGGAGCCCGCGGATAGTTCATTCAGCGCGCCGCGGACCGCGTCGGGATCCGCGGCTAACCGCCGGACACGACTCGTCTCCAGCGCGTCGCGCTCCGCCGGGTCGAGATCCCTCGCATCGAGCAGGACGGCATGCTCGTCCGGCACCGGTCGCAACCCGAGTCGCTCGCAGATCGGCTCAGGAGCGCGACCGGTCAGCATCGCCAGCGACATTCCCGCGAGATAGCCGCTGACCGAGATCGCCGGCGTGTTGAAATCGCCGTGCGCGTCAAGCCAGATCAATGAGAGATCGCGATGCCGACGCTGGAGACCGGCGACAAGCCCCAACGCCGTGAGGCAATCGCCGGCGAGCACGAGCGGGCGGTCGGCCTGCGCGACCGCGTCCGCAGCATCCCGGTAGCGGCCGGTCAGCTTGTCAAGCTCGCTCGCGGCAGGGTCCGGTGGCCCGGCGAGCGCGATCGCACCATCGGGAACCGGGAACCCCTCGAGCTGCTCGTCGAGATGCCATGGGCTCACGAACAGATCCCAGCCACGGTGCGCCGTGCCAGATCCGTGCATGATCGACAGAGTACGGAGAAATCCGCTATTTCTCGCCGAGATCAGACGCCCTACCGAGGCTCCGTCACCACAGCTCGACACCCCGCCGTGCATATTCGCTGAACTGAATTTGCTTGAGCCTGCACCTGGTTGGGATTGCGACCTCGCCGGGCCGCGGCGGGGCACCTCCAACTCACGCGACCTGACCCACTCGGCGCGGAAGCGTGTATCACGCTCGTGATCGCTCTGCCCCCCGGAGAGGTTCCACGCGGACGAGTGCAATGTCGCGACGAAGCACTCGTCCAGCCCGGCCGTCGGCGGCCGGCGCTCGCTCTTGCCTTCACCTCCATATGAGTGCGTCACCGGGCGGCGACGAGACGCGCCGTTCGCTCCGCTCAGGCGAGCACGGCCGATCTGCTCCGATTTAGCCGAGCTGCTGTGTGCGTGCTAGCACTCCTCAGCGTCCGGCTGGTTCGCGTGGGGCCCGCGCTTCGTCACGTCAGGGTGCGTCTCGGCGCCAGCGCCGACAAGGTGCGTCGGCATAGAGCGATTGATGCTTCGATCGAAGAGGGAGGCTGTCCGTTGAGCGAACGTCGAGCGATCGACATCCGCACGCTCCTGAGCGTCCGTAGAGGGCATCCGGATTCGGGCCCGACCGCGTCTCATGTGCGAAGGGCTGTCGGACGCTCGCGCCGCCCGTGTCGGGCTGTTGCTCGTCGATCATTGCAACAGCCGCCAGCCGGGTTCAAGCTGCTAGAGATCGACTTCATGACTGAAGTCATTCCCCTTGGCGTCATCGGGCGGATACTCCGGGGCGACGAGCGCGGTCGCTTCGTTGAGGTCGTTGACGACGGTCCGCGCACAGGCGGCTTTTTGATCTTCACGTACGCGGATGCGGACCGCTCGCCCGAGGTGTTCGACGCCTGGGTGAAGACGCTCGACGCGGTCGAGAGCTACTTCCGCGAATCGGGCTGGTCGGTCGAATGGACGCGTGCCTAGATCGGGGGTGCTCGCGATCGCTGCTCGATCAAGGGGGCAGTCGGATCTGAGTCGGGCGGGCGCACCGCCGAGGTTAGGTTTCCCCGTCGCGGAATACCGCTACTCCGCCTCCCGGTGTAGCGATCAAGCGGAACCCTGGGCCACCGATCTCCCAGTTCTCGTAAGCCGGATGAGGTCCGATCCATTCGTGAGCGCAAGTTAGTCCTGAAACAAGCGTAGGATCGTGGTGGATGGGCATCGAAGGCCCGGAAGGCCTGGTATTGCTGGGGTTTGAGCGGCGAGGCGGGTTGGCCGGTGTCGGTTTGAAGTGAAGGGGTGCTGGTGTTGGGGGTTGGGGGCGTTCTATTTGGGTGTGCTGCGTCGGAGGCGGTCCAGTTCGATGGCGGTGTCGATCCATTGGTCGATGAGTTCGCGTAGCGTGCGGTAGTTGGCGATCTGGGAGTTGACCGCGTCGATGTGTTCGGGGCGGATGTTCTCGGTGCGGCTGCGTCCGTGGTGGCTGTAGCTGAGTTGGTGGTATGGGCCGTGGCGTTGGGGTGGGTCGGCTTTGCAGCGACAGCCGGGGGTGCGGCAGGTGTTGTATTGCTCGGAGAGCGCTCCTGGCCGCAGGTCGCCGAGCGCGAGCAGAGCGGCTTTGATGCGTTGGATCGTGTCGGTCAGTTCGGCCTCGCGCGTCACGGTCGTTCTCCTTTGGGTGCTGGATTGATGTTGTTGGCGGCATCCTAGTAACCATAGCGGATCTATGCTATGGTTTATGACATGATGATCCGAAGGAGGGCGAGATGAGCAAGGCGAAGCGAGGACTGCAACGCAGACTCGAGCGCGAACGGCTGGCGATCGAGCGGCGCCTGCGATCCGCAGTGGCGCCGAACCTGTCCGGCCCGTTGCTTCAGGGAGCCCCTGTCCGCTACGAGTGGGCCGAGCGCGACCGCGGGGTCGCGCATGGTGGCATCGGGATGATCGCTCGCCTCATCGAGGCGGTCGGCCTGGCGGGCGAGATCGACGCGTCGCTCCAGCTGCTGAAGGTCCACCGCCCCTACCACGAGTCCGACCACGTGTTGAACATCGCCTACAACGCGCTATGCGGCGGCAATCGCTTGGAAGACATCGAGACCCGCCGAACCGACGCCGTGTTCCTGGACAGCCTGGGGACGCCGTCGCTGCCCGACCCCACCACCGCGGGCGACTTCTGCCGCCGCTTCGACGAGTCCTCGATCATCGCGCTGCAGGAGGCGATCAACCGGGCTCGGCTGAAGGTGTGGTCCCAGCAGCCGGCCTCATTCTTCTCCCAGACCGCCCGCATCGACGCGGACGCCTCGATCGTCGCCACCGACGGGCAGTGCAAGCAGGGCATGGACATCTCCTACAACGGCACCTGGGGCTACTCGGCGTTGCTGGTCTCCCTCGCGAACACCGCCGAGCCGCTGTATGTGTCCCTGCACGGCGCCAACCGTCCCTCCCATGAGGGAGTCGTTCCCCTCTATGACCGATCGATCGAGCTGTGCCGGCAGGCCGGGTTCAGCGACATCTTGCTCAGGGGCGATACCGACTTCTCGCTCACGACCGAGTTCGACCGCTGGGACGCCGACGGCGTCCGCTTCGTCTTCGGCTACGACGCCAAGGCCAACCTCGTCCAAACCGCCGAGAGCCACGGGGACGATCTCTACCACGAGCTGGCGGCCAAGGCCGAACGCCAGCTCGCGACGCGACCGCGGACCCGCCCCACAAACGTCAAAGACGAGATCGTTCGCCAGCGCGCCTACAAGACGATACGAACCAAGAAGCAAGACGTGGTCGAGTTCTCCTACCGGCCGCGCGCCTGCAAAAAGGACTACCGCGTGATCGCCGTGCGCAAGAACCTTTCGATCGAGCGGGGCGAGAACGTCCTGTTCGACGAATACCGCTACTTCTTCTACATCACCAACGATTCGAAGCTCACCGCCGAGGAGGTGATCGCCGAAGCCCACCAGCGCTGCAACCAAGAGAACCTCATCGGCAACCTCAAAAGCGGGGTACGAGCCCTGCACGCCCCCGTCAACACCCTCCACGCCAACTGGGCCTACATGACGATGGCATCACTGGCCTGGACCCTCAAAGCCTGGTGCGCGCTCATGCTGCCCGTCTCGACCCGCTGGCAAGCCAAGCACGAACAACAACGCGACCGACTGCTCACGATGGAGTTCCGCACCTTCCGCGCCGCTCTGATCGACATCCCCTGCCAGATCGTCAAAACAGGCCGCTACATACGCTGGCGCATCCAAGCCTGGAACCCCTGGCTGGGTATCTTCTTCCGCCTCCTCGACGCCCTCTAACACCATCCAAGACCCCGCTCACCGCAGAGCCGGCCCACCGGCTCCGCGTCAGCCACCCCGAAACCGGCCCCGTCGCCATCAACGAACACCACGCACCCCGCCCCACGCGCCAAAACGCTCCCCCACCAACGACAAACCAGGCCGGCCGCTACCAAATCACACCACAGCCACGATTTTCGCCCGCAGCTCAGCACTCAGCACCATTCGCTTGTTTTAGGGTTAGTGTTAGTACCAGCTTCTGCCTTATTGCCCGCACTCGCCTCTCTCCCGCATCAGTCCGACAGGTTCGTACACTCCCGGTTTATGGACGATGGGCGTCCAACAACCGCAAGTGCTCCAAGCCGCCGGGCAAGCCGTCTTTACGATCGGCGAGAACGGCCGAACGATCCAGGGCATGATCTCCCCGGACGCGGCGGCGCGAGGCCTGGAGGCTCTCCGTGGTCCTGGCCAGATTGTGCGTGAGTTCGACGGCACGCCGACGTTGGTCGTGAGCCCTTATCTGGTTCGGCGCATCCGGGCCAGAGAGCTCCTCACCCAAGCTCAGATCGTCATCGGTTCGATCGTCGGCTTCACCGCTCTCGGCCTGGCAACCGAAGTCAATTGGGTGCACGGCGCAGTCGGCGCTAGCCTCGGGGTCGTCGCGTCCGTGCCTCTGCTGCATCTGTTCGCAAGGTCGAAGTAGAGCGCTCGTAACGGCATTGAGCTGAGGTCAGAGCGGAGACGGGTAGCGGGCTGGCCGGTTTGATCGAGTTGCAGCACGCTCGGTGCCGGTGCTGCATCTGAGCAACACGCCAGGTCGTGGCGAACGACGACCGGCGGCGGCGAGACCTGCTTCTCACTCGGCACGAGCATCTCGGGCACGCGGACCAGAGACGCGCTTTGCGCGGATAACAGGTCGCTCGCAGCGACGCTCCGCCGCCGGATCTCCCGCCTGGTGGAGGACCTCGAGTACGGAGCCGTGGCCGAGACCGCCCGCTCGTTGGTCATCAATGCGGGCCTCGATCACGACGTCGAGCCGACCGCCGTCGATGACATGTCGTCGACGTGCGCCGCCTGATTACTAGCCAGCGATGACGCCGGCCCTCGAGATAATGAGCGAGTAGCGCCTGAACATCGACCGGGCCCGGACCCACCGCTGCCACCCCTCGGAGGTGAGCAGCTGCTCGGCGGCTTTCTTGACACGTTCGCGTTCGGCGTTGCGGCGCTGTTCCCGCTCGGCCTCGCTCATGCTGCGCCGTCGATATGTGGTGCTCATCTGAGCCTTCCCTTTCCGGTTGTGGCCCGCCTTGGTGGCGGGGCCGTTCCCCGACCCCCACGCACCCGACAGGGTGCGAATCTTGGGAGGGGACGGACCGTCCACCCGGTACGCGCTCACGCCGGCGTCCCGCGGCCCGCGGACCGTTCGTTCCGGGTAGCCGGCGGCACGATCGCCCAGGCGATCTCGCCGAGCAGCCACGTCTTCGACACCCGTCCGCGCAGCGCGAGCAGCTCGAGCCGGCCGTGGACGCTTCCGATGCGCTTTCCGCGGCGGCGCAGCTGGGCCTGGAGCGCAGTCAGCGTCGCCGGCTGGGCGGTCCCGCCGAGCACGCTGAGCAAGAGCTCGTCGACGAGATCGACGATCGGCCCGCCCGCGGCTGGCTCGCTCGCGACGCAGAGCGGGCACAGCCTCGCTCGGGTGTTCTTCTGGCGGTGCAGACGGCGCTCGTCATGCCGATCCCCCTCCCAGATCGCGGCGAGCTGAAAGTCGATCCCGTCGGCAATCGCCGCTGCAACCAGCGGGCTACCGCGCCCAGCGCGATGCTCCTCGAGGCGCTGCTCGAGGTTCTGCGTGAAGCCGATGTAGTGCCGCGCGTGCCGGTACGAGCGATCGAAGTGCAGCAAGTAGACGATTCCGTTGTGGGCCATCGCCAACGCCTCCAGGCGGTCGGGGCCTCAGCTGGGTGGCGGGGCCGTTCCCCGACCCCCGGGCGCCCGCCAGGGCGCGAAAATTCGGGCGGGGACGAGGCCCGCAGACCCGCGCGATTACTCGATCGGGTCTATAAGGCGGTAGCCAATTCCCCAGATATTCCTCAGCAGCCGTCGGCGCCGGCGTCGGCGAGCCGCCGGCGCAGGCGGCTCGCATGACTGTCGAGCGTGCGAGCCCGGCCGCCGTGCGCATGGCCCCACACATCGCGCAGCAGCTCTTCCCGCGTGAATACTCGCGTCGGCTCGCGGGCGAGCGTGCGCAGCAGCTCGTACTCCTTGGCCGGGAGCTCAAGCCGCTTCTCCTCGATCTCCACGATCCGTGCGGCGAGGTCGATCGTCAACTGGCCGACCCGCAGCATGCGGGGCGCGCGCCGCGCCCGGGCGCGGCGAAGCAGCGCGGTGATCCGGGCGCGAAGCTCGGGGTAGGAGTACGGCTTGGCCAGCACGTCGTCGCCGCCGCGGTCGAGAACCCGGATCCGGTGAAGCTCATCGACCCGGGTCGTGAGCACGATCAGCGGTGTGTCAGGGTCAAGGCGGCCAGCGAGCCCGTCGCCATTGCGGATCGCGTCGATCAGATCAAGCGTCTTGCCGTTCACGTCGACCACGATCACGTCGGGCTGCTGGACTGACAGGATCGCAAGCGCTTTCTCGCGCGAGTCCGCAGTCCGGACTCGGTAGCGGTCGGCCTCCAGGTTGTCGGCCAGGAAGGACCGGACGACATCGTCCTCGTCGACGACGAGCACGGTTGGGTCGACGTCGCCATGGCTGTCGTTTGCTGCAGAAATCATCGCCTCGGGCCTCCTTCGTTGGTGGCCCGCCTAGAGTGGCGGGCCGATCCCCGACCCCAAGGCGCCCGTCAGGGCGCGACAATCGGGAGGGTCGACCCGGTCCACTCGGCTCGCGGCCCGGCGCGGCGGTTAGACGCTGTGAGGGTCTCGGGAGCACGGAATCGCTGGAGCCTCGTCCGCAGTTCGTGGCACCGTTGCGGCATGGGCCAGAAGGCGACAGACCAGACGCTTCTCGGCGAGCACGGCATCGCGATGATCGCCGGTGTCTGCTCGGAGATGAAGCACATCTGGCGTCCCGAGGGCGGCGCGACCGACTTCGGCATCGATGGCCACATCGAATTGCGCGATCCGGCCACGAAGGAGGTGCGCAACTATCGCATCGGCGTGCAGAGCCGTGCAACGACGGGTCGGTGGCCGGGAGAAACCGACGCAGGCTTCTACTACCTCGCCTCCAAGAAGCACATCGACTTCTGGATGAGCGGCACGCAGCCGGTACTGCTCGTCTGCTCGCGACCGCACACCAACGAGATCTACGCCCGCAGCATTCAGGACTGGGCCGCCGATCCGGCCGCGCGGGCGAGTCGGCGCGTGGCGTTCATCAAGGAGCGCGATCGCTTCGACGCGAGCTTTCGCGACCGACTCTTCAACCTCAAGGTCGCCGACGAGGATCACGTCGACCCGCCGGGGCCCGCCTGGGAGGCTGAGACCCTGACGAGCAACTTAATGCCGATCATCTGGCACGCCGAGGAGCTGTACTCGGCCGAGGTTCCGAGCTCAGAGGCGAAGGCGCTGCTCGAGCCGGCGCACCGCGCCGGCGTCCACGATTTCGCAGCGGTGCTCCGGGATGGGATGGTGTGGTCGCTCGGCCCGTTTCGAGCCGGATTCCTCGACGCGATCGGCGCGAGCACGGAGAAGCGCAGCGCGCTGGAGATGTGGTTGGACTCCGACGCCGCGCCGGACCTCAACCTGATCCGTGACCTCGTCCGGCGACGGGTCATCTCAGACCATCATCAGCATCTGTTGTGGCACTACGAGAAGCGCCTGGTGTTCTTCCGGCTGCGGTATCCACCGGATGCGTGGAAGCCGGTCAGCTTCAAGTGGAGCCGGGGCGCGGGCCGCACCGTGGTGAGTCCGCGCGAGTCCACCACCCACGACGGCTACAGCGGTTACCGCCACGACGCCGCCGAGCTCGGCGTCAGGCGGATCGGCGGGCGATGGTTCATGCAGGTAAAGCCGACCTATCTGTTCACCTGGGATGGCTACCAGGTATCGGGCCATCACGACGAAGCGCTGTCAGGGATCAAACGCCGCGAGACGCACCCGGCCGTCAGCCAGGCGCTGCGCATGTGGGAGCACTGCCTGGTCGAGAAGCTGAGAATCACCGGTGGCGCCTCGCCGATGACTCTTCATCGGCTCCAGACCGTGGCGTCTCCTCGGAGCTTTCAGGACGCCGCCTGGAAAAGCGTCAGCGCACGCGACCTCGGCATTCACCGAGACCCCGAGCTCGCGCTGTTTGACCCGGACGTGCTCGAGGTCTGATGGAGATCGCCGTCATCGACGAGCCGGCACTGGAATTCGGCTACTCCGGAACGCACGTCGAGCAGCGCGCCGGACTGGTTATGCACGGGCCGGCCGACATCGAGATGGACGGACGCTGCGGGCAGATCCGGATCGGTGTCGTCGGCTCGGCGGCCGCGGTCGACGTTGTGCGCTCGTACCTGCGGGCGTGCTGCAAAGGCATCGCCGCGAAAGACACCGAACTGATCGAGCTGTTCCCCGCATTCCCAGGCTGCGATGCCAGCACGAGCTTCCGCTGCCGGCTGACCTGCGGCAAGATTCACACGCGCTCGATGAGCAGTACGACGCTGGCACCGATCCTGAATGCCGAAACCGACGATCAGCGGATCCGTGCAGGGGTCGAGATTTGTTCCGGCGAGATTCGCCGCCTGGTCGAGCGCAGCCACGTCGATGTCGTGATCGTCGCTCGCCCGAACGGCATCCCGGACGGCGTGGATGCAACGGGCAAGGCGATCGGCGCGAACTTCCACGATCTACTCAAGGCTGCTGTCAACGACGTGCCGGCCCCGATCCAGATCATCCGCTCTGCGACCTGGAAGGGAGGGGCGGGAGTCGAAGACGACGCAACTCGCGCCTGGAACCTGTTTGCCGCCCTGTTCTACAAGGCCGGCGGTAAGCCGTGGCGGTTGCGGACCAGTCGCGAAGAGAAGACGCGCTGCTTCGTCGGGATCTCCTTCACGCGTATCACGACGAAGGGGCACTTGTTTGCGGGCTCTCCGGGCATGATCGGGGGTGACGACACACGAACACGCGTTTTCTTTCTGGCCCTCCGAACCGCGTCACCCGTATTCCGCCACGACGCTCGCTCGACCCCGGGATGACCCGGTGCGCACGCACGGCAAACGGCGCAACGAGAAGGGAATGGAGCAGGCAGCTCCCCGGCACGCCACGACCCCCGTCAACGCGGGCAGCGACCCCGACGCCCCCCAACGACGCCCTATGGGGCGAGTCTCGCCATGATCATCCGGATGCGCCTGCGCGCAGGCGCGGCCATCCCTGGCCGCTTGAGCACGCATCCGCTGTGCCCACGATCGCCGGGCACGGGGCCCAGCGAGCAGTCCACAACCCAGCAGCAGAGGCGCACGCGACTTCCACCCGCCGCTCCGACGACCAAAAGCCCTGCTCAGGACGGAATCTCGATCGAGAGTCACCCCCGATCATCCACGGAGCCCCTGTTTGCGTCGGTCGCACAGGTGTTCAACGAGCTCGGTGACGGGGTGATTGTTCGTGGCGCGATCGCCGAGGAGGACGTGCATGATCGTCAGCCGCACCTCGCACGGAGCGACGCGGCCGGGCTGCTCACCGACGCGCTCGAGCGCTACCGCGAGACACACGGCAACCTGCCTGCCTGCCTGACGATCCACAAGACGTCGTCGTTCAGCACGAACGAGCAGGCTGGCTTCACGAGCGCCGCCCACAGCGCCGGCTGTGCGTGCGAGATGGTGTGGCTGACCAGCAGCGACAACACGATGCTGATCCGCGGCAGCAAGACCTACCCCCCGTTGCGAGGCACGCTGTTGACGCTCGACGACGATCACCACGTCCTGTACACCCACGGCAGCGTCCCCTACTACCGCACCTACCCCGGGCTGTACGTGCCGCGTCCTCTAGGAATCCGACCCTGTCTCATTGAGCGCCCGATCACCGAGGTCGCCGAGGAGATTCTCGCGCTGACGAAGCTCAATTGGAACCGTGCGCGAATGGAAGCTCGCTGGCCGATCACGCTGCTGACCGCGCGCCGAGTCGGCGAGATTCTGCGCCACCTGCCCGAGGCGGCAACGGCCGCTCCAGAATACTCAAAGTACATGTGAGCTCCCGCTCACGGGCCCGCGGTCGGGGGCCACGCCGAACCGGTTGGCGGCGTCTCGCCGAAGCGTCCAATCTGTCGCGAGACCATGACCCGGTCGCCGGGTTGGAGGCCGGAGCTCTCCGCGAGCTCCGGTCGCCAATCACTCATCCCGGGACCGACGTTCGGCTACATGGCGACCCCGCCGACGTCCGACTCGACATCTGGCACTTGGTCGTCACGCATCACGTCTTGGCGGTCGTCGACTACCGCGTCAGCATCGGCCAGCTCGGCCGCCTGCTCTTCGTCGAGCCCGGCCTCGGCGAGTCGGCCGGTCGCATGCTGGTTCTCCGATTGGGCCTTGGCGACAGCCTTCTCGACCTGCTTGAGCGTCGCAGGCAGGTGCGGGCCGGCAAGCTTGGCCAGCGCTTTACGGGCCTGATCCTTGTGCGACAGCCACCGCATCGGCGAGTGCTGCTGGCTGCTCGGCACGACCAGTCGGCTCGCGTACTGCTCGGCGGCGATCATGACGAGCGCGCGGCCGTATAGCTCGCCGGCGGTCTTGGCACCGTCGATGAACTTCCACAGCCACGCGATCGGCTTCTCCGGCTTGCGCGGGTCGCCGTAGTCGATCCGCAGCGCACCGCGGCTGCCGTCCTTGCGGGTCTTGGTCACGTCGGTGCGGAACTCCTCGACCACCAGCCGGATCCCGCGAGCGGCCAGTTCGGCGACGCGATCGGCTGTCTGCGTGTACGGGCTCTGGTCGTAGTCCGCGCCCAACACGGCGAAGACAAAGAACTTCGCCACGGCCATATCCGCCGGGTCGACCGCCGCCAGGCCGTTCATCAACCCCCAGCCGAGATCCAGGTTCGCTCCGTGCGCCTGCTCGGCGATTGCGCGCAGCTCGCGGCCGTGCTCGCGCCGCGCCTCGGCCTCCGGATCGACCGGCCGGCCGGAGGCCTTGGCGGCTTTGCGCTCCTCCGCGACCTCGGCCACCCGAGTGCGGAGGTCCTCGACGGTCCGCTTGATCGCCTGTTTGGACAGCTCGCGGTACAGCGACCGGTCGACAATGATCGGCCTGGCGTTCTCGAACTCGACGAGCACGCTGGCAGCGCGAGCCTGGTCGACGTCGCTCGCGCTGAAGCGGATGCTCGGCGCCCCATACGCGTAGCGGTCGAGCTGCTTGTGCAGCGTGGCGGCTTCGTCGAGCAGGGCCTCGGTCTTCTTCCCGAGCCGCAGATCGGCGATCTCGTAGCTGTCGAGCTGGGTCAGATGGGCGGCGAACACCTTGCTTGAGCCACTGCGGAGCGCTGAGTCGATCACCCACCCCGGCTCGCGCGAGAGGCGCTCGGCCGCCCACTCGTTGCCGTCGCCCAGATAGGCGATCACGGCTTCGAGCAGCTCCGGGCTGACTTGGCCAATGCTGCGCAGCTGCTCGACGGCGGAGAGCGGGATCACGCCTTGGCCGGTCAGCTGCTGCGCCTGCTCGGGGAGCTCGAGCAGCTTCACTCGCGCGGTGACCCGCTGCTTGGGCCAGCCGAGCGCCTGCGCGGCGCCGTCCTCCGTCAGCCCGCGGTCGAGCATCGACTTTACGGCGATCGCTTCCTAACTGGCGCAGCGCGCTATTCGAACCGTGCCGTATTCATCTGAGAACTCCAGATAGCCACGTGCGCTAGGGCGACGACGCGACTAAGCGGCGTCCGTGATCAGGGGCTGGAGGAGAGGCGCTCGAGCCGAGCAGCATCGGCCCGGTAGCGGTCAGCAGGTGGGGTCGCGAAGCGCTGGGTACTCGCCCCATGGGCGGCCCGCGATGTCTGCCCATGCGCCAGCAGTGGTGACGTGCACGCCGACAATGTCGGCCAGGATCGCGGCGGGGATCTCGCCCGCGAGGTGCAGAAGCGCGGCGCGGCGATCCTGGTTGCAGTCCACACCGATGAGCTTGAGCCGGCGGCTGAGCCATTGCTCGCTGATCGGGCGTGACGGCGGGTTCCCGGGGAACAGCCACGGCGACGGGATGGCGATCGGTGGCATTTGGGCTTGGCGCTGATCAAGCCACGCGCGCACCGCGATGGCGGCAAGCTCAGGCAACGTCACCGGCGTCTCGGCGAATCGGATCGCAGTCTCCGTCTCGCTGACGGTGATCTGATCGATCGTCAGGCGCGCGACCCGGACGATTGGCTGTGCGTAGACCGCGACGAGGATCGCCGCGACCCGCTCCCGCGCCGGGATGCTCGGGTCCTCGAGCAGCCGCCGGGCGAGCGTGCCCGGGTCGTGTTGGGTGATCGGCGGGGTCGGGCCACTGCGATGCCCCGCAGGGAACTCGAGCCGGGGCATCAGCTTTCTGTGCCATCGCCCAGCGCGTGAACTGCCGGGCGATGTGACGGTCGGGGCGCGGGCCGGCGAGCCACGCGTCGATATCAGCCTGCACGCACTCTCCGAGCTGGCGGCCGCGGTCGGTCAGCCAGTCAAGGAACGCTGTGCCGCTGGCCAGTTCCGCCTTCGCGCGGCCGAGCTCCCCGAAGTTCAGCGGCGCGGTCTGGCTCTTGCGGCGGCAGCGGCGCAGCACGATCCAGTGCGCGAACGGTCGCAGCACCGGCTCGTGATCGCTGCCGGCGAGGTGCTGATCGATCCATTCCTCCATCCGCGCGAGCGCCGGATCACGCGACGCCAGCGCGCCCGCGGCGACGAGCAGATCCTCAAGCCGGCGCGCTGCCTGGCGCGACGGGTGTCGGTCCAGCGCGTCGTGCGAGATGTCCAGCTCACCGCGTCCGAGCTCGGCGAGCAGCGGCACGACCGGGCACCGGGCGAGCCATCGCGGCCGATCCTTCATCGAGCGGACCGACAGCAGCAGCTCAAACAGCCCGTCGAGTCCCCGCTCGCGACGCTCGTCCTCGTCGCCAAGCAGTTCACTGAGCCGGTCCTGGGTCACGCAGCGCGGGCACACCCCGCGCTGGTAGGGAGCGTGCTCATCGCCGCAACGCCCGCACACGTGGTGAGCGGGGACACCAGCGCACTCGCGGCAGATCGCCGTCTCGCCGCCGTCGTAGCGCATCAACCGCCGCTGCTCACCGCACCGCGGGCAGGCTCCCTTGGCGTTGAGCGCGCGGTCATAGCACGAGCGGCACACCGGCCCCTCGGGCCACTGCGCGGTCGGGCGGCGCTGCTGGCCGCAGTGCGCGCAGGTCTGCGGCCGGACCGGCGTGCAGGTGCCGCACAACATCCGGCCGCGGCGCTCACCGCGACACGGGCGGACCTGCCCGCAGTTCTCGCACCTGGCGGTCGGGCCGGTCCAGCAGATCGCGCACAGATCCGGGTCACCACCAATGGCGAGCCGGACGATCGCGCGGACCCGGCCGCAGCGGCCACAGGTCCCGACCGGCCGCTGGTAGCAGCGCTCGCACCGCGGCCGGCCCTTGCGGTCACGGCCCGCGGTCAGCTCACCACACTCGCGGCACGGCACACTCGTTCCCGTCGCGCAATGCGAGCAGCGTGCTGGCTGGCCGTCGGTCGGGATCGCGGCCGGTAGTCCGCACGCCGCGCAGCTGGTGTGCGGAAGCTCAGCACACTCGCGGCAGATCCGCTTCTGCGTTCTGTAGGTGCGGTTCACGCCGCACACGCCGCAGCGATGGACCGTCGGCACGTAGGTGAGCTGATTGCAGCGCGCGCAGATCGGCTTGCCGTCCGCGTCGCGTTTTGCGCGGCGGGCGATCGTGCCGCACTGCGCGCACATCTCCTGTGGTCGTCGTCGGTGGCGGCAGCGGTTGCAGACCCGACCGCCTGGCACACGCCGCACAAGCGGTTTCGGCTCGCCGCAATCCAGACAGCGCGGCCGTTGGATGTTCTCGACGCCGCTGGCGATCAGGTCCTCGATCAGCCGCGCGACGGGATCGGGCGCGCCGGAGTCGCCGTCGACAAGCGCGGTCGGGTGCGCGACCAGGTACCCCGTGATCATGTTCCGCGACTCGGTCCGCGACGCGACCCGCACGATCGCCGCGTGCGCGAGCTCCGCGTCGACCTGCGGCACCAGCGCCGAGACAGTTTCGGCGCACCGGGCGATCGCCCGCTCCCCGGTCCCGACGCGGGCCGGCGCGGGCGCCGGCGCCGGCGCCGGCTTGGTGTCGCTCACGCGCCAGCCGGGTTGTCCGGGTCGACGATCCGCGCCCGGACCGGTCGCAGCCCTTCGCGCACCTTCTTGCTCGCGCGCTCCTCCGGCGAGCCGGCGGCCTTGCGCTGCGCTTGGCGCTCGACGACCGGCTCGATCAGATCACCGACGTCGCAGCCGAGCACGTCACACAAGGCGGCGAGCGTGTAGACGTTGAGCCGCTCCGGCTGCCCGGTCACCAGCCGGTAGACCTGCTCGCGCGAGAGCTCCACGCCGCGCTCCGCCAGCGGCGCGATCAGATCCGTCGTGGAGAACATGCCCTTCGTGGCCATCACCTCCCGCAGATGCCAGCGCACGCCCATCTTCCGCGTCATCCCGCCACCCCGAACCCGCCGCCAAGGGCCTTCGCGAGCACCCGGTTCTTGTAATCGTCAGACACCCCGGTGTAAATCGCCGTCGTCGCGGCGTACGCGTGCCCGACCTGGTCGGTCACAAACCGCTCCGGGAACCCCTGCTCGATCAGATGCGTCACATACGAATGGCGCAACGAATGCAGATCCAACTCGCCCGGCAACCCCGCTGCATCGCGATAGCTCGCAAAGCGCGCGTTGACCTGACGGACCGACATCCGGCTGCGGCGCTCCGTCACCCACAGCGCCGGATGAACCCCGGGCTCAAACCCGTCGCGGACCTCCTCGACGTACTGCCGCAACGCGTCCACCGCCCAATCATGCACCGAGAGCACCGTCCGGCGCTTCGGCGGACTTCCCCGCGACGCCTTCCCGTAGCGGACATGCAGCGCACCGTAGGAACCGAACTGCGGCGCCTGCGCATTGCGATGCAGATCCGCGACATCGAGCATCACCGCCTCGCGGCGCCGCAACCCCCACGCGTAGACAACCTTGAACAACGCGGCATCCCGGAACGCCGCCAACGTGCCCTTCCGCCCGCTCCCCGCGACCCGATCGACCTGATCATCCGCATGATCGAAGAACCGCTGCAACTCCGACGCAGTCAATGCCCGTCGGCCGGGACGGCCCTCGAACTCGCTCGCGTGCACCGCCGTGTTCCACTCATGGCAGATCACCGCCGGCGCCCGGCCGAACCGCTGCTCGCACTCCTCCACCCACCCGTAGCGACGGTCGCACACGAACGCCACGAACAAGCCGAGGTGGTCGTGATACCCGCGGATCGTCGAATGCGACCGGCCGTCCGAACGCAGCGACGTCGTGAACGCCTCAACGTCCTGCGCCCGCCACGCCCACGGATACTCGTTCGTGAACACCGCGAACCGACGCACCAGCCGCTCACGCGAGCCGATCGTGAGCTCGTTCAACAACCGGCTGCGCTGCTGCGCGCACCAACCCGCGAGCATCCCATCGAACACCGCGCGCGCCGGATCGAGCTGCGCAACACCCTGAGCGAGCACCAGATGCGCCGCGCCAGCAGCGTCAATACCGCTACCCACCGACGGTCCCAATCACTGCAACAATGTTGCATCTAATCCGGACGACTCGCTGAAAACCGCCCCGTAGCAGCAGTATTCCCCGGCGCTAACAACGCAGCCGCGAAGCCCGGAATCGCCCCAAACTCGCTGGCGATCGGGTCATCCGACCGGCCGAATGATGCGTCCAACGCAATTCCGCCCGGTTCGTAAGGGTTCAGTGAAGAGCGAACGATGTTCTCGGCCGCCCTCTCGCACGCCTCGGTCTCACCGTCTGGACGAATCTCCGCGCGGATCTCCGTGTGCCCCAGCTGCGCGAGCGCGGCGTAGCGCTTGTGCCCCGCGATCAGGACAAACCTGCCGCTCTCGTCGGGTCGTACGCTCACCGGCGTCAGCTGACCGAGCAGCGCGATCGACTGCGCGAGCGCGTCGACCTCCTCGGCCAGGATCTCCTGCCGGACGTTCTGGTCGTGACGGATCTCGCTGAGCGCGATCATCTGGATGCCGGTGACCGGGTTGGTGGTCGTGGCCATCTGGCCCTCCTTCGATTGGTCGGCCTCTGCCGGGTGCGGGGGCCGGATTCCCCGACCTCCCGCGGCCGCCAGGCCGCGATAATTGGGAGGGGTCCGGCCGCCGCGCTCACCAGCGTCCGGGTCGACGGCGCAGTTGGGGGGCACCCTCTGAGGTCGCCCGAGATCGCTCCGAATGAGAGCTCCGTGGAGCCGCGGTCCGGTCGGCAGTTGTGCAAGGCGGCCTTGCACAACTCTGTCCAAGCCGGCCTTGGACAAATCAGTAGGCATCACCGCGTCGCGCTGCTCGGCAGGCTCGATGACCCCGAATTGTCGGTTGGGACGAGGGCCCCGGACCCCACATATCAAGCCATGCAGTTGGCCTTCGGCTCCCGCGACACCCAGCGCTCACTCGTCGTGATTGGTGCTGCACGGTACGATCAGGCCATGTCTGGCGTACCTGCAGACCTTCCACCTGGCTCGGCTGTCGTGCTCACTAATCCAGACGAGGACGCCTCGCCCGAGGCGTTCCGTGCGTTCATTGACGAGCTGCTCGCGGGTCCCGAGCCTGATCTTGAAAGCGTCGACGCCGCAGAGGCACTGCGCGCGCTGCGCATCGACGCCGAGGCGTGACCCTCGTTGTCATCGACGCCTCTGCCGGCGTCGAGATCGTGTGCGATACGCGACGCGGCCGCGCGCTAGCGAGGCTGCTGCCGGTTGGGGCTGAGGGCTGGGTGCCGGAGCACTTCTATTCCGAGGTGCTCGGCGTACTGCGCTGGCAGCTTCTCGGTCAAAAGCTCACCGAGTCGCAGGCGAGCGTCGCCGTCGGTCGGCTTGGCGGTTGGCACCTCCGTCACGCGTCTGTCGCGCCGCTGGTCCCGGCCGCCTGGAGCTACCGCCACAATCTCACGGCCGCCGATGCGCTCTACGTCGTGCTGGCCGAGCAGCTCGGAGCAAGCTTTTTGACGGACGACCATCGCCTCGTGCAGGCGCCAACATTTCCGGCGCATGTGCCGGTGCTGCGGCTTCCGACCAGTCTCTGACCGCCGGTCTCAAGCCGGCGGGAACGCCGCGGCCAGAGACTCGGCCAGCCACGCGATCTCGTCGACGGTGAGCGGTCCGGTGCGTTTGACGAGCTTGGCGATGTGGGCTGGGTCGTCGACGGTGATCAGTCCATCGCGCGCGCGGCTGTAGTGCAGCCACTCGCGGCGCATGAACGGGAAGCACAAAGCTCCGAACACCGAGACATCACCAGCGTCGTTGTCCACGAGCACCCTGGCGACGCGTTCCATTTGACGCTGTAGCGAGTCAAGCTGGCTGGTGCGGTCGCGTCCGTTGACCCGCAGTTCTTCGCGCCGGTTGATGATGCCGACCGTCGCGAGCTGTACGCGGCCGCGGCTGCTCTTGGTGTCGATCACCGTCACTCCGATGGGGCCGATGGCGATGTGGTCGATGTTCGCCCTCCCGCGGCCGGGGACGCGCCGGTCGTGCATCAGGACGACGTCACTGCGGTGCAGGCGCCACTCGAGCGCACGGGCGGTCGCTGCTTCGCCCTCGGCGCCCTGGCGCCAGGCGTCGACATTTCGTGGTTCGACGGCCAGCGCCGCGACGAGTGAGCCGACCGGTCCGTATCTGGCCCGGACGCGCTGGCGCCGCGCTTGCTGGCGTCGCGCGTATTCACGCTGCGCGCTCGCCCCGGCGCCGGGTTCCAAGTCGTTGTTGTCGATCTGGGTCATGGCTCCGGTGATTGACGTTAGCTCTGGGTCCGGCGGATCAGAGTCCGGGTGCTGGCCCGGTTCGCTGGGCAGGGGGCGGGTTGTCGGGCGGCCGTGCGGGGGTCAGGGTCTGCTCGGGGTGGACTGGGATCTCGCAGAGGGTGCATGGGCCGGCGGGGTCGATGCGGTCGGGGTTCGCGCGAGGTAGTTGGACGGGCAGGATGTTCGCGCGCGCCGGCTCGCCGGCGACCGGCGTGTAGATCACGGCCTCGCCTCGGTTCAGAGCGCCGAACGTGTCGGAGGAGATGCGGAACTCGCGAACGCGGCGGGCGCTGCCACGCCCGGTGTGCGTGTGTCCGTGCGCGCCGGTCTGGCTGGTCGTCTGCCAGAGCGAGCGGGTGCCCATCAGCTTCGCGAGCCAGTCGCGGGACTCCGGGCTGGTTTGTCGGTGCGCGACGACGCCGGCGAAGTTGTCGGTCAGGCTCGCCAGGAGTCCGGGTTGCTGGGTGAGCGCGTCGATGTCGGCGGCCGATTGGGTGATCACGATCACCTGGCCGCCGTGGGAGCGGCCACGTTGCAGGATCGCAACGCCGCGTTGGGCGGCCATCTTGATCACGGCCCCGAACTCGTCCAGCAGCAGCGTCCACGGCGCGCCGGCCTGTTCGGCGGCGTCATGCAGGTCCGCGAGCGCGAGCACCGAGAGCGCTGCGGCCTCGTCCGGCATCCGGTCGGCGTGGGTGCGCCACATCACGACGGCCCGCTGCCGGAGCGCTTCCACGAGGCGCACGGCGACGGCCTCGCCTTCCGGGGTGCTGCGCGGGGTGACGAGTGTCCGCCCGGCTAGGGCGAGCGCGACCTCGAGGCGGAACACCCCGCCGGAGATGTCCTGCATCCCTCGGGCGGAGCCGACGTAGGTGCCATGCGCGTCGGCGCGGCGCTTCAGCGCGGCGTGACTCTCGTCCAGGGGCTCGGTGAGCTTGACCAGCTGCTCGTAGTTCCCCGGGAGGCAGGCGTCGATCAGCAGCGGGATCGATGGAGGCCACATGTCGGCGGCGTGGAGCACCTTGCAGACAACGTCGAGGTGCCGGCGCAGCACGTCGTAGTAGTACGGCTCGGATTGCTTGATTGCCTCGACCGCCCGGGCGGCGACCCCGTCGGGTGAGCCCCAGAGCGGCTGCCACCGATCGGTCGTCGGGTCCTGGGAGTCGAACAGGATGAACGGCACGCCAGCCTCGGCGGCGAGCTGCTTCATGTGCTCGACGTCCTGCGGGTCCCCCTTCTGGTCGAGCACCAGTAGCGCCGCTTTCCCATGGAGCGTGCGCGCGGCGATCAGCCGCCGGGCGGTGGTGGTCTTACCGGCGCCGGTCGCGCCGAACAGCACGACGTGCTGTCCAGGTCCGAGCGGGAGCCGCGGTCCGTGCTTCCCCATCGCGGTCATGGAGACGTACCCGAGCGACCGTGGCCACGGTCGCTCGCGCACGAGCTCTCCCTGTGAGCGCAGGTAGGACCGCTCGCCATCCGAGCGCTCGGGCGCGGGCTGCCAGATCCATCGGCGTGCGAGCTCGTGGTTGCGAAGCTCCTCCCCGGCGCCGAGGTCGCCCGTGCGCCATCGCGCGCCCACGATGGCGCCAGCGACCCACGGCGCCACCACCGGCAGCACGACGATCGCGACGCTCCAGGCACGAAGCCCGATCGCGCCAACCAGCGCGATCACGCCGACGGCGGCCGGCGGATACAGATTCCGTGCCGACAGGCTGGTTTGCCGCCGCAGCAGCCACGCGCCGACAGCGCCGGCGAGACCGAGCAGCATTGTCAGGCCGAGGTCGGCGACGATCGTCTCCGGGCGCAGCATCACGCCACCCTCGTTCCGGGCAGGTGCCAGTCCGTCGACGCCAGCGTCGAGCGTGCCTCAACGGCCTCGCGCTGGATCGTCGCGACCAGCTCGATCCGCATCGTTCCGCGCTCGACGCTCAGACCAGCCTTCGTGCCATCGGCGAGGACGCGCTCGGCGATCTCCTCATCGCCACAGACATAGATCACGGCCCCGCTCTTCCCGGCCGCGATCCACTCGCTGTGTAGCTCGAGCACCGCCTTCAGCCGGGCGGAAGACTTCTCGGTCAGCTCGACCTCGATCGGCAACAGTTGCCCGTCAGGGAGCCGTCCGCCGAGGTCAGGCCGGTGTCCACGCCGTCGCAGCTCGCCCCGCTCACGGAAGCGAAGCTCGCCCCGCCAATCGGTTCGGACCAGCATCTCGCGTGGGCCGACGATCCCGCGACCGCGCGCGGTCAGCCACGCCGCGGTCCACGCGCACGCCTCACAGTGCGCCCAGCTGACCGGCGAGGGACGCTTCTCGACCGCCGCAGCCGGGACGCCACTGAACCGCCGACCGGCCCGCGAGGCATACACCAGCGAACCCTCGCCATGAGTACGAGAACACGTCTCCAACCAGCGCGCCTTAAGCAGCCGATGAGTATGCGAATACACCGCCGTTCGCCCCCAACCCATCGCTATCCCCCAAGCCCCCAACGGAGCCGGACCCACCCTCGCCAACCACTCCAACCCAGCCACCGACGATGCGCCTGGCCTTACCTTTCCCATCCCAAATTCCTCCCCTCAACAATCCACCAACTGATCACTGCCTGTGCCTGCATGACCAGACTTTGAGAGCCCGCCAGCACTGGGTTTCGCTGGTCCTCCGAGCCCGACTACCCGCCCCCCACGTACGACAGGAGGGTGTCGTAGTGGCCGGTGCCGGTGCTGTCGCCCCGGTCGTCGGGTGTGGAGCTGCGGTCGGTGATGTAGATCCGTCCGCCTTGGGCGATGAACCGGCACGCGAGCAGGATGCTGGTGACGGTCTTGCCGCCGCCGCCCTTGCCGACGATCAGCGTCAGGGCGGCACCGGCGCGCGAGCGAGCGAACACCGCTCCAGCGGGCGTCGCAGCCCCGGCCGCCGCGGTGCGTCCGGCGGCGGCCGCCGCCGTTCCGATCAGTCCCCGGCGCCCGACATAACCAGTGGCGCGGCCGGCACGGGCAAGCGCGCCACTGCCCGCCCCCGCGAGCGCGAGCTCGCCGCCAGCAGCACCCGCCGCCCTAGCAAGCCGCGAGCTGTACTCGCGCATCGACTGGCCAGTAGTGCGCCTGACGCTTGCGGCGGATGTCGTGCCGGCTTGCGCGCGTTGCCCACCGAGGACGAGCAGCCCGGAGAGCTGCAGCCGCAGCAGGCTGGCGATCTCGCGTGCGGCTTTCAGGCAGAGCCACAGGCTTGCCAGCCCGGCCACGGCGAGCAGCAGGCCGCCGGCGAGGCTGCCGAGCGCGCTGTTGCCGGCGATCAGCGGACCCGCGCTCCCGGCGTCGCCGATCAACAGCGCGCCGACCGCGAACAGACTCGCCCAGGCGATCCCCAATAGGAGCAGGGCGGCCGCAGCGCTGGCCCATGCGCGGGCGAGCGCGCTGCCGGCGCGGGTCGGGACGAGCCCGATCGTGACCGGCCCGGTCGCGTAGAGCAGAGCGCCGAGCAGGATCACAACGACCTTGAGGAAGATCAGCCCGATCAGCTCGAGGCCGATCGCGCCCATCAGCCCGAGGTCGATCAGCTGCCAGCCCCCGAGCGCGACGCCGTCGACGGCGTAATCCATCAGCTTGTAAAGCCCGCGGCTGACGTCGGGCACCGACAGGATCGTGTTTGTGATCTGATCGGCGAGCGCCGCGGCCTGCGACCACCAGTAGGGGTAGCTCACGATCACCGCGGTGACCGCGAGCATCCGGAGCACCGGGATCCCGACCGGGTCGCCCTCGCCGATCATCGCCCGGCTGGTCGCGTACACGAGCGTCAGCGGCGCGATCGCGACGCCGAGCCAGGTGAACACGTCGCGTAGTGCGTTGATTCCGGCGAACCCGTACACGTGCCCGCCGCCCGGGCCGGTCACCTTTCCGGCGTAGTCCGGGACGGCGACGATCCACTGCATGATCTGCAGCCCCTTGTGGACCCAGGAGTGCGGGATCAGCATCTTCACCAGCGCCGCGATCGTCGTGAGCATGAATTTGGTCGCTAGCCCGATCGTCCACGTGAACGCCCCAAGCACCGCGTGCCCGATCCCGGAGAACACGTCACCGACGAGACCGCCGAGCGTGCTCAGCACCGGGATCCCGGCGATGACCAGCGGCACGTGCCCGCTCGCGGCGTAGGCCGACGCCGGCGATACCAGCAGCACGCCGAGACCAGCGAGCGCAAGCCGCGTTGCGCGGAGAGCCGGAGGGAGAGCGATCACCGGGCGCACCCTCGGTTCTAGGCCAGGATCGCGGGGATGACAACGAGGATCATCAGGACCCCGGTGATCACGCGGAAGAGGTGATCGGGCGCGCGCTGAGAGCCGAACATCATCAGCCCGGCGACGACGACGAGGACCAGGCCGACGCCCGTAGCGATCAGCCACTCCCAGTTGCTCTGCAGCGTGCTGATCAGACCTTGGATGACCTTCCCGCCGACGGGAACCTGGCCGGTGAACCCGGCGGCCTTCAACGCGGCGAGCTCGTTGCCGGCGTACAGCACCGCCAGCACGGCGCAGAGGCGACTCAGACGGGGCTGGTTACGACGCAGTCCGAGCGCCGGCGAAGGCGTGCTGGAGCCTCAATGCTTTGCTGGATCGCTACGGAACAGCCGAGAAGGCGCTGGAGGTTGGCGCCATGTGTGAGCCGGTCAGCGTTTCCTACGAGGGCATGTTTACGCGGGCGGGCGGCTTCAAGCCGGGCGGCGCTGTGGTCGTGTTTGGCGCCGGCCCGATCGGCCTTGCTGCCGTCGCGCTGGCGGCTGCAGGTGGCGCGTCGACCCTGCTTTGTATCGAGTCGGTGCTGGAGCGGCGCGAACTCGCCCTGAGGCTCGGTGCCACGCATGCAGCCGACCCAGCCGAGCACGATCCCGGCGACCTGACGCGCGAGCTGACGCGCGGCCGCGGGGCGGCCATGGTCGTGGAGTGCTCGGGAAACTGGCCCGCGGTAATGGGCTCGGTCGAAGCATGTCTCGCGGTCGGCGGCAAGGTGGCCGTTATCGGGATGGATGCACGTCCGCCGGTTATGAATCTAATCCGCTACCAGCTTTCCGCATCAGCGATGTATCATGGAGGATGTGCTCGAGGCGCCGCCCGAGGAGACTCCCGGCTGGCATTCCTCGGAGCAGGAGACGAGCCAGATGCTCGCTCACGACCGGGCGGCGGATGGCGATGCCGGCGGGAGGCTGCTAGCCGCCCTCGAGGAGGGATTCGCCAGCCTTGGCTAGCGACGGCGAAATCGTTGTGGGAGACGCCCTCGAAGCAGGCACGGGGGCCAGAATCATTCTCCCCGCACCTGGGCTCGAGCAGGGTGCGGCGATGCTGCTCGAGGCCGCGGGCGCGGCTTCCGATGATGCGGCCCTCGTTGCTCGTTCGCTTCTGGACGCTGACCTTTGCGGCCACCCATCGCATGGCTTACTCCGGCTTCCCGACTACTTGAACGAGATTCGATCGCGGAGGATCCAAGTTCGGGCCCGACCCCGGGTCGTCCGTCGCTCTCGATCGACATTGCTGCTCGATGGCGCGTGGAGTTTCGGCCAGGTGGCGCTCGCCCAGGGCGTCTCGGCGGCCGTCGCATTGGCCGAAGGCTCGGGGGTTGGTCTCGTCGGCGTCGTACGTTCGAACCACTGCGGTCGCCTCGGCTTCTGGGCCGAACGCATGGCAGCGGCCGGGGCCTGGGGACTACTGTGCACGTCGTATGACTGTGGCCCCTACGAGGTAGCTCCCTATGGCGGCACAGACGCCTCACTGGGCACGAATCCGCTTGCGTATGCCGTCCCGCGACCTGAGGGAGCACCAATCGTTGGCGACTTTGCCACGTCCGAGGTGGCGGCTGGCAAACTCCTCGTCGCACAGCAGCGGGGAGAAGCGGCGCCCGAAGGCGCTCTGCTCGATCACGCCGGCAGCCCTACCCGCAGCGTCGACGCCTTTTTCGCCGGAGGGGCGTTGCGGGCCTTTGGCGGCCATAAGGGGTCCGCACTTGCTCTGTTCGTCGATCTCCTGTCGGTGTGCCTGACGGATTCCGTGTCGTGGAGCAGCCGACGACCCGAGGGCTTCGGAGCATCTGTGCTGGCGATCGCGCCCAACGTGTTCAGTGGAGCCGAGGAAGTAGGGACTCGTGTCGAGGAGACCGTCACCCGCATATTGGCGACCCGCCCCGAGGATCCGGCTCATCCGGTCGAATTGCCGGGCGATCGAGAGCGGCGACACCGCACGGCTGCTGGACGCATCGAACTCGCACCGGAGACCTGGAATGCGATCTGCGACGCAGCTCAACGACTCGATGTCAAAGAGGCCTTGGAGATCAGTGTCCAACGAGAGAGATGAGATGCAGAGTCAGCTTGCTGTACACAGCGTCTGCTATAGGCCGGAGCCCCTCGAGGTGGCGCTCGACGGTATTGCGCGGTCGGGGGTGGAGCGCGTTGAGATCGCTGCAATCCCAGGACTCGCCGAGCACTGGCGCGTCGCCGACGGGGAGCGAGGTGCCGCGAAGCTGGTGCAGAGGTTAAAGGAATACGGGCTCGCGCTCTCCTCCGTCAGCGTTCACTCGAATCTGACAACCGCGGAAGGAGCCAGCCATCTGGCTGAAGCAATCAAGCTAGCACCTGATTTCGGCGACTACGCTGAACACGTACATCGGGGTACGCAAGTCAAAGGCGGACACCTTGTCGACCTTTCTCCGCAATCTACGCCCGCTGGCAGACAGCTCCCAAGAGTACGGCGTCACGATTGCCCTCGAGGTGTACGGCGACTTAATGTCGACCGGTCGCATGGCTGCGGACGTAATAGGCACGATCGACCACCCAGCCGTCCGGATGATCTACGACACCGCTAACTGCAAGACCTACGGCGGTATCTGGGCTCACGAGAACGACGACCTACTTTGCGCAATCCCGCTGCTCGCGAACCTACATCTGAAGGACGAACTCGGAGGCGAGGAGGACCTGCACTTCCCGCCGATCGGTGAGGGCAACGTCGACTTCGCAGGGGTGCTCTCGACACTGGAGCGGGGCGATTATAAGGGTCCGCTGTCGATTGAAATCGAGTACGACAACGGCGTTTGGCCAGACCGCGACGTGATCGATTCCGGCGTTAGCTCGTCTGTGGCTCACATTCGGACGCTCCTCACGGCCACTGGAGCCTCGGCGCATGGCGAATAGACTGCCCGGCCGAGTCGCGCTCGTCACTGGCGCGGCCCGCGGCATTGGCCGCGCCACGGCACAAGCCTTCCTCGACGACGAGGCCTCCGTCGTCGCGGTCGACATTGACGAAACGGCCCTCGTGCGCTTCGAGAAGGAAGCTGCCAGCTCCCGACTCGTTTGCGTGACGGCCGACGTGTCGACATTGAAGGGAAACGACGACGCGGTTGCTGTCGCGGAGGATAGGTTCGCCGCGCTGCATATCGTTCACCTGAACGCAGCGGTGACTCTCCTGGGCAGCTGCGAGTCGATGCCAGTCGATGAGTACGACCAACTCCACAGTCTCAACCTTCGCGGCGTCTACCTCGGCTGCCGCGCCGCACTTCCAGCACTACGTCGCGCCGGCGGCGGCAGCATTGTGATTACTGGTTCGGTTGTCGGTCTTCTGGGCGAGTCGGATATGCCTGCCTACAGCGCGATGAAGGGCGGCTTGGTCGCCCTGACGCGCTCACTAGCGGTTGCACATGGGCCCGAAGGTATTCGCGTCAACTGTGTTGCACCTGGTGACATCGACACCGAGATGTCGCAGATCTGGCTCGACCACCAGGATGATCCTCAGTCAGCACGCAGGTTCATCTCCGAGCAACCTCCCCTGCAGAGAATGGGCACGCCCGCCGAGGTTGCGACCGCTGTCCTTTTCCTCGCGAGCGACGACGCGGCGTACGTAACGGGGGCGCTTCTCCCAGTCGACGGAGGCCTCACAGCCAAGCTCTATTGATGATTTCCGCCTACTGAAATGAAGGTCGAAGTAGAGACCTTGAGCTTCCTTGGCCTCGGCATCCAGCCGCCGGCCTCGGATTGGGGCCTGACCATCGCGGAGGACCGCGCCGGCCTCACCCTGCAGCCCTGGAGCGTCCTTGGACCGATCATCGCCCTGGCGGTGCTGATGATCGGAGTGAACCTCGCCATCGACGGCTTCGCCGGTCGCTCATCTTCGATCCTGTCGCGGAGAGCTGGCTAGTGCCGGAGGATCGGACCGTGACGCTGGAGCCCCGCGACGCCGATCGCAAGCAGGGCATCGCGATCACCGCCACGGAACTCAGGGTCGACGGAACCGACGGCTCGTTCTCGATCATCGAGGAGGTTACTTTTCGCCTGACCCGGGGCCGGACCCTCGGGATCGTCGGCGAGACCGGCTCGGGAAAGACCACTGTCGCGCTCAGCCTCCTCGGCTACGCGCGTCCCGGTGTGGCAGTCGCGGGCGGCAGCGTGCGACTCGGCGAAACCGACCTCCTTGCGCTCTCGCCGGTCGAACTGCGGCGCCGGCGCGGTCGTGAAATCGCCTACGTTCCGCAGGATCCGTCCACCGGCCTCACACCCGGCATGCGCATCGGGGATGCGCTCAACGAGATGCTCGCCATCCACGCGCCGAATGAGTCGGACCCCGGGGCGCGCGTCGCCGCCGCGCTGCGCGACGCCCAGCTCCCGGACGATCCCGCGTTCCAGCGCCGTTACCCCTTTCAGCTGAGCGGCGGGCAGCAGCAGCGGGTGGCGATCGCACTAGCCGTTATCTGCCGGCCGCGGGTGATCGTCATGGACGAGCCGACCACGGGCCTCGACGTCACGACTCAGGCGCGCCTGCTGAACGTAATCCGCGAGATCGTCCGCGACAGCGATGCCGCGCTCGTGTACGTCACCCACGATCTCGGGGTCATTCGCGCCCGTCATGGTGATGTACGGCGGCCGAGTCATCGAGCATGGCCCGATCGACACACTCTTCACCTCACCATCTCACCCGTACACGCGCGGCCTGCTCGAGGCCGTCCCGCGCGTCGCCGCAGTGAATTACAAGCCGCGGGCCCTGCCCGGCCACGCGGTCGAACCGTGGGACCGTCCGCCCGGCTGCCCGTTTGAGCCAAGGTGCGCGAGGCGGACAGAGGTGTGCAACGAGCGGATGCCTCCAGTCGAGGATGTGATGCCGGCCTACACGGTGAGATGCTTTCACTGGAGCACGACTCGTTCACCGAGCGCTCGAATCGACCCCAGCACCGAGATCGCTCCGCCCGGTGGCCCCGAGGCGCCCGCATCAGACGGCCCGCTACTCGAGATCGAGGAGCTCTCGGCCGGCTACGGGCGCACCGGCCCGTGGCGAGGCCGCGCGCGTCCGGTGGCTGCCGTGAAGGGAATCTCCTTCGCGGTGCCCACCGGCAGCTGCCTGGCCATCGTCGGAGAGAGCGGGTCGGGCAAGACGACGACGCTTCGCTGCATCGCCGGGCTGCACGCAGCGGACGCGGGGTCGATCAGGATCGACGGCGCGCAGATCGACTCCCGCGCCCGGCGGCGGCCAGCGGAGCTCCGTCGACGCATTCAGCTCGTCCCTCAGAATCCGGACTCCTCGCTCAATCCCCACCGGACGGTCGGCGAGATCGTCGGCCGGCCGCTTCGCCAGTTCTTCGGGACGCGTGGCAAAGAGCAGGCATCGAAGGTGGTGGAGCTGCTTGAGCGCGTGCATCTGCGCGCAGGCATGAGCGAGCGCCAACCCGCGGAGCTGTCGGGCGGCGAGAAGCAGCGCGTGGCCATCGCCCGCGCGCTCGCAGCCAGCCCGGACCTGCTTCTGTGCGATGAGGTGTGCTCGGCGCTGGACGTCTCGGTGCAGGCCGGGATCCTCGAACTACTCACCGAGCTTCGGGCCACGCTTGGCGTCACGCTCGTGTTCGTGACCCATGACCTCGCCGTCGTGCGGTGGATCGCCAGCCGGGTCGTCGTCATGCAGGATGGCGTCATCCGCGAGCGCGGCCAGACCGACGCGATCTTCGAGCATCCGCGGGATGCCTACACGCGGGAGCTTCTGGGAGCCGTGGCTGATCTGCAGCCGACCGATTACCCGGCGCAGCTCAGGGCATGACCCGCCGGTGGCGAGCTCACCCGGGTCGCCGACGCCACCCCCTCACCGACAAACCTGGAGGCATGAATCCCATGACGACCGCACCGACTGGCGAGATGCCGCGTAACCCACTCCGCGTGGCGTGGCGGGAGGGCCGCTGCACGATCGGGGCCTGGAACCTGGGGACCGATCCTGTGATGTCGGAGGCGCTCGCGCTCGCGGGCTTCGATTGGGTGTGCATCGATCTCCAGCACGGCTGGCTCGGCCTGGAGATACTGCCGGCGGTGATCCACGCGTTGGCGATCGCCGGCGCCGCCCCGGTCGTGCGAGTTCCGGCGAATGAGCCGTGGATGATCGGGCGCGCGCTCGATGCCGGTGCCTACGGGGTGATGGTCCCGCTAGTCGACACGGCCGAGGAGGCGCGCCGAGCAGTCTCCTCATGTCGGTACGCACCGGAGGGCCGCCGCAGCTACGGAGCGTTCCGGACCGCGCCGCTGATCACCGGCTCGACGCCCGAGATCAACCGAGAGGTCGTGTGTATGGTGCAGGTCGAGTCGCGCTCTGCGCTCGACGACCTGGACGGGATCTGCGCGGTGCCGGGGCTCGACGCGGTCTACATCGGCCCGAGTGACCTCGCGCTGTCGCTCGGCCTGTCGTCGGGGAAGGACCACGATCCGCGGACGCTGCTCGCCATCCGTGACACCGCGGTCCGCCATGGAGTCGCGGCGGGAATGCACGGCGAGTCGGGAGAGGAGGCGCGCTGGGCAATGGACAACGGATTCGCGATCACGACGGCGGGCGCCGACGTCGACTACCTACACCAGGCGGCCCGCCGGGCGTTCGCGATAGCGGTGGGCGACGACCCCGACCCGGCGACGGCCCGCGACCACCTCGACCGGGCCCCGCAGCTCGCCGTGTGAGCTCGAGACCAGGACGGAAGGAGCCTCCCAAAATGCATCTGATCCGATACCTGGACCGCGGGGCAGCTCGCCTGGGCGCGGTGAGTGGAGACGTCATGGTCGATGTCGTTCGCGCGTGCGCCCAGGCCGGGATCGCGGCCCCAGACGATGTCCTGTCCGCGGCAGCGGACCCCGCCTGCGCCGACGCGATCGACGAAGCGCAGCGCGAGCGCTCCAACGCCATCGTCGAGACGGAGGAGCGCGACCTGGAGCTGGCGGTGCCGATCGGCCGGCCCGGCAAGATCCTGGCGCTGGCGGCGAACTATCCCTCGCACGCGGAGGAGGTCGGTGAGGCGGTCCGGGACAAGAGCCGGTCGATCCCGCACGTGTTCCCAAAGCTGCCGAGCACGCTCGTGGGCCCGGGCGCCCCGATCGTGATTCCGCGCATCTCCGATGCGGTCGATTACGAGGTCGAGATTGCCGCCGTCGTCGGCTGCCGGGCCGCATTCGTCGACGACGCAACCGCGCTAGACCACGTCGCCGGCTGGATGATCTTCAACGACATCTCGGCTCGGCGCGTGTTCTTCCCCCGTCGCCCCGAGGTCCCCGAAGAGGATGGATTCTGGGACTTCCTCTACGGCAAGTGGTGCGAGGGCTTCGCGATCGCCGGGCCGCATCTGGTCACACGCGACGAGCTGCCCGATCCCTCCAAGCTGACGATGGAGCTGCGGGTCAACGGCGCCGTCCGTCAGCACGCCCGTGTCGGCGAGATGACGTTCGACGTCGCGGAGGCGATCGCGTTCATCTCGAGCATCTGCGCGCTCGAGCCGGGGGACGTGGTGACGATGGGGACGCCCGCGGGTATCGGCGAGATGGGCCAGGGCTTCCTCGGCCCTGGCGACGTGGTCGAGGCGAGCATCGAGAGTCTGGGCACGCTGACGAACCCTGTAGTCGCGGGCCCCGGAGCCACCGCACTTCGGTCGGCGTGATCAGGCTCGCGCTCGCCGGCGCCGGATCTCATGGACGCGATCACGCCCGAGCCATCGAGATGCTGAGAAGCGCCGGTCGCGAAGTGCGCATCGAGCTCGTCGTCGATCCGGTGCTGTTGCGGGCCGGCGCGCTTGCGGGCGAGGTCGGCGCACCTCACCACGGGCCTGCGCAGTTGCTCGAGACCGTGCCGGTCGACGCGGTGATTGTATGCGCGAGCACCGATGCCCATCTCGGCCTCGCCCGCGTCTGCGCCGCAACAGCTGTGCCGACACTGATCGACAAGCCGCTCGCCGCGACGCTCGAGCAGGCGGATGAGATCGTGGCCGCCTTCGCGAACGCCGGCGTTTCGCTTTTCCCCGGGCAGAGCACCCGTTTTCATCCGTCTCTCCGTCGGCTGAAGGTGATGATCGAAGCCGGAAAGCTCGGGGATGTCGGGCTCATCGCGACCCACCACGCGCAGGGCTATGCATGGCCAGGGGCGTGGCGCGCGTGGCAGCACGAGCCCGAACGCAGCGGAGGCCAGATCGTCCATCTGGGAATTCACGACATCGACCTCACCTGCTGGCTGGCCGGCGCGGCGCCGTCCCGGGTTCGCGCGGTCGGTCGCAGCCTGGTTCCAGGGAGGCTCGGCTCATGGGCCTCGTACGCCGTGCAGGCGAGCTTCTCGAACGGCGCGCTCGGACTCGTGACCGGGAGCTGGGACGTCATCCCGCCCGAGGTCAAGCGCAAGACGTGTCTGGTGGTGGGGTCGGCTGGTCGGGCCGGCCACGACAGCGCTCGCGACGACTTCCCCGCGCTTCCCGGGCGATCGCCCGACGCTCCGGCCGGTTACCCGATCGCGTTGCGCGACCAGCTCGCTCACTGGTTGGACTGCATCGAGCACGGCGCCGAGCCGATCGTCACGCCCGGCCAGGCTCGAACGTCACTGGCGGTGGCGCTCGCGACCGAGCGCTCGGCCCGCGACGATGGCAGACCGGTTGTTGTGGAGGGCATCAATGGCTGAGCCCCGGCCGACCCTCGGCGTGCTGGTCGCCGGTGCGATCCGGCATGCCACCGAGTACGCGGCGCTCATCGCCCGCCATCCTCAGCTCCATCTGGTCGGCCTCGCCGAGGACGCCGGTGCGGCCTCCTGGCAGCAGACGCGCGCGCAGGAGCTGGCTCTGGCCCACGGGGTCCGCTACCAGCCGCTCGCAACGGCGCTCGAGAGCTCGGACCTCGACCTGGTGGTTGTGACCACCGAGCCGGTGCGCCACGCCGAAACGGCGACCCAGGCAATCCTCGCCGGGCATTCGGTGCTCGTTGACAAGCCGGTCGCGACGGATCGCAGCGCCGCACGTCGGCTGGCCACCGCGGCGCGAAGTGCGCAGGCAGTGACGGGATACGTCCACCGCCTGTTCTCACCCGCGCTCGAGCGCCTGCGGGAGCACTTGACCAGCGGGGCACTGGGGCTCCCCCGCTCGCTCGAGCTCGCGTGGATCTCGGCGAACCCTGTCGGGGAGGAGGGCGGGGCGGTGGTTGTCGACCCGGGCCTGTCCGGTGGCGGCGAGCTCTGGAACTTCCTCGGCTACCCGCTCGACACCGTGCTGTGGCTGACCGGGCTTCCGGTCCGGCGCGTCTCCGCGACCGCCAGCTCGGTCACCGGCGAGGCGCATCGCCGCTTCGGAGTCGAGAGCCTCGCCACCGTGGTGCTCGAGTTCGACGGCGGCGTGCACGCATCGATCGCGGTCGGTCGCGGGCCGTCGGCGGGCAACGGCATCTACACCACCGCGATCCTGGGCTCCCACGGTTACGCCGCGGCCGACGAGCTTCGTCCCGGGCTCGAGGTCGCGTTCGCGGATAGCTCCGAAGTGCATGAGCTCGCCGACGACCGCCTGTTCGAGCTCACCTTCGAACGCGTGCTCGACGACATGGCCGCAGCCCTACGTGGCCGCGGGACGTTGCGCCGCACGCTCGCCGACGGGTGCGAGCTAGCCGAGTTGATCGCCGCGACGAGCGAGGCGGCAGCGACGCGCGAGCCGAGAAGGATCGGGTGACGCGCTCAGCCCCAGAGCACGTCCGGGAAGCTCCGCGGAACGTCCGCTCGAGCTAGCCCCGCTCGGCAGCTGCGAGGACTGAGTGCGGAGGGCTGATCGGGCCGTGGGAGAGGAGAAGCCCGAGACCTTGCCGACCGCATGCTCGACCGCGGAGGGGCTGTACCCGCGTGCCTCGAAGTCGCCGAGCGCTCGTGCGAACGCGTTGACCCGCGACTCGAGGATCAGCGCGGTGTCCCAACCACCGCCACGGCAGGCGTCACGTATCCGAAGTCTGAGCGAGGGCGTTGATCGGGGCGAGCCGCGTCTGCACGCCGCTTGCACCGAGGAGACGGCTGGCGACGTGGGCGTCTTCGTGAGTGAACTGAGCCAGTGTGAGCGCCAGCTCGAGCGCGGCGCTCAGCTCGTCGATCGTGCCCGGCGAATTTCGTGCCAACCACGGCAGGCATTTCGGCCGCGATGCGCTGATACAGGTGTCCCTCGACGAACGTTTCGAGAACCGCGTGTTGTGGTGGATGAATCGAGCCTCCGGAACTGCGCTGGCGACCGTCGCAAGGAAGCGCACCACCTCGTCGTCCCGGAGCGGTAGCCAGGGAGGGTGCGAAAGGTCGAGATGCCGGCGTCCACCGAGTAGCTCACTCGCCTGATCGCGCCTTCGAGATTGATCGACGTACAGCCGACCTGTGCGCCAACATCGAGCCCCGTGGCAGCGCCGGCGAACGCATCCACCAGGTCCCGGAACCCGGCGAACTCGAACGCGTACCACTCGCCGTCGGTGCCGGTGGCGTAGACGCCGTCGACCCCGGCGGCAATCAGCCGCCGCGTGTTGTCACCAAACTGTCCGCGTCGAACCGGCCGTCTTGGTGCCCGGCATCTGGCACTGCGGCGTCCACGCCCTCGAGCGCCGCAGGCGAGTTACGGAGGCAGTCCGGCATCTTCGAGCAGGGATCGAGCTCCGCGCGCCGCGCGCGTCCCGGTTCCGACCGCGGTCTCCATGTTCGCCCAGCTGCCGAGATAGTCGCCGGCGAGGAACACCCGACCGAGCGAGGCCTCGTCTCGACCTCGCAGAACGCGGGGCGCGACTCCGTGTAGGCGCCGAGGTCCTGCCGGCCGGTGGCCTGCAGCTCGTGCTTTAGCCAGGAGGCGATCCCGGTGTTCTCGCAGTGGACAGAGACCACGCCGCCCGGGAGCTCAGCTGCCGCGCGCATCGAGGCCTAGACCCAGCCGTCAGTTGCGGGGACGATGCCGATCGGGTTGTCGGGCTCGTAGCCGAAGTAGAGCTTGTACGAGCTGACCCCCGTCTCGAGGGCGATTTGCGGGATTTCGACGATGTGCTCCTCGCGCTGCATCCCGAAGTGGAACCCGAAGTCGATCACGGCCGCCTGCTCGCCGCGGGTACGGCGGTCTTTGTAGAACGGGATGTAAGAAGGCTCTTTGGTGCGTATGTATAGGAGCACCGTGGTGAGACCGCCGCGCGCCGCCGCCTCGGTCTCCGAGGTCATGTCGTCGTCGTAGGGGTAGTTCACGCCGAGGTGGCAGTGCGGGTCGATCACGCCAGGCATGAGCAGCAGGCCGTCCGCGTCGATCACCCTCGTCGCGTCGAGGAGGGACCCGTTGGCGCCGACCGCGACGACGCGGCCGTCCATGACGCTGACACCGCCGTCGAACTCGCTGGCGTGGGTGACGACGTGTGCGCCGCGAATGGTCAAGTCGGCCTTCATCGGTTGCTCCCTTGAATGATGGTGTTGATGCGCTGACAGATGCCACCCCACTGGCTAGCGCCGACCGTCCTGGGCGCCCGCCGCCCCAGCCCCCGGGCCCACACGACGGAGATGTTTAATTCGGCGGCCCGTTCGCGGTTGACGCCACCCGGTGGAGCTGCGAGGTCCATCACGAGCGCGTCGGGCGCGAGCCGCTCGAGGACGAGGCCCCCCACGACCTGTGCCGGTACGGTGGAGAAGACCATCGCAAACCGCCCCGCAAGCGTCTCGAGCTCACGCAGCTCGTGCGGGGTCGTGCCGTCTGCTCCCGCCGAGGCGCGTTGGACTGGGTTGCGCGCGAATACGTGGACGTCGGCGCCTAGCGCGCGCAACGTTCGGCTCAAATGCGCCCCGACGTTTCCTCGGCCGACCACGGCGACCGTCGCGCCCGAGATCGTCACGTCGGTATGAGCAATGCACTGGTGCAGGGCACCTTCTACGATCGCGGGCATTCGCTCGAGCATGAGCTGCGGATCGGTCTCGTACTCGTGCGGGCCGATCCCGGTGGCGCGCGCGACCGCTCGCAGGCGATCATCGGCGGTGCCGAGGATTATGTGTGCGCTCGGGGCCATGCGCATGAGGAGCGCAGCGTCGGGCACGATTGGCTCCGGGGCGGCAGGAGCGAACAGGGCGCCGTCAGTGCCGAGGCCGGGAATCGGGAAGGCTGCGAACCGCGCTCCGTCTAGCGCGTCCTCAGCTGAGGCGGCCATCAGTGGCTGCACCGCCTCGGTCGCCGGGAAGCCATAGCCGCGCACGGTGGCGCCGGTCTCTGCGGCGAGGCGCAGGATCTCTGCCTCGCGATCGTCGCCTCCGACAACTGCGAGGATCAGTCCGGTCCAGCTCATCGTGTCGACCTCTCGTGGTGCCCGAGCTCGCCCCGAACGAGGCCCTGCAAAGCGGCAACTCCGTAGCCGGCGATGCCCAGCTTGTCTACCGTCAGTCCCCAGGTTGCCCGTTCGACGCCCAGCAATGCCGCTGCTGTGATCACCAGCGAGCGAGCGAGCGGCACGTCGACCTCAGCGATGTCCGCGAGCGCGAGGAATGGCACTAGCCCGTATGCGAAGTCCTCGCGGTAGTAGCGGTGCGCCAGGCTGTCGGGAGCCATGATCGTCGCGTTTGCGGCTCCTCCGGCAATCGCCCCGCGGAGGTCAGCGGCAGCCGCTCGCGCCACGTCCGCAGTGCCTATAGCAACCATCTCCAACTCCAAGAGGGGCAGCCGGTGCCCGAACGCGGCGGCGACAATGCGGCGCTCGCGGTCGAGAGCGGAGATCACTCGTGCGACTCCTGGGGTCATCGCCTCGCTATAAAACGTGAACTGACCGTCGGTCGCCTCGACCCACGCTGCGCTGAGCAGGGCACCAGGCGGGTGCAAAACCAGGTTGACATTGGACAGGCTTGTGGCGAGCACGTCCGGTTCAGGAGTGACGCAAGGGAACAGTCGCCGGGCAGCTTCGAGTGCGTTTCCGTCTCCCGAGTCAAAGCAAGCGGCGCCACGCACGCGCTGTGCGAGCCCGGTGACGCTCACCGTTCCGGGCGCCGGCGAGCGGGCGACGTACGCCAGGGTCGACATCTCGACGATTGCGGGGACTGACGCGTTTGCCTTCCGAAGCTGCGCCGCGACGCCGAGCGCACCGCCGGTGTGGCCTGGGTGCAGGATGAGCGTCGGAAGCCCAGGCCCGGCGCGGGCCGCATCCGCAAGCGCGGCCACCACGGTCGGGTACGCCGTGGCCGGGAGCGAGACGACTGCCGCTTGCGCTCCCTCCAAGGCGTGCGCGACATCATCGGTGATGACCTGTGGCCTCACGCGCCCGTCTAGCACCCCGGTCGCCACCAGTTCGCCGTCGGTCAGACGGCTCGCGCTTCGGGCCCAATACCGCACTGAGAAGCCGCGCAGGACCAGATCGATGGCGGTGGCGAGGCCCCCGGCACCCCCTCCGAGAACCGCGATCACGTTCACCCGGCGTACGCACGCAGCTTCGCCTCGTCGACCTCGATGCCTAGGCCGGGACCGGCTGGAACGAGTACGAAGCCATCTTCGAAGCGGAACGGCTCAGTGATGATGTCGTCAGTGTAATAGATGCCAGCGATTTCGGGCCCGCCGGAGCCACGCGGACGGCTGACCGGGCAGACGCTGGGGAGCACGGCGTTCGGGAGGCTCGCGCCGAGGTGCAGATTCGCGGCGTTGCCGATGCCCATCTCGATCGAGCCGCCAATATCGCACTCTATGCCGAGCGTGGCCGCGACCTCGGCCTGGTGCCGCGCGCGGTACAGGCCGCCGGGCTTGGTGACGTAGCAGGAGAGTAGCTGTGCGGCTCGGTGCTCGTGAAGCTCGAGCACGTCCTCGGCCGTCCAGGCGGACTCATCGGCCATGACCGGGGAGGCGATTCGCTCGGCGACTTCGGCCAGCCCGCGGACGCCGGCTACGGGCTGCTCGCACAGCAGTAGGCCGTACTCCTCTTGGCGGAGCGTGACGTGGATCGCCTCGGTCACCGACCGGTAGCCCTCGTTGCCGTCGACACGGATCTTCAGCGCGTCGCCGCATCGCTCGCGCAGACGGGCGATGAGGGCCACATCGCGTTCGCCATCAAGGCCGGTTTTGCACTTGATTGTCCGCACTCCCTCGGCGACTGCCTGTTCCGCCTCGTCGAGACACCGGTCCAGGTCCATGATCCCAAGCGAGTGCGCGACCTCGAGCCGGTCCCGCATGCGACCACCAAGCAGCGTCGAGACGGGGACGCCGAGCGTGCGTCCGAGCGCGTCGTAGCACGCGATGTCGACGGTGGCCTTGGCGTAGGGGTGGCCCTTGATGACCTGGTCCATGCGGTCGTGGATGCGGCTCATATCGCAGAGCTCGACCTCGGCGAGCGCGGGCAGCAGATAGTGTCAATCACGTGACGCGCGGTCTCAGGCGTCTCCCCGTAGTAGCGCATCCCCGCGCCGCCCCATGTAGCGATGGGGGGGGCCTCTCCCCAGCCTTCGACGCCGTCGTCGGTGCGGATTCGCAGAATGATGTGGTGCCCGATCGGGGCTTCCATCTTGCTGGCCCAGGTGTGGTCGCGGCGCACGGGCAGGTGGACGAAGTAGAGGTCGTGGCTAACGATCTTCACGCCGGGATCCGCAGCAGGTCAGCCGCTTGAGTGAAAGGCTCATAGCCGTTCGCGGTGATCACCAGCTCGTCCTCAAGCTGCATCCCGAAGCGACCGGGGATCATCGTCAGCGGCTCGATGCAGAGCACCATGTCCTCCTCGAGCGTCGTCGACGTGATCGCGTTGAGGAACGGCAGCTCGTGGAGCGTCACGCCGAGACCGTGTCCGAGGAAGTGGTACGCGGGAAGGCCCGCCGCGTCCATCGCGGCCCGGTACTTGTCGTAGACGACCGCGGCGGACACGCCGGGCCGCAGCGAGGCGAGCGCCGTCTCGTGTGCGCGCCGCAGCTCGTCGTACACGTGTCGATGCTCGGCGTTCGGCTTTCCCACAACCGCCGTGCGGGCGACGTCGGAGTAGTAACAGTCCTTGGTGCCGATGATGTCCAGTCGCACGATGTCGCCGCACTCGAGCACCCGCGTCGTCGGGGGCGCGTTGATGTGGGCTGACCGCGGCCCGGACCCGACAACGAGCATGGTCAGCTGGTCGCCGCCCGCCTCGGCATAGCCCGCGGTGATAAGTTGTGCAAGGTCCTGCTCGGTCATGCCCGCGTGTGCGGCGGCGCAGCATGCGACTGCGATCCGCTCGGCGGCCTGGCCTATGTCGCGGATCATCGCAATCTCAGTCGGCGTCTTAATGGTGCGCAGCTGGGAGAGCAGCGCGTCCGCGGAGACGATCTCGGCGCCGGGCAGCGCGCCGTTCAGGGTCTGGCCGTCGGCGACCGGGAGGTAGCGTTCCTCGATGCCGATGCGACCGGTCGCGAGACCGCGCTCGGTCAGCCTGTCCGCGAGCACGGAGACCGGGTCTTGGACGAACTCCTCGTACTCGAGGACGTCGTCGAACCAAGACGTGCCGCGCACGTACGGGCCCTCTAACGCTACGGTGATGAAGGTCGTCGATCCGTCGAGCGGCACGACACCGAACGCATGGCGCGAGCGGACGGTGCGCTGCGAAGGGGGAGCGGCGCCGGCGACCCAGCCGATGTTCTCGGGTGCCATGACGACGACGGCGTCCAACCCGCTGGCCTCCAAGCCGGTGCGCACCCGGGCCAGTACCTCAACGGCGAGTGGCTCGGAGGCCCGCGACGACGCGGTCACCTCGGTCATGAGCCGCTCCCTTGGGTCGCTGACTCGAACAGCTCGATCTTGTTGCCGTCCGGGTCCCGCAGGTAGACCGAGATCCCGTAGGCGCTCGGGGCGGGCTCCGTGACGATCTCCACGCCGCGGGCCCGGGCAAGCTCGGTCAGCTGCGCGACGCCGCGTGCGCGGAGCGCGATGTGCTCGATCGGGCCGGCAGGTGTGCAGGTCGCCGACCATCGGAATGTCGCGGGCGCCGGCGAACGTCTTCGGGTCGATCTCCCCCTCGAGGTCGTCCCAGCCGCGTCGAACGCGTACGAGCCCGGCATCAAAGTCGATGTCGTCGACCTGCAGGCCGCGTAGCTCCCCGCGGCGCAGACCAGCGAAAAGGGCGAGCGTCCAGAACGCCTGCTCCGATTCCGGCAGCGCCGCGATCAGCGACTCGGCGGTCGTCGAGGGTTCGATCCGCGTTCGCCTGTTCCGGACGACCGGCATCTTCAGGCGGGCGCACGGATCGACGAGCAGCTCGTCGTTGTCGATTGAGCGCCGGACAATCACCCGCAGCGGATCGAGCCGATTGTGCACCGTCGACGGCGCCGCGCCGAGCTCTCGCATCTCCTCGACGAAGCCCTGGATGTCCGCGCGACGAAGTGAGCTGACCTTCCGGCTTCCGAGCAGCGGGTAGATGTAGGTCTCCAACGCGTGCTCGTAGGTTCGGACGGTCTTGGGCTTGTACGGCTTGCCGCTGCGATCGAGGATCGCTCCGGATCGCATCCCGGCGACGAGCGCGATGCCGGCCTGGCGGACGGTCGTCGGCGTCGACGCACGCAGCCGCCCACGCCGAACCGCGACCACCGCCTCCTCCTCCCACGCGACCGCCTGGGCGCGGCTCGTTGACCACGCGGACCGAATCTTGCGACCGCGGGCATCACGGACCTCGCCGCGGTAGTGCGCGACGCAGTTGCAGCGCTTCCCGCGTTCGCTCGCGCAGGCCGTTGCGTGACGTTCCTCGACGCTCATTGCGGGCCGTGGAGGATGTCTGCCGGGACGCCCGCTGCCCCTCCTCCGCTGTCCAGCGGGATCGGCTCCCTCCGCGAGATCCTCGTGGTCGTCACATCGGGGCAAGCTACACGCCGACCGCGTCGTGTCAACCTCGGCTCAGAACACGTTCTCGGCCATCTCATCGACCACCCGCCGCAGCTCGGCGACCGGGAAGAGCCGCTTACGGCCCCGGCGCACAACCCGCAGGTACGGGCGCACGTGCTCGACGAAGAACTCCTCGCTGCAGCCGAGCGAGGCGCACCCCTCCTGCTGCGTCAGCGCGATCCGCGGAACCGGCTCCACCGTCGTTACGGCCGCGCGGTCCGAGACCGACGCCGCGGCCCGCACCCGACGCTGCACGCGGCCGAGCTCGCTGATCTGGGTGGTCACGACACTCCGCTCCGTTTCAATCGCCGCTGGAAAGCACCTGCCTTCTAGATACAGCGTTTTCGGCCGTGAATCCCGCTCTGCCCGGCCGCTTGCTACACGGCCATGCACGTTCGTCGGCGATCGCCGATACCTCCCGCCCAGGTGGCCGCACGTCGTCAGGAACGACGCTCTACCGACCGTCGATCCTCATCAGCCTGGACGATCTGGTTCGAGGCCGCCGTCCGTGCGGTCCTCCAGCTTCCGTAGACGGCGGTCACGACGCCGGCGGATGGCCAGTCGCCGGTGCTGAGTCGCTCGAGCCGCTCGCCGCCACGCCGATGCGCGTGCGTACGCGACCAGTCGTAGGACGACGGCAGCTGTCCATAGCGGGCTCGCCATTCGAACATCGCATCGAGCACGCGCCGGCGCGTCCACCGGCGCTCGATCGCGCCCGGGTGGCACGCCTTGCAGTACGCGTAGGCGTCGCCCTTGCCGTTGCGCGCGCTGGCGGACGCGCCGCAGCCCCGGCAGACGCCCCGGTAGCGCTCCTTGACCTCCCGCGATTTCTCCCCGGTTGGGTCGGCTGAGGTAGGGCCTCGGCGAGGTGCCTTGTGGTCCTTTTCCGAGACCCCCCTCCCGAACCCGGCGTGACCATTTCTGATCACCGGGCTCTCCAGCGACTATTCCGTGTTTGACGCGGTTGGCCTCCCGTGGATGCTGGCGTGGCAGGCTTCGCAGACCACGAGGGTTTTGCGGCGCCGCGTGGCCATGATTTGCACCCATTCGGGCTGGTCTGGCTGTCCCGGCTGACCGAGATCTGAGAGTTTGCGGATTTGGTGCACGCGCACCTGGTCCGTTTTCCCGCAGAGCTCGCACCGTCCCGCCAGGAGCCGGTGGCTTGATGCCGAGCCGGTCGCGAGCCAGGAAGACAGTCCTGCGCCGCTCGTCGACGACCGCGAACGCGAACATCCCCCTGAGCCTCGCGACGAGCCCAGGACCGAGCTCCTCCCATAGGTGAACGATCACCTCGGTGTCAGTGAGCGACCGGAACACGTGACCGCGCGCGGTGAGCTCGTCTCGGAGGGCGACGAAGTTGTAGATCTCGCCGTTCATGACCACCCACACGCTGCCGTCTTCGTTCGAAATGGGCTGGTCACCGTCGACCGTCACGTCGATGATCCTCAGGCGCCGCATCCCGATGGCGGCAAAGCTGAGTTCGCGGTACCCGGCGCTGTCCGGACCGCGGTGCACCATCTGCGCGCACATCTCGTGCAGCTGGTCGGTGAGCCTCTCAGCCGGACCAGACTTCCACACGATGCCGCAGATCCCGCACATAGTGAGCCGAACAGTAGCCCGTGGGAGCGGACGTGCGCTTCCTCTCGTCGGAGTTCACCACTGCAGATCCTGAGACGACGATCACCCGTGACCTCGTCAAGCGCGTGGCGGCGAGCATGGCGGGGACCGTCGCCGCGGTCTCGATCGACGGCATGTCTGTCCGGACGCGGGTCGCTGGCCGCCCTTCATCGGCGGCAGGCTCGTGCGCCATGACGGCATTCATTTCACAGCGTCCTTCGCGCGGAAGTTGGTGCCGCAGATCCTCAGGCGAGCCGCCGACGCCGGGATCGCCCTATGAGCACCACGACGGATGTCACCAGACGGTGCGACCGCCGTCGACGATCACGTTCTGGCCCGTCATGTACGCCGAGGCATCGGAGCATAGGAACTGAACGGCGGAGCGGTACTCGTCGGCTCGCGCCATCCGGCCTAACGGGATGCGGTCGGTCAGGCGGCTGACGAACTCGGGCGGCTGCCCCGCCTCGACGCCGCCGGGCGACAGAGCGTTGACCCGAACGCCCTCCCTCGCCCAGTATGTGGCGAGGTACCGTGTGAGGCCGATCAGCCCATGCTTCACCACCGAGTAGGTCACCGGTTTCACCGGTTGGTCGCCGGCGTCGCGTCCCTCGATCCCGTACAGCCGCTGGTCCGGGGCGATCACCGCCAGATCGGATGCGATGTTGAGGATCACGCCGCCGCGGCCGCTGGTGGCCATGGCGCCGCCGAAGGAGCGAGCGCAGCGATAAGCGCCGGTCAGCCCCACCGCGAGGTCGGCGTCCCATTGCTCGTCCGGGAAATGCTCGAGACGGGACAGCTCAGTGCCGTCCGCTTCCTCCACCTTCGGATTCCGGGCGGCGTTGTTGACCAGGACGTCGATCCTCCCGGCCCAGGCGAGCACCTCGTCGCGCGCGCTATCAACCGCGGCCTGGCCGGTGATGTCTGCGACAACGGGAAGGACGTCACCGTCCAGCTCCGCGGCCCTGCGTCCGACGCCCTCCCGGTCGACGTCGACGAGGGCAACTGCGGCCCCGACCTCGAGCAGCGCGAGCACGTGCTCACGTCCCAGCAGGCCGGCGGCGCCAGTCACCACGGCGACGCGGCCTTGGAGTGAAAAATGCTCAGTCACCGAGCTGACCTCCGTCAACGGGCAGGCACGCGCCGGTCACGAACTCACAACGCTCGGAGCACAGGAAGACGACCGCGGCGGCGATCTCCGCCGGCGACCCGAACCGCCCAAGGGGAACGTTGTGGGCGATAAACTCGTCAACGCCATCCGGATCCTCGGCGCGCAGCTCCTCCCACCGCCCCCCGGGGAACAGCACGTTGCCCGGCGCGACGACGTTGACGCGTACTCGGCGGTGCGCGAGAGCGTGAGATAGGTCCTTTCCGTAGCGGACAACGGCCGCCTTCGCCGCCCCGTACGGCAGCGGCGCGGGAAGGTGTGTGAGTCCGGCGATCGACGCGATCATGGCCAGCGCACCCCCGTCTGATACCGTTGCCGCCGCGGCTCGACAGAGGTTTGCCACCGTCAGGAGGTTCTGCTCGAGTAGCCGCGTCCACTCTTCCGGGGGCACGTCCCATCCGCGGATCCCCTCGCCGGAGCCGGCCACGGCCACGGCGCAGTCGAGCCCTCCGAGCGTCGCGGCGGCCTCGGTCACGGCGTCGGAGACACCCGCCCCGTCACGCATGTCGACGGAGCGCTGGATCACGCGGCGGCCGGGATGTGCCCGTCGCAGCTCCTCGGCAGCCGACCGCAACTGCGCCTCGTCGCGGGCGAACAGGGCCACGTCAGCCCGCTCGGCCAGGAATTCGCGCGCAACCGCGAAGCCGATCCCGCGGCTGGCGCCGCCGACGATGACGCGGCGCCCTTCGAGACCTAGGTCCACAGCCGACTCCGCTCCTCCCAAAGCTGCTGGACCAGCGCCACCGCCGCGGCGATCCAGCCGACCTCGTCGCTGGCGCGTCCACGCGCCACCTGAAGCACCACCGGACGCGTCCAGCCGCGTGCCGCGAGCAAATCGAACACCGTCTCGAGGTCGGCGTCGCCCTCGCCGAGGGGCACGGTGCCGCCTCCGCGAACGCGGTCCTTGACGTGGACCGAGCCTATGCGATCGCCGTACGCCGACCATTCGTCCCGCGGTTCATAGTCGAGGGCGGCGGAATTGCCGGTGTCGTAATTGGCGCGGACCAAGGGGTGCTCCAGCCGCTCGAGCAGCCCCGCGAACGAGTCGGGGCCGAGGTCGGTCTCGAGATGCAATTCGACGCCGGCGGTCTCGAACGCGGGCAGGCTGTCCTCAACAGCGCGAACCAGCGAATCCACGTCGGCTGCCCCGCGCAGCCGCGACGCATCGACGCAGGGCACGACCACACGCTCGATCCCGACCGCCGCCCCAGCCCGGGCCAGTCGGCGCATTCGACCGGCGCCGTTGCTGGGATCGCGGGCCAGCGGGCGCTCCATGAACCAATCGGCGCACAGCGAGCGAACAACCACGCCGCAGCGTGCCGCGACCTGGCGCAGGCGCTCCTGCCCTGCGGCGTCGAGCAGGGGATTCTCCTGCTCCCCGTACGTTTCGTAAATCCACTCGATACCGCGGATGCCGGCCTCTCGCGCGAGCGGGAACTCCTCGTGCCAGCGGGAGCGAGGGAAGGCCTGGATGCGCTCGCCCTCCGGAGGCAACAGACGGCCCTGCATGCAGTGAATCTCGATGACGGGCATACCGCGATCATCGATGATGCCCGATACGCTGCCTCGCTGTGTCCTTGAAGTCAGCGCCTCACGTCGCGGCGATAGTGGCCGCCCGCGGCGAATCGAAGGGCATTCCGCGCAAGAACCTGGCCGACTTCTGCGGCAAGCCGCTGATCGCGTGGACGATTGAGCAGGCGCTCGGCGCCCGCGGCCTCGCCGGTGTCTGGGTGAGCTCCGAGGACGATGAAATCCTTAGGGTGGCCCAAAGCTACGGCGCCACGCCGATTCGCCGCCCTGACGAACTCGCCACCGACACGGCCAGCTCGGAGGTCGCGTGGTGCCATGCGCTGGACCGGATCGAGGAGGAGACTCGCCCCGTCGACCTTGTCTGTGCGCTACAGGCGACCTCTCCGCTGCGGGAACCCCCGACCTGGAGCAGGCGCTGTCCGATTTCTCCCATCAGCGGTGCGACTCTCTGTTCTCGGCCTCGCCGCTCGAGGACTTCCTCATCTGGGAGCGTACGACGGACGGATCACTTCGACCTCTCAATTACGATCCGACGGCGCGCGGGCGGCGCCAGGAGCGTGCGGTGCAGTACGTCGAGAATGGCTCCTTTTACCCGAGAGCGGCGTTCGCGGAGTGGAACCCGTAAGCGCGGCGGACCAGCAGTTTGACCTTGTTGTTGAGCGCCTCCGCCCGGGCGTTGCTCAACTTCAGGCGACGGGCGGCAGTATGCCCTGACGGTGTTTGCGGATCGTGCAGCCCAAGCGGATGAACGGGGCGAGCCGGCAGCGGGAGAGGCGGCACAGCAGCCGGTCGAGCAGCTCGCTGCGGCCTCGACGGTGAGGCCGGGGGCGAAGATCGCTCTGACCATCTCTTTCATCGTCCAGGCACGCGCGACCTTCCCTCCGCCGGCCTGGATCGCGGCGAGTGTGGCCGCTTGGCGGTCGGTGAGATCGGAAGGGTTCTTGAGCAGCGCCCAGCGATCGTGCTTGAACTGCTTTGGCGGCGCCGGCCTGGCCCGCGTGGCGCAGCTCGTTCCAGTACTCGCGGCGGACCTCGTCCAGCGCCTTGGTGGCGAGTTGCACAACGTGGTAGTTGTCGATCACGATCGTCGCCTGCGCGCGTGCTCGCGGACGCTCTTGGCGTACCCGCCGGTCATGTCCATCGAGACCGCGGTCAGCCGGGACGCGCGTGCGAAGATCGCCGGCTCGATCTCGCTGCCGTCCTGGAGCCATGCGCCGGATGCCCTCGCCGGCCGGGACGATCGGGCACGGGCCGAACGGGACCATGATCGCCGGCTCAGGCTCCCACGACGGCCGCCCGGCGTGCGCCGGCGGTCCTCGGCCGGCGGTCGAGCTCGTCGAAGAACTGATCGGCGGCGGCCTGGCCCTTGCCCTCGGTGCCCCACACCACGCACCCGCGCGCGTGGTCGGCGATGAGCGTGAGGTAGCGGTGGCCCTTGCGCCACGCGACCTCGTCGATCGAGATCTCAAACAGCTCCCGGAGCCGTCGGCCTGGGCGAGATGCTCCTCGCCGACGCGCTTGATGATCCGCCCGATCGTCTGCCACTCAATCCGCACCAGCCGTGTGATCGTCGTCTTGTCGGCCTTCATTTTATGTTTCGTCCGACTGTATTGCGCTCGAGCCGAAACCGTATGGGTGGGCGGATCGGGATGAGCGTCATGGAGTTCTGGAAGGCCTTCGAAGTCGATGACGAGCAGGGGCTCGAGATGTGCGCCGCGCTCATGTTGAGGTTCCTGACGACGTGACCCGCGTGGTTTACCTGAACGGTGAGCTTGTTCCGGAGGCCGAGGCGAAGATCTCGATCTACGACTCAGCGCTGATGTTCGGTGACATGGTGTTCGAGATGACGCGGTCCTTCAACAAGCGGCAATTTCGACTGCGCGAACACCTCGAGCGTCTCTACGCCTCGATGCGGTACGTACGCATTCCCGCGCCGGTCACGATCGATGAGATGGAACGGATGTGCGCCGAGGTGCAAGCCGCCAACGAACCCGCCTTCGACGACGACGACGAACATCGTCTGATGATCAACGTGAGCCGCGGCCCACTTGGCTTTTACTCCGAGATCTTCGGCGGCCGGCTGCAGCCAACACTGGTGATCGCCGACTTCCCGCTGAAGTGGACCGTCGCGACGATGGGGCATCTCTTCGACACCGGGATCAATGCCGTGGTCACCTCGCAACGAGCCATCCCTGCGCATCTCCTAGACCCGAAAGTGAAGAGCCGCAGTCGCCTGCATTACCAGATGGCCAACATCGAAGCCGCGAGCGTCAAGGGAGAAGACAACTGGGCGCTGCTCCTTGATCCCGACGGGTATGTGGCCGAGGGCACCGGTGACAACTTCATGATCGTCTCCGACGGACGCATCCTGACGCCGGAGCCACGCAACATCTTGCGTGGCATCAGCCGCGCTTACGTGATCGAGCTGGCGCATGAGCTCGGCGTTCCTTGTGTCGAGTGCAACATCGAGCCCTATGACGTGGCCAACGCGGACGAGGCGTTCATGTCCGGTACACCTTTCTGCATCCTTCCCGTGACCACGCTCAACGGCGCTCCGATCGGTGACGGACGAGTCGGGCCGGTGTTCAAACGCGTGCTAGACCGATGGTCGGCAAATGTCGGTGTCGACATCGAGGCACAGATCAAGGCCTGGGCTGCCGAAATCGCGGGCTTGGACGCACGCGCGGCGCCCACTCCCTATCAGTTCCAGTCCCAGCGCTGACGATCAGAAGTCGGCTGAGGCTCAGAACTTCGTGAAGTAGCGAAGCTTCCTGGCAATCGGTTCCTCGGCATCGAGCATCCGCTTCTCGCCATCGCCGTAGATGCTCGGCAAGAGCCGAATGTCCCGGACCAGGCGCTCGAGGCCAGGCTTCTCCAGAGACGCTGCCTGATCTGAACCGTACATCGCGCGGTCCAGCGTGATGTGGCGCTCAACCGCGACTGCGCCGAGCGACGCGGCGGTTATTGAGCAGATCAGGCCGACCTCGTGACTCGAGAATCCGACCGGCGCTCCGTATCGACGGGCCAACTCGAGCATTACAGAGATGTTCGCATCCTCGGCGCGCATCGGATATGTCGCCACAGAATGCATGAGTGTGAACGGGCAGCCGGCGCCACCGAAGATGTCCACTGCACTATCGACGTCGTCCCAACCACTCATCCCGGTGGAGATGAACGTATGTAGACCGGCGGCGGCGACCTGCTCGAGAAAACTCGAATGAGTGAGCATCGCCGAGGCGATCTTGCTGTGCGGAGGGTCGTACGACGCGAGGAACTCGAAGCTCACCGCGTCCCAAGCCGACGCGAACCAGTCGATCCCCCGCTCCCTGCAGTGGGCGTCGATCTGGTCGTACTCGGCACGGCCGAACTCGAGCGCCTCCTTCTGATCGCGTTGCGTGGTGCCCCAGGGACTTTCACGGGGCGCGTCGAGAACCGCGGACGGATACACTAATTCAACCGTGCGCTTTTGCAATTTCACCGCGTCGCAACCCGTGTCTGCCGCTAGATCGATCAGACGGCGAGCGACGTCGAGATCGCCATTGTGGTTGATCCCGATCTCCGCGATGATGTAGCAGCTCGGGGCGGGCCCGTTCACACATCGATCCTACTAAGAAACACCTCGACGTGTGAGTAGCCGGTGGCCATAGGTTCGTCCGACCTGACCGAGCTGTTGCGCGATCGCGGCGGTCGGTTGGCCGTCTCGCTCGAGTCCTTCCTGCACAGCTCAGCTGAGGAATTGCACCAGGCGGCGGTGGCGCTGAGCAGCGGCACGGTGTTCCTGTGCGGCAACGGAGGGAGCGCCGCGCTCGCCGCGCACCTCGAAGCCGAGCTGGTCGGCCGGTACCGAGACGACCGCAGGCCGCTTCCCGCCCTCTACCTCGGCCTGGGCTCGCCGAGCTCGACCGCGATCATCAACGACTTCGGCGATCTTCAGGCCTTCGTGCGCCCGCTACGTGCCCTGGCTCGCCGGGGCGACGGCCTGCTGGCCATCTCGACCAGCGGGACATCGCCCAACGTGCTCGCCGCCCTCGCCGCGGCACGCGAGCTCGGGGTGCGTAGCGTGCTCCTGACCGGCCCGAACCCGGGGGACGCCGACGCCGACGTCGTCCTGCGGTTTCCCGGCGCGCGCACCGACTTCGTACAGGACGGTCATCAGCTGATCGTCCATGCCCTGATGGACGCCATCGAGGCCATGCGATGACGACGTTCTGCTTCGACCTCGACGGCACGCTCTGCACCAACACCGAGGGGGCCTATGAGCTGGCACAGCCGTATCGATGGGCGATCGAGCGTGTCAATGCCCTGGCCGGGGCCGGCCACCGGATCCTGATCTACACGGCCCGCGGCTCGTCGACCGGCATCGACTGGCGCGACCTCACCGCGGAGCAGCTGGAGCGCTGGGGCGTGTCGTTTCACGAACTGAGCTTCGGCAAGCCGGCGGCCGACGTGTTCGTCGACGATCGCGCCTATGGCTTCGAACCCTGGCGATGGGGTCACACAATGGTCATTCCAGGTCCGGCGTGCAAGGACGAGGCCAGGCGCAAAGCGATGGCTCAGGGCTTCGCCGGCCTCCCACCGCCGTCGGATGCGCGGACCGTCGAGGTGGGTCGGACGTTCGGGGGGAAGGCGCTCTGGCTCGCCGATCACCTTGATGCCCTCCTCGCCGATTCGGACGTTCCGCACGATCGTGCCTGTCTGCTCGTCCGTCTCCGCGCCGCCGTCGAGCCGCCCGGAGGGGTCATGGGCTCCGTGGATGAGGTCGTGTTTACCCTGCAGTTGGCGACCGAGGTGCATCCGGCCTACCTCGATGTGTACGAGCCGGACGCCTTTCCGGCTATCGCGGTGAGCTGCCGGCCGTGGCGTGAGCCGGCGCGGGCGGTGGCGGGGCGAGTGCCGAACCCGCGTTGGTCCGGTGTGCGGCGGTTGGCGCTCGGCGACCGTATCCTGCGCGGTGCGCTGGGAGCCGACGTCACGATTAGGCGAGTGGCTCAGGCGGCGCAGGACGCGGGCTTTGCCTCCCTCGACGGTGATGCCGCCACGGGCCCCGGCGAGGTGCAGCTCCTGACCTGCGCCCCGTTCCCGCTGCTGGCCGGCTCGGACCCCGGGGCAAACGTGCTTCGCTTGGCGTCTGCGCTCGCAGACGTCACGGGGGTCGATCCGCTGGCCGAGCTCGAACGGGTCCGTGATGCGAGCGGCCCGGGTGCGCCGCAACTATGACGGCCGCGGAGCCATGCCTGATTTGCGGCGCGGATGCCCCGTTCCTAGCTACTTACCACGCGATCGAACAGGAGAATGACCTTGAGGTCGCGCTGTTCGGTGGCAAGCGGGTCCACAGGTGCACCCGATGCGGGCACGCCTTCTGTTCAGAGCATCTGCCGGTCGCGATGATCGCCAACTATTACGAGTCGTTCTGGAATGACCGATCCTCCACTGGGCTGGCTCAGCGTGGTGCGGTGCTGAGGCACAACGTGCGAAGTTCTCTCATATGGGCGCGCGACAGGCTTTCTGGCGAGCGCGGCGTGCGAGCATCCGAACACCTGGAGTTCCCTCCGTTGGCGTCCTGGCTTGCGGGTGCGCACGCTCGGAACCTCCGGATGCTGGAGATCGGCGCCGGACCAGCCGAGTTCTGGGACCAGCTCTGTGCGGCGGGGCGTTGCCGGGACTGATTCGCGGTCCCGCAGGATCGCGTTCTTCTGTCGTCGTAGTGGGATACCACCGAAGGTGGCGACCAGCGGCTTCCTGCCCTCACCACGGTCGACGCTGACCTGGATGGCTCTGCGCGGCCCGTGCGGCGTCTCGATCGTGGCCCCATACTTGCGGGCCATCTTCGACACCGACGAGTCGTACTTGGCAGCCAGCGTTTTCAGTAGCGAGGTCACCATGACCCAGTGCAGCCGGTCGAGTCGATGGACATCGCCGGCGAGCAGGTAGTACTGGACGATGCCCCGGTACTCGGCCCCGTAGCGGCTGATGATCGAGTGGTCCTCGTCGTTCAGCAGCTCGGGCCGGCGCTCGGGTTTTCCCCGAGACATGTATCGGGCGCATTTGGCCTTGATCACGTCGCCAGGTACGCGCAGCCGGATACTGCCGTTGGCCTTGCGTCGGCCGTCGGTGATGATCTGGTTGGCGTGCTGGGTGGTGATCTCGTAGCCAAGGAACCGCGCCGCGCTGGTGCGGGCGTGGGTGATCAGCGTCTTGGTCTTGGCCTGACCCCGGAGGATCGGTCCGACCCTTGTGAGAGTTTCTCGCGCCCACGATCATGGGCGAGGAAGGAACTCCACGATGAAGCGACGCAGGCACACGCCGGAGCAGATCATCCGCAAGCTGCGAGAAGCGGAGAAGCTGATCGGCGAGGGGAAGACGATCCCCGAAGCGGCGAAGGAGCTGGGGATCAGCGAGCAGACCTATCACCGGTGGCGCAACCAGTACGGCGGGATGAAGGCCAACGACGCGAAGCGGCTGAAGGCGCTCGAGCGCGAGAACGCGACGCTGAAGCGGATCGTGGCCGACAAGGAGCTCGAGGTCGTCGCGCTGAAGGAGGTCGCGAAGGGAAACTGGTGAGCCCAGCCCGTCGGCGCCGGGCGATCGCGACGCTCCGCGATCGTCTCGGCGTCAGCGAGCGCTGGGCATGCCGGGTGGTGGGGCAGCATCGCTCCACGCAGCGTCACGAGCCGAAGACGGCCGAGGATGACGCGGTGTTGCGCGCGGAGTTGCGGAGGTTCTCGGTGAAGCGGCCGCGGTGGGGGTACCGCCGCGCGCACCATCACCTGCGGGAGCTGGGTTGGTCGGTGAATCGCAAGCGGGTGCAGCGTTTGTGGCGTGAGGAGGGGCTGCGGGTGCCGCAGCGCAAGCGCAAGCGCCGCCGGCTCGGCGAGTCGACGGTCCCGGCCGAGCGGCTCCGCGCGGAGCGGCCGAATCACGTGTGGGCGTTCGACTTCCAGTTCGACCAGACCGCCGACGGGCGGGCGTTGAAGCTGCTCAACATCGTTGATGAGTTCACGCGCGAGGCGCTGGTGATGCTGGTCGCGCGTAACATCGACGCGGACACGGTCGTGGAGACGCTGGAGCGCTTGGTCGCCGCGCGCGGCGCGCCAGAGCTGCTGAGGTGTGACAACGGTCCGGAGATGACCGCACATGCGCTCAGGGACTGGTGCGTACTGTCGAAGGCCGGGACCGTGTTCATCGAGCCCGGCTCGCCGTGGCAGAACCCGTTCGTGGAGTCGTTCCACTCCCGGGTGCGGGACGAGCTGCTCGACGTCGAGGAATTCTCCTGCCTGGCCGAGGCGCGTGTCGTGATCGGCGACTGGCGCGAGGACTACAACCGGCACAGGCCGCACAGCTCGCTCGGGATGCGCGCCCCGGCCATGTTCGCCGCCGAGTGGACCGCCGAAGGCGACGCAGCGCTGGCAGCCTGACCGGCCGCAGGGGGTGTGTCGGGCGGCGCGCGCCGCGGCCATCGCCGCTCGGCACTCGCTACGCTCGCGCCTTCGCGACGACGGTCGCGGGAACCTTGAGCGCAGAGTTCCTCTGTCCGTCCGGCCAGGGCGCTACCTTCTCGCCCCTCACATCCACCACCCTCTCACTCGTGGTGGACCGACAAACGGGGTCCGGTCAACACCACATCACGCACGACCAGCAACGCCTATACCGCCGCGACGTCTGGCAGCCCACCCCGTCGTCCTGAAGTAGCCACACCCTTATCAATAGCGACGGTCACGGCATCGACGTGACCGAGAACGGTGGCAGCCAAATCCTCGACACCAACGGTGGCGTGAACGAAGCCGTAACGCTTGACCGTGGGACCTATTACATCAAGGTCGCCTCTGGGAGAGTTGGGACCTCGTATTCATTGCGCATCGTTCCAGCCGAGCCTCTGACGAACGGAGATTGTCTCGATTCGCTCAGACCAGCAACGCCTATACCGCCGCGACGTCTGGCAGCCCACCCCGTCGTCCTGAAGTAGCCACACCCTTATCAATAGCGACGGTCACGGCATCGACGTGACCGAGAACGGTGGCAGCCAAATCCTCGACACCAACGGTGGCGTGAACGAAGCCGTAACGCTTGACCGTGGGACCTATTACATCAAGGTCGCCTCTGGGAGAGTTGGGACCTCGTATTCATTGCGCATCGTTCCAGCCGAGCCTCTGACGAACGGAGATTGTCTCGATTCGCTCACGGCCCAGACGGGCGCAAATGCTCTCGTCGCACCGGCGCGGTCCGCAGTCGCAGGCGCCAAGTCGGCGGTCACCCGGGCGACACGGAACGTGCAGCGCATCAAGACGCAGCTGCGAAAGGACGCGCGTCATCCTGCTCGGGTTCGTCGTGACCGTCATGACCTGGCCGTGGCGAACGCAAGGCTCGCCAATGCAAAGCGCCAGCTTGCTTCTGCTAATCGGCGACTTGCCGCGGCGAATGCGAATCTCGCGAGTGTGAGCAGTCGCGTTACACGGTTCTGCTCATGAGCCCGATTACAGGTGAGCTAACCGTTGTCGGCTTGGCCGTCCAGAAGTGTCGAGGCTGGAGTGTGCCCGCCGCACTAGCGGCACTAGCCATAGGCGGCGCGGCCGCCGCAACGACTGGCTGTGGACAGCAAAATGGCTCAACGCACGGCTCGGACGCGCCCGACACCGCCCAAACCCAAAAAGCCCCCGCCCACGCAGCGCCCAGCCAATCCGAAAGCGCACCGAACAGCGGCGAGGCTCAAGGGGCGCCGCAGCAAAGCGCCGAGGCCGTAAAGGCCGAGCTGGCCGAGCTACAAAGAACCACCTATTTAGGGGACTCCTCGTGACTTGGGGGTGAATCGGGGGTCTCGGCCGGTTGGTCGTTGGTCTGACGGGTGCCGGTCCCCTGGCCGGCGATCATCGCCAGATAGCGGGGCCGAAGCCCGGGTCAGGCGGCCGAATCTCCTGCAAGCGTGGGGGTTCGTCGGGATGCTGGGGTGATCGGGGCTGCCGCTTGACGCGCGGCGTACGGCTCCGCTACTGACCGAGGCCCGACGGCGGCGTGAGGGGCTCGCAAGTTGCGCACGTGCTGGGCGACCCGCCGCCCCCCGCCTTTGGCAGGCTGCTGGCTGTCAGATGGTCAGCTGCCTACGAAGGAGGGCGACGTGCGGGTCACCACCGCATTCAACCGGATGCTCGGGCTTCCGGGAGCATGGGTCAGGGATGTGGAGTTCTCAGAGCGGGCGGTGATCGTGACGGTCGTGCTGCGCGCCAAGAAGCCGGTCTGCTCGGGCTGCGGGACGCTAGGCCTGCCGGTCAAGGAGCATCGCACCAAGCCCTGGCGGCATCTCGATCAAGGCGGGTTGCGTTGCCGGATCGAGTGCCGGCTGCGACGGCTGTACTGCTCGGGCTGCGGCGACGTCTACGAGATGGTGCCGTGGGCCCGCGCCGGCTCGCCGTACACGCGCGACTTCGACGACCTCACGGCGTGGCTGGCGCAGCAGATGAGCCAGACGCAGGTCACCCGGCTGATGCGAATCGGTTGGGAGACGGTCGGCAAGATCCTCGCGCGGGTCGTGGCTGAGAAGCTGCCGGCCGGCCGACTGGACGGGCTTGCGCTGCTCGGCGTGGATGAGGTCAGCTATGGCGCCGATCACAAGTTCCTGACCTCGGTGGTCGACCACGAGCGCGGCAGCATCGTGTGGGCCACCGAGGGCCGCAACTCCGCCAGCTTGCAGGCGTTCTTCGACGGCCTCAGCGATCAGCAGAAGGCCTCGATCAAGGCGGTCTCAATCGACATGTCGGCCGGCTATGAGAAGGCGATCCGAGCGCCCGAGGGGCTCCCGCACGCCCGGGTGTGCTTTGACCCGTTTCATGTCGTAAAGCTCGGCGGCGAGGCGGTCGACAAGGTCCGCCGCGACGAGTACAACCAGCACGGACGCTCGGGCACCGAGGCCGGCAAGTGGCTCAAAGGTACGCGCTACAGCCCGCTGAAGGACACCGCCAAACAGACCGCCAAGCAGCTGCTCAAGCTCGCCGAGGTCGTGCTGACGAACAAGCCCCTGTACCGCGCGTTCCTGCTCTACGGCGAGCTGCGCTACATCTACCGGCTGCCCTACCACGAGGCCGTCGAGCGGCTCGAGGCGTGGCTCGCGTGGGCATCGCGCTCCCGCCTGAAACCGTTTACGGGGTCAATCAGGATGGGGCTGCGAGGATCGGCGGGATCGGGTGGCCGTGTAGTTCGGCGGTGATTGCGGTGGTGAGGTATTGGTGTAGGCGGCGGCCTTGGAGGCGGCAGGTCTCGCGGAGGGTGAGGAGCCGTTCGACGATCCGGTTGCCGGTGGCGGTTTGGGTGCCGTAGCTGGTGCGTCGCCAGTGAACGGCGTGACGCAGCGCGCGCTCGGATGCGTTGTTGGTCGCGGGCACGCCGGGGGTGCTGGTGAAGGTCCACAGCGCGGTCTCGTGAGCGAGCAGCCGTTCGCAGAACCGGCGGGTCTTCGGGTCCCGGCAGCGGGTGCCTTTGGCGAGCAGATCGTGGATCGCGTGGCGCAGTGGGGCGATCTGTTGGCGGAGGTCTTCGAGGTTCGAAGGGTCGCGGTCGGGAGCGTGCAGCGCGGTGAACACGCGGCCGAGTTCCCGCCCGAGCGCGCGACCGAGCCTGGCTGGGGCGCCGTCGCGCTCGGAGAGGGCGATCAGGTCACGAGCCAAGTGAGCGAGGCACAACTGCCGGTTGGTGTCATCAACGAACAGATAGACGGCGTACCGATCGGTCACGATCACCCCGCCGGGCTGCTCGCCCAGCAGCGCCTTCGCCGCGTCACGGTCGCGCCGCTTGGCGATCTGAAAGAGCGCCATCCGCTCGGCGATCGAGACCGACAGCCACTGGCCTTTCCCGGCCTGCGGCCAGCTGGTCTCGTCCGCGCCGCGGACCGGTTCGCGGTCCAGCGCGTACAGGATCTCGGTGTAGGGCGCCTCCAACGTGAGCGAGGTCTGCTCAAGCAGCGATTGCAACGACGCCGTGCTGATCGTCAGGCCGAACAGATCGCTGAAGATCCGGACCGTTTCACGACGCCCGACCCGCGCGGCGGTCAACGTCGCCGCAGCGGCCGCGACCCCCGGCCCGAACGCTCCGGCTGGCACCCCGTCGGGCAGCCCGGCAAGCGTACACGCCCCGCAGTCGCAGCGGACCCGCATCCGCCGATGCTCGGTCACCTCGACCCGCGTGAGGATCTCTGAGACCTGATGGGCGACCGGATCACCCGCCAGCGTCTCATCCTGGCGCAGCTGCCCGCCGCACCCCCGGCACGACAGCGGCCAGTGCTCAACAACCCGATCCGGGTCAGCGACCAGCTTGCGATGACGGCCCTTATGGCCAGGCTGCCCACCCTGCTTCTTGCCCGACGAACGCTTCTTCGGGCGCTCCTCCCGCGCCTCACGCGAGTCCCGCGACGGCGGCAAGCTGCTGTTCTTCGAGCTCCGGTCAATCAGCCGCCTGAACTCGGCGATCTCCGCCTCCAACACGGCGATCCGCTCAGCCTGCGCGGCGAACAGAACCCTCACTGCATCCCGACCAGCATCGAACGCTTCATCCACGATGTCGGGCGCCACGAACGCAACATTTCCTGCAACACCAGGAAATCCTTCAAACCAACCCGACGACCCCCTGAACGGCTACCCCGCCTGAAACCGTTCGTCAAGCTCGCCCGCACGATCCGCAAACACAGGGCCGGCGTGCTCGCTGCGATCGAACTGAACTTGAGCAACGGGCGCCTCGAGGCCCTGAACAGCAAGGTGAGACTCCTGTCACACCGCGCCTACGGATTCCACTCCGCCGATGCCCTGATCGCGATGATCTACCTCTGCTGCGCGGGCATCACGATCGCGCTCCCTCACCGATGAGTCACCCCCAAACGGAGAGGAGAGCCCTATTTAGCTCTGCTTACCCGCGAAGAAGCCGCGTGGGCAATGAACCTACCATCAAGCCAGACGCCGATAGTTTCGGGCAGCGAAACTAGGCCTGACGTTCAGTACAGTGATGGCGTCCACAACACAATCGCCGCCAAAGAGGAATCTGGCTCCAGTGAAATCCAGATCGTGATGAAAGGCCTAAATCAGGGTCCCATCCCGGATTTTGCTAATCCGGATGGAACGCCGATTTTTGGAAACGGATTGCCCCTGGAGGATGAAAAGGCAATCGGGAAGGCGGCAATAGTTGAATCCTTTTCCGGGACTCCTCGTCGTTTGGGGGTGAATCCGGGGGTCCGGACGGTTGGTCGTTGATGTGAGGGTGCCGGCCCTGGCCGGCGACCCTTGCCACATAGCGGAGCTGAAGCCCGGGTCAAGCGGCCGAATCGCCTGCAAGCGCGAGAGTTTTCGGTAGCGCCCCGCTTCTCCGCGCTGCCGCTTGACGCGCGGCGCGCGGCTCCGCTACCCAGCGTGCCCGACTCTCGGACGGTTTCCGGGATGTGTGCAACTCCCAGGGCCCGATTGCGTCAGGGAAAGGCGGCCTATAGCAGGGCATTCTCGGTCGGTCGGGCGGCGGGTCACCCCCAATCGGAGAGGAGAGCCCCTTTTCCACTGGAAGCATGCATGGCAATATTATTACGGCGCGTGGCAATTACTACGCCATGTGGCAGTGCATTTGGGTGTGTCAGCGTGATAGTATTGACTGTGTGAAGAGTGACGCTAGACGGGTGTCAGGCACGACTCGGGAAGCGCTGCGTGAGCGGGGTGTGAAAATGGTGTTGGCCGGACGCACTCACGCGGTTGTGGCGCAGTCCTTGGGGGTGCATCTGCGGACGGTGTCGCTGTGGATGGCTCGCCACCAGCTCAGGGGGTTTGAGGGACTGAGGGAGGGGCGGCGTGGTCGGCGCTCGCGCGAGCAGATGGCGCTCACCGACGCCCAGCAGGCAGAGCTGATCCGACTGATGAAGGGCACGAACCCCGATCAGCTGCAGATTCCCGGCGTGTTGTGGTCAAGGCAGGCCGTCAAGGCGCTGATCGAGCGGCGGTTCGGGCTCGGGCTCAGTCGCCAGACGGTCGGTGTCTACCTGCGGCGCTGGGGGTTCTCGGGCAAGAAGCCGCAGCGGCGGTGGCTCGAGCAGGACCCCGAGCGGGTGCGGGTGTGGCTCCAGGACGAGTTCCCGGCGATCCAGGCGCGCGCGCGGCGCGAAGGGGCGCGGATGCTGTTCGGCGATGAGATGGGCGTGCGCGCCGGGCAGACCGCCGGCAAGAGCTACGCGCCGATCGGCGAGCGCGCGATCGTGCCGCTGACCGGCAAGCGCTTCTCGGCCAACGTGATCAGCGCGATCGGTGCCGACGGCACGCTGGTGTTCGAGATCTTCGAGGGCAGCTGCGATGAGATCCGCTTCCTGGACTTCCTCGACAAGCTGCTCGAGCATTTCCCCGAGCGCAAGATCTTCTTGATCGTTGACAACGCCTCCTTCCACAAGTCTCCCGCGGTCGAGTACTGGCTGCTGGACCATCCGCGGATGGAGCTGTTCTACCTTCCACCGTACGCCCCGGAGCTCAATCCCGATGAGCTGCTCAACCAGGACGTTCACACCCACGTCGCGCGACGCCGCCCATCCAACCTCGCCAAGCTCGTCACTCTCACCGTCGAGTATCTCGCAACCCGCACAAGTGAGATTGTCAGCAAGTACTTCGACGGCGAGTACGTCGCCTACGCCAAGTAACCACGCACTAATTGCCACGCAGCGTAATATTGACGAACAAAAAAAAGAATATCTCGCATTAAGCGCCGCGTATCAGAAGGCAGGTGGACAGCCGCTGGCGCAAGAAGGCAGCTACTCATCGGGGATGTCTTTTCACTGGCGTATCAGGCTCTGTAGAACTGATGATCTGGATTCGTGGGGTCGCTAAGCCTGGTGCTAAACCTGCCCCGGTCTCTACGTTGTCGCGCGAAGACCAAATTAGTAGACTCAAGGTGATAGTCCAAAGATATACGCAACGATATTTCGAAATGTTACAACACAACCCAAGCGGAGACTAGGTATAGCTGAGTGTAGGTCCAGGCAGAGACGGACACATGCAGCGACGCGCGCCCCGCCGGAGATCGGATTCAACGTGACCGCCGTGTTGGGGCGATAAGCGCAGTTCGGGGATGCGGCAAGGGATGCCAAAAGCGTTGCCGCGTCTACACCTTCACGGCAGCGGTGGCTCGTCCGCCTCGTTGTGGATCAGCTGAATGTCAGCTGTTGAGCGCTTCCAGGCGACCGTTGCCGAGCTCGATCGCGGCTAGCACGCCGCCTTTGCTCTTGCCCGACGCGCGCAACGCGTCGCCGGGCGTGCCTCAGTCGTGGTTGTGCGGGGGCAAGTCAACCTCGCGAGCGGCCTGCTCACGACGGTCGCGGTCGGCGCGCCTCTCGTTGAACGAAGGCTTCTCGCCGGCGTTGAGGGCGTGGACGATGGCGGTGACGGTCATGGCGGACTTCTCGGTGACGGTCATGATGGGCTCCTTGGTGTCGTGTGCTCACGTCGGGCGAAACTCAGGCGGGGGCGATTCCCGGGTCGCGGTCTGCGCCTGCCGTGAGCGCGGTCGGGGATTTGGTGCGTCTCCGCGATCCTCACGTGCCCCGACTCCTGAACGGCGGCGATGAACGACACGGGCGGCGTGCAGCGGTACGGAAGGGGCGCAAACTGCATGATGATGGTCTCGCATGCCTCGCACAGAAGGGCTGGCTCAAGCATGCCGGGGCGGGTCTTGCTGAATCTGAGAATGCCGGTGGCGCTGCCATTGTGGTCGCACATAGCTGTCTCTCTCCGCAAGGGCTGGGTTGAAATCTGCCGCAAGGTGGGTCTTCTACTAACCCGACCGCTTCCCTTCTCGCCGAGTGCGTCGTGGAGATTCTTGCGTCCCCGCTCGTCCTTGCCGCGCCTGGCCAGCAGGTGGCGGTCGTCTCGGCTTGCTAAATGCCGGGCTGCTTCTGCGTCTTCAATCCAATGGCCTCATACAGGCTGGCCGGGTCTATGTGGGCGGCCCCCGGTTTTCGGTCCACCACGAGTGAGAGGGTGGTGGATGTAGTGGGGGCAAGGTAGCGGCCTGCTCGGACGGATCACGCCCCTGGTGCCGCGACCATCGTCGCGGAGCCGAGCGGAGCGAGGCGTAGCGGCGATGGTCGCGGGCGCGCCGCCCGGGGGAAGGGCCGCCCACCCCTTCTTCTCATCGCTTGCTCGGCCTGATCGTTGAGGTCGAGCGGTCGGGTTGCCTCATGCGATCTCGACCGGCTCGGTCCACTGCGCGGCGAACACGGCGGGGGCGCGCATCCCGAGCGATGAGTGCGGCCGGCGGTGGTTGTAGTCCTCGCACCAGTCACTGATCACGACGCGCGCCTCGGCCAGGCAGGAGAACTCCTCGACATCGAGCAGCTCGTCGCGCACGCGCGAGTGGAAGCTCTCGACGTACGGGTTCTGCCACGGCGAGCCCGGCTCGATGTACGCGGTTCCCGTCCCGCTCAGCTCGCACCAGTCCTGGAGCGCGTGCGCGGTCATCTCCGGGCCGTTGTCGCACCTCAGAAACTCCGGGGCGCCCCGCTCGGCGACCAGGCGCTCCAGCACGCCGACGGTCCGGTCGGCGTCGATGCTGCGCTCGACCAGCATCACCAGCGACTCACGGGTGAACTCGTCGACCACGTTGAGCAGCTTCAGCACCCTGCCGTCGGCGGTCTGGTCGAACTGGAAGTCGAACGCCCACACCTGGTTGGGCCGCTCGGCGCGCAGGCGCTGCGCGACGGTCGAGTCCCCCAGCCGCCGGCGCTTGCGCCGCCGCTGCGGCACCCGCAGCCCTTCCTCCCGCCACAAGCGCTGCACACGCTTGCGGTTCACATCCCAGCCCAGCTCGCGCAGGTGATGATGCGCACGGCGATACCCCCACCGCGGACGGTCCTTGGAGAACTGCCGCAACTCGGCGCGCAACACCGCGTCATCCTCAGCGCGCTTGGGCTCATAGCGCTCCGTGGAGCGGTGCTGGCCCAGCACCCGGCACGCCCAGCGCTCGCTGACGCCGAGACGGTCACGAACCATCGCGACCGCCCGGCGCCGACGGGCTGGGCTCACCAGTTTCCCTTCGCGACCTCCTTCAGCGCCCGCACCTCGAGCGCCTGATCGGCGACGATCGCCTTCAACGTCACGTTCTCACGCTCGAGCTCCTTCAGCCGCTTCGCATCATTGGCCTTCATCCCGCCGTACTGGTTGCGCCAGCGGTGATACGTCTGCTCGCTGATCCCCAGCTCCTTCGCCGCCTCAGGGATCGTCTTGCCCTCACCGAGCATCCGCTCGGCCTCGCGCAGCTTGCGGATGATCTGCTCCGGCGTGTGCCTGCGTCGCTTCACGTGATCGTTCCTTCCTCGCCCATGATCCAGGGCGCGAGAAACTCTCACAAGGGTCGGACCGAACCCGGGGGGTCAGGCCATATGATCTTCCGGTACTTCGGCATGCCCCGATACCACGGTGCCAGCGCGTAGCATTCGGTGTCGATGGCATCAATGTAGTACTGGCAGGCTGTCATCAAGAGATGCACCTTGCAGCCGCTCCTCGGGTGCTCCAGGTCGCAGTCGCACTCGTCCAGGTGGCGTTGCCAGGCCGCAATGATTTCCGAGGCTCCGAGGGTGATCTGGGGTGAATCTTGAGCTGGTTTGGCGCTAGTTGCAGCGGTTCTGAGCTCTTGGCGTAGCGGCAGGCGACGCGCACGAGCCGCGCCGTAGGCTCGCGGGTATTCAAGTTCCTCGAGCTGGAGGTTTGGCCCGTGCGCGTCACTGCCGCATTCTGTCGTCTGCTGCGCTTGGAGGGGGTGTGGGTGCGCGGCGTGCGGTTCGGTTCTGATCGTGTCGTTGTGCGCGTCGCGCTGCGCCGCCAGCGGCTCATCTGTCCGGTGTGCGGGTACGCCACGATGGCGCGCGAGGGTATCCAGGATCACGAGTCGGTCTGGCGCCATCTGGACCTTGGCGTCTGGCGACTCGAGATCCGCGCGACGCTGCGGCAGCTGCGGTGTCCCGAGCACGGGGTGCATGTCGAGGGCGTCCCGTTCGCGCGTCACCGCGCCGGTTTCACCCGCGACTTCGACGATCTCGTCGCGTGGCTGGCGACGAAGGCCGACAAGACGACGATCACACGGCTGGTGCGGATTGAGTGGCAGACGATCGGGCGGATCATCAAGCGCGTCGGCGAGGAGCATCTCGCCCAGGCCGACCGGCTCCGGGAGCTGTTTGAGATCTCGATCGACGAGGTCGCGTGGCGCAAGGGCCACCGCTACCTCACGCTCATCGCCGACCACGCGCGCGGGTGCGTGGTGTGGGGCACCGAGGGCAAGGGCCAGGCCGCCGCCGATCAGTTCTTCGCCGAGCTCGACCCGCCGGCCGAGGACCCGCCGGCGCACGCCGGGCGGCCGTCGTGGGAGCCTGAGCCGGCGATCATGGTCCCGTTCGGCCCGTGCCCGATCGTCCCGGCCGGCGAGGGCATCCCCGGCGCATGGCTCCAGGACGGCAGCGAGATCGAGCCGGCGATCTTCGCACGCGCGTCCCGGCTGACCGCGGTCTCGATGGACATGACCGGCGGGTACGCCAAGAGCGTCCGCGAGCACGCGCCGCAGGCGACGATCGTGATCGACAACTACCACGTTGTGCAACTCGCCACCAAGGCGCTGGACGAGGTCCGCCGCGAGTACTGGAACGAGCTGCGCCACGCGGGCCAGGCCGGCGCCGCCAAACAGTTCAAGCACGATCGCTGGGCGCTGCTCAAGAACCCTTCCGATCTCACCGACCGCCAAGCGGCCACACTCGCCGCGATCCAGGCCGGCGGCGGGAAGGTCGCGCGTGCCTGGACGATGAAAGAGATGGTCAGAGCGATCTTCGCCCCCGGCCTCACCGTCGAGGCCGTCAGCGAGCTGCTCGACCGGCTGCTGTCCCGCCTCTCCCGCTGCCGGCTCGCCCCGTTCATCCGCTTGGGCTGCACGATCCGCAAACACCGTCAGGGCATACTCGCCGCCCGTCGCCTGAAGTTGAGCAACGCCCGGGCGGAGGCGCTCAACAACAAGGTCAAACTGCTGGTCCGCCGCGCTTACGGGTTCCACTCCGCGAACGCCGCTCTCGCGCTCGTCCACCTCGCCTGCGGACCAGTCACCCTCACTCTCCCACACGAAAACTCGCTGTGACTTCACCCCAACTCACCCTCGGAGAGCCTGATTTCCAAGCCCTCTTGCGTAGCCTCAAGCGCCCGTAGGAAGGGATCGAGTTCCTCCTGGTCCGCGACGAGGACTCTCAGCTGCGAGTCCTGCCGGTAGGTGAGCCTACTGAAGTTCTCCACGAGCTTTATGGCGTCGATGACTGATTGCTCGAGATCGGCGTCCGAGAACAGCCACTGGCCGCCGTAGTCATCCTTAAAGCGCTGCATGAGCTGCTGGTAGCGCGCGTACCAGTGGAGCGAGGAGCGGACGTAATCGTCGAGCTTGTTGACATCGTCTTCGCCCTGCCGGCGGATTTGGAGGACCGCAGCTACGTCGGCGCGGAGGCCGTCCAGGGCGGTCCACATGCGGTAGTAGTGCCGGTATTGGTACAAGAGTTCGACCGCTAGATCAGAGCCTTCGGGAGTGCGTTCTTGGAGCTCGGCAAACACGACGCCGAGGACGCACTCCGTCTCGCGCTCCCACATCACGTCAGCTACGTGGGCGACCACCCGCTCCTCGTGGGTGCGTACTCCGCGGCGACGATGGAGCATGGTGTCGACGTTCATCTTGAGTTCTCTGGCGGCGTTCTCTCGCCGCTGGTGAAGCCGCTCGCTGGTTCGTGTCCCGAGGATCTGGCGGGCCGCGGCGGCCTCGTTCGTGTACTTCGGCACGACGCCGGAGGTCTCGGTGCCGAGCGCCCCTGCGGCCTCATGGATCTCGTGACGGGCGACGGCTGCTAACTGGCTCGGCGTCGGGTGCGGCTGGTCCTCGGTAGTGGCCGCGCGCGCGATGTACCGAAGGCTGACAAGGACTGGCTGGGAGCGGATCGCCTGCGACGTTGTGCCGGTCTTCGTGAGCGCGAGCAGCGCCTTGTAGACCTCATCTGCGCTGTGGGCTGCCATATGTCCGGATTATTTCCGGGGTCGTCCGCCAATTTCCGCTCGGGGCGGTGATGCTTGGTCGCGTCATGTCTTCCCATACGGAGGAACAGCGATTGACGCCGTGAAAAGGGATCCCGTATCGCTGGTTGTCGCCTCGGTCCTGGCGCTTGTCGTCATCGAGACCCTGCTCTGCCTATTGGCACGCTACGCCGTCCTGTTGGTGGTGTTGGGGCTACTTGTTCTCATAGGACGGGTGGTGTGGATCTACTCCCGCCGCCTATTACGCTGCGTGGCAATTAGTGCGTGGTTACTTGGCGTAGGCGACGTACTCGCCGTCGAAGTACTTGCTGACAATCTCACTTGTGCGGGTTGCGAGATACTCGACGGTGAGAGTGACGAGCTTGGCGAGGTTGGATGGGCGGCGTCGCGCGACGTGGGTGTGAACGTCCTGGTTGAGCAGCTCATCGGGATTGAGCTCCGGGGCGTACGGTGGAAGGTAGAACAGCTCCATCCGCGGATGGTCCAGCAGCCAGTACTCGACCGCGGGAGACTTGTGGAAGGAGGCGTTGTCAACGATCAAGAAGATCTTGCGCTCGGGGAAATGCTCGAGCAGCTTGTCGAGGAAGTCCAGGAAGCGGATCTCATCGCAGCTGCCCTCGAAGATCTCGAACACCAGCGTGCCGTCGGCACCGATCGCGCTGATCACGTTGGCCGAGAAGCGCTTGCCGGTCAGCGGCACGATCGCGCGCTCGCCGATCGGCGCGTAGCTCTTGCCGGCGGTCTGCCCGGCGCGCACGCCCATCTCATCGCCGAACAGCATCCGCGCCCCTTCGCGCCGCGCGCGCGCCTGGATCGCCGGGAACTCGTCCTGGAGCCACACCCGCACCCGCTCGGGGTCCTGCTCGAGCCACCGCCGCTGCGGCTTCTTGCCCGAGAACCCCCAGCGCCGCAGGTAGACACCGACCGTCTGGCGACTGAGCCCGAGCCCGAACCGCCGCTCGATCAGCGCCTTGACGGCCTGCCTTGACCACAACACGCCGGGAATCTGCAGCTGATCGGGGTTCGTGCCCTTCATCAGTCGGATCAGCTCTGCCTGCTGGGCGTCGGTGAGCGCCATCTGCTCGCGCGAGCGCCGACCACGCCGCCCCTCCCTCAGTCCCTCAAACCCCCTGAGCTGGTGGCGAGCCATCCACAGCGACACCGTCCGCAGATGCACCCCCAAGGACTGCGCCACAACCGCGTGAGTGCGTCCGGCCAACACCATTTTCACACCCCGCTCACGCAGCGCTTCCCGAGTCGTGCCTGACACCCGTCTAGCGTCACTCTTCACACAGTCAATACTATCACGCTGACACACCCAAATGCACTGCCACATGGCGTAGTAATTGCCACGCGCCGTAATATAAGCCATCGCGGTGCTGCTGTGCTACCGCCCAGCAAATCGTCATCCGGTCTTGGTGATAGCTGGAAAAGAAAACAAAGACCGAACGGCCTTTTCAGCGGATACTCGCTACCAAACAAAGGGTGAACGCGTCTGGTAAGTGAAGAAAGGAGGTGTAGATATGTCACAGAAGCGAATTGTAGTGCGAGGCATTCGGAAAGACGAGATCGACATCGACAAGCTCGCGCTGGCCTATTGGCTAATGGCTAAGCGGGCGGTTGAGGAACAGCGCCAGCGGGAGGCCGAGGAGAAGGCCGAGCGGCGGGAGGGTCGGTCATGAATGAGACGACTGCCTTGACTCCCGCTGTTATCGCCCTAGGAGGCGGCACCGCCCTGTATGGCGGAATCTACTTGCATGAGCATCGCCGCGAGACGGCCATGCGCGCGTCACGCGAGACCTATTCGCTGGTCTTCCCGGTTGGCACCGATCCCGGGGCGGCCGTGGCCGCTTTGCGGTCGCTGGCCGGGGTGGACTGGCGGTACGAGCTGGTCGCTGAGGTTGTGGCGGAGTCCGACCGCATCCATCATCTGCTGCACCTTCCGAGCCGTGTCGCGACGTCGGTCATCGATCACCTGAGCGGTGGTATTCCGGGTCTGAGCGTCGATCCCGGGGAAGCTCGCCAGACCGGTCCGGTGACCCTGGCCTGGCGGATCGTCGTGCCTATGCGAGCGCTGGTCCGGACCGAAGACCCAGCTGCAACCAGCCGGGCTCTCCTCGGTGGCCTGTCAGCATTGCGTGACGACGAACGTGTCAGCCTGCGGTGGGCGGTGCGCTCAGGGGGACCCGCACGGGTGCCGGAGGCGTTGGAGCAGAAGGCAACGTCGAGTGCGGCCAAGGCCGAACTGAAGGCGTGGCGCGCCAGAGTCGGCGAGCCGGGCTTCAAGGTCGCTGGACGTCTGCTCATCCGCGCAGATCACCCCCCGGCGCGGGCCCGCGAACTGGCGGGACATGTCGGGGCGGTCTTGCGCAGCCGCCGCGGAGCTGGGGCAGGGCTCTTGGTTCGTCGCGGTCGTGTGCGGGATGGTGCTGTCATGCCTGCGACGGGACGGACCCGTGGCTGGCTCGGTGCCGCAGAACTCTTGCCGCTGCTCGGCTGGCCGGTCGGTCAGGAGCCAATACCGGGGGTTGAGCTGGGCGTGGCTCGGCGAGTTCCGGTCCCCCGCGGCTTGCCCCAGGAAGGCCGACGCTTGCTCATCGGACGTGACGCCTACGGCGAGCGAGTTGTTTCCCTGTCGGTCGAAGCGGCCCGGCATCATCTCGCAGTGGTCGGGCCGAGCGGGACGGGTAAGTCGGTGCTCCTGGCCCGCTGCATTTTGGACGACATCGAAGCCGGCTATGGCGGCGTGGTGCTCGACCCGAAGGCGGACCTGGTCGCAGACCTGCTCGACCGCATCCCGCGGCGCCACGCCGACCGCATCGTCGTGCTTGATCCGGCGAGCCCCGGTCCGGTTCCGGGCCTCGATCTGCTGTCCGTCGGTGATCCCGATCTTCGCGCCGATGTGGTGCTCGGAGCGCTGGGCGCCATCTTCAAGGGCAGCTGGGGCATCCGCATCGATACCTACCTGCGGTTGGGTCTGAGAACGCTGACTGAGCTGGAGCATCCGGTACTGACGGATTGGCTGCGGCTGTTCACCGACACACGTTTCAGGCGAGCGACGGTGGCCCGCTTGCGCGACCCGCTGCTGCTGGCCGCCTGGGAAAGCTACGAAGCCCTCAGTCCCGCCGAGCAGCAGCAGCACGTGGCCGCCCCGATGAGCAAGGTGGTCAGCTTGCTCTCCCGCCCGCAGGTACGCGCGGTACTGGCGCAGCGCCAGCCGAAGCTCGACATCGCGCGCCTGCTGGCGGACGGCAGGTGGTTGCTGGTATCGCTGTCGCCCGGTGTGCTTGGTGAGCCGGCCAGCCGGCTGCTCGGCGCGGTCCTGACCTACGCGGTCTGGACCGCCATCGAGGCGAGAACCGCCATACCACGCGACCAGCGCCGTCCAGTCTTCCTGTATCTGGACGAGCTGCAGTCGCTCAGTACCTTGCCGTTCGGCCTGGAGTACTTCTTCGAGCGGGCGCGCGGTCTTGGCTGTGGGGTCACCGTGGCCACCCAAGCGCTGGGGCGCTTGCCTCAGAATCTCCAGCAATCGCTCTTGGGCAACGTCGGCTCGCTGGTCAGCTTCCGGCTTGGGTACGACGAGGCCAGCCGGGTCGCCCGGGATATCCCAGGACTCGCCGCGCAGGACCTTCAGGGCCTACGGCGCTTCGAGGTGGCCGCCCGGATCGGGACCGGGATGGGCTCGAGCGTTGCCACCTTGACCGGCCGGACGGAGCCGCTGCCTGATCGCACTGGCCAAGCCGACCACATCCGCCAGCGCTCGGCCACTCAGTACGGCCAGGACCCCAGCCAGATCGACGAGGGACTGCGCGAGCAGCAGAAGCTCGACTTGCCAGGCAAGGAGCAGGTCGGTCGGGGGAGGCCGTCATGAGCAATATCGGTCGCAATATCGCGTCGAGTCGCGCGCCCGAAAAGGCCTGGACAGGACCGACTTCCGGCGCGTTCCGTGCGACGAAAGACTCCGCTTCTCGTCGTCTGTTGTCTTCTCATTCCTATGTCTCGGCCCGTCAACTCGACGCTCTGGCTGTCGATCTGACGGACTACGACAAAGCCGTCCTTCTGTTCTTGGCCGACGTCAGGCTGGCGACGGGCCGACAGATAGCGAGAAGGCTCTGGAGTTCCAAGGCTCCAACGGATTCCAAGGCCTGGGCGGCTAGGCGAGCGATCTGGCGACTGGAGGGACCACGGATCATCGACCGGCTGCCCCGGCGGGTCGGCGGCGTCAGAGGCGGTAGTGCCAGTCTGGTTTACGGGATCGGCCCGACGGGGCGCAGGCTGCTGGCGAGAGAAGGCAGCGACATCCGCCGCCTGGAGACTCCTGGCGACCGCTACATCAGGCACACCCTGGCTGTGACCGAGCTGGTGGTCGGCCTGCACGAAGCCGATCTCGGCGGTCGGTTCGACCTCATTGGGCTTGAAACCGAGCCGGCCTGCTGGCGCGGATTCCTGGGTGGACTCTTGGCAGCGCGGATGGTGCTGAAGCCGGATCTGTTCGTGCGGATCGGCGTCGGGGCGCTGGAGGATCGGTGGTGGATCGACGTCGATATGGCGACCGAGGCGAGGTCCACCATCGTCACCAAGGGCAAGCGCTACCTCGCTTACTACCGCTCGGGTGAGGAGCAAAGCCGACACGGCATCTTCCCGCGGACCATCTGGGCGGTTCCCGACCGCCGTCGGGCCGAGGTGGTCGCCGAAGCCTTCAAACAGCTCCCGAGTGGTGCGGGGCGGTTGTTCGTCGTCTGGCCCTACGACGAGGTCATCGGCCGGTTGGCCGCGGAGGCCACATCATGACGCCGCGCAACGTGGTCCTGGAAGGTGATGTGCTGGAGGTCCTGCGCACGCTCGCGCCCACGTCGGTTGATGCGGTCATTACCTCCCCGCCCTACTTCCGGGCTCGCCGCTACGAGGCTGGACCGGCTGAGCTCGGCCAGGAAGTCGACGTCGATGCCTGGGTAGAGAACCTGCGCGCAGTGAGCCGCCAGATCGCGCGGGTGCTGGTGCCGACCGGCAGCTACTGGCTGAACCTCGGTGATGTCTACAGCCGAAACCTGAAGTTGGGGGCGCCGCCGAAGTCGCTGCTCCACGCTCCCGAGCGACTCATCCGGGTACTGCTCGCCGACGGTTGGATCGTGCGCAACCGCGTGGCCTGGGTCAAGACGACGCCGCTGCCGTCGCCGGTGACCGATCGGTTGACGACCGGTTGGGAGTACGTCTGGCACCTGGTGCGCCAGCCGAACTACTTCTACGACCTCGATGCCATCCGGGTGCCGCTGGTGACGCGGCGAAGCCGTGGGCAGGTCCACCGCTCTGAGCGCGGACTCGGGGCACTGGCGGGGTCACGTGCCGGCCTTGGGCGCCTGGCCGCTGAGGGCCGCTCAGGGCATCCCTTGGGCCGCAACCCGACCGATGTCTGGACGCTGCCTCCGGGTCGCTCAATCGGCGGGCACATCGCCACCTTTCCTGAAGCGCTGGTCCGCCGCCCGATCCTGGCCACCGCGCCCGAGCACGTCTGCACGGTCTGCCAGCGACCGTGGCGGCGGTCCCGGCGTCGGGTGACCTACCTGGATGGCGCGCCGCAGCGCCGACCGCGAGTACCCTGCGGCTGCGGTGTCGCGACTCGGCCCGGCCTGGTGATGGATCCCTTCGCCGGCTCGGGCACGACGTTGAAGGTCGCCCGGGAGCTCGGCCGCGATGCCCTCGGCATCGAGCTACATCCGCGCTTCGCTGAGCTGGCGCGCCGTCGGGCTGGCCTTGCCGCGGCATTGGCGGAGGCGGCATGAAGGCCGTGTGGATGGAGCCGCGGCCGACGGAAGGAGCAAGCGCTTCTTCTGTTGGCCGCCAAGTCCATCCACCGACCGAAGGAGGTCGTCATGACGAAGGCTCAGGAAGTCTTCGAGAAGGTCGAGGCGCTGATCGCCAGCGGCACGCCCAAAGCCGAGGCGTTCAAGCAGCTCGCCAAGGAGTACGGGCAGCCGGTGAACTCGATCCGGGGCTCGTACTACCAGCACACCCGGCCGGGGAACGGCGAGACCGGTTCGAGGCCCCGGCGGCGGGAGACCACGCCGGAAGATGCGCTGGCCGACGCCCGAGCCGCGTTCGAGCGGGCGCTTCAAGCGATCGATCGCGAGGTCGAGGCCGCCAAGGCGCGGGCCGACGAGGCCAAGGCCGAGTACGAGGCGCTTAAGGCGAGCGCTGCGTCCCGCAAGGAAGCCATCGCCAAGCGGCTGGAGGCTCTGAAGTGAGCCATAGCGGGTCGATCCAGCACATGCTGGATCGACCCGCTCATCCCTACAACTACTTGATCTAGCAACTAAACTTAACGGTAGGATTCGTTTAACCAGAAAGGAGGGGATCATGACCCAAACCCTTACCGAACCGGAGGGCGCCGACGCGACTACAGCCAGACGCGCGGTCATCTATCTGCGCGTCTCAAGCAGCGGCCAGGTCGGCCGCGAGAACGACGTCGAGGGCTACTCGATCCCAGCCCAGCGCGAGGCCTGCCGACGCAAGGCACAGTCGCTCGGCGCGGTCGTTGAGCACGACCACGAGTTCGTCGACTACGCCGAGAGCGCCCGCAGCGCCGACCGACCACAGCTCAAAGCGATGCTCAACGCGATCAAGAAGGAGTCTTTCGACTACCTGATCATCTACGACCTCTCCCGGCTGGCCCGCAACCGCCTCGACGACGCGCTGCTGATGGTCGAGATCCAAGCCGCCGGTACGAGGCTCGTGTCGGTGGCCGAGAACGTCGATGAGACCCCGGCCGGCATGCTCACACACGGCGTGCTCGCGGCGGTCAACGAGTTCCGCTCCCGCGGTGACGCCGAGAAGGTCAAACTCGGGTTGCGGCGCAAGCACCTCGCCGGCGGGACGCCGTACGAGGCCCCGATCGGCTATCGCAACTAGCGCGCGCTTGAGAACGGCCACGAAATCCGCACCGTCGTCATCGACGACGAGCGCGCCCCGCTCGTGCGCCACGCCTTCGACGCCTACGCCACCGGCGAGTGGGCGCTGACCGCTCTGGCCGACCACCTCGAAGACCTCGGCCTACAGACCCGCCAGCGCGGCTCCAGGCCGCCGGCCCCGCTCGCGCGCAGCGCCGTCCACCACATGCTTCAGAACCCCTATTACATCGGGCTCGTGCCCTACCGCGGCGTGATGCGGCCGGGCAACCATACGCCGCTCGTCGATCGCAAGCTCTTCGACCGCGTCCAGCAGATCCTCGCCGCCCACTCGCTCTCCGGCGATCGCAGCTCCAAGCACGAGAACTACCTCAAAGGCAGCATCTTCTGCGGCGCCCGGCGCCTGCGGCGCCCGGCTGACCTACGGCCGCCACAGCGCCCGAAGCGGCCAACACTATGAGTACTTCAGCTGCGTACGCAAGCGCACGAGCGGCCGTGTCCACTGCACTTCGAGCTACCTACCGACCGACACCGTCGAAACCGCGGTCGCCCGCCACTGGGTTGCCGCCCGCCTCGAACCCGCCGAACGCGACCGCATCCGCCGCCGTGTCACCAGTCAGATCCAGGCTCGCGCCGACCTCGCAGAAACCGAGATCGCCCGCCACGCCAAACGACTGGCCACGCTCGAAGACCAGCAACTCAAGCTCGTCCACCTCTACTACACCGGCAGCATCTCCGAAGACCTACTCCGACGCGAACAGCAACGCATCGACACCGAACGCAGCCACATCGAGCAACTCCGCCAGGAAGTGATCGTCGAAGTCGACGAGATCACCGCCGCACTAGACGAAGCACTCGCCCTGACCGACCAACCCGACCACGGCTACGCCACCGCCGCCAACACCGAACGCCGACTCCTCAACCAAGCCGTCTGGGAACGCCTCATCGTCGACCAGAAATCGGTCATCGAAGCCACCAAGACCGAGCTCTACCGCGAACTCGACTGGTGGGCCCACCCCGCCGGCGAACCAACCCCAGCCCTCCACGAGGCCCCAGGGACGGCCGACGAGGCCCAGAACGACGAAAACCCCGACCACCTCCTCTCGGGGGGCCGGGGTTCCAACGTCGATCTGATGGTGCGGCTGAGAGGACTCGAACCTCCAAGGGGTTTCCCCCACACGGACCTGAACCGTGCGTGTCTGCCAATTTCACCACAGCCGCGGGACCGCCAAGTTACCAAGCGGCGCTGCTCGACGGCGCTCGGCCAAGTCCCCGACCACCCAGCCGGCGCACAACCCGCCCGGCCAGATACCCTCTGCACACGCGCCGCTATCGTCTAGGGGACTAGGACGCCGCCCTCTCACGGCGGAAACCCGGGTTCGAATCCCGGTAGCGGTATTGGAAAGATTAGCAGGGATTTTCGGGTCTCCGAGGCAGCGGTCTGGGGTCATCCGGCGGCGCTCGCGGGAACCGAGCGGGAACTTCTTACCTCACGCCGGGCGGTCGAAATCTCCGTGTTCGCGTCGATGCTTGACCGCTCCGCGTACTCGTCGATCAAGTGCGAGTAGGTCGCGAGCAGGACCGCTGGCGAGTTCCCGAGCTGCCGCGCGACGTACAACGGCTGGCGGCCCTCGGCGAGCAGCAAAGACGCGAAGCTGTGCCGCAAGTCGTAGGGTCGAGGAGCCGGGTCGAGCCCGACTCCGCGGCACGCGGGTGCCCAGCGATCGACTCGCCACACCTGCCACTCGCTCTTCGTCCACGCCTCGCCGTTGTCGTTTGGCACGATCAACGAGTTCTCGGGCGGGCGTCCAACAGCGAGTCGGTACTCGCGGAGGTCCTGTGCGAGCGCCGGAAACAGCCGCACCGTGCGGCGCTTGGTCGTCTTGGTCGGCTTGATCCTCCCGCTGGGGTCGGCGGCACGCTGCACTAGGATCGTGTTCTCGTTCACGTCGGAGTATCGCAGCGCGCGAAGCTCCCCGGGACGCAGACCCGAGTACGCGAGCAGCGAGACGATCAGCGCGTCGCGCTGGCGGGTCCGCGCGGTGCCGGGGGGCGGCAGCTCGAACCGTCGTCGTGGCCGCTGGCCGTTACTTGACGCGGCGATCTCGCGCGGTGAGGGGTCAAGCATCGCGGCGCGGATCCGCTCGACCCCAATGGGCGCGAGTGGCACTACGGCGTCTTGCTGCTCGGCCGCTGGCGCGCGCACCAACGACATCGGGTTGCCCGGGATCGCTTCTGACTCGGCGGCGTGGCGCAAGATGCTTGAGAGCAGCGTCCTGGCCTTGTGGATCGTTCCCGGTGCCACCCCCGCCTTGACCCGCTCTGCCTGCCAGGCGCGCAGCCTGCTGACTGTGATCTTGAGAGTGCCACAGCGTCGAGCGACGGCGCGATGTGGACCTCGTAGACGTTGCTGTATCTCTCACGTGTTGACCGCGCGAGCGTCGAGGCATGCTCGACCGCCCAGCGCCGCTCGACCCACTCCCCGAGGGTCGGACCGTGGCGGTCGGTGAGCTGCTGCACGGCCAGCGGCCCGAGCTGACGGCGGCGGCGAAGCTCGGCATCGAACGCGCGGGCGTCAGCGCGACGATCGAACGTGAGGGCGCGGTTGGCGCCAGCTTCACGCCAGCGCACCTTGTAGGAGCGGCGGCCGTCTTGACGGATGACTGTGTGAACGCTCATGGCTCCTCCCCGCTGACCTTGCGGATGATCCGGCCAACTCGGGCCTTCGAGACCCCGACGAAGCAAGCGATCTCGGTGTTCGTGAGGCGGCCCTCAGTTGCCGCTTGCCCGATCGCGGCGTCGCGCCAGGTCTGGGCCTGGAAGAGCTTGGCCTCGGCCTCCTGGACCTTGTCCGCGCGGTTTCGGAGCTGCTTCTCGGTGATCACGGGAGGTTCCTTTCGTCGCGTCTCACGTGATCAAGTGTACCGCGGTTTACGGCAAACGAGTAACCCGCGGGCTACAGCTTCTCGCAGAGAGCGCGAATCGCGATAGCGGCCTATCCACTTTGCTCCCCCTGGGCCTGCGAACCTGTACCTCCATCGCGCGCTCGGCGCTGTCTTGGGCGATCTGGAGCCCAGCCTCACGGGACATCGGCGCCCGCGGGCAGCCGCCGGGTCAGGCGTGCGCCGCCCGTGAGGCGGGCCCACCGCGGCCGACAAGCGGAGGGGGAGCGAAGTGGATAGCCCACTCGCGATATTTGCGCGATTTCGGACCCGGGCGTTAAGGAACCCGAGCGTTAAACCCGAGCGTTTAATGGTAGTCGCGCGCGCGTACACCGCCTCATGGGTGTCGGCCCGTCGCTTCGACGTTGCCTTCCAGACGACCATGCAGTCGAAGTACCTCACGATGAGCAGAAGTGATCAGCAAACCGCACGCGCTCGATATCCCAGCCTCCCTGTGCGGCCAACGACGCGCGAACGTGCCCCATGCGACCGGTTGCCGACCTGCGAGAAATAGCAGCCTCGTGAAGCGTGCGCTCAACGGCGGGCTCATATCGCGGTAGCGCAGCGTCCAGGCGTCCGGCGACGACCGTCGCGGGACTAAGGTTGCAGATTCGCGCCCGATCCGCCTCGGTTGGCAGGGCATTCCCCGCAAGTCGCCACGGCGTCAGCGCAGCGGCTGGCCCAGCGGTGAGCAAATCGGGGGCTCCGTGGATGATCGGGGGTGACTCTCGATCGAGATTCCGTCCTGAGCAGGGCTTTTGGTCGTCGGAGCGGCGGGTGGAAGTCGGGTGCGCCTCTGCTGCTGGGTTGTGGACTGCTCGCTGGGCCCCGTGCCCGGCGATCGTGGGCACAGCGGATGCGTGCTCAAGCGGCCAGGGATGGCCGCGCCTGCGCGCAGGCGCATCCGGATGATCATGGCGAGACTCGCCCCATAGGGCGTCGTTGGGGGGCGTCGGGGTCGCTGCCCGCGTTGACGGGGGTCGTGGCGTGCCGGGGAGCTGCCTGCTCCATTCCCTTCTCGTTGCGCCGTTTGCCGTGCGTGCGCACCGGGTCATCCCGGGGTCGAGCGAGCGTCGTGGCGGAATACGGGTGACGCGGTTCGGAGGGCCAGAAAGAAAACGCGTGTTCGTGTGTCGTCACCCCCGATCATGCCCGGAGAGCCGCAAATCGGACCAGACCCCCTTGTGATGTCCAGTTTCCGACCCGTGATGCGGGATCTTCACGAATTCAGCCTTCCCGTTTTCGGCGGGCTGGAGTGCGAGCACGGCGTCCCACCCTGTGCCTGCCTGCGCCGTGTTCTCTAGGTCCGCGCCGAGCAGCGCGTGGCCGCCGCTTGTGCTGATCCAAAGCACGACGGACGCGAGATTGGGACTGGGGGCCGTCACTCGGAGGTGAGGCCGCAGCGGCTCTGGCAGTAGCCGAGAGAATGCTCGCAACGACAGCTCCACCGACGCGGCGGAGGGGGACAGGGCCATGACCTGGCATGACTCGGTCTGGCGGATGAGCGTGCGTTCTTGCACCAGGCTCACGTTTCCGACAGTCGATTCTGCTCCCCGCTTGCGGACCAGCTCAAGGACTTTGCCGAACTCGCGTGTGCCGGGGGTGAGTCGATCAGCTAAGCGGGCAGGCGATTCGACAAGCGTCAAGAACTCGTCATTTCGGAGAGCCAGCGAGCAGTGGAAACGCGCGGACCTGCAGCACTGGACGACCCGCGCCAACCCGCGAATGTGATCGTCGTGCCAGTGAGTCGCGAGGACGACAGACACATCGTGTGCCACGTCTATTACGCTGCGTGGCAATTAGTGCGTGGTTACTTGGCGTAGGCGACGTACTCGCCGTTCGAAGTACTTGCTGACAATCTCACTTGTGCGGGTTGCGAGATACTCGACGGTGAGAGTGACGAGCTTGGCGAGGTTGGATGGGCGGCGTCGCGCGACGTGGGTGTGAACGTCCTGGTTGAGCAGCTCATCGGGATTGAGCTCCGGGGCGTACGGTGGAAGGTAGAACAGCTCCATCCGCGGATGGTCCAGCAGCCAGTACTCGACCGCGGGAGACTTGTGGAAGGAGGCGTTGTCAACGATCAAGAAGATCTTGCGCTCGGGGAAATGCTCGAGCAGCTTGTCGAGGAAGTCCAGGAAGCGGATCTCATCGCAGCTGCCCTCGAAGATCTCGAACACCAGCGTGCCGTCGGCACCGATCGCGCTGATCACGTTGGCCGAGAAGCGCTTGCCGGTCAGCGGCACGATCGCGCGCTCGCCGATCGGCGCGTAGCTCTTGCCGGCGGTCTGCCCGGCGCGCACGCCCATCTCATCGCCGAACAGCATCCGCGCCCCTTCGCGCCGCGCGCGCGCCTGGATCGCCGGGAACTCGTCCTGGAGCCACACCCGCACCCGCTCGGGGTCCTGCTCGAGCCACCGCCGCTGCGGCTTCTTGCCCGAGAACCCCCAGCGCCGCAGGTAGACACCGACCGTCTGGCGACTGAGCCCGAGCCCGAACCGCCGCTCGATCAGCGCCTTGACGGCCTGCCTTGACCACAACACGCCGGGAATCTGCAGCTGATCGGGGTTCGTGCCCTTCATCAGTCGGATCAGCTCTGCCTGCTGGGCGTCGGTGAGCGCCATCTGCTCGCGCGAGCGCCGACCACGCCGCCCCTCCCTCAGTCCCTCAAACCCCCTGAGCTGGTGGCGAGCCATCCACAGCGACACCGTCCGCAGATGCACCCCCAAGGACTGCGCCACAACCGCGTGAGTGCGTCCGGCCAACACCATTTTCACACCCCGCTCACGCAGCGCTTCCCGAGTCGTGCCTGACACCCGTCTAGCGTCACTCTTCACACAGTCAATACTATCACGCTGACACACCCAAATGCACTGCCACATGGCGTAGTAATTGCCACGCGCCGTAATACACCCAGCGAGAGCAGATACTGAAGCGCCGCTGGTTCCCCCGTCTCTGAGTCGAGACAAGAGTCGACGATGATCCATTCGCCGCGCCCCAGATGTACAGCAAGCGACTCCCCGTAGCCTGGCCCAAAGAGGGAGATCTCGACGGGCCGGTTGAGATTGCGACGGGGCAGACGCACGCGCTGTGGCCTTCGACGGGTCCGCGTTCGCCTGAAAGCCACAACGTGCCTGCCGGGGGGTGGTACTCGACTACGTCCAGCCTAGGTCGCGCTGTAGGGCCTCGGCGCGTGAGCGCGCAGCGGCAAGCTCGGCGCGCGACCAAGCTGGTAGTCGTCGCAATCTGATCCGTGAGATCCGCTCTCGCTGACCTCGCGGCAGCCGTTGTCGGTAGCCGATCGTCCAGTAGAAGACCGCACCCTCCTCAAGCAGATCGATCTCAAACGGCGAGAGATCGTCCTTCGGCAACTCGATCTCCTCCTCGGGATGGTCTCCCGTCTGGTCGACGACCCGCGCCACAAACGTCTCCGCGCTCACCTGTAGCACGACGCCTTCCCACTCTTGGAGCGGGATGATTGCTTCGCGTGGGGCCTCGGCAGGGGAGGGTGGTGGTATTAGGTGGGCGAGTCTCGGGATGCGCGGGTTGGCTTCGAGATCGGTCGGCGGTCGACCGTTTCTGACGTACGTGGACGTGATCGTGCTGACCGGCCGCGCGCCGGGTTGAGGTGGAGCGACGACCGCCGCGCGGCTTTCCATCTGCTCGCGACGAGTCGCTGGCCGCAGAGGCTGAGAAACCGATGTTCTGACAGCAAGATCTGCCATCAGGACCCCGCTCGCCGCATCACGGCCTCCATGAGTTGCCGGGATCGCTCCTCTGCGGGAACCCAGGCTGCCTCAAGGATGTCCGCCCCGCGCCCGGCCGGTTCCGGGAGGTCGGCGTCGACACCAAAATCGTCGTTCACGTTCATAAAGATCCCTGGTCGTACGACTGCCGACGGCTGGACGGTTACGTTCACAGAGCCAGAGTAGTCGTCCGTCCGCTGGCCCTGGATAGTCAGCGAGAGCATTCCAGGCTGCTCAAGAACCTCCTCCCACAGCTCCTTGGGGGTCAGCGCGTGGCCGAGCTTGTGCCAAACGTCCTCAGATTCGACAGGGAAGTGCGCCAGGTGATTGATCCCGATCCGCTGGACCGGGGTGTGTGGGAGCAATCGCAGGATCCCGAGAGCGAGATCACGGATTTGGGCAGTCTGCACGGTCTCTTCCTTCGAGGCTACGTCCAGCCTCTCCGTGACGACCGTAACGATTGTCCACGGCAGGTCGAGTCGAGCGAACTGTCCGTCGACGAGCTGTGCGTCAGCCGCGTGCGCCTCGGACTCGGGCATCAGGCCCTGCTGTGAGAACCAGAGCGGCTCGAAGATTCTGGGATTGAAACCGCCGATGGCGACGACTGAGACACCGCTACTTTGAGGCCGCATGCTAACCATCGCTTGGGGAGCGTATACAGATCGAGACCGGGCGGCGGCGACCGCGCTGGATCGCCTCGCCCGGCCCTCGAAACGCTTTCGTTCGACGCGGGCAATACCCTCGGATCGAGGCGGCATTTGACCGAGTGTGTGGTCGAACAGTGTTCGGCGTTCAACCTCTTGGGACGTGGTGACTCGCCTCAACCGGGTTAGGGTGTCGTCCCGACTCCTAACTCTCCGGGGCCCCGGACGGATCCGGGCGATCCCGGGCTATCTGGGCTCGGCTTCACATCGAGGCTATGGAGCGAGGTGTGGCCCCGTTCGTCGCTCCGGACGCGCGCCGTCGAGCGGCTCCTCCCCGGGCCCTCGCACGCCCGGGGAGGTTGGCCTCGGGGGATTGCGCCCCCGGACCCAAGATGATCGGCAGCGATGTCCCGGACGTTGAGGTGGACGCAGGGCGCGAGCACGAGCGTCACGGTCCCGGCCCGCTCGCACCTTTGGACCTGTTCCTAGCCCAAATCGAGGTGAGCCGCCCCGAACCCCTTGCTGGGGCGCCGGAGGGCCGGAGACGGCCAGCGGCGGGCTGAGAGCACCCTCTACGCCGCGGCGGCCGACTCGGGTGGCAGGCGTGAGGCCGCGCACCCCGAGGCCCCAGACACGCGAAAGGCCGCCTCGTTGATCCTCTGGAGAGAATCTCCTTGACGACCTTTCGACATCAACGATGATCCCACTCACCGACACAGCCCAGCATCCGTACTTCCCACCTGTCCACGCGGCGGAGGCTACGGACGGGCATCCGACGGCATAAAAGTGGTCGCCCCGCCCGGACCATCCTTGACCCAGACGGGGCGTGCGGCCCGGGGCAGGGGGGCCCTCTCCGGGCCGCGTTCGGGGCGCCGGGGTGAACGGCACCCCGATGTCTGTTAACGCCGCGATGGACTGCGCGCTTGCGTAGAGCGCCCCGCCCGGCCAGCCCCCTGAGGCCGGGCGGGGCGCGCGGCCCGGGCTTATCAACGAGCCGCGTCGGGGGTGCCAAGGCGTGGCGGCAGCCCCCACTGTCCTCTTAACGGCGCGACGGCCCGCGCGCTTGCGTAGACGACTCCCGACGTCACAGAAAGGGCGCCCCGCCCGGACCATCCTGACCCGGACGGGGCGCGCGGCCGGGCAGGGAGGCGCGGCCGCGTGGGGGCATCGTGCTGGGGCGCCCCGACCTCTTGAGTAACGGCGCGGTGGAACGCGCTCTTGCCAGCCAGTTCGGCGAACACGCGCGACGCAACCGTTACAACTCGTGAGGGTTGCCAGGTCCCATGGTTCTCCGCTGGTCCGAGCAGCTCCCGCAGCGATCCCAAGCGCGAACGGCGGCGGGGCGGAATACAAAACGGGCGCCCCCCGGAGGGTGAGCCACGTGTCACCCGTTCTGGACCGCAAGGTCCCCCCAAGATCACCCGCCGGAGGGGACGACGGTGGCATCAATACCCGTAAGAATGCGTCCGAGCTTGTGGCAGGAGGCGCAAGGACCGGGAGGCAGGTTCACCGAGGACGGGGGCGACCTCGGCGGCGACCATCGGGGGCAAAGCAGGGACCGGGAGGCAGGTTCACCGAGGACGGGGGCGACCTCGGAGGGGACCATCGGGGGCAAAGCAGGGACCGGAAGTCAATGAGAGCGGGTCCGGATTCGGGGCCCGCTCTCATTGTTCGTGGCGGCGCACTCCTGGTCGTCGTCGGGGCGGCGAAGGCCAGGGCTACGGGGCCACTCGGGATGGCGCGCAAGCGCCTCAGCGTGCGCCCGGCGCTCAACCGCAGCGAACCAGGAGCCGAAGTTGCTGTACCCGGCGCCGCGGCATAGCGCGCCGATCGTGCACTCGCGCCCGTCCGTGTACTCGCGGGCGCGTTGGCACCACCCATGCTCCTGGACCCAGGCGATCGCTCGATCCAGAATCTGGACTGGCGTCAGCGGCAGCTCACCCTGCGCCCGCTCGACTACGCCCGGTTCGGTAATCACGGCAGCCATCTCAGTCCCCCCGTATCCGCCTCACCCCGGCCCAGGCAACCGGTGACCTCGCTGAAGCCGGGCCCATGCGTTCGGGTGCGTGTCCGCCTCCACCACCAGGCACGCGCGACCTTCCCGCCGCCGGCCTGGATCGCGGATCAGCCCGCAGGCGCGTAAGAGGTCGCTGACGGGCTCCTGCTCCTGCTCCAACTCCTTCCTCCATCGCGCCAAGTGATAGCGAAGCGTCCGCTCGGACATCCCCTCCAGCCGTGCAATTTCAGCCCACCTGATGCCAAGGAAGCGCGCCAGCGCGATCCGCTGCGCAAGCCACACCCGCTCCCGCAACGGCAGGCTCTGAGGGGTCCGACGAGAAGGCCGCGTTATCCGGCAAGATCGTTGCCAACTGTAGGAGGCTGTCCGGTCGGACTCAGATCCCTCCAGCACCTCGCATGGCAGGTAGGCGAGGGCACGCGCCAGCATGACGATCGTGCCCAGGCGGCTCGCGACCCGCCCGTTCGGCACGCGCATGTCCACGTGCGCGGTGTCGGTGCCGGTAGTCATGTGGACCACGGCCATGTCCGATGACCCGTCAGCACGCGGATCGTCGGCTCGTTTCACGACCGCCTGATCGTTGTCGTGGCTTCGCGATGGAGGAGAACGGGGGCGCAGAGAGAAGGGCGGCGTGGAATGCGTCCGACGATCTCGTGCCTGCACGTTCGGCAGTCCGGGGCGCTTCGCCTGGGCGCGCTCAGGGAGCCGACGGCGTGGCTCGTGTGCGATGTCTGCGGGGAGATGGTCTGCCTCCTGGCCCGCCAGACGGCGGAGGCCCGGGTGGAGTGGGCTCGCTCGCTCGGAAGGCGGTCCCCGCGAGCACCTGAGCCTTCGCCGCGCCCGAGCGTTATCGGCTCCGGGCCGCGGATCGGAGCGGTTCAGGCACGGGATGCCGAGGAAGCGCGCGAGAGCGATCCGCTGCGCGAGCGACCCGTTCGCGCAGCGGCAATGTCGCGTTGCACCCCCGATCGCGGAGCACGGGCCACGCACGAGCGGGCCTCGCCGGGTCCCTCACGAATGCGCTGATCAGGGGCCAATCACGCTTGCGATCACTGCGGTTCCCCCAAAAGAGCCAGAGTCTTCGGGTTTCGTGAGGGTGTCACCCCGTTTGGGTGATGACACAACCGGGGTCGTGGCGGAATCGTCGGATCTGATCGTGCCCGCAATCGGAAGGACCGCAATGAGCACCGAATCATCCGAAAGTCCCGTCCTTGAGACGCTCGCCGCCATGACGGCGGAGTCGCTCGCGCGCTGTGAACTGGACGCCAACTCGCTCCTTACCGCGCGCATCGCCGCCCTAGCGGCCGTCGATGCGCCCGCGGCCTCATACCTCATGCACGTCGGCCCTGCGATGGACGCCGGTGTCACGGTCGAGCAACTCCAGAACATCCTGATCGCCGTCGCGCCGATCATCGGCACGCCGCGGACGCTCGACGCCGCCCTGAACATCACCGAGGCGCTGGGCATCGTCATCGCCGTCGTCGAGGAGGAGTTCGAAGCCGAGGAGGAGGCGCAGTAGCGCACGGGCAACCGCGATCGCGGCCTCACATCCGGGCGACCATGGGATCCAGGGGTTCTATGGGCGCCGTCGTCTGAGCGGTCCTTGCAACGCAGGGGTGGCCCACGTGGGGTCGGAGTGCGGGCATGAGTGACCGCTGGAGCACGAGCCCGTTTGGAGGCGTTCAGCGAAACGTTCCCGAGTCCGGGAAAGCGCCGGGTGTACGCGGAGTACGGAATCCGCAGCCACGCCTCAGGTCAGTACGAGGTCGATCATTTGATCCCGCTCGAACTCGGCGGGCAGCGACAGCATCAGCAAACCTGTGGTCTGAGGCGGCCAATCCACGCCCGGGGTTTCACGAGAAGGATCGGTTGGAGAACAGGCTGCACCGGCTCGTGTGCGCCGGGAGATTGTCGCTGCGCAAGGCCCAGTCGCTGCTCTCGACCAACTGGCTCGCCGCGTTCATCACCTACGTGTGACCCCACCCCACGGTTTGTGGCCCAGCGCTCCTGCCGGATCCGCAGCGTGCTTGTGCGACTCAGGGTCGAGCCTCAGCGCCCGGCGGGCCTCCGGTGAGACGTTCGACTCCGCTTGGGGTCCAGCGGTCGAGACAGTGCGATCGGCCTCAGCGGCGCGCGACTCATTGGCCGGTTGGCGGGTAGCGCAAGGGAAATGACCTCGTTCCGAGGCGCCGGGCGGAGCGGGAGGCCGTGAAGGCCTGGTTGGTCCCGGCCCTCTGCGTGGCTGAGCGTAGGGTCGCGCTGTACCCTCGGATGGTTGTGAGTACCAAAGACATTCAGACTTCGAGCCGGGACGTGATATGCGATGTGTGCGGGCGCACGCTGCTTCGTGGCGAGCGCGCCGAGGTCTACATCGCGGGCGCCACACGCCGGTCGGTGTGCGAGCTGTGCACGTCGCAGGCGCTGCACGAAGGCTGGGTGCGGGAGGGCACCGTTCCTGCATTCGAAGAATCGGCTGCGGGCTCGGACCGCCCGCGGTCACTGCTCGCGCGGTGGTGGAATCGACGCGAGAACGCCAGCCGGGACGCGATCGCCCCGGTGGCCGAGGAGGTCGGCGATGCCCAGGCCGCGCCCGAGGTCCCACGGCGCAGGGGTGAACCGGCGCGCGAGCCGCGCAGCAGGGTGCGGGAGGGCACCGTTCCCGCATTCGAAGAATCGGCCGCGGGCTCGGACCGGCCGCGGTCACTGCTCGCGCGGTGGTGGAATCCACGCGAGAACGCCCACCGGGACGCGATCGCCCCGGCGGCCGAGGAGGTCGCCGATGGCCAGGCCGTGCCCGAGGTCCCACGTCGCAGGGGTGAACCGGCGCGCGAGCCGCGCAGCAGGGTGCGGGAGGGCACCGTTCCCGCATTCGAAGAATCGGCCGCGGGCTCGGACCGGCCGCGGTCACTGCTCGCGCGGTGGTGGAATCCACGCGAGAACGCCCACCGGGACGCGATCGCCCCGGCGGCCGAGGAGGTCGGCGATGCCCAGGCCACGCCCGAGGTCCCACCTCGCAGGGGTGAACCGGCGCGCGAGCCGCGTCACGTCCGCGCGGTACCCACCAGCACCGAGCAGAAGGTCGCATCGGCGATCGATCTGTTCAACGGCTCAGAGCAAAACAAGACCGTCGCCGCGGTCGCGCGCTCGCTCGGCGTCCCCACAGTGAGCGTACGGCCTTCAGGGGAGCGCGCCAGCGTCGTCACGGTAGTCGTCTCATGGGAACTCTGCTGGTATCGCTACGACGTCGACCTATCCGATGATCAGCCGAGCGTCAGAGTCGCCGCAAAAGGCTACGAACTCGACGAGCTGCCGCCCGAGGATCGCGAACCCAACGCCGTGGCGGACGACCACGGCGCTCTCTCGCTGGCCGGCTGAGCGCCGCTTCCCGCTGGGCGGCAGGCGACCTTCGATGCCAGTGCCGCTCCCCTACTCTTGTGAGCGAGGGTCGGCCCGGACGACGACGATATATGGCCACACCCCAACGCGATGCGAGGCACGCCGTGAAACCAGATCAGCACGTCAGCGGAGCCAGGCTGCTGTTCACAGACGCGGAAGTCGCGGCCCGCGTGCTCAACGAGATGCGCCACCGCGCCATCACGCGAGTGTTCGGCGTCCAGAGCAGGGAGGATTCGTTCACTTCGCTCCTGATCACGATGATCGCGATCGGCGCGGTCGCCGAGGGAGTCCAGGGCGCTGGGGCCAAGGTGCGCGAGGTCCAGTCCGGCCAGTCCGGCCCCTCCCTCGCGGACGCGCTGATCGGGGGGGCCGTGGTGAGGGAGGCGGTCCGCCGCATCTCGGGAGCGACGTCGGAGGACGCCTCCCGCCTTGCCGCGCTGATCGTGTTCGCTCTCCTGGCGCACGCAGCCCGCCCCGTGCTGGCCGGGTCGTTGCGCGGCGTCAGAGCGCAGGCGCTCAGAGTCCGGAGTGTCTTGGACCGGTATCGAGGCTAGTCAGCCCGAGCCGTCCGCGACCCACCGACCGAATCGCCGTCCGGCGCGCGGCAGACTTCCCCTTCGGTCTATTTGCAGAACTCTCGATAGCCCCGATCTGGCCGTCCGACGCCGCCGGTCCGGAACGCCTCCGGCAGCCGCGGCTGACGATGCACGGCGCTCCTGCTTGGGCAGCGCGATGTAACAGTGCGCGCGCTGGTTGCCTTCAGGGCCGCACAAGAGCAGCACGCGAGGCGATCGAGATCATCGCGCTCGTCGCATTGCCGCCAAGCGACCGCCAGCGGGTAGAACCAGCCGGGCAACTGTGGTGCACCTCACGCAAGGCGGTCCCGCCAGCGGCATAGGATCTTCGCCCGATGGGCAACGCGGTGAAACTCATGTGGGGCCAGACCGGCCACCGTGCGCGGTACTCGACCGAGCGCCGTGTCGAACGCTTGCGCGAGCGGCTGGCCGTCGAGACCGACCCGCGCACCCGTCGGATGATCGAGGCGCAGTTGGCTGCATTCCAGCGACCGCCGCAAGGCACCTTCGACTGACCTGGATAGGGCTGAGACCGGACATGCCGCTATTTGGGCCTCCAAACGTGAACAAGCTGGCTGCCAAGCGTGATCTGGCGGGGCTGATCAAGGCACTGGGCTACCAGCAGGACGTCGGGGTGCGCATCGGCGCGGTGGAGGCGCTCAAAGGGTTGGGTGATGCCGGTGCGGTCGAGCCGCTGATCGTTGCGCTCCAAGACGAGGACCGGAAGTGCGCCGCCAGGCGGTGTATGCGCTCAAAGGGTTGGGTGATGCGCGGGCGGTCGAGCCGCTGATCGTTGCGCTCCACGACGAGAACTCCGAAGTGCGCTGCCTGGCGGCGGGGGTGCTGAAAGGGTTGGGTGATGCGCGTGCGGTCGAGCCGCTGATCGTTGCGCTCCACGATGAGAACTCCGAAGTTCGCCGCGCGGCGGTCTGGGCGCTCGAAGCGTTCGGTGATGCCCGCGCGGTCGAGCCGCTGATCGGTGCGCTCCACAACCAGAACTCCGAAGTTCGCCGCCAGGCGGCGGACCTGCTCAGAGCGTTCGGTGATGCCCGTGCGGTTGAGCCACTGATCGCTGCGCTCCACGACGAGAACTCCAAAGTTCGCCGCGCGGCGGCGTGGGCCCTCAACGGGTTGGGTGATGCCCGCGCGGTCGAGCCGCTGATCTTCGTCCTCACAGATGAGGACGAAGATATGCGCTGCGCCGCCGCCGCGGCGCTCGGTCACATCGGCGACGCTCGTGCCGTGGGATCCCTATGCGCGGCGCTCACAGACGACTACGAAGATGTGCGTGTGGCCGCCGCCCAAGCGCTCGGTGAGATCGGCGATGCCCGTGCCGTGGGACCGCTATTCGTGGCCGCCGTCGACCCGCACGGGTATTCCACGTACACGACAAGGCGCGCGCGCGAGGCGCTCGTCAAGATCGGCGACGTGGACGCCCTGTGCGCCGCCCTCACAAACAAGGACCCGCGTGTCCGCGAGATCGCCGTCGAGGCGCTCGTCGAGATCGGCGACGTGGACGCCCAGCCCTGGAACCCCTGACGGTGCCGTCCGGCCGTCCCAGGAGCGCGTGTGGCGCGCCAGGGGGCGGTCCACGCTGCGGCGCCTGCGCGTTGACCGCGACGCTTCACGTCGACCTTTGACGGCGGGCGGTTTCCTCGGTCACACGGGCACGCGCAATCTGAGCAGACCACGAACCACGCCTGATCTCGTAGACCTCGGGAAGCTGGTCCCCGATCGCTTCGAGCGTTTCTAGCCACGCGACGGCGTCGAAGTGGTCTCCGCGCTCGGCGGCCTCATCAGCCCATTGCAACGTCCTCGCCACGGCCGCCAGATGCTTGGCCTCGCGCTCGGCGCAATAGCCCGAGGCGAACCCCGGCCAATCCTGGCGTCCGGTCCCAGGCTCCGGGTACGAAACCAGCAGCGCGGTTACGCCAATAAGAGTCGCTGCTGCACTCATCCCGATCACTCCTTCTTTGGGCGTCACTCCCCTCTGGCAGAGTGCCCGGTGGGCATGAATCCCTTAGCTGGACACGGGCCTTGGTCCCTCGCGATGAAGTCGGGCCCGTTAGGCGGAGGCCAATCGTCGGCGAGTCTTGACGACGGCAGGTCGGTGGTCAGCGACCGTCTTCTAGCCACGCTACTCTCGCCTGGAAGGGGCACAAGCCAGTCCGTGGCGCGCGAATCTCGGATCCGCACCGACATGACGTCATGTAACGGACCTAGCCGTTGTGGCCGTGTGTTAGGTCGCTTACCGTGGACGCGCCCGCGAGCCCCACCTCTCCCTGGGCACGCGGGAAACGCCCGGCCTGGCACAACCGGGGCAGCGATGGCGGGGCCACCGCCGTTACGCGCACTCGTCCCGTCTGCGCGAGGCGGCGGTCCGGCCGGGCCCTCAGCGGGGGCCCGGAGGACGGGGGCTCCGCAGCCGCCGCAGAAGGTCCGACGAGCGCCCCCGGAACTGCCGGGCTTCCGCGGGGCTCGGCCGCGACGACGCTCACGTGGGCGAACGCTGGCGCGGCGAACGTGCGAGTATCGTTCGATGGAGAGACGGTGCGACCGCTGTGGCCAGTCCGGGCAGGGTCCTTTCGACCGATTCCACGTCGGGGGCCGGGTTTGGGTGGGCTGGGACTGCATGAGCGTGGAGGAACAGCGACGCGAGCGGATGGTGTGCGAGCGGTGCGAGGCGCCGTACTACGCGGAGGACGACCCGGACGAGGGCATCGAGGCCAATACGGAGGGTTGGATCTGCGAGGTCAGTCGGCGGCTGATCTGCCCGGACTGTCAGAGCCTCGACGACCGCACCGACTTCGTCCGCCGCCGGACGGAGATGTGGGCGCAGACCACGGAGCGGGCCAAGCAGCAGATGGACCCCGACATGCGCGAGCGCATCGAATCCGCGGTGCAGGAGGAGATCGAGGAGATCGCGCGGCTCCAGCGGGAGATCGAGGACCTCAATTGGAGCCTCGGACCGCCCGCGGAGCCGACCGGCGGCGAGTGATCGCTAGGAGCGTGGGTCACTATGCCCGCAGAACGCCGTTTTGGCCCGTTTCAGGGGATCAAATCATCAGCGGCGATCGCTCGGATGGCCGCAGAACGGCTCTCAGAGCCTCGATAATGAGACTGAGTATTACTGACCCAGGCTCCTAGCGCGGTATTCGGCAAGCGCGGGGATCTGGCCGAGGCTGCGATGACGACGCTGCTGGCCGTGGCGGTAATCGGCGGCACTCGACCGCGCCGGTGAGGATCTCGCCGGAGGTCGCCACCACCTTAGTGCGCAGCCGCGCGATCAGCTTCTTCGCCTCGGGATCAAGATGTTCCAGAGCTTCAACCTCCGAGTAGGAACAGCAAGGTGGGACCATGTCCGAACTGCAGGGGAATGGGCTGGATCCCAGATGGGTTCTACGAGTTCACAGATGACACGTTGAACATCTTCTCGACGTGGCCCGTCGAGAGACTCCGGGATCTCACCAAGGCAATCGAGGCCGCGAGACAAGCCCCGAACCCGCGAGCCGCCGTCGAACAGGCCCTCAAGAACGATCCAGACCTGGCTGAGCTTGCACGCAGGCTTTCCGCAATGCGTGACGCCGCAGCATTCTGGGGCTTTATCGCCGTCATACTCGCGACCATCGCGCTCCTGACCAGCAAGAGCGAATCCCACGCCGTCGTGAGCGAGCAGACCGTCATTGAAAAGGTCGTAAGCCAGTCAACGCCGACCGTGCCGCAGCCTGTGGGAAGGAAGCCACCCCCGCTCCCGCCCCCGCCGAAGCGGCGTAAGCCGAAGGGCGGAAAGCAGCGCCGGTAGCGAGCGTCGCCAATCGTTCTCCTACCCGCATCGTCCCACCGGGAACGTCGTCACTCGTCTGAGCGTGTGCGGCGGCGTCATGCGCCACGGCCGCGATCACGGGCATGCTGAGCAGCACCACCGTCATGTACAGGATCGGTACGCCCATGCTGCCGATGGCGACGCTGCGCTGATCATCTCCACGAACGACCTCGGCAGGGACGCGGTCAACCGAGCCCGTTCTTGCGGGGGCTGAGCGCGTCGAGCAGGGCTCGTCGAGCTTCCATAGGCACGCCGAACCGATTCAAGACATCCATGGCCTGCTCTGCCATCGCCTGCGCGTCGATGTCGGCCCTGAACACGCCCAGGTCGCGCGGGAGCACGCCGACCGCCCGCAGCAGGCTCGCTTGTGCTGCGAGCGCCTCCAGCCTGGTCCTGATCGCTCCGACACGCGTTGCGTCATGCTTGCTGGTGGCCGAGATCTCCGCCAACTCCTCCTGAGCGCCCTGGTAGTGGTCCAGCATGTCGTCCAGAAGCTCAAGCGGGTCACGCTCGCGCAGGCGCGGGTGGCTCGCACGGTAGTCCGCAAGGATCTGCTGGCACTGCCGCTCGCTGAGCCCGTAGTTCGCGGCGATCGTGGTCCACGACTGCCCGCGTATGCGCGCGGCGACGATCTGGTTGTCGCGGTCGATCTTCTGCCGCGCGTTCATGCGGGGTCCGGGCTTGGGGGAGGCGGGTGCGGGCATGGCCCCTATGGATGCGAAGTTGAACTTCGCCGAGCGTAGAACGCCAGCGCGGGGTGTCCACAATTCGATCTGACGGATCCAGTCCGGAGGAGACGGTCTGCTGGAGCCTAACGGCCGGGATCACGCGAGGATTGATCGGCCGGACCGTGCCGCTGATGTTCTCAGGGCAGGCGGTCCCGACTCGCGTCAGCCAACGCCGGGCGATAGGACACGTGATTCGCGGGCTTTCTCGGCATCGTCCTCACCCACTTACAGCCCCTTCGTTCCTCGTAGAACAGGCACGCTCCGGGAGCCGATGGCGTGGCTCGTGTGCGACGAGTGCGGGGAGATGGTCTGCCCCCTGGCCCGCCAGACGGCGGAGGCACGGGCGAAACGGGCCTCCCTCGTCCGGAAAGCGGTCCCCGCGAGCACCTGAGCCTTCGCCGCGCCCGAGCGTCATCGGCTCTGGGCCGCGGATCGGAGCGGTTCAGACAGAGTACGGCAAGGTGATCCTGCCGATGGTGGTGCTGCGCCGACTGGACTTCGTGCCAGAGCCCAAGACCGCCGTGCTCGCGCGGTACGAGGCGCTGAAGGCCACCGGCATTGAGAACCCGGCCCCGGTGCTCGAAGCGGTGGGCGCGCGAGCAGTTCTTCACCACGAACCGAGAACCTCCTGTTGATGGGTCCGGCAGTGCTCTGGCCCGTCGTCGCCCGGGGCCCTCTCCGCGAAGTTGGCTGGGAGGCGTGCGCACGATCCGGAGCAACCCACCGGGCGCAAGCTGAGTGATGTATGTCGCACAGACTTGCCCAGCTCGCCGATTAGGATGGTTCTCGTCCATCAAGGCTCACTCCAAGCGGCGAGAGCCGCTGCGGCCCGGACGGGCCCTGAACCGGGCTAGCGCTCAAGCCTTTGTGGGGCTCCGTGGATGATCGGGGGTGACTCTCGATCGAGATTCCGTCCTGAGCAGGGCTTTTGGTCGTCGGAGCGGCGGGTGGAAGTCGCGTGCGCCTCTGCTGCTGGGTTGTGGACTGCTCGCTGGGCCCCGTGCCCGGCGATCGTGGGCACAGCGGATGCGTGCTCAAGCGGCCAGGGATGGCCGCGCCTGCGCGCAGGCGCATCCGGATGATCATGGCGAGACTCGCCCCATAGGGCGTCGTTGGGGGGCGTCGGGGTCGCTGCCCGCGTTGACGGGGGTCGTGGCGTGCCGGGGAGCTGCCTGCTCCATTCCCTTCTCGTTGCGCCGTTTGCCGTGCGTGCGCACCGGGTCATCCCGGGGTCGAGCGAGCGTCGTGGCGGAATACGGGTGACGCGGTTCGGAGGGCCAGAAAGAAAACGCGTGTTCGTGTGTCGTCACCCCCGATCATGCCCGGAGAGCCGCCTTTGTTGGACCTGCCCCCCAGACGATCACGGTCGTTGGGGGGCGCTCTAGTTGTGGGGGCGCTGAGTCTCGGGGGAGTGACCAGGGGTGCAAGGAACCCTGATCCGGCCGCTCGGTCAGCTGATCGTCACCTATTGGTGCGTCATGGCCATTCATTCCTGGTCATGACGGGCTTGATGTTCTCACGGATCGCCTCACGTGCGCTGGCGCCTTGGCGCCGGTCCACCTGCCCGCGGCGGGCTTTCGGCTCAGGTGAGCCGGATCGTGCGTGTCTTCACGGTCTTGTTGCCCGCTGCGTCACGGGCGGTGACGGTGATGATCGCCTTGATGATCTTCCGTTTGCGCTGCGCCTTCTTGATTGCCCGTCGCACCGTGGCCGGGAGCATTAGCTCAAGCTGGGCCGTGGCGCCCTTCCCGATCCGCGCCGCAGCGCTCGTGAGGGTGTAGCGCCCACTGCCCGGTACGCTCACGGCGCCGGTCGCGTTAATCCGGCACGCCTCGTTGATGCAAGAGACGGTCACGCTGACAGCAGCGCGGGATTTTTGCGTCGTCTTGCCCGACAGCACTACGACAGGCGGGATCTGATCGGGGCCGGGCGGTGGCGCCGTGCGTGTGGTGGCGCTCCAGCTCAACTGCGAGCTTGCGCACGGCGGGTAGACCTGTTCGTACTGGAGCGTGCCCTGCGCCTTCTGCGGAGCCGTGAACGTCCCGCTGAACCTCAGGAACGCCCCGCTGAAACCGGCACCACCCGCACCACCCGCACCACCCGCACCACCCGCACCACCGGTGGCGGTTCCGCCGGTGGCGGTGCCGCCGGTGGCGGTTCCGCCGGTGGCGGTTCCGCCGGTGGCGGTTCCGCCGTTGGCGTTCGCCCCGTCGCCGCCGCTAGACCCCAGCGACGGTGTCGTTTGGCTGAAGCTGTCGTTCTGGACCGGCACATAGCCGAACGCCGCGGTGAGCGTGCCGCACTCCGTGGGAACGTCGGTGACCTTCAGGCGCGTGATCGAGTCGCCGTCGGCGGACACGTCGAACGCGATCGACCCGCCTACCGCGAACGTACCTGTGTAGGTGGCAGGGTGGCTGTGTACGGCGGACGCTGGCGCCGGAGCGAGCGCCAGTAGCACGACCATCAGCAGCGTCACGCCGAATACGTGCGCCTTGCGCGGTTGCCGCGGTCCTCTCATTGCATCGTCCAAGCGGTTGTCGCCACGACCCGCATGATACGGCCCGCTTGCGCGCCCTGGGACGCGCTCCTCCGTTCCCTCGGGTGTGCGTTCCGCCGATCGGCTACTGACGCACCCCGCTGTGAGCGACTTCGCGAAGCTTGCCGACGCCACCTTCACTGATGATCTACGGCTTCCAGAGCAAGCAGCCGATCGAATCGGAACGGCCATCCAGCAGGCCCCGTCGCAGACTGATGCTCAGATCGCGGCCACGTTCCACAATCTCGCCAGCCGCTGGCAGAACCAGATCAGCCAACTTCGGACGCTGAAGCCACCGTCGAACCTGGCCGTGACCTTCAACACGCTGACCGGCGCGGCGAGCCGGGTTGAGGCCGATCTGACCGCGATCGTCGCGGCGGCCGCGACCCATAGCAGCACTGCGGCGAAGCAGGCCAGCGCCAGCCTCGTGACCGACATCCTCAGCGCCAAGTCGGCAAGCACGACGATCACCGACACGCTCGGGACCAAGTAGGGGACGACCGATGACCCGGCCTGGTTGAGGGCGGTCACCCGGCTGCTCGCCAGCGCTGCCCGCACCGCCTGCGCGTGACCGACGCCCGCGAATCGCTGGCCGCCGTCGGCTGCATGGCGACTATGAACGACGTTGGCTCCGCCTATCCGGGCTCAGGGATCTCGCGCGCCGCGGCGCGCTGGCAGCTACTGATGTCCGTTGCCTCCTCTGAGCGCGAGCACCAGCGCCCGCTTCGCCTCGATCGGCACGCCGTGCGCGTCGAAGACGGCGAGTGTCTTGCGACAAAGCTCTTGGACATCGAGGTCGAAACGGAAGCGGCCGAGATCGCGAGGCAAGACGCCAACCAGCATCAGCACGTTCGTCTGCGCTTCCAGCGCGACCAGCCTGGTCCTGATCGCTCCGACACGCGTGGCGTCGTGCTTCGTCGTGGCCGAGATCTCCGCCAGCTCCTCCTGAGCGCCCTGGTACTGGTCGAGCATGTCGTCCAGAAGCTCAAGCGGGTCACGCTGACGCAGGCGCGGGTGGCTCGCGCGGTAGTCCTGAAGGATCTGCTGGCACTGGCGCTCGCTCAGGTCGTGCGCGCTAGCGATGGCCGCCCACGACCTGCCGCGCATGCGCGCGCAGACGATCGCGTCATCCCGAGCCACTTTTGCGCGTGCGGTTAGACGGTGCGTCGGCTTGTTGGAGTCTGAGTCGGACATGCCCCTCTACGAGCGAAGCTGAGCTTCAGGTTACGGGGCGTACAGCGAGCAGTTACAAACGAACATCACCGCTCGCGGGTGTCCCCGCGCGGTGACGGCTCGACTGGCCTGCGTAGGTGGGCGGCTGACCCCACGTCTCGGACGATCCGCCTGGCTTGGCGCGCCGCCGAGAGATACGCGTTGCAGACCCAAGGTCTTGGCCTGCCGCGCGACCGTCACAGAGCGCTTGCGGAATGTCCTTGTTCAGCGAGCCACTGTTTGCGTCGGGCGAAGTCGGGCATGGCGCGCTCTACTCGAAGCCAGAATCCGGGCGTGTGGTGAGGTTCGAGCAGATGCACCAGTTCGTGGACCACGATGTACTCGACGACGGGCGGGGGGAGCAGGATGCTCCTCCAATGAAAGTAGAGCTTCTCGCTCCTGCCACACGAGCCCCACCGATAGCCGAGGTCGCGCACTTCTAGGCCGCTGGGTTGCACTTCAACGCGAGCGGCGAACCGCTCAACGCGGTCTTCCAGCCATGGTGCTGCGTGGACTTGGTACCACCGAACCATATGGTCGCGGCCCTGGGGTGCGAGTGATCTGAGCATCTTGAAGCGGCCACGCTCCAGCTTGACTGGAACGGACTGGCCGTTCACGAGCAGCAGCCGGTAGTTGCGACCGAGATATGGGAAGCCCTCGCCATTCACGTACTGCTTTGCGACGACATCTCGCCGCAGCAGCTCTTTCTGGGCGAGTTTCTCGTAGATCCATGAGCGCTTCTCGCGAACGAAGTTCTCAAGGATCTCGGGCTCGCAGTGCGGGGGTGCGAAAAGAATCAGCTCGCCGCCGCGATCGACAGTGACTTGCAGCGACCGCCGCTGATCGCTGCCGCGCAGCTCGAATTCGAGGTCGTCGATCGTGATCGTCGTCATGCCTTCTGAAGCTTGTGCTGGTTGGCTTTGGCGAGTTCCATGAGCCGATCAGCGACGGCGTCGGCCCTGTCGAAGCTGACGATCTCGTAGTCATCCAAGAAGGTGAAGATCTGTCCCCGTAACACCTCTCGCGCGTGGGAGTTGGACCAGAACCCCACCGCGGAGGTCTCAGTTCTTACGTGGTCCACGAGCTGAACTGTCAGGCCAGCGAGCCAGGCAAGATCGCTGGCAGACACCGGCCCCTCCTTCTCGCGCTCGTCCTTCAGAACTGCAAGGAACGGTGCCTGCGTCTGCGGATCCAGGCCCAGGTAGGTCTCCTGGCGGCCCGCCTCAACCTGTTCGACGAAGTCATTGAGCGCCAACACGAGTTGGTCCCAGCGTTCGCCGAAGCGATGAAGGATTTCTTCCAGGCGCTCGGAGAGCTTGGTGTAGTGGACCGGGTCCTCGCTGATGTGCGTGCGGATGTGGTGGCGAATCGCGTGCTCCATCTCTGATGCCTTGGCGCGTGGAGAGGCTTCCTGGCCGACGTGCTCGGCGAACTTGGCATCGGTGATCGAGATCGGCGGGATCTTGGGATCGATGCCGAGCGAGATGACGTGCTGGTCGATGAGCTGTCGGACCTTGCCGCCAACTGATTTGCCGAGCACAGGCATGCCTTCGCGGTAGCGGTTGCGCGCGCGGGCGTAGATGAACGCCAGGGTCTTGGCGTCGTTCACGAACGGCAACCCCTCAGGCCGGGGAAGCACGAGATCCAAAGTGTCGAGGAACTGCTTGAGCTTGACCGTGAATTCAGCCCGCAGACGCTCGTCGCCCAGCACCTCGACGCACGCCTCCGTATCGCTGAGGTCGTCTACGCCTCGGGCCTGAAAGAGGCCGACGCATCGATCGCGTCGGTCGCGGAGCTTCGGGATCTCATCCTTGAGGCTCCGCAGCGCTCCCTCGACGTCCTCGGCACTGTACGCGGCGAGCGCCTCCTTTAGGTGCCGGGCGACCCCGTAGTAGTCCACCACGATTCCGGCGGCCTTGCCGCGTTCGGGACGGTTCACGCGCGCGATGGCTTGGAGCAGCTCGGCTTCCTTGATCGGCCGATCGAGGTACATCACGCCCTCGATCGGCGCATCGAACCCCGTAATCAGCATCGATTTGACGACGAGGAACGCCAGCGGATCGGTTCGCTTGGAGTCTGGGCCGACGAGCGGCTTCTTGAACCGGGCGATCCGCGACTCGATCTTGGCGGCGTCGGTCCACTGCCTCCACCCAGGGTCATCGTTGTTGTCTGGAGAGATGATGGGCGCGAACTCGATCTTGCCGAGCAGGTCGAGATTCCGCGCCGCGCGCACCGCAGCCGCAAGCTTGCGCGGCTTGCCTTGCAGCTCAATGTCGTCCAGACGTCGGGTCGCCTTGTCCAGGGAGCGAGCCTCTGCAACGAGTTCATCGCGGGCCGTGCGGAGCGCGTCGTGGTACCGGATTGCCGCTTGCCGACTGTTTGCCACAACCTGGGCCTTGAGTCCGTCCGGCAACATGAACTCGACGTAGTGGCGAAGCATGTCCCGAGCCTTCGCCTCAATCAGCTTGGGAGCCTCAAGCACATGCCCCGTGGTCGCATACTTCCGCTTGATCGCCTCCAGCTCTTCCGCGCTCTTCTCGGGGAACATGTCCTCGAACACCTGATCGAGGTCGCGGCCCTCGCTGACAGCACCTTCGGCCGTCCGTCCCTCGTAGAGAATCGGCACGGTCGCCCCATCGGTCTCTGACTGCATGATCGTATAGCGGTCGATGAACTCGCCGAAGACCTCGTACGTGCGTTTCTTCGCTCCCATGATGATCGGCGTCCCCGTGAACCCAATGCGAGCGGCGTTCGGAAGCGCCTTGAGCAAGTTCGCTTGTAGGAGGCTCGTGTGCCCTCGATGCGCCTCATCCACCAAGACGAGAATCGATTCATCATCGTTGAGCAACGGAAACTCCTCAGCAGCGCTCGCGATGGGCACGTCGCGCTCTGTGTACATCTGGACCATGGCGAACACGACGCCAGGCCCCTTTTCGGCCAGCAGCGCCTTGACCTGCCTGACTCCTCGCCCGATCTGCACCGTCTCGCCAGCCAGCGCCGCAGTGTCCGACAACTGCTTCTGCAGGTCCTTGCGGTCCGTGACGACGACCACCTTGAAACGCCGCAGCTCCGGTGTTGAGCGCATCTTGCGTACCAGGAACACCATCGTGAGGCTCTTCCCAGACCCCTGCGTATGCCACACAACACCGCCGCGACGGTCGTGCTCCCCGTCCCCCCGACGCGTCTCGCCGTGGAGCAGACGATCGATCGCGGTCTGAACGGCGCGGAACTGCTGGTAGCGGCAGACGATCTTGATCGTGCGACCAGAGACCGGCTGGTACAGCGTGAAGTGGCGAATGATGTCCAGCAGATGCGACGGGCGCAGCATGCCCGCGATCAGCTTGTTCTGACTCGATAGCTGGTCCTTGCCCAACTCGCCTTGCACGTCACCGATCGGGACTGGGGCCGTGTCCTTCCACTCCGCGAAGTGCTCCGTGTCGGCGCTGATCGTCCCGACGCGAGCCTCGTCATAGCTCGTGGCGACCACGAACTGGTTTGTGTGGAACAGGCGCTCGGCTCCCTCGTCCTCATCGACCTCGCCTGCAGCTCGACGCTGGTTCGAGTAGCGACGCAACTGGTGTACGGCAGTCGGTATCGGCTCCGACGTTCCGGGGCTCTTGCACTCGACGACCACTGCGGGAATGCCGTTGATGAAGAGGACGACGTCCGGCGCGACGAATCCCTTGGCGAACCCACCGGGACAATCGACGCGGAACTGATTGATCGCCGTGAACCTGTTGTTCGCGGGATGATCCCAGTCGATGTAATGCACAGTGCGCGACCGGCCCTGCTCCCAATCAGGCAACCCGTCCACCGTGGCGCCGCTCATCAGAAGCTCGGTCGCCTCTTGATTCGCTTCCATGAGCTTTGGCGCAGCGATTCGCTCCAGTGCGCTGACGGCTTGCGAGATGCGGTCGTCATCGAGCCATTCGTGTCCTTGACGGCGATTGATTCGCCGGAGCGCCGCGCGAAGGTCGTCAACTAGGAGGACTTCCCGGAAGGTGCCCCGCCTCGTTGCCGACGGAATCTCGATATCGCCCGGCAGAGTCTCCCAGTTCATCAGCAAGAGCTGATTGAGGAACGGCTTCTCAACCTCCATGTACTCGGGGCCGTGGCTCATGCTCGCAGCCCTATTGGCACGCGCACACGGCCGGTCAGCAGATCGTCCATGAGGCCGTCCTTCAAAAGCCGCAGCTTGTCGAGCAGGTGGACCTCGCGGTCGAACCTCGCTTGAGCCTGGTCAATAACAGAAACAATCTGGTCCGCTTCCGGCTTAGGTGGAATAGGTATTTGCAGAGAACCAAGCTTCGAGATGTACAGATGCTTGATCGTCGAGCCACCCGCATCACGGAGCATGGCCTCCTGGCCGGAGGGCGACAGCAAGTACTGGGTCAAGAATCTTGTGGATACGCCCACCTTCGGGCGTGCCACAGCCACCGACTGATTCACGCACACGCGAGCAAGGTCTAGACAGGCAACGCGTCCGAGGGTCCCATCCTTCGTGATGAGAATGTCGCCCCGTTGGGGCTGGCTCTTGTCGCTCAGGTCTCGCTCGAAGGCCGATTCGGTGGTATGGCGAGCCGCCGTTAGGTTGACCGATCCGTAACCGATGTCGGCCGCGGTGAGCATCCAGGGGCCGCTGGCTGCGGTGGGCATTGGGTTAGTGAACCCGTAGGTGATCCGGCGGCAAAGGGTCCCAAGCGGAATCACCTTCCACGAAGTCGGAACTCTCCCGAACGGCGTCTCGCGGAATTGGCCGGGGTGGCGGACGGGGTCACGAAGTTCACCCTGATCGTCGAGACCGCGCGTGAGAAGGTCTATTAGCAAACCGTGCTTACCAAGCTTGAGCATGGCGATGATCTGCTCGGTCTTGCGGATCTGCTCGTCGATGGTGTCCAAGATCTCGGCAATTCGCCGCTGCTGGTCGAGCGGGGGATTAGGGATATGGAACGCTCTTACGATCGCTCCGCTGAGGTTTGCTTGGGTCGTCTGGGCCTTGAACCGCTCCCATTGTGCGCGTGACCACACTAGTACGTGGTACAGGAACTTTGGATCGCACCTAAAGGGCGGCACGAGAGCGGCAAGTGCCTGATTTGCCGACAATGACCGGGCAGCAATCTTGGTCAGGCCGATTGTCCCGTACATCGACAGCAGTATGGTCCCCGCGGGGTAGGTCTTCAGCGCTGTCTCTCGCAATGCCGCATCGGTAACATGCAGCATGGTTGAGGCGATGTACTGCCCGTCAGAAGCGCTTAGGTCATCGATCTTCGCGAAGGGAATGCCGTCATCACGCTCGGTGTAGTACCGAGGGCTTCCCGACTGGGGCGTCGCCCCGCTCGTTATCTCATGCGTCAGGTCGCAGAGCGCGACAGACGGCCATGGTGCAGCATCAGTCATATCCGAGTCCCCCAAGGAAACCGGCGAGCTTCTCGGATGCGGCGTCGCGGTCTGCCTCGATGCTGGCGAGCGTGACGTGATACTTGTCCCACCAGGTCGTAAAAGCGCTCATGATTTCGCGCCGGTGACGCGTGATCTCCTGCTCCGTCAGATCCGCGATGTCAGCGAGGAACAGGCTGAGCACAAGCTCGCGGGCTTCATCGTCGGTGAGCTGCTGACGGGCGGTTTCGAGCTTCGTGGCGAACTCACCCTTCGCAGTCTTGAGCTGCTTCTTCACCGCAGCACGCTGCTTTTTCAAGCCCTTCAGTTCTTCCTCGGAGAGCGCCTCGTCCGCATCATCCTCGGCGTCATTGTCGCCGTCCGCCGTCGTTGCCCCGTTGATCGCGGCGTCGATCTCAGATGCCTGCGCCTCCAGCTCTTCGACCTGTCCGAGGTAGTCGGGAAGCAGCGCTCCGGAGAGTCGGTGCTCAAGCGCGTTCGTCGTTGACTTTGGCTCTTCGAGCGCGTCGACGATTGAGGTCTGCCACGCCTCGACAAGACCTGCAAAGCCACGAGCGGCGAGCGCCTTCAGATCAGGCTGGGCATCCCACCACCACTTCGCGATGATGCCGCCGACCTCGGAGCGGTCGAGCAGGCCGGAGGGCCGAAGCGCTTGCTCGAAGCTTGATATGAGCTTGGCACGCAGGTCGGCGAGGCTGCCACCTGAGGGGACCTTCTCGACGTATGGTGTCACGTCTGTCCACCACCACTGATCGATCGCTTCGCGGACTATGTTCTCGGCGGCGTGGACGCCGCCGTCGCTCTCGATCGCGGCGCGCAGGTCGGCCCGCTCCTCTATTTGCTCGGCGAAGTCGAGGTAGTCGCCGTCACGCGAGACCAGCAGACGCTTGGGATTGAGTCCATGCGCCGTGAACAGCGCGGCCTTCTCGGCAACCTCGCCGCGCGGGATGCCACCGCGTAGGTGCGCACGCACGTCCTGGGGCTCCGGCTCGGGTGCGGTGTCGGCGTAACGGCGGATATTGAGGTTGTCGTCGTTCTGCCGCAGCTCTTCCCGGGCGACCACGCGCGCGAAGCGCTCGATGTCCTCGAACGCCTCGTAGGCGGCGGCGATCTTCTCGATGTGCTGTGGCTCGATGGTGTTCTGCGCGCGGCCTTCACGGTAGTCGCGGTCCGCGTTGATGAAGAGCACCTTGCTGCGGCGCTCCAGCGGCTTAGCTTCCGGTGCGCGAAGCACGAGAATGCACGCGGGGATGCCGGTTCCGTAGAAGAGCTGCGGCCCCAGACCGATGACCGTATCCACCATGTCCTCATCGAGCAGGCCGGTACGGATCTCCTTCTCGGCTCCGCCCCGAAACAGCACGCAGTGCGGCATGACGGTCACGACGATCCCGCCAGCGCGTAGAACCGCGAGCATGTGCTGGACGAACATCAGGTCGGCTTTCTTCCCGGTCTCGGGGCAGAACCCAAAGATGGCATGAGCAGGTCGGCGTGAGGTCCGTGTTGAAGGTGGCCGGTCCTCCGCGTCGAACGGCATAGGCTGAAAGGCACGCGCGGGTACGAGCCGCGCGCGCCGGCCATTCGAACAGGGAGGTACCGACCGTGTCCCACGGTATGCGATGGGTCGGGCTGGACGCTGCGCGTGTGTTGCGGGCAGTGGTGCTCGACGTTTTAGGCGAAGGCTTGGCGAGGAGTGCGATATGTCGATCGTGATGGGTTTGGATCAGCATCGGGCGCAGATCACCGCGGAGTGGCTCGATACCGTGACGGGGGAGGTCTCGCGCGGTCGGATCGTGCCAGCGGACCGCTCGGGCGTGCGGAAGTTCTTGGCTCGGTTTGAGGGTTTGGAGCTCGAGGTGGCGTTGGAGGCGACGACGGGTTGGCGGTTCGTTGTCGAGGAGCTCCGCCGGGTCGGCGCCACTGTGCATCTCGCGGAGCCCGCGGAGACGAGCGCGCTGCGCGGGAGCAAGAAGCGCGCGAAGAACGACCGGGCGGACGCGCGGCATTTGCGGGAGCTGCTGATGGCTGGCCGGCTGCCGGAGTGCTGGATCGCGCCGGACCACCTGTTGGACCTTCGCGCGCGGGTGAGGTTGCGCCACACGCTGGTTGATCAGCGCGGCGAGTGGCAGCAGCGGATGCAGGCCGTGCTCTATCACCACGGGCTGCCCAAGCGTGCTGGCTTGCTTACCCGCGAGAACCGCGCGTGGGTGGAGCAGCTCGCCCTACCGGCCGCGGGACGGGAGCAGATCACGGTCGCGCTCGGGATGATCGATGCGCTCGAGGTTCGTATCGTGCCGCTGGATAAGGAGCTTTGCTCCTACGCGCGCCGCCAGAAGGGGTGTCGGGCGTTGCAGGCCGCGCATTATGGGATCGGCGCGCTGACGAGCGTCGTGATCCTCGCCGAACTCGGCGACTGCACCCGGTTCTCCTCCTCGCGCGAAGCGGTCCGCTACGGCGGAATGGACATCACCGTGCATGCCTCTGACAAGCGTCGCGCGCCCGGGCACCTCTCCCGCCAAGGACCGCCCGCGTTGCGCTGGGCGCTCTATGAGGCCGCACAAGCAGCGAGGCGCAAGACGAGCCCCGACTACGCCTACTACCACCAGGCCGCTGAGCGACTCGGCGGTAACCGCGCCTGCCTTGCGCTTGCTCGCAAACTCCTCAAACGGAGCTATCACACGCTCAGAGAACTCGGAGACGAGGCACTCGCGCCCGCGTGAGAACTTCCCGTGCGCGCTATGCCTGAACGTCACCGATGCACCGCGGCCAGCTCCCGGCATTCCGCTGCCGCCACGTTCGCGTGGACGGCCTCCAAAGACCGAGCGGCCGCAACGCTTCACCCAGCGGGAACAACACCCCATCAACCATCATGTCGCCGGCCGGGAGCCAACCCCAGGTCGTGGACCGAGATAAGCCTGGGCGCCCGCGCGCACACAACCAATAGCGCCGCCACCGGCGCACCTGTCAAGCGCTTCGCGCTCGGCCCTCCGGCCGCCCCAAGGGGTGACAGAGCACCGCTGCCGGCGCAAAATCACAATGACGTCGGGGGGATCTAACGACCCACCGACGTCAACCAAGAAAACTTCAGGCGGCCACTTGACACGACGCGCCTGCACAGATAAGCGGAAACGCTCCGGGAACGGCATCCCGTCCCGCGTGTAGTTCTGGCTGAACGGGGGATTCGTGATCACCCGGTCGAACCGCATCAACTCGCCGCCTTCCACATGCAGCGGCTCGGCAAGGGTGTCACCGTTGCGGACGTCCGCGTCCGCGATGTCGTGGAGGATCATGTTCATCTTCGAGATTGAGGCTCTCCGGGCATGATCGGGGGTGACGACACACGAACACGCGTTTTCTTTCTGGCCCTCCGAACCGCGTCACCCGTATTCCGCCACGACGCTCGCTCGACCCCGGGATGACCCGGTGCGCACGCACGGCAAACGGCGCAACGAGAAGGGAATGGAGCAGGCAGCTCCCCGGCACGCCACGACCCCCGTCAACGCGGGCAGCGACCCCGACGCCCCCCAACGACGCCCTATGGGGCGAGTCTCGCCATGATCATCCGGATGCGCCTGCGCGCAGGCGCGGCCATCCCTGGCCGCTTGAGCACGCATCCGCTGTGCCCACGATCGCCGGGCACGGGGCCCAGCGAGCAGTCCACAACCCAGCAGCAGAGGCGCACGCGACTTCCACCCGCCGCTCCGACGACCAAAAGCCCTGCTCAGGACGGAATCTCGATCGAGAGTCACCCCCGATCATCCACGGAGCCCCGAGATTGACCACACGCCGCCGTTTGACTCTTGCCCGTAGAGGCGAAGATTCTTGGCGTTCAGGCCGTGCTCGTCCAGGTACTCCTTTGAGAGGATGAGCATGCCGCCAGAGCCAGAGCACGGGTCGTAGATCCGCATTCCTTCTTCTGGCTTGGCGAGCCGCACCATCAGCCGCACGACCGATCGCGGCGTGTGGAACTCGCCACCCTTCTTACCAGCAGAGCCAGCGAAGTCGCGAATCAGGTATTCGTACGCCGCGCCGAGCAGGTCCGGAAACTCGAAATCCTCGTTGCGAAGCCGGTACTTCGAGAAGTGCTGCACCAGATCCCGCAGCCTCTGATCCGAGATCTTCGACTGTCCGACGCGTCGATTGAAGTCGATGTGGGTCAGAACGCCGTCGAGCGACGTGTTGGTCTCTTCAAGCGCTGCGAGTGCCATGTTGAGCCCGTCGCCAACGCCGTGATGAAGCTCGTCCCTGATGAAGTCCCAGCGTGCTGCCTCTGGGACGAAGAAGGTCTCGGCGTAGAACCCCGGATGGTTCGCGCGCTTCTCAGCTTCGACCGGCGAGCGACCTTTCCCTATCTCGCGGTTGATGATCTCCTGCCAGCGCTCGTCAAAGACGTCGGAGCATCGCTTCAGGAACAGCATCCCGAAGATGTACTCCTTGAACTCCGAGGCATCCATCTTCCCGCGCAGGATGTCCGCGGCTGCGAAGAGATGGCGCTCAAGCTGCGGTAGCGTCAGCGGCAAAGCACGTCCTCCAGCTTCTCGGCCCAAGTCGTTAGGACGGGTCGAATCCTAGTAACTCATCGGGGGCGTCGAATCGCCGCTGGAAGCGGACGTCCGACCCGCTGACAGGGACCGAGAGGTAAGAGCTGCCCCGTCGTCGCGCCTAGGAGCCTGGGTCAGTAACCGCTTTATGCCGGGCGGTTGAGTAGTCAACCGTTCGGCGGGAACGTCCGGTGCGTTTAAGACGATTCCTGGTGCACGCGACCAGGAGGATCGGATGGCAATGGCGGTGGCGCAGGAGCGGTTGGTGGAGGTGGAGGCCGACGAGTCGGTGGTGGCTGACCGTCGGGCGGTGGGTGAGGAGAAGACCTTTCGTCGGTATGACCCCGACCAGGTGTTGTTGATGGCGCCGGTGTTGGCGGAGTGGGTTCCGGAGGGGGATCTGGCGCATTTCGTGTCTGACTTGGTGGAGTCCGGCACGCTTGACCTTCAGGCGATCTATGACTCTTATGAGGAGGAGCGTGGCTTTCCGCCGTATGACCCGAGGTTGATGGTCAAGCTGCTGATCTACGGGTACGCGAACGCGGTGATGTCTTCGCGCAAGCTGGAGCGCGCGACGTTCAGGGATGTGGCGGTGCGGATGTTATGCGCCGACCAGCACCCTGATTACCGCTCGATCGCAAGGTTTCGCAAGCGGCATCTGGAGGCGTTGGGGGAGTTGTTCGTGCAGGCGCTGCGGTTGTGCAAGCAGGCGAAGTTGGTCGGGCTTGGGAGCTTGGCGTTGGATGGGACGAAGCTGCGCGCGAACGCTTCGCGGCATAAGGCGATGAGCTATGAGCGGATGGTCACCAAGGAGCAGCAGCTTGAGGCTGAAATCGCTGAGATCCAAGCGAACGTCGCGGCGTTGCTGTCCGAGGCCGAGCAGATCGATGCCGAAGAGGATGAGCGCTTCGGTCCCGATCGCCGCGGCGACGAGCTGCCCGAGGAGCTGACGCGTCGCGAGCAGCGGCTGGCGAAGATCCGGGAGGCCAAGGAGGCACTCGAGGCTGAGGAGCTTCAGCGTCGCGAGCAGCGTTTGGCGAAGATCCGGAAGGCGAAGGAGGCACTCGAGGCCGAGGCGCGCGAGGCGGAGACCGCGCGGCGCGCCGAGCTTGAGGCCCAAGGCAAGCAGCCGCGAGCGCCGCGTGATGGGCGCGACCCGTTCGCGCCCAAGCCCACCGCACAGCGCAACTTCACCGATCCTGAGTCGAAGATCATGAAGACCGCGGATGGGTCCTTTCACCAGTGCTACTCAGGCCAGGCGGTCGTTGACTCCGTCGCCCAGGTGATCGTCGTCGCGGAGCTGTCTGATGAGGCCGCCGATCAGTGTCAGCTTCAGCCGGCGCTCGAGCAGCTTGATCAGAACCTCGAGGCGATCGGCGCCGAGCTGCCCGACGGCGCGGTGATGACCGCGGACGGCGGCTACTTCTCCGAGGAGAACGTCACGACCTGCGAGCAGCACGGAGTTGATCCCTACATCGCGACTGGGCGGTTCAAGCACTCAGAGCCCCAGCCGCCGGCACCGCGCGGACCGATCCCCACCGACGCGACCCCCAAGCAGCGGATGGCGCGCAAGACCAGAACCAAGAAAGGCCGGGCGATCTACAGCCGGCGCAAAGCGATCGTCGAGCCGGTGTTCGGCCAGATCGGCACCGTCCAAGACGGCCGCCGAGTCCTGATACGTGGCAAACCGGCCGCCCGTGCGCAGTGGCGACTGGAGTGCGCGATCCACAACCTGCTCAAGCTGCACCGCGCAGGCGGCCTGGCGATCCTCAACACCAGCTGACAAGCCCCGGGGGCGGCTCCCCAGGGCCAGAAGCCCCCCCAACGCTCAGCCACCCCGGCGACGGACGCGCAGACCGCTGTGACCGCCGCCCGTCACCACCACCAAGAGCACCAATCTTCACTGCTCACCTGCCCCGCGAGCCGATAGCGACCCACGCTCCTAGCGCCTGAGCAACGTCTAAGACGATCGGGACACGGCTGCCTCCCGACCACCGTCCGACGATTCGCCTCGGCGTCGGCTGGATCGGATGTTCAAGCGCTCAGCGCATGGGCGATCTTGCAGACGTTGGTTGGGCACATCTGCCCCACGCTCACGAGCACACTGAAGCCTGAACGCACAGCTATGGCAGCTTGCCGCCGAGGTAGGTGATCGCCACCCCGGCAACCGCAACACAGGCGATGGCGAGGTCGTCGGGTCTATGTCTGCTTCCGGTGCCGTGGCCACCAGCCGCATTGCGAATGCGCGCCGCAGCGAACAGCATCTGGTCGGCGTAGTCCGGGATTACGTCCCCCTCTTTGAGGATTGAGGATCTCGATCAGAGAATTGGCCGTCTCCGTCCCGATGCGAGTGAGGCTCTCTCGTCGATCAGCACCTTCATCGCGCTCTCGACGGCCTTGGCGGACTCCTCGACTGCGTCCTCCAAGCCAGCCAACCGTGGCTGCAAGGCTCCCGACGCGCAGCGGCGATAAGCTGAACGCCCGCCTGTGGTGGAACGAGGACGCGGCGGCCGAGCGACGAACTACACTGATGCCTTGAAGCTCGCCGTGACGCAACCGAGGGATCTGTGATGGCGATTGAGTTCGACGCCGGTCGGTTCCGCGAAGCCGTCCTCTACATCGCGTGGCGGACGAGGCAAGATGCGGGGTTCGGTCGCATCAAACTCGCAAAGACGCTCTTCTATGCGGACTTCGCCGCATTCGCCGAGGAGGGCGAAGCGGTCACCGGCGCGAGGTACGAGCACTGGGAGTTTGGTCCCTTCCCACCTGTGCTCTACGACATCCAGAACCAACTGGTGCTGGCGGGCGAGGCCAAGGTCGTCGGTGGCGACTTCGCTGGGGATGAGTCCAAGCTGGTCCCGACGCGCAAACCGAAGACCCTATATCTGGAGTCATGGGAGAAAGTCCTGCTTGACATGAAGATGGCCGAGCTGGCGAGCCAACCGAGCTGGAAGGTCAGTGATGTATCGCACGAGCATCCCGCTTGGCGCGCCACCCAAGATCGAGAAGAAATCCCGTACGAGGCGGCTCTGACTCCGGCTCGACCATCGCAAGAGATGATGAAGTTGGCGAGACGCCGCTTCGCCGATCTGGGATATCCCACCGGCGCTTGATGCTCCTGCCGCCCGAATGGCGGATCGAAGCAAGCGACGAATTCGAGGCCGAATTCGACGCGCTTTCTGAGGCGGGGATGCGCGTCGACGTTCATCGCCGGACCTGGACGTTCTACCTTGAACGTGACCCGTTTCACTTCTCAGAGGGGCTGACGAGCCCAAACGACGACGTTCGCGTGATCGTTACGCCCGATCCGCGCGAAGATGCTGAGTACGTCGCTGGATTGCTGGTCCACCGAGGGCGGCGGCAGGTTATCCGGCTCACCTGGCTTGAACGTCGGGAGCTGTGACGCACTAGCTCATCGGAAAGCCTGGGGTGCCGTGGGTCTAGGCTGCCGTCATCACACGCTCGACCCGCTCGGCCTCGCCCTCGCGCAGTAGTACCGGGCGTAGATCGACGTCGTCGCGAGGTCGGCGTGCCCGAGCCACTCACGGAGGTCCGTCAGCGGGATCCCCGCATCCGCCGCGTCGACGTCGAGCGCAGGGGTTCATCGGGCGACGCGTCCGAGCTGGCTCGGCCGCCAATCATCACGGCCAGCGGCTCGTCGCGCTCAAGCCGCATTGGACCGTCAAACGGCGTGAACCCACCGAACCGCTCATTGCTCCTCCTTATGCCGCGCTCTGCGAGGGGCGCAGTCGCTCGCCTCGCGGCCTCCAGCCGGGCGTGTTGCTGTAAGGGGCTGTGAGGTGGTGGGGGGCGGTCACGCGGCGCCTTCCAGCAGCCAGGCGCGGACCTGATCCCATTTGTTGGTCAGTAGGATCGCTAAAGCCTGTCGGTCGGCTAGGTGGGATTGGCGAAACTGCCGAGTGGCTGCAAATGGGCGTGTCTTGGTTGGCTCCATCGTCGGCCTACCCCATGATTCGGGCGCGTTACACCACGGCTAGGAAGGGAAGATCAACGGTTTCGCCCTCCTTGAACGCCAGGGTGATGGCTGACCACCGACCCCCCGAGCGCTGGCACTCAATCACCAGTTCCTTTAGCTCATTCGGCGCCGGATCCTCCCCCCCCACTAGCGTCTGATTGTCAGCGGTGAAGGGAATGTTGCCGTCTCGAATAAGGGCCCGAACCGTATCCGTAACATCAGCTCGCCTCTCGGGATACTTGATGGCGATAGGTCGCGCTGCGCACTCCCGGACCGCTCGTCGCACCTAGGGCGCGTGACGATGCCTCCATCGGCGGCACGGCAACGCGGAAGCAGTGAAGGTCCATCTCCTTGATGAGGGCGGCCGCCCGTCTGTCTGAGCCCTTCCACATCACTATATGAATGACGACAAAGATCGCCGTGACAAGACCCCCAGCCCACGCTGCCACTTCGAGTTTGCCCTTTGTGGCCGCGGGCAGGGTTGCGGACGTAATCGTCACCGCTAGGAGCCTGGGTCAGTAACCGCTTTATGCCGGGCGGTTGAGTAGTCAACCGTTCGGCGGGAACGTCCGGTGCGTTTAAGACGATTCCTGGTGCACGCGACCAGGAGGATCGGATGGCAATGGCGGTGGCGCAGGAGCGGTTGGTGGAGGTGGAGGCCGACGAGTCGGTGGTGGCTGACCGTCGGGCGGTGGGTGAGGAGAAGACCTTTCGTCGGTATGACCCCGACCAGGTGTTGTTGATGGCGCCGGTGTTGGCGGAGTGGGTTCCGGAGGGGGATCTGGCGCATTTCGTGTCTGACTTGGTGGAGTCCGGCACGCTTGACCTTCAGGCGATCTATGACTCTTATGAGGAGGAGCGTGGCTTTCCGCCGTATGACCCGAGGTTGATGGTCAAGCTGCTGATCTACGGGTACGCGAACGCGGTGATGTCTTCGCGCAAGCTGGAGCGCGCGACGTTCAGGGATGTGGCGGTGCGGATGTTATGCGCCGACCAGCACCCTGATTACCGCTCGATCGCAAGGTTTCGCAAGCGGCATCTGGAGGCGTTGGGGGAGTTGTTCGTGCAGGCGCTGCGGTTGTGCAAGCAGGCGAAGTTGGTCGGGCTTGGGAGCTTGGCGTTGGATGGGACGAAGCTGCGCGCGAACGCTTCGCGGCATAAGGCGATGAGCTATGAGCGGATGGTCACCAAGGAGCAGCAGCTTGAGGCTGAAATCGCTGAGATCCAAGCGAACGTCGCGGCGTTGCTGTCCGAGGCCGAGCAGATCGATGCCGAAGAGGATGAGCGCTTCGGTCCCGATCGCCGCGGCGACGAGCTGCCCGAGGAGCTGACGCGTCGCGAGCAGCGGCTGGCGAAGATCCGGGAGGCCAAGGAGGCACTCGAGGCTGAGGAGCTTCAGCGTCGCGAGCAGCGTTTGGCGAAGATCCGGAAGGCGAAGGAGGCACTCGAGGCCGAGGCGCGCGAGGCGGAGACCGCGCGGCGCGCCGAGCTTGAGGCCCAAGGCAAGCAGCCGCGAGCGCCGCGTGATGGGCGCGACCCGTTCGCGCCCAAGCCCACCGCACAGCGCAACTTCACCGATCCTGAGTCGAAGATCATGAAGACCGCGGATGGGTCCTTTCACCAGTGCTACTCAGGCCAGGCGGTCGTTGACTCCGTCGCCCAGGTGATCGTCGTCGCGGAGCTGTCTGATGAGGCCGCCGATCAGTGTCAGCTTCAGCCGGCGCTCGAGCAGCTTGATCAGAACCTCGAGGCGATCGGCGCCGAGCTGCCCGACGGCGCGGTGATGACCGCGGACGGCGGCTACTTCTCCGAGGAGAACGTCACGACCTGCGAGCAGCACGGAGTTGATCCCTACATCGCGACTGGGCGGTTCAAGCACTCAGAGCCCCAGCCGCCGGCACCGCGCGGACCGATCCCCACCGACGCGACCCCCAAGCAGCGGATGGCGCGCAAGACCAGAACCAAGAAAGGCCGGGCGATCTACAGCCGGCGCAAAGCGATCGTCGAGCCGGTGTTCGGCCAGATCGGCACCGTCCAAGACGGCCGCCGAGTCCTGATACGTGGCAAACCGGCCGCCCGTGCGCAGTGGCGACTGGAGTGCGCGATCCACAACCTGCTCAAGCTGCACCGCGCAGGCGGCCTGGCGATCCTCAACACCAGCTGACAAGCCCCGGGGGCGGCTCCCCAGGGCCAGAAGCCCCCCCAACGCTCAGCCACCCCGGCGACGGACGCGCAGACCGCTGTGACCGCCGCCCGTCACCACCACCAAGAGCACCAATCTTCACTGCTCACCTGCCCCGCGAGCCGATAGCGACCCACGCTCCTAGCGTCGCCACAATGCCCAGCGCCGCCAAGGCGAGGGCGAGCCAAATGGATGAGGTGTGGCTTCCCTTGATCTCGCCCCGCATCCGCGTCTTGACCCACTCATAGTGATCCTCAGTCATCCCGACCCCCACCGCATGGGCCTCGAAGGTCACGGTCTGAGCCGGGGGAGTGAGGGAGACGTTCGAGGTCGGAACGGTCGGCGGAGGGTCGGGAGCCGTCACGACTCAACCTTCGACGACCCTGCCGGGGGAGGCTCTGCCGTCTCCGTCCCCGGCAGTAGTCCAGCGATCCCAGCGTTGAACAGCAGCGTGTACCCGCAGTTGGTGCAGAAGATCGGAAACAGGGGGTAAGCCATCCCCGCCGACCTGGACATCGGCATCTCGCCCATCTCGACAGCGACTTGCCAACTGTTGACTCCGCAGACCGGACACTGGCCCTGCTTCCACTTCGTAGCGATGAAGGCTTGGATTCTGCGTTGGTTTTCGTCGTCCATGAGTGCAGCCTATGTCCGAGGCGTGGCATAGGTCTAGCCCCACGTCCTTCGCAGCCAGTCTCGTCTACGCGGAAGCGCGACAGGCCCTAGACCGAAGATCACCAGCGGACGTCCGTCCCCACCGGCCTTCTTCATCCCCCCGCGCAGGAAGCCCGCTTCGGTGAAGCCGCTGGCGGGCCACACGTCAAGCCCGAGAGCCTGCGCGTGCGGAGCCAGCGCCGTCGCGATGTCTTCCTTCTCGATCCAGACCTGCGCCTTCACCGGGGCATCCGCCCACAGCACGCGCTCGTACCAGTGCGCCAGCGCCCGCAGCGCGTCGGGGACATCGTTGTAGCGCCCATGCCGCAGAGTCGTGCGACGACCGTCGCGGATCAACTCCCAGTCCAGCAGCCCGCTGTCGCGCAGCTCATGAGTGCAGTACTCGATGTAGCCGCACACGGTCTCGGTCTTCGGCAACCCGAGCAGCGCCTCGGCGCGATAGGCGACGCCCCGGCGGCTGAGCGGACGGTCGGCGGTCGTGGTCAGCCACGAGGTAGCAATCCGACGCTCTGCCAGCTCCTGGGCTGAAGCGCGAGGCTTCGTCGGATTCACGCCTGCATCTCGCGCTCGCTTTACCTCCTCGGGGGTGAGGATGGGCCAGTTGGCGGTCATGCCTGTCAGAACGGCGCGGGCCTGCTCGAAGTCATCCGGCAACTGCGACTGCAACTCGCGGAACTGGCGCGCGGCCTTATCGGTCAGCTCGGCGCTCACCGCTCCGCCTCCGCCGCCACGAACGCTGACAGCCGGAGCCCGTCACCGATCCCCGGGCACGACAGATCGTCCATTGGCACGACCACGCCGCGCAGGCCGATGCCGAATAGCAGACCGCACGTCGCGGCGCCGCTGCCGTTCTTCGGCCGCTCGAAGGCGACGACGACCGCACACCCAGGAGATGCTCTGCGGCGCTCCAGAGGCCGCGAGGCTTGAAGCGCTCCGTGGTTGGCTTGCTCACGCGTTTACCTCCCCCGGGTGTCCCCCGGTTGCGGTTTGGGTTGATCCGCGGATCGCTGCCGCGGCGGTGCTGCCCGATCGTCGGTGTGACCGTGACGGTGGCGCTGCCGTGGCCGTGCTGCTCGCGGGCGGGTTGAGTGCCAACTCGTCGGCCTCGAACCGCCAGCTTCTGCCGACGCGCACGGCTCCCTCGACGCGCCCGGCGGCGGCGGCGCGGGTGAGCGTCCTCGGGCTCAGGTTCAGGATCTCGGCCGCCTCGCCCGTGGTCAGCAGACGAGACGGCCTCCCGTCCTCGGTCGGAGGCAAGTGGGGTCGGAGCGCAGCCGCGTACCGGGCGGCCAGCTCAGGGCTTCGCTCCAGTTCGTCGACCAGGATCCCGAGGAAGGAGGCGCTCACGGCAGCACTGTTCCGAAGCAGCGCCCGCAGCGTGCGCCGTCCGGCGCGCTGAACGGTCCACACACACAGGGGGTGGGCTGAGCGCGGATGCGGGCGGCGCACCGGGCGCTCCAGCGCTCCCAGTGATCGGGCGGCAGGCTGTCGATCACGCCAAGGGCGGCGGCTTCGGACGGGCTGAGCAGCGGCCCGGGGAGCGGTGGCGTGCTCATCGGTCAACCACCGTTGCGCCCTCGCACTGGGGTACAAGCCGCACCCTGGACCCCGAAAACCCCCGTTTTGTACCCCTGTACCACGGTGTACCACTTACCGCACGCACGTGCGCGCACACGCGCGCGCACACGTATGAACCGTGGTACACCGTGGTACAGCCCGTGAACGCTGGATTTTCTACTTTCCGTTATGGCTCGACTTTCGCACTTTTGAGGTTGTGAGCGGGCATGCGGACGCGGCCGGGGTGACGATGTCGGGGTGGTCGTTGTGAGCGGTCTGGGCGGCTGAGCGGGCGCGCCGCAGAGGTGCGGGGAAGGAGCACCGGCAGCTTCCCCGAAGCGGTGGTTGTTCGATGACCATTTCCGGGGCTCCGTGGATGATCGGGGGTGACTCTCGATCGAGATTCCGTCCTGAGCAGGGCTTTTGGTCGTCGGAGCGGCGGGTGGAAGTCGCGTGCGCCTCTGCTGCTGGGTTGTGGACTGCTCGCTGGGCCCCGTGCCCGGCGATCGTGGGCACAGCGGATGCGTGCTCAAGCGGCCAGGGATGGCCGCGCCTGCGCGCAGGCGCATCCGGATGATCATGGCGAGACTCGCCCCATAGGGCGTCGTTGGGGGGCGTCGGGGTCGCTGCCCGCGTTGACGGGGGTCGTGGCGTGCCGGGGAGCTGCCTGCTCCATTCCCTTCTCGTTGCGCCGTTTGCCGTGCGTGCGCACCGGGTCATCCCGGGGTCGAGCGAGCGTCGTGGCGGAATACGGGTGACGCGGTTCGGAGGGCCAGAAAGAAAACGCGTGTTCGTGTGTCGTCACCCCCGATCATGCCCGGAGAGCCCCATTTCCGCGGTCGGGTGGGAGGCCCGTTCGCGGCTGCCCATGGGGGTTGCCGCCGATGCTCTGCGTCCCATCTTCGCTGGAGGAGCTTCTGCTCCTGTTCGCGCCATGTTTCTCTCGCCCGACGTTTGAGACGTTCAGGGCGATGGTCGTTGGCCAGATCTCGCAGACGTCGCTGCGCACCGTGTGCGGGATGCTGGTCGGCTCGAGGCTCTCCGGGGTCTGGCATCACGCTCGCGCGCACCGGTTCCTCAGCGGTGCGCGCTGGTCAGTCCAAGAGCTCGGGCTCCGGATCGCGGATCTGATCGTCGAGCGGCTGCTCGAGCCCGGCGCGCCGCTGATCGTGCCGGTCGATGACACGCTGGCAAAGCGCCGAGGGCGCAAGATTCACGCCTGCTTCTGGCATCACGACGCGACCGCAAACTCAGACCGGGGTGCGGTCGCGTGGGGCAACAACTGGGTCACCGCCGGGATCAACGTCAAGCTTGCGTTCCTTGAGCGGACCGTCTGCCTGATGGTGCTGTTCCGGCTCTGGCTCCCGCGCCGCAAGGAGATCGCGAAGGGCAAGGCAGATCCGCTCAGGCCATCCAAACCCCGGCTGGCAAGGGAGATGCTGTGCCTGCTGGCGGGGCGGTTCCCCGGGCGGATGATCCACATGGTCGGCGACGCCGCCTACGCCTCGGGCGCGTTCGCCGGCGTGCCGGAGAACGTGACCGTCACCTCCCGCCTGAAAGCGAACGCCGCGCTCAATCACCTAGCGCCGCCCCGACCGCCCGAAGGGCAGCGCAAGCGCGGCCGGCCGCCGAAGAAGGGTCCGCGCCTGCCGAAGCTCAAGCAGATCGCGACCGACCTTGCCACCCAATGGGTCAAGACAACCGTCCGCCGCTACGGCAAAACCGAGCAGGTGATGGTCCACGCGTTCCAATGCCTATGGTATGAGGCGTTCGCCCAGCAGCCCGTCCAGGTGGTACTGATCCAAGACGCCACCAAGCCCCAGGGCTACGAGCTGGCGCTCGTCTCCACCGACCTCGACGCGAGCGCCGCCCAGCTGATCGAGCGCTACGCCGAGCGCTGGCCAACCGAAGTCACCTACGAGGAAGGCAAGGAGCTGGCGGGCGTCGGCGACGCGCGCAACCGCACCCGCAAAGCGGTCGAGCGGACCGTCCCCTTCCAGTTCCTGTGCATGACCCTAACGATCATCTGGTACGCGCTCTCAGGCCACCACCCCACAGACGTCGAGGAACACCGCCAACGCTCCCCGTGGTACCTCACCAAGACCACCCCCTCGTTCGCCGACATGCTCGCCAAGCTCCGCCGCGTGATCATCGCCGCGCAATTTCACCCAGGACGGGGATGCGCCCCCCAACCCGCGGAAATAGCGCAAGTCCAACGAGCATGGGCAGCCGCTGGACTATGAAGTGCGAAAGTCGAGTTATGGGGTACAGCCCGCAATACCGCGGTACAGGGGTCATGCGCGCCGCCGGAAGGTCTTGAGCTTGGGGTGCCCGGCTTCCTTGCGGGGCACGTCCGGCTGGTGCTGCTGGAGAAGGTGGGCCTCCCAGCCGATCTCCTTCATCCGCGCTCTCAGGTCCGCCCACGAGACCGTTACCAGCCGGTCCTTTCGGACGTAGTCGGCGAGATCCTTGACGCCGATGAAGCGGTCACCGCTGGCGGAGTCCACCAGGATCGGGGGTGCCTGCCACCGGTGCCGGTCCCTGACGCTGTACTCGTCTGCCGCCGGTTGGTATTCCTCCATGTCCAGCGTCGCGGCGTACTTTGTCGCCCGGTCCGAGAGGTCGGCGGAGATCTCAACCGCTATCCCCTCGAAGCCGTCAACCCACTCGTGCGTTTCGTCGAGTGGGTTGAGTCGCTCGAACGTGTCGCAGGCGTCCACGAGCAGCTTGTAGGCCGCCATGGCCTGCGGCTTCGACAGCGGCAGCTTCGGCGGGCCGGGCACTCCTTTCGCTGCCAGCACCGGGTAGAGCAGGTCGTCGGGCTTCATCATGTCGCGCTGGTGGTCCCAGCGAAACTCCAGGCCGCTCGCCGTACGCGCCGTGAGTGGCGTGTCCTTGTGATCGGCAGGCCGCTCGGCGTGAACCAGCGGATCGTCCGTCCGCATCCCGAGAATCGTGCTCACTTCGAGCAGCGCCGCTTTGGCGTCCCGCTTGATGTGCTCACGTCGGCGCTCCCGCTCGGCGATGTCGCTGCTGGTCGCCCAGGCGGCGAGCTTCTCAATCCTCCCCGGCTCCGGCGGCGGCTCCGGATCGCACGTCTCCCTGAAGTGCGTCCACAGGTGCGCGAGGATCACGCGCTCATCGGTCACGCCCGCACGCGCGAGTCGGACAGAGAAGTCCTTCAGGTGGGTGTGCCTCGCACCGTGCGGGACGCGCTCGTCGGGGTCACGCGGTGCGGACGCCGCGCACTTCTCGGCCCGCGGAGGGACGAGCGCCCCGGGCACCGGTCGCAGTTCCACGTCCCACGGCCGGGCACCGTTCCGCCATTCGTAGGCGACACCGGAGGTGTGGCGGCTGCCGGGCAGCAGCACGTAGGCACGGTCGCCGCGTATCTCGACACCGGCGGCCGCGGTGAGTCCTGTGCGAACGCCGGGAGCGCAGTAGACGTGCGCTCCCCGTACGCCCACGAGATCACCTTCGAGCGCCTTGCCCGTCCAAACAGTCGGCCGGTCCCCAAGCCCGTAGTCGGCGAGGACCTCGGACGGGTCGGCTCCGGCCTTGGAGTCGATGTCGATCACCGACGCGTGCGTGCCGCAGGCGAGCGCCCAGTTTGCGTCCGGCCAGCGGTCGTTCCAGGCGAGCAACGCGCGTTCGTCGGTGCTCGCGGCGTCGAGGCCGTTCTGAGTCCGGGGGTGCTTACCCCGGCGGTCGCAGGCCTTCTTCCCGCACGAACAGCGCCCGTCCACGGCGGTGTGGACGGGGAACACGGGCAGGCCGTGCTCGGCGAAGTCTCGCGCCGCCTCGAACGCGCTGGTGGCGGTGGCGCTCACGCCGCGCCTCCGGCACGGTGGCCCTCCTCAGCCCCGGGTGGGTCTGGGTCCGGGTCGTCGTCGGGGCCGCGCGTCTGCCGTGGCGTGCGACGACGGCGGCGTGCGCACGGTCTGAGGGGTCGCCTCGTGCCCCGTATGGGTGCGCGCAGCGAGCGGACGACGAGCTGCACCGGCCGCGCTCCCATCGCGCGGCCTGCGGCGCGCGCGTCGGCAAAGTTGAAGATCCAGACCCCGCTTACGTTCCAGGCCGGTAAGGCGTCCAACGCACCCTCCACGGGTTTTCGTTCTCGCTGGGATCGGAACTCTTGCAAGTCGGTCGGACAGCAAGAAAAAGCGCGGCGTCCGGTGGAGGACGGACGCCGCGCGCAGCTAAAACGAACCGTGGCGAGTCTTGCACATCAGCGAGACGGATGCACGGCAAACGGGGTCGCGAAACCGTTCCGTGCCCCCTGCACGATCCGCTCCCGAAGCACTACTTTGGGATCAGCACCGAGCGACGGCACGACGCGGACGCGGCGTCTCATATCCCACCAACCCACCGTTTCTGGGACGCCCGCCAGCACGGACGGACCCCAGGGGAGGGGGTCGACGCGCCCGATGCCGACCGTGGATCCACCGGCGGCGCGTGCCGAGTTGGACGGTGGGAGCGGGTCGCGCGCGTTCCGCGACCCCGGGAGGGGCCGGAGGAGGCCCTAGGAACCCCCGACCAACCCGAGCCCCTTCAGCGCCCGTCGCTCAATGCCATGTCGAGCGCCAGCTACAGCCTACGGCCCGGGGCGCGAGGGAACGAGAGAGGAACATCCCAGATACCGGAGTGGTGCTCCAGCGTCCCCTCGGATCTGCTCGAACCCAGCGAGACCAGGGACTGTCGCGCACTTTCAGGCACGTACACGCACCCTGGCCCCGCCCTCTCACGGCGGAAACCCGGGTTCGAATCCCGGTAGCGGTATAGCTGGATTTGCAGGGATTTTGTGGGGTGGGGGGGATTGATACGCAGGCTCATCTCGCCGCCGTGCGTACCGAATGCGTACCGACTTCGCGCCGTGCCTTCGCGATCTCCGCGTCCGGGTCGATCCGCTCGTGGTCTTCGAACTCGTCGATGAGATGCGCGTACGTCGACAGGAACACCGCGAGCGTGTGCCCCAGCTGCTTCGCGCACCAGATCGGCTGCTTGCCCTCCGCCAGCAGCAGCGAGGCGAACGAGTGCCTCAGGTCATACGGGCGCGGGACGGGATCGAGTCCCGCCGCCCGGCACGCCGGCGCCCAGCGGTCGGCGCGCCATATCTGCCACGCGTTCTTGTCCCACGGCCTGCCGTCGTCGTCGAGCAGGATCAGCGTCGCCTCGGGCGGGCGGCCGATCGCGAGCCTCAGACCTCCGGTAGTAGGGCGGCGCGTGATGTCAAGGTTTTGCGCTGATCTGGTAGCTGATCGGTCGGCGGTCGCCGGTGAGCTTGGGTGGATTGTTGTTGATCTGGTCGATCAGGAGGTTCAGGGCGCGGGCGATGCGGGGGGCGTGCGGCGGGTCGATCGTGACGGTGATCCGGGTTGGGGTGTAGTCGATCTGTCCGGGCTGGTGCAGGAGGTGGCGGGTGATCGCGCGGTATTCGTCGGGGTCAGCGAGGTAGGTGTTGATCGCGCGGGCGAGGTCAAGCTCGGCGTTGTAGGCCAGCAGTCGTAGGACGGTCTGCAGCGCGCGACGGTTCACGCGGGGGGTGGCGCGCTTGGCGTCGGGGTCGATGACGTTGGCGGGCAGCTTCGCGGGGATCGGCTTCAGCGTCGCTTTGGCTGTGCGGGTGGCGGCTTGTGCGGTGTAGAGGTCTGCTTGGAGCATGCACAGCGTCTCGGCGGGGTTGGTGTCGGCGGCGTTGCTGTCGGTGGTGTGTTGGCCGATCTGACGTTCGAGCTCGGCGATGGTCTGCTCGTGCGCTCGAAGCTGTGCGAGCGCTGTGGTGCGTTCGGGGTTGCGCTGTAGCGTGGTGTCCGGGGCGATGCTCATCTCGTGGTCGCACAGCCAGTGCAGGCCGTGATGGTCTTCGAGGTATTTGAAGGTGTTCTCGATGCACCACCGGCAGCGCAGCGTGTGCGCGAGGCGCGCGGCTGGGGTGCGCAGGTCGCTGGTCAGGATCTGCAGCACGACCCGCCCGTCCTGATACACGCTCAGCTGTCGGCATTTCCCGTATCCGTCAAGCTCGACGAGCTCATCAGCGACGCGCACGTAATGGCGCTGCCCGTCGAGCCTCACCCACGAGCGGCGAGGCTTGACCGTCGGGACGGCCAGCGGCGCGCGACGGTACGTGATCCAGTCGATCCCGCGATCGCGCAGCTCACAGAACGTCTTGGGATAGGCGCCGCCGCGATCGAAGCCGAGCATCAACGGTCGCCCGTCGCAGATCTCAAGGAGTTGGTCGACCGGGTCAAGCATCGCGCCTGAGAGGCCTTGCGGAGAGCCTGAGGCGAAACACACAGCCCGCCAGCGGTCATCAACGATCACGGTGTCGTGCCTTCCGGGCTCGGCATGACGGCGGCGTGTGTTCCAGCCCTTGGCGACCGGCCGGCAGCCGGTATACGCAACGAAGTGCTCATCGACAAAGAACACCGACGGAGGCTCGCTGTCGGCGCTCAGCATCGCCTTTGAGGGGCTCCGTGGATGATCGGGGGTGACTCTCGATCGAGATTCCGTCCTGAGCAGGGCTTTTGGTCGTCGGAGCGACGGGTGGAAGTCGCGTGCGCCTCTGCTGCTGGGTTGTGGACTGCTCGCTGGGCCCCGTGCCCGGCGATCGTGGGCACAGCGGATGCGTGCTCAAGCGGCCAGGGATGGCCGCGCCTGCGCGCAGGCGCATCCGGATGATCATGGCGAGACTCGCCCCATAGGGCGTCGTTGGGGGGCGTCGGGGTCGCTGCCCGCGTTGACGGGGGTCGTGGCGTGCCGGGGAGCTGCCTGCTCCATTCCCTTCTCGTTGCGCCGTTTGCCGTGCGTGGGCACCGGGTCATCCCGGGGTCGAGCGAGCGTCGTGGCGGAATACGGGTGACGCGGTTCGGAGGGCCAGAAAGAAAACGCGTGTTCGTGTGTCGTCACCCCCGATCATGCCCGGAGAGCCGCCTTTGACAGCGCGACCTGGACCCGCAACGGATCGACCGCGTCCGCGAGCGCCCCGAGCCGCGGGCGCAGGCTCCGCAGATGCGGGAAACGCTCGATCCCGGCCAGCAGCCCCGCGTCGGCGAGCTGCAAGTGCTTTGAGCCCTCCAGGGAGGAGGTCCCCAACGCGAACGCGAACACGCCACAGAGCGCGACCGCGATCGTGTCATAGCACCGCTCAGGACCCGAGCTGAGCACGCCGAGCACCGCGCTCGCGCCGACCTTCTCCAGGAACGGGTGCAGCAGCATCGCGCCCGCGTACACCGACCGGCCGCCACCCTCACCGATCCGCGCGCCAACGACCTCAACCGGCCCGGTCAGATCCGCCACGCTCACCCCACACTCGGCGCTTTGAGCGACGTCCGCCGCGGTCAGATCCGCCACGGTCGTCTCAGCGCCGCCAGTCACATCCGCCAGGTCGCTCACCTCCCCCAGCTCGCTCACCGGCAGCCGCTCAACCTCACGCGCCGGGCGACGCGCCAACAACCGCGAGATCGTCGCTTCCGAGACACCCAGCAGTTTCGCGATCTCGCTGCCCGCGACACGCCGATCAGACAACTCATACACCCGCGCGACCGCGTCCCGATCAAGCTTCCGTGGGCGACCCATCGGCCGCACCAACGCCCCAGACCCGCCCTCAGCGACCTCCCCCCGCAGACGAGTCACATGCTCAGCACTGATCCCGAACACGCGTGCCACCTCAACGCCCTTCACCCCAGCCCGCGTCAACGACACGATCGCGAGGTTACGCATCCCCCGATCACCCCGCTCATAGCACGCCAACGCCCGACCGCCACAGGACACCACCACGTCCTCGCCGACCGCCTCCAACCGCAACTCCAACGGCGCCGGCATCCCCGGCAACTGGCCCGCATCCCCGCCTGCCTCTGTCGACCCGCTCAACACCCCACAACAATACCAAACCAAACATACTTTTGCAAGCTCTAGAGCAAACAAAACCCCTGCACAACGCCACTAATCTGATTCCACTACCGGAGGTCTGAGCCTCCGCACTGCTCATCACCCGCAATGCAACACCGACGGCGCGGCCTGCCGCTCGTGAGCACGAAGGGATCCCGTTGCCGATTATCCAGAGGCAGCTCGGACATGCGCACCTCGCGATCACGTCGATCTACCCCCAGGGAATCGACACACGCGAGATCGTCGAGACGATCCACCACCGCCGACCGCCGGTGATCCCAACTAGCGCCGGCCTGCGGCCATAACGAAGCCCACGAGGGGGCACGTGATCGGCGCATCACGCGCCCCCTTCCCTCGCCGGACTCGAGGTCCGCAACGCGGCGCGGGAGAGCGCCACCCACGATGTCCGAACGCGCCAAACCCTGGCGCTGGCCGTCCGGGCCAACATGACTGCTCTGCGACTCGAGCAGGCACGACGCCCAGTCGCCGTAGCGCGCACGCATGTGGGCGAACCCGATAGCGCGCCGCGGCGTTGGCGGGGGCCGGATCGTGACGAGCGCAATGTCGCCAACGCGATCGCGCGACGCGGCGTAGTCGGACCCCGAAAGCAATCCTTCGTGCGGACGGTGGCCGCCTGACGGCCGAGATTGGGCGAATCCGATCGTGCACCGGAGCGCAGATCGGGCCCGATCCTGACGACCGCTATCTATACTATGTCGCTATCGCGATAGTCCGGCATGAGGCGGCGGGAGGATCAAGCGTTCGTCCGGAGCGCGGCATGAGGCGCTCGGCTTGGGCGGAAGCAAGCGCACGACGTGCCTCATTCAGCGCCAATCGGCGGCCAGGTGTCGGACAGTGGCTACGGGCGATGCAAAATCCGAGTCCCGGTAACAAATCCGGTCTGTCTGTGTGAGCAGGTTCCGCGGGACGGAGCCCCAGCATCACAGACGTGATCAGTGTCACAAGCGGTGCCGTCGGCTCACGGTATTGTTGGCGTTCAGTTTGCTCCGCAAGAAGGGGGATGTCAGATGGCGCTTACGTGGCCGCTGGAGCAGGAGGGATCCACGAGTGAGGACGTCAAGACCGTCCAGTACCTGGTTACGGCGCAGGGCCACGCCACTGGGGTGGATGGTGTCTTCGGTCCGCTGACGAAGGCCGCCGTGGAGGCGTTTCAGTCGTCGCGCGGGCTGGGCGCCGATGGGATCGTCGGGCCGCAGACCTGGCCCCAGCTGATCATCCAGGTGCAGCAGGGCAGTAGCGGTGACGCGGTGCGCGCCGTTCAGAGTCAGATCCACGGGCGCGGTGACGGCGGCCATATTGCCGTCGACGGCATCTTCGGCCCGGACACCAATGACGCGGTGCGGGCCTTCCAGACGCTGCTCGGCCTGTCGGTTGACGGGATCGTCGGACAGCAGACCTGGAACCATCTGGTCAACGGCTATCTCGCCGCGCCGGATCCGCAGACCGCCGCTAAGGACGTGTTCAACGCCTGGGAGGCCGACAACCGCGATCAGGCCGGCCAGAACGCTACCCCGGCGGCGGTGAACGAGGTCTTCGCTCAGAGCTTCTCGTCGGGTGACGGCTGGTCGTTCGAGGGCTGCCAGGGCGCCCTCGGACACACGTTCTGCAGTTGGAAGCGCTCCAACGGCCACGAGCTGAGGATCGGCGTCATAAACGCGGTCGAGGGCCCGTTTTACGTCGCCGACCAAGTTCAGTTCACCTGATCGGGCGGATCCGCATCCTCGCGCGCTACCTCCGCGCGGGCGTGTCGTTGCACCGACGGAGGAATTCGGCGGTGGCATACTCGCCTGTGGCTGGTCCACTCGGTCGATACGACTCTGCGCGACGGGCTCGGGCTCGGTACGCGATTGGCGCTGATTTCTCCCACTACTCGCCGCGCGTTCGGTCTTCGGAGGTTTTCGCGACATTCTCAGTGAAGCTCTGGGGCCGCGGCCAGGGCCGCGGTGGCGTTGCGAAGGATCCGTGAGACGTGCATTTGGGAGACCCCGATGCGCCTCGCGATCTCGCCTTGCGTGAGCTCGCCGCTGAAGCGCAACAGCAGCACCTTGCGCTCGCGGGGATGCAATCTTTGAAGCGCATGCTCGTATCCCTCGGAGGTCTCGACCCGCTCGTATTCCGGGTCCGACTCACCGACGATTTCGCTGAGCGCCAGCCGTTGGCCGTCCTTTGCTGCGTATGTCGCATCCAGCGATCCCGGCCGATAGGCTTTGAGTGCGCGTTGTGCTTCGGCGACCTGGCAAAGCTCGAGACCCAGGTGTCTTGCGATCACGTCCGTGGTCGGGTCAGAACCGGACCTTGCCCGGAGCTCGTCCTGGGCGTGGGCGACCCGGCCGGCGCGGTCCTGGACCGAACGCGGTACATGCGCGGGCCACGTGTTGTCACGGAAGTGACGCCGGATTTCGCCGAGGATCTTCGGCGCGGCGTAGGCGACGAACGAACCGCCTCGCGCAGGCTCAGACCTCCGGTAGTAGGGCGGCGCGTGATGTCAAGGTTTTGCGCTGATCTGGTAGCTGATCGGTCGGCGGTCGCCGGTGAGCTTGGGTGGATTGTTGTTGATCTGGTCGATCAGGAGGTTCAGGGCGCGGGCGATGCGGGGGGCGTGCGGCGGGTCGATCGTGACGGTGATCCGGGTTGGGGTGTAGTCGATCTGTCCGGGCTGGTGCAGGAGGTGGCGGGTGATCGCGCGGTATTCGTCGGGGTCAGCGAGGTAGGTGTTGATCGCGCGGGCGAGGTCAAGCTCGGCGTTGTAGGCCAGCAGTCGTAGGACGGTCTGCAGCGCGCGACGGTTCACGCGGGGGGTGGCGCGCTTGGCGTCGGGGTCGATGACGTTGGCGGGCAGCTTCGCGGGGATCGGCTTCAGCGTCGCTTTGGCTGTGCGGGTGGCGGCTTGTGCGGTGTAGAGGTCTGCTTGGAGCATGCACAGCGTCTCGGCGGGGTTGGTGTCGGCGGCGTTGCTGTCGGTGGTGTGTTGGCCGATCTGACGTTCGAGCTCGGCGATGGTCTGCTCGTGCGCTCGAAGCTGTGCGAGCGCTGTGGTGCGTTCGGGGTTGCGCTGTAGCGTGGTGTCCGGGGCGATGCTCATCTCGTGGTCGCACAGCCAGTGCAGGCCGTGATGGTCTTCGAGGTATTTGAAGGTGTTCTCGATGCACCACCGGCAGCGCAGCGTGTGCGCGAGGCGCGCGGCTGGGGTGCGCAGGTCGCTGGTCAGGATCTGCAGCACGACCCGCCCGTCCTGATACACGCTCAGCTGTCGGCATTTCCCGTATCCGTCAAGCTCGACGAGCTCATCAGCGACGCGCACGTAATGGCGCTGCCCGTCGAGCCTCACCCACGAGCGGCGAGGCTTGACCGTCGGGACGGCCAGCGGCGCGCGACGGTACGTGATCCAGTCGATCCCGCGATCGCGCAGCTCACAGAACGTCTTGGGATAGGCGCCGCCGCGATCGAAGCCGAGCATCAACGGTCGCCCGTCGCAGATCTCAAGGAGTTGGTCGACCGGGTCAAGCATCGCGCCTGAGAGGCCTTGCGGAGAGCCTGAGGCGAAACACACAGCCCGCCAGCGGTCATCAACGATCACGGTGTCGTGCCTTCCGGGCTCGGCATGACGGCGGCGTGTGTTCCAGCCCTTGGCGACCGGCCGGCAGCCGGTATACGCAACGAAGTGCTCATCGACAAAGAACACCGACGGAGGCTCGCTGTCGGCGCTCAGCATCGCCTTTGACAGCGCGACCTGGACCCGCAACGGATCGACCGCGTCCGCGAGCGCCCCGAGCCGCGGGCGCAGGCTCCGCAGATGCGGGAAACGCTCGATCCCGGCCAGCAGCCCCGCGTCGGCGAGCTGCAAGTGCTTTGAGCCCTCCAGGGAGGAGGTCCCCAACGCGAACGCGAACACGCCACAGAGCGCGACCGCGATCGTGTCATAGCACCGCTCAGGACCCGAGCTGAGCACGCCGAGCACCGCGCTCGCGCCGACCTTCTCCAGGAACGGGTGCAGCAGCATCGCGCCCGCGTACACCGACCGGCCGCCACCCTCACCGATCCGCGCGCCAACGACCTCAACCGGCCCGGTCAGATCCGCCACGCTCACCCCACACTCGGCGCTTTGAGCGACGTCCGCCGCGGTCAGATCCGCCACGGTCGTCTCAGCGCCGCCAGTCACATCCGCCAGGTCGCTCACCTCCCCCAGCTCGCTCACCGGCAGCCGCTCAACCTCACGCGCCGGGCGACGCGCCAACAACCGCGAGATCGTCGCTTCCGAGACACCCAGCAGTTTCGCGATCTCGCTGCCCGCGACACGCCGATCAGACAACTCATACACCCGCGCGACCGCGTCCCGATCAAGCTTCCGTGGGCGACCCATCGGCCGCACCAACGCCCCAGACCCGCCCTCAGCGACCTCCCCCCGCAGACGAGTCACATGCTCAGCACTGATCCCGAACACGCGTGCCACCTCAACGCCCTTCACCCCAGCCCGCGTCAACGACACGATCGCGAGGTTACGCATCCCCCGATCACCCCGCTCATAGCACGCCAACGCCCGACCGCCACAGGACACCACCACGTCCTCGCCGACCGCCTCCAACCGCAACTCCAACGGCGCCGGCATCCCCGGCAACTGGCCCGCATCCCCGCCTGCCTCTGTCGACCCGCTCAACACCCCACAACAATACCAAACCAAACATACTTTTGCAAGCTCTAGAGCAAACAAAACCCCTGCACAACGCCACTAATCTGATTCCACTACCGGAGGTCTGAGGCTCGTATCGGTCGACTGCTTTGATGAGCCCGACGCTGGCTACCTGGTAGAGATCCTCGACCAGCTCGCCTCGTCCCCGGTAGCGGCGTGCGAGCTGGCGCGCGTAGGGGAGGAACCCGACGATGATCGCCTCCCGCGCGCGAGCGTCACCGGCCGAGCACCGACTGAACAACGTCCGGAGATCACGCGCCGACCGGCCTCGTGGGGCCGACGTGCACGCATGCCGCTGCGGCGTCATCCCGTATCTCCCTTGATGTCGCGCCTACGGGGTTAGCTGACGGGCTCGCGATGGGGTTTGATCCCACCGCTACGGCCGGAACACCGGCCGATTCGCCCCAACAACTCGGGTTCCCCGCCCACCGCGTCTGATTGGCGGCGGCTCGGCTATGTCGAGCGCGACTATAGACCCGACGGCTGCCAGCGACAAGGGTGAGCCATGGGCTTGGGCCGATACGGTCAACTCGTGGGCCGGTTGGCCCGCGAGGCTGGTTTCGATGCCGTCGAGAACGAGGTCGAGGCCGAGTCCGTACGCCTCTTGGCCGACCAAGACGTCAACGAGCTCTCGCGCCGCGGCGTGATGAGCGGATATGCGTCTGGCGAGAGGCTGAGCACGGCTGTGCGCGCCCCTTGGGCAACGTCCTGCATGTCTTCGCGCGGCGCGAAGCGGCGTGGCCGAACGTGTAGACGAACAGGGGGCGGAACACCTGGCCGCTTGACCAGGGCTGAGCCCGGCGTGTTGGAGGATCTCGAGCCCGGCCTCGGTCCAGCGCGTCACATCCGGGCTGATGATCATTGGGCGCTCAACGCAAGGCCAGCGGCCTGGCGCGGCATAGGCCCGCGGGTGTCACTGCTCGAGAGCGCACGGTGGTCGTCGTTGTGCTCTCGCGCTGCTGATGCTGTTGTTCGCCGCATCGGGCTGGGCGAAGAGGGCGCTTCGTCCGCGCGTCCCGGTTGCGTTTTCTGGCGCGGTGGTTGTCAGCTCGACGATGCGGATCCGCGGTCGGGGAGTATTGGCGGTGAGGGTGGTGGGGCTTCCGCGCGGCGCGTGTGCCGCTGTCGGTGTGTCGGGCCCGCGCGGCTTCTCGCGGCGGGTGCGCGCGTCTGAGCTGCTATCCGGGTTGATCCCCGGTGTTCGTGGATGTGGTGCGGCTGGCGCGCTCGGCCGGAATAGGCTCATGTTCTTGTGCAAGAGCGTGAGCATTCCGTCCGGGTCGGTCCTGTGTCTACCCCGTGCGCGTTGGTGGATGTCGGCTTGCCGTCAAGCGCTTCGCGCTCGGGCGCGAGTCCGCTGCAGGATGTCAAGGGCGAGGTTAGACTCGCGTCCCGGGTGGTGACTTGCGGCAGCTGACCGGCCTCGACGCGCAGTTCCTGGCGCTGGAGACACCGCGCCAGTCAGGTCATTTCTCGGGGCTCACGATCCTTGACCCGAGCACGAGGCCGAATGGGCGGGTCGAGCTGGCGGATGTGCAGAGCATGATCGCCGAGCGGCTGCCGCTGCTGCCGCCGTTTCGCTGGCGTCTGAAGGAAGTGCCGCTCGGGCTCGACTATCCGTACTGGATCGACGATCCCGACTTCGATCTCGAGTACCACGTGCGGGAGCTGGCGCTGCCGCCGCCGCCCACTGACGCGAAGCTTGCGGAGCAGGTCGCGCGGATCTTCGCGCGTCCGCTTGACCGCGCGCGCCCGCTGTGGGAGCTGTATTTGATCCAGGGCCTCAGCGACGGCAATCTCGGGCTGCTGACGAAGGTCCACCACGCGGCCGTCGATGGAATGTCGGGTGCGGAGATCATGGGGGTGCTGCTCGATCTGAGCCCGGAAGGGCGGGAGCCGCCGCCGCGGGTCGGCTCGGCGCCGGACCGGGAGCCGGGGGACGTCGAGATGCTGGCGCGGGGACTGCTCGGCGCGCCGCGCTACCTCGAACGCGTGCTGAGGGGCTTTCCCTCGACGCTGCCGAACCTGCAGGACACGCCGATCATCGGGGACGTGCCGGGCGCGAAGACGCTCGGGCGGACGGCCGCCCGGGTCGCGCGTACGCTGCGCGGCAGGCAGTCGCGCGTGCTCGAGCGCACCAGTCTCAGCCGCCCGCGAACCTCTTTCAACGGTCGTGTCTCACCGCACCGGCGGTTTGCGTTCGGCCAGCTTCCGCTCGACGAGGTCAAAGCGGTCAAGAACGAGTACGGGTTCACGGTCAACGACGTGATCGTCTCGCTGGGTGCGAGCGCGGTGCGACGATGGTTGGTGGAGCATGACGAGCTCCCAGACCGACCGTTGGTGGCGCTGGTGCCCGTCTCGGTGCGCAGCGAGGAGCAGCGCGGCACCTACGGCAACCGGGTCGGGATCATGAGCGTGCCGCTGTTCACAAACGAGCCGGACCCGGTGGAGCGGCTGCGCGCGACGCACGAGGCGCTGCGCGCAGCCAAGGAGCGCCACAAGGCGCTGCCGGCGCAGTTGCTGCAGGACGCGACACAGTTCATCCCGCCGGCGGTGTTCGCGCGCGCCTCGCGGGTGACGTTCTCGCTGGCCGCGACTCGCACCCCGGTGTGGAACCTCGTCGTCTCGAACGTGCCCGGGCCGCAGTTCCCGCTCTACTGCGTGGGCGCGCGGGTGGAGGCCATCTATCCCGTGTCCGTGATCACCGACGGGATGGGGCTCAACATCACGGTGATGAGCTACTGCGGGCATCTCGACTTCGGGATCGTCGCCGACCGCGAGCAGATCCCCGACGTGTGGAAGCTGATCGGGTGGTTGCGGGAGTCGCTCGACGAGCTGCGGCCGGACGCCGCGCGCGAGTAGCGGCGCGCGCTACTCCCCAAGCTCGACGGGGCAGCTCCTCAGCCAGCCAGTCAGCCAGTCTTTGCTCATCCTTCGGCGCTCGACTCGCGAACGAGCTCGTGGCGTCGCGGGGCCGCGCCGATCGCGCAGCTGCCCCGAGCGCGACATGGATCGGGGGCCGCCTCCCCGTCCTCTGCCCGGTCCCGTTTTCTCTCCAGCCCGGCGACGGCGTCGACTGGAACGGGATCGGTCGCGCGAGGCCTCGACGCCGACGAGCGAAGTGTGGCTTACGCCTGACGGCGATCGACGGCAGGGATGCCACGCCGGATGTCCGGATGATCCCCGGCGGGTGACTTCCCGCGATTCGGTCCGGCTCGCTGCTGGGCGCTCGTCGGGCCGGCCGCTGGCCGCCGAGACGGCGGGAGATCATGGCCGCGGGTTCGAAGACGACTGCTTGGCCGTGCGTTGCAGGAAGCCCCAGCGCGATCCTCAGGGGGCGCGAGTTGAACTGTGCTGTGTGCAACTTCTTAGCTCCGAGGAATGGAGCGCATCACCGTCCGAGAGGCGCAGCCGGGTGACGGGGAGGCGCTTACGCGGATCCACGCGGAGGTGGCGCAGTACCACGTCGACCTCGCCCCGCCCGACTTCCACATGTCGATCCTCGACGGCGTTTCCGAGGAACTTGATGGCGAGGTTGTAGCCACGGCTGGCGCGACACTCCGGCTCGTCGCCGAAGCTGAGGGCGAGGTCGCCGGCGCGCTCGTCGCTCGGCTGCTCCCGCCCAAGGCCGGAGCGAAACGGCAGATCACCCCGGAGCTCGGAGAAACGCGTCTGCATATCGAGTACCTCGCGACCGCCGCCGCGAGCCGACGGCGAGGCGTCGGCACCCGTCTTGTCGAAGCCGCAGAGGCATGGGGACGCAGCGTCGGCGCCACCATCGCCGAAACCCCGACCTACCACGGCAGTCCGCTCTCGGTTCCGTTCTGGGAGGAACGGATGGGCTACCAGGAGCCGTCCGTGAACCTGCGAAAGCCACTCTAAGCGCAGCCCCGCTGGTGATGCCGCGAACGCTGAACCACATGCTGCGCACGAAGCACATATGCAGAGCCCGTCTCCAGGCCGGACCGCGCGCGGGCACGACCGCACTCCGGCCCTACAGCCACGCGACGCCCGCGGGACTGGAACTCATACGCCGGCGCGGCCGAGTGTTTCGCCGGCGTCATCGCCGGACAGTCCGGCTTCTCGGAGCGCGTCGGTGAGAGTGCGGGCACTGGCGTGGCCGAGAATCGGCCCCTCACTGTCGGGCGGGTAGACGTAGATCGACCAGCCCTCGCCTCGGTCGTACTGGCGGCCGACGACGCGACGACCATCAAGCAGCGTGACCGCGAAGTCGCGGCGCGGCATTGCCATCTACCGCCCGCATACGATCGCGCTGATCTCCTCGCCCTCCACATGCCAAGCGTAGGCGCTCCACACCACTTTGAGCGGTTATAGTAGCGCTCAGCCGTCCCGCCGCTCGGCCTCAAGCAGCCGCAGGTGCGTTCCCAGCTCAGATCAGAGCTCGACCGGGTGTGATCGCGTAGGGTCATCCACTGTCGCTGGGGGACGACGGGCCTAGGCCCAATACCGTAAACTTAGCGTCCGGTAGGGGAGATATTGTGGTGGCGTGCCTCGGGCTGGTCAGCTCAAGCCGCCGACGGATTCGCGGCTGTCGGATCACATCTCGATCGGTGTTCTGACGCGGGTGTTCCCGCCGGAGCTGGTCGATGGGGTGGTTGCGGCGGCCGGGCGGCGGGAGCAGCGGCATCGGTTGTTGCCGGCGCGGGTGGTGGTGTATTACGTGTTGGCGTTGGCGTTGTTCGCGGATGCCTCGTATGAGGAGGTAATGCGTCAGCTGGTGGAGGGGCTGGCGTGGGAGTCGGGTTGGCGGGCGTCGTGGGAGGTGCCGAGCAAGGTCGCGATCTACAAGGCGCGTCAGCGGCTCGGCTCCGAGCCGCTTGAGTTGTTGTTCCGGGCGGTCGCGGCGCCGTTGGCGAGCGAGCAGACGAGGGGGGCGTTCTACCGGGGTTTGCGGTTGGTGAGCCTCGATGGGACGTGCCTGGACGTGGCTGACACCGAGCCCAACGTGGAGGCGTTCGGGCGGCCTGGCTCGTCGCGGCGTGAGGGTGGCGGCGCGTTCCCGCAGCTGCGGCTGGTGGCGTTGGCCGAGTCGGGCACGCACGCGATCTTCAACGCTGCGCTCGGTCCCTACACCAGCTCTGAGCAGTCGCTTGCCGACCGGCTGTGGGACTCGCTGCAGAAGGGAATGCTGTGCCTCGCGGACCGCAACTTCTACAGCTTCGAGCGCTTCCAAACCGCCCGTGGAACGGGAGCGCAGCTGCTCTGGCGAGTGAGCTCCAGCGTGGGGCTGCCGCGCGAGCAGACCTTGGCGGACGGGTCGTATCTGACCAGCATCCACGCGCTCAAGGACCGCAAGGCCAGACGCAACGGCAAGCCGGCGCGCGTGATCGAGTACCGGCTCGATGACCCCGCCCTGGGCGACGCCGATCAACGCTACCGGCTGATCACCACAATCCTCGACCCAGACCAAGCACCCGCCGAGGAGCTCGCCGCGCTCTACCCCGAGCGCTGGGAGCTCGAGTCAGCCCTCGATGAGCTCAAAACCCATCGGCGCGGCCCGCGCGTGGTACTACGCTCAAAGACACCCGACGGGGTCTACCAAGAGGCCTACGGACACCTCGCCACCCACTACGCGATCCGCCGCGTGATGCACGACGCCGCACTCCAAGCAGACCTCGTCCCGCACCGCTTATCGTTCATCCGCAGCCTCCGCGCCACCCGCCGAACCGCCCGCACCCAGCCCGGGCTTTCCCCCCCAGACGATCGCTACCGCGCATCAGCAGGCGATCAACGAGATCCTCGCTGACCCACTCCCCGACCGCCGCCAACGCCAGAACCCCAGGGTCATCAAACGCAAGATGAGCAACTGGCCAGTCAAACGCCCCGAGCACCACAACTGGCTCCAACCCACCACGACAGCCGAGAACGCCATCACCATCCTCGCCGCCTAAGGAAACGGTATTGGGCCTAAGCGCGGAAACCAAGGCTCTGGGCAGACTGCCGGTTTGTCGCCCACGCAGCCACGAGGCCGCCGCTGCCGCTCGGGTCGACCACGCTCTCGCAACTGAGGAGTTCCGGTCGCGCTCGAGCCAACGGCGTCACTGCTGGTCTCACGAAGCACCGGCCACGTCGCGAGCTGGTTGAGGTCGCGAGCGCACTGCTGCTCCCCGGCTGTGGCCGCTTTGATTTGGCCTCCAACGAACGATTGTCACGATCGCACAACGCGAGGGTTGACGGCGTCGGCGCGGCGCCGCCTGCTGCTGGCGACGAGCAGGGCCGCGCCCGTCGGCCCGGCAGCGTCCTGCTTCCGTGATTGCGCGGGTACCCTGCCGGGCGGTTGGCGGGCGTCCCCGGACGACCGCCTTCCTGGCGAAGCACGCGCCCGCCGCTGACGGCAGCGACGATCCCTCCTGGGCGAATCCGAAAGTGCGCTGCGGTGCGCTGACGGCCGGATCGGGACGATCGCAATGTCGCCGATGCGATCGCCGGAGTGCGCGTGCCGCCCTCGTGAAAGCACTCGTCGGCCATTGCTGCGATTGAGGACTGGACGAGGGAGGAGCCTCGCGTGCACGTTTCCGTACACCGACCCGGTGACGGGGATTGGGCAGGCCATTCCCTGGACTGGGACGTCGACCTCGCAGGAGGCGGAGACCGCGCCGCCAGCGATCGCTTATCTGAGCTCGTTCGCGCGTGTCAAGGGCCAGTGGCTGTTTTTGGGCGTGAGGGTTGCGATCTGAGGGGGTCGCCCGCCGGTCAGGGATGATCGGCGGTATCGGTCCGGACGGGGATGTTGGTGGTGTCTGCTTGGTGGCGTGAGGCGGGTTGTGGCTCCGTGGACGCCCTGCCTTATCTGGGCCCGCGACTGCCGGAGCTGGCTGTCGGTGACGAGATGGTTGATCGGTCGTTCCGGTGTGGAGCGACTGCGGCCGCTGTGTCTTTGGTGGGCCGCCACGCTTGGCGTGGGTGCCTCGATCGCTGCTGGAGCTGGCCGCACCAGTGGTGCGCATCATGGACGTGTGGGCTTGATCGGAGCGCTTGTTGCCTGGTTCTTCTGGTGGGGCGAGCGCGGCGGGTCCGAGCGCTCGCAGAAGGTGGTAGGAGCGACGGACGAGCTTGCGAGCGATCGTCATCGACGCCCGGTTGTGCGAGAGGCCGCGGTCCTTGAGCGCGTGATAGTCGGCGTAGTCCGGGCTTGCGGGCCGGCACGCTGACTGAGCGGCCTCGAACAGCGCCCACCGCAGCGGCGCGGAGCCTTGGCGGGTGAGCTTGCCTAGCTGGGCGTGACGGTCAGAGCGGTGAACGCCGATATCAAGCCCGGCCATCCGGACCGCCTGGCGGCTGGCGTGCATCCGCCCGACATCGCCGAGCTCGACCAGGGTGACCAGCGCGGAGAGCTCACCCATCCCGTATTTGCCCATCAACGCCTGACAGCCGTTCTGCCGGCGCGCGAGCGCGCGCAGATCACGCTCGATCGCTGAGAGGTGGATCTCGAGCATGTCGATGATCTCCAACGCGACCCGGATCCGCTCAGCCGCGTCTGACGGCAGCTGCAGGCCTTGCAGGAACTCGCGGCCCGCGAGCGTGCGCAGATCATCCGGCGCGCCCGGAACACCGTGGTGATAGAGCGTCGCGCGGATCCGCTGGATCCAGCTCGTGCGCTCGGCCAGCAGCGTGTTCCGCAGCCTCGCGCGGGAGCGCCATTGGCGCACGTGCTCGGGCGGGCACCACGCTTCTGGCAACCGCCCCTCGCACAACAACTGCCGCAACCACCTGGCATCGGTGCGGTCGGTCTTCGCGCGTCGTTTGCGGCCCCGCAGCGCGCTGGTCTCGACCGGCTCCGCCAAATGCGCGACAGCGCCGGTCATTTCCAGGGACCGGCAGACGAACAGCCACCCGGTGCACGCCTCAACCGCGACATGCACCACCCGGCCGGGGAACCGGCCGACCCACTCCACAACGGCCGCCGGCGTGGACTCAAGCTGACCGCGCCATACCTCGCCGGTCAGGGTGTCTAACGCGTCGAACGTGATCTGCCGACGATGAACATCGAACCCTCCAACGATCGCCCCAGGCACGACACCCAGCACGAACGGGGCGCACAGGACCGTCTGCGCGGTCTCGCGCCCGACCGATGCCATACCGTCATCCACGGTCGGTACCTCCAGCTTCGAATGACCGGCAGGCGCGGACTGCAACCGCGCACGCCTTCAACAAATGTCGTTCGACACGGAGGACCGGCCACCTCCCGCCGGACCTACCGAGCCGCAACGACCCAGGCTGCTCATGTCATCTTTGTAGTCGGCAACCAGGTCGAAATCGACGGCAAGCTGAACGCCTACGGGAGATGTGCTTACCGAAGATAGTCAGCGTGTTCCAGCCGTCGGAGAACCGCGGATTCTGGATCGTTCAGATCAGACGTCGTCCAAGCAGGAGCTACGGGGACAGTTACGAATAACGTCGCGTCATATTTCTTGTGGTATGAGTGGTACCCGGCGGACGCAGTCCAGATCACGAATCTCACCGTTAAGCCAGGCGATACTGTGAACGCGGGAGTGAGCGTCCTTAACACTGCCCTAGCGGCTAACCAGTGTTCGGTCACCGTGTATGTCGGATCAACGAGAGTCAGCTTTGTCGTGAACGCTCCAAGTGGAACGACGTTCGGTGGCCATAGCGGAGAGTGCATCGTTGAGCGGCCAAAGGTGAATGGCGCTGTCGCCCAACTACCCAACTTCGATACCGTCACGATCAATGGCGGCGGCGTCAGTTTCAAACCTCCATATGTAGCAAAGACCCCTCCTCCGATCCCCAACGTGGTGAACTGGGGAAATGACAATCCGACGCTGGTGACGATGGTTGATGATCAGGGCAACACGCTCGCCACCGCGTCTGATGTAGATAGCCTGCACATAAAGGTCGTGAAGAATTAGCTCAGCCAGATTGGGACGCGCGCCAAGGAAGCGCGCGCGATCGCCATCGCGTGATCGCTATCGCGTGAAGGCGATCGCCGCAGACCGGGATGACGATCAAGCTGCCGACTCCGCGACCGCGTGATCGCTTACACCAGCGACTCGGTCCAGATACGACGAGTGCCTTGGCGACGGAGCGCTCGTGCGGATCGGACCGACCGGTGCTGCGGCTCACGATCGGATTCGCCCAAACGCGGAAGCGAGCCACGCGCTGTGCTGTTTGAGGAATCTCAGCAGGGTCGTTGCCCGCGGAGCCGAGACTTCCGCTCAGCTCCGCCGAGCGGCACTCCTGAAGCGCTTGCCGGTCGCTCGATCCGCGCAGTTTCGGCAAGCCCGCGCCGCTGTCGCTCTTGCGATCGAGCGAGCGTCAGGGCGGTGGTTGCTTCGCTTCCCAGATGGACGACAAGCGATCGTGATCGCAGCCTCCGGACGGAGCCGCCTGGGCAACGTTGCCGGGGACGCGCAGCGCGCCGATCAGCGCAACCCGGGTCGCTTCGCGAAACGGCGCCGCGGCGACGGCCTGGCGTGCGAAGCCCTCCGCGAGCGCCGGCTCGGCCGTCTGCGCGGCAGTGGCCGCAAGCTCCAACGCCTCGATCCGCAGGTGGTCGAGGGCCGAGCGCTGCTCGGCCAGCCACGGCGCCTCGAGCCCGGGCAGCAGGCCGGGCTCGACGAGCGCACCCGCCGCTTGGGCCCGCGCCAGCGCGTCCGCGGGCTCGGTGGCGTCTCGTGCCTGCGCGGGCGCGCCCGGCGCCGCCTCGACGTCGATCCAGACCGGCTCGGGCAGCTGGAGGAGAACGCCGTCGCGGCGCCTCGATCCTCGCGGGCTTGAGCGCGCGGCGCAGCCGCGAGAGTACCGGTGCGAGCGCTCCCTCGCTTGGCCGCGCGCTGGCGTGACCCCAGATCGCCTCGGTCAGCTCGTCCCGGCTCGCGGGGTGCTGGCGGTGGAGCGCGAGATAGCGAGCAGCAGCCGTCCCTGCCGCCCGTGCAGCATCCCTTCGCGCGCTTCGCCTGCGATCTCGACACTCAGCCGGCCGCACAGCCGGATGAGCGACCCCGTTGCGCCCATGGCTCCAAGCTACCTGACGCTGCGGCCCTGGGCATTCGCGCGAGGTGCAGCGGCGAGCGGGCCTCAGGCGCGCGGGCGGACCAGCCTGCTGCCGTGGGGCCCGACGCGCACGGCCTTGTGCAGGGCGCTGCCGCGCAGCCACTGCCGCCATGGGAGGAACCACATCGTCCAGCCGTTGCCCCAGGTGCTGGCGCGCGGGCTCCCGGTGATCGTCACGGGGTCGCCAGGAACGGCCATGTTGTAGAAGGTCTCGGCGTTGGCGGGCGACATGTTCACGCAGCCGTGGCTGACGTTCGAGAAGCCCTGCTCGCCGACCGACCAGTACGCGTCGTGGAGGTAGTCGCCGCTCCAGGTGAAGCGCACCGAGAAGGGCACCGAGATGTCGTAGCCGGGGCCTTTCATCTCGACCGGGTTGGCTTTCTCGATCGTCAGATAGGTGCCGTTCGGAGTGTCGTCGCCCGGCCGGCCGCTCGAGATCGGCCAGTGGGCGAACAGCTTTCCGTCGCGGTAGACGTGCATGTCGTGGTGAGCGGTGCTCACGCCGACGGTCAGCTTCGAGCCGATTATGAAGGACTGGGTCAACGTGTGGTGGCCGAACACCCCCGGGGCGACCTCGACGCCATCGAGGTGACCGGTGAAGCTCACGCGGGTGTGCGCCGGCCAGTAGTGCCGCGGGCGGAAGTACAGGCACGCCGGCGCGATGTTGCACGGGCTGTCCCAGTACCACGCGCCGAGCACCGGCTTCGAGCTCTTGATCTCGAGCGCGCGCTCCACCGCTGCCTTGTGGGTGACCGGTCCACTGAGGTACAGGATGATCGGCATTCCGACGCCGTAGGTCTGGTGATAGCCCTCGATGATCCTTGTCTCGATCGTGTGGTTCGGCGTCAGCGTCGAGAAGGAGCTGCGCTTCATGACCGGTTTCCCGGAGCTTCCGACGGCGGCCGCGGTCACCGTGAAGTGCTGGGCGACGCCGAGCGGCCATCGGCTGTGCCAGACCGTTCCGGCCGCGTTGAGCGTCCCGGTCACGTGGTCACTGCCGTCGGCGACGACGACGACCGAGGAGATCTTGCCGCCGGTCGCCCTGACAACGATCCCTCGGCCCGGCGCGGAATCGCGGCGCCCGCCGGCGGGACTGATGGCCAGGCGCACCGGCGGTGCGGGTGGCGTGCTCGCGCTCGCGTGCGTCGTGCCGTGGTGAGACGTGTCCGCGGATCCGCCACCGCCACAGGCGGCGATCAGCAGGGCGAGCGCCGCGCAGGCTGCTGCCGCCGCTGGACGGTGCTCGCGCAGGCGCGACCGCCGAGGAGGGCTGGCATCTGGGACAGCCGCTGGGCGCAACGTCGAACCTCCGGACAGCAAGGACACAGCTTACGCTGCGCGGTGCTCCCGCGTCGGCCGACGCAAGCTCGCGATCACCCTCAACGACGAAATCGAGACCACATGCCGCCAATGGATCACAGACTCCAACCGAATCCAACATCGAACGCAAGAACCCGTTGCCGGAGGTGCAGTATGAAGACACCGCCTCGACGCCGATGAACCGAAGCCCGTCCAGGCGCTGGCGGTCGAGCTTGTCGGCCACGACCCGCGCGAGGATCGTGCCGACCGACCGCCACGCGATCCGCAGCAGCCGCTCGACCTGCGTCTGGCTCAGCTGCTGCGCCAGCCACGCGGTGAGATCTTCGAAGTCGCGCGTGTACCGCGACCCTGCCCTGGCCCACGGCACCGCCTCGTACATGTCCCCGCAGCCCGGGCAGTACAAGCGTCTGAGCCGGCACTCGATCACGCACCGCAAGCCGCCGAGATCCAGCGCACGCCAGCGCTTCTCACGATGCTCCTTGATCTTCAGTCCGCGCGCGCCACAGCCCGAGCAGACAGGCTTCTTCGCGCGCAGCACGACGATCACGATCACCGCCTCCTGCCCGAACGCCACATCCCTGACCCATGCACCCGGTAGCCCGACCCGGGACCCATCAGATCACGACCCAGACCCCGGAGTCACCCCCAAACGAGCAGGAGTCCCGATTTATCGCCTCGGATCGGGCGGCTGCCGGAGCGATCGCGGTCGCCGTCGGGCCGCTGATCGGCGGGCTCGCGACGACCTACGCGTCCTGGCGCTGGGTGTTCGTCGGCGAGGTGGTGCTCGTGCTCGTGATTCTGGTGCTGGCGCGCCGCGCCGAGGACGCGCCTCCCGACCGGCGCCCGAAAATCGACCTGATCGGCGCCTTCCTCTCCGCCGCCGGCCTGGGCGTGTTCGTGTTCGGCGTGCTCAAGTCCGGAACCTGGGGATGGGTGGTACCAAAGTCGGGCGCCCCCCACTGGTTCGGAATCTCGCCGGTGCCGTGGCTGATGGTCGGCCGGCTGGTGCTGGTCTGGTCGTTTCTGCATTGGGAGGCACGCATGGTCGCGCGAGGTAAGGAGCCGCTCGTCGACCCGGCGCTGCTGCGCAACCAGCCGCTGGACGGCGGCCTAACGATGTTCTTCTTCCAGTACCTCCTGCAGATGGGGATCTTCTTCCTGATCCCGCTCTACCTGTCAGTAGCGCTCGGGCTATCGGCGATCGCGACCGGACTGCGGATCATGCCGCTGTCCGTCACCCTGCTGGCGGCGGCCCTCAGCGTACCCCGGCTGTGGCCGGACGTCTCGCCGCGGCTGGTCGTGCGGGCGGGGATCTTCGCGATGCTGCTCGGGATGCTGGTTCTGCTCGCTGCGATCGATGTCAACGCGGGGGCGGAGATCGTGACCGTTCCCCTGCTGCTCGTCGGACTCGGCATCGGCGCGCTGGCATCGCAGCTCGGTGCCGTGACCGTCTCGGCCGTTCCCGACGAGCAGAGCTCGGAGGTCGGCGGCGTGCAGAACACCGTGACCAATCTGGGCGCATCGCTGGGCACAGCGCTCACAGGCTCGGTCCTGATCGCCGTGCTGACCGCCTCGTTCCTGACGAACATTGAGATGAACAGCGCGGTCCCACAGAGCGTCAAAGACAAGGCCAAGACCGAGCTGGCCAGCGGCATCCCGTTCATGTCGGACAAGCAGCTCGAGGCCGCCGCCAAGGAAGCCGGCGCGAGCTCCGAGGCGACCAAGGCGGCGCTCGACGCCAACGCCGGAGCCCGCCTCGACGGGCTCCGCGCCGGCCTGACCATCCTGATCCTGATCGCAGCCGTCGCGATCTTCTTCGTCGGACGAATACCAACACGACAGCCCGGCTCCGAGCCGGCCCCCGCGCCGGCCCCCGTCTAGCGGCGGCGGTACGTCAGCTCCGTCGCGCGCGAAACGGCAGCGGCGTTGGCCTCCTTGCAGCCCCGCCTGCTCGAAGCGCCCGTCGACCCCGAGATCGCGACCCGAGTCGGCGCGCCAGAAGCCAAGGAAGCGCACAGCAAGCGGCGCGCATCGCGCTATCTCGCCGCGATAACGGCCTGCCCCTCGTCGAAGCGGGAGCGACGTCAGCTCCCCGCGTGTGCGTCCAAGACCTGCTATTCCGCCGCGACGGGCCTCCCGCCGTATGCGGAGCCCGCCCTGCTTGGCGCGGCAAGCGCGCCTCAGCGGCCGGCGCCCAGCTCGCGCTAGACGCCGGAGGTGCGACGTGCGCGAGATCCGCGCAGAGCGGGTCAGCAACCACTCGGGCCGGGAGTGCCCGCGCCGCGGGCAAGGCGGGACCCGTCTTGTTCCGCCGGGCGCGGATCAAACCGGCGACGACTGCCATGCAAACCTAGGGCTCTCCGAGCGCTCGATCAATGCCTGCTGGCCGGGTCCGTCGCCCCTGAGGTAGACGACCTCCCAATAGTTCTCCTCAGGATCGGCGAAGTAGGCATGGCGGCCTTCGAACTCGGCTGGGGCCGACGGCGCCTTGGTCACCGTGGCCCCCGCATTCTCGGCTGCGGCTATCGCTTCGTCGACCTGCTCGGGGCGATCGACGTTGATGCCGAGGCTGAAGCCGCGCATGCCCCGCGCGGGTGCAGCCGCTCGCGCTTGACCATCGGCGGCCAGCTTCTCCCTGGGGAACAGCGCCAGTAAGGCGCCGCGGAGCTGGAAGGCGCAGAAGTCCTCGGCTTCGATCGCTACCTCCCAGCCCAGCGCGGAGTAGAAGCTGCGCAGCCGCGCCAGGTCGCGGGCGCCGAGCGTGACGACGGTGAGGCGTGCGGGAACCATCCGGGAAACCTACCTCCAATCGCCGGCATCGCGCCGGGGTGCGCGCGACCGTGAAAGCGGGCCTCGGCGGGCGATGCAGCGAGATCCTGCTTCTCGCGGCTTGCGAGACCGACCGCGTCACCGGCTGCCACGGCGCCGTAAGTAACCGGTCGGAAGCCCTGCTCTTCCGCGAAAGGAGGAGCCGGTGCTTGCTCGATTCCAGCTAACCCCGACCGCTGCCTTGGACGAGCTGCAGCAGCGCGACCGCCGACGTCGACGGACTGCTCCATCCGTGACGGAGCAGTCGTCTCGCCCACCGCCGCGTCACTGCTCCTTTCGGACAAAGGCAGCCGCGCGAGCTCCGGCGCCCATGCACACCGCGCGGGCAATCCCGATCGTCCGGCACGGCTGGCGGGCGCACCGGACCGGCGATCGCCGCGTCGCCCAAGCGATCGTGCGGGCTTGCCGAGGCGATGCATCAAAGCGATCCCGCGGATGGCAACATCCGGGGCGGTCGAGATTGGAGCGAAGCCGACCCACGCAGCCTCGGGCTGTTTCAGGACTCGGGTCACGGCCCGGCGGACTCCTGCTTCGGTGGCCGGTGCTTGCCGAGACGCGGCTAGCACCGGATGCTCGAGATTGGCGAAACCCAGGGAAGCTCGGGCCGTCAGATGGTGTCGGTGTCTTCCCTCAGTTGAGCGCGAAGCAGGGAACAGCTGCGTACGCCCTGCTGTCGCGGGAAAGCAGGGCCGTCGGGATGATCCCTCCGCCGGCGACGGGCGCCGGTTGCGCAACTGGCGACGAGCGGGTCCGCCGACTGCGACCGGCGAGGGCCTGCTTCGGCGTCCACGCGCTACTCCGACCCGACGCGGGACGGGGGAGCATCGCCGGGCAGCGTCCTGGCCTCGGCCGCTGACCAGTGGAGCGTTCAGGCCGAGATCGATGCGTATTGGATGTCCGGTGCCCCTTCTTCGTTGTGACTCCCGTTCGTGCGCTCGATTTCAGCGAAGCCGTGGCGCTCGTAGAAGCGTTGCGCGCCTGAGTTCGAGACGAAGGTCCAGAGCCGCAGACCCTGCGGCCGCTCCCGTTTGGCGAGATCCAGCAGTCGCGCGCCGATCCCCTGGCCCGTGAGGTCTGGCTCGACATAGAGCTGGTCGATCCACTCGTCGTCGAGAACGAGCATCCCGACGATCGTCCCGTCGGAGCGCTCCGCGACCCAAGGTTCGAGCTTCGGGATCACGAAGTGCGTAATCCAGCGGCTGACCTCGTCATCGCTGTGAACCGACGGCGGGATGCTTCCCGCCCGCGCAGCCGCCTTCCGCGCGCGCAGATACAACGCTACAACCGGCTCGGCATCAGGCAGAGCCGCAAGCCTAATCGACAGGATCATACGACCAGCCTCTCAAACCTGTGAGCCCCGAACTGATTCACCAGCGACCACTCCTACCGCCGCTTTGTGGTCCTGCCTTTGCGTCGGCGCGTGCATCTCGCCCAGTCAGCGAGCGCACCCCCTTCGCGCGGAACTCGGGGCGTGTCGCCGCGTCGATGACGCGCAGGGCGCCGGCACGACCGCAGAGGCGCCCGTCCCGCGCAAGCCGGGTGGCTTCGCAGCGTCTTGGAGGTGCCCGCGGGGCAGCCAATGCAGGTGCACCAGGCGATCGGTTCCCGGAAAGGCTGGCAAGCGCGGTGGGGTCAGCGGTCGAGGGTTGGCTGCTGGTACGGGCTCGCGGCGGCCGTTTCCTCAGCGTCCGCTCTGCTCGCGACGACCACGCCGGCCCGCCAGCCCGGCGCGCGCCCTCCTTGCGGCGGTTGGATCGACTTGGCGTCAATCCCGCTGCGCGCGATCACCCACGCGATCACGGAGTTCGAGTTCCACATCTCACCCGTGTCAAGCTCATCACGGCCCCACACCGGGGTGGGCACCCGCGGGACCACGTCAAGCACTCGGCGGGCGTGCTGCTCGTCGTCGGTGAGCCGCCTGGGGCTGTCGACGGCCTCGGCGACGTCTGGTATATCGCCACTGCCTCGCGAGCGATCGGACCGCCGTCGGCTTCCCGGTGCCCGGCGCACCGTGCCAGAGCAGGAGTCGGCCGCCGCGCGGCGGGACGGCTCTCCACGACATCAGCGGTTCAAGCGACTCAAGGGTGCGTTGGGAGTAGTTGGCCGTGAGGTCTTCCCATCGAGGGGCTGGCATCATGCGCGCCATCTCCTGCGCAACATTCGGCTGCCACCACCAGAACCGCACCGGGACGCTCAGTTCTGCCCCTTCGTCCTCGGGAAGCGCGCCTCTGATCTGTGCGAGGGCCGCGGTGCACGCGATCGCCATCGAGCAACTCGGCGCGCGGCGCTGCCGCCAGCTCGCAGACAGGCTCAGTGCCGACTGAGCTGCCGCGGTGCCTAGGCTTCCGAACGAGGGCGTCTATTCGGACGACGCGAGACCCGCAGCGAGCGATGCGGCCGAGTGCGCGCGCACGACAATGACTGCCGGGCTGCTGTGGCGTCACCTGGGCGCGTCACGCGCTCGGCGCCTACCGCCGAGTCGATTTCACGGGTCGTCAGTCCTGCTCGCTCGACGGACAGGAGGAGCCGGCGGCGGACGATGTGGCGGTCAGCGCCGCGCAGGCGACACAGGAGCGTCATCACGCCCTCAGCCTCGCGCAAGGGGAGGTCCGCTTCCAGGACGAAGCGCGCGTGCCAACGGGCGGCGGCGGCCTGGAAGCGTTCGTCCTCCGATGTGTTCGCCCTGGCGGATGGACAACGTGCGCGCGCTCTTGTTCTCGTGGCCGCCGGTGATGATTCCCGCCGGATCAGGGACGATGGCGCCGTCGTAGAGAAACACGTTGACGTGGTCCTTCGCCGCCAACAGCGCGCAGATGTTGCCCTGCAGTACGAAGTACGGACGGTTGGTGCGTTTGATCGTTTCGGCAACCTCGTGGTCGGCCGCGTGGACGAGATCGCGAACCTCGCGGCAGATGGCTTGCTGCCAATCGGGCAGGGCATCGATGTAGGCGTCAGCACGCGGGTCGGCAGCGTGGGTCACGCCGGATCCACCGTAACTTGATGACGTCG
>CAWFKF010000046.1:0-97441 GCA_963816005.1 uncultured Solirubrobacteraceae bacterium | reverse complement strand
TCTCCCCATCGTTCGGTTTCGGCGGCGGCTTTGAGGGAGAGCGCTTGAAGCTCTGAGGTGAGCTGGCGCAGGCGCTTGTTGTTCTGGAACCAGGCGCGGTAGCGGGTGGCCTGTTCGGGGGTGAGGTTGCGGGTCACGGTCTTCTTGTTGACCTTGCGGGTCCAGGCGAGGTAGGGGCCGTGGAGCTGGGGCGGGTCGCGGTGGCAGTGGCAGCCCGGGTTGGGAGCGCGAGCCGTTGTATGGGATCGCGCAGTGGGCTGCGCGGTTTGACCCCGTCGCGCTGTCACTCGCGGGCGACGAGGTCGCGCTGCTCTGTGATGACCGCGTCGGGCGGGCGCTTGACCGGCTGTTTGACGCAGACCGCGCGTCGATGCTGACAGAGCTGGCGCTCTGTGCGATCAAGGAGTTCGGTGTCGATTGTTCGCAGCTGCACAACGACTCGACCTCGATCACCCTGTACGGCGACTACCTGCAGGCCGACGGGCGTGAGCGTGGCGGGCAGGCGACGGCCGCCGCCAAGCGCGGCCATAACAAGGAGCATCGCGGCGACCTGAAGCAGCTCCTGCTGATCCTGACGGTCTCGGCCGACGGGGCGGTGCCGCTCGCGCACCGGCTCGCGGACGGGAACACGGGCGATGATCAGACGCACATCGAAACGTGGGACGGGCTGTGCGCGCTGACCGGCTGCCACAACTTCCTGTATGTCGCGGACTGCAAGCTGTGCACGCGCGATCAGATAGGCCACATCGACCGCCACGACGGGCGGTTCATCACGGTACTGCCGCGCTCACGTTCAGAGGACGGGCGGCTGCGCGAGCGGATCACCCAGCAGGCGCCTGACTGGTCAGAGGCGTGCCGCCGGCCCGGCAAGCGCAAGGGTGACCCCGATCAGGTCTGGAAGGTCTGCCCCGCGCCGTTTCCGACCTCCGAGGGGTACCGCATCACCTGGGTTCACTCAAGAGCCAAGCAGCACCGTGACGAGATCGCCCGCACCGAGCGGATCGACCGCGCCAGCCAAGCGCTCACGGAGCTTTCCGAGCGCTTGGCCGGCCCGCGCGCGAGGATCACCACGCACGTCGCGGCCGAGGAGGCCGCCGGCGCGCTGCTCGCCACAAGCGGTGCCGAGCGGTGGGTCACCGTCACGGTCACCGAGACCGTCGAGGAGCGCTACCGCCAGGAGAAACGCGGCCGGCCGGGCAGGACACCCGCTATTACGCTGCGTGGCAATTAGTGCGTGGTTACTTGGCGTAGGCGACGTACTCGCCGTCGAAGTACTTGCTGACAATCTCACTTGTGCGGGTTGCGAGATACTCGACGGTGAGAGTGACGAGCTTGGCGAGGTTGGATGGGCGGCGTCGCGCGACGTGGGTGTGAACGTCCTGGTTGAGCAGCTCATCGGGATTGAGCTCCGGGGCGTACGGTGGAAGGTAGAACAGCTCCATCCGCGGATGGTCCAGCAGCCAGTACTCGACCGCGGGAGACTTGTGGAAGGAGGCGTTGTCAACGATCAAGAAGATCTTGCGCTCGGGGAAATGCTCGAGCAGCTTGTCGAGGAAGTCCAGGAAGCGGATCTCATCGCAGCTGCCCTCGAAGATCTCGAACACCAGCGTGCCGTCGGCACCGATCGCGCTGATCACGTTGGCCGAGAAGCGCTTGCCGGTCAGCGGCACGATCGCGCGCTCGCCGATCGGCGCGTAGCTCTTGCCGGCGGTCTGCCCGGCGCGCACGCCCATCTCATCGCCGAACAGCATCCGCGCCCCTTCGCGCCGCGCGCGCGCCTGGATCGCCGGGAACTCGTCCTGGAGCCACACCCGCACCCGCTCGGGGTCCTGCTCGAGCCACCGCCGCTGCGGCTTCTTGCCCGAGAACCCCCAGCGCCGCAGGTAGACACCGACCGTCTGGCGACTGAGCCCGAGCCCGAACCGCCGCTCGATCAGCGCCTTGACGGCCTGCCTTGACCACAACACGCCGGGAATCTGCAGCTGATCGGGGTTCGTGCCCTTCATCAGTCGGATCAGCTCTGCCTGCTGGGCGTCGGTGAGCGCCATCTGCTCGCGCGAGCGCCGACCACGCCGCCCCTCCCTCAGTCCCTCAAACCCCCTGAGCTGGTGGCGAGCCATCCACAGCGACACCGTCCGCAGATGCACCCCCAAGGACTGCGCCACAACCGCGTGAGTGCGTCCGGCCAACACCATTTTCACACCCCGCTCACGCAGCGCTTCCCGAGTCGTGCCTGACACCCGTCTAGCGTCACTCTTCACACAGTCAATACTATCACGCTGACACACCCAAATGCACTGCCACATGGCGTAGTAATTGCCACGCGCCGTAATACCGCAAGATCGAAAAGACCCGCTTCGCGCTCGAGGTGAGCGTTGATGACAAGCAGGTTCGCTATGACGCCGCCTGTGACGGCTGCTTCCCGCTGACCACCAACGACCCGAAGCTCACCGACACCGACGTGCTCGCCGCCTACCGCTACCAGCCCAACCTCGTAAAGCGCCACCACGAGCTGAAGTCCGTCCAGGACGCCGCACCCGTTCAGCTCAAGAGCCCGTTCCGAATCGAGGCGCTGTTCGCCTGCCAGTTCATCGCGCTGCTCACCAACTGCCAGCTCGTTGCGCTTCGATGGATTTGCTTCTGCACTGGACGCGCGGGGGCCAGCCCCAAAGTCGGACGCTTCACTGACCTCGCATTTGATTCCGAGCTCATCACGACGACGGAGGTCGGGGGGCAGACTTCTATCGGCGGCGCACCACTTGCTAGCGCCGATGGGACGCCTGCTGGCGCGGAGGGGAGGTCTCGGTGCAGCGGGCTTGGTTGCGACCACGGTCACGGTGTTGCGGGTTTCGATCGACGGGGGAAGTCGTTGTGGCGAAGATCACGCATCTCCACTCGGTGACCGTTCGGGATCCGCTCGCCCGTGACCTCCAAATCGCCACCGGAGTTCCACCCATGGCTCGGCCGCGGCGCCTGCGGACTCCTCCCAGACCGTCCTAGTGCGACCGCTGCTTCGGGCTACAAGGCCCTCTGCTTGGGTCCCGTGTCCCAGCCCGCAAAGTGGCCGTGCGACGACGGTCCTCTATCTGACGCCCAGTGTGCAAGCACCGCACGTGCTTGCAGGAATCGCCGTGCTCCTGCAAATCGTGGGTTTGCGAAAATGCCCGAGATCCTGGCAAGGGGCGCCCCCGCCCTCGGATCGGAAGAGCCCTCCGTTCGGCGCGAAGTAGGTCTGCGACGAAGCGTCGGTGATCGCCCTGCTACGCCGGCATTGCGCGTCTCTCGCCGTCGCCGGCGACGGACCCCCTATGCGCGGAATGGGCTATCTATCTAACTCAGGTTGAGCCCGTGATGCGGGCGATCTCCGCGTCGGCCTGAGAGCTCCGTCCCGCCCTCTCGCGCGCGCCACACGGTGGCCGGTGCTCCTTTGCCTTGACGGAGAGTCGGCCGCCCACCACGGCCGGCAACCTGACTCAAATGGATAGCCCCCTGCGCGGATAGCGGGACCGTGGCCGCCGGCGTGCTTGCAGCGTCTTTGCTAGCACCCCGCTCGAAACGGTAGTCGGCAGTGGACGTTGACCTGGCTTCTGCTATGGCTAAACGCAGCAGTACGGGACCCCCTCGATCACCGCCGCGAGGCTCCCGCAACCGCCCGGCCAAGCGGCAGTCGTCATCGCACGCGGGCAGACTTCCGAGAGTGAGCAATCTCAGCAGCCTCCGAGCCGGCCCGGACCAGAGTGCCGCTCCGCGGCGATTGCAGAAGCCCACCTCCGGGCGTTAGCCGAACCAGCGCGGGCCAGCAAGCACCTGAGGGCAGTCCCTCGGACATCCGCGACCGCTTGCCGAAGATCGACTCCGACTCCAGCGAGCTAGCGCAACCGGCATTCCGAGACGCTCGTAATCGCCCGGTCTGCGAGTGTCCGCCCCGCTGCGTCGGCGCGATCGCTTCCGACGGGACGCGATCGCGCGGCGTCGGCCACCGCGACGATTCCTTTTCTTCTCGCGCCGGCGTGCAGCGCACTATCGCAATGGCGACGAAGCACAAGTCCGCGACCGGGCGGTGCTAGCCGCTCGCCCGATGCCCAGCAAGCCGCCGCAGGCGTGAAAGGAGAAGACTTTGGTCACCTGGGACGCGAATGAGCCGGTGCCCGCTCTCCCGCGCGAGCGGTACTTCGGCCTGACGGCGGATGGGCGCGTTCCCGGGGGATTTGACGACGACGGGGCAGGTGGCAGGGGAGGCTTGCCGAAAACGGGCTCTCTCGGCATCGATGTGGTCAGTGTCACGCGATTCCGAGGGCGTGTAGTTCGTGTGGGAGGTGAAGGGTGATGGGTCCGCAGGTGAGCAGGATGAGCGCGAGCGCGGCCTTCGCGCTGTGGAATCCGTAGGCGCGGCGGGTGATGAGCCGGACCTTGTTGTTGAGCGCCTCGGTGCGTCCTTGGTTGATCCCGAGGCCGATCGCGGCGAGGATCCCGTCGCGGTGTTTGCGGATCGTCTTGCCGAGCTTGACGAACGGCGCGAGCCGGCAGCGAGCGAGGCGGGAGAGGAGCCGGTCGATCAGGATGGTGACGTCCTCGATGTCCAGGCCGGGTTCGAAGATCCCGCGGACGGCTTCTTTGAGGGTGTAGGCGCGCCACACCTCGCCGCCGGCTGCCTTCAGCCGGGCGAGGGTGGCGGCTTGGGTGTCGGTGAGCTTCTCGGGCTTCTTCAAGAGCGACCAGCGGGCGTCCTTGAAACGCTTGGCGGCGTCCTGGTCGCCGAGGGAGCGCAGCTCGTTCCAGTAGGCGCGGCGGACCTCGTCCAGCGCCTGGTTGGCGAGTTGCACCACGTGATACGGGTCGATGCAGATGGTCGCCTGCGACGCGTTGACGCGGACGCTCTTGGCGTAGCCGCCGGTCATGTCCATCGACACGGCGCGCAGCCTGGAGGCGCGCGCGAAGATCGCCGGCTCGAGCTCCTCGCCCTCGCCAAGCCAGGCGCCCTGGATGCCGTGGCCGGCCGGAACGGTCGGGCAGGGGCCGAACGGGACCATGATCGCGGGCTCCGGCGGCCAGGGCTGCGCCACACGCTCGGGTTCTGGCGGCGGGGGCGACGGATCGAGCTCGTCAAAGAACTGATCGGCGGCGGCCTGCCCCTTGCCCTCACATCCCCACACGACCTGGCGGCGCTGGTGGTCGGCGACGAGCGTGAGGTAGTTGTGCTGGCGCTTCCAGCTGACCTCATCGATCCCGACGTCGAACAGGTCGTTGAGCCGGCCGGGATCGAGCTCGTCGTCGCAGACGCGCTTGATGATCCGCCCGACCGTGTCCCAGTCGATCCGCAACAGCCGCTTGACGGTGCTCTTGTCGGTGCGGGCCATCAGCCACGCGACCAAGCACTCGAAGTCGCGGGTGAACTCCGAGCCCGGCCGGGCGAACGGGACGCCCTCGGTCCGCGCCCCGTGCACCGGGCACCACAACCGCCGACGCCGGCAATGGACCTCCAGCCGCCAGACCCCGAGATCGAGATGCCGCCACACCGAGTCCTCCGGCCGCGTGTCCTTCCGCGCCCGCGTCGAGTACCCGCACTTCGGGCACACCAGCCGCCGGCGGCGAAGCGCCACCTCAACGATCACCCGGTCGGGCTCCAACCGGACCTTCCGCACCACCACCCCCTTGCCGAGGCGCAGAAGCCTGGAAAATGCCGTCGTGACGCGCACGCTGTCCCTCCTTGCAAGCCGTTGACCTTTGACAGCCAACAGCCTGCCAGTGAGGGCAGCGGGCGCGTCGCCAACCAGCGCGCAACTGCAAGAACTTCCTCAGACGGCAAAGAACCCGCTCAGACCCAGAATCGGGCTCTCACCGTGTCCACATCCATGCCGGGAGACCCCGAAAACGCCACCCGCCGTTGCTAAGTTCGCCTGTGTGGTGCCGAATCCCGTGGCTGCCTCCGATCGCGTCGCCGAGCGCCGTCGTGCCGTCGCGCTCGCTCGCCACTTCCGCGAGGGCGAGGGGCTATCGATTGCTCAGATCGCCGACCGCTTGGGACGGTCACCAGCGACGGTGAAGGCCTACTTCTAATGCGCCGCGAGGCGCCCTGTTGTATCCCCGGCGCAGCCGGGAGGGACTCGGAGGAGGGTCCTTGGGTCTGATGGCTTACTGCGATCCGAAAGGTGAGCGGGACAAGCGCATGCCAGAAAAGCGGCGGTCGAGCCCAGGTGTCAGGGGCGGCGCGTCGCGAGACCCGCGCGATATGGCGAAAGCTGGATTGCCTGATATCCCAATCCCCAGAAGACGTAAAGGCCAGTCCGCCGGAAAGACACCCGAGACCGGCGCCACGCTCTGCGGCGGCATCGTAGAAGGGTCGCCGCAACCTCCGGAGCGTGGAGCGTTGCCCAGCGAGGGCAATCAAGGGGATGAGTGGGACGCCTACGTCGTGCTCGGACGTATAACAGGGACGAACGCGGGATCACCTGCGGGGCGCGAGCCCCATGGTGACGGAGTGCCCATAGTAGTCGTGCGAGTCACGCCGCACCAGGGAGGACGGGAAAGCCGTCCACAGGGCGAAGGGGCACAGGTGACTGGACATCCGAGAACCGGGAGGTATGCGTAATGCAGAACGCCGAAACGGTATTGAGTGTCCTCCGTGAAACCACGGAATAGTCGCTGGAGAGCCCGGTGATCAGAAATGGTCACGCCGGGTTCGGGAGGGGGGTCTCGGAAAAGGACCGCAAGGCACCTCGCCGAGGCCCTACCTCAGCCGACCCGACCGACAAGAAGGCGCGGGGTGGTCAAGGCGCGCTACCGAGGCGTCTGCCGGGGGTGCGGCGTGCCGACCAGCGCTCGCAACGGCAAGGGCGACGCCTACGCCTACTGCAAGCGGTGCCATCCCGGCGCGATCGCGCGGGAGTGGACGCGCGAACGGGTGCACGAAGCGATGCGCGCCTGGCAGGCGAACTACGGCAGCCCACCGACCTCCTATGACTGGTCGATCTCGCACGCAAACAGGCGCGGTCCAGACGCGCTTGGCCGGCTCCAGGACGCCGAATGGCCGCCGGCGAGCACGGTGAGCGAGGTGTGCGGGAGCTGGGCGGCGGCGCGTGCTGACGCCTTCCCGGATGCCGGAAGCGCGGCTGTAACGTTCCTCGCGCGCGCGTGTCTTACGCGTTACGGCCGTCCGTCACGGAGCGGGCGCGATCCGCGCCTCGCGCAGGCTGCCGTCGGCGTCGACGCGGGAGTAGACCAGCTCGACGAGCTGTCCGATCCGCTCGGCGGTGCGGGCACCGGCGAGCGCGTCAACACGGCGACCATCGAGCTTGCAAAGGGCGTGCCAGCAGCCCTCGTGATCCTGGTGGACCGAATACAACTCGGCGTGTGCCGTGAATCGCGCCTTCTGCTTGATCCAGGTGCGATGTCGTCCGGGCCGGTACGCTGATCCCAGGCGTCTGAGCACCGTGCCCTCGAACCCCAGGGCGACGATCGCCTCGCGCGCCGCCAGCGTCGCCCGCGGGCATTCGACCACGCGGATACGGTCGCAAACCGGCAGCGTCTCCCGCAAGCGTTCGTCCCGATCCTCGCAAGGGCAGGCTCGAAGTCTTCGCCTGCTACGGCTAAGAGGTCGAAGGCGACGAACCTGAGCCGGTCCGTCGCGGCGGGCGGCCCGTGAACAGGGCGCGGTGAGCGCGGCGAAGTCCTGCGATGGCTTGGCGTCGCGCTCGCTGACGGCGACGAGCTCGCCGTTAAGGTGGTGCCGGGCGCGACGTCGGTGAAGGGTGCGAGCAGCGCTCCGAGGCGAGCGGTGAGATCAGTGCCGTAGCGCGACCACCCGCGTGCCTCCCCCGCTTCACAAAACTTCTGCAACGCGCGTGGACAACTTCTCTAATTCGATTTCGTCCGCGACTGCGTCCGAATCCCATGGCCAACTGCAAGTAGCCCGGCGCTAGCACCGATGGCGCTTAAGTAGTCGTTTAGGCTCAGAGCGTGTTTGAAAAGAGGTTGTGAGGGGGTGTTGTCGAACTTTGGGGCATGTCCTCCAAGACGCGGTATCCATCAGATCTCACCGACGCTCAGTGGGCGTTGGTCGAGCGGTTGTTGTCTGCGGCGAAGCCCGGTGGTCGGCATGAGGCGCACCCGCGGCGTGAGCTGGTCAACGCGATCCTGTACCTGCTGCGGACGGGCTGTTCGTGGCGTCAGCTGCCGAAGGACTTCCCGCCGTGGGAGACGGTGTACTGGCACTTCAAGCGGTGGCGCGATGACGGCTCGCTTGATGCACTGCACGACGCGCTGCGCGAGCGGGTGCGGGAGGCTGAGGGACGCGATCCGCAGCCGACCGCGGCGATCATCGACGCGCAGTCGGTCAAGGGCGCAGACACCGTCGGTCGCGCCACGCGCGGCTATGACGCGGGCAAGAAGGTCAATGGCCGCAAGCGCCACATCGTGGTCGACACGATCGGCCTGCTGGTGATCGTGCTGGTCACCGCCGCCAGCGTCCAGGACCGCGATGGCGCTCGTCCCACGCTTGAGGCGGTCCGCAAGGCGTTCCCGACGATCAGCCTGGTGTGGGCCGACGGCGGGTACGCCGGCAAGCTCGTGGAGTGGGCCAAGATGACAGCACGGCTCGTCCTGGAGATCGTGCGCAAGCCCGAGGGACAGCGCACCTTCGAGGTGCTGCCCAGACGCTGGGTCGTGGAGCGAACGCTCGCGTGGATCACCAAATGCCGGCGACTGGACCACGACTACGAGCGGCTGCCCAAAACCTCGGTCGCGATGGTCAAGTGGGCGATGATCGGCCTGATGACACGACGACTCGCCCCGGCACCCGGACGCCAACCCTGGACAACCCCATAAGCCCTTCTCAAACACTTACTCAGGTGCGAGCCGCCGATCTTCCATTTGAAGAGTACGTCCAATAGGCCGAGCAAGAAGATGATCCCGAACGCGATGATCCCCCAAGGGAACTCGGAAACCCAGTCGTCAAGACGCCGCGGTGGTTCTTTGTCCTTAGGGTCAGACTTGTCCATAGGCTGCCGCGGTGGTTCTTTGTCCATAGGCTCAGACTTGTCCATAGGCTCGGACTCCGTGTTTCATAGTCCGGTTCGTCAGCTCGCGTCATATTCCTCCCTTGCTTTGCGAACTCGCCCGTTAGCTGTCAGCACGGGCGGCCGTTAATGTCGCCACTGGGAACCACGAATTCCCCAAACGTTCTGTCTGGGCGGCCCCCGGTTTTCGGTCCACCACGAGTGAGAGGGTGGTGGATGTAGTGGGGGCAAGGTAGCGGCCTGCTCGGACGGATCACGCCCCTGGTGCCGCGACCATCGTCGCGGAGCCGAGCGGAGCGAGGCGTAGCGGCGATGGTCGCGGGCGCGCCGCCCGGGGGAAGGGCCGCCCACCCCTTCTTCTCATCGCTTGCTCGGCCTGATCGTTGAGGTCGAGCGGTCGGGTTGCCTCATGCGATCTCGACCGGCTCGGTCCACTGCGCGGCGAACACGGCGGGGGCGCGCATCCCGAGCGATGAGTGCGGCCGGCGGTGGTTGTAGTCCTCGCACCAGTCACTGATCACGACGCGCGCCTCGGCCAGGCAGGAGAACTCCTCGACATCGAGCAGCTCGTCGCGCACGCGCGAGTGGAAGCTCTCGACGTACGGGTTCTGCCACGGCGAGCCCGGCTCGATGTACGCGGTTCCCGTCCCGCTCAGCTCGCACCAGTCCTGGAGCGCGTGCGCGGTCATCTCCGGGCCGTTGTCGCACCTCAGAAACTCCGGGGCGCCCCGCTCGGCGACCAGGCGCTCCAGCACGCCGACGGTCCGGTCGGCGTCGATGCTGCGCTCGACCAGCATCACCAGCGACTCACGGGTGAACTCGTCGACCACGTTGAGCAGCTTCAGCACCCTGCCGTCGGCGGTCTGGTCGAACTGGAAGTCGAACGCCCACACCTGGTTGGGCCGCTCGGCGCGCAGGCGCTGCGCGACGGTCGAGTCCCCCAGCCGCCGGCGCTTGCGCCGCCGCTGCGGCACCCGCAGCCCTTCCTCCCGCCACAAGCGCTGCACACGCTTGCGGTTCACATCCCAGCCCAGCTCGCGCAGGTGATGATGCGCACGGCGATACCCCCACCGCGGACGGTCCTTGGAGAACTGCCGCAACTCGGCGCGCAACACCGCGTCATCCTCAGCGCGCTTGGGCTCATAGCGCTCCGTGGAGCGGTGCTGGCCCAGCACCCGGCACGCCCAGCGCTCGCTGACGCCGAGACGGTCACGAACCATCGCGACCGCCCGGCGCCGACGGGCTGGGCTCACCAGTTTCCCTTCGCGACCTCCTTCAGCGCCCGCACCTCGAGCGCCTGATCGGCGACGATCGCCTTCAACGTCACGTTCTCACGCTCGAGCTCCTTCAGCCGCTTCGCATCATTGGCCTTCATCCCGCCGTACTGGTTGCGCCAGCGGTGATACGTCTGCTCGCTGATCCCCAGCTCCTTCGCCGCCTCAGGGATCGTCTTGCCCTCACCGAGCATCCGCTCGGCCTCGCGCAGCTTGCGGATGATCTGCTCCGGCGTGTGCCTGCGTCGCTTCACGTGATCGTTCCTTCCTCGCCCATGATCCAGGGCGCGAGAAACTCTCACAAGGGTCGGACCGAACCCGGGGGGTCAGGCCATGTCCTGATCGCCCGATACCCCGGATCGCGGCTCGCTACTCGTGTCGCGAGTGCGAGTAAGGTCAGGAACAAGCCGGAGAAAGCGATGGAAATCATAGAGCGGTACAACCTCGCGGGCACGGATCCGGTCCCGCTCGCACGCGCGCAGCACTTGACGCCCCCCGCCTGCCGCGGATACTCTCACGGGCGGTGTGCGTGACGCGCTCGCGCACCGCTTTGGGGCAAACGGAGGTATCAGGCAGAGAAGGGCACGCAAGATGGGGGGGACATCGAAGGCGTCGAGCGCCGGCGGGCTGATGCAAGCGCGCAAGCCGGCGAGGGATGAGTTGGAGCGCCGCCTGCGCAGGGGCGGTCTGTCATGCGCGATCGAGGGCTACTCGACATGGCAGCGGTTCGCCGTCGACCTCGCGCGTCGCCGGACGGTGGTCCCCCTTGTAGTGCTCCTTGTCTGCTACGCGTGCTCGGCCGCTGCATGGGTGGCGTGGAACGACGGATTCGCGTTCAAGTTCCTCAACTTTCTCCCCTTCGATGCACTAGCACCGATCGTGCTGGTCTGCTTTTTCGTCGTGGGCCACGTCGTCTACGAGCGAAATGGGAACGCACGCACCCGGACGAGATGGTGGCTCCTGGGCGTGACGATGGCGGCGCTCGCAGCGTTCGTGCCGTACGTGGCATTCACTCGCGCAAGCCTCGATGCTCACCTCGCCAGCGCGGCCGGCGCGCCGCACACCGTTGTTCACGCGAGTGAAGCCGGGCTCCTCTTGCACTTCGCCGTGATGGCGGTCATTGGCGCGGTAATCGTCGTGGAGCTCAAGACCGGCATCTTCACCACGGTTCTCGGGCTGACAGCCATCGCATTGCGCGCCGCTCCGCAAACCGTCGTCGACGTCCTGCAGACGTTGCCATTCGTGCTGCCTGTCCTGTTCTTCGTCGCCTTCACGCATGACACGTGGGAGACGTTTGGCCTGCTCACGACGCCACAGCTCGTTTTGCTCGTGCTCCTGCTGTTCGTGTGCGTGGTCCGCGTGGTCATCCGCGCCGCGCACGACGAGGTGCAGACACTTGTCGCCCCCGGGATCCCGGAGACGACGGCGACCGCCGACAAAGGTGTCCTGGCACTCTCCGCCGCGAAGGTGCCGGCCGAGCTACTTCCTGTCGACGGGACGGTGAAGAAGGCGCTCGAACGCCGATGGACATTTCAAATCAGTTCCTGCGTGCTCGCTGCGGGGATCATGGTCGCGTTCGTGATCTGGCTCACGAGCGGACTCGTTATGAACCAGGCTGAGGTCAAGTCGTGGCTCGAGAACAAAGCACCAAGCAAGGTGATCGACCCAACGGTGTGGAAAGTGCATATCCTCCTCACCTGGCAAGGCTTGGCCGTGGCAATCGTGCTCGGCGCCTTCGCGAGCCTCGTCTTTGCGGGAGTTGCGATCTCTCAGAAGGAATTCCGCGGTGAACTCTTCATGGACGAGCGCGCACGGCTGGGGCGCATGCTGTTGCTTGCGGGGACGTACAGGAACGCGGTGGAGGGCGGGCTCTGGCGTGGCCGGCCAGGCATGAAGTGGCCGAGCTATTACGCGTTCATCGCGGACGATCCCGATCGATGGCACACCGAACCAGAAAACTACGGAAACGGGTGGCATGAGAAGGACTCCACGAAGCAGTGGAACGCCGCATGGAACAAGACGACCGGTGAGCTTTATGTGTACCGACGTAAGACGAGCCCGGCGGAGGTGCTGGCCAGCTGCAAGGATCGCGCACGAGTGGAGGCAGCCTTGGCAGGCTGGAGAGACCATCAACTCCGCCACGACTCGCTCAGCTGGCTCCAGACGCAGGCCAAGATTCTTGCGTGACCCCCAAGCACCGGCAGGTTCGTCTTCAGCGACACGTGACGACGCGAAGGCCTTAGATCTTGAGGGTGTTCTCGTCGGGGCTCTCTCGGACGACGCTCCGGATGACAGGCGCAACGGTCTTTGTCGTTCGCCGGCGGGGATGTTCCGCCGGAGCGCGCGGCGATCCGGAGCGTGCAAGTGGCCTACGGTGACCGCTACCACGGTCGGGAGGAAGCCTGCGAGCGGGCGACTACGGCCGAACATCGGCATATTACGGCGCGTGGCAATTACTACGCCATGTGGCAGTGCATTTGGGTGTGTCAGCGTGATAGTATTGACTGTGTGAAGAGTGACGCTAGACGGGTGTCAGGCACGACTCGGGAAGCGCTGCGTGAGCGGGGTGTGAAAATGGTGTTGGCCGGACGCACTCACGCGGTTGTGGCGCAGTCCTTGGGGGTGCATCTGCGGACGGTGTCGCTGTGGATGGCTCGCCACCAGCTCAGGGGGTTTGAGGGACTGAGGGAGGGGCGGCGTGGTCGGCGCTCGCGCGAGCAGATGGCGCTCACCGACGCCCAGCAGGCAGAGCTGATCCGACTGATGAAGGGCACGAACCCCGATCAGCTGCAGATTCCCGGCGTGTTGTGGTCAAGGCAGGCCGTCAAGGCGCTGATCGAGCGGCGGTTCGGGCTCGGGCTCAGTCGCCAGACGGTCGGTGTCTACCTGCGGCGCTGGGGGTTCTCGGGCAAGAAGCCGCAGCGGCGGTGGCTCGAGCAGGACCCCGAGCGGGTGCGGGTGTGGCTCCAGGACGAGTTCCCGGCGATCCAGGCGCGCGCGCGGCGCGAAGGGGCGCGGATGCTGTTCGGCGATGAGATGGGCGTGCGCGCCGGGCAGACCGCCGGCAAGAGCTACGCGCCGATCGGCGAGCGCGCGATCGTGCCGCTGACCGGCAAGCGCTTCTCGGCCAACGTGATCAGCGCGATCGGTGCCGACGGCACGCTGGTGTTCGAGATCTTCGAGGGCAGCTGCGATGAGATCCGCTTCCTGGACTTCCTCGACAAGCTGCTCGAGCATTTCCCCGAGCGCAAGATCTTCTTGATCGTTGACAACGCCTCCTTCCACAAGTCTCCCGCGGTCGAGTACTGGCTGCTGGACCATCCGCGGATGGAGCTGTTCTACCTTCCACCGTAGCCCCGGAGCTCAATCCCGATGAGCTGCTCAACCAGGACGTTCACACCCACGTCGCGCGACGCCGCCCATCCAACCTCGCCAAGCTCGTCACTCTCACCGTCGAGTATCTCGCAACCCGCACAAGTGAGATTGTCAGCAAGTACTTCGACGGCGAGTACGTCGCCTACGCCAAGTAACCACGCACTAATTGCCACGCAGCGTAATATCGACGTCCAAGTCTCTGCTTGGCGCGATGGCGACTGCCGTCTTATTGTCGGGTTGCCTCGGCGGAGGGACAAAGACGTCGTCCTCAGGGCCGGGCTCGCCGCCAGACCATCTGTCCACGCGGATCTCGGAGCTCGCGCGGCAGGTCCGCCCCCTTCTTCGGTTCGACAGCTCTGAGCAGTGGCGCCCGCTGGATGTGCCTTCATTCTTCGCCGAGCCGGGCGGCCAGGAACTTTGCGCCGACTATCGACATCCGCCATCAGTGTGCCTGCTTATCCGAACCGCTCCGAGTGGCGGACACGATCGGTCGAGCGGTCCTAACCTCTTCGACCCGCAAGGTATCTTCGGCGATCCGAGCACCTGGCTCTCGCCATATTCGCCGTGCGATCGGTCTGCCCCATCTGGTCTACTTCTCGACTGCGACTCGAACCATGAGGGCATCCGGAACGTAGCGGCGATCTACTGGCATCCCGTACGGATCGCCGGCGACCCACATCTTTACCTCGACTACTGGTTCTTTTACCGCTACAACCATTTTCCCCTGACCGAGTACTTTCCGCGGCCCTTTTACGACGAGCATTACGGGGACTGGGAGGGCATCGTCGTTGCGATCGCGCATCCTTCGACCGACCCCGCGCTCGCCTGGGTAGCCTATGCCCAGCACAGCGGCCAACCCTTCCGTTATCTTCCGGGTGCCCTTACTTGCAACCAGGCTCAATGCGCCGGTAGCAATGTACGCCCGGATGTGTTCGTCGCTAACAACTCGCACGCGTCATACGTACGGCCATGCCGCCAAACAATTCTTCTTGCGCTGTGTTCGCAAACGGACAGCCCGCTCCCGGACTACGGTCGCGATGGCAGGTACGAGCGGGGAGCCGATCACGAGGCCGCCGCATTGTTGGAGTTTCCACGGAGCTCGACCGCGTGGGAGCAATGGCCTGGGAATTGGAACTCGATGTTGGATCCAGTCATCGCCAGTCCAGGCAGACAGCTCCGCTACAGCCACCCAAACGAGTTCGAATGCGACTCAAGCGCCCCATGCACTGAGGGCGGAAACAGCGATCCGTGTGCAGGCTGGGATGGGGCCGACGTCGCCGCCGTTGCCTGCCGCCCCGCCACGGTTGGCGCCGCACTAGCTGAGGGTACCATCGGCAGTCCTCGCTCCCGCCAGGCGCGAGTCATCGCGCCGCGCGGATTCGCTCGTTCTCTGGGTCCCCATTACCGCATCGCGAGCGGCCCAGGCATCACCCAAGTCATTGGCCCGCCGCTTCGTCCAGGGGCGTCGCTTGTCCTCTCGGGTGAGTGGGCCTCTGGAACCGTGTTGACGGTGCGTACCGCGGATGCCTCGGGGACCGCTACCCTCCGCTTCAACCACCTCACGACGACGTCCTCATCCCCCCTCACGGTCACTGTTCGCCGTACAGGGGCGGGGCTCCGCGGACTTGGTGCCACCGTCGCGCCCGCCAGTGCGTCAGGACGCCGTCCACAGGCCTTCGTGGGAGTGGTAACGGTTCACGTAACCGTCAACCAGCCATCCGCTCCTTTGACGCCCAGTTGCGTCCGAACCCGAGCCGGCGGCCCCATCCTGGTCTCATTGCCACGACAGGGACTCGCGACTGAGGTGGAACTTTGGGCGTCGATTACCGGCCCGATAGTGTTCGAGCGGACAATCGCTCGCGGCTCGTCGCGCGTAAGCACATTGGGCTCCTCCACGATTTGAGTGGGCAGCCGCAGGCTCCCTCTCACGATGCCGGAACGTATCTGCGCGATCGGACGCGACGGCGACGCCTGGGCGCGCGTCCTGACGGCAATGGCCACCTCGATGCCTGTTGGTCGACCCTCGGGTGCATTTGCGCTGCAAAGACGGGCATTGAAGGGGGTAAATGGGGCGCTACTCAGGCCGCGGGGACGCTGTCCGCGGGAGCTGCAAGCCTACGGTCCGGCCTCACGCCGATCGCAGTCTTCCGGTCGGGGGCTGGCTGCCAGCCCACACGGATCGTGGAGGAGCCGCACATTGCCGCCCGCGACCGCTCGTTACTGCTCGACGATGATCCTAGGCGAGCGCGGTGGCCCCTCCCGTCCCGCGATCTCGACGATCCGTGGAGGATAGACATGAGACAACTCCGGGCGTGATGCGGATGTCGGGCCATCTGCCTCTTGGCCGGACACAACCGCCTTCAGAAAACTGCACGCGCAAGATAGGGGACCGCGTATGGAAATGAACCACGCTCCTGTAAAGCACGTAGTGATCATTGTCAAAGAGAACCACACATTCGATAACTACTTTGGCTCATTCCCCGGCGCCGTAGGGGAAGGTTTACCTAAAGCTGCGGACCCACCTCAGCTACACCCGCCAGATCCGCCACACGACCACCGCGCATGGCTCAAGGCGAAGTCAGCAGCCCAAGGCGGAGGCAAGTTCGGCGGCGTCCGGCAGGGATACGGCAAGGGCGACATCCCGGCTTACTGGGCGTATGCCCAGAACTACGTTCTCTGTGATAACTACTACACCGACGTCGCCAGCCAGTCCGAGCCTAATCATCTCTATCTAATCGCGGCGGACTCGCCCATCATCGACAACTCGTCTGCGTCTCGGACGTACCAGCCAGAACCGCCGTTTGCGATGCCTTCGTTGCCCGAGCACCTCAAAGCCGCCGGGCGCGAATGGCGGAACTATGCGGATCCGAATGCGTCGTACTTTGAGCACATAGCTGCGCTCCAGGGCGACGCATGGAATGTGCCCGGTGCGCAGTTCGACACGGACGCTCAGAGCGGAAAGCTTCCTGCCGTGAGCTGGCTCTACGCTCCCGAAGGCTCTTCAGAGCATCTGGCCTGACCCCCCGAGTTCGGTCCGACCCTTGTGAGAGTTTCTCGCGCCCTGGATCATGGGCGAGGAAGGAACGATCACGTGAAGCGACGCAGGCACACGCCGGAGCAGATCATCCGCAAGCTGCGCGAGGCCGAGCGGATGCTCGGTGAGGGCAAGACGATCCCTGAGGCGGCGAAGGAGCTGGGGATCAGCGAGCAGACGTATCACCGCTGGCGCAACCAGTACGGCGGGATGAAGGCCAATGATGCGAAGCGGCTGAAGGAGCTCGAGCGTGAGAACGTGACGTTGAAGGCGATCGTCGCCGATCAGGCGCTCGAGGTGCGGGCGCTGAAGGAGGTCGCGAAGGGAAACTGGTGAGCCCAGCCCGTCGGCGCCGGGCGGTCGCGATGGTTCGTGACCGTCTCGGCGTCAGCGAGCGCTGGGCGTGCCGGGTGCTGGGCCAGCACCGCTCCACGGAGCGCTATGAGCCCAAGCGCGCTGAGGATGACGCGGTGTTGCGCGCCGAGTTGCGGCAGTTCTCCAAGGACCGTCCGCGGTGGGGGTATCGCCGTGCGCATCATCACCTGCGCGAGCTGGGCTGGGATGTGAACCGCAAGCGTGTGCAGCGCTTGTGGCGGGAGGAAGGGCTGCGGGTGCCGCAGCGGCGGCGCAAGCGCCGGCGGCTGGGGGACTCGACCGTCCCTGCGCAGCGCCTGCGCGCCGAGCGGCCCAACCAGGTGTGGGCGTTCGACTTCCAGTTCGACCAGACCGCCGACGGCAGGGTGCTGAAGCTGCTCAACGTGGTCGACGAGTTCACCCGTGAGTCGCTGGTGATGCTGGTCGAGCGCAGCATCGACGCCGACCGGACCGTCGGCGTGCTGGAGCGCCTGGTCGCCGAGCGGGGCGCCCCGGAGTTTCTGAGGTGCGACAACGGCCCGGAGATGACCGCGCACGCGCTCCAGGACTGGTGCGAGCTGAGCGGGACGGGAACCGCGTACATCGAGCCGGGCTCGCCGTGGCAGAACCCGTACGTCGAGAGCTTCCACTCCCGCGTGCGCGACGAGCTGCTCGATGTCGAGGAGTTCTCCTGCCTGGCCGAGGCGCGCGTCGTGATCGGTGACTGGCGTGAGGACTACAACCACCGCCGGCCACACTCATCGCTCGGGATGCGCGCCCCGGCCGTGTTCGCCGCGCAGTGGACCGAGCCGGTCGAGATCGCCGCATGAGGCGACCCGACCGCTCGACCTCAACGATCAGGCCGAGCAAGCGATGAGAAGAGGGGTGGGGCCCTCCCCGGGGCGGCGCGCCCGCGACCATCGCCGCTACGCCTCGCTCCGCTCGGCTCCGCGACGACGGTCGCGGCACCAGGGGGCGTGATCCGTCCGAGCAGGCCGCTACCTTGCCCCCACTACATTCACCACCCTCTCACTCGCGGTGGACCGAAAAGCGGGGGCCGCCCACTCCTCCGTATGGGAAGAACCCAGGGCCAGTGGTAGGCCCAGGGATGACCTGGACTACGGAACGGGTACCGCAGTTGCTGGGGGCCCGCTCTCTCCGTCAATTCCGTCTGGTCGCCGTAGACCACGTCTTCGAGAAAGTCGTCCACTTGCACGTCGAGATCGTCCGTAGAAAGGGCCTCCTTCGCCCAGGCGCGGACGATCGCCATGGTCAGGGCCTGATTCTCCCTCAGCCCTGCTAGCGACATCGCGTGGCCGTCGTGGCCAAGCAAGTCGAAGTTGACGAGGCTCTTCCTCCGGATGATCGCCAGCGGCAGGATGCGTACGCGGTCGCTTGCCTCTGACTCGAACAGAAGGCCGGGACGAGGCGGCATGAAATCCAGGCTGACCCGTCTGCGGACGGTGCGGTCGTCAAGGAATGAGATGCTCTCTACACGACGCACGACCCACGACCCACGTGCTGCTCTCGATGAACTGGCGCAGCAGTAGGAGCCCGCAGGTGTCGCACTCGATCAGGGAGCGCCATTGCTGCTCATCGCGTGGCCACGGGACGACGTGGTCGGCTAGCGGGACGATCGTTCCGGACCGAGCACCGGTCGAAAGGTCATGAGCCCCCATCTGGCCTACCCCCTAAAGTTACGTCATGTCTGCTGAACCCACGGCAACCCACAACGCACGCGGGGGCGGATGCGTTTGTCGGGATGCAATGGGCCCCGTACAGACCGATGATAGGCATGGTCAAAGCCAAACACAACCATTGGGCACGCTTGTACCGGCGGCGAGCGTCCAGTCGAATGTGCCGACGGTAGAGCCGCTGTGGTGGCGCCACCGAGGGCGCTCTGCGCTTGGCTGTATTTCGCGTGGTGACGCCACTGTGTCCATTGGCTCGACCAGCTTGAGCCGGCGGCCTCGGATGCGGAAACGACGACGAGCAGCGCCGGACCTGCCCCCGGGAACCACGCAACACCCCGGCCAACGCATCTCGGTCCGTCCGTAAAGACAGAATGCTTCCATCTCTGTGGCTCTTGCGAGCGCGGGAGCGCGCACGGTGTCGACAAGAGACCGGCCCATGCAACGAAGAAGTCGTGGTCCATGCGTCGGCACTCTCACCACCACGGATAACGATCCGCTGACATTTCATAACGGTGGGGTCGCCCGGAGTTCGCAAGTTTGCGACGGCCCGCTCCAGACCGCTGCAATAGAGGCGTGGGGCGCCAAGCGCGATGAGGTCGGACATACGCTTGTAGGACGCCACCGATAGGAACGCCAAGACATCAGGTGGCACGGTAAGGAGCAAAGACAGCGGAATCGACGGCGCCACATCCGTGTAGCACTGCGGCTCTACAGAAACAAGGTCGGTGCGGTTCCCGCCTCGGCCGAGCCCGGGATGTGACCGGTGGGCGCGACGGAAACGCCAATTGATGGATGTAGAGTGCGAGGCTGTGACGGGCAACGCGTCACGCGCAGGATCCGATCGGGTTGCAGAGCGCCGGCGCGCCGTAGCGCTGGCCCGGCATTTTCGGGCTCTCCGGGCATGATCGGGGGTGACGACACACGAACACGCGTTTTCTTTCTGGCCCTCCGAACCGCGTCACCCGTATTCCGCCACGACGCTCGCTCGACCCCGGGATGACCCGGTGCGCACGCACGGCAAACGGCGCAACGAGAAGGGAATGGAGCAGGCAGCTCCCCGGCACGCCACGACCCCCGTCAACGCGGGCAGCGACCCCGACGCCCCCCAACGACGCCCTATGGGGCGAGTCTCGCCATGATCATCCGGATGCGCCTGCGCGCAGGCGCGGCCATCCCTGGCCGCTTGAGCACGCATCCGCTGTGCCCACGATCGCCGGGCACGGGGCCCAGCGAGCAGTCCACAACCCAGCAGCAGAGGCGCACGCGACTTCCACCCGCCGCTCCGACGACCAAAAGCCCTGCTCAGGACGGAATCTCGATCGAGAGTCACCCCCGATCATCCACGGAGCCCCCATTTTCGGGAGGCTGAGGGCCTCTCGATCGCACAGATCGCCGAGCGCCTAGTCCGCTCGCCAGCGACCATCAAGGCCTACTTCTAATGCGCCGCGAGGCGCCCTGTTGTATCCCCGGCGCAGCCGGGAGGGACTCGGAGGAGGGTCCTTGGGTCTGATGGCTTTGGGCGGCCCCCGCTTTTCGGTCCACCGCGAGTGAGAGGGTGGTGAATGTAGTGGGGGCAAGGTAGCGGCCTGCTCGGACGGATCACGCCCCCTGGTGCCGCGACCGTCGTCGCGGAGCCGAGCGGAGCGAGGCGTAGCGGCGATGGTCGCGGGCGCGCCGCCCCGGGGAGGGCCCCACCCCTCTTCTCATCGCTTGCTCGGCCTGATCGTTGAGGTCGAGCGGTCGGGTCGCCTCATGCGGCGATCTCGACCGGCTCGGTCCACTGCGCGGCGAACACGGCCGGGGCGCGCATCCCGAGCGATGAGTGTGGCCGGCGGTGGTTGTAGTCCTCACGCCAGTCACCGATCACGACGCGCGCCTCGGCCAGGCAGGAGAACTCCTCGACATCGAGCAGCTCGTCGCGCACGCGGGAGTGGAAGCTCTCGACGTACGGGTTCTGCCACGGCGAGCCCGGCTCGATGTACGCGGTTCCCGTCCCGCTCAGCTCGCACCAGTCCTGGAGCGCGTGCGCGGTCATCTCCGGGCCGTTGTCGCACCTCAGAAACTCCGGGGCGCCCCGCTCGGCGACCAGGCGCTCCAGCACGCCGACGGTCCGGTCGGCGTCGATGCTGCGCTCGACCAGCATCACCAGCGACTCACGGGTGAACTCGTCGACCACGTTGAGCAGCTTCAGCACCCTGCCGTCGGCGGTCTGGTCGAACTGGAAGTCGAACGCCCACACCTGGTTGGGCCGCTCGGCGCGCAGGCGCTGCGCAGGGACGGTCGAGTCCCCCAGCCGCCGGCGCTTGCGCCGCCGCTGCGGCACCCGCAGCCCTTCCTCCCGCCACAAGCGCTGCACCCGCTTGCGGTTCACATCCCAGCCCAGCTCGCGCAGGTGATGATGCGCACGGCGATACCCCCACCGCGGACGGTCCTTGGAGAACTGCCGCAACTCGGCGCGCAACACCGCGTCATCCTCAGCGCGCTTGGGCTCATAGCGCTCCGTGGAGCGGTGCTGGCCCAGCACCCGGCACGCCCAGCGCTCGCTGACGCCGAGACGGTCACGAACCATCGCGACCGCCCGGCGCCGACGGGCTGGGCTCACCAGTTTCCCTTCGCGACCTCCTTCAGCGCCCGCACCTCGAGCGCCTGATCGGCGACGATCGCCTTCAACGTCACGTTCTCACGCTCGAGCTCCTTCAGCCGCTTCGCATCATTGGCCTTCATCCCGCCGTACTGGTTGCGCCAGCGGTGATACGTCTGCTCGCTGATCCCCAGCTCCTTCGCCGCCTCAGGGATCGTCTTGCCCTCACCGAGCATCCGCTCGGCCTCGCGCAGCTTGCGGATGATCTGCTCCGGCGTGTGCCTGCGTCGCTTCACGTGATCGTTCCTTCCTCGCCCATGATCCAGGGCGCGAGAAACTCTCACAAGGGTCGGACCGAACTCGGGGGGTCAGGCCAGCTTACTGCGATCCGAAAGGTGAGCGGGACAAGCGCATGCCAGAAAAGCGGCGGTCGAGCCCAGGTGTCAGGGGCGGCGCGTCGCGAGACCCGCGCGATATGGCGAAAGCTGGATTGCCTGATATCCCAATCCCCAGAAGACGTAAAGGCCAGTCCGCCGGAAAGACACCCGAGACCGGCGCCACGCTCTGCGGCGGCATCGTAGAAGGGTCGCCGCAACCTCCGGAGCGTGGAGCGTTGCCCAGCGAGGGCAATCAAGGGGATGAGTGGGACGCCTACGTCGTGCTCGGACGTATAACAGGGACGAACGCGGGATCACCTGCGGGGCGCGAGCCCCATGGTGACGGAGTGCCCATAGTAGTCGTGCGAGTCACGCCGCACCAGGGAGGACGGGAAAGCCGTCCACAGGGCGAAGGGGCACAGGTGACTGGACATCCGAGAACCGGGAGGTATGCGTAATGCAGAACGCCGAAACGGTATTGAGTGTCCTCCGTGAAACCACGGAATAGTCGCTGGAGAGCCCGGTGATCAGAAATGGTCACGCCGGGTGTGCGCGCGACATGACCAGCAGCTCGGGGGTGCGAGTCCCCTGTGGAGGTTGATGGCACCAACCACAAGCCGATGGCAACTGCTCAGTCGTGAGGCTGGGTGGGGAGGAAGCCGGAGTGCGAAGTCGCGACCCTAGGAACACATGGGGCGCCGGGATCGTTCGCGGTCTCGTCGGCCTGCGCGTAGAAGGCGGGGCGGTCCGGGCGAGTCTGCACCACGAGACGAAGCCCGATGCCATCAAGGGGCCGTTCCGTAAACGCGGTGGGTGTGCGATGAAGGTTGCTGGTCTTACTCGCGGAGATCTCCGCGGGTGTCCCAGATGCCCCGTCCTTTTGGTTCGCGGGGTGGTGCGGGACGGCGATGCTCGTGAGGGCGTCGCTCGCCGTGGAGAAGTCAGCAGAGGCCGTATTACCAGCGGGGATCTTCGTCGCTGGGAAGGGCCGAACGCGAAGCCGAGGCGCAGGACGCCCGTGCTCGTGGGATGGACGTTGAACGCAGCCAACCCCGCAAGGGGCCTGGACGGGAGGGTCCGACGGTGAAGCCCGAAGACGCCCGTTCAGAGCGCAGTCCATCCCCGGCGCCTGGCGATACCGCTCCTCACCCCGCCGAGGCGAGCTTGTGGGAGCAGGTCCTGGCCCGCGAGAATCTCGCCGAGGCACTGAAACGCGTCGAGCAGAAAGCCGGTGCCCCAGGCATCGACGGGATGAGCACGAAGGAGCTGCGGCCGTGGTTGAAAGACCATTGGCCGCTGGTCCGCTCGCAGCTTGACGCGGGCACCTACCGTCCGCAGCCGGTCAGGAGGGTGATGATCCCCAAGCCCTCGGGCGGGATGCGGAAGTTGGGGGTGCCGGCTGTGGTGGATCGGTTGATCTGCCAGGCCATCGCGCAGGTGCTCACGCCCATCTTCGACCCGCAGTTCCATCCCCATAGCTTCGGGTTTCGCCCGGGGCGCTCGCAGCATCACGCTGTCGAGCGGGCACGCCAGTTCATCGCTGATGATGCGGCGTGGTGCGTTGATTTTGATCTCGACTCGTTCTTCGATCGCGTTCAGCACGACGCTTTGATGGCCAGGGTCGCACGACGGGTCCGCGACAAGCAGGTGCTGGGGCTGATCCGACGCTACCTGGAAGCGGGCGTCATGGATGGCGGGCTGGTGGCCGCGAGCGAAGAGGGGACCCCTCAGGGTTCTCCGCTCTCGCCGCTGCTCTCGAACGTCATGCTCGACGACCTCGACTGGGAGCTCGATCGGCGCGGGCATCACTTCGTGCGCTTCGCCGACGACGGACGTATCTACGTCCACAGCAGGCGGGCGGGCGAGCGTGTCATGGAGAGCATCACGCACTACATCGAGCAGCGCCTGAAGCTGCGCGTCAACCGACAGAAGTCGGCGGTCGCCCTCGCGGTCGAGCGGCCCCTGCTGGGGTTCCAGTTCTTCCGCTACCGGGACGGCAGGATCGGCGTGACGGTCGCCCCGAAGGCTCTCAAACGAGCCCAGGATCGCGTCCGTCAGCTGACCACGCGCAACTGGGGCGTCTCGATGGAGCGGCGGATCAAGGAGATCAACCGCTTCACGGTCGGATGGACCGGCTACTTCGCGTTTGCCGACACCGTCCTGCCGTTCGAGAAGCTCGAGAAGTGGCTGCGCCGCAGGCTACGGCAGGTGCGCTGGAAGGAGTGGAAGCGCCCACAAACGCGCTACCGGAACCTCCGCGCGCTCGGGATCCCCGACCGCGACGCCCGCTCATGGGCGGCGTCGCAGAAGGGGTACTGGCGCGTCGCGGGGTCCTGGCCACTCCAGACCGCCCTACCCAACGCCTACTGGCACAAGACCATGGGCCTGAAAGGATTCACCGAACCCTACCGCCGCTTCCGGGAATGCTGAGCGAACCGCCCGGTGCGGACCCGCATGCCGGGTGGTGTGGGAGGGGCCAGGGCGAGCCTGGCCTCTACCCGATTCGGGAGGGGGGTCTCGGAAAAGGACCGCAAGGCACCTCGCCGAGGCCCTACCTCAGCCGACCCATCTCATGCTAACAAAAGACCTACGGATAGCCCCACGCGCTAACGCCAGCCTCGGCGCGACGCGCGCCGCGTTCGGCACCTCCCCGGACCGCGAGGTCGCCCCGGGTCTAAGCACGGCAGAACTCACGCCGCCATGGCCTGGCGGCACGGCCCTACGCCCGATCCCGGCCGGCGCTCGACCGTACGCCGGGGCGCTACATGCGGCCGTACGAGTCGCGGCACCCCGGGCGCCGCGCCGGTATGGCACGCCCAGGCCCGACAGTGAGGGCTGTAGGCTGGTGTCTACAGAGGCCCCGGACGCTCGGGCGTCCCTCGCGCTAGAGGCGCGTGCCTCCAGGGCAACCGCTGGCTGTGGCGGCTCGGCACTCACCCGTCGGCTTCTAGTCGAGCTGAAGAACACGGAGGTCGGCGTAGCTCGAGTGCAGCAAGCACCGGCGCCTCCTTCCGCGGGAGTGGGCTATGCCGTTAGAACCACCTACGCTGCCATTTGACCTCCCGACCAGCCATGCCGGCGGTGCGACCGGGGATGTGCTGTGCGCGCGTCAGGGAGCCCTCCTGGTGTCATGCCCTGGGCCGCTCCAGCGGCGTGAGGGCGCGTTCGCCTGTGCCGAGCCGTAAACCTGAATTGGTGGCGCTAAGTGCATAGCCGACCCGCGGGAAACCACGGCTCAGATCCGATCGGTCGCGGCGGCCCGACCACCGACGGCGCGGCCGGTCTCGCAACTGGCGAAGACCAGGGACGTGAGCAATCTGAGTCGAAGACCTCCTCTACGAACGGCGCGGTACTTCCGCTACTCGATAGAGCATAAGTCCGGCGACCGGCGTGGCGGAGTGCCAGCGTGCTGCGTCTCGTCCAATTTGGAAGAGCTCTTCTCCGCGGGTGGACGTCGGCACCGTCGCTCTATCGGACGGAAGCATCAGCGTCGCGAGGCTCGGTTGGCTAGCGCGGAGTTCGCGTGACCGGGCTAAAGGTGGAGTCGGCGAGACGGATCTAAGCCGTACCTCGCGTTATTCGTGCGGGATGGTACCGCCGACCGCTTGCCAAACGAGCTTGGCGGTGCGCTCCGGCCAGTTGCGTGGTGGGCGCTCGCCGGCGAGCGCCCGGCCGTACCAGGAGCCGGTTGGGAACGTGACAGCTACGTCTAGGTCGGCGTCTCGGTCGATCAGATCGAGTTTCTGGGCGCGCTCTAGGATGGCGCGGATTCGCGTGCGTCGCGGCGTGACGACCCGAGCCTGGTAGCGGGCGCGCAGGCTCCGGTCGGTGCTCTGCTGCAGCATCGTGCCGACCAGGGAGAGCCGGCCGGGTCTTGAGACGCCGCGTTGAAAGTCGCTCAACTCGGCAATGAGGTCGTGCAGGGGATTCTGCGATGACACCGCGGGTCCGGCGTCCTCGCCCGCCGTCAGCGCGGCGCTGGCCAGGCTGGCTTTGGTGGGCCAACGGCGGTAGAGGGCTTGGCGGGTGGTTTGAGCTTCTTCGGCGACGGCGGCGATAGACATGGCCTCGTACCCAGCGGTTGAGAGGTGCTGGTGCGCTACCGCGAGGATCCTGGCGTCGATGGCTGGATCTCGGTGGCGGCCGCGGCGCCCTGCGGGGTGCGAGCTGCCCTTGACCCCTGTGTCGCCTGCGCCCGGATTTGACTTGTTCAGGCTCATAACAATCCGATACAGTATTGCATTGTTGATGTCAGGATGAAAGGAGGCGGCTGTGGTAGTCGAGTACATTCGCTACGTCGTGCCCGAGGCTGACGCCGAGCGATTCGAGGACGCCTACCGGCGGGCGGGGCGCATCCTCAACGAAGACCCGCATTGCATTCGCTACGAGGTCGCCCGAGGCGTGGAAGAACCTCAGCATTTCGTCGTTCGAATCGAGTGGGACTCGATTGACGGGCACGAGCGCGGGTTCCGGGCGAGCCCCGCGTTCCAGGCGTTCTTCGCAGCTGTCCAGCCGTTCTTCTCCGAGATCGAAGAAATGAAGCACTACGAGGTGCGCGACGGTGGCGCGGGTGCGTGAGCACGAGCCCCAGACCGGCTTGGGGGAGTTGCTCGACCGGGCGCGAACGCTGGTGGACACGCTCGAGGCCTGGCGGGACGATCGCGCGCGATCGTCCCGCGCCAGGCTCAAGGACAGCGTCGTGCGTCCCCTCGGCACGTTGGTGGAGGTTTCCGAGGGCCCGACGACCGCCGATGACGAGCGGCTGGGGCGCAGGCAGGAGCGAGCCGGACGACCTGCGGAGGAGATCTGGGAGCTGGCGAGACTGGGAACCATCGAACGTGTGCGTTCACCGCAAACCGCTGAGCTAGCCGAGGCCGTTGCCGCGTTGCAGGACCTCGCGATCACCCTTGCCGAGGATGAGTCAGAAGTGGCGACCCGGGTTGCCGAGCTCAAGGCGCTCCAGGCCGAGCTTCCGTGCCGGATTCAATGCCAGGCGAACGGCCCATATCTGGTGACCAACGTCGAGAACCTCACCAACTGGCTGGGGGAGCGCCTGCCCACACGGCCGCAGATGGCGCTGTGCCGCTGCGGGCAGTCGGCGATCAAGCCTCTCTGTGACGGCACGCACGCCGAGATCGGATTCACCGACGCCAAGGACCCCAAGCGCGTGCCCGACCGGCGCGACACCTACGTCGGCCAGCAGGTCACGATCCTCGATAACCGGGGGATCTGCCAGCACTCGGGCTACTGCAGCGACCGGCTGGCTGGCGTCTTTCACCTGGGCGAGGAGCGGTTCGTCACCCCGAGCGGCGGCAGGATGGACGAGATCATCCGCGCCGTACGCGATTGCCCGTCCGGCGCGCTCAGCTACGCGATCGACGAAGTAGAGGCGCGGGACGAGGCCGACTATAACGGCAAGCGCGAGCCCGCGATCGAGGTCTCCAGAGACGGGCCATACCGCGTCACGGGCGAGATCACGCTCACCGATAGCCACGGCGACGACCAGCCGCGCAACCAAGGCGCTTCGCGCGAGCACTACGCGCTGTGCCGCTGCGGTCACTCTCAGAACAAGCCGTTCTGCAGCGGCATGCACTGGTACGTCGACTTCAAGGACCCCGTGCCCGACCCCGATCACGAGCCGACGATCTTCGAGTGGTGCGGAGGCCTGCCCGCGCTGACCAAGATGACACGCCTGTTCTATGAGAAGTACGTGCCGCAGGACCCGCTGCTCGCACCGTTGTTCGCGAACATGTCCGCCGACCACCCCCAGCGGGTGGCGAAATGGCTGGGCGAGGTCTTCTGCGGGCCGAAGGACTACAGCGAGCAGTACGGCGGCTACCCCCGCATGATCTCCCAGCACATCGGCAAAGGCCTGACCGAAGAGCGGCGCGCGCGATGGGTGGCGCTTCTCCTTCGGTGCGCGCAGGAGGTCGGACTGCCCGCCGACCCCGAGTGGCGCTCTGCCTTCGGCGCATATATCGAGTGGGGCTCGCGACTGGCGCTCGAGAACTCACAGCCCGGCGCCCGGCCCCCCGAGCACATGCCGATGCCGCACTGGGACTGGCAGACGTCCGCCGGTCCTCCGGGAAGCCGGATCTCGGCGCTCGCACCGGTAATCGACGAGCAAGTGGAACCGAGTGTCCTGCCCGCGCATGACGAACCAGTGAGGTTTGAGAAGCACATCAAGCCGCTGTTTCGCCAGCGAGACCGACAATCGATGAAGTTCGCATTCGACCTCTGGGCGTTCGACGACGTCAAGCAGAACGCCCATGCGATCCTCGAGCGTCTGCAAAACGGGTCGATGCCGTGCGACGGAGCTTGGGCACCGGACAAGGTAGACGCGTTTGAGCGCTGGGTCAGCTCCGAGATGAGCCAATAGGTCGATAACCCTTCCCGTCGGACAGGACGAGACGGGAGCCACAAGGCACTGAAGCGCTACGTCCGCAGCCGCGGTCCAGAGACCTCCTCTTGCGACAGGACAGGCATCGCGCCGGCGTCACCGTCGGTCCCGGATTGCGCGGCCAGCAGGGCGCTCGCGGCGGGGGCACCGGCCGCGATGCAACGGCTAGCAGCCGAGTCGCCCTTTCCGCGCAAACGAGGGACGCCAGGCGCAGGCGCCCGGATGCCCGAGGCATGGCGAATGCAGGTCTTCGCCGTCCGCGGGGTGCCGAGACTGAGCGCCGCATGGCTGGCTGGATCGTGGCCGGTTCGCACCAGAGGCGACTGCGTCGTCCTTTGGGCCCCGTGGCTGCTTGCCCGGGCTGCGTGCGGTATGCAGTGGGGGCGCCATCGGCGTCGGAGGTGTTGGCGGGCAGGGGTTGTGCTGAGCCTTTGGTCGGGCGGGTCGGTAGCGTTGCGCCGACGATGTCGCGACATGTTGCTGGACGAGAGGTGCAGCCGTACGGGTCGTGGACGACTCCCGTTACGTCGGCTGTCGTGATCGCGTCGGCGGTTGGGCTGGCCGACGTTCGTGTGGATGGCGAGGATGTGATCTGGTCGGAGGGCCGCCCGGCCGAGGGCGGACGGATCCAGCTGGTCCGTCGGTCGCGCGACGGTAGGACAACTGATCTGCTCCAGGAGGATCAGAGCGCCCGTACCGCGGTCCATGAGTACGGTGGCGGGGCGTGGTGGGCGCGCGACGGGGTCGTGTGGTTCGTGGCCTGGGATGACCAGCGGCTTTACCGGCTCGATCCCAAGTCGGGCGCGGCCGATGCGCTGGTGCTGGAGCCGGCCTTGCGCCGGGGTGACCGCTATGCCGACGGTGATCTCACGCCGGACGGAGAGTGGATTGCCTGTGTCCGTGAGCATCACTCGCCGAGCGGCCGTGCGGTCGACGTCCGAAACGAGCTTGTTCGGCTGGCAGCGCACCGGCCGTCCACTCCCGAGGTACTCGTGACCGGCCCGGATTTTGTGATGAGCCCGCGGTGGAGTCCGGCTGGGGACCGGCTGTGTTGGGTTGAGTGGGATCACCCGAACATGCCGTGGGATGGCTCCCGGCTACGCGTCCGCGAGTTGGTCAATGGCCGCGAGGTTCTCGTGGCCGGTGGTCCCGACGAGTCCGTGTCGGAGCCGTGTTGGCAGGCGGACGGGTCGCTTACGTTCATCAGCGACCGGACCGGCTGGTGGAACCTGTACCGGTGGTCGCCGGATGACGGAACTGTCGAATCGTTGGTGCAGATCGCCGCCGACATTGGCGTGCCGCAGTGGATGCTAGGGGGTTGCCGCTACGCGTTGTTGGCCGACGGTCGGGTGGTGTTCGCCCGCTCGCGAGACGGATTCGACGGGCTCGCGGTCCGTCTCGTGGATGGCACCGTGACCGACTTAGAGTTGCCCTACTCGTTCGTCTCGACCGTCCGGGTCGCGGGTGACTCCGCGGTCGTAGTTGTTGGCGGCACTCCGACGGCTGAGTCGTCTGTCTCACGCGTGGTCCTTGATGATGGCGCCGGGGTTGAGTCGTTCGCCCCGCTGCGGCCCGCGCGGGACCTCGGCGAGCTGGGCGTCGATGCGAGCTACGTGTCCGTGCCCGACGCGATCGAGTTTCCGTCCCAGGGCGGCCGCACGGCGTTCGCGCTCTTGTATTCACCGACAAACCCTACGTGCGCCGGACCGGATGACGAGCTGCCGCCGCTGCTCGTCTTTATCCACGGCGGCCCCACCGGCGCGGCCGCGCCGGAGCTGCAGCTCGGGATCCAGTACTGGACCACGAGGGGATTCGCGGTCGTCGATGTGAACTACGGTGGCTCGACGGGGTACGGGCGCGGCTACCGTCAGCTGCTGCGGGGCGCGTGGGGAGTCGTCGACGTCGAGGACTGCATCGCCGCGGTGCGTTGGCTGGCCGAACAGCACCTCGCGGACCCAGCACGGCTGTGCATCCGTGGAGGTTCTGCAGGCGGGTTCACGACGCTGGCGGCGTTAGCCCGCGAAGACACGCCCTTCGCCGCCGGCGCCGACTACTTCGGAGTGGCTGACCTGGAAGCCCTGGCTCGCGAGACGCATAAATTCGAAAGCCGGTACCTCGACGGCTTGCTCGGACCGTATCCCGCGGCGCGCGAGGTCTACCGCCAGCGCTCGCCGATTCATCGCGTACAGTCGTTTTCGCGTCCGCTGATCGTGCTCCAGGGACTCGAGGACGAGGTCGTCCCACCGAACCAGTCCGAGATGATCGTCGAAGCGCTACGAACCAAGGGCATACCAGTGGCCTACCTCGCCTTCGAAGGTGAACAACACGGCTTCCGACAGGCAGAGAACATCCGGCGGGCGATGGACGCGGAGCTCAGCTTCTACGCACAAGTCCTCGGTTTCACGCTGCCCGAGGCAGAGGGGATCCAGCCAACGACCGTAGACAACCGCTCGGGCATGCCCACGCATGACTAACGGCCCTCGCGGCTCGCGATGCCGGTCGCTGCGGCTCGCGAAAAGGAGCCACGAGAGCCAGATTGGACCTCCCCCGCTTCCCCGGACACTTCAGCGCTTGAGTCGAAAGCCTAGTCGTTGACGTTGTAGTAGTTGTCGTTGATGTTGGAAACTCGAAGAGTTTTCAACATGCCGTTGACGTTTTTCGTTTTCCGCGCGCGGGCGCGCGAGGCCGGCGCGTGCTGGTCCTCGAACCCGGCCGGGGAGAGCATCCCGAGCGTCGAGTGACGCCGCCGCAGGTTGTAGAACCCTTCGATGTACTCGAACACCTCCGAGCGCAGCTCCTGGCGGGTCGGCCATGCGCGGCGGTAGACGAGCTCCTTCTTCAGCGTCGCGAAGAACGTCTCCGCGACAGCGTTGTCATAGCAGTCCCCGACCGATCCCATCGACCGGGAGATCCCAGCCCGCGTGCACGCCTGCCCGAACCCCAGGCTCACATATTGCCCGCCCTGGTCGGAGTGATGGATCACCCCCGGATCGGGCCGACGACGTCTCACGGCCATCGTGAGCGCATCGATGACGAGCTCCTCGCGCATGTGGTCGGCCATGCACCAGCCGACGATCCGCCGCGAGAACGCGTCCTGGACCGCGGCGAGGTACAGCCACCCCTCCCACGTCCGCAGGTAGCTGAAGTCAGCGATCCACAACACGTCGGGCTCCTCAGGCCGGAACTGGCGCTTGACCAGGTCATCGGCGACGCGAACGCCCTGCACCCGGATGGTTGTCCGCCCGCGCTTGCGGTACACCAGCCCGGAGATCCCGGCCTGCGCCATGAGCCGCTCGACCCGCTTGCGCCCGACCTCGACGCCGTGCGCCATCCGCAGCTCCGCATGGATCCGCGGGCTGCCGTACACCTCCCGGTTCTCGGCATGGATCTGCTTGATCTTCTCCGTCAGCCACGCGTCGGTGAGCTCCCGGTCAGACGGCGCGCGAGTCGACCACTCGTAGTAGCCCGAGCGGGACACCTCCAACAACTCGCACGCCAAGGAGACCGGGACACCGCTGGCCTTCTCCGCTGAGATGATCCGGTAGGCAGTCACCGGGTCTCGGTCTCCCGTGCGAAGAAGGCCGCGGCTCGTTTGAGCAGATCGCGCTCCTGCTCCAGACGCTTGACCTTGCGCCGCAGCTCCCGGAGCTCGTCTCGCTCAGCGACCGTCAGCCCGTCGTCGCGTTCGCGACGCTCGAGCTGATCTCGCTTGACCCAGTTGCGCAGCGACTGCTCGGTGACCCCGAGCGCCCCGCGACATCCGGGATCGTGCGACCCCCACGGACCATCTGGACCGCCTCACGACGGAACTCCTCCGGATACGGCGGGCGAGACTTCGGCATGCTGGACACCATCCTTTCGCGGCTTGCTCATCGCAAGCGCCCGGTGTCCGGAAAATCGGGGGAATTCCAGATCGACAACGCGGTCGCCTCTGGTGCGAAGGGCCAGCCCGGCCCTGGCGCTGATGGAGAACATTCTCATGCCCGCGCTGAGACAAAAGCAGGGCAGCTGCCGTGAGCCACCGCGCACCTGCTCGTCGCCACAGGTGAGATCGAGGGCGCGCACCTGCTCGCGCGGGAAGGGAGGGCTGCGGGCCGCCCGAGAGCGCGGGCAGCCCGCAGAGCATCAGGAGCCCGCTCCTACGGCGCTGCGCGCAGGCCGGAGGTGGCTGAGATGACCGGCGCGGGTCGGGAATGGATAGTGTCGATGATCTCGGCGCTGTCGATTCCCTGCAAGTAAATCGACGTGATCCCGAGGTTGGCATGCCCGAGCTGCCTCTGTATGACGACCAGCGGGACGCCTTCGTGAGCCATCTCGACGGCGTGCGCATGGCGGAGCTGATGTGGCGCTACGCGCCGGCGGACGCCCGCCGCTTCCGCCGTTCGGCGCAGCTGTTTGCGCGCCGCGGAGGCCTCCCAGCGCCGTCCTGCGGTCGGGCCGTGGATCACGCAGAACAGCGAGCCCACCGGCAGGGTCGCGCGGATCTCCTGCCATCGGGTCAACTGGTCCCATGCCCAGCGGTCCATTCCGACCTCGCGGCGGCGTCCTCCCTTTCCCCGGCGGATGACGAGGGCCCCGCGGGAGCGGTCAAGGTCGGTCTCGGCGAGGTCGAGCGCTTCGCTGATCCGCAGCCCAGCTCGCCACAGGACGACGATCAGCGCCCGCAGGCGGGTGCCGTTCGGACCCTCGCCGGCGGCACGCAGGACGGCGACGATCTCTTCGACCGTTGGCGGGTCAGCCGGGAAACGGAGGCCTTTGTTCTTTGGCGGGCGGCCGCGATGGTAGCCGGGCATCGTCACCGGCGAACGATGGTGGCCGGCCGCGTCGAGCGGCCTCTCGGTTGAAAGCATGGCTCCTCCTTTGGAGCGGTGGTTGACCAGAGGGCTCTAACCGGTTCGCGGGCGTCGGCGGGCTATGACACCGCGGAGTAGCTCGACGGTGCGGATCAGGCCGGGGATCACGCACGGGGCGCACCGAGCCTCGCATGGCTGACCGCCGCCTGGCTCAGCGTCGAGCGCGCGGTCGAGCTCGATCCACTCGAGGAGCTCGTCAGCGAAGGCGGATCGTCGACAGCGGCTGCTCGACATCGCAGCTCAGATCTACGGCGCACAGCACGCGCTGCGCAACGAGCTGCTCGCTCTTGAAGGCGAGGACCTCGACGGGGGGTATCTCGAAGCGATGGCGGTTCTCGAACGATGCGAGCGGACCGGCGGTACACCGCCAGATGACGTTCGGATCCGTGCGGCATGACCCGACAGCTACGACCACCGGTAACCGGCTCGAGCGCCTGAGGGGAGACCTCGACAGGAACACCGCACGCGCGGAGTACGGTCCGCGTGATGGCGTCGAAGGCTGCTCCCGCTCTGACCGACCGCGTGGCCGAGCGCCGTCGCGCAGTCGCTCTTGCACGCCACTTCCGCGAGGCCGAAGGCCTGTCCATAGCCCAGATCGCCGATCGCCTCGGCCGGTCGCCGGCGACCGTCAAGGCCTACTTCTACGACCCGTCTTATGCTACCAAAAGACCTACGGGTGGCCCCGCGCGCTAACTCTTATGGAGGCCGGTTTGTCAAGGGTTAAGCACCGGATGCCCGCGGCTGGGGGGGGGGGGGGGGGGGGGGGATGCTTCCCCGACGGACTTCTTCTGCGCTGGGGCTGGCTGTCCAGCACCTCCGGTAGGCTTGGGGTTTTTATGCTCGACCGGGTCGTGGAACGGCGCCGCGCGGCGCAACTCGCCCGCCACTATCGCGACCAGGAGGGTCTGTCGATCGCGCAGATCGCTCGTCGGCTGGGACGCGCAGAAGCGACCGTCAAAGCGTATCTCTACGATCCGACCGGCGAGAAGGCTCGCGCGGTCAAGGCGCGCTACCGGGGAGTGTGTCGCGGCTGCGGCGCGCCCACCGCGCCACGGAACGGCAAGGGCGACGCCTACGCGTATTGCAAACGCTGCCATTCCGGCGCGATCGCGCCGGAATGGACACGGGAACGGGTTCGCGAAGCGATGCGCGCATGGCGAGCGCGCTACGGCGCTGCGCCGTCCTCGTACGACTGGTTGCGCACGCACGCACGCCGGCGCGGCGGCGAAGCGCTCAAACGACTACAGGCCGGAGAATGGCCCGCGCCGTCCACTGTTATCGATCTGTACGGAGCCTGGGCGGCGGCCCGCGCCGACGCCTTCCGGCGGCGCCTGAACGCCCGGGCCTCAATGCCGTTGATACACAGACCCTCGCTTGCGCTTGGCCATCTGTGAACGGGAGCACCGACGGTCGCCGCAAACGCTACGGCCATTCTTCAGCACCAGCAGCGACCCCGGCGCAGGCCCAGGTGACCGCTCCGCCACGCGAGGGACAGCGAGGGTGCTTGCTGGTCGCCGCGGATCGGGCCGCCAGCAAGCACCTCGGCGACTCCGCAACCTCGGCGAGGCCCGCCGGCCGATCCCCCCAGACGGCCGCACGGTCGACGACATGCGATGCCCGAGTTTGGCGAGAAGCAGGTTCCTCACCCGTTGAGGCGAGAGCCTCACATAAGAGCGCATTGCGGGGCAGGTCCGAGGCGCGATGCCCGCCATGCAAAGTCGTGAAAGCGCGTCTCTGCCGTCGGTGAGCCGTGGGTTCTGTAGGCCGCGCAATCCGAGGCGGTCGGCGCGCGATGCATGTGCGGCAGCGTATGCAGGGCTCGCGTGCCGATCATCACGTGCTGCTGCTCCACGCCGATAGCAGCTAGGCCGGCCGCGCTGCTGCTCCGTCGGCGAGCCGTAGCCCGAGGCGCGTCCAACGGTCGGCCAGGCGCTTGTGGCCGTTCGATTGGTCGACGACCACGGAGCGCGTGAGCGCACGGGGTCATCCGGGAGCCGGCGATCAGAACGGCGGCCTGCGGGCTCGAGCAGGACCGAGCGCTGGCGCGCGGGATGCTCGCGCGCGGATCCCTGGTGATTTTGGCCGTGGCGACTCGGCGGGCCTGCGCAGCCGTCAATGGCGGCGTTCGATCTCGGCTTGTCTGGCGGCAAGCTCATCCAGGCGTTTGCGCAGCTTTGTTACTTCTTGATTGATTGCCCGCAGCTCCGTCTTCTCTTGCCACGTGCGCAGGTAATCGTCGCCGAGCTCCTCGGCGATGTATGCCTCGAGTTGGCTTCTCAGCACGCGGATGTACGGGTTGCCGTGCACCGCCCCTTCGCGATATTCGAGCTTTCCGGCGTTGATGCCCTTGACGACAAAGAAAGGGCTCTCCGAGGGTGAGTTGGGGTGAAGTCACAGCGAGTTTTCGTGGGGCTCCGTGGTGATCGGGGGTGACTCTCGATCGAGATTCCGTCCTGAGCAGGGCTTTTGGTCGTCGGAGCGGAGGGTGGAAGTCGCGTGCGCCTCTGCTGCTGGGTTGTGGACTGCTCGCTGGGCCCCGTGCCCGGCGATCGTGGGCACAGCGGATGCGTGCTCAAGCGGCCAGGGATGGCCGCGCCTGCGCGCAGGCGCATCCGGATGATCATGGCGAGACTCGCCCCATAGGGCGTCGTTGGGGGGCGTCGGGGTCGCTGCCCGCGTTGACGGGGGTCGTGGCGTGCCGGGGAGCTGCCTGCTCCATTCCCTTCTCGTTGCGCCGTTTGCCGTGCGTGCGCACCGGGTCATCCCGGGGTCGAGCGAGCGTCGTGGCGGAATACGGGTGACGCGGTTCGGAGGGCCAGAAAGAAAACGCGTGTTCGTGTGTCGTCACCCCCGATCATGCCCGGAGAGCCGTTTTCGTGTGGGAGAGTGAGGGTGACTGGTCCGCAGGCGAGGTGGACGAGCGCGAGAGCGGCGTTCGCGGGAGTGGAACCCGTAAGCGCGGCGGACCAGCAGTTTGACCTTGTTGTTGAGCGCCTCCGCCCGGGCGTTGCTCAACTTCAGGCGACGGGCGGCGAGTATGCCCCTGACGGTGTTTGCGGATCGTGCAGCCCAAGCGGATGAACGGGGCGAGCCGGCAGCGGGAGAGGCGGGACAGCAGCCGGTCGAGCAGCTCGCTGACGGCCTCGACGGTGAGGCCGGGGGCGAAGATCGCTCTGACCATCTCTTTCGGGTGCAGGTCGTTTGTAGTGGGTAGATAGTCCTGATTTGTCGGGCGAATGGCGCGTCGGTCGGCGCTTTCTGGCAGGGTTATGCCCGTGGTTTCGGGAGGACTCCCGGTGAGCTGCGGCGAAAGTCAGGGGTGTTGTGTCTTTTGCGGACGGCGATACGGAGGTGATCGCGTGGCTCCTGATCTGCTGGACTTGTTCGTCGGCGCCCGGCAAGCTAACGGCTCTGTGAGCGAGCCGTCGTTGCCGTTGGTGGATGGTGATCGGCAGCCCGCGGGTGGCGAGGACCCGCGCGCGGCGGGGTTGGATGCGCGCCCGGTCGCGGGGTTTGAGCGCTCGCAGGCTCTGTTTGCGAGGTTGCTCGAGTGGGCGGCGGGCGAGGAGGCGTTGGGGCTTGAGCATTCAGGGCTCGAGGCGCGGCTGGTCAAGGACGGTCGTGAGTTAGCCCGCCAGGTGTTGCAGGACCAGCTCGATCTGCGCGCTGTGCTCGAGCCGCGCGTCGGTGGGGTCATCGGCGCTGAGGGCACGCCGCGGCGTAGTGTCGAGCGTGGCCACGAGCGCGATCTGCACACCGTGCTTGGCGAGGTGCAGGTCACGCGGCTGGCCTACCGGGCGGTGGGCAGCGAGAACTTGTATCCCGCTGACGCGCAGCTGAACCTTCCCGCCTCGCGCCACTCGCATGGGATCCGCAGGCTGGCCGCGCTGGAAGCGCCGCGCGGCAGCTTTGAGGACGCGCAGGCCGCGATCGTGCGTCAGAGCGGCCAGCAGATCGGCACCCGTCAGCTCAGAGAGCTGACGCTCTCAGCCGCCCAAGACGTTGCTGCGTTCTACGCGCAGCGAGAGCGCACAGCGCCAGAGGAAAAGGATCTGCTGGTGCTCTCGTGCGATGCCAAGGGGGTGGTGATGCGCCCCGAGGCGCTGCGTGAGCCGACTCGCACCCAGGCGCACAGCGCCTCGGGCAAGCTCAAGACGCGCCTGTCCAAGGGCGAGAAGTCCAATCGCAAGCGGATGGCGGAGATCGTCACCGTGTACGAACTCACCCCCGAGCCGCGCACCGCGGCCGACATCCTGCCCGACCCCGACAACCCTCCACCTTCAGCCACCCCGCGACCGAAGGCGAAGAACAAGTGGCTGGCCGCCAGTGTCACCGACGACGCCAGAGCGGTCATCGCTGGGATGCTCAACGAGGCCGACCGCCGCGATCCCGACCACAAGCGTCGGTGGGTGGCGCTGGTGGACGGGAACAATCACCAGATCGACCGGATCAAGACCGAAGCCCGCAAACGCAAGGTCAAGGTCCCGATCGTCGTTGACTTCATCCACGTCCTTGAGTACCTATGGTCAGGCTGCTGGTGCTTCTTCCAGGAGGGTGACCCGGCCGCCGAACGGTGGGTGCACGAGAAGGCGCGCGCCGTGCTGGAGGGCAAGGCGGGGATCGTCGCCGCCGCGATCCGCCGCAAAGCGACCCGCCTCGCGCTCGAGCCCAACAAGCGCCAAGCCGCCGACCGCTGCGCCGACTACCTCCTCGCGAAACGACCCTACCTCGACTACCCCACCGCCCTTCAGAACGGCTGGCCGATCGCGACGGGCGTGATCGAGGGCGCCTGCCGCCACCTCGTCAAAGACCGCATGGACATCACCGGCGCCCGCTGGGGCCTGGCCGGCGCCGAGGCGATCCTCACACTCCGCGCGCTGATCAGCAACGACGGCTTCGACCAATACTGGACCTTCCACCTCGCCCAAGAACACTGCCGCATTCACGCATCACGCTACGCCCTCGGCGTCATCCCGGCACCCGCGTAACTCCCTCCAATGGACCTGCACCCATCTCTTTCATCGTCCAGGCACGCGCGACCTTCCCGCCGCCGGCCTGGATCGCGGCGAGTGTGGCCGCTTGGCGGTCGGTGAGATCGGAAGGGTTCTTGAGCAGCGCCCAGCGATCGTGCTTGAACTGTTTGGCGGCGCCGGCCTGGCCCGCGTGGCGCAGCTCGTTCCAGTACTCGCGGCGGACCTCGTCCAGCGCCTTGGTGGCGAGTTGCACAACGTGGTAGTTGTCGATCACGATCGTCGCCTGCGGCGCGTGCTCGCGGACGCTCTTGGCGTACCCGCCGGTCATGTCCATCGAGACCGCGGTCAGCCGGGACGCGCGTGCGAAGATCGCCGGCTCGATCTCGCTGCCGTCCTGGAGCCATGCGCCGGGGATGCCCTCGCCGGCCGGGACGATCGGGCACGGGCCGAACGGGACCATGATCGCCGGCTCAGGCTCCCACGACGGCCGCCCGGCGTGCGCCGGCGGGTCCTCGGCCGGCGGGTCGAGCTCGTCGAAGAACTGATCGGCGGCGGCCTGGCCCTTGCCCTCGGTGCCCCACACCACGCACCCGCGCGCGTGGTCGGCGATGAGCGTGAGGTAGCGGTGGCCCTTGCGCCACGCGACCTCGTCGATCGAGATCTCAAACAGCTCCCGGAGCCGGTCGGCCTGGGCGAGATGCTCCTCGCCGACGCGCTTGATGATCCGCCCGATCGTCTGCCACTCAATCCGCACCAGCCGTGTGATCGTCGTCTTGTCGGCCTTCGTCGCCAGCCACGCGACGAGATCGTCGAAGTCGCGGGTGAAACCGGCGCGGTGACGCGCGAACGGGACGCCCTCGACATGCACCCCGTGCTCGGGACACCGCAGCTGCCGCAGCGTCGCGCGGATCTCGAGTCGCCAGACGCCAAGGTCCAGATGGCGCCAGACCGACTCGTGATCCTGGATACCCTCGCGCGCCATCGTGGCGTACCCGCACACCGGACAGATGAGCCGCTGGCGGCGCAGCGCGACGCGCACAACGACACGATCAGAACCGAACCGCACGCCGCGCACCCACACCCCCTCCAAGCGCAGCAGACGACAGAATGCGGCAGTGACGCGCACGGGCCAAACCTCCAGCTCGAGGAACTTGAATACCCGCGAGCCTACGGCGCGGCTCGTGCGCGTCGCCTGCCGCTACGCCAAGAGCTCAGAACCGCTGCAACTAGCGCCAAACCAGCTCAAGATTCACCCCAGATCACCCTCGGAGCCTCCAAAATCCGAGTCGACCCCGTACTCCTTGCGAGCGCTCACGTCACTGAGAGTCGCTCCCTTGCGGGTCCATTCGCCGTACTGCGCCATTTCTCGCCGATGATCTGCGCGCCGTCGGGGGTGTCGTCAGACGCAGCCTAGTGGAGCGCATCAGCGTCCATGCCGCTGACCGCGCAGGCGATCCCGCGTCACGTCGGCCGCGAAAGCGCTCGACGGCCGGGACGGCGAGCCGAGACCATGCCAATGCTCGCCGACCCAGCCATCGCGACGGGCGCAGACTGAGAGGTAGCTGGCCTTGCCGATCAGAGAACCGTGGTTGTCGGCCTTGAAGCGCCGGATCGTGTTCGAGCCGACGCTGCAGGTGACGCCGATCGACCGCGAGAGCGCGCCCTTCGTCAATGTCTTGGCCGTCCTGCCGACAGACCAATCCTGGTAGAGGCACAGAAGCTGCGACGCTCCAGTTCCCCCGATCTACACAAATCCTGAGTCACAGACGCCGGCTTCGTCGGCGCATCGAAACGACGTGGCTCCATGGAACCTCGGTCAAGTCACGATCCGGAGCATCGTGCGCGTCGCAGCCATCGCCCCAACGCGGGCTGCTGGTCTACGCCTACATGCGTTACGTCGCCCTCGTGGCTCTGCTTTCGCGGCGGAGAAGTCGTCCGGCGTCAGCGCTCGCGACGGCTGCTGTTGGGCGAAAGCGGTCGTCTGGCGATTGGCGGTGTTTGCCAGCTGCCTGTGGTCGGAGCCGGTCGTCAGCAAGCGGTCGGGGATCTCGCCCGACCTCCGCCAGCGCTTGCTGGATCGCGCCGAATCAGCTAACGCGAAGAGAAGCTGGCTCCTGCAACGCGGGCCGAGGGGCAGTCCTCATGCCACTGGCTGCAGGCCTCATTCTTCTGCTCAATTCCGACACTCTCGATCGCGACGAACGACGCACCTGCTTGAGCTGGCGATGCGGCAGTCAGCGCTGAGGACGGCGACGTCCCGGACGTCCGCGCTCCGAGGCAAAGGAGGCGTCCCGGTTGACCGCCGTCGTCCAATGCTGGTCCTTGTCCAACTGGAGAACGTGGCGACGGGCGCACCCGCTTGGCGGCCAGTGCGGAAGCGCTGACGGTTGGTCGTGTCCGAGGGCGTGCAGGCGTCGGGATCTCGGAGAGTGTCGGGCTGCTGGGGATTGCGTCGCCGCGCGGCGACGCAATCCCCGATGCGGCGATCAGAGAGCGCGTGGGCGCCCGCGCGTGTCTGCCGGGCGCCGGCGCGTGTCGTCGTTCGTACCGCCGTTCAGCTGTTCGCGCTTGCCTGTTGGTGTTGGGGTTGGCGCCTGCGGTGGTTGGTCGCGGCGAACACGCCGCCGAGCCCGACCCCGCGACCAACCACGGCATCGTCCTGCCGCCGCAAGCCCACACCGCGCCGACAACCTTCACTCCCTCGGGCCACGTGCGCGACCACATCACCCACAAGCTCCTCCGCGTCCACAACCCCGCCCGCGGTGATGCGCCGAACTCCTGAGACAAGCACTCCCACGCAGCACCGTAAAGGCGAAGTCTGCCCACGAGGGGATCTCAAGCCGGGCCCCCAACGATCCGCTGACCAAGAAACGACTCGGCGTTGCTCCTAACCCGTGGCATCAATCCGCTCAATCATCAGCCAGCTACGACGAGACGCGCTTCGGGGGCTACCGCTCTTGAGGCAGGCGCGTTCCGCGCACCGCGTCGCGCTCCTGCTTATCTGTGCAGTCCGGCCGTGTCAAGCCCCTCCCGGCTGAAGTTGTTGAGGTTGGTTGGTGTGCGCGCGGGTGCCCATGCTTATCTCGGTCGCGACTCGGGTTGGCTACCGGGTCGGCGACATGATGGTGATGGGGTTCCCGCTGGGGGAAGTTGCGGTGCGGCCGCTCGGTCTTTGGAGGCCGTTCACGCGGACGTGGCGGCAGCAGGTTGCGGGGAGCTGGCCGCGGTGCATCGGTTGACGTGGGGCGTGGCGCGCACGAGGTCTCATGCGGGCGCGAGTGCCTGGTCGCCGAGGTCTTTGAGGGTGTGGTAGCTGCGTTTGAGGAGGTTTCGTGCGATCGCGAGGCAAGCGCGGTTGTGCCCGAGTCGCTGCGCGGCTTGGCGGTAGTAGGCGTGGTCGGAGGAGCCGGGGCGGGTCGCGGCTTGGGCTGCCTCGTACGGCGCCCAGCGCAGGACCGGTGGTCCCTGGCGGGAGAGGTGACCGGGCGCACGCCGGCGGTCGGAGGCGTGCACGGTGATGTCCAGACCGCCGTAACGCACGGCATATCGGGATGAGCTGAACCGGCGGCAGTCGCCGAGCTCGGCGAGGATCGCGACCGAGGTCAGCTCCCCGATCCCGTAATGGCTCATCAGCGCCCGACAGCCGGTCTGGCGCCGCGCGTAGGAGCGCAACTGCTTGTCGATCGCCGGGATCTGGGCGTCGAGCGCGCCGATCATCCGCAGCGCGATCGTGATCTGCTCGCGCGCGGCCGCGGACAGCGAGAGCTCCGTGAGCCAGTCGCGCCCGGCCGCTGTGAGCAGGTCCAGATCGCTGCGGCGCGGGAGCCCGTGGTGGTAGAGCACGGCGCGGATCCGCTGCTGCCATGTTAGGCGCCGCTGAGTTTGGTCACGGGCGGGGGTGATGGTGCCGTTCGTTGTGGTCAGGGGGTTTGGCAGGCTTCGCGCGTTCTGAACGCGCGAGAGCCCTCCCGTCTGCTTGGTCGTCGTCGGGAGGGCTCTCTTGGATGCCGGAGGTGGCACCCCGATGTTGATCGTATGCGCCGAGGTGGCGTTGGTGGAGGCTGAGCTGGTCGGCGGGCTGTTGGGGTGTCCGTCGTGTCGGGGGGTGTTGGGGCCGTGGGGGCACGCGAGGGAGCGGGTGCTGCGCTGCCGTGGCGGGAACAGGTTGTTGCGGCCTCGGCGGGCGCGGTGCCGGGGCTGCTTGGGTACGCATGTGTTGTTGCCGGAGTTGGCGTTCTCGCGTCGGCGGGACGAGGTGTCGGTGATCGGTGAGGCGATCGAGGCGAATGTCGCCGGCGAGGGGTTCCGGCGGATCGCGGCACGGTTGGGGGCGTATCCGGAGACGGTGCGTGGCTGGCTGCGCAGGTTCGCTGAGCGGGCGGAGCTGATCAGGGCGCATTTCACGCGCTGCGCGGTCGCGCTGGATCCGGAGCTCGGAGTGGTGATGCCGGCCGGGAGCGACGTCGCGGACGCGTTGGAGGCGATCGCGGTCGCCGCGCGGGCGTGGGTGTTGCGGTTCGGGCCGGACGCGTCGTGGCAGATCGCGTCGCGGTTGTCGGGCGGGCTGCTGCTTGGCAACACGAATCGACCCTTGGAGACGGTGTCATGAGTTGAGAGGGTCCCGCGCTCGGATGAGCGAGAGCGCTGGGAGAACCTGATGAATGAGGACCGCCGACGGGAGATCGGCCTGTTCCGCTACGCACTGATCCGCGACGCTGCCGACGCCGGGTTGTCAAAGGCGCAGCGTGGCCGTCTGCTGCGCGCACTGGCGGACCGCGAGCATGTCGGGCCGGACGGTCGGCTTGTTCGGGTGAGTCGCACGACGCTGGGCCGGTGGATCCGCGCGTACCGTCACGGCGGGTTCGAGGCGCTCGTTCCTCAGCCTCGGGTCGTTCCGGTGCGCACGCCGGCCGAGACGTTGGAGCTGGCGTTCGCGCTCAAGCGGGAGCGGCCGGAGCGGACCGCGGCGCAGGTCCACGAGATCATGCTCGCGACCGCTGGCGAGGGTGACCGTGTGCCGGGGTTGCGCACTTTGCAGACGCACCTCGCCCGCCAGGGGCTGAACGTCCGCGCCGACGGCAGAGCGCCGGGGAAGGTCTATGGCCGCTTCGAAGCCACCGCGCGGAATGAGCTGTGGACCGGGGACGGTCTCCACGGTCCCAAGCTCGCAGACAGCGCTGCCCGGGCGGTGCTTGTGGCGTTCATCGATGATCACTCGCGCCTGTTGGTCGGTTGGCGGTGGGGCACCGGCGAGGACGTGTTCCGTCTGGAGGCCGCGCTCCGATCCGGGTTGATGTCCCGTGGCGTTCCGGACGCGATCCTGGTTGATCGCGGCTCCGCGTTCGTGTCCTCACAGCTGCTGCGTGCGTGTGCCGTTCTGGGCGTCCGGCTGATTCACGCAAGCCCGCGGGCGGCCACCACGAAGGGAAAAATCGAGCGATTTTTTCGAACGGTACGGGATCAGTTCCTGGTCGAGATCGATGACGGCGTCGAGCTCGCGGAGCTGAACCAGCTGTTCTCCGCGTGGCTTGAGGTCGTCTATCACCGTCGTGTTCACTCAGAGACGAAGGAGACGCCGTTGGCCCGGTTCGACACCGCCGGCGCGCCCCAGTTGCCGACTCCGGCGCTGCTGCGGGAAGCGTTTCTGTGGTCGCAGGAGCGGACGGTCACGAAGACCGCGACGGTGTCGCTGCACGGCAATCAATACGAGGTCGACGCTGCGCTGGTGGGCCGGAAGGTCGAGCTGGTGTTCGACCCGTTCGATCTCACCCGGATCGAGGTCCGCTACCAGCACCGGCCGTTCGGGCTCGCGACGCCGCTTCAGATCGGCCGATACACCCATCCGCAGGCGAAGCGCGAACTCCCACCGCCACCAACGGGCACCGGGATCGACTACCTCAAGCTGCTCGCCGAGCAGCGCGACGCCGAGCTGGGCGGGCACCGGATCGACTACGCACGCCTCGCCAACAGCGACGGCGACGGCGACGGCGACGGCGACGGCGACGGCGACGGCGACGGCGACGGCGAGGATCGTGACATCAACCAGCAGGAGGACGAACAGTGAGTATTGACAGGTTGCGCAGCCACTATGGGTTCACCAGGATGCCGTTCGGCAAAGACCTCGCGCCGGGGATGCTGCACGCGCACGGCGCGCATGCCGAGGCGGTCGCTCGCATGTCGTGGTGCATTCAGGAGCAGGCGATCGGCGTGATCTCGGGTGAGTGCGGTGCGGGGAAGACGGTCGCCGCGCGCGCCGCTGTGGCGGGCTTGGACGCGTCGCGGCACACGGTGCTCTATCTCGGCACTCCGGGGGTTGGGTTGCGCGGGATCTACGGGCTGATCATCACCACCTTGGGCGGCACCCCACGGTTTCATCACGCCGCGCTGATCCCCCAAGCCCAGGAACTGTTGGCCGCGGAGAGCGCGGAGCGTGGCAAGCACGTCGTTTTGATCATCGACGAAGCCCATTTGCTCGACGCCGAGAGCCTGGAGGGGATCCGGTGCCTGTCGAACTTGGGGATGGACCAGACCGCCCCGTTCTGCCTGCTGCTGCTCGGCCAGCCCACGTTGCGCCGCAAGCTGCGCAACGGCACGTTCACCGCCTTGGATCAGCGGATCGCGGTCCGCTACGCAATCAGCGGCCTGGACCTGAAGGAGACGACCAGCTACGTGCAGCACCACCTCGCGCTCGCGGGCCGCTCCGACACCCTCTTCAGTGACGATGCGATCGGCCTGATCCACAGCACTTCTCGCGGCCTGCCGAGATTGATCAACAACCTCGCCGTCGCCGCGTTGGTCGCCGCGTTCGCTGCCAAGCAGGCGATCGTCGACGAGAGCGCAGCCCGCACCGCGGTCGCCGAGATGTCCGCCGAATGACCGAGCGCGTGCTGTCGCTGCTTGACCAGCCCGACGACCGGCAGCGGAGCGTCGAGCTGACGCTGCCGGTCCCCGACGGCTGGCCGGCACCGCCAGATCCCGCGGCATATCACGGGCTTGCGGGCGAGATCGTCCGCGCGATCGCGCCGAACACGGAAGCCGATCCGGTCGCGATCCTCTCCCAGCTACTGGTCGCGTTCGGTGCCGCGACCGGTCGCGGCGCATGGTTTCAGGTCGAAGCCACCCGCCATCACCCGAACGAGTTTCTGGTGTTGATCGGGGACTCAGCTCGCTCCCGGAAGGGATCGTCATGGGATCACGTGCACCGCCTGATCGCCGGCGCTGACCCCGCGATCACCGCCCGGATCCTCACCGGTTTGAGCAGTGGCGAGGGGCTGATCCACTCAGTCCGCGATCCCGCCGGCCAAGACCCAGGCGCCAGCGACCGGCGATTGTTGGTGATCGAACCAGAGTTCGTCAGCGTTTTGAAGAACGTCAGCCGCGAGATCTCCACGTTGTCGCCGACGTTGCGCTCAGCGTGGGACGGTCGCCCGCTCGCGATCCTGACCCGGACCGCGCCCGCGCGCGCGACCGGCGCGCACATCTCGGTGATCGGTCACATCACCGCGACCGAGCTGCGACATCACATCAACCCCGTCGAGCTCGCCAACGGGCTGCTGAACCGCTTCCTGTTGCTCGGCTGCCGCCGCGTGCGGCTGCTGCCCGAAGGCGGCGACCCCGACCCGCTGGGCCGCACCGGCCTGGACCGCCGGCTCGCCACCACGCTCAACACCGCCCGCAACGCCGGACAAATCCGCCTCTCACCCACCGCCCGGCACGCCTGGACAGACACCTACCAACAACTCGCCCAGCCGCAGCCCGGGATCGCCGGCGCGATCAGCGCCCGCGCTGAAGCGCACACCATCCGCCTCGCGCTCCTCTACGCCCTGCTCGACACCGACCGGCAGATCCAGCCCGTGCACCTGAACGCCGCGCTCGCGCTCTGGGACTACGCGCAACGCTCCGCCGTCTGGGCGCTGGAGCGCACCAGCGGCGACCCGCTCGCCCACCAGATTCACACCGCGCTGCGCCACGCGCTCCCCGGCGGACTGACCCGCACCCAGCTGCGCGACTTGCTGCACCGCAACCCCACCACCCACCAGCTCGACCACGCGCTCGCCGCGCTCGCCAACGACGGCAAGATCACCAGCAGCCGCGTCCTCACCGCCGGCCGCCCCGCCGAGCTCTGGACCGCCGCCCCAGCCCCCGGCGTCTGACCCGCCACCAGCTACGCGCGAGTGGGTTCGCATCGCTCGCCCCCACCACCCCTCGCCTGCCAGCACGCCGCGCGAACCTCGACCACCCTCCCGGCGAGCGATCACAGCGAGAGCGAAGCGGTCACAAACGCGCGACGCACAACGCACGCCCCCCGAACCCGGCGCCTTCATCGCCGCCGTTCCCGGCACTCACCGTCCACCCCCTTTGAACGTTTCAACGTTCGAACGTCAGAGCAATCCATCACCACGAACAACAGCGCGACCATGCCCAAAACGAGCGGCGCTCAACATCGGGCTGGAAGGTCAAGCGGGCGCCGGTGTTGGGCGACTGCGCGTACGGGAACAACACCGAGTTGCGTGACAAGCTCCACGGCGCGGGTCTTGAGTATGTGCTGTCGGTCACGCCGGAGACGACCGTGTTCGCGCCTGAGACGACGTTCACCGTGCCCGAGCAGCCCGCCGGCAAGCGCGGCCGCCCCAACACTCGCCCGCACCCGGACCGCGAAGCGGAGTCGATCGGCGCGCTGGTTGCTCGTCTGGGAGAGAAGCGACTGAAGACAGTCACGTTCCGCGACGGGCCCGACGGCAGGCACCTCAAGTCCCGGTTCATGTTCGTGCGCGTCCGCGCCGCGCACCACTGGCGAGCGCACGACCAACGATGGGCCAACGGCGTCGAGGTCCCGCCGCGCGAGGAATGGCTGATCGCCGAATGGCCCAAAGGCAAGCCCTGCCCGACCGACTACTGGCTGGCGAACCTGCCCGCCTCCACCAAGCCCGGACGGCTCGCCCGCCTCGCGCGGCTGCGCTGGAAGATCGAGCTCGACTACCGCCAGCTCAAGGGCGAACTCGGCCTCGACCACTACGAAGGCCGCTCCTGGCTGGGGTGGTACCACCACACCGCGCTCGTCACCACCGCCCACGGGTTCCTCACCCTTGAGCGCCTCCGTCCACCTTAGCCCCGCCTACGGCCTCACCCTCGAACAAGCAGTACTCCTGCTGCAGCCGCTCTTCAAGTGCTGGGCAAGCCGCTGCCAGACCTGCCAGCAGCCCGTCGACCTCGACCAACTCCACCTTCATCCGCTACGCCAGGACGAGTGACAGCGTCTAACAAAGTACTACTAGGCGGCGGGTCAGAGACGTGGACAAGACGTGGCTTGCTCGAGGACACCGCGATACGTCTCCTCCAGGAACGCCTCCGGCAGTCTCGATCGCGCCGCCACAGCGTGTCGCAATGATCACCGGCAGTCTCGAGCGCAACCGGCTCGAGCACGATCACGGCCCGAGCGATGCGCTGCTGCTTGTAGCCCAAAGCGGAAGCCCGAGTCCGACGCGTGCCGCGGACTTCTACGCGGGAAACCGCATGACTACAGCGCCGACGGTACTGCTCGGTGGCTTGCTTCTGAACGGGCATGGGTTTAGGCTGGCCGCTGGCGCAGTCGACCAAGAAATGGGGCCCCATGGCAGAGCTTGTCGGGAAGCGTTTCGAAAGCCCGGATGAGGTTCGGGAGTTCACCGATGGGAAGGGTCGCGTGGAGCTCGTGGACCTGAATGGGCACGCAGTCGGCCTGGGAACGTTCGAGGCTGGTTGGCGCTGGTCAGAGAATGTGAAGCCGCTCGCGGGCACCGACTCGTGCCAGGTCGAGCACATCGGCTATATCCTGCAAGGCCGTATGGCGCTGAGAATGGACGATGGAACGGAGCGCGAGTTTGGTCCCGGCGATACCTTCCATATGCCGCCCGGGCACGATGCGTGGATCGTCGGCGACGAGAAATGCGTGCTGCTCGACTTCGGTGGCCTGAAGGGTTACGCGCAGGCGCACTGACGCCGTGGGGAGCATCGCTCCGGGTGGTCGGTGCGGAGTCCCTGAGAGGTGAAGCGGTGAGCTGGCGGATTCGCGGCACGTACTTTGAGTCGTGTAACTGCGATGCGATCTGTCCGTGCCGCCGGATCGACGGCGCAGCGGGCGGGCGCTCGACCCATGGTGTCTGCATGGGGGTCCTGTCGTGGCTGATCGACCTCGATCTTGCGGTAGCTCCCGAATCGCGTCGCTTGCAGTAGGCGGCCGGGCGGGCCGCGGTGGGGCGTTTGGGGGTGTCGGGCTGGGTGCTGCGGGGTGTTGGTTGGGCGTCTGGGGGGCGCGCGGTGGTGTTTTTGCCCGAACGCGGAGGTGTTGGGGTGCTTTGCGGGCAGGCTGACGCCCGGGGGTTCGCGTGGTTGGTCGTCGGGGAGGGCGCCGCTGGTGGCGCCGCGGGTCAGCCGGTTGGGGGTGGGAGCGCTTGCAGGCGCTTGAACGCGGCGGCGAGCTGCCCTGCCCAGGGCCAGTCGCGTGCGAGCCGCAGGATCGTTTTGCGGGCGTGGCGGGCGATCCGTCCTGATTGGTGTAGCAGGCGGTATCGCAGCCGCTTGAGCTCCCATGCGCGTGCTTGGTCAGCGAGGCACAGCTGCCTGGTCCACGCGACGATGTCTTGCGCGAGCATCACCAGCCACAGCCATACCTGGTTGTGCTCGAAGTCCTTGAACGGGAGGTTACGCATCCCGCAGTCCTTGCCTTGGCGGATGTGATCCTCGACGTGCGCGTGGCCGCGATGGGTCAGGTCGAGCTTGGCGACGTCCTCGCCGGACTGGTCTGTCAGGAACACCGAGAGCCGGTAGCCGTCATGGTCGGCAAACGACTGCTGGTCGCCTTCGCGCAGCTTCGTGCGCCTGGCGATCAGCCGCGATCGCGCAGCCCACGCGGACAGGTCGACACGATCGGTGATCTCGACCACGTGCGAGTGATCTCGCTCGCTGCCGTCTACGCGGATCGCGTTTATCCACAAGGCTTCCGGGACCGCGACGAGCGCCTCGCGGACCGGCTCTGAGAGGTCAAACCCGAACGAGAACAGCAGCTCCGCCTCGCGGCAATATGTGGTCAGCTCATGCGTTGCGCCGGCGCCGTCGGCGCGGATCAGGATCTCCCCGTCAAGCGCCTCCGGGTCGAGCTGCGCAAGCGCGAGATCCAACACGGCCTTGTGATCGGCGGCGGTGTTCGAGCCGGCGTTCCCCGGCCGCAGGATCCCTGCGGGCGCCTCGCCGGTCCCGTCGAGATAGCACAGCAGCGGATGATGGCCGTAGCCGCCCTTGAAGTTCCCGGCCGCGTGCTCCTTCTCCGAGCTGGCGCTCGTGAGCGTCGCGTCGATGTCGATCACCGTCCGCTCAGAACGACTGTGCCATCTCGCGATCGACCGCTCCGGCCGCGCCCCGAGCTTCCACGCCCGCGCTCTGGAGAGCGCGACCGCCGCGCGCAACCTGCCCAAGCACTCCTCGTCGATCGAATCGATCACCCGGAACGCCGTCGAGTCAGACGCGACGTTGCCATACAGGTCCGGCTGGTCACGCTGAGCTCCCAGGTCAGCCAGACAACTCCCGCCGTCGGCGAGCATCACCGCCAGGTCGCGCAGCACTATCCCCGGGTCATGCGCCGACGCGCGTTGCCGGGTCGGGGCCATCGCCGCCGACAGCGCTCTTGTCAGCCCGACCCGGTCAGCGACGCCGGCGATCAGCGCGCTGCCGGCATGCCCGACCATGCCCGTCCCGTCCGCCCGAACATCTAGCTTGTCAACCAGTCCATCACGCGCCACCATCTGGGTGATCCTCCTGAGATCGGGAATGCTGCTTCGCAACCCGCATTCTCCCTGCTCAGGCGGACGTTCCCGCGCCCCGGCCCGCCCGGGGCGCGGCCGTTAATGAACGATCCAGGTCGAGGACGGCGCGGTGGACGGAACCGAGCTCTCCGGGCTCCCCGTGGCGCTGGCGTGCCGCTACAGCGATGACGAGCCGGGCTCGCCGTGGACGTGGGTGCTGTATTATACCTGGATGCGGGCGCGTCGGGGGATCAGCGTGCTGCGCTTGAGGAAGTCTTCAGACCTCCGGTAGTTGATTCTGGCTTTGTGTGTTGAGCAGGGATTTTCTTGGCTCAATGGTATTGCGAAATCATCGCTAGTTTGGTAGTCTTGTGGGGTGGTGAACGAGCAGATGCCGACCGTCGAGACCGAGGATCAGCTGCCGGGGATGCCGCCGTCGCTTCAGCTGCGCCTGGAGGCGGTGGGTGACAGTGTGGTGGTGTCTTATGGCGGGCGGGCGTTGGCGTTGTATGAGTCTGGTAATCAGGGGATGCGTAACCTTGCGATCGTGTCGTTGACGCGGGCTGGGGTGCCGGGTGTGGAGGTCGCGGCGCTGTTCGGGATCCGCCCCGAGCATGTGAGCCGGCTGCGCCGGCACGCGGCCGAGGGCGGGGCGCGGGCGCTGTTGCCGCCGCGGGGGCGCCCGTCGAAGCTTGATGCTGGTGCGGTCGCGCGGGCGTATGAGCTGTCTGATCGGGGTGTGTCGGGCAGCGAGATCGCCCGGACGTTGAGTGTCTCGGGGGCGACGATCTCGCGGTTGCTGGCGGCCCGGCCGGCGCGTGCGGTCGAGCGTCTGGCGTTGAGCGAGTCGGGTGAGGTGAGCGACGGGGCGGACGTGACCGATACCGCTGAGGTGAGCGATACCGCTGAGGTGAGCGTGGCGGCGCGGATCGGGGAGGGTTCGGGCTCCTCGGTCTACGCGGGCGCGATGCTGCTGCACCCGTTCCTTGAGAAGGTCGGCGCGGGCGGCGTGTTCTCGGTCTTGGACTCGGGGGCGTCGCGGTCCTTTGACACGACCGCGGTCGCGTTGGCTGCCACGTTCGCGTTCGCGTTGGGCTTCTCGTCGCTTGAGGGCTCCAAGCACCTGCAGCTCGCCGACGCGGGACTGCTCGTCGGCGTGGAGCGCTTCCCGCATCTGCGGACGTTACGCCCGCGGCTCGGGACGCTCGCGGACGGGGTCGACCCGCTGACGGTGCAGCTCGCGCTCGCCAAGGCGATGCTCGACGCCGATCCGCAGCCGCCGGAAGTGTTCTTCGTCGACGAGCACTTCGTCGCGTATACCGGGTCCCGGCCGGTCGCGAAGGGATGGAACACGCGTCGGCGTCATGCCGAGCCGGGGCGGCACGAGACAGTGATTGTCGACGATCGCTGGCGGGCGGTGTGCTTTGCCTCGGGGCCACCGCAGGGCCTGACCGGCGGGATGCTCGGACCGCTCGATCAGCTGCGCGAGCTGTGCGGGGAGCGGCGGGCGATGATCGGCTTTGACCGCGGCGGCGCCTACCCGAAGGTGTTCAGCGAGCTTGACGACCGCGGCTTTGACTGGGTGACATATCGTCGCGCGCCGTTGGTCACCGCGACCGTCGAGCCGCGCTCCTCGTGGGTGACGGTCGACGGTCGCCGCCACTACGTGCGTGTCGCTGATGAGACGGTCCAGCTTGACGGGTACGGACAGTGCCGGCAGCTGACGCTCTACGAGCACGGGCGCGTCGCGCTGCAGATCCTGACCAGCGACCTCACCACAACCGCGGCGCGCCTCTCGCACACGTTGCGCTGCCGGTGGTGCATCGAGAACACGTTTAAGTTTAAGTACCTCGAGGACCACCACGGCCTGCACTGGCTGTGCGACTACCAGATGGAGATCACGCCAGACACCACCCTCGCGCGCAACCCCGAGCGCACCAAAGCGCTCGCGCTACTCTGCGGCCACGAGCACACCGTCGCCGAACTCCAGCGACAGATCGGCCAGCACACCACCACCCCCACCCCGACAGACCTGCACCCGGCCGCGACGCTCTGCATGCTGCAAGCAGACCTCTACACCGCCCGCGCCAACACCCGCGCAGCCAAAGCGGCGCTGAAGCCGATCCCCGCGAAGCTGCCCGCCAACACGATCGATCCCGACGCGCAGCGTGCGACACCGCGTGTCAACCGTCGCGCGCTGCAAACCGTCTGCCGCCTCCTCGCCTACAACGCTGAGCTTGACCTCGCGCGCGCCCTGAACACATACCTCGCCGACCCCGACGAGTACCGCGCGATCACCCGCCACCTCCTGCACCAACCCGGACAGATCCACTACACCCCGACCCACATCACCGTCACGATCGACAACCCCCACGCACCCCGCATCGCACGCGCCCTAGACCTACTGATCGACCAGATCAACACCACCCCACCCAAACTCGCCGGCGACCACCGCACAATCAGCTACCAAACCAGCATCAAACCTTGACATCCCACCAGCCCCTACTATTACGCTGCGTGGCAATTAGTGCGTGGTTACTTGGCGTAGGCGACGTACTCGCCGTCGAAGTACTTGCTGACAATCTCACTTGTGCGGGTTGCGAGATACTCGACGGTGAGAGTGACGAGCTTGGCGAGGTTGGATGGGCGGCGTCGCGCGACGTGGGTGTGAACGTCCTGGTTGAGCAGCTCATCGGGATTGAGCTCCGGGGCGTACGGTGGAAGGTAGAACAGCTCCATCCGCGGATGGTCCAGCAGCCAGTACTCGACCGCGGGAGACTTGTGGAAGGAGGCGTTGTCAACGATCAAGAAGATCTTGCGCTCGGGGAAATGCTCGAGCAGCTTGTCGAGGAAGTCCAGGAAGCGGATCTCATCGCAGCTGCCCTCGAAGATCTCGAACACCAGCGTGCCGTCGGCACCGATCGCGCTGATCACGTTGGCCGAGAAGCGCTTGCCGGTCAGCGGCACGATCGCGCGCTCGCCGATCGGCGCGTAGCTCTTGCCGGCGGTCTGCCCGGCGCGCACGCCCATCTCATCGCCGAACAGCATCCGCGCCCCTTCGCGCCGCGCGCGCGCCTGGATCGCCGGGAACTCGTCCTGGAGCCACACCCGCACCCGCTCGGGGTCCTGCTCGAGCCACCGCCGCTGCGGCTTCTTGCCCGAGAACCCCCAGCGCCGCAGGTAGACACCGACCGTCTGGCGACTGAGCCCGAGCCCGAACCGCCGCTCGATCAGCGCCTTGACGGCCTGCCTTGACCACAACACGCCGGGAATCTGCAGCTGATCGGGGTTCGTGCCCTTCATCAGTCGGATCAGCTCTGCCTGCTGGGCGTCGGTGAGCGCCATCTGCTCGCGCGAGCGCCGACCACGCCGCCCCTCCCTCAGTCCCTCAAACCCCCTGAGCTGGTGGCGAGCCATCCACAGCGACACCGTCCGCAGATGCACCCCCAAGGACTGCGCCACAACCGCGTGAGTGCGTCCGGCCAACACCATTTTCACACCCCGCTCACGCAGCGCTTCCCGAGTCGTGCCTGACACCCGTCTAGCGTCACTCTTCACACAGTCAATACTATCACGCTGACACACCCAAATGCACTGCCACATGGCGTAGTAATTGCCACGCGCCGTAATACCGGAGATCTGAGTCTTCACCGGTCGTCTCGGTGGCGACGCGGAGCGTCACTTCCCATGGGCGTGGAAGGCCAGCGAGCTGGTGGCGGTGCGAGCGGTCGAGATCAGGGTCGATCACACGCGGCGCCGTCAGCGATTGCGGATACGCGATCGCGTCAGCGTTCGAATCCGGGATCGGTATCAGGGGGGCGAGTCGGTCACCTGCGTGATCCCGGGGCATGAGCGGGCGGGCGAGGAGCTCGTCGCCGACGAGCTCGTGGTCGAGGACGGCGCGCTTGCGTTCGCGTTCCGCGGCGTGTGCGGGTACGGCTCGACCTTCGATTATGTAGGAGGCTGAGAGAAGATGGAGCGTGGAGACGGGTACACGATCGCGCACCGCGACGAGCTCGAGCGGACGGGCAACTGGGCCCTCGTGCGCCGCTCGCTTGACTGCCAGGCGTTCGGCGTCAACCTCGTCGAGATTCCACCAGGTGGGTCGATCCCCGAGCACGATGAACAAAACGCGACCAGGAAGAGCTGTTCTTCGTGATCTCCGGCACACCGACGCTCGTGATCGACGGCGAGGACCACCCCGCGCCGGCGGGAACGTTCGCGCGCCTCAATCCATCCCACCGCCGAACGGTACGCAACCACGATTCGGCGCCTGCCTCCGTGCTGATCGTCTCCGCGCCGACAACGAGCGGGTACACGCCAATGGAATGGGCATGATCTAGACGTTGTCGTCAACACGATTCCCGGTTCGCTGTAGGCCGGCGGGACTGGAGCGTTCGACCTCGCGTGGCGATTTGCGCCAACGGCTCGGGCGGGCTGGTACCGCCGAGCAGTCTGCAGCCGCGGCAGCCTGAAGGACCTTGTTGCGGTCTCGACCATCCCCGAAATGACCGTCGTCGCGCCCGCCTTGATCGAGATCCGGCAGTTTCGAGCGCAACCAGCCTCAGACCTCCGGTAGTTGATTGAGGGTTTCTTCTGTTGAGCAGGGATTTTCTCTGGCGCATCGCCTTGCGAAATCATCGCTAGTTTGATAGTGTCGGGGGTGATGAACGGGCATGCAAACACGGTCGAGAATGATGGTCAGCTGGCGGGGATGCCGCCGTCGTTGAGGCTGTGCTTGGAGGCGGTGGGTGACAGTGTGGTGGTGTCCTATGGTGGGCGGGCGTTGGCGGTGTATGAGCGCGGTGATCAGGGGATGCGTAACCTCGCGATCGTGTCGTTGACGCGGGCTGGGGTGCCGGGGGTTGAGGTCGCCGCGTTGTTCGGGATCCGTCCGGAGCATGTGAGCCGGCTGCGTCGGCACGCGGCCGAGGGTGGCGCGCGGGCGCTTTTGCCGCCGCGGGGGCGTCCGTCGAAGGTTGACGCTCGCGCTCTCGCGCGGGCGTATGAGATGTCTGATCAGGGTGTGTCGGGCAGCGCGATCGCGCAGTCGTTCGGTGTCTCAGAAGCGACGATCTCGCGGTTGCTGGCACGTCGGCCGGGTCGTGGGGTTGAGCGTTTGCCGGTGAGCGAGCCGGGCGAGGTGAGCGGCCCGGCGGGCGTGACCGATACGGGCGGGGTGACCGTGGCGGAGATCGCAAACCACGCCGCTGAGATGACCGAGGTGGACGTGGCCGTGGCGGACGTGAGCGAGCCGGTTGAGATGGTTGAGGGTGGTGGGGCGCCAGCGCGGATCGGGGAGGGCTCGTGCCGGTCGGTGTACGCGGGCGCGATGCTGCTGCACCCGTTCTTGGACAAGGTCGGGGCGGGCGGGGTGCTCTCGGTTCTGGACTCGGGCCGGTCACGGTCCTATGACACGACCGCGGTCGCGTTGGCTGCCACGTTCGCGTTCGCGCTGGGCTCCTCGTCGCTTGAGGGCTCAAAGCATCTGCAGCTCGCCGACGCGGGACCGCTGGTCGGCCTGGAGCGCTTCCCGCATCTGCGGACGCTGCGCCCGCGCCTCGGGGCGCTCGCGGACGGGGTCGACCCGCTCGCGGTGCAGGTTGCGCTCTCAAGAGCGATGCTCGACTCAGACCCGCAGCCGCCGAGCGTGTTCTTCGTCGATGAGCACTTCGTCGCGTACACCGGCGCGCGGCCGGTGTCCAAGGGGTGGAACACGCGGCGGCGTCACGCCGAGCCGGGACGGCACGAGACCGTGATCGTCGATGATCGCTGGCGCGCGATCTGCTTCGCGTCCGGGCCGGCGCAGGGGCTGGCGAGCGGGATGCTCGGCCCGCTGGACCAGCTGCGGGCGATCTGCGGCGAGCGAGCGCTGATGATCGGGTTCGATCGCGGCGGCGCCTACCCGAAGGCATTCAGCGAGCTGCGCGACCGCGGCCTGGACTGGGTCACCTACCGTCGCGCGCCGCTTACCACCCCGACCGTGAAGCCGCGGAGCTCGTGGGTCACGATCGACGGCCGCCGGCACTACGTGCGCGTCGCGGACGAGCAGGTCGAGCTCGACGGGTACGGCACCGCCCGTCAGATCACGCTCTACGAGCACGACCGCGTCGTATTGCAGATCCTGACCAGCGACTGCACCAGCAGCGCGGCGCGGCTCGCGCACACGTTGCGCTGCCGCTGGTGCATCGAGAACACGTTCAAGTACCTCGAAGACCATCATGGCCTGCACTGGCTCTGCGACTACCACATGAACCTCGTGCCAGACACCACGCCGGTCCGCAACCCTCAGCGCACCGAAGCGCTCGCCCAGCTGCGAGCCCACGAGCAGATCGTCAACCAGCTCGAGCAGAAGATCGGCCAGCACACCACCAGCTCCCCGACCGCCGGCACCGACCCCGCACAGACGCTCTGCATGCTCGAAGCAGACCTCTACACCGCACGCGCCGACACCCGCGCAGCCAAAGCGACGCTCAAGCCAATCCCCGCGAAACTCCCCGCCAACACGATCAACTCCGACGCGCAGCGCGCGACACCGCGCATCAACCGCCGCGCGCTGCAAACCGTCTGCCGCCTGCTCGCCTACAACGCCGAGCTCGACCTCGCCCGCGCGATCAACACCTACCTCCAAGACCCCAACGAATACCGCGCGATCACCCGCCACCTCCTACACCAACCCGGACACATCCACTACACCCCAGACAGCATCACCGTCACGATCGACCCACCCCACGCCCCACGGATCGCACGCGCACTGAACCTCCTGATCGAGCAGATCAACACCACCCCACCCACACTCGCCGGCGACCACCGCCAAATCGCCTACCAAACCACCACCAAACCTTGACATCCGGTCACCCCCTACTACCGGAGATCTGAGCCTGAGCACAATCACGGCCGGCGCGATGCGTTTCCGCATGTCGCCCGAAGCAGCCGTCTGGCTCGTCGTGGCTCAGAGTGCTCCTCCTGCTCAAACTCTCGGAAGTCTGCGCGCCGGGCGGTTCGGCGCTGCTGCTCCGTGGAATTGCAGCACTGGCATGCCATTTCGCCCTCGGACCGAAGGACATGGGTGGCGCCCGGCCGTCAAGGTCGCTCTCTACGCCGGCTGCTCTCCTACCTGGCGGCCCGCGATCCAGTTGGTTCCGGGTGTGCTGGTCAGCCCGTGCGCGATGATCGAGCAGAACACGACCAGCGCGGCCAGGTCGAAGATCCGCGGCGCCGAGGAGATCTGCTTGTCGAGGATGAGGATCGAGTAGGCCATCGTCGCGACTCCCTTGGGCCCGAACCAGGCCATGAACGACTTGGCCGCGGCGCTCATCCCGGTCCCCGCGAGGGCGATCCAGATCGCCACCGGCCGGGCGACCAGAAACGTCGCCGCCACCACCACGACGGACCCCCAGCCATTGCTGCCGAGCGCGTGCAGCGTCAGCAGCGATCCGAACACCGTGAACACTCCGAGCTTGACGATCTCCGCGATCTCGCCGACGCCCTCGGCGAAGTACTGGCGCAGGTCCGGCCGGCGGACACCCACCACGATCGCGGCAACGAACACGGCGATGAAGCCGTTGCCAGGCGGAGGCAGCACCGCCGCGCTGTAGGTCGCGAACGCGATTCCGAGCCCGTAGAGCGCCTTCTGGTGGCCGGGAACCGGCGCGTCCGCCAGGCTCTTGCCCGGGCGCGGCATCAGCACCGAGCCGACCAGCCCGCAGACGAGCCCGAAGGCGAACCCGAGCCCGACGTCGCGCAGCACGAACTGCCACCACACGAAATGGTGTGAGCCCGCGTCGAGTGCCGCCGCGAACGCGAGCACCGCCGGCAGCGCGAGCCCGTCGTTGAGTCCCGACTCGAGGTTCAGCGAATGCCTGATGATCGCCGGGACCCGCGGGCTCGTGACGACCTCCGAGGACAGGATCGGATCGGTCGGTGAGAGCAGCGCGCCGAGCAGGAACGCCTCGAGCCACGAGAACCCCACGGCGATGTGCGCGAAGACGGCAATTATCGCGACGGTGATCGGCATCCCGATCACGAGCTTGCGGAACGGCACGCGCCAATGGCTCTGCAGCAGCTCACGGTCGACCTCGAGCCCGTCGCGGAACAGGATCACGATCAGGGCGACCGTCGCCAGATCATTCAGGAATCCCGACCTGACGTCGAAGCGGAGCACGCCCGCTCCGCCTACGCCGAGCGCGAAACCGGCGAGCACGAACAGTGCCACGAGCGAAAGTACGCTGCGGCGGGCGAGGCCCGATAGGAGAGCGCCGATCACGAGCAGCCCGCCGAACACGCCGATCGCGGTCTGGAACGAGGTCATAACCGTAGCGTCTCATCTCGTCGGGTCGATCATCGGTCTGGCGCCGCGCGGAGGGGCTCTGGCGCCTTCGCGCGCGGCCAAGACAGCTAGCGGGGAGGCATCCAGCACACGCCGCCCGCGCCGATCACCGACGACGGCACCGGCAACGCGGACACGTCCACGACCTCTGACGCGAGCACCTTCAACGGCGTCCAGCTCGGGGACTCGGTCCAGGCCTACTACCACCAGGAGGCCGCTCGTCGCCGACGAGGTCCGGAGCCAACCGCACCGGCAATCTCCGTTGGCCATCGCGAGAGTGTTGGATCGGGCTCAGTAGGGAAGCCCGGGACGACGACGCCGGACGCTCGCATTGGCCCAGCCGAGCGAGAGTCCCCCGGACCCAACCTGGCGCTCTCGCTTGGAAAACGAAACCAGCACTCTCGATCGCGCCGCCACAGAGTGTCGCGGTGATCGACTACCGGCAGTCTCGGCGACGCTGCCCAGTTTGAGCAGGACCAGCACTCTGCCCGCCGCCCCCGGCCGAGCCCGAGGCTGCTCCGCGACGATTGCAGAAGTCGACGCCTCCTGGCGTTAGCCGAGCCAGCGCAGGTGAGCAAACGCCTGGCGGACTTCCGCGCAGCTCCCGGACCGCTTACTCATGCTCGGCTCGGACCGCTGCCAGCTAGCAAATTGCGCGAACGGGCCGGCGCCCGCTTTCGCCCACGAGCAGCAGCCAGCCTCATCACCAGAGCCGGCGCTGATGCTTTGCAAGGGATTGCGAGCGCGTGGAGCGTCGCTGTCGGCGTTGTCGCGTTGGACGAGGACCGGCTGTCGTTGGCTTGGTCACGCGCGCTCTCGCTCCCGCTGTTTAGCGGAACTCAGGATCTGCTCGGCGTGTGGCGCGGACAGCTCCGCCTGGTGCTGCCATCTGCGCGATCGGGGATGGTTGCGTAGCCTCCCCGCGGTGGCGTCGGTTCGGTGGCGATATCCGCGTGGGTTGATCGATCCGCCGGCTGCTGTCGAGCTGGTCGGTGGGCCGCTGCAGCTGTTCGATCGGGGGTGGTGGGTCCCTGGTGATGAATATTGGGGTGAGGTCGACGGTGCTGTGCCGGTGCCGCTGGTTGAGGTGGCGGCGGGCGGCGCGCGGCGCAGCTTTGAGTTTGAGCAGTTGTTGCCGGGGGGCGATGATCCGGAGGCGAGGGATCCGATCGAGGAAGCGATCGCGTTGCGGGATGCCGGCCAGCCGCGGCGGGCGGTGGACCTGTTGGACGGCCTGGTCGAGTGGGACTCGCGCTGTCTCGATGCCCATGCGCACCTTGGCCTTCTCGCGTTTGATCGCGGTGATCCGGGGAGCGCGCTGCCCCACTACGCGGCGGGCGTGTGCGTCGCGGAGCGGTCGCTGCCGGAGGACTTGGATGGAGTGCTGGGCTGGGGATGGGTGGACAACCGTCCTTTCCTGCGCTGTCTGCACGGGTTGACGCTGAGCGCGTGGCGGCTGGAGCTATACGAGGAGGCTGAGGAGCTTTGTTGGGCGCTTTTGTGGCTGAACCCTGGCGACCACCTCGGTGCGGCGGAGCTGCTGGCGAAGATCGTCGCCCGGCAGTCGTGGACCGGGCGGCGCTGAGGTGACTGATCACGCCTCGAGCCGCCTGCGATCCTCTTGGCGCTGCTGGCGTGTAGCGTGCGCTCGAGGTGGCCAGCAATCGCGGGGACATCGATCGCCGGGTGGTCCGGGCGGCGGAGGCGGCGCTTGCGAAGCGCAAGTTCGTGACCGCGATCGACGTGCTGGTCGGCGTCGGCTGGCTCGAGCCGCGTCGGGTGGATGAGTGGCGCCAGGGCCGGGTCGACTACCTCGAGCGGGTGACGGTCGCGAACTTGGGGAAGATCTCGACCGCGATGCGCTCGTTTCGCCACTGGGCGCAGGCGCGGGGGCTGAGGCCGAGCGAGACCGCTTATCATGCGCGGACGCGGGACCGCCGGCCGCTGCGGTTCTCCAAGTCGGGCGACGCCGGGATCGAGCGGTCCTACCGGACGCATTGGGTCTCGCCCGAGGTGTCGGAGCGAAAGCGGGCGAGGTTGGCTGAGCGGCAGAGCCGCCCGCCGGAGCTGGTGGTCGTTTCGCCGCTGAACGACTTCACCTGCTCGGTGTGCGGCGGCGAGCAGGGTGGCTGGTTGATCATGGAGGACGGCGGGCCGGTGTGCATGGCCTGCGCGGACGTGGAGCATCTCGTGTTCTTGGCGAGCGGCGATGCGGCGTTGACGCGGCGGGCGAAGGCGGGCAGCCGCCTGTCGGCGGTTCTCGTGCGCTTCAGCCGGGCACGCAAGCGGTTCGAGCGCCAGGGGATCCTGGTCGAGGAGCGGGCGCTTGAGCGTGCCGAGCGGGAGTGCCTGGCCGACGAGGAGGCGCGGGCCCGCCGGCGCGAGCGCGACGCGCAGCGGCGTGCCGGCGAGGACATCGAACTGCAGGCACGGATGGCCGCGGAGATCGTGCGCCTATTCCCCGGCTGCCCGGCCGAGCGAGCGCGGTCGATCGCCCGTCACACCGCGGTGCGAGGCTCCGGCCGCGTCGGCCGCTCGCTCGCCGGTCGTGCGCTGGACCAGGCCGCGCTCGAGCTGGCGGTCGTGGCCGCGGTCCGGCACGAGGACACTCGCTACGACGAGCTGCTGATGGCCGGCATCGAACGGGGACTGGCGCGAGCGGAGGTCAGCGACGAGGTGGCGCTCGTGCTGGAGCGCTGGAGGCAATGAGCGCCGCGAGCAAGCCGCCGATCTACGGCCCCGAGCCGTGGCAGGCGAGACACGCCACCGTGTGGAGCTACTGGGATCTGTGGTTCTGCGTGGTTGCGCTCGTCGACCACGACGGCGACCTGGACGCGCTCGCCGAGGCGATCGAGGAAGGCGGCCGCCTGTCCGGGGGTGGCACGGCCGAGGCCAAGCTCTCGCATCTCGACGATCTCAAGCGAAGGCTCGCCGCGGCCGGCATCGACGCGGAAACGCTCGTCGCAGGCGAATACGCCGATCCGAAGATCCGAGCCAAGGCGCGAACGAAGGCGCTCCGGCAGGGGCTCTACCCGCGCGATATGACCGAGCCGATGTGGCACACCCCACGAGAGCGGCTGTACGAGCGGGCGCTGCGTGGCCGCTGGCACGTGTTCCCGGTCTCGCCGGAGCCGTTCTACGAGCGGCTGCGCAACGGGCTCGGTGAAGGGTTTCGCTCGAAGGACCAGACGTTCAAGCTCGCGCGCCGGCTGGAAGCCGCGATCGACCGGATCGACCGCACGACCGCCGACAGCGCTCCGCAGAGACTCGGCGCCCGCCGTGCACTGGTCGCCTGGTGCTACCGGGCGATGGAGCGCTGCGATGACTCCTACGGCGTGATCGGCGAGCTCGCGCGCGACGCGCTGATCAGCTACGCGACGGTGCCATACGAGGCCGCGGGCATCGCTGGACAGGACTGGTGCGAGGACCTCTGCGAGCTGCTGGCCTGGGAGGACTGGGGCCTGCTTTATCGCCATGAGACCAGACCGTTCACACAGCTCCACGGTCAACTCGCCGAGCACGCCGAGCGGTTCATGCTCTCGCTCGCAGACGAGCTCCGCGCCGACCGCCTGCGCCACCAGGCCGACCAGGCGCTTCAGAACGTTGCCTACTTGCACATCGCCGCCGGGCGCCTGACGCGCTTCGCGCCGGTCGCCGAGCAACTCGGCTCCGATCACTGGATGCCGATCGTCGCGCTCGCACAGGCCGCGATCAACCGCGGACGGGACGACCTCGCGCGCGAGGTGTTCGCCGCCGCGGACCAACCCGGTTTGCAACGCGACTACCTGCGCCAGCAATGCATCGAGCTGACAGGTAAGCCACCGCAATCGCTGAAGCCCGCCCGACGCTGACGACGAGCGGCCGACCGCGCACGCCGGCGATGCCCGCAGCGATCGGTTCGGGTCATGATCGACCGGCGACCCAACGCCTGATCACTTGGCGATCGACAAAGCTCGCCGACCGCGCCGGTGCGTGCTCATCGCCGGCTAACACCCGCCGGACGCGGACTTCCGATCGGTCGCCAAGGGAGTCGTCCGCCAGGTCGGCGAGCTGACGATCGCGTCCGTGGCGAAGCGCTCATCGGGCGCCGGCGATCGGCACGATCGAGACGTCGCCAATGCGATCGCCAGCGCTCAGCGGCCCGGGCGATCGCATCCCGTCGAAAGCAATCGTGCCACGGCCCCACTCGGCGCTGCTGAGATTGGGCGATCGGGGAAGCGCGCCGGATCGGACTGCACGTTTGCAAGGTCGGCAATGACCGCCTCGTCAGCTAGCAGCAGCATCCTCGTCGCCGATGCTTGCTCGGTGACCGGAGGTTGCTAACTAACCTCGATTCACGGGACGTGATCTGGCGAGGATCGCGGGGCGGGATCGGGCGTGGTTGCTGGGTTTGAGGGGCGCTTGACACGATATCTCGGGTGATCTTCTGGAGCTAGACGCGCGATCTCGGCGAGGCGTATTTCTGCGATCCGTACGATCGAGAGCGCCGAATCCTCCAGTCGTCCGGTGTTTATAGGGTTTCGACGCTTGAGCGACGGGTTGTGCTGGCGCGCCGTCCGAGGACGTCTCTACGCTACGGGCATGAAGTTCAGGGAGATCGCCTGAGATATGCGGGCGGGATCGGCGTAGTTCGCGGAGCCAAACGAACCCGCGCAACGCCGCTACGAGGCGTTGCGCGCGTACTTCGTCGACGAGCTCTCCGCCGCCGAGGTCGCCGCGCGGTGCGGGTACTCGCCGGCGGTGGTGCATCAGATGGCCTCAGACCTGCGGGCCGGGCGGGCGTCGTTCTTCCGCGACAGCCGGCCCGGCCCGAAGGGGCCGAGCAAGGCAGGCCGGGTACGCGACCGGGTGCTCGCGCTGCGCGCCGAGGACCGCTCGATCGCGGAGATCGCCGCGACGCTCGCGACGGCCGGCACGCCCGTGTCCGCGCAGACGGTCTGGAGCATCCTTGACGCTGAGGGCCTGGAACGTCTGCCGCGCAGGACGGCCGCCGGACGCGGCGGGCCGGCGTCGCGTCATGACCCGGTCAAGGCCCGTGTGCTTGAGGACTGGCCGGCTGAGGAGCAGATCGCGTGCGACCACGCCGGCCTGCTGCTGCTGATCCCCGGGATCGTTGAGCTGGGTCTGCCCGAGCTGATCGCCCACAGCGGCTACCCGTCGACCACGCAGCTCTCGGCGTGGCACTCACTCGGGGCGTTGTTGTTGGCCAAGTGCGCGCGTGTCGCGCGCGCAAGCCACACCGACGTGCTCGCTGACGACCGCGGGCTGGGACTGATGCTCGGGCTGACCGCGCTGCCGAAGGCAACGCACCTGAGCAGCTATTCCTACCGCGTGCGCCGCGCCGCGAACGAGCAACTGTTGACCGGCACCGTGCGCCGCCTACGCGAGCTGGGCCTGGCGACCGGCGATCAGGGGTTCAACCTCGACTTCCACGCGATCCGCCACCACGGCACCGACACTCCGCTGGAGAAGCATTACGTCCCCAGCCGATCCCAGCGTACCCGCGCGATGCTGACGTTCTTCGCTCACGACCACGCGTCCCAAGAGATGGTCTACTCAAACGCCGACCTGACCAAGACCGAGCAGGCCCGCGAAGTGCTCGCGTTCGCCGACTACTGGCAGAACGTCGCCGGCCAAGACCCCGGGCTGCTCGTGTTCGACTCCAAGCTGACGACCTACACCGTCCTGGACGAGCTCACCGCCCGCGGGATCCGCTGGCTGACCCTCCGCGAACGCGGACCGAAGCTAATCGCCGACCTCAACGCGACACCCGACAGCGGATGGAAGACCATCCGGATCCAGCGGACCGGCCGCTATCGCTCCCCGCAGATCCACGACGAGCTCGTCACGATCAAAGGCATCGCAGACCGCGTCCGGCAACTCGGAGTCCGCAACATCGGCCGCGAACAACCAACGCTGCTGATCACCAACGACCTCACCACCACCACCAAGAAACTGTTCGCCCGCTACGCCGAACGGATGACGATCGAGAACGAACTCGACGCGTACATCCAAGGGTTCCACCTCAACGCGCTCTCCTCAGGCCTACCACTCAACGTCGACCTCGACACCACCCTGACCGTCATCGCCGGCAACCTCTACCGGCTCCTCGCCCGGCAACTCCCCCGCTACGAGAACGCGACCCCCGACCGGCTCTGGCGCCACTTCCTCAACGCCACCGGCACCCTCCACACCACCCAGCACACGATCACCGTCGACCTCCGCCTCCGCACCTACCACCCCGTGCTGATCGACGCCGGCCTCGCCAACCAAACCACCCAAATCCCCTGGCTCAACGACCGCCAACTCCACTTCCGCTTCCCGCCCCGGTGAAACCTCACCACAACTATCTGACCGAGAATCGAGGCTAACGCGCGAGCCTCGGTACTCGCGCATCGGAGCTGCCACGGCTCCGTACCGAGAGCCGCGCTTCCCGCGCAAGGCGGGTGCGCCGGCATTCGCGGTCATGTGCATGCTGCACCAGCAAAGCAGGACCGCCGGGCCACGCCCACCTGGGGCCGTGCGTCGCGGCTGTCAGCCAGCGCTGGGGTGTGTGGCGAGCGTCAATCCGTCAAAGAGGCGCTCTACGTCCTCGTCGGTCGTATGTAGATGTGGCGAGATCCGCAGCGACGCGCCGCGTACGGCGGCGAAGCAGTTGAATCTGGCAAGTGCGGAGGCCGCCCCCTCGAGGGCTGTGTCCGGGAGGCGCACGCCGAGAAGGTGGGGACCGCGCTGCTCGTCGGGCATCGGGTCAAATCCGAGTCCGGCCGCTCTCCGGGCGATGTGGGAGGTCCGCTCGGCGAGGGTCGCGGCCACGCGGGGCACCCGCCAATCGACGATCTGCTCGAGCGCGGCGATCGCCATCGGGAGGAGCTCGAACTTTGGGCTCTCCTCCTCGTTTGGGGGTGACTTGCGCGCCTCGACCGTGGTGAATCGCCTGCTATCACGCATGTTCTGCGACGACATCAGGGTCTCGGAACTTGCGCACATCTCGCCGCGCGGCGAGCACGACGCCATCCGCGCCCATCGCGCCCGGCATCCATGCGTCGTCGGGCGACCCCCGCTCGCACGCACCCGCTCCCGGCACAAAGCACAGCACGGCGCGCGGGTCGGCCGAGTGCGCATCTTGCGAGCATGCCCGCATGGGGACCAAGAGCCCTCGGCGAGGAGGCCACCGAACTTGCTGGCTGACGGGTTCTGCTCAAAGTGCCCAGCGCACGCCGAAAAACCGAAAAACGGCAGCATTGAAGGGCGAAGCGAGGCTGATCGATCCTTGCAACGCCTCGGCGCATCAAGGCCCCGCGCACGGCGACGGCTTACGGCGCCCTACGGGCGAGTCCTCGCATCGATCATCCAGACATCACGGCGCGGCATCCATGCCGCTTGATCCCCCGCCCGGCACCGATCCCACCACGCAGCTGGCCGCCCAGCAGCCCCGATTCACCCCCAAACGACGAGGAGTCCCGAACTTTTGTGCGCTGACCGACATCGAAGCGCCGTGCGCCTGGCTGATACTCGTCGCGGTAGTCCACGAGGCGCGCGAAGTCTTCGGATCCCGAGCGCAGAATCCAGTTCTCCTCCAGCGGCTCGCCTAGACGGTGCTCCTCGGCTACGTATAGGTAGCCGACGCTGAACGGTCCCAGCAACCACTTGTAACCAACGCTGACAAGGAAGTCGGGCCGGAGCTGTTCGATGTCGAGCGGCATCGCGCCGACCGACTGGCTGCCGTCGATGACCAGCCGCGCTCCCAGCTCTCGGCTGCGCGCCGCGATCGCGGCTAGATCGATCACCGCGCCGTCGGTCCAGTGAACGTTGGGCACGCTGACAATCGCGACTCTCTCATCTAGCGCGGCGAGCACGGCATCCGTCGAGGTCTGCCCCGGCTCGCGGGCCACGGTGCGGATTTGCGCGCCCGATCGCCGTGCGGCAGCGCGCCACGTATAGATGCCCGACGGGTATTCGTCCTTTAACACCAGCACGTGTTGGCGGGCACGGAGCGCCAGGTTGCGGCCGGCGACCGCAAAGCCGTAGCTCGTCGCCGGTACGATCGCGACGCCCTCGCCGCTGGTGCCGATCAGCTCTCCGAACAGCGACCGCAGACGCTCGACATCGCTGAACCAATCCGCGGCCGAGATCGTCCACGGCTGTCCGCGGCGTTCAAGCGCAGCCTCACCAGCGGCCCGAACTGCATGCAGCTGGGGAGCGAGATTCGCCGTGTTGAAGTACGCGATATCGGCAGGCACGTTGAATGCCGCGCGTTGACCACCTATCAGATCGGGTCCGCTCACCGCGTCGCTCGCCACAATTCTCCCCGCAAGCGTTCCCGATCGCCGCCACAACTGACGTAGAGGCCGATGAGGCAGCAGCCTGCCACGGGCGGTGTTCGCTCCGAGCCGCGGTGTCGTTGAGCTGTGTGCAGGCTGCCGCTCACGCCGGCAGCGCCTCAGCATCGATGCGTGCTGATTCGCGGGTTGGGCGGGTCGCCGGTGGAGGGCTACGCCGGCGATGACCAGCGCGACTCCAGCGACCTCCGTCCAGCTGGGGATCTGGGCGAGGACGACGATCCCGATCACGGTGGCGAGCGCGGGGAGCAGCGCGACCATCAACGCGTAGGTGGCGCGCGCAAGGCGCGCCAGCGCGAGCTGATCAGTGACGTAGGGAACTACCGAGGAGGAGATCCCGACGCCGATGCCGGCGAGCAGCGCCGTCGGCTGCAGCAGAGCCGGGGCGGCCTGCCAGTCGCCGATCGGGGTGATCACCACGAGCGCAATCAGCATCGCGCAAGCGAGTCCGTCGATGCCGCTCAGCCGCGGCCGCTTGGCAACGCGGTCGGCGAGCACGATGTAGAGCGCGAACAGCACCGCAAAGGCGAACACCACGCCGATCGGTTCGGCGACGAGGTGCACATCGGTCAGCACGTACACACCGCCGACGGCGAGCACAAGCGCGAGCAGGTTGCGGCGAGAGCGCGCCCCCAGTGCGGCCAGCGCGATCACCGGCAGGAACTCGATCGCCGCGACCGTGTTCAGCGGTAGGCGGCTGATCGCCGTATAGAAGCAGGCGTTCATGACCACCAACACCACACCCCAGGCGATCAGCAGCCGCCTGCCGCCCGGATCGAGGGCGGCTAACGTGCGCCACGGTCTGCGCCAGGCGGCGAAGATGATCGCCGCCGAAGCGATCCGCATCCAGGCGACGCCGAGAACCTCAACGCGCGCGAACAGCAGCACAGCAAATGAGGGCCCCAGGTAGTGAAAGACGGCGCTGATCCCGAAGCACAGCTCCGGTGGCGCGTCACGGATGAGCCCACCCACGCGCAAGGTGGTTGCTGGCTGCCGGTATCGCCTATCCATCCTCAGTAGTGTCGTTGGCAAGGCGACGGTTGTACATGACCAACCGCAGGTATGCTGGCCACTATGCCTAGCAATCAAAGGCGAAACGGCGAGAACACCGAAGGTGCTCTGCTTGACGCCACAAACCGCCGGTTGCTCGCCGAGCTTCAGGCAGACGCCAGGCTCAGCCTCGCCGAGCTGGGACGCCGCGTCGGTCTGTCCCCCCCGCGGTCGCCGAACGGCTACAGCGGCTCGAACGCGGTGAGGTGATCATCGGCTATCACGCCCAGCTCAACCCCAGAGCCCTCGGTTTCGCGCTCAGCGCGGTGATCCGAGTGCTACCCGCCCCCCGCCAGCTCCAACACGTAGCGGACATCGCTCGGGCCACGCCCGAGGTCGTCGACTGCCGCCGGATAACCGGCGAGGACTGCTACGTCCTGACCGCCCACGTGCGCTCCGTGGAGCACCTCGAAGAGGTGATCGACCGCTTCACCACCTACGGACAGACCACCACCTCGATCGTCCAATCCTCGCCCGTGCCGCCGCGCGGGCTCCCCGTGGGCGAGGAATAACAGGCGTCTCGCGTGACAAGCCTCGCGCCGCCAAGCATGCCCGCGCGCCCGCGAAAGCAAGTCCCTTGCCCCACCGATCGATCGGTCCTGCTCCTCGCCAGCGAGGGGTGCGGCGTCGGGTCGGGCCGGCAGGCGCCGGCCCGACCCGCTCGCGGTTCGATCTACCGCCTCGTCATGAGGACGGCACTGGCGGAGATCGTCGGCGAGGGCCGTCCGTGGACGGTGCTGATGATCTCGCTGCTGTCGATGCCCTGCAGGTAGATGCTGGTGATACCGAGGTTGGCGTGTCCGAGCTGGCGCTGGATGACAACGAGCGGAACGCCCTCGTGCGCCATCTCAACCGCGTGGGCGTGCCGCAGTTGGTGCGGCGCGAATCGCCGTCGGACGCCGGCTTCGGCGGCTGCGTGATGTAGCTGTTTGCGCGCAGCTGACGCCTCCCAGCGCCGGCCCGCGGTCGGTCCGTGGATCACGCACAGCAATGCGCCAATCGGAAGCTGGCGACGGATCTCGAGCCATGGTTCGACCTGTTCCCACGCCCAACGGTCCATCCCGACCTCGCGTCGCTTGCCGCCCTTTCCATGCCGGACGAGCACAGCGCCGCGGGAGCGGTCAAGGTCGCTCTCTTGGAGAGCGAGCGCTTCGCCGATCCGAAGCCCGGCGCGCCAGAGCAGCACGATCAGCGCTCGGAGCCGGTGGCCCTCAAAGCGGTCGCTGACAGTCCGCATCACCCCGACGATCTCCTCGACCGTCGGCGGATCGGCCGGATACTGCTCGCCCTTGTTGCGCGGCGAGCGGCCCCGGTGGTAGCCGGGCATGGTCGCCGGTGAGCGGCGGTGACCGGCGACGTCCAGCAGCACGGATTCCATGAATCCTCCCCTTGGTGGGATAGGTTGACGGTGCGCTGCTATTCGAACTCAGCCGCCGTAACGCCGGAAGAGCTGCCGGCCACCGCACCGCGCGCCCTCCAGTCCGCGCATCTCAGGTCTCTGCCGCGGGACGAGTACAGACTCGCTCTCGAAATTTGCGGGTCTCTGGGTCGGTCGGCAGTGCCCGGCATTGCCCCGCCCCGCATTCATGAAAACGCGGTACTCAGAGCCGACCGCCGTCGGCGACCGGCTAGCCCCATTTTCCGCGTGATGACGCGGTAGGCCGGGTCGCTGCTCGCGGCTTGGTTGGTCGCGTTGTGCGGTGTTTGCTGGCATCGTGGGCGCGATGCTGGTCGGCGGTGCTGTTTCGCAAGCTTGGGATGTAGGGCCAAACACGCGGGTGCTGGCTGCTGCTCGGGTCTCGGGTGAAAGGCTTACGGACTGGGCGATCGTTCCGTCCGCGGCGTCCATTAGTGTAGGGCCAACATGTATGTCAAGCGTCATGCGGTGGTCCGGGGACGTACGCGCTATGTGTATCTCCGCTTGGTGCAGGCGTATCGCGATGAGCACGGGCGCGTGCGTCACCGTGTGCTGAAGACGTTGGGGCGTGAGGACGAGCTCAAGGCGTCGGGCCAACTCGAGCAGCTGATGGGCTCGTTCGCGAGGTTGGACCCGCCGATGACGGGGGTGCGCCGCGAGGTCGGGCCGTTGTTGCTCGCGTGGCACTTCATCGCCGAGCTTGATCTGATCGGCACGGTCGACCGGGCGTTGCCGCAGCGCGGGCGTCAGCAGCTGTCGGTCGGGGAGGCGGTCGCGGCGCTGATCTGCAGCCGCTTGTGTTCCCCCTCGCCGTTGTATGACATCGCCGGGTGGGCGTCCGGGGCGGCGCTGCAGGAGCTGCTCGGGATCCCGGCGGTGCTGCTCAACGATGATCGGTTGGGGCGGGCGCTGGAGATCCTCGCGATGTACGCGGAGACGCTGCGTGGCACGCTCGCCGCCAGGGCGATCGAGCGGTTCGGGATCGACGCCGGCCGTTTGCATGTCGATCTGACCGCCCTGCGGGTGTGTGGCGCGTACGAGAACTCGGCGCTGGTCGCGAACGGGTGGGCTCAGGGGCAGGGCGTTGGACGCCAGGTCCGGGCGTTGCAGGCAGCGACCGCGGACGGCGTGTCGTTGTACGTGCGCCCGGAGCCGGGGAACGCGGCCGAGGTGTCGCTGATCGCCCAGAGCCTCGAGCGGCTCAGACAGCTGTCCGGGCCGGGTGGGCTGTTGATCCTGGACTCCGCGTGCGGGCACCCCAAGACGCTGTGCGAGATCGCCCGCGCGGGCCTGTCGTTCATCGTGCCGTTGCGCGCCCAGACCGGGTTCCGGGAGCGGTTCCTGACCGATGTCGGCCCCGACAGCCTGCGGGCGGTGCGCTACGTCTCACAGCGTGAGCACAAGCTCCCGTCCGAGCTGCGCACCAAGTATCGCGGCGCGCTCAGGGACTGGGAGCTGACCGATCCCGAGACCGGCGAGACCCGCCGCCTCCGCGTCGCGTACATCCACTCCCCAGAAGAGCACCGCGAGACGGCCGCCGCCCGTGAACGCGCGCTGACCAAGGCCGAGGAGCAGCTCCAGCGCGTCAAAAACGGGCTCGGTGGGCGCTACTACAAGACCCGCAAGCAGGTCGAGACACGCGTCGCCAGGATCATCGCCCCGAACATCGAGGGGCTGATCACGACCACGACCAGCACCCGCAACGGCAAGCCGACACTCACCTGGACGCGCGACCAGGAGGCGATCAACACGGCCGCGCAGACCGACGGGATCTACGCGCTCGCGACCAACCTCCCCCAGAAACGGCTGACCGCCGGGCAGATCCTGCGCGACTACAAAGGGCAGCAGATCGTCGAGCGCCGCCACCGCGACTACAAACAATCACTCAAAGTCCGGCCGATCTTCCTGCACAACGACGACCGCATCTACGCGCTCACCAGCATCATCGGAATCGCGCTCCTGATCTTCGGACTGATCGAAACCGAGACACGCAACGCGCTCGGCGATACCGAGTTGCTCCCCGGCCTGCTGCCCGAGAACCGCTCAGCGAAACCCACCGGACGCAACGTGCTCGGCGTCTTCCAAGGACTCGGCCTCACCTACACACGCGCCGGCATCGAACTCGACCGCCTCACCCAGACTCAACGCCGTGTCCTCGAGCTACTCCAGATCACACCACCCTGGCCCGAGCAACAGCCAGCACCGCTAACCCTTTCCTAGCGCGGAAAATGGGGCTAGCGGACTGCCAGCTCGGTCTCGCTCATGGCGAGGAGCAGGGCAGGTCCGATCTGAGCCGAGAGACGTGTCGCCGAAGGAAAGCGGGGCCACGGGTCGTCCGGCCACCAGCGCTTGCGCGTACACGCGATGAATGGAAAGCAGGGCGCTCGGCCCGACGGCCGTCCCGTCGGCCGGTTCGACGACGTGCCGAGTTGCGAGATTGGCGACGAGCAAGGCGGGCTCCGCACTGGCGGCTCAGCCCCGCTGATCGCCGAAACCAGGGCCGCCCGCGCGAGCGCTCGGGCGCTCATTGGTACGCCCGGCATGACCAGCAGCTCGGGGGTGCGAGTCCCCTGTGGAGGTTGATGGCACCAACCACAAGTCGATGGCAACTGCTACGTCGTGAGGCGGGTGGGAAGGAAGCCGGAGACGAAATCGCGACCCTAGGAACACATGGCGCGCCGGCTGATCGTTGGTTGCCGGTGTGCTGCGCGTATGAGGCGGGGCGGTCCGGGCGAGCTGGCCAAGTACAGCGAAGCCCGATGTCATCAAGGGGCCGTTGCGTAGACGCGGTGGGTGTGCGATGAAGGTTGCTGGTCTTATCCGGGGAGGTCTCCATGGGTGTCCCAGGATGCCCGTCCGGTGCGTGAGCACCGCTCGTCGGGTGGTGCGGGACGGTGGCGTCCGAGAGGGCGCCGCCCGCCGTGGAGAAGTCAGCAGACGCCGTAGTACCAGCGGGGATCAGTATCGCTGGGAAGGGCTGAACGCGAAGCCGAGGTGCAGGACGCTCGTGCTCGTGGGATGGACGTTGAACGCAGCCAACCCCGCAAGGGGCCTGGGTGGGAGGGCCGGAGGGTGAAGCCCGAAGGTTCCCGTCCAGGGCACAGTTCATCCCCGGCGCCTGGCGACACCGCAGCTCACCCCGCCGAGGCGAGCCTGTGGGAGCAGTTCCTGGCCCCCGGGAATCTCGCTGAGGCGCTCAGACGCGTCGAGCAGAAAGCCGGTGCCCCAGGCATCGACGGGATGAGCACCAAGGAACTGCGGCCGTGGTTGCATGACCATTGGCCACAGGTCCGCTCAGCGCTCGAGGCGGGCACCTACCGGCCGCAGCCCGTGCGCAGGGTGATGATCCCCAAGCCCTCGGGTGGTCTGCGCAAGCTGGGGGTGCCGGCTGTGGTGGATCGGTTGATCTGCCAGGCCATCGCGCAGGTGCTCACGCCCATCTTCGACCCGCATTTCCATCCCCATAGCTACGGCTTCCGGCCGGGGCGCTCGCAGCATCAAGCTGTGAGGAGGGCACGCCGGTTCATCGCTGATGGCGCGGCGTGGTGCGTCGATTTTGATCTCGAATCGTTTTTCGATCGCGTTCAGCACGACGCTTTGATGGCGAGGGTCGCGAGACGGGTTCATGACAAGCAGGTGCTCGGGCTGATCCGGCGCTACCTGGAAGCGGGCGTCATGGATGGCGGGCTGGTGGCCGCGAGCGAGGAGGGAACCCCGCAAGGGTCGCCGCTCTCGCCGCTGCTCAGTAATGTCATGCTTGACGACCTTGACTGGGAGCTGGAGCGGCGTGGGCATCGCTTCGTGCGCTTCGCCGACGACGGCCGGATTTACGTCGGAAGCGAGCGGGCTGGGCAGCGCGTCATGGCGAGCATCACGCAGTACGTCGAGCAGCGCCTGAAGCTGCGCGTCAACCGCGAGAAGTCGGTGGTTGACCGGGCGACGAAGCGGCCCCTTCTGGGGTTCGGTTTCTTTGACCGGGACGGTGAGGTCAAGGTGCAGGTGGATCCGAAGCGCCTGAAACGCGCTAGGGATCGCCTGCGTCAGCTCACCTCGCGCCGCTGGGGTGTCTCGATGGAGCGGCGGATCGGTGAGATCAACCGCTTCACGGTCGGGTGGACGGCCTACTTCGCGTTGGCCGACACGCCGTCGGTGTTCGGGAAGCTCGATAGTTGGCTCCGTCGGCGACTGCGGCAGGTCCGCTGGAAGGAATGGAAGCGTTACCGCACCAAGCGGCGCAACCTCGGTGCGCTCGGTATCCCGGCCTGGCAGGCTCGCAAGTGGGCCGGCTCGGGCAAAGGCTACTGGCGCATCGCCGGTTCCCCGGTTCTTGCCCGCGCTCTGCCCAACGCCTACTGGGCCAACCTCGGCCTGAAGGGTTTCGCCGATCCCTACCGTCGTTTCCGGGATGCCGAGCGAACCGCCGGATGCGGACCCGCATGTCCGGTGGTGTGGGGGGCGCCGGGGTGAGCCCGGCGCCTACCCGATCCTATGCAAACGCACAGCACGACCTGCACGCCGGCCAACCCTTCTGGCTCCTCCGCCGACGCTCGTTCGGTCCCACAGCGGAGTGATGCTTCCCGTTGAAAGGAGGCGCGCGCCGGCTGAAGCAAAGCGAAAGTGCGCCGGGACGCCGCCGGACTTCTCCTCCCGGTGGATAGGGGAAGCCCGATCTCTGGGCCCGGGATGATGAAAGCGAAAGCGCGCTGCCGCGCGCGGCGGACTTCTCCTCGTGGGCGATTGCGCAAGTCCGAAGGTCACGCCGGCGAGCCGCGGCCGACTACTGCTTCCAGCGCTCGTGCTTGCAGCCGAACGGATCGCAGCTAGCGGTTGGCCGCGCCCTGTTGTTGGCGAGGAGGAGGGCGAGGGCCATCGCGATCGGGCTGCCCTGCTTTCACGTCGCCGCGGGTACGCCGGCAGGGCGCAGACTGTCTCAGACCGTCAGCCTCGCGGCGTCGGCGAGCCGCTGTCCGGCGAGTCGGTGAAGGCACAAGTGGACCGTCGATCGACGCGCTCGATCTGCTGCTGGGGTGCCAGTTGAAGTGCGCCACAGGACGGCCGGGGGCCCCGCGACACTCGCCATGCCGGAGGCTAGAGCACAGGCTCACACAGCTGACGCCATAGCAATGAGCAATCCGGCGCCAAGCCAGGCTTGAGACCAGCAGAGCCGCACGCGCCGCTCAGCGCGAGCCGGCCGCTTTGAGCGCCGCGGCCAACAGCTCGTCGCCGTGCGTGTGCAGCTGCTCGCGGCGCATGCGCAAAAAGTGCGCAACTGCGCGCAGTTGCGGGTCCGACGCGTCGAGCGCGCGCTCTGAAAGCTGATAGGCGGCCTCGTCGCCCAGCGCCAAGAGCGCTTCGGCAGCCGCCGCAACCAGCCGCTCGTGTCCGGCTGGGATCTGACGCTCTGATGCAGGATGAGGTACGCGCGCCTCGCGGGGCCCAGGCCCAGGCATGCGCGCTAGATGCTCGAGCAGCGCGTGCGGCGTTTGTGTGTAGGACTCGACCTCGAACCAGTCGGAGCCGAACTGCTCTGCCATGAACGCGCTGCCGTTTGCGCCTGGACGCTGGTGGCGGTTCTCGGGTTTTAGGGCGCCTATCACCCGCACCCCCTCGCTGGTGGCTGCGCGTGTTGCCTGGGCGCACTGCGCGGTGTCGTTCGCGGGAGCGTCGGTGACGACGACCACCAGTTTGTGCTCCGCGGCTGATGACCGCAGCATCCTCGCGGCGTGGGTGACCGCCTCAGCGGTTGGAGTGCCCCCGCCGCCGCAGTCGGCTAGCAGCAGCATCGCCCGGTCTGCTTCCTTCAGCGGCGTCTTGAACTCGAACAGGTTGACGTAGTCCCCAAATCCGCAAAAGCCGAGAATCCCGATCCCGTCACGCTCTGAGTCAATACTCGCGAAATGCCACGCCAGAGCCACCTGCTGAAGCTCGTCGCGGTCAAACAGCACAGAACCTGAACGGTCGATGAGCAGCCAGCACTCAAGGCGCTCCTCCTTACCGACTCCGAGCGCGGCGCGCAGCTCATCGACTCCCGGCTTGAAGCGCTCCTCGGCCACTTGCCCAGGGGCATCGGCCGCTTGGACGTAGAGCTCCGCGTGCGAATACAGGGTCACGCGGGAGCGGCTAGACGCTTCGTTCTCGGGCACGGATATCCCTCTGGTATGGGGACCTGCTTCGATGCTTCCAGCTGTTGACTGCGGCAACATCCGAACCAACCCCTCTCCGGAGTCCGCAGAAAGCTGCAAAGTTCAGAGGATCGACACTGGTCGCGCATTGCCCTTCCAACTCCGTTCACGCGGACCAAGCTTGATCGGCGATCTCGTCACTAGGCCAGCCCCGCGCGACCACAGACCTCCTATTGCGGTTAGCTCGGATTTCCAAACAGCGGATTGGTACCTGGTTGGGTGTGGCTGGCTGCGGGGCGGGGTGGGTCAGGCGAACTGGAATCGCAGCGGCCGGTCGTTCCACCAGGGGATCTCGGTCGGGGGGAGGTTTGCGCTGCGCATGATCGGGCTGTAGGTCCGGTTTTTGAGGCGGCAGGTGAGTTGGTGCGGTTCGATCGTGATTTGGCCGCTGGTGTTGATGAAGCGGCGCCAGATGGTGTCGGGTGTCATGGCCTCGTAGCCGGGGAGGCGTTGGCGGAGGTGGTCGTAGGCGGCGGCGGCCCAGACGGTCAGGGTGGTGTCGAGGTCGACGTTGAGCGCGACGGCTGAGCTGAGCGCGTCGAGGTGGAAGCTACGGATCTGCTCGGCGAGGCGTTGCTCGATCCGCATCCGTTTGGCGTACCGGCCGACGATCGTCTTTGGTGGGCTGGTCCGGTCGTTGGTGAGGATCAGGGTGGGGTGCTCGTGCCCCAAGCCGCGGACCGCGATCTGGCGTAGCGGGGTTGGGCAGCCGCGGACGGTGACGTCCTGTTCGTGGACCTGGGGTTTGTTGTACGCGCCGCGCCGGTCCAGAGTGATTGGTGTCCACTGGCTGTCTGGGAGCGCCTCGAGGGTGGCGGTGAGTGTCGCGGTCCGGGCGCGCAGGGTGATGAACGTGAGCTTCGCGGCGTGCAGTTCGGCGAGTCCGGCGCCGGTGGTGACCTTGGAGTCGAACACCAGCAGCGACGGGGGATGACCGGTCGCGGTTTCCCAGTGGCGTGCGAACGCGATCACTTGGCCGGCTTGGTCGGCCTTGGTGCATGTCGCGTTGGCGTAGAGCAGGTTGCGGGTCTCTGAGTCCTGCACGAAGAACGACAGGACGGCCTCGGTACGCTGCGAACGCCTGGGAACGTAGTGGTTCTCGAGCGCGACGTCGTCTCCGAAGTGCATGATCGCGTGGAAGTCGAGATCGAAATCGGCGCCGCGGGTCTGCCCGGTCTGGATCATCGACCGCGCCAATCCCGCCAGCAGCGCCTGGTCGTGAGCGCGCGTGAGACGGTAGCTGTAGCCACCCAGGCTGCTCGCCTTCGGGAGGCTCTCCAACCCCGCGAACGCGGCGAGCGCGGGATCAACACAGACATCATCGACATGGCTGACACGCCGCCGTCCGATCGATTTCAGCGCCAGCAGCGAGAGGACCGAGCAGAGCGCGGGAACCTCACGCGTGCCCGGCAACCCAGCAGCGGCGACGGCGCCCGGGAGATCCAACGCGACCAGCGCGGGCAGCAGCAACAGCGCGCCGGCGTAGTCACTACTCAGCCGCACCGGCTGCTCTGGCCAGCGCATCACCCGGGTGCGGGGTGGATCATCGCGTGTGGGAGCGCCGCGCTGGCCGGGGGCTCTGGGACCGAGACGCTCGTGGCCCTCGGCGACCAACAGCTCCCACACCCCGGTGCGGTTCAGCGGCGTCTGACCCGCCGCGAGCGCCTGGGTGATCTCGGCGACCGAGTGACCGGCTGCCCGCAACCGCAGCACCTCATCACGGGCCGCCACCTTGGCCGGCGCGACCCGCGGGCCCGGGCGGCGCTCAAGGAAGAACTCATCAGCCTGCGCCGTGAAGTCGCGGACCATCGCGACCACCGTCGATGGTGCGTAACCGAACCGTGCAGCGACCTCCGCGGCAGTCGAGTCCTCAACGAAGTACGCGCGCAGCGCTTCGTAGCGACGCTGCGCGACATCGCCAGGGGCCGTGAAGAACGCGGCTCGCTCACGCCGCCGCCCCGCCCTGCCACCCGAACTGGTGCGCTTCGCTGAACCCATCACTCGACACCATAAAGTCCTGCCCGGACAGACCACGGCCAGAACCACCCTCAAAGCCCGAAAACAGACGTACTGACGTCAATTTCCGGGCGCCGCCCCGCTCACGACTTCAAGCAACCCAACCGTCCGTACAGCGAAACAACACCCAGTCCGGCACGCCCAGCCGCCCCAAACCCCGTCAATCACACCGAAATCCCGCCTCAACCCCCACGATCAACGCGGAACTACCCGAGTTCGGGAATCCGAGTTAGACAGCGTCTTGATGGCCGTTGACTAGATTCGCTAATGCCGCGCCCTTGGGCGCTAGCTGGAAGTCGAGGGATCAGCAAGCGCCTTGAGCCCGAAAGCAACAGCTCGGCGTCCTCGCGGCAGACACACCCTCCAGGCTATATCCGACACTCTGGCCTACGACGCGAACTCCCAGGGTGGTCATGGTCGGGACCCGCCTTCTGAACCGTTCAGGCATCTGCTCGGCGGCGACGCGTCCCCTCGTTTGCGCGGAAGGCGAGTAAGCGGGCGAAGCCCGCCGCCACGCACTCGGCCCCGAGATTGCAGCGTCGCTCGGCCGCCGCCGGTCGTCCGGCTGGCTGGCCGTCAGCTCCTCGGGACCGAGCGAGCGATGGCGGGAGGCGCTTATCCCGTCCCAGCCCTCTCCCGTGTCGGTAGCGCCTCTCTTGTTCAGCGGCGGAAGGCTGCGCCCGCGATCCAGTCTCGCGCGAACCGACGGCAAGACCCCTTGCTATGGCTTCGTTTGCCCAATCATCCGGAGCGCATCGTTCCGTGACCCAGATAGCGCGTGTGCCAGGACAGTGCCTCAGCGAGCAGATGCGGGGTGTGCTTGCCGGGCGCAGTGGCTAGCGCTCGGTCGAAGTAATCCTGGAGGGCGTCGCGGTAGTCGGGATGAGCGCAGCGGTCGATGACCTGTTGAGCGCGCCGGCGTGGGGCGAGGCCGCGCAGGTCAGCGAGGCCTTGTGCTGTGACGACGACATTGACGTCGTGCTCGGTGTGGTCGACGTGGCTTACCATCGGCACGATGCTCGAGATCGCACCGCCTTTGGCGACAGACGGACTGACGAACATCGAGATGTAGGCGTTCCGAGCGAAATCACCCGAACCTCCGATCCCGTTCTGGATCCTGGATCCCATCACGTGTGTCGAGTTGATGTTGCCGTAAATGTCTGCCTCGATCATTCCGTTCATCGCCAGACATCCGAGGCGGCGTACGACCTCGGGATGATTGCTGATCTCCTGGGGGCGAAGAATGATTTGCTTGCGGTAGTCGGCGATGTCGGCGCGCAGTTCTTGCAGGCGGTTCTCGCTGAGCGAGAACGCAGTCGCTGACGCGACCTTGAGTGTGCCCGAGCGAAGCAACTGAAGCATCCCGTCCTGGATCACCTCCGTGTAAGCGCTCAATGGCCGAAAGGAGCCCTGCTCCAGCCCAATCAGCACGGCGTTCGCGATGTTGCCGACGCCTGATTGCAGCGGCAGCAGGGTGCGTGGCAGACGCCCCCCGCCGAACCTCGTGGCCAAGAAACTCCAGGACGTGCCCTGCGATCTGTGTGGAATCGCCATCAGGCGGCTTCAGCGACGCGTTGCGATCGGGCGCGTTCGTGGGAACCACCGCGACGATCTTCTCTGGATCGCACTGCAGGTACGGCACCCCAATGCGATCAGCTGGATGACAGATCTTGATTGGCGTGCGGTGCGGTGGCAGGGCGGTGCCGTAGTAGATGTCCTGCATCCCTTCCATCTCGATCGGCTGCCAGCAGTTCACCTCGAGGATTACACGATCGGCGAGGTCCAACCACGTCTTGTTGTTGCCGACCGACGAAGACGGGATCAGATAGCCGTCTTCCGTGACTCCTGCCACCTCCACAAGCGCGAGGTCGAGATGCCCGAGGAACCCTTCCCACACCATCTGGGCCACCTGCGAGAGATGCAGGTCGATGTAGTCCATTGCTTCCGCGTTGATCTTGGCGCGGCTCACCGGATCGGACTGGTAAGGCATCCGCAATTCGATCCACATCGGCCGCAGCCAGCAGGCCGTCGAGTTCGGGCGCCGTCGACGCGCCGGTCCACACGCCCACCGTGAACCGATCACCGCTCTGAGCAGCCTCCGTCATGCGCCGCGCCAGCGCCTCTGGCACGACCTTCGGGTATCCAGCCCCGGTGAACCCACTCGTCCCAACTGTCGAGCCAGGCTCGATCAGCCCGGCGGCCTCAACGGCCGTCATGACCTTCCTCGCGACCCGCCTGGACCGGATCCGCTCAGCGATATCTCCAGCCTGAACAGACTCGGTCGGGTCGGCCAACGTATCTCTCCTCGTCCGGTGCGGCTCCCGGCTCCACGCCCAGGGCCCTGACGTTTCTGTCCGTCCGGGCTCAAAGCACAACAATAGCGAGGCGGGGGCAGTTCCGGAGGGCTCTGGCGCGGGCGATCGGCCAAGCTGCCTGTCGCCGCTCGGTTGCGGCGCCGGCCCGTTGCTCGCTCGGACATGTCCGCCTTCACATCGTGTAACTCGTGAGGGCGTCGAGCTTTCGGTGGTGCTGCTGGGGGCCAGCGGCGAACTACGCAGTCGGGATCGCGCCTGTCCCCGATTCCCGGGCCGTCGCTGCGGCGTAGGGTTGGGGTGCGAGCGACATGCCGGCGACGCCCGGCGTGGAGTGCTTGGAGTTTGAGCGAGAGTACAGCATCGAGGGCGGCAACGGGTGCATCCGCTGGTGGTGGAGATGGAGAGACTTTCCCACGAAGTGAGGTTCTGATGCCGGTGCGAGTAGCGATCAATGGCTTTGGCCGCGTTGGCCGCAGCGTCCTGCGTGCCGTCCGTGAGCGCGACGTGGACATCGAGGTGGTGGCTGTCAATGACCTCGTCGAGGCTGCGACGCTCGCTCACCTGCTCAAGTACGACTCGGTCTACGGGCGGTTCCCAGGAGCAGTAGCGGTCGAGGGAGAGGACATCGTTATCGATGGAGTCCCAGTTCGGACGCTGGCGGAATCCGACCCCGTTGAGCTACCGTGGAAGGAGCTCGGGGTCGAGGTCGTGATCGAGTCCACGGGACGGCTTCGCACTCGCGCCGCGGCCGCACAGCATCTCCAAGCGGGCGCTCGGAAGGTGATCATCTCGGCGCCCGCGAAGGGCGCGGAACCAGCAGATGCAACCGTGGTGCTGGGCGTGAATTTCGACGAGGTCTACAACCCCGAGACCGATCACGTGATCTCAAACGCCTCTTGCACGACCAACTGCCTTGCGCCAGTGGCCATGGTCCTGCACGAGACGGTCGGGATCAAGCATGGGCTGATGACGACCGTGCACGCGTACACGGCCGATCAGAACCTGCTCGACGGTCCACACAAGGACCTTCGGCGCGCACGCGCCGCGGCGATCAACATCATTCCCACCTCGACCGGCGCGGCGAAGGCGCTCGGTCTCGTGATCCCCGATCTCCAGGGCCGGCTGAACGGCTACGCCGTCCGCGTCCCGATGCCGACGGGCTCTCTGGTGGACCTCACCATCGAGGCCGAGAGGGCGACGAGCAAGGACGAGATCAACGCGGCATTCGAGCGGCTCGCCGATCGGGGAGGGCTGGAGGGGATCCTCGCCTACACCGAGGATGCGATCGTTTCCTCGGACATCGTCAAGTCCTCGTACTCGTCGATCTTCGACGCCTCACTGACATCGGTCATCGACGGTACTCAGGTGCTCAGGTGAAGGTCGTCTCCTGGTACGACAACGAGTGGGGGTACTCGAGCCGGCTGGTGGACCTCGCGGCGCGCCTGCTCGTGCCGATCGCGCAGACGGTGTAGCCGAGTTGCCGCCGCCCAGTTGCGTGTGTCGGCTCGTGATGGACGGTTGCGAGATCGCGCCGCCCGGTCCTGGCAGCGCGATTGCCCTCGCTCGCACGCCCGTGTTCGACGAGCGTTGGACCTCCAACCCGCCCACGGCGCTCGCGGCAAGCGGCGCCGGCGTTCGCGGGCCTCGACGCCGCCCGGTGAGCTTGGGGGATCAAGGTCACCGTCGTCGAGCTGGGCGACATTCGGCCGCCCGGAATGATGAAGCGAGCGATGGCCGGCTTGCTCGCTCAGCTGCCCTCCGTGAGGGGCAACGCGACGGGATCGACTAAAATCGTGGAGTCCTCCGATCCTGACGCGGACGGCAGGGACCACCGGCGGCCGAGCGGCATCTCGCCGCAGACCGCTGATCATCGCCAGCGTCGCATCCGCGGCCGCATCGTTCGCGGTCGCCTGGGTCTGGGGCCCGGGAACGCTGATCGGCGCGGCCGCGGCGCCTGTGATCGTCGCACTCGTCGCGGAGTTCCTACGCCGCCCGATGCGGACCGTCACCGCGACCGCTAAGCGGGTGCCGACGCCGCGGATGATGCCCGGCGGTCGTGACCGCGCCGTCGCAGCGCCGGATCACACGCACGCACAGCACGACCCGATCCGCATCGCCTCCGACCCAACGGGTGTTATCGAGCCCGACTCGCCCGAGGCGCAGCCGATCACGCACCGCCCCGTCGAGCCCCCCAGCACGGGCGACCCGCTCACGGGAATAGGCGGGCATGCGACCGAGACATCCCGGAGCCGCCCGCGCTGGCGAATTGCCGTCGTCACGGGTCTGCTGGCCTTCGCGATCGTCGTTGGGGTCTTCACGGTGCCCGACCTCCTCGCCGGACACTCAATCACCGGCAATGGCCAGCAGACCACCTTCTTCGGCAGGTCCACGACCACCAAGAGGACAACGCGCCCGGCCGTCACCGTGACGACGACCACGCCAGCAACGAAAACCAGGACTACGTCAGCGACAGCCACGACGCAGCCGAGGACGACCGCAACGACACCGACGGCACCGCGCATAACCACCACGCCCACAACGACGCCGGCGACCACTCCCGTGCCCTGACATCCTTCGCGCGCCTGGGCCTGATCGAGCGGCACCCGGATCTGATGGCTCTTGCCGACGACCCTGGGTACTGCGGATCCGTCAAGCTGCGGGGGTGGATGACGGAGCGCTGTTCTTGGTCGAGGCTCAGGTGCCGTGTTCAGGAGTGTGAGGTGTCGGGCCGGGGGTGTGACTCTGCGGTTTGTCGTCTTCTCCTCCTTGCGCGGGTATCGGCGGTCGTGGGTCCCAGCGGACGTGCTCGCTGCCGTGACGTTGCTCGTGATCGCGGTGCCCGAGCAGCTGGCGACTTCCAGGCTCGCCGGCATGCCGCCGATCACCGGTTTCTACGCGTTCGTTGCGGGCACGGTGATGTTCGCGATGCTCGGTTCGAACCCGCAGATGTCGGTGGGCGCCGATTCCACGATCGCTCCACTGTTTGCCGTGGGGATTGCCCACCTGGCGCCGATCGGATCTCCTGCCTATGTGGACCTGGTCGGGATCCTGGCTGTGGCGGTTGGCGTGTTCGTGGCGCTGGTCTGGCTTCTGCGTCTCGGGTGGATCGCCGAGTTCCTCTCGGCGCCGATCATCACAGGCTTTTTGGCCGGTATCGCTGTGGTCATCGTCGTCCATCAAATACCTGACCTGTTGGGGCTCGCGGCGGCCAGCGGCGGCACCGTGCACCAAATCGCGGCAGCGGCGAGCCACCTCGGTCAGTCCAACGGCTGGACGCTGGGGATCGGAGCGGCGGTGTTCGCGATCGTCGTCATCGCCGAACGCGTCGACCGGAGACTCCCCGGCGCCCTTGTAGCGCTCGTTGCGTCCACGATCCTCGTCGTCGCCTTCAGCCTTCATGACGATGGCGTGGCCGTGCTGGGCAACCTGGCTCACGGTGCGCCGCGGTTCGGGCTGGTAGGTCTGTCCTGGTCGACGCTCGGTCGCGTGGCGCCGATCGCCGGCGTCGTGGCCCTGATGGTGGTGACCCAGTCGGCGGCGACTACCCGCGCGTTCGCCGACCAGGGAGGCTACGAGGTGGACGTCGGCCGCGACTTCCTCGGAGTGGGCGCGGGCAGCGTCGTGGCCGGCCTCGTCGGAGCGTTTCCCGTGGACGCGAGCCCGCCGAGAACCGCGGCCGTGGCTGCGGCGTCGGGCCGCACCCAGGCCGCCGGTCTCGGTGCCGCAGCAGCGATAGCACTGCTCGTACCCGCGGCGGCGGTGCTCAAGGATGTGCCGGTCGCAGCCCTGGCGGGGGTGCTTCTGTACGTCGCGACACGGATCTTCCACGGCCGCGATCTCCTCGCGATCGCGCGCTTTGATCCGTTCGAGTTCGCTCTGGCCGTGATCACCCTGCTCACGGTCGCATTCGTCGGCGTGGAACAGGGCATCGCCGTGGCGGTCGGCCTCGCGATCCTCGACCGCACCCGCCTCAGCGCCCGCCCTCAGCTGCACGTCCTCGGCCGCATCCCAGGAACCACCAGCTGGACCCCGATCAGCAGCCCCGAGCAACCAGCCCAGGTACCTGGGGTGCTCGTCGTGCTGTTCGCGACACCACTCTGGTACGCAAACGCTGACAACTTTCGCACCCAGCTGCATGACGCGCTTGCGCGCGCGGTCGGACCTCCGGCGGTGGTCGTGCTCGACGCGATCGGGATGAGCGACGTCGACTACACCGGGTCACGCTCGCTTCGCGCGGTGCTCGACGCGCTTGACCGGGAGCACATCTCGTTCGCGATGGCCAGAGCCGGAGAGCACGTACGCGACGGCCTGGCACGAAGCGGCCTGCTCGAACGCATCGGAGAAGACCGACTCTTCCCCTCAGTGGATGAGGCGGTCACCGCGCTGTGCCGACAGGACCCAGGCTCGCTGGCGAAACGACCGGACTCCAGCGAAGCTAGAGAGAAGATCTGACCGCTCGGTCGGTCGCGTCCACCCGCGGAATTTGCTGCCTCCGGGTACTCCACACGCCCACCATCCAAGGCTCAACGGAACAGCGCTCGCGCCGAGGCGGCGCGAGGCCTGCCCCCCGAACAGCATCTGCCCGCCCCACGCTTGGGACTGCCCGGTGCTGATGAAGCTCGATCCCCGGTCCATCGCCTGGACGTGCGCCAACTGCGGCTCGATCGTCACAGTGCCGGCCGGCACGCCCCGACCGCGGGGATCATCAGCCCCAGCAGGCTGACCTGGGCGCGTCGCACCCCGCGGACCTGGCCAATCCCAGGCGCGTCCGCCGCAGCTGGGCGAGCCACCCACCTTCCGACCACCGGTACGAGCAAACAGCGAGGCGCCGCCTCTCGCCCACCTCCGGGCGTAGCGCGGCTTATGCTCGTCGCGCATCGCGATCATCCGGGCGGCCGAGCCGGGACGAGTGCGTTCGTAGGCCAAGCACTCGTCCGGTCGCAGCTCTCCGGACGATCCCTCCTGGGCGATTGCGCAAGTACGAATACGACGCCGGCGGGCTGCGGCCGGCTGCTGCTTCCAGCGGGTGCGGCTCTTCTGAAGGGACGTCGGACACCGCCGGAACGCCTAGATTTGCTGGTGATCGGGGACCGGACGGCGTCGCGACCTTGTTCTCGACGGCGAAAAGGGGCCGTGGACGCCCAGGAAAGGGCGACGCGGGCGCTCGCGCATCGCAACACCGCCCGGATCCCACTGGCGCCTCTCGATCGAGCAGCGACCTGCACGGGCGCCCGGATCCATCGATTTGCAGGGCATTTACCAACTCTCAGATCGTCGCCCCGAGGTCCCTTCAGAAGAGCCGCACCCGCTTCCAGCGCCGGTGCTTGCAGCCGAACAGGGTCGCAGCTAGCGATCTTGCGGTCGCTGGTGTCCGCGCAACGCAGGGAATCCGTCGACGGCGTCGAGATGCTCGTGCCACCACAAGACGGGTCTCGTGATTAGGCACCCTGGGCGGCGTCGCCAACCGAAGCGATGAGTTCTGCATCCTCCTGGCAGAGCAGGGGTGCGGCGAGCCCGATCAGGGAGCGCTGGTCCCGTTCCGACTCGGAAGCGTCGGCCGCGACGCCGCAGATGTCTGGATCGTCAGGCGGATGCAGCAGTGAGGCGACCGGCGCGATAGTGCTGCCCGTCGTCCGTCTTAGAAGTGTCGACATCGATCGTCAGATCTCCCGCTGGGTGGCGGGTGGGCTACTGATGCTGCGGCGCTGGGCGGGCTCGTGCTCGGTGGTTAGGAGCAAGGACTCGCCCCGCCGGCGTGCTGAGCTTGTGGCTCACGCGGCTCCGGCGAGGACCGGGTGCCCATGGGGCTGCTGGTGATGATCTCTAGCTGGTTTCGGAGCTGTTCGACGAGTGGCGAGTCGGTGAGGAGATCCTCGAGAAGATCGAGGCACTGGCGGTAGTGGGTCAGGGCGCGTTGTCGCGAAGGCGGTGGCTGCGGCACCGGGCGCGAGTGCGTTGCGGCCGCGGGCTCTCGGCGCAGTTCGCGCGCCTTCGAGATCTTGTCGGCGGCGAACACCATCAGGGCGTCGTGGCCGGTGCCGCAACCTGCTTTCTCAGCGCATCCTTGCGCGCTTGATAGCGCCTGATTCGCGGGTCTTCACTGACCGCGAGCACGAGCGTGGCGATCGCGGAGCCGAACCGTGAGCGCAGGTCGGCGGCGTCCGCGCCGGTCTTCTCGATCGTGTCGTGCAGAACTCCGGCGGCGATCACGTGGTCGGGAGCGCCGGCGTCGTAGAGGAGCCTGGCGACCTCGAGTGGGTGCTCGATGAATGGGGCACCGTCGGCGCTGCGCCGCTGGCCCGCATGCCGCGGTTCGGCATAGGCGAGAGCAGCCTGGGTCTTTGGCAGCCGACCTACCAGATCGCGCATGCCACGTCTATCGGTCACCCGGGCGCGAGTCTACTCGACGCCGCAATTTCCGGGTCTCCCGGCATCGATGTGGTCAGGGTGAGAGCGCGATTGTGGTCCTGAGCAGGATCTTCGTACCGGGAACGGGCTTTTGCAAGTCGCGCACGAGTCGACCGAGCTGCAGAGGTGGATGTCTTGACGCGCAGGTCGCCCTCCGGGGCGACGTTCATTGCCAGCCAGCGGAGCTGGGCCGGTGCAGTCAAGGATGGCCCGAAGGGCCGAGCGCAGCGAGCCGCGCAGCGGCGTCCTTGGTGTGCTGAGTACGGATGTTGAGATCGGAGGTGGAAGTCCTGTCCCGGGGCCCTGACAGAGGGAACCCGACATCGATGAGGCAAGGGCGCGGCCCGGAATTGACCGGGCGGCTTCAGTGCGGCCGGTTGCGCTGCGAAGCTCCCGCGAGGGCGGGTCTGAAGGAGGCCATAGGTGCGTTGTGGTGGCGAACGAAAGTGAAGCGCCGTAAGGCGTTGCTCGGTGGGCGAGCCGGCCAACAGCGGCGATGCCCGATCCCTGTTCGTCGTGACCGAGAGCGTATTGGCGACGCGATCACAGCGAAATCTCAGCATCTCACCTCAGGAGATCTGCTGGGTTCCGGCCGGTTGGCCGGTAGGCCGGAGAACGAGAGGACGATGGTCGATGGCCCAGCAGAAGTCCGAGGACTGCGTAGTACCGGAAGGCGGCTGTAATGGCCGCTGAGCGTGCCGGGTCGGGCCCCGGTGGGCAAGGGAAGGCGGTCCCGGTCGAAGAAACGGCGGTGCAGCTCAGCCTGCCGGTCGCGACAGCAGAAAACCCGCAAGGGGCTACCCGCAGGAGGACCCGGGACCGGCTCGGGGTCCTCCGGGCGGGAGCGCCGAAGGCGAGCGGCAAGGTTGGGATCGCAGCGCCTGCGACGATGGAGGAGGTTGCCAACCGATTGACCAGTGCGTTGTTGAAGGTGGCGTCGAACAAGGGCGCCCCTGGCCCTGATGGGCAGACGATTGAGGCGCTGCTTGAGCAGTGGCCGGTTGTTCTGCCCAGGCTGCAGACCGACCTGCTGGCTGGGAGCTACCAGCCCGGCGCGATCCGCCGGCGGTATATCCCGAAGGCGGGGGGTGGGCAGCGCGGGTTGGGGATTCCCGACGTGATCGATAGGGTGGTCCAGGAGGCTGTGCGGCGGGTGCTCGAACCGCTGTGGGAGCCGACGTTCCATCCTTCGAGTCACGGGTTTCGACCCGGTCGAAGTTGCCATTCGGCGGTCGCTGAGGCCAAGGGGCATCTCGAGGACGGCTACGAGTGGTGCGTGGATCTTGATTTGGAGAAGTTCTTTGATCTCGTCTGCCACCAGCGGTTGGCTGCCAAGCTCGCTCAGCGAGTTGGCGATCGGCGGCTGCTCGTGCTGATCGGACGGATGCTGAAGGCCAAGGTGGTGCTGCCGGAAGGTGTTGTGATCGCCAGCGAGCAGGGCGTTCCGCAAGGCGGGTTATGCGCAGCTGCGCATAAAGCTCCATATGAGCAGCGCTGGGTTATGCGCAGTGCTGGCTTGGAGTTCCCGCGGCGAGTGGGGTTGACGGCCGAGCGCTGCGCATAACGCGGTAGAGGCTCTGGTCACGCGGCTTGGGCGTGGTGCCCGGTCGTTCGTGATCGGAGGGACCGTGATGGCTGCTGTTTCTGAGTTGGTGTCCGGACTGGACGCCGAGTTGGTGCGTCTGGGCTATAAGCCCTCGACGCTGGTCTGGTACCGGGGTTGCTGGCGGCGTCTGGAGAGGTATTTCGCGTCGCGCGGCGTTCAGGAGTTCTCGCTGGATGTCGCGATCGCCTGGGTCGATAAGGCGTGTGGCGGTTTCTTCGAAAAGGAGCAAGCCGGCGCGTTGAAAGCGACCGACGTATACCTGTTCAGGGTCGCGGCGATGCTCGACGACTTCGCGGTTCACGGGTCGGTGCTGCGCCGCTATTCCCGGAGCGTGAGCAAGATGAGCGCCGAGCAGGCCGAGGTCCTCACTGCGTTTCAGGCGTGGCTGCGGGCGGATGGCTGCGCGGTCTCGACGGTCCGGGCGTATGGCACGGTCGCCGGGGAGTTCCTCGCGTTCACGGCAAGTCGGGGCGGGCTGGCCGCGCTGGACGGCGCAGTGATCGGCGCGTTCGTTGCGACGTTGGCGGGCTATGCGCCGAAGACGGTGGAGCACAAGCTGTGCGCGGTCAGGTCGCTTCTGCGGTTCGCCGCAGCAGACGGGCTGACCGACCCGGGGGTGCTGGAGACGGTCCCGGCGGCCAGATCGACCAAGCAGGCGAGGATCCCGTCGGTATGGGACCCGGCCGACGTGACCAAGATCATCGAGGCGATCGATCGCGGGAACCCGTCCGGGAAACGTGATTACGCGATCGTCCTGTTGATCTGCCGGCTCGGTTTGCGTGGCGTGGACGTCAAACGGCTTGAGTTCGCTGACTTGGACTGGCCCGGCAACCGGCTCTCGGTGGTGCAGGCGAAGACCGGCCAGCGGGTATGGCTGCCGTTGCTCAAAGACGTCGGCTGGGCGATCATCGACTACGTCCGCGACGGCCGGCCGGCAAGCGACTGCCCGCAGGTGTTTCTGCGGCATACCGCTCCGATCGGCCCGTTCTCCGACCAGGACCATCTGCACCAGATCCTGGTCAAGCACGCCCGCATCGCACGCGTGTCGCTGAGTGAGAACCGTCGTCACGGGATGCACTCGCTCAGACACACGCTCGCGACGAGGCTGATGGAGGACGGCACGCCGGTCGAGCGGATCGCCGACATCCTCGGCCACCAGTCCGTCGAGTCGACCGGCGTTTATCTGAAATCGTCTCTCGGCCTGTTGCGCCGGTGCGCGCTGGACCCGGACACGCCAGCGCGAGAGGGGCTGGCCCAGTGAGCGCCGAGATCACGTTGGCCGGCGCGATCACGGGGCTGGTCACCGAGAAGCGTGCGCTTGGCTACAAGTACGTCAGCGAGGAGCGGGCGCTGGCCCGCTTCGACGCGTTCTGCGCCAGCGAGTTCCCCGGTCTTGGCACGGTCACGCGAGCGTCGGTCGAGGCGTGGATCGCCTGCGCCCGACAGCGGGCAGTGAAGCCGGCGACCGTGATCAGCCTGATCGCGCCGGTCAGAGAGCTCGCCCGCTGGCTTCACCGCCGCGGCGTTGACGCATACGTGCTGCCGGCCGGGGTGCTCGAGAAGCCCGCCCGTTACGTCCCGCACATTTACAGCGACCGGGAGCTGGCGGTGCTGTTCGCGCAGACCGACCGCTGCCGCTACTGCTCGGAGGTGCCGTTCCGGCATCTGGTGATGCCCGTCCTGTTCCGCACGATCTACGCGTGCGGGCTGCGCTGCTCGGAGGCCAGGTTGCTGCGCGTCGGGGATGTTGACATCGACACGGGCGTGCTGCAGATCCGTGACGCGAAAGGCGGCAAGGACCGGCAGTTGCCCGTCTCAGAGCAGCTGCGCGAACGGCTCGTCGGCTACCACGCCAAGCTCGCCGGACAGCCAGGCTGGGAGTGGTTCTTCCCCGGCGCCACGCCGGGCGTGCCGTTGACGCTCAACAACGTCAACCACAACTTCCGACGGTTTCTGTGGCAGGCACGCATCCCGCACGGCGGCCGCGGACACGGCCCGAGGGTTCATGACCTGCGCCACACGATGGCAGTGAACAACCTGCGATCGTGGTTTGCGCAAGGCGAGAACGTCGATGCGCTGCTGCCGGTCCTGCAAACGTACCTGGGGCACTCATCGATCGGTGACACCGCCTACTACCTGCATCTGACCGCGGAGTCCTACCCGGACATCACCGCCCGCGTGCAGCAGACGCTCGGCGACATCGTCCCACCTCCAGTGACGGGAGGGCAAGCTCATGGCGACTGATTTCGCGGTCAGCCTGCGCCGCTTTCTCACCGATCATCTCGCCGGGCTACGCAACTGCTCACCGAACACGATCAGCTCCTACCGGGACGCGTTCAAGCTGCTGATCTTCTACTTCCGTGACGAGCGGAACATCCCACCCGAACGGCTCACCCTCGAGCTGATCGACGTGACCGCGGTCACCGGGTTCATCGCCTGGCTGCGCACCAGCCGGCACAACAGCGCGACGACGTGCAACCAGCGCCTCGCGGCGATCAGCTCCTATTTCCGCTGGCTGCAAACCCAAGATCCGGCGCGGATGGCGTGCTGCCAGGACATCGTCGCGATCCCCTCAAGCAAACACGACCAGCCGGCCGTGGCGCACCTGACCGTCGAGCAGACCCGGCTGCTGCTCGCCCTGCCCGATCGCTCCACCCGCCAGGGCCGGCGTGACGCGACCCTGCTGGCCACCCTCTACGACACCGCCGCCCGAGTCCAAGAGACCGCCGATCTGACAGTCCGGGACATCCGGCTCGAGGACCCCGCGATGGTCGCCCTGACCGGCAAAGGCCGCAAAACGAGGCATGTCCCGATCGACACCAACACAGCCGCGCTGCTCGCCGCCTACCTCGCCGAACGACGCCTCCAGGACCCCGGCCACGATGACCGCCCGGTGTTCTTCAACCAACACCACGCGAAACTCAGCCGCGGCGGGATCGCCTGGATCCTCCGCAAATACCAGGCCCAAGCAGCCGACCCGACGCTCGCCAGCGCCCAGCTGAGCCCGCACGTCCTGCGCCATTACGTGGACGGCTGGGTTATGTGGCCGCCCGGAGTGTTTCCGCTGCTCACGGGGGTGTTGGGCCTGGTCGCGGCCACATAACCCCGGGCGTGTGGTCGACGTCGTGCCTGGTCGACGTGTCCGATCAGGTTCGCGCCTACGTCCGGACTGACCTTGCCCATTCCCGTGTGGGTGTCTGCCGCTGACGCCTTGAGTGCGGCGAAGAATCGCCGAATGCTTGCCTGTTCACCACTGTCAGGAGGGTCGATTCTTATGGAAGCGCCGGATATGCGCGAGGTGTCATCGCGGGTGATCGTCGTGTTGACGGCGGCGGGTCGGTCGAGGACGACGATCAAACGCCACACGGCGGAGTTCAACGCGTTCGCGGGGTTCCTCGAGGCGCGCGGTCAGGCGCTCCCAGCCGAGGCGGACTGTCTCGATTTCATCGCGGAGCGGTCCGGGGTCAGGCTCGCGGGGCTGCGGGAGCCGACCAGTTCCCGGCATGCTCAGCTCGCTCGCCGGCCGCTGCTGCTGCTGATGGAGGTGTTGGATGGGGGCGTTCCCCGGGTGGGGCAGGCCACGACGCCGCCGGTTGAGCGCTGCCCGGCGCGTTTCCGTGCGGTCAGGGATGAGTACCTCGCGGCGTGCCGGCGGCGGGGGAACGCTGAGGCCAGCATCGTGACGAAGAAGCGCGCTGCGGACCAGTTCCTCGCCTACCTCGACGAGGTCGGTCGGGAGACCCTGGACCAGGCGCAGGCCCGAGACTTGGCCGGGTTCTGGGCTCGGCGTCAGCACCGGGGCTACGCCCCGAAAACCAGCGGCTCGCTGCGTTCGGCGTTGGCCGACTTCCTGCGTCACCTGCGCGAGGACGGGCAGATCCGGGAAGACCTGGCCGGGCGGCTACCGCCGCAGCGCTATCCCCGCCGCGGCCAGTCGGCCCCGCACCCGTGGACGGCTGGGGATGTCCGCCGGGTGTTGGAGCAGATCGACCGGCAAGCCGCGATCGGGAAACGCGACTACGCGATGGTCCTGCTGACCGTCAGGCTCGGTGTGAGGGTCGGAGATCTGCGCCGCTTGGAGCTCGGATGGTTTGACTGGCGGGCCAAGACGTTGGCGTTCAGGCAGCACAAGACCGGCGTGCCGTTGACGCTGCCGCTGCCGGGCGATGTCGGATGGGCGGTGATCGATTACATCCGGCACGGCCGGCCGGAGGCGGCCTGCCGGCAGGTGTTCGTCAAACACCGCTACCCGTTCACCGCGTTCGGCTCCTCCACCTCGGTGGGCTGCCGGCTGAGCTATTACGCGCGGCGCGCCGGGATCGTGTTCGCGGCCGGACGCTCGCACGGCCTGCATTCGCTGCGCGGCGCGCTGGCGGTCGCGATGCTCCAGGACGACACGCCGCCGCCGGTGGTGACGGCGGTCCTGGGTCACGCGGCGGGCACCACGACCGCCGCGCACTATCTCAGGCTCGACACCGAGCACCTGCGCCGCTGCGCCCTTGACGTCGAAGATGTCCTGGACGCGGAGCAAGGGGCACGGCGATGAACGCGCCGACGCTGAGCGATCTGATCGACACGCTGCTCGCGGCCCGCCGCGCCGGCGGATTCCGGTACGACAGTCAGGAACGGGTGTTGCGGCAGTTCGCTGAGCACTCCCGCCGGGACGGCTACGCGGACGGGTCGATCATCCAACAGGCCGTCGAGGAATTCCTCTACGGCCGCCATCTCAAGGCGTCCACCATCCGCCGCGAGGAGATCATCCTTCGCGAACTGGCAGAACACGCCCGCCAGTTCGGCTGGCAAGCATGGGCGCCGCCAACGCTGACCCGCGTGAAGACCCGCCACCGGCCGCCGCCCTACGTGTTCAGCGACGAGGAGATCTGCCGCCTCTTTGACACGATCGATACCCAGCCGCTGTCGGAGATGTCGAACAGGGCGCTGGTCGACCCGGTGCTGTTCCGGGTTCTCTACGCCACCGGGATGCGCATCTCAGAAGCGCTCAACCTGCAGCTGCGCGACGTAGATCCGGCGCGCGCCACGCTTGAGGTGCGCGACAGCAAGAACCGCGAGAGCCGCGTCGTGCCCATCACCACGCGCCTCGCCGCCTCCCTGCAGGGCTACATCGCGGCCGCGCACGCTGACCCGGAACCTGCCCACCATCTGTTCCACACCGGCGACCCGACCAAACCGGCCGACCAATCCACGGTCTACAACCGGTTGCGCCGCTACCTCGCCGATGCGGACATCCCGCATTTCCCGGGCGGCCCGCACATCCATTCGCTGCGTCACGGGTTCGCCGTGCAGAACCTGCGGCGCTGGGCGACCGGCGGCAACGACCTGGTGGTGATGCTGCCCTACCTCTCGGCGTACATGGGCCACACTGACCTGCGGGGAACGCAGTACTACCTCCAGCTGACCGCGGACGCGTACCCAGAGGTCGCCGCGATGGTCCAAGCCAGGTTCGGCTACGTCATCCCGAACCCGGCCGCGCGGGAAGGAGCCGACCAGTGAGCCGCGTCAACCCAGACCGCGGGGATCTGGCCGGCAGGTGGCTGTCGAAGTTCCTCACCGACCACCTCGCCGGCGAACGGGACCTGTCCCCCCAGACCATCGCGTCCTACCGAGACGCGATCAAACTGCTGCTCACCTGGTTCCGCGACGTGCAAGCAACCCCACCCGAGAAGCTGCGCCTCTCCGACCTCGACCGGCAGCGGGTGCTCGCGTTCCTGGACTGGCTCGAAACCGAACGTGGCAACTCGCCGGCGACACGCAACCAGCGACTCGCCGTCATCAAGTCGCTCGCACGGTACACCGCGATCGAGCGGCCAGAGTTCCTGGACCAAGCCACCCAGATCCTCGCGATCAAGCAGAAGAAGACCCCGGCCACCGACATGGGCCACCTCACCGGCGACGAGGTCAAAGCCCTCCTGGCCGAACCAGACCCGGCCACCCGGCGCGGACTGCGCGACACCGTCCTGCTCTCCACGCTCTACGACACCGCCGCCCGCGTCCAAGAGATCTGCGACCTGAACACCGCCGACGTCCGCACCGCCCGCCCGATGGTGATCACGCTGCACGGGAAAGGCTCCAAAACCAGGCGCGTCCCGCTGATGGACCCCACAGCCCGACTGATCGAGGACTACCTTGACCGCCGCGCTCCCCACCGCGGCGTCGGCACAGACGCAGACCCGCTGTTCAACGGACCCGAACAGACCCGACTGACCCGCTGGGGCGTCACCAAAATCCTCGCCAGACACGTCCAATCACTACGCCGCCGCGACCCCGGCTACGCACCCGGCCTGAACATCACCCCGCACGTGATCAGACGGACCCGGGCGATGCACCTGCTCCAAGCCAAAGTCAACCTGATCTACATCCGCGACCTGCTCGGCCACGCCGACATCTCAACAACCGAGATCTACGCCCGCGCCGACGCGGACGCCAAACGCAAAGCCATCGAAAGCGCCTACCAGTCGCTCACGCCCGAGCCCCTGCCCAACTGGACGGCCGACCAAGATCTCCTCGAATGGCTCGATCACGTCTGCGAGTAACGCCCCGGGTTATGTGGCCGCGACCAGGCCCAACACCCCCGTGAGCAGCGGAAACACTCCGGGCGGCCACATAACCCAGCCGTCCACGTAATGCCTGTTATGGAGAATTCTCCATAACAGGCACAGCCGGGCGATGCACCTCTACGACGCGGGCGTGCCACTGCCCTACATCCGCGACATCCTCGGCCACGTCGACCTCTCCACCACCGACATCTACGCACGCGCCTCAACCGAGGCGAAACGCAAAGCCCTCGAAGCCGTCTACGACCAGGTCGTCAGCGCCGAGCTGACCGAATGGAACCAAGACCCAGAACTGCTCAGCTGGCTCGCCAACCTCCGCTAACCACCACCGCGTTATGCGCAGCGCTCGGCCGTCAACCCCACTCGCCGCGGGAACTCCAAGCCAGCACTGCGCATAACCCAGCGCTGCTCATATGGCGGGGGCGTGGCTACTTCAGGACGAGTGCCAGGTTGGGTAGAGGCGCCGCTGGTCTTGCTGGATGTGGAATTCCCAGTAGGCGTCGAGGTCGCCCGAGAGGTAGATAGCGCGGAGGCGTAGGAGGGCTTCGGCTGTCGCCGGGGTCCAGCGCATGCCGGAGCGCTCGAAGCGGTCGCGGATGAGGTTCTTGCACGCTCCCTCGACCGAGCCTGACGCGATCGGCCAGCCGTTGGCGAGGTAGACGTCGTACTTCATCCGCTCGCGGTTGCTGTAGAGGTAGCGGGCGACCTCTTCCAGCGTCTTGGACTTCGTGCCGGTGAGCTTGCGCTTGGTCGCGATCAGCCGAAGGCCCTTGACGACCTGGCTGACCTGCCCGCCCAGGATCCGCTTGGCGCGCTCGTAGACGAACTCCTCTGCCTCACGGCTGCCCTCTGGGTGGAGCGCGTGGCCAGCCTTCCAGAGCTTCTCCAGCACGTGCAGGAGGTCGAGGACGAGCGTGACGTCGGTGAAGGTCTGGCACACCCGGCGTTGCAGTGCTCGCTCGCCGTCGGTGACGATCACCCAGGTGCGCCGGTGGCGGGGATCACGCTTGACCATCTCGGCCTTGACGTCGGCGATGAACGTGTCCTTGTCGGCGAGCAGACTGGCCCACACCCGCTTGCGGTGCGGCGGCGTGCGCTTCGGGCGCTCGGGTCGCTCGTCGGTGGCGAACAGGCTTCAGAGCACCTCCTCGGGCGTGCGGACCACGGGCGCCTGGCTGTGAACGGCGGCGACCGTCGCCATCCGCTTCTTGTTGGCCTTCTCGCCCTTCCCGCGCCGCACGACTCGCAAGGCGCGCTCGGGCTTGACCATCGGGATGCCCTTGCAGTCGATCGCCCCGATGAGGATCTCGCCTCTGCCTGGCTTGACCTCAGCCTGGGCGCGCTCAGCGTAGAAGGCGTCGAAGTCCACGCCGGCCTCTCGCACGATCTGCTCGGCCGAGCGTTTGGGCACGGTCAACCCGGTCATCTCGGCCACCAGCGCGATTGCCTCGTCAAACGGCCCGCAGATCGCGCCGCTGATCAGCCGCCGCTGGCACTCGTAGCTGTAGATCCGCTCAGGCAACCCGAGCTCGGCATCAAGCGGATGGATCGCCTCACGCCCGGGAGCGCCGTAGCCGACGCGCGTGATCCGCACCTCGCCGAACAGTGTCAGCACCGAACGGGTATGAAGCCGCTTGTACGCCAGGCGCACCGGCCCGTCCGGACCCGAGACGACGATCGCCTCACCCACGTCGCCGTCGCCGCGGGCGTCCACATGCGCCTGCAGGGACAGGCGTACCAGCTCGCGGGAGCGGCGCTCTGACCCGCGCTCGAGCTCGGACAGACCGAGGTGCGCTTTGGCGGCATCGGAGAGGAACCGCTCAAGCTCCTGGAACGCCTCAAGCCCGCTGGCCGGTCCATCCGGCAGACCCACGGTCTGCATGAACGACAAGTATGATACTTGTCGATGACGGAACGGTGCCTCTCCAAGGCCGAGCTCAAGCGGCGTCTGCAACGCCTGAGCCGCGACTACGAGAAGGTCAAGACGCGCCTGGCCGAGGTCGGCTTCATCTGCGAGGGCAGCCTCGCCGAGCTCTACACCTCCTGCGGCAACCCCAACTGCCGCTGTCGCAACCCCGATCAGCGGCACGGCCCCTACTGGCAGCTGACCTGGAAGGAGACCGGCAAGACCGTCACTCGCCGCCTATCGGCCGAGGACGCCGCCCTGTACCGCGAGTGGATCGCAAACCGCCGCCAACTCGAGGCCGTGCTCGAGCAGATGCGCGACCTCTCTCGCCAAGCCGGCGAGTACATCCTCACCACCAAAGGGCGACCGTTCCACGGTCCTCAGCGGCCACGTCGGCGGCGACGCTCAGCCACCTGAACAGGACTCAAACCCGGGGTTATCGCGATATCCCCAGGTTTAGCCCATGCTCAAACGGCCTCTCAGCCATCAAAAACCCAGGATTAGCAGGAACTCTCCACTCGTTCTGAAGTAGCCACGCCCATATGGCGGTCCGCTCTCGCCGTTGCTGTCCAACATCGTGCTGGACGAGTTCGATCAAGAGCTTGACCGGCGTGGTCACAGGTTCGTTCGCTGGAAGTACAAGCGACTGCAGCGCAGCGGTAACCGTGCATGGGCATGGTTGTACGGGGTCCGCTCAAGGGACCCGGAGATGTTCGTGCACTGGCGATACTGCAGCGCTCCGTCCTGACAGCTGACGGCACGAGCCGTATGAGTCGAGAGGCTCACGTGCGGATCTGTGGGGGCCGGCGGGTGAGATTCCCGCCGGCTACCCGGCGAGGAGCCAGGCCGATGGTCTGGTGGTCCTCCGCGGCCGCCCTGCAGGGGGAGGCCGTAAACCACCGCGAGGTGCGTCGGTCAAGAGCCGGGGTGCTGAGCGTCGCGGAAAAGGCGTGCTGTCAGCGCGTCAGGTGTGGATCACGAAGGCGAGCGAAAGCGATACCACCGTTGAAGTGTCGAAAGCGTATCGGTGACATTCAAAACCGGGGTCGAGTCATTGCCCCGGGAAGAGCCTGGCGGGAGCCTGCTGATTGGCCAGGTGGGTGTCCGGCATGGATGGTGGCGCGAGCGTGGTCTGGGCTCTTGTGTGGAACTCGGGAACCTGTCGCCCCGATGGGACGGCCGGCCAGTGGAGCGGTCGTGGCCTGCGGCTGGTTGTCTGGAGCGAGAACCCCAAGCAGCAGATCTGTGAGGGGGAGAGTAGTGATGCGGGGCACAGGGGCGGACCTGACCGTAGTAGCGATGAAGGGTGTGTCACGAACGTTGGAGGAAGACTATGTAGGTAGAACTCCATAAAACGGTGCTGTGCGAGAGATGGAGGCTTGTTGGCCCTCCGGCGTCGGCCCTGCGGGGGTGGGCGTCAAACCGCCCCGATGCTGCGTTGGCTGAAGACCGTCGTGGCGAGCGTTCGGGGAAAAGGCTGGGCTTGACCCGGTCAGGTGGGGACCAGGAAGACGTTCCAGAAAGCGCTCGGTCTCTGTTCTGGGTCGAGCGTGCGTTGTTGAGGCGTCGAAAAGGTTTAGACGGCATCAAAA
>CAWFKF010000045.1:0-66496 GCA_963816005.1 uncultured Solirubrobacteraceae bacterium | reverse complement strand
TTTCGATCCCTCGGTTGCGGGGGTATTTCGTGATCGACGTGTTGGACCGGCGCTCGGTCGGGCTTATAGTCGGCGAATGGCCGCAGCGCGCTGGCAGGTCGACCAGCTGATCGAGGACGTGGCTCTGCTGGACGCAACGGCCTCCCACGTGAGGAGTACTACCGCGAGGTCGCGGCACGTTTGCGGCGAGTCGTCGATTGCGACGCGACCTGCTGGCATACGCGCGATCCGCAGACGCGGCTGATCACCAGCGACGCAGGGCAAGAACTGATCAGCGAGGGCGTGTTCACGCCCGAGACGATCTCGGACGCGGGAGCGTTGATCCTCGCCAGCGAGTACTTCGTCAAGGACGTGAACACGTTCGCGGGGCTTGCAGCTCGCCGGGTTCCGGTCGGGATCCTCAGCCACGCGACCGACGGCAAGCCCGAACGCAGTGCCCGTTACCGAGACGTGCTCGTACCGACGGGGATCCCATACGAGCTGCGGGCGGCGTTCGTCAGCCGCGGACGCTGCTGGGGAGCGGTTCATATCGCCCGCAAGGAAGACAAACGCGACTTCACTGCCGACGACGCAAACGCGCTCGGGCGGATCACCGGCGCGATCGCGGACGGGATCCGCACCACGCTACGCCTCGACGCGCCTCGCGTCCGATCCGACGATGCGGCTCCAGGGCTCGTCGTGCTCAGCACGAACAACGACGTCGAACTGATCACGCCACCCGCACGCGAGCTGCTCGCCGCGATGCGCAACCCGTCGCAGGCCCCCGAGGACGAAACGCCGCCCGCGGCGCTTCTCGCGCTTGCCGCGTTCACCCGCCGCAACTCACACGATCCAGACCGGCCCAAAGCGATCGCCGTCCCGACCCGAACCGGCTGGATCACGCTGCACGCCTCGCTACCCGACGGCCTCGCCCGCGGCAAGGTCGCAATCGTGCTGGAACGCACCCCGAGCCCACAGTCGACCTCGATCCGCCTGGAAGCCTACGGGGTCACCCCGCGCGAGCGCGAAGTCGCGATCCTGCTCGCCCAAGGGCTCACCAACCCCGAGATCGCAACCAGACTGGTGCTCTCCCCCTACACCGTCCAGGACCACATCAAGAGCCTGTTCGAGAAAACCGAAGTGTCCTCACGCCAAGAACTCGTCGCCCGCGTGTTCCTCGACGAATACCTCCCCCAGCTCGCCCAGCGAACCCCGCTCACATCCACCGGCAGCTTCATCGAGCACCCCGACCAACCCAAGTAGGACAACGCTCCCTACAGTCCAAACGCGACAACGATCGTCGCCGCCATCGCCGAGCCCGCTCTGACCGTCCGACCCACGATTGCGTTCACGCGCTTGCCGCCGATCTGGTCGCCGCTCGCGGACAAAGCTAGCAGCCGGTTCCTCGATGCCCGCCTGGAGCGCAGCAGCAGCGCGGGGCTGTCGTCCATCACGAACCACCCTCGAGCAGCCGAGCCGACGAACACCAGGCTCGCACAGCGACTCGTGCTCGCCGACAGATTATGTGGCCCTCCTCGCGCCGACCGAGCCAGCTACACCAGGCATCTCAACCCGCGAGGACATAAGCCGAGAGTTCCCATGATCGCCCTTATGGGAACGTTCCCATTAGGGCGACCTGATCGGCAAGACGCGGGAGGAGATCCGATCGCTGCACTTCCGCCGAGACCGCGACTGGCTGCAGTCCTGACTCGCAGCCGACAGGGTTCTGTCGGCCTTCGTCGAGACCGCGACGCCAGCGGCCAGCTCACCGCGGAATCGCGTACGTGATCGTCTCGAGCACCTGGAGCTTCAGCACGTCGGCGATCTCCTGGAGCCGCTCGATCCCGACGCCGGCGTAGCCGTTCGCCTCCCAGCGCTGAACTTGCTGCTCCCGGACGCCGAGCCGCTCGGCAAGCTCGCGCTGCGTCAGACGGGCCGCGATCCTCGCCTCGATCAGCGCGATCGGCAGCTCACCTATCGAGGTCGACGTCCGCTGGGCCACCCGTCCGGAGCGCAGATCGTCGTAGCGCTCGAGTTGCGCGCGCAGCTCGTCGCGCTCGCTCGCCGTCGCCTCGACCATCGCCTGATGGATCCGGGGGTGCACATCGGGACTCGGTCCCGTCGCCGCTTGAGCGGCGAGCGCCTCCTCGAAGCGCTTCAGCTGGGCGTTCGCGATCCGGAACTGGCGCTCGTTCGTGATCATCGCGGTGCCTCGCGATCGAGCGCGACGATCCTCTTCGGCTCGCCCGTCTGGCGATCACGCTGGAAGTACTCCACGAACACCGTCCCACTGGCTCGGCCGCAACCTGCGCCGGGAAGAGCTCGCCGCCGTATCGCGCCTTCTGCGCTGCCCGGCGATCGCTGAAGTCGAGCAGTACTGGGTCGAGCAGGTCCGGGTCAACGCCGCTGGCCTCCCAGCACGCGTCGAAGTCGCCGGGCGCCCCCTTGTCGGTGACGAAGCTTCTGTCGACACATACGCGCGTGCAGCCGGCGGCGCTCAGCGACGCCACCGCCTCGCCGAATCCGTCCAGCAGCGCGGCTCGGTGTTCGGTGACGGCGTAGCGCTCCACGATCTCGTCCCAGGTTGCCGGGTGGGTTCCGGACGGGAGATTGTCCCGCTCGTCAAAGGATGGTATCACGACACAACGTATCCGTTGGGTTGTTCACGACGGCACACGGCGTGGCAGCGTTCATCGCAAACGGAGCGGCAGTTGAACCTTATAACCATACTTGACGATACACAGCAGATCTTAGTAGGATAATCCCCAACGCTCGTGATCCCCGTGCAGACTCGATCATCGCGCCGGCTGCCGGCCCCCAGGAGGCCTTACGGCGACAGCTGCTCACTCGACCCGGGAGTGCACATGACACGCGACGCCCTCTCCCCGCGCGAGATCGCGGACCTCCGGCTTCTCCCACCACGCCGTCCCACGCGCGATCCGCCGCGGCGACCTCGAGGCGTTCGAGCCGGTGCCGGGCCGCCTGCGGATCGAGGTCACCGAGTACGACCGCTGGCTCCACACTCCGATCCGCCACTCGACCCCACGGCCGCGTGACCCGAACGCCCCGCGCCCGAGGGCACCCGCCCGCGCGACCTGCGCTCGAGCTTCATCACCGTTCAGGTGTACGCGGGCGTCCCGCTGACAACGATCGCGAAGCAGTGCGGTACCAGCATCACGATGATCGAGCAGCACCACGCCGGTGTGATCGAGAACTGGGACGGGAAGCAGGTTCCGGCCGACGAACAGATCCGGGCCGCGGGGGCGCTCCGGACGGCTATCGACCACCCGCTGGACCGCCTCCCGCCGGGAACTACCGCCTTCCTTGGCGATACCCCTCGCCCCGGCCTTGGTGTACGAGACCTTCCAGAGGGACTTCGGCATCGCGTGACCCGCAACGGTTGATCGTCTGGAGCCGCATCGTCGCCGTTGTAGCCGCCGGGCGCAAGGCGCCGGCACGCCGCGTTCCGGCAGCTGGCGATCACCGCCGCCGTGTTCGGCACCACGCGGTGCGTGCTGTGAGCTCACGCGTACAGCCGAGGTTCGCTCACGTCGGCGCCGCCGACCCAACGACCCCGGTGCATGGTCCGAACAATGTCGCCCTCGTCGTCAACCAGCACGAGGTCGGCCGGCGCCCCTGCCTCTAACCGGGACGGCAGGCCGACCGCGGCAGCCGGCCTGGCCGAACCAGCGTCAAGCGCGCCGGGCAGCCCGTCCGACGTAGCGGAGGCCCAGCGGCGAACCGCCTCGTCAAGTCCAATCGAGCTGCCGGCGAGCGCGCCATCGAAGGATCTGACGCAGCCATCGCTGTGGAGCCGGACGGACGTGCCCGCCTGCACGTATTCCCCCGGCGGGGCGCCCGCGGCGACGCTTGCGTCGGTGATCAGTAGGGTACGAGTACCGGCGGCGCGGTGGACCAGCTCGAGCGCCGCGGGCGCAACGTGCTGTCCGTCGGGGATCACGCTCGGACGGACGGCATCACCGACCAGCGCCCATCCGACCAGCCCGGGCTTGCGATGATGAAACGTCGGCATCGCGTTGAATAGGTGGGTCACGAGCGATGCACCTCGCTCCACTGCGTTCTCGGCGACGCGCGGGTCCGCGGCACTGTGGCCGATCGAGACCGTGACTCCCCGCGCCACCAGTGCGTCGATCAGTTCGAGCGCCCCTGGAAGCTCCGGCGCCAGCGTCACCACACGAACCGCCGGGTGTTCGTAATACGCGGGCACGCCGTCGGCCGGACAGGCAAGCAGTTCCGGCCGGTGCACGCCGGGGTGGTAGGGGCTCAAGAATGGCCCTTCGAGATGGACGCCGGCGATCGGCGAGGACGAATCGCCCACGCGCTCGCCGATCTCGTCCACCGCGCGGGTCGCAGTATCGGCGGCGGCTGTGATCACGGTCGGCAGGTAACTGGTGACCCCGCATTCCAGCTGGAACGCGTCTATCCGATCGAGCGCGAGGTGACCGCCGACCGTCTCGAACCCCATCGCACCATTGACCTGAATATCCACCAGTCCCCGCGAGATGATCCCTTGGTGCATCAGGTCGGCGGGTTGGGCTGGTTGACCGTTCCCGGTAGCGACGATCTTGCCGCCCTCGACGGAAAGCCATCCCCACCTGCAACGTCCCTCTGCGGCGATGTTGCCACTGATGATCATGGTGACCGCTCGTCCCTCGACCTCTCGCCATTGCCCTCGGCTCCCCGCTTCGTTGCCCGCTCGAGTGCGCCGACCGCAGCGCCCATCACGCCCTCGACCCCGTCCTTTGCGATCCGCCCCATCCCCACGAGCCAGCCGGCGCACAGGTCGAGCAGCGCGAGCCCGTACCCCAGCAGGGTGAGCACGGCGACGAGCACGACAAACGGCACGGCGGCATCACCCAAGAAGACGTTCAGCGCCCCGTTCTCGGCGCCGATCTCCAGTCCTACGAGCACAGCGGCCGCGATCGCGATCGCCGCGATCTCAACGCCGAGAAGGTGCGCGCGCGTGTGCGCGTACGCTGCAGGCGCTCTCCTGCCTGATTCAGCTTGACGTTCTCCCCGCGCACCGCCGCGTTCGCCTCGCGGAGCTTCAGTCCTTCCAGGAGGACTGCATCGACGAACGGCGGTGGTGGCGCGCTCTCGGCCTTGACCAGTTCGCTCGTCGGCACGGAGTCGAGCGCTAGAAAGCGGCCGAGCGCCAGCGCTTCGGCACATCCCTCCTCGCCCGTGACCTCGCGCTGGCTCTCGTCGTCGCCCAGCACCCCGTGCTTGGTCAGCGTCGAGATCGCCACGTCGATGAGCAGATCCTCGCCGGGCATCAGCAAGGCATCCAGGTCCCAGCCGTGCTCGGTAGCGCATACGCGAAAGCCGGCAAATGAGCTCAGGTACTCCGCCGCCGCGAGCAGAGAGGAGTCGATCTCGGCCAGGATCGCGGCGTGGTCGGCCGCACCAAAGGTCACGTCGAGTGGCCAAGCACAGCTGATCGATGCCGTGCGTAGGCGGGCCAACGTCCCAGCAGACAGCGGGCGCGGGATCTGCTCGACGCTCTCAGCGAGCAGGTCACCATCACGGATCACGTGCGCGATCTCCAGGCGATCCTCGATACCGACTCGTGCGCTTGCGGCCACGAGCCAATCGCGCACCTGCTCGCGCTGGTCTGACTCGAGCGCTCCACCGACCGCATCATCTATTTCCAGTACGGCCGCGGTGGGGGTGACGGTGACTTCGAGGTTCGAGCCGCCCTTCAGCCGCAGCGAGAGCAACCTTCGGGCCTCATCTCTGTGGTCGGCGACGGGCCTCAGCCCAAAGCGGCGAAGATCCTTCTTGCCCAGGCCACGTTCGGCTTCGCTCAGCATGCGCAGAAAGGCACGCATCGCTAGCACGCTCGTTGAGCGATCATCGCCGCCGCCCTTTTGAACCCAGGCCGACCATCGTCGCACCACCCACTGGAGGTCGGGTGCCGTATAGCACACGTTCAGCTCACCGGTGCCCGGATCGACGGTGGTGAGCCTGCCACCGCTCGAGAGCCACTCGTCGCGCCCATCCGGGACCGACGCGTCGCGTGGCAGGATCACGTCGGCCACCACGCGCAGTGGCGAGACACCGAAATGCAAAACGGAGGAAGCCGGTAATTCGACCGCATTGACTCGCCTCAGACGCAGCTTGCGTACAAGCGTCCCGCGCCACGGGGAGTCGAGACTCGGTATCACAACGGTCTGAGGCATGCCGGCCGAACAGAACACAACCGCGTTCTCCAACAGCCGCCGATGCTGATCGCGTTCGGGCTCCAGCAGCAGGCTGCATGCGACGACGGGCGGCCAGTGGTCGAGATTCGATCGCGCCAACACGGACCGTCGCGGATCCGCCTCGAACACCGACCGCCATGCAGAGTCGGCGCCGATCACGAACGCGAAGTCCGCTGCCGGCAGCTGCGTAATATCGACCGCCTGGGGCCAGCTCAGGAGGATTTCAAGCGCCGCGTCGTGCTGCTCGGCCGGGGCGACGACCTGCTCACCAGGCTCCAGCGTCTCGCGGAACTCAAAGACAGCCCCTGACCGAACTGCGTACCGCGCGGCAGTTGCAACTGATGCATCAGTACGACGCCGACCTGCATGGGGCGAGCGCTGATGAGCGCGCCAATCCTTGGATTGCGGTGGATGGCGTTATACGAGATGACCAGACAGTCGTACTCCCGCTGGGCCTGCAAAAAGGCTTCGAACGTGCGCTCAGTGAAGAGCCGGTAGCGCCACCGATCGCGGTCTCCGAGCATCGTGCCGATATCTCGCGTCGGATTGTGCAGGGATTCGCTCTCGCTCTGCACGACCGCGACCCGATACGCGGGCACGACGGGATTCGTGATGCCGCCAGGCGTAGGCATACGGCAGATCATCTCGCACGGGCTGCCGGATCGCACGCCGGCGGGGAAGCGAGCGGCCAGGTCCTCGCCCGCCTCGAGCCGATCGCGCCGAAGGTCAGCCGGCTGCTGGAGGAGTCCGAGGAGGACCTGATCGCCTTGCACCGGTTCCCTCGCGCGCGCACTTGAGCAAGCTGCGGCCGGCGAACCCGCTCGAGCGGGTCAACAAAGAGATCGGCCGCCGCACCAACGTCGTCGGGATCTTCCCCAATGACGCGAGCGTGATCGGCCTCCCCCCGAGGTTCAGAGCAACTCGCTCGAACAACAACAAGATCAAGAGGAGGTCGCCACCCTCAACGGTCCCTAGAAGGAACGTGAAGGGTCCACAGACTCCCGCCGCGACCAGCACAGCGCTGCTCGGAGATCGGAGCGGCACCCACTCGCGTGCGAGAGGAGCGAACTCGCGGTGGGTCATGAACCGCCGACGGCGCCCCGCTGACGCCCTGTTTGTCAGGACATGACAAACAGGGCAGTTCCCGAAGCTCGAGCGCTGGAGTGCTGCTCAGCCAGCACATCCGGAAGCCCGGCCGCGTTGGACGACGCGCCTGCTCGGGACGAAACCGTAGAGCGAAGAGATGTAGGGCGGCGTCGCCGAGAGTCTCCCAAACGTCGGGCAGGGCGACAGCGATCGGCTGGCGCCACGCCCAGCCGCCCGCCCGCCGACGCTTCATGTGATTTCCAGATTGGAACAATGCAGGTGTCGGGCGCCTGCTTGGCGCGGACCTGGAACTCGCCAAATTCGAGCATCTTGTGCTTGCAGGTTTCCGGCAAGCAACCGTCACCGAAGCACAACTCCGCTCGGCCGGGAGCGCCGGACCGGATCGGCGTCCTCCAGCTCTCGCGTTCGCCCACGAGCAGCCGCGCGTGACCGCCGCCGCCGACGACTGCTTTGCTCGGCTGGACGTCGCGGAACTCACGATCGAGTTGGCGACCTTCCAATCGTGTTGGTCGGACCCAATCGGCGTCGCGTCGGACGATCGCCTTCGCCCACGAGCACGCGTCCACTCGGCCGGGCCCGCGCGCATGCTTCGCCGTGAAGGCGAGCGTCCTCGGGGTTGTGGACCTTGTTTGATGCCCGGACGGGCCTGTCGGCGCGGAGCCTGACCGTCCCCCTGCGCGCGGAACTCGAGCACGTGGGGCCCCGGGTGCTAGCAGTGTGCTAGCAGGCTCCTTGAAAGTGATCCGGTCGAAGCGGAAGTCCGCGGCGAGCCCGCAGCGCTGACGCTTCGGAACGAAGACGTCGACGTCGGGCGCCCCAGCGACCGGATCGTCGGAGAGCGCCGAGTTCGTTCCGAGGCGGCGACGAGATCGTTGACGATGCTGGCTGCCGCTCGCCGAGCGAAGGCAGCGTCGCGACATCTTCTCCGTTCTACCTTTCGCGCAGGTTCGGGACGGTCACCGACCGCGATGGGATGCTCGTTAGCGTTAGCGAGGAATGCCGGAGCCGGAGAGGCGGCGACCCGACCGCCCCTGCTGTTCCGGTACGCGCCGGGTTCGCCAGGCGTCTACCCGATTTCAGGTCCGACTCTGCGCGTGTGCCGGTGGCTCCCGCCACCGGTGCATCCCGAGCTCGGCCCGGAGTCGCTCCATATCCGGAGCGGGGCGGCCCGCTCGCGCAAGCACGTAAGCATCGTGCTCGAACTCCCGCAGCACTGCCTCGAGCCGCGACCGGCTCTGCACGCGCCGCGACGCCGTCCGCGGGGTCACGCCGCCCAGCGCCGGCACCCGCTCCTCAGGCCACAGCGCCTGCCAGGCGTCGACCGCCTCTTGCGATACTCCGAACGGCTTCGGCATCCCGAGCCGGATTGGCGGCATGTCCTGCGCCGGGTCGATCACCGATCGTCGACCGAGCTCGGGCCCGGACCCAAGCCCGCGCAGGAGCTCGACCAGCGTCTCCAGCCGCTCGTCTGAGTTGACCGATATCTCGAACCCATCCGGCTTGGGCTCAAGTCGCCCGCGCAGCCAACGCTGCGGCTCGTCAGGCTCCTCGATCGGCTCGCCCTCGCCGGCCAGCGAGCGGATCTGCGCGAGCGCGCCCTCGCGCTCGATCTCGCTCAGCTCGCGCCCCCACCAGCTCAGCTCCCCCGCATCCTCGACCCTAAAGTCCGCGTGCGCAGCCAGCGTCCCGGCGACGGCCGCCGGGTCGTTCACGGTCACGTGGGCCGTGATCATCCGAAGGCGGTGGCCGTCGGTGTTCGTCAGCTTCGGGCCGGTCGCGCGCCGGCGCCACACGTCCCCGACGATCCCAGGCAGCAGGCTGCCGAGCACCTTGCTCATCAGCGCGGCGATCTCCGGGCGGATCGGTTCGGCGATCTCGACGATGACGCCGTGGGGGTCGGGCTCGCGGCGCCGGCGGGGGCCCCGTCCGCGCTGGCCGGTCAGCTCCTTGGCGAGCGCGACGCTCGCCTCGTGCACCAAGTCGGCGGCGCCGTCGCCCTCGGACGGGCGCAGGAGCACGACCGCGCCAGTTGTCCGCCAGACACCGTCGAGCAACACGAGCGCCCCGAGCAGGATGCTCCAGCGGCTCATCCCCGGAAGCTGCTCCGGCGGGATCGCGGCGTACCGACGAGCGCCGGTGACGATGTCTGTCAGCCACATGCCCGGACCCGGCTCGGGGTCGGAGATCTGCCAGAGGCCGTAGGTGACGGTGCTCAGCCACTCCTCCGCCGCGCTCGAGATCTCCGGAGGGACGTCCGGGTCGGTCGCGAGCAGCGCCAGCGGCGCGCCCGACTGCTCGAGCTCCGGCTCGAGCTCGAATCCGAAATCGTCGCCCTCGTCCTCATCAGGGTCACCATCCATCAGCCAGGCATGCTCGATCGCGAAGCGCAGGAGCGCCTCGGAGCGCTCCTCGCCATCGGTTTCGGGCCCGAAGCCGTCGTCGGCCTCGCGGTCCTCGGCCGCATGCAGCTGCTGCATCCAGCCCCCGACGCTGCCGGCGACCAGCCCCCGCAGCTCCGGCCTGCGCTCCTCGACGAGGACCCGCATCGCATCCCGCAGCGCGTACAGGCCCGTGCGGTCCGCGAACCGATCGAGCTCCGCGCACTCGGCAGGACCCAGCTTCTCGCCCACCGCCCGGCGGCGGTGCAGCTCCTCGAGCGCCCAGCCGTAAACCTCCTGCGCGTCCTCCTCCTCGGGCTCGTCGTCCAGGACCTCCCGCACCAGCTCGATCGCGTCGAGCTGCCGGCCGGACGCGAGCATGTGCTGAGCGAGCTCCACGGTCCCGGCCGGGTCGGCGGGTGCATCGAGCGCCTCGTCGAGCAGGTCGGCGGCCCGGTCGTGGTCCTCGTCGAAGGCGCCGGCGATCTCGGCTGCGAGCGTCAGCGCGGTGACGCTCCCGGGCGCGAGCCGCTGCACCTGCGCCGCCACGGCCCGTGCCCGCTCCTCGGATCCATCGCGTCTCAACCGGATCGCGAGGCCGGGCGGCGAGGGCAGATCCTCGAACTCCTCGACCACCAGTGCTGCGACCCGCTCCGTCGGCGTGTCCGGCGAGAGCGCCTCCTCGTAGCGCCGCTGGGCCTCGGCGAACGCGAGCTCCGCCTCCCGCTCCATCTCGATCTCAGCAGGCGAGCGCAACGGCGCGGGTGTCCGCCGGGCCGGATGCCCCCCGGGTCGCCGCTTACGCTGCTGCCGCTTGCGCTTGGACTTTGCCACGCCTGTCCTCGTCCTCGCCGATACGGACAAGCGTACGCGACCAGCGCGACAGGCGCCATGCACGACCAGCGCTATCGCCTCCGTCGCTCGGTGACGGACACCCACCGCGGCTTCCCGCCGGCTCGCGGACATGATCCGCGCATCGCAGGGCACCGTTCGGCTGTGCTCGAGTACTCGCGTAGTCGCCCGAGCCGGTCTCCTCGGGCGACGGGGGGAAGAGATCGCCCGCCTTTACTGGTAGAGTAAAGGCATGGCGAGAATCTCGACCAAGAACCAGATCACGATCCCCGTCGCGGCGCTAAAAGAAGTCGGGCTGCACGCCGGCGAGCGAGTCACGATCGAGCCGGCCGGCGACGGTGAGCTCCGGATCCGCCGCTCGACCGCGACCTTCGAGGATGCGTTTGGAGCGCTCACCGGCACATACCCCGCCGGCTATCTCGATCAGCTCGACGCCGAAGACGACCTGCGGTGAGACTGCTCCTCGATGCGGACGTCCTGATCGGAGCGCTTGACCGCAACGACCCACATCACCGTCGCGCCCGCGCGCTGTTCACCCGGTGGCGTGACGATCAAGACGATTGCGCCGTCAGCGTCGTGAACCTGACCGAGGTACTGATCGCCCCATCAGCAGATGTCTCCAAGCTCGCCGCCGCCCGGGAGGCGATCGCGGCCCTCGGCGTCACCGTGCACCAGCCAAATGAGGCGATCGGGGTCGAAGCGGCGCGCCTCCGGCAACGGCACCCGATCACCCTTCCCGACGCCTACTGCCTCGCAACAGCGAAACACACGGGTTCCACGCTCTCGTCGTTCGATCAGAAGATCCTGAAGGCAGCCAAGCGCGAAGGCGTCAAAGCCGCCTGAACCCAGAACACGCGCAATCGCCGGGAGCCTGCAATCAGCGCGAAGGGGACGCCCGCACGATAACCGCGAAGACTCGCCGCCGGGCGCCAACAGGCGCGGCGACGCCTGCTTCCCTTCGCCGAGCGGTAGCCAGCATCGTCGCTGATCTCACTGCCGCATCGGACCAACTCGATACCGACTGACTTCATGCTGCCGCGACGACCGCTTCATGACGGGAGCAACAGCGCGTGGACAACCGTGCCATGCAACCTCCGAGTAAGCAATCCGGTCGAAGCGGAAGAGCACCCCAATGGGCGGATCTATTGTGCTCATGGGGAATCTCAGCAGCCTGCGAGTCCGCGCCGGCGAAGACCGCCCACCTCGATTGCACGAGTGGACACCTGTTCGCGTTAGCTTCCATGGCGCGTTCCAGCAAGCGCTGGCGGAGGTCGAGCGAGATCCCCGACCGCTTGCTGACGACCGGTTCCGACCGCAGGCAGCTAGCAAACACCGCCAATCGCCAGACGACCGCTCTCGCCCAAGAGCGGGCGCCGGTGATAGACCCGGTTCTGGCGAATCTCAGGACGGCGATCGCTCGGGCATGTCTGATCTGCTTCCGTCACTCCGCGGGTCTCGTGCCGGGCGCCGGCGAGCGATCGCTTGCGTGGCGATGCGGTAGTCAGCGCTGATGACGGCGAGCTCATCCGGCACGCCCGCATTGCCTTGCGGTGAGAGCAGTCTCGCGCCGAACGCGCGGCGGCGGTGCCGCGGCGCGCTCAGACCGTGGCGCGGCGCGCGCCTTGCTCTTGCTGCCGGGGCGTCGGTCGCCGCCCGGCGGGCGGGCGTGCGCTTTGTGCGTCGGATTCTCCTGCGCCCGGACGCCTCGATCACAGGGCGGGGAGCTATCGGCCGATCAGGCCGGTACGGGTGGGGATCCCATGGCCACCCATGAGGATCCCGCGTGCGGGATCCTCATGGCTCCCGTCGTCTATGGCTCGAGCACGATCCGCGCAGCGACTCGGCCAGCCTCGACGTCGGCGATGGCCTCGTTGACGTGGTCGAGTGGTCGTGTTTCGCGGATCACGCGTGTCTTGCCGGCCGCGTGGAGCTCGAATACCTCGCGGAGGTCTTTTCGTGTGCCGACGATCGAGCCGACGATCGTGATCCCGTTGAGCACGGTCTCGAAGATCGGGAGCTTGACCTCGTTGTCGGCCGGCAGCGCGACGAACACGAGCGTCCCGCCGCGACGCAGCGACCCATACGCCTGCTCGAACGCACGCGGCGAGACGGCCAGCGCGATCGCCTGGTTGACACCGCCGAGTCGCTGGATCGCCTCGACCGGGTCTTCCTTCTTGGCGTTGATAGTGAACTCGGCCCCGAGCTCGCGCGCGAGCTCGAGCTTCTCATCGATCACGTCGACCGCGACGACCCGACCCCCGGCGATTGCCGCATACTGGATCGCGAGGTGTCCGAGGCCGCCGACGCCGAACACGGCGACGAAATCGGAGGAGCGGGTGCCGGCAACCTTGACCGCCTTGTAGGTGGTGACGCCGGCGCAGGTGAGCGGCGCGGCGTCGAACGAGTCGATGCTTTCGGGGACCTTGACGACGTAGCGGGCGTACGCCGTGGCGTACTCGCCAAAGCCGCCGTTGATCGTGTAGCCCATCATCTCCTGCTCGTGGCACAGCGTCTCCCAGCCCGACACGCAGTAGTCACAGCAGCCGCACGCGTAGCCGAGCCACGGCATCGCGACGCGGTCACCGACGGCGACCTCGCTCACGCCGGGCGCGAGCTGCGTGACGGTGCCCACGCCCTCGTGGCCGGGTATGAACGGCGGCGAGGGCTTGATCGGCCAGTCGCCGCTCGCAGCATGAATGTCGGTGTGGCAAAGGCCACACGCCTCGACCTTGACCCGCACCTGCCCCGGACCGAGCTCTGGCATCGAGACCTGCTCGACCGTTAGCGGGCTGCCGAACGCGTGGACGACCGCGGCGCGATAGGTCGTGGGTGGCGCCTCTGATGTCTGGGGCTGCGGGATCGATGTCGTGGCCATGATTGGTCCTTCTTTCTGGTCAGTTAGCCGGCCTCCGTCAGGCCGTCCATTGTTGAGTCAGGCGGCGCCCCAGGCGCCAGCTGTTCGTCACGGTGTGCGAGAGATGAAATGCACTCCCACGAGGCCCTCGAGCGAGAAGCCCTCGGCGGCGCCCGGCGCGACGTCGATCAGAAACCGGGGCGTGCCCCATCGCTCGTACTGGTCTGAGTCGATATGGAACGGGGCTCCTCCAATGTCCCCCAAGCGCACATCGTGGGGCCCAGCCGGAAGCTCGCCGTCCTTGAGGCAGATCGGGGAGGTGCCGTCGCAGCACCCCCCCGACTGGAAGAACGCGAGCGGCCCGTGGGCGGCCTCGAGGCGTTCAATCACCTCGAGCGCCGCCGGGGTCCCGCCAACAGTAGGTCTCCACTATCGCGAGCCGCGGCCTCCATCTCTAAAAGAACCCCATCGGGTTTTGGTCGTAGCTGACCAGCAGGCACTTGGTTTGTGAGTAGTGGTCGAGCATCATGCGGTGGTTCTCACGGCCGACACCGGAGCTCTTGTAGCCGCCGAAGGCGGCGTGCGCGGGGTACTGGTGGTAGCAGTTGGTCCACACGCGGCCGGCCTTGATCGCGCGCCCCATGCGGAACGCCCGGCTGCCATCACGGGTCCAGACACCGGCCCCGAGGCCGTACAGCGTGTCGTTGGCGATCTCGAGCGCCTCGGCCTCGTCGCGGAACGTCGTGACCGCGAGCACCGGCCCGAAGATCTCCTCCTGGAACACCCGCATCTTGTTGTGGCCCTTGAGCACCGTCGGCTCGAAGTAATAGCCACCGGCGAGCTGCTCGCTCAGCTGCGGGCGCTGGCCGCCGATCAGCACCTCGGCACCCTCCTCGCGTCCGATCTTGACGTAGCTCTCGATCTTCTCGAGCTGCGCTGCTGAGACCTGCGGGCCGATCATTGTCTCGCGGTCGAGCGGGTCGCCCTGCTTAATCGCGCTGATGCGCTCCAGGCAACGCGCCATGAACTCGTCGTAGATCGACTCGTGAATCAGCGCCCTGGAGGGACAGGTGCAGACCTCGCCCTTGTTGAACGCATACAGCACCAGGCCCTCGATCGCCTTGTCCAGAAACGCGTCATCGGCCGCCATCACATCCTCAAAGAAGACGTTCGGCGACTTGCCGCCGAGCTCGGTCGTGGACGGGATCAGGTTCTGGGCCGCGTAGGACATGATCAGCCGGCCCGTCACCGTCTCGCCGGTGAACGCCACCTTCGCGATCCGCTTGTTCGACGCGAGCGCCTTGCCGATCTCCGCCCCGGGACCGTTGACGATGTTCAGCACACCGGGCGGGAGGACGTCGGCGATCACCTCGGCGAGCTTCAGGAGCGACCACGGAGTCGGACTCGCGGGCTTGATCACCGTGCAGTTACCGGCCGCTAGCGCCGGTGCGATCTTCCACGCGGCCATCAGGATCGGGAAGTTGAACGGGATGATCTGCCCCACGACACCCAGCGGCTCCTGGAAATGGTACGCGTAGGTCTGATCGTCGATCTCCGAGATCCGCCCCTCCTCGGCACGCACCGCCGCAGCGAAGTACCGGAAGTGATCGGCCGCGAGCGGGATATCGGCCGCCAGCGTCTCACGCACCGGCTTACCGTTCTCGTAGCTCTCAGCCACGGCCAGCATCTCGAGGTTCTCCTCGATCGCATCCGCGACGTCATTGAGGACGGCGGCACGCTCGGCTGGAGAGCGCTGTCCCCAGTCATCCTTGGCCGCGTGCGCCGCGTCGAGCGCCAGTTCGATGTCCTGCGCACCGGAATGCGCGACCTCGCAGAACGGCTCGCCCGTCGACGGCGTCAGATTCTCCCCGTACTCGCCGGTCGTCGGAGCGATCCACTGCCCGCCGATGAAGTTCTCGTAGCGCTCTCTGAGCTCTACCGGGCTGCCGGGCTCGCCCGGCGCCTCGTAAATGGTTGACTCGACTATCGACATCTTGGGCTCTCCTCCATAGGAACGACGGATCGCCCGCGATAGCAAACGGGGATAAACCCCGCGCGGTCAATCACACCGTCAGACGCATCCACCGGGCCGGTGGGAAAACGCCATGAGACATACCACGCTAGGCCCCGCAGTCAAAACCAGTGACCCAGGCTCCGCGCCTCGTGGCACAGGTCACGCCGTCGGCGGCATCCGGGCTTGGGGTGAGAATCCTGGCCGCAGGGCCAGCTCACCATCGACTGTACTCCTATCGCGGCCATTTGTGTGCACGGACCCCAAAAACTCTGCTCGGACTCGTTCGCCGGCACCCGCATCGGCTGACTCCCCTCCAGCGGCCGAGCCCGTTCGCGACGGAGCTTGCCCGCCGGGGAATCATTGAACGAGACCCGCCGCACGAGGAAACCGCACCGAGAATCGGAATCTCCACTCACCACGAGCTCCCGCGCGCGCCGGTCTGAGCGAGCTGCAGCGCTGCCGCCGCGCGGTCGGCGCGAGACTGCGACCTCCGCAAGGCAATGCGAGAGTGCGAGATGCACTCACCCTCCTTAGCGCCGACCCCCCTAACGCATCTACGGGAGCATTCTCAGGTTGAGATTGCGCCCCTCGATGCGGCAGTCTGTTCCGGTAAGTCAGGCGTTCTCGTCGCGGACCAACGCATCTACGGGAGCATTCTCGCGTTCAGAGTGCGCCCGGAGATGCGTTTGGGGGCGCCGACTACCGCATCGCCACGATTGCGATTGCGATCGCGTCGCTCGCCGTCGACCCCGTCGCTGCTCCTGGTGCGAAGCACTCACGCGGTCGGGACCTTGAGGACCTGCTTTTCATTGGCGACGCGCCTCGGCCGTGATCGCACGAAAGACCCCCTATGCGCGGAGAGGGCTATCCATTTGAGTCAGGTCGCGCATCCTCGCCCCCTTTGCGCAGCCCACGGCCCAAGGGTGGTAGGGGACCATTAATTCCAGGCGGACGTGGCGCCTCGCGGCCCACACGGCTTGCGACGCGGCCTGCCCAACGATCGCCGCCGCTGGCGGGGACCAGTCGCTACGAAGACCCCGGACCACCTGACTCAAATGGATACCCCCTTGCGCGGATAGCAGGAGCCTCCGGCCATCGATTCCCGACCTCTCAGTAAGTGTTTGAGAAGGGCTTATGGGGTTGTCCAGGGTTGGCGTCCGGGTGCCGGGGCGAGTCGTCGTGTCATCAGGCCGATCATCGCCCACTTGACCATCGCGACCGAGGTTTTGGGCAGCCGCTCGTAGTCGTGGTCCAGTCGCCGGCATTTGGTGATCCACGCGAGCGTTCGCTCCACGACCCAGCGTCTGGGCAGCACCTCGAAGGTGCGCTGTCCCTCGGGCTTGCGCACGATCTCCAGGACGAGCCGTGCTGTCATCTTGGCCCACTCCACGAGCTTGCCGGCGTACCCGCCGTCGGCCCACACCAGGCTGATCGTCGGGAACGCCTTGCGGACCGCCTCAAGCGTGGGACGAGCGCCATCGCGGTCCTGGACGCTGGCGGCGGTGACCAGCACGATCACCAGCAGGCCGATCGTGTCGACCACGATGTGGCGCTTGCGGCCATTGACCTTCTTGCCCGCGTCATAGCCGCGCGTGGCGCGACCGACGGTGTCTGCGCCCTTGACCGACTGCGCGTCGATGATCGCCGCGGTCGGCTGCGGATCGCGTCCCTCAGCCTCCCGCACCCGCTCGCGCAGCGCGTCGTGCAGTGCATCAAGCGAGCCGTCATCGCGCCACCGCTTGAAGTGCCAGTACACCGTCTCCCACGGCGGGAAGTCCTTCGGCAGCTGACGCCACGAACAGCCCGTCCGCAGCAGGTACAGGATCGCGTTGACCAGCTCACGCCGCGGGTGCGCCTCATGCCGACCACCGGGCTTCGCCGCAGACAACAACCGCTCGACCAACGCCCACTGAGCGTCGGTGAGATCTGATGGATACCGCGTCTTGGAGGACATGCCCCAAAGTTCGACAACACCCCCTCACAACCTCTTTTCAAACACGCTCTCAGACTCCTGCTGCGGAACGATTGCAGGCGTCCGCTGAGGCAGCTCGCGTGCCGTCGTCGGACAGGCGGAATCGTTCCAAACCCAGCAGCGAGAGGCGGCCCGATCCTAGCGTCGCACACTGCTGCATCACGCCTATTGCGGCAGCGACGCCTTGGCTGCTGCTTGAGCATGGGAGGGGAAGCGCGACGATCTCGGCGCTGACCCGCTGGCGGGCGCGGCGGGCGGCTTCTCGATCTGGCCCAAGAGCGGTCAGTCGCGGCGCTCCCGGACTGCCGCGCTTGAGGATCGCTTGCTCCCCGACTAACTGGATCCCTGCAAGCGCCAGCCCCACATGGACGCCTCCGTTTGGGCGATAGGAATCGTCCCGGATCAGCGCTCTTGACCTGCTCGCGGCCGCGCGGCAGACTCTGCGTCGGCTCCACGGAGTCGGGCCGCTTGCGGAATAGCCGTCCGCGGTCGCGAGACCGTTCCGCGCATCGCAGCGGGTGCTTGGCAGCACCCATGTCGCATGGTTGGGTAGTTTCTACGCTGCGATATCCGAGTGCGTGGCGGATGCGGTGCGCCGGCGCGGACCCTAGGTTCTGCCGCATGGAGCCCTAGCCGGTTCCGTGCTCTGGGGGTAATACGGCGATGCGTACCTTGGTCCGCATGACGGGACCTGTACCTTGCCAGAAGTGAGGGCTGGCACTGGTGGCTGGTGAGGTATCTGCCGTGCGCGGCGTCGATCGTGCACTGCTTGGAGCGATCGTTGGTTGCTCTTCGGACGCGATCGTCACGGCGACGCTCGATGGTGTGATCACGAGTTGGAACGCCGCTGCCGAGCAGATGTACGGCTACAGCGCCGACGAGGCGGTGAGCAATCACGTTTCGGTGCTGTTTGCGCCGGGGCAGGAAGACGAACTGAGCTGGATGCTGGCAACCATCGCGCGGGGGGAGCGAGTCATTCATCTCGAGACAACCCGCCGGCGCAAGGACGCCCAGCTGATCGACGTGTCCATGACGGTGTTGCCAATGCGAGACACGCAGGGCCGAATCGTCGGTGCAGCGACGATCGCGCAGGAGATCGCCGAGCGCAAGCAGATCGGACGCAAGTTGCTTGAGAGCCAGGCGATGCTGGAGGCGGCGCTGTCGAGCATGACCGACGCGGTGTTCATCTCCGATGCGCAGGGACGGTTCGTCCATTTCAACGAACCGTTCACGACCTTTCACCGCTTCAACAGTCGCGAGGAGACGCTGAGATCGCTTCAGGACTATCCAGCGATCCTGGAGGTGTTCATGTCCAGCGGCGAGCCGGCGCCGCTTGAGCAGTGGGCTGTCCCGAGGGCGCTACGGGGCGAGATCGGCACGAGCGTCGAGTACGGACTGCGGCGAAAGGACACCGGCGAGCGATGGGTTGGCAGCTACAACTTTGCGCCGATCCGATCCGCGGACGGCACGATTGTCGGTTCGGTGGTGACAGGTCGTGATATCACGGCCTGGAAGAACGCTCAAGCTGAACGCAGGACCCGCGAGCGCGAGCTTGCGCGCCTTGCGCAGGCGGCCGAGCACGGCACTGACGCGATCGTCTCCTTGGATCTTGATTTGCGCATCATTCATTGGAGCTCGGGCGCGGGGCGGCTCTACGGGCTCACCGCCGACGAGGTGCTCGGGTTGACGCTCGATCAGCTCAACGCGCTCACCTCAGAGCCCGGTGAGACGACCGTCAGAGGGCAGGAGGCTGCCAGGAGGGTGCTCGCCGGTGAGCCTCCCCGTCAGGTTGAGTCCCGTCGCCGGCGCAAGGACGGCACGATCCTGGACACGCTGGTGACGCTGACCCCCTGGACGCTCGACGGCAAGCTGATCGGCCTGACGAGCGTCGCGGTGGACATCACCGAGCGCAAGGCCGCCGAGCGCGAGCTAGCGCGCCTTGCGCAGGCGGCCGAGCACGGCTCTGACGCGATCGTCTCATTTGACCGTGAGATGCGGATACGCCACTGGAACCGCGGCGCGGAGCGGATCTCGGGCTTTCTCGCGCAGGAAGTGATCGGGTTGAGCATCGACGAGCTCAACGACCTCACCAACGAGCCTGGGGAGACGCGCGAGCGAGGCCGCGAGGCGTTCTCCAGACTCCTCGAAGGAGGACCCGGGTACCAAGTGGAGGGCCAGCGCCGACGCGAGGGCGGGACGGTATTCGACATGCTGAGCACGTTCACGCCCTGGCGTGTCGACGGGCGCGTGGTCGGCGTGACGAACACGACGGTCGACATCAGTGAGCGAAAGCACGCCGAGCGCGCCCGTGAGCAAGCGCTGGCCGAGCTCGAAGAAGCTCAGCGGCTCGCCCGAGTGGGGTCCTGGACCTGGAACCCGGGCGCCGAACAGGTGACATGGTCTGCACACATGTACGAGCTCTTCGGTCGTGACCCCGCGTCCGGACCAGCGATGGGCGAAGCTCTGCTTCCATATATTTATCCCGAGGACCGCCAGCGAGTCGCAGAACGCTACGAGTTGGGCGCCGCGTCGGAGGGCGAGTTCGAGCGGGGCTTTCGCCCCCGCCCGTGGCGGCGGGAGCGGTACAGAACTACATAGCCGCCATTCATACCTACATCGGCGGCACCGGGAAGCTACTCACGGCGGTTCTGTCGCGCGACCGGCCAGCCATCCGCGCAGCGATCCAGGCTGACCCCTACCCATCGGGGAACCTCGATGCGATGCTCGCTGCGCTCGGCGTCCATAACAACGACGTTGTCGGTTACTGGGACGGAAACGTGACGCAACATGGGCCCGGCAAGACGACGCTTGGGTACTTCGTGCAGATGACCACGACGGACAGCACGCCGGGAGCGAGTGCGGGAACGACCAGCTACGACAGCTTGCATTGCGCTGGCAAGCTCACGCTAACGAGCGCGCAGGGCGTCGTCCACGTCTACCGCGAACGGATCACCTCCGGACTCAGACAGTGCGGCGACGGAGGAACGATCTACACGACGGTCTTGGGCGGCGCAATGGCGTGGCGGTGGGTCGCGACGGGCATCGAGGTGCTAGGAGCGTGGGTCACTATGCCCGCAGAACGCCGTTTTGGCCCGTTTCAGGGGATCAATTCATCAGCGGCGATCGCTCGGATGGCCGCAGAACGGCTCTCAGGGCGTCGTTAACGAGACTGAGTATTACTGACCCAGGCTCCTAGTCTAGGCGAACTCGACCACTTGCAGAGGCCGGGTAGCTGACCTCACAGGTTGCCGCAGACGTCGCGATGGGAATTCCGGAGCCCACACCTTATCTTCGCACGACCGGCCCCGGCCCCCCCGAGCGCCGATTGCACGGCGTCGCCCGGTCCGAGCTGAGGACCGCGCCTGCAGCTGGGGAGGACCCACCGAGCCGCACGCCCGCCGAGACCAAGTCGTCGACTGGCGGGGCGTCGCGCACAAGGCAGGCGCCGGGGTGGTCAGCGCCCGGCACATGCTCCTGGGCGACAGCACAAGCGCGGTCGCGACGCCTCGGTGGTGGCCAGCGTGGCGAAGCAGGCGTGCGACTGGTGTGGCACCGCGCCGTGGAAGCAGGCGTCCGGGCGTGGGTTCGAGACGCGCTTGTCGCCGACAGCAGGGCGCACACGACAGCCTGCAGCACCGCGGCATACCTATGCAGCGACGCCGAATGGCCTGGGCAGGCGGTCGCCTCGTCGGCGGCCGCGGGCGCGCTCGGGATTGGGCGATTGCGAGCGTCTCGGAAATGCCGCCTGTGCTAGCCCCATTTTCCGCACTACGAAAGGGTTAGCACTCCCGGCTTTGTTCGGGCCAGGGTGGTGTGATCTGGAGGAGTTCGAGGACGCGGCGTTGGGTGTGGGTGAGGCGGTCGAGTTCGATGCCGGCGTGGGTGTAGGTAAGGCCGAGTCCTTGGAAGACGCCGAGTACGTTGCGTCCGGTGGGTTTCGCGGCGCGGTTCTCGGGCAGCAGGCCGGGCAGCAGCTCGTTGTCGGCGAGGGCTTTGCGGGTCTCGGTTTCGATCAGTCCGAAGATCAGGAGCGCGATCCCGATGATGCTGGTCAGCGCGTAGATGCGGTCGTCGTTGTGCAGGAAGATCGGCCGGACTTTGAGGGTCTGTTTGTAGTCGCGGTGGCGGCGCTCGACGATCTGTTGGCCCTTGTAGTCGCGCAGGATCTGCCCGGCGGTGAGCCGCTTGGCGGAGAGGTTGGTCGCCAGCGCGTAGATCCCGTCGGTCTGGGCGGCGGCGGCGATCGCGTCGTGATCGCGCGCCCAGGTGAGCGTCGGCTTGGCGTTGCGGGTGGCGGTCGTGGTGGTAATCAGCCCTTCGATGTTGGGTGTGATGATCCGGGCGACGCGTGTTTCGACCTGTTTGGGGGTCTTGTAGTAGCGGCCGCCGAGCCCGTTTTTGACGCGTTGGAGTTGCTCTTCGGCTTTGGTGAGCGCCCGCTCGCGGGCGGCGGCGGTTTCGCGGTGCTCTTCTGAGGAGTGGATGTACGCGACTCGGAAACGGCGTGCCTCGCCGGTCTCGGGGTCAGTGACCTCCCAGTCTCTGAGCGCGCCGCGGTAGCGGGTGCGCAGCTCGGGCGGGAGTTTCTGCTCGCGCTGGGATACGTACCGCACCGCCCGCAGGCCGCTGTCGCCGACGTCGGTCACGAACCGGTCGCGGAAGCCGGTCTGGGCGCGCAACGGCACGATGAACTGAAGGTCGGCGCGGGCGATCTCACACAGCGTCTTGGGATGCCCGCAGGCGGAATCGAGGATCAACAGTCCGCCCGGCCCCGAGATCTGCCGCAGCCGTTCCAGGCTCTGAGCGATCAATGACACCTCGGCCGCGTTGCCCGGCTCGGGGCGCACGTAGAGCGACACCCCGTCGGCCGTCGCGGCCTGTAGCGCCCGGACTTGGCGTCCAACGCCCTGCCCCTGCGCCCACCCGTTCTGAACCAGCGCCGAGTCCTCATAGGCGCCGCACACCCGCAGCGCGGTCAGATCGACATGCAGCCGGCCGGCGTCGATCCCGAACCGCTGGATCGCGCGCGCCGCGAGCGTGCCGCGCAGCGTCTCGGCATACACCGCGAGGATCTCGAGCGCTCGCCCGAGGCGGTCATCGTTGAGCAACACAGCCGGGATCCCGAGCAGCTCCTGCAACGCCGCGCCCGACGCCCACCCGGCGATGTCATACAACGGCGACGGGGAGCACAACCGACTGCAGACCAGCGCCGCGACCGCTTCCCCGACCGACAGCTGCTGGCGCCCGCGCTGCGGCAACGCCCGGTCGACCGTGCCGACCAGGTCAAGCTCTGAGATGAAGTGCCAGGCCAGCAGCAGCGGCCCGAGGTCGCGGCGCACCCCCGCCATCGGCGGGTCCAGCCGAGCGAAGGAGCCCATCAGCTGCTCGAGTTGGCCCGACGCTTTGAGCTCGTCCTCGCGCCCGAGCGTCTTGAGGACACGGTGGCGCACCCGCCCGTGCTCGTCGCGATAGGCCTGCACCAGCCGCAGATACACGTAGCGCTTGCTGCCGCGGCGCACCGCGTGACGCTTCACATACATGTTGGCCCTACACTACCGGCAGCGTCGGACAGACCAAAAGCCCTGAAACTATCGGTTGAGGCGACGAATCATCAGGAGTGCGAGCAGCCATGTTGGCCCTACAGTCCAGCTCATGAGAGGCGCGAGCAACCACACATCGCGCCGACGATGCCAGCAAATACCGCGCAAAGCGACCCAACCGAGCCGCTGAGAACCGCCGACTACCGCTTCGTTATACGGAAAACGGGGCTAGCTCACTGGAGCCGGAGCCGATCATCGGCAAGCCGTCGCGGATCTCCGAGGGACTGCCGTCAGGCGCTTGCTGGCCCGCGCTGGTTCGGCTAACGCCAGGAGGCGTCGGCTTCTGCAATCGCGTGGGCAGTCTGGCCCGCGCCGGCTCGCAGGCTGCTGAGATTGCTCACGAGCAGGCACGTGGTGGGCGTGCTCGCGGACTGCCGCTCGGTCGGCGGTAAGCAGTAGCGACTGGAAGGGGCGAGCTGCAACAGGGACTGCCGGACCGAGCGCCGTCTAGCCCGAAGTTCCCCCTACCCCTTGACGCTTGGGCAGTCCCTCGGCCTGATAAGTGGTCTGGACGTCCCCCGGTTCGGTTTTGCGTACGACACTTCTCGGCGCCGCCTCTTCGAGCTGTTCGCCGGTGAGTAGGTGCGCTTCGTCGGGGTCGGGACCAGGGTTGCCGTTGACCGCACCCACCTTGCCGAGTTCTACGCCGCGCGGCTAGTGTCCCGCACCGTTAATTCGTCGGAGAAGTCGTTGAAGCTTGGCGAGGATCTCCTCAGCGGACTTGGTCCAGATGAACGGGCGGGGGTTCTCGTTCCATTCCGTGACCCAGTTCCGGATGTCTTTCTCGAGCGCTTGCACGCTGCGGTGATCGGAGCGCCTGAGCAGATCGTCGGTCAGATAGGCGAACCATCGTTCGACCTGGTTGATCCAACTTGAGTAGGTGGGGGTGTAGTGGACGTGGAAGCGGGGATGCTGCTCGAGCCATGTGCGGATCGCCGGGCTCTTGTGAGTCCCGTAGTTGTCACAGACCAGGTGCACATCGAGCTCACTGGGGACCAGACCGTCGATCTTGGTCAGGAACTTCTTGAACTCGATCGTGCGGTGGCGGCGATGCAGACTTGAGATCACCGTCCCGTCGTCGGTGTTGAACGCGGCGAACAGGCTGGTGGTGCCGTGGCGCAGGTAGTCGTGGGTGCGCCTCTCGCACATGCCGGGCATCATCGGGAACGCCGGCTGCGATCGTGCCAGGGCTTGCACCTGGCTCTTTTCAGGGTCTCCCGGCATCGATGTGGTCAGGGTGAGAGCGCGATTGTGGTCCTGAGCAGGATCTTCGTACCGGGAACGGGCTTTTGCAAGTCGCGCACGAGTCGACCGAGCTGCAGAGGTGGATGTCTTGACGCGCAGGTCGCCCTCCGGGGCGACGTTCATTGCCAGCCAGCGGAGCTGGGCCGGTGCAGTCAAGGATGGCCCGAAGGGCCGAGCGCAGCGAGCCGCGCAGCGGCGTCCTTGACAGCTCGGAACAGCACAGCTACCAGGGAGATCGCGTCCGACCAGCTCCCCCACGGAGCGCGGCCCGTTCGCACGAGCGCCATCCACGATCCGGGCGTATTGCCTCAAGCGTCGTGAGCGTCTGCCGTGCCTCCAAAGTCACCCGGTCCCATGGCCAGAAAGCCGAAACCTGACCACATCGATGCCGAGAGAGCCTCTTTTCATCAACGCAATAGACGACCGCGCCCTCGGGCGGGTCCAGGTACAGGCCGACCACGTCATAGACCTTCTCCACGAACAACGGATCGTTGGACAGCTTGAACGTGTCCGTCCGATGCGGCTTGAGCTCAAACGTCCGCCAGATCCTGCCGATCGTCGACTTCGACAGGCCCGAGCGCTTCGCCATCGAGGAGCGCGTCCAATGCGTCGCGTTCTCCGGCGTGGACTCCAGCGTCGCGACCAGCACCTCCTCCACCTGCTCGGTCGTGATCGTCGCCGGCCGGCCGGGACGCGGATCGTCTGAGAGCCCGTCCAGCCGCAGCTCGCAAAACCGCGAGCGCCACTTCCCGACCGTTGTCGCAGTCACTCCCACCGCCTCGGCGACCTCCTTGTTCGCAAGGCCCGCCGCGCACTTCAGCACGATCCGCGAGCGCAACGCCAGTGCCTGGGATGACTTCCGCCGCCGCTCCCACCGCACGAGCTGCTCACGCTCCTCATCTGTCAATTCCAGAACAGCTTTGGGACGTCCAGTTCTTGGCATAGCCAAGTGTACCATAATTCTCCCACGAACTTAAGGCGCAGGACACTAGCCGAAGATCGGGAAGCGCCGTTTCTCGGCGAGTCGGTTCATTGCGTTCTGGATCGCGGATTCCACTTCTTGGTAGATCGAGTTGACGTAGTCGCGATCGTTGACGCGCTCTGGGTCCTTGTCGAGGTGAATCGGGTCGAGCAGCTCGGTGCGGATCTTCGCTGGCAGCGGAAGGTGCGTCGGAACGCTCTCGATCGTCAGCCCGAAGGGGATGCCGAGCACGATAGGCAGCTGCGAGCCGCGAAGCTTTTCTTTTAGACCCTTCAGCCCCGGGATGTTCTCGAGCCCGTTCGCGATCCAGCGGCCCTCGGATAGGACGAATGCGGTGTCATGCCCGCCGACACTGGCCACGGGAACGATCGGCACGCCCGAGCGGATCGCCGTGCGTACAAAGCCCATGCGCCCGCCAAGGACAGCCTCATCGCGCCTGCGCCAGTTGCGCATCGCGTCGACGTCACCCCCCGGCCAGATGACCACGTCGCGCCCGGCGCTGAGCGCCGCGCTGACGCCTTGGCGGGAGGCGGGGATCACGCCGACCTGGCGAAAGTAGTCGCCGAGGCCGGGCGCGGCCATCAGGACATCGTGAGCGGTCGCATGAAGCACGCGCTCGGTCCCGAATCGCTGCCACCAGTCGGCCACGAACGTCCACGCGTCCATCGTTAGCGACCCGCCTGAATGATTTCCGATCAGCAACGAGGTCTCCTCGGGCAGTCGCTCCCAGCCGGAGGTTTCAAGCCGGAAGTAGTACTTGCAAATGGCGTCCCAGACAGGCTTCTGAGCGCGCATCAGGCTCTGGTTGGGGCCATCGAGGGCGTGTTCGGTAGCGGCGGCGACACGCCTACCGATCAGGCCCTCGATTCCACCTTTGGACTGGCGCGCATCGCTCCCGGACTTGGCCACTGCAGCCGGATCGAGAGCCGCCCGGCCGTTGCCGTTGTCCAGCGTCGTTGCGCGCGGAAGCGCGCCGCTGAGCTCAGGAGTTGCGCGCGGGGGCGCACCGTCGAACTGACCCCCCTGTCGGGGCGGTGATCCAGGGATGGTTGCCATGAGCAATCCCTCCTCCTAGCGCGTCGAAAGCCTCAGCGCACCGTTCTCGTGACGAGCATCGCCCGAGCGGACACCCACCCGCCGCACTGACCAGCAAACAAGTGAGTGGGCCATTTGCCAATGCTCGGCACGCATTGATAGTCGCCGATCATCCGAAGACGTCCTAGGATCCCCCCTGCGGGGCGCCGTGACATCCGTATGAGACACGGCTTCTCATGCGGAAACCCCACAACTCGTGTCTGACACTCCTGGTCTCGGCCAGCCTCACTTCCCCCTTCAGGAGCAGGACATGGAGAGCGGGACAAACCGTGGGAGTTCACGCCGTCAGGGGTTGCTCGTCCATCGCCTGCATGAGTCCCGGGCACGAGCGATGGAAGGCGTCGGCGAGGTCGTCATTGAACACTTGGGTGCGGATCTGGAGCAGGAGGTGCGCTTCGCGTCGCCGCTGGTGCGGCGACAAAGGGGAAGTGAGCGGAGACGGCGGCGAGACGGCCCAGATCGTTCCATTGCAGTCGTCTCGGTCCGGCTGTCGACCGCTTCTGCTCTGCGGCAAAGCGGGTGTGGTCGCCGTCGCTCCGGCTCTTAGCCCATTCCGGCGGTCTGCGCCGGGGCGGTCCAAGCTCGCGGGGTTGGCAGAGCGTCGTTTTCAAGAATGCCAGCGTCTCAGATACGGCCGTATACGAGACGCCAGCGCCTCCGGACCTGCTTGCAGGCGTTTTCTGTGTCACTGTGTCCGAAACCCGTGTCCGCTATCAACGTCTCAGCTTCCGTCCCTGTCCACGGGTTTTGAGACGATACGGCCGTGCTGATCGGCTACGCCCGCGTCTCGACCGGCGACCAGGACCTCGCGCTGCAGCTCGACGCGCTCAACGCGGCCGGGCTGCGCCCGGTGCTTCAGTGACACCGCCTCTGGATCGCTGCAGGACCGCCCGCAGCTGAGCCGAGCGCTCGAGGAGCTTCGCGACGGCGAGGACACATTGGTGGTCTGGTGCCTGGATCGCCTCGGTCGCTCCCTGCGCCACCTGATCGAGCTGATCGGTGAGCTCGAGCGCCGGCAGCTCGGCTTCCGCAGCCTCACGGAGGGGATCGACACGACCACCTCGTCGGGGCGGCGGTGTTCCACATCTTCGGTGCGATTGCCGAGTTCGAGCGCCAGCTCATTCGCGAGCGCACCCGGCCCGGCCTGAAGGCCGCGCACGCCCGCGGCCGGCGCGGCGGCCGGCGCACGGTCATCACCGAGCAGAAGCTTCGCGTCGCCCGGGACATGTTGGGGTCCGGGGACGGGCGGCCATGGCCGCGGCACTGGAGCGTTAGCGGGGGCGGGCGAGCGGTCGCTTCAGATCGGCAAGGAGAGAGGCGATGAACGAGCCAGTCGCGGAGTACCCGATCGACGGTTCACGCATGGACCGCATCACCTGGATCTACGTGCGCGCGTGGCCACAGGAGACCGAGCGGGGCGGTGCTTCGCTCATACCCGACAACCACGTGCGTGCCGTCGGGGAGGCGTCTGCGTCCCCGGGCTGGAGGGACGGCCCGCTGCTGCGGGGCCTGCGGGACAAGGTCGCGGACGCGTTCGGCGCCAGCGACCCGGTTCTTCAGGACACCCAACTCCCGCTGCTGGTCGGTGACCTCTACGCTCGTCTGCTGGTGGAGGAGGCGGACGCGGGACGAACCGTGACACCGCACTCGCGGGCGCGCCCGCGAGCACAGCTGAGCTGGGATCGGGCCGGCTTATGGAAACCGCCGGGTTCGCGGCGTGGGCGCGTCGCCCGGCGGAGAACGAGGGGCACATAACGGGAGTACTAGTCGCCGAACTCGCTGCGCACCCGGTCGGGCGTCAGCGCGTCGATGTAGTACTCGGGAAGGTGGTCGTTGGCGAGGCGTGGAACGGGATGTGGCGGGTGACCGTGAACCACTTGGCCACGACAGTCAGCGGTGTGGTGAGGAGGGCGACGAGGTTGTTCATCTGCTTGCGAGGCGTCGTGTTGTGGTGCCAGCTCCCGTCGCGCCCGGCGGGCTTGTACTGGTACTCCTTGCCGAAATGCTCGAACGGGCCCGACTCTTTCGGCGGGACTTGGGGGACGATGTCGTTCGCGTACACGTAGCGGATCACCTGCTCGCGCAGGAACGGGACTCTGTCGCAGGCTTGCGCGAACTCCTGGCTTGCGATCATCGGCGCTGCGTACGTGTACACCGCCTTCAGCGTGTCGACGATCGGCTTGTACGCGGTGTCCGCGAGAAGCATGGCGGCCAGCATCGCGGCGCTGGCGCCGCCGAGGCTGTGTCCGGTGATGTACAGCGCTTCCAGCTCGTGCTCGACGGCGCCGCCGTCCGGCAGCACGGAGCGGCCCTCGATCGCGCGCTTGAGCGCGTCGACGATCTCGTGGCGGGTCGAGCGCACGTTGCGATAGAAGCCGCCATGTACGGGGTACTCGTCGAACTTGTCGTACTTCCCGGGCCGCTTGGGCAACTGCATCTTGATCCTTACCGGATCGACCTGAAAATCGGTGAGCCAGGTGATCAGGCTGGTCGGCGGGGTCCCCCGATAGCAGAGGATCACGACCCTGCCGTCCTGGCTTTGGATCAGGTACGCGGTTGATGTGAGGAACAAGACGTCGACGTACTCGGAGACCATCAGGCAGTTGTTTTCCTCGAGCCCCAGGCGCGCCATGATCGTTGCCAGCGTGGCGGCGTCACCATACGCGTAGGAGGAGCAGACGGCCATCACGAACGGCAGGTCAGCGTCGGGGACATTGTTCGCTTTGACGAGCATCTCGACGAGCTCCGGGTAGACCGGGAACGTATCTGAATCTGAGCGCTTCGGCTTATACGGCCGCAGGTGCTCGTAGCTGGGCGCGATCGCGTGATCGAACCTTCACGCTTTCGCTCTTGTTCGGTTGGACTGCTGGGGAGCTTGCCGAGCCCGGCTGCCTCCCGGGCGGTCGCCATTCGCGGTCCCTGACCCGGTGAACCGCTCGGCGCCTGTCGGCTCGATGTGGGGGGCCTGGTTCATCGACTGCCGTAGCCGAGAGAGTTCCTGATACATCCGGCGGCGCGCCCGGTTCTGGTTGCCGAGCGGCCGGTGCGCCTCGAGGCTGTGCCACGGGTTGTAAGACAGGTTGTCGGCGAACGCCAGCTGCGCCGGCTCGTCGAACTGCTGGCGCGGAAGCCGCAGCTCGGCGACCGGAACGTAGGGCGAGACCCGCTCGGGCCACTTGACCGTTGCATCCTCGATCGGCATCCGATGCGGATCAGTCTGGACCTGCACCATGAAGTCGAAGCTCCACGGCCCGCGGGCGAGCGTACGGGCCATCGCCTCGCGCAGGTAGTTGTCCGATGCCCGGACCGGGATCCTCGTGCGCGTCGTGGACCGTGGCCGGAGCGAGTACTCGACCGCCTGCCCGTCTCCGAGCAGGAACGGCACGTTGCTGTAGTAGCGGGTCTCCAGCGGACTGGTGTGCATGCGCGAGTAGAGCGCCTGCATGAACGCAGCGAGCAGGTGAGTGTCCGCCGGGTTGATGAAGTAGAACAGGTTCGTGCGTGCGCGCACGTAGCGCTGAAGCTTCACGTTCTCGCGAACGTTGGGCGTGACGAAGCTAGCGGGACTGACCATGATCAGGTCCTGCGTCAAGCGCTCGTCGTCCAGCAGCTTGGACCCCGGAACGTCCATCAGCTTGATCCCGACCGAGCACTGACCGTAGTCGTAGAGGTCCGGGGGGGCGTACGGTCCCGGCCCGGAGAACCGCACCCAGGCCGGATACGTTCGCTCCGTGGCGAACACGCCGCGCCGGAGGTGCTCGGGAAGATCGGGAAGCACCCGGAACTCGCCCCGCACCACGCCGAAGGTCTTCGTGTTGCCGAAGCGCTGAACGCTGCCCGGCAGCCAGTTCTCCTTCATGAACGCGGCGAGCTGGTCAATGATCTCCTGCGTCCAGCGCTCCTCCTCTGGCAGCTCTCGTTCCTCCGCGAGCGCAAGCCCCTCGTCGGGACGGGTGGCGTTCAGCAGCGACTGAGCGGTAGCGAACAGGGGGGGAAGCAGGAACCGGTCGAACTGCTCGCGCCACAGGAACTCGGTGCGCCGCTCGAGGCGCCAGCCCCAGAGCGAGAGCTCGCTGATCGGCTGAAGTGCGAAGTAGGAGAGAGTGTTCATACGGGGGTCATCGTGCGGCTCAATCTCTGGACGCGCGAAGGCTCGCGAGGTAGCGCAGCGCGCTGAGCCCGGGGAGGAAGAAGTAGCCGCCGCCTCGCGTCTGGACGAACGCTGGCAGCTGTAGGTAGCGCTTGCGCACCGGCACCGCTTGCACGGTGAACGTCCGCGAGCCGCCGGCGATGAGCGGGTCGGGGTCGTCGTAGAGGCCGTCGAACTTGGGGCTGTTGACCCACGTGTGTTGGACGAACTCGAACTGGCGCTCGATGCTCGCGCACAGGCAGATGAAGTGCAGGCCACGCTTGTCCTCGCCGCCGGCCGGGGCCGCGAGCGCCGCCGTCGGCGCCATCTGCTCTCCGTACTTGCGCCCGCGGCGCAGGAGCCGGTGATGCTTGTCGATGCTGATCGAGTCGGGCGTGCCGGGGTTCGGGTCCAGCGAGTCGCGCGGGTGGCTACGGCGGACATGGGCGCCGATCGGGCAGCGCAGGCCGTCGCGGTCCTGGTGGAAGTAACCGAAGTCGGCGGCGGTCGCGAGCTGCGGGTCGTCGTGGTCGGGCGAGAGCGTGAGCGGAGCACCACCCGGCCAGCGCCCGACGAGCTTGGAGGCAAGCGCGCTCCGTGCCTGCTCGCGCGTGCCGCGGCCCGCCTTGCCGTTGCCGTTCGCGTTCTCGCCGACGCTCTGGTCCAGCCATTGCCAGAAGGCGGGCACGTCCTGGCTGAGGTGGCGGAACACGAGGTAGGTGCCGTTGCGGCCGAGGTCGCGAAGGCCCGAGCCGGCAGCGTCGTCCGGCAGCAGGATGCTCGGATCCTCAAGTGGGTCGATCAGCGGCCGGTTGGTGTATTGGCGATACTCGTTCGGATACCCCAGCAGGAACTCGCCGGTCTGGATCGTCTGCGCCGACGGGCCGCTCTGCAGACCGGCGATGGACGGTTGCGAGATCGCGTCGCGAAAGCCGAAATGGTCGAATGTGGCGTTGCTGGCCTGCAGGCGTTGCACGAGAGTCGCGCCGCGAACGTCCTCGAGGTGCTCCTCGGTGAGCGCCTCGAGCTCCGTCTCGGACTCGCCAAACAGCAGCAGCAGGACGTCGACTGCTGGCGAGTCGGGCCCGCCCCAGAGCCACCCCTCGGGGGCGCTCGGGCCGACGTCGCCGAGGATCCGCCGGCGGTGGGCGTCGTCGGTCATCCCGGTCGTGAACTCCAGCGCGAACCCGCTGCGGACGCGCTCCGGCAGCCCGACCGCCGCCAGCCCGGTCGCGGTGAGCGCGACACCCAACGCCCGCCGTTCGACCCGGCCGTGCGCAGTCGTGACCGTGTCGGCGAGCCGCGCCAGCCAGTCGCCCGCGGCGACGGGCTGATCGATCGCGAACAGCAGGTAGGAGGCGTGCGGGAGGTGGCCGTAACCGCTGGCCAGGATGCCCTGGATGTCGTCGCGCTCGGCGCTCAGATCAGGCGCAGCCATTGTTCGGCTTCCTTAGAGCTCATCGAGCCGACCAGGCCCGCTCGAATCTTCGCGTTGTTGTCGATGTTCACGGCGGTCAGGTCCGGGTAGGCGGAGTACCAGACCTGGGTTGGGATCTGGTGACGGCGCAGGTAGTTCTTAAACGCCTGCTCGTCTTTAAGGCCGCCCCAGATCAGCAGGAAGCTCCGTGGCCAGCCGACCCCGTTGCTGAACACCAGGTTCGTCCCCCACCAGACCTTGTCGATGAAGTCGTCGTTGTAGCTCTTGACGGTGCCGTCGTAGTTGCTGGCGAAGATCATTCGCCGGCCGGAATCCAGCGTCGTCCAGTGCGCGAAGTGGATCGTCTTGACGCCGACAAGTGAGCCGTGGTTGAACACGTGGCGTGCGGCGAGATCGAGCCCGCGCAACGCGACGTCGATCGTGACTCGTCGCAGGAGCCCGGGCTTGAGGAACCCGACCGCGCCGAACTGGTTCACCGGACCACGATCCTCGAGCTCCCCGAGCCGGCGGTCGTGGGCAGCGGGCAGACGCTCGGTCTCGACCACGTCGTGCAGCTCCTGCCAGCGCAACAGCAACGCGTAGAGCGGCAGCAGCGGCACCAGCACCGGCGCGGCGGCCACCGTGCCCACGACCGGGAGCGCCACCGCGACGATGTCCCGCGCGACGTCGAGCGGCCCCGGGCCAGGGACCGCGGCGCGGGCCCACGCGAGCTCAGGAAGAGCGTTGACATGGTCCTGGATCGCCGCGCGTACCTCCAGCGGCTCGCGCCCGGCCCAGTCGCCGCGGTCGAGGAACTGCTCGATCTCGGCGTGGAGCTGCGACTCGCGCTGGATCTGCAGCACGGTCCGCCCCACCGTGTTCACGTAGAACGCCTGCGTGTTGACCATGTGGCGCTCGAGCCACCGCCGGCGCGCCTCGCGGGTCACCTCCCGGCGCGTCGGATAATCCTCGCAGCGTCCGAATACACGGTCCAGGCCCGGCGCGAGCCCGAGCAGGTCGTCGAGGTGATCAGACAGCGGCTCGTCGATGTCGCTCATGTACAGGAGCTGCGCCGGGATCGCCTCGCCGTCCAGATCGCGACTTTTCTCGAGCAGCACAAGCCGCGCGTAGTGCGCGGTGCGCAGGCGCCCAAACGGAAGCTCGGCGTTGCCCGCGGCGTCCTCGCCGATCCGCTCCAGCAGGCGGCGCAGCGGCGCCAGCTGGCGGGAACGGACGGGCGCGACGATCGTCACGGGTAGCTGGCGCGTAAGCCGCGGCTTGGTCACGGACGGAGTCCTCAGCGAAGCTCCGGTGCCCGCATCCGGGTGAGCGTCGGCCTGCTTGGTGGCGGCCATCGTCTATCTCCCCGGCTCTATCAATTGCTCGAATTCATAGCGCTCGCAGCGCTCGAACACTTGGTTTATCCCGTCCGGGAAGTGGAGCGGTTGCTCGAGGTGCGGCTCGGGTGGCGCGTCGTTGTCGCTCATCTATCTACGTGTGCTGGGGTTCGATCGGTTGGCCGTGCGGGTCGCCTGGGGTGTCGAGTAGGACCAAGCGCGCGAATTGCGTCGTGGAGAGCCGCCCAACGGTGAGCGGGTGATTGACTGCGGTGTGCAGCTCTCCGAGGCTCGGCGTCTGGTTTGACGGGCGTGACGGTGGTTACCCCAAGTTGCTCGGTCATCTGTCTTGGTGCGCGAAGTCGAGCGCGAAGTTGATGGTCTTGGTGTGGCCCCAGTAGACGATCCCCAGGTACAGGTTCGGCGCTACCTCGCGAATCTCATCGCGGATGTAGTGAGCCAGCACCGACGTCTTGGAGTAGTCCAGGACGATCGTCTCGCGCTGGTCAAACCAGCTGTCCTGCCGATAGACCTGCGCCCGCACCGCGCGCAGCCCGAACGGCAGGATCCGGTTGAGCAGGTCCTTGCGCTTCGGGAAGAACACCTTCCCGCGCCACAGCAGGCCCAACGTCGAAGCGAGGGCGCCGGCCAGCGGCGTTCCCGGCAAGACGATCGCCTCCCCGGTCGCGACACCCTGCGGGATCGAACCGGCCGGGCTGGCCCGGAACAGATCGTCGAGCTCCTCCTGCGACATTTGCAAGAGCGCGGGCGCATCCAGGTCGCTCAACGTGACTCGTCCATCGCGGCCGGCGGTTCGAATGGTGGTCGGTGTAGCCAACTTCCCTCCTTTTCTCAGGGCCCTGTGGATGTGGGCGCAGTCGGGGCAACCGCGGGGGGCGGTTGCCACGGCGCTGTGCCGCCTGTCTTGTTGCGCGCGTAGCGGATCCCGAGCTGGATCGCAGCCTCGAGGAATGTCTCGTCGAAGAACACGTAGCTGAGCAGGTCGCCGTTGCCCTTCTCGCGCGCGCCAACAAGAGCGTGAAGCAGCCGGAAGTCGAGTTCGTTGACGACGCGGCGGCGGTGATAGCGCTCGCCATAGACCTTCGCCGCCAGCTCGCCGATCTCGTGCCGTGTCTTGGGGCCGACGAACAGCCTCGGGATTAGTCGCGCCGGGCCGCCGTTGACGTTCGCGTTGAGCTTGTCGAGCGTGTGCATGTCCTCGATCATCCGGTCGGCGAGCAGGCTGCTAAGCATGCTGACCGTCGAGTCGACTACGTCCGGCGGTCGCTGCTGTGGCTGCGCCGGCGGCGCCGCGGGATAGGTCTCGGGGTGGGTGGCCACCGCCACGACGTGCGTCGCGCCGAGCGCGACGGCCGGCGCCAGCGGCGCGTTCAGGCGCACACCGCCATCGACGTAGTACGCGCCGTCGATCTCGACTGGACGGAACAGCACCGGGATCGCCGAGGAGGCGAGGACGTGCCTCAATGTCACCTCGGTCGCCCGGTAATCGATCGCCCGCCCCCGGTTGGTGCCCGGAAGGCGTACGCCCGGGGCGAGGTCGGCAAACACCGTCGTTCGCTCGCTAGCGTCCGTGGCGACGACCGCGAGTGCCTGCACTCGCCCGCTCTCGACGTTGCTGCGCAGCGGACCGGCGTAGGGGGAGAGCGTTTGCTCGGCAAACCCGAGCATGGGTGTCGTGTCGAGCAGGCTGACGACGTGGCTCCGCCCGAGCAGCTGGCCCACGTAGGCCGCGACCGTGCCGGGACCACTGAGCAGCGGGGAGCGGTAGACGCTGCGGACCGTCACGCTGCGCCAGAACGCAAGCAGCTTCTCGGCGGCATCGTCCGGCTCGAGCTCAGCGGTGCCGGCGAGCAGCGAAGCGTTGATCGAGCCCGCGCTCGTACCCACGAACACGGTCGGTCGTAGCCGCTGCTTGGCCAGCCAAGGCACCAGCACCGACAGAGCGCCCGCCTCGAACGCTCCCCGCGCACCCGCGCCGGCCGCAACGATCGCCACCCGGGGTGCGCTATTGCCGCGCTTACGGGTTCCTGGCTCTTCTGAGATCACGTCCTCGGAGTTCACAACCCCCTCCTTTCCTCGGTAGCAGTCGACCCCGCCGCGGCAAGCGGCAGGCCCGTCCCCAGCGTCGCCTCGAGGATACCCGGCGGATGGTTAGCCGGCATCTCCGCATCCCCGTCGCGCATCTCGCGATCGTGGATCATGTGAAATACGGCCCGTTCCGCGAGCGCGCTGATCGTCGCGGTCGGGTTTCGTGACAGCGCAGTCGGCACGATCGAGCCATCGACCACAAACAAGTCCGGATAGCCATGAACCGCTCCCAGCTCGTCTACGACCCCGCTGGAAGGATCCGCCGACATTGCGCACCCACCGAGCGGGTGCGCGGTCAGCAGCCCACGCCCGCCCGCCGCCCACAGCGGGCTCGGGATGTACACGCCACCAAGCGCCTCGCTCAGCTTGCGCATCGCATCCTCCAGCTCGAGCAGATTACGCTCGCTCACTCGGGGGTCCCACTTCAGATCCAAGCGGCCCTGCCCGTCGAGTACGAAGCGGCCATCGGCGGCGTCCTCGCACATCCCCAGATACGGCAGGAACCGGCGCGTCCTACCCCCGCCAAGCAGGCGCTCGCGCTCGCAGGTGATGCGGCGCGCGGCGCCTGGGATCCGCAACCGGTCATCGAGCAGCAGCTCTCCCCACCTCACCAGATTGCGAAGCGGGTTCTCATTCGCGAGCATCCCCTCGATCAGCCACAGCACCGGGTCCGGCAGCCCGAGATCCTCGATATACGCCTCCTGACCCGGAGTCGCACAGTCAACCCCGGCGGTGATGCTCGGCCCGCTGCCTGCATCCACGTCGCGGTTCATCTCCGCCCCGCACAGCAGCATGTCGCCGTTGCCTGAGAACCCACTGCCGAGCGCGGGGCTCAGCTCCGGAAGCGTCCGGTGCACGTCGCGGCAGCGCAGCAACAGCTCGTTGCTGCCCAGCGTGCCGGCGGAGACGATCACCCGGCCCGCCTCCACCGTCCCCTCCTCGTCCGCCCGTGGGTCATCTCGATCAAGACGCTTGTAGTCCACACGATAGCCGCCCTTCGATAGCGGCTCGATCACCTCTACCTGATGCAGCGAGCGGACGACCGCGCCGTAGTGCTCGGCGAGCGCGAGGTAGTTGAGATCCAGCGTGTTCTTCGCGTGCGTCGCGCACCCCAGCCCGCAATTGCCCGAGTAATCACACGACAGCTGCTCACCGCTCCCGTGTGGGTTGCGCCGCCCAGGCCCGGTATACACAGCGATGCTCACAAGCTCCGGCTCGCGGCCGGCCGCGCGGCACGCCTCGCGGAACACCTCGGTGCGCGCTGGCAACCGTCGACCATCGGGCGGGGAAAGCGGCGCCGCGTCGAGCATCTCGTGCGCGAGCCGGTAATAGGGGTCAAGCGACTCGAGACTGATCGCCGCCGGCCACCGCCGATCATCGAAAATGCTTGCCGGAGGGCGAATATGCACGTTGAAGTAATGCAGGGAGCCACCACCGACGCCGCTGCCGTGGATCACGTGCATCCGGTCGAACACGCTGTACTCGATCAAACCAAATCGCCGCGCGTCCATGTCCCAAAAAGCCTCGCTCGCGACCTGCGCCGGCGTCCGCGGAAACCCCGTCCGCGGCCAGCGTCTCCCCCGCTCCAACACACACACCGAGTGACCAGCCTGTGCGAGACGGCAGGCGGTGATGCTGCCCCCGAAGCCAGAGCCAATGACCACATAGTCATACCGTTCGTCCATCATCGTCCACCCCTATGCAATCAGCCATGCATCGCGACTGCACGCCGCGCAACCGACGGACATGACCGCGCGATGAACGTTCGAAAATCCCAGTGTTTCCGGGTTGTTCAGCACGCTCGATACCGCCAACCATTTTTGGTGTGAGCCCTATACACCGCCTGGGCCACGATGTAACGCCTGCCCAATGAAACAAATCGGTCGCCTCCATTTGGCGTCAAGCAAACCTCGACCTGGAGCGGGATTAGCCATCTCATACCCATCACCACCGGTCGGAGGCTATGCAGGTGCGTCGGACAGGTGTGTGACAAACGTCGCACTTGACCGGTCTTGAGCTAACGGCCCCGCCGACCACGACCCGCACCTGGTCACCCCGGCGCGGCAGCAGCACCGACAGCGCGCCGGCCGCGTAAGCGCCACGCGCACCGCCCCCGCCAGCACCAGCCCGGCATCCACCAGCCGCTCAACCTCACCCGTCCCGACAACCGTCAATCGCGCCATCGAAAACCCCTCATCATCTGGCTGGACCGCCATCCACGAGGGGCGGCCCGCCCAGCATCCCCACAAGCGGGCAGCGGCGCTTCGGGGAACCCCCCTAGCAATTGACCCTCGGCGTCGCACAGAGCTGCGACGAACCCGGGCGGAAAGCGTCGGGGTTGTGAAATGGCCGCCAGCTGACGCGCCTGAGCCGCGCGGCGGCGCTACGCGCGCCCGTCGGGCTGGGGCGGTAGCGCCTCGTACAGCGTATACGCCAGTTCGGTGCGGGAGCGGATGCGTGCTGCCCCGTCCCCTCGCCCCCTATCGTCGTGAAGCTCCCCCGCCTCGCGGTGGAGGTTGTGCTGCCCTGATCAGGTGAGCGCCCCGTCGATGCGCCCGTGTGCGCACGCGATTGACCGAGGTCACGCCAGCATGATCGTCGGGTTCGTGGCGTGAGCGCAGCGCCTATCCCTTCTGTGCCTTGCTGGTCGGATGCAGCTCAGGCCCGGCCTTTCGCACGAGGCCCTCCTGTTGGAGGCGTTGCGCGACGCTGTACAGGCTGCTCGAATCCTTCAGCCCAAACCGTGTTGCCGCTTGGGCGAGGGTGACGCCCGGCTGCTCGCGGACGAGTGCGAGAAGATCGTCTCGCCGGCTGCTCTTGCGCGCGCCATTTGAGCTTCTTGTCGCCTGGCGGGGCTTCGCGCGGTCAGTCGCGGGAGCGCTGCGCCTGCCCCGCGTCGGTGTTGGCGCGGACTTGCGGCTCTCCGGGCATGATCGGGGGTGACGACACACGAACACGCGTTTTCTTTCTGGCCCTCCGAACCGCGTCACCCGTATTCCGCCACGACGCTCGCTCGACCCCGGGATGACCCGGTGCGCACGCACGGCAAACGGCGCAACGAGAAGGGAATGGAGCAGGCAGCTCCCCGGCACGCCACGACCCCCGTCAACGCGGGCAGCGACCCCGACGCCCCCCAACGACGCCCTATGGGGCGAGTCTCGCCATGATCATCCGGATGCGCCTGCGCGCAGGCGCGGCCATCCCTGGCCGCTTGAGCACGCATCCGCTGTGCCCACGATCGCCGGGCACGGGGCCCAGCGAGCAGTCCACAACCCAGCAGCAGAGGCGCACGCGACTTCCACCCGCCGCTCCGACGACCAAAAGCCCTGCTCAGGACGGAATCTCGATCGAGAGTCACCCCCGATCATCCACGGAGCCCCGGACTTGCGCGCGCCGCTGGCGCTTGGGCCGCCACGCGCAGACTCGCTGCGGCGCGAGGCGCCTGAAGGGCTCTTGCGCGACGCCTGTGCCGCAGGCGCAGCTGTAGTGGCAGCGTCATGGATGCCGAGCAGCGAGCCGAGCCCGGTGAGGACCGAGCTCACGCTCGGGTTGTCGATCGCCTCGTCGAGCTCGCGCAGTGTGCGGCTGAGGATCGCTTTCACTTCTTGTCCGGTGTCAGACAAATGGGACTCCTTATTGCTTTGGGTTCGGGGTTCCTACAGCAACGCAACAAAACCAACGCTAGCCGAGCTGGCTGTCGCGCGGGCGTATTGGTCGCAGGAGCACCGAGGTGGACGTCCGGTCAGCCACGCGCAACCGGTGCTGCACGACTGACCTGTTCGGAGTCAAGGGCCGCCAGTGGCTGCGGCAGCTGGAGTTGCCCGTCGAGGAGTGCGAGACGATCGAGGCGTGCATGCGTCATGTCGAGTTCCTCGACGCGGAGATCGCCGAGGTCGAGCGGCTGGTCGCTCGCTACGCGCTTTCGTGCTCGCAAGCGCGGCGGCTGATGAGCGTGCCGGGCGTCAACGTGATCTGCGCGGCCACGTTTCTAGCGGCGATCGGTGACATCCGCCGCTTTAAGACCTCCCGGCAGCTGGTCGGCTACCTCGGCCTGGATCCGAAGGTCCGCCAGTCCGGCAGCTCGCCCGCTCGGAGCGGGCGGATCTCCAAGCAGGGCTCCCCGCAAGCCCGGTGGGCGCTGGTCGAAGCGGCGTTCAGCGCGGTGCGCCAGCCCAGGCCCGTTGCACGCGTTCTACGAGCGGCTCCGCGCCCGGCGCGGGCACGGGATCGCGACCGTGGCCACCGCGCGGAAGCTCACGGTGCTGTTCTGGTGCCTGCTCACCCGCGAGGAGCAGTACGCCCACCAGCAGCCCTCGCTGACCGCTAAGAAGCTCCGGCGGCTCGAGCTGACCGCCGGCGCGAAGCGCTACGACACGAAGGCCGCCGGGATCTGGTCGACCAACCAGGCGATGCGCGAAGCCGAGCGAGCCGAGCACTCGCGCTGCAGGCCGAGGCGTCCTACGTGCGGATGGTCCGCGACTGGCAGGCATCAACGCCGAAGAAAGTGGGCGCGAGCGTGACACCGGAGCGCGCATAACAGCGGCCCTCTAATCTAAGGGGCAAACGTCGCGCGGCAGGCTCGCGAGCTCCTGACGCCTCCTGCTCTTTGACACGTCATCGGACTCGCGCCCACACACAACCTAACGCCAATCACCAACGTCGACCAGTCCGACGCCGACTCTCGCCTGCGCAAATACGACCACAATCACGCCAATCGGCCGACCCGCAGCCCGAACCGACCTCGCAGGAGCCGATCTGCGGCGCTCCGCGACCCGTCCACGACCGACAACACCTCCGAAAAAGTTGTCCCCGGCCCTTGACTTTCATCCGTCGTCCGAACCAAGAGCTCGAACGCGGTGCTCGGGCTCTCGCAGGCTGTCGCATTGCGACGAAGCATCAGTCTTTGACGCATCTGAACGGCACGCAGGAAACACTCAAGTACAGCGATCGAATGGGACGTCCCTACCGGAACGTTTGCAGACATCCTGGACTGCGCGGCCAGCAGCTTCATCGACAAGGAGCCCGGCGTGCGCAGCGAACCAATCCGAGCCTGGCGCGATCGTATCCGCCGGCTGGAGCCGGGTCAAGTAATCAACAAACGCTGATCATTCCTCCGAAAATCCCCAGAGTCACGTATCAGTGACAACCCGCTCTAGGCACGCGGCGGCCCCCCGGCTATGATCGCGTCACGTCAAGCCGTCGTCTTCGGGGGTCTTTGCATGCCGCTCGATCGCCTGGTGGATTCGGGGCAACCGATCACCCCACCTCCTGACGTCCAGCGGACCACGCTCGGCCTCGACGTCCTGGGCCGGTTCGTGTGCAACACCTGGGAGGAGGCGACCGCGAATGGAACCCGGCAGTTCGACGCGGTGGTCATCGGCGCTGGGATGTTCGGTGGCTACTGCTCGGAGAAGATCTTCCGCCTGGGCGAGCCGAACGGCTTGAGGGTCCTGCTCTTGGACGCGGGGCCGTTCCTCGTCCCTACGCACGTCCAGAACCTGCCGAACATCGGGCTGACCGTTCCGGGGGCCATCGCACCGGCCAGCGATCCCGGCACCGCTCGGGAGCTCGTGTGGGGCCTGCCCTGGCGAGGGAACGTTCCCTTCGTGGGCCAGGCGTATTGCGTGGGCGGAAAGTCTCTCTACTGGGGCGGGTGGTGTCCCCGGCTGCTGGCAAGCGATCTGGCGGCGTGGCCGCCGTCAGTCGCAACGTACCTCAATACCAACTATCCCATCCTCGAGCAGCAGACCGGCGTGTCGGTGGCGACGAACTTCATTCAGGGCCCACTGTTCAATCTGCTCAAGCTGCGTGTCACCAACGCCATCGGGACCGTGCCCAACCTCGACACGGCCCAGGATCCACCGCTGGCCGTGGAGGGCCAGTCCCCGGCCTCCGGATTGTTCAGCTTCGACAAGTACACCAGCACGAACCTTACGATCGAGGCAGCGCGCGACGCTGCGTCCGTTCCAGATACTCAGCGGAGCTTCTTCGCCGTCCCGAACGCGCACGTGACCCGGATCCACACAACCGCAGGCGCCGCCTCGTCGATCGACGTGATCGTAAACGGAGCGTTGCAGTCGTTACCGGTGCACAGCAACTGTGCGGTGATCCTGGCCCTCGGGACGATCGAATCGACGCGGCTGGCCCTGGTCTCGTTCCCCACCAGTCCCGGGAACCCGGCCGGCGAGTTGATGGGGCGAAACCTGATGGCGCACTGGCGCTCCAATATCTTCGTCCGAATCAACCGAGGCGGGTTCGACCCGGGCAACATCCTGCCGCAGGCGGTCCAAACGGGTGCGTTACTCGTGCGCGGGTCAACGCCGCAGGGAAGGTTCCATCTCCAAGTCACTGCGTCGGCGGATCCTCAAGGTAACTCTGACGATCTCCTGTTTCAGATGATCCCGGACATCGACCTTCTCGACGCCATCCTGGCCAACCAGTCCGCCAATTCGATCTCTATCGCCTTCCGCGGCGTGTCCCAGCTCTTCGGCGACCAGGGCACGGCCGTCCCTAATGCGACGGGAAGGTGGATCAACCTGAGCCCATTTGAGTCAGACGAGTTCGGCGTCCCGCGGGCGTACGTTCAGATGACGACGGACACCGCGGAAGACGGGCTGGCGAACGCGATGGACGCTGCCACGCTCGCGCTCGCCAACGACCTCGCCGGCAACAACCCGGCCAACATCCAGGTGACCGGCCAGAACCGCGACGGTCTCGGCACGACCTACCACGAGGCGGGCACGTTGTGGATGGGCACCAACCCGGCGACATCGGTGACCGATACCAACGGCCGATTCCACCACGTGGCCAACGCGTTCTGCGCCGATCAGGCTCTGTTCGTGACAGTGGGCTCGGTCAACCCGACGCTGACCGGTCTGGTGCTCGCGCGCAAGGTGGCCGAGGCAGCGGTGGCGCTGGCCACCGGGGCGCCGCCGCCCCCATAGTGATCGGCTGACCCACGCTGCCGCTCCGCGATGAGCGCGTAAATCCGCCGGACCCGTGATGCGAGCCAGCGATCAGTGAGTGCTCCGTGATGGGGGAGCGCGAAACGTGGCGGTGCACCGAGGTCGTGATAGGCGAGCGCCAGATCGTGTGTCAGGTTCCGTGTGTCGTGAGCCTGTGAGCACGTCATGTGTCGCGTTCTGTCCCACTACTTCGACCGCCGCCGCGGCGTGACGCTGCTCGGCACCACCGCCGACCACTACGCCGGCCTGCACATGATCGTGATCACCGGCACCGAGCCCGACGGCCCCTACATCCTCGACGGGCTCCTGGACCCACAGACCAGCGTCCGGCCGCACGAGATCATGACCGATACCGCCGGCTACACCGACATCATCTTCGGCCTCTTCCGCCTCCTCGACTACCGCTACAGCCCGCGGCTGGCCGACTCCGGCGCCGCCCGCTTCTGGCGCATCAACCGAACCGACTACGAGGCGCTTGACGAGATCGCCCGCCACCAGATCGACACCCGACTGATCCAAACACACTACGACGACCTGCTCCGCGTCGCCGGCAGCCTGCTGCAACGCCACACCACCGCCAGCCAACTGATCCGCGCGCTGCGCAGCCACACCCGCCATCTCGCCTCGCTCGCCAAAGCGCTCCAGCAGGTCGGTCGGGCCGCGAAGACCGTCCACCTCCTCGACTACTGCAACGATCAGCCGTTCCGGCGCCGGATCCTCACCCAGCTCAACCGCGGCGAGGGACGCCACGGCCTCGCGCGCAAATGTCTGCCACGGCCGACGCGGCGAGCTACGCCAGCGCTACCGCCAAGGCCAAGAAGAACAGCTCGGCGCGCTCGGGCTGATCCTGAACACGATCGTGCTCTACAACACCATCTACACCCAGCGCGCACTCGATCATCTCAACGCAACCGGTGTCGAGATCGCCGGCGCCGACATCGAGCGCCTCAGCCCGCTCGGCACCGACCACATCACCCTCACCGGCCGCTACCGTATCGCGCTACCCGAGCGCCTACACAATAAGAGCGCCTACCGACCCCTGACCGCTGCAGCCGACGCCCTAGCCGCCTGATCAAGGGAGCCGTTACGCCCGCCTATCGCGCTTTTCGCACGAACTCTCCATAGCCCCCGTATGCGCAAGAGAGGCCGTGCGTCCGGCCCCGGCCGCCAGGCTTGCTGACCGGCAAGAGCGTGGTGAGCAGTAGCCGCGCGGCGCCGTTCTCAGCGCCCGCGACACCGCTTCCTGCGAGGTGCTCGCCGGTGAGGACGGATTGACCGTCCAGGTCACGTACCGGTGAGCGTCAGGCCCTTCGTGATGGGGCTGCCGGTAGTTGGTTTCGCCGACGCCTTGGCTTTGAGCCTGTGGCCGGCGGCTTGGTGTAGGAGCTTTAGTACGTATTCCACCCCAGATACGGAGTCGTGAGCACCGCTGACCACAACCGACGAGCTCCCAACGACACCGGAAGGGCCGCCTCTGATGATCGTGTCCGGCGGCGAAGAGCCCGCACCAGGGCTGCCGCCCCTCGCGATCGTAATCGCACCGACCGCCACGCAGTTCCGCTTCGCGACAAACGCTTGGATCTGGCTATCGACATCAAGGCACACCAATACCGCGTACCTGCCGGGCCGGATGACCAACGACGCCGCCTTGATCACCGCCTTGAAGTGAACCGTCGTCGACGCGCCTCCCGCAAGCCCCGGAACGGAGAAGCCCGCAACCCCGGTAAGGTCGCCGCCGGAGACCGGGCGCAAGCTCAAGAACCCCACCGTCGGCCGGACGCGCCCCCTTCCGGAGTTGACGATCGTCGCATAACCGACCACCCGGGCACCGACCACGCCCACGGTAGCCCTGCGAACAACCAACGGCAACCTCCCCGACCGCGCGCCGGGGCTTGCAACGTCCGCGGCCGCTCCCATCACTGGCATCATCCCAAGCGCCAGGCACCCAAGAATCAATCCCCCACGCTGCACCAGCCGACACGCCGTCATAGCCGGTCCACGCCGGCCGAGCACCCGGACCGCATTATTACGGCGCGTGACAATTACTACGCCATGTGGCAGTGCATTTGGGTGTGTCAGCGTGATAGTATTGACTGTGTGAAGAGTGACGCTAGACGGGTGTCAGGCACGACTCGGGAAGCGCTGCGTGAGCGGGGTGTGAAAATGGTGTTGGCCGGACGCACTCACGCGGTTGTGGCGCAGTCCTTGGGGGTGCATCTGCGGACGGTGTCGCTGTGGATGGCTCGCCACCAGCTCAGGGGGTTTGAGGGACTGAGGGAGGGGCGGCGTGGTCGGCGCTCGCGCGAGCAGATGGCGCTCACCGACGCCCAGCAGGCAGAGCTGATCCGACTGATGAAGGGCACGAACCCCGATCAGCTGCAGATTCCCGGCGTGTTGTGGTCAAGGCAGGCCGTCAAGGCGCTGATCGAGCGGCGGTTCGGGCTCGGGCTCAGTCGCCAGACGGTCGGTGTCTACCTGCGGCGCTGGGGGTTCTCGGGCAAGAAGCCGCAGCGGCGGTGGCTCGAGCAGGACCCCGAGCGGGTGCGGGTGTGGCTCCAGGACGAGTTCCCGGCGATCCAGGCGCGCGCGCGGCGCGAAGGGGCGCGGATGCTGTTCGGCGATGAGATGGGCGTGCGCGCCGGGCAGACCGCCGGCAAGAGCTACGCGCCGATCGGCGAGCGCGCGATCGTGCCGCTGACCGGCAAGCGCTTCTCGGCCAACGTGATCAGCGCGATCGGTGCCGACGGCACGCTGGTGTTCGAGATCTTCGAGGGCAGCTGCGATGAGATCCGCTTCCTGGACTTCCTCGACAAGCTGCTCGAGCATTTCCCCGAGCGCAAGATCTTCTTGATCGTTGACAACGCCTCCTTCCACAAGTCTCCCGCGGTCGAGTACTGGCTGCTGGACCATCCGCGGATGGAGCTGTTCTACCTTCCACCGTACGCCCCGGAGCTCAATCCCGATGAGCTGCTCAACCAGGACGTTCACACCCACGTCGCGCGACGCCGCCCATCCAACCTCGCCAAGCTCGTCACTCTCACCGTCGAGTATCTCGCAACCCGCACAAGTGAGATTGTCAGCAAGTACTTCGACGGCGAGTACGTCGCCTACGCCAAGTAACCACGCACTAATTGCCACGCAGCGTAATACCACCGCCGAAACCCGCGCATCCGTCACAACACGCTAGCGTAGCCGGAGGGCTGAAATGCTAATCCGGTCAAGGGTCCCGGCTGGAGCCCGGCTCTGCGTATGTGCTTCGTGCGCAGCGCGCGGTTCAGCGATTCGCGGGCATCACCAGCGGGGCTGCGCTTACTCAGATCAGAGCCACGGTGGATCTCGTTCGTGCGCACGTTGTGTCGATCGTCGGCGCCGGTGAGGAGCCGAGCGTCCGTCAGCTGCCGTTCGACGCCGATGCCAAGAACGAGCTCGTGGTGGCGCTAAAAGAAGCGCTCAGCCTGCGGCAGAACCGGATCGGCACCGAGCGCATCCTGCTCGCGCTGCTCCGCCAGCGAGACAACACTGCGAAACGCGTCCTCGCCGAGCTCGACGCCGATCCGATGAAGATCCGCGATGAGGTTCTGCGAATGCTCTCCGACCGGGTTGCACTTCAAGGGAATTCTCCTTGTCGGCTACTAGTGTCCCGCACCGTTAATTCGTCGGAGAAGTCGTTGAAGCTTGGCGAGGATCTCCTCAGCGGACTTGGTCCAGATGAACGGGCGGGGGTTCTCGTTCCATTCCGTGACCCAGTTCCGGATGTCTTTCTCGAGCGCTTGCACGCTGCGGTGATCGGAGCGCCTGAGCAGATCGTCGGTCAGATAGGCGAACCATCGTTCGACCTGGTTGATCCAACTTGAGTAGGTGGGGGTGTAGTGGACGTGGAAGCGGGGATGCTGCTCGAGCCATGTGCGGATCGCCGGGCTCTTGTGAGTCCCGTAGTTGTCACAGACCAGGTGCACATCGAGCTCACTGGGGACCAGACCGTCGATCTTGGTCAGGAACTTCTTGAACTCGATCGTGCGGTGGCGGCGATGCAGACTTGAGATCACCGTCCCGTCGTCGGTGTTGAACGCGGCGAACAGGCTGGTGGTGCCGTGGCGCAGGTAGTCGTGGGTGCGCCTCTCGCACATGCCGGGCATCATCGGGAACGCCGGCTGCGATCGTGCCAGGGCTTGCACCTGGCTCTTTTCGACTACCCGAACGCAGTAGATACCCGGGCGGCTGGTCGCCGGTGGGGACCGGGATCGAGTGGCGGATCGTGACGTCGTCCTCGCCGATCAGGACCTCGCGGACGACAAGCCGGACGATGTGTTGGCGCTGCTCGACGGTCAAGCTCTCGGCGTTCGCGGTGAGCCGGGTCCGGAACCCGTCGAGTGTCTCGGTGAGCTTGAGGTAGGTCTCGGCGTCGTGCAACTCGGCGTCGAGCGCGTCCAGCTGGGCCTGCACCGCCGCCTCACGCTTGCGCAGCTCGGGCGAGCGGGCGCGCAGCTCCTCAAGCGTGATCAGCTGCTCCTGGTAGCCGTCCAGCAGCCGCCGCAGCGCGGTCTGCGCGCGGGTGAGGTCGCGCTCGAGCGCGTCCCGACGCCCGGCGGCAGGGTGCGTCGCGCGCATCGTCTGGAGCCGGCGGTCGATCTCGGCCTGGATCAGCGCGGGGTCCTCTAGCAGTCCGAGTACCCGAGCCCAGACGAGCTCGTCGACCTCGGCGAGGCGGACCGGCTGGTTGTTGCACACGCGGCCTTCGGGACGGCGATGCCCATCGGTGCCCGAGCAGCGGTAGTACTCGCGCAGCTTGCCGTTCTTGCTGCGCGTCGAGCAGCGGTAGTAGGCGTAGCCGCAGTGGCGGCAGACGAGGATCCCCTGCAGCAGCGACGGGCGCTTGGTGTTCCGCGGCGAGATCACCCGGTTGCGCTCAAGTCGCTGCCCGACAAGCGCGAACTGCTCTTCGGTGACCAGGGCGGGCACCGAGATCTGCTTCCACTCCTCCGGCGCGACACCCTCGCGCGAGACCCGGGCGGAGCGTTGCCCGCGCAGCCGCGCTTGACGCCTGGCCTGGACGGGCGCGCCGGTCGCGTGCGTCTTGCCGTAGGCGGCCTGCCCAGCATACGCCGGGTTGTGCAGCATCCCCCACAGCGTGCCGGTATTCCAGCCCGCTGCGCCGGTCCTGGTCGGCACCTCCTGCGCGGTGAGCCACCGAGCGATCTTCGCGATCGACTCGTCCTCCTCGAGGTAGCGGCGGAAGATCTCGCGCACCACCGGCGCCTCGGTCTCGTCGATCTCGAAGCACGCGTCGGCGTGCTCGGAGCGCTTCACATACCGGTAGCCGTATGGCGCGCGAGCCATGACCGACACTGCGCCAGCCCGGGCGCGATGCAGCTTCCCACGCCGACACCGCTCGGCGATCTGCGCCCGCTCATACTCGGCGATCATCCCTTGGAACTGGCGCAGCAGCTCATCCTCGGGAGTGCCGGATCGCTCGGGCTCCTTCGCGAACGCAACCTCGACCCCGGCACGTTGGAACTCTTCCAGCAGCAGCACCTGATACGCGTAGCGGCGCGCGAGCCGGTCTGGCGCGTGGCACAGCAGCACCTCGAAGCGACCCTCCACCGCCAGGTCGCGCAGCCGCTCCAGCGCCGGGCGGCGCAACACCGCGCCCGAGACGCCCTCGTCCTCGAGCACCAGATCCTCGGGGACCAGCAGCCCGCGCGCGGCGGCGAGCTCACGCAGCGCGACGGTCTGGCTCTGAATCGTCTGCTCGCGCCGCTGCCGATCCGAGGACACCCGCGCGTAGATCGCCGCCACCCTGCCCCGCCGACCCGTCAACTGCTCCACGCTGCTGTCGTTCACCATCGTCCCTCCGCTCGTTGCCCGTCACACGACGCCGCTCCGGCGCCAAGATCACATACGCCCGCGCCAGCCGCGCATCGGCGAGGCGGTCACCGACGAACTCGACCTCAACGCGCCTGGCCACCGGGCCGCTCGCCGGCCTGCTCGAGATACGCACCGACCGCCGCAGCGGTCGTCGCGCTCAACGACACGCCACCGGAGAGCGCACGCTCGCGCAGTCCAGCGATCAGCGACGGCGCCAACCTGACCGTGAACACCACCGTGCGCTCCGGAACCACCACCCCATCCGGCCGCGCGAGTGCCGCGTTCACATACCGACGCGCCTGACGCTCCGACAGACCGAACTCCGCCTGCAGGCCGCGCACCGCGTCCGCCGGCGAGCGATCGCCCAGCAACTCGACCGCGCGGTTGACCCGTACCGCGTATTCGTCGGCATGAGCACGTCGCAACGCCATCAGCCCTACAGATACAACGCGTCACGGCAGACTCCTTCCCACCGGACGCGGTCCCCGCCACTCAAACTCGAAGTTACCTACTGCGTTCGTGTCTTCTCATCAACGCAATAGACGACCGCGCCCTCGGGCGGGTCCAGGTACAGGCCGACCACGTCATAGACCTTCTCCACGAACAACGGATCGTTGGACAGCTTGAACGTGTCCGTCCGATGCGGCTTGAGCTCAAACGTCCGCCAGATCCTGCCGATCGTCGACTTCGACAGCCCGAGCGCTTCGCCATCGAGGAGCGCGTCCAATGCGTCGCGTTCTCCGGCGTGGACTCCAGCGTCGCGACCAGCACCTCCTCCACCTGCTCGGTCGTGATCGTCGCCGGCCGGCCGGGACGCGGATCGTCTGAGAGCCCGTCCAGCCGCAGCTCGCAAAACCGCGAGCGCCACTTCCCGACCGTTGTCGCAGTCACTCCCACCGCCTCGGCGACCTCCTTGTTCGCAAGGCCCGCCGCGCACTTCAGCACGATCCGCGAGCGCAACGCCAGTGCCTGGGATGACTTCCGCCGCCGCTCCCACCGCACGAGCTGCTCACGCTCCTCATCTGTCAATTCCAGAACAGCTTTGGGACGTCCAGTTCTTGGCATAGCCAAGTGTACCATAATTCTCCCACGAACTTAAGGCGCAGGACACTAGCACCCTCGACGCTCGGTCTCTGACGCGTCCAACTGGGCGATTGCGAGCGCGGCGCCGGTCGTGCGGGTCGTTAGCTGGACGCGCGGGACTCAATCGTCAGCAAGCGGTCGGTGATCTCCCGATCTCCGCTGGCCACCAGATCGCGGACGCCGCCCTAGAACCCTATGGAGATGATTCGCCGGGACGTTGAAGGCCGGACCTCGGTCGCATTTTGCGGGGGTTTGTCTGGCCGGAGATGGGCTCCGGCTGACCCCATACGAAGGAGGTCCGGTCGTGAGGGGAACGATGACATGGGCGGCGATGGATGTCCACGCGCGCTCGACCTATGCGGCGTCGTTGGATGTGGTGACTGGCGAGCTGTCGCGTCAGCGGTTCGATACCGGGGTGGTGGAGCCGGTCGTGGGGTGGTTGGCTGGGTTGCCTGGGCCGGTGCGGGCGTGCTACGAGGCGGGCCCGACCGGGTTCGGGCTGTACCGGGCGGCGGTTGCGGCGGGGATCGATTGTCAGGTGATCGCGCCATCGAAGACGCCGCGTCCGGCGGGCGATCGCAACAAGTCAGACCGCCGGGACACCGACCTTTTGTTGCGGCAGCTGATGGCCGGCGCGCTGACACCGATCGCGGTGCCGTCAGCCACGTTCGAGGCGGCGAGGGACCTGGCCAGGGCGCGCGAGCAGGTCAGGCTCGACTTGATGCGCTGCCGGCACAGGCTCTCGAAGCTGCTGTTGCGTCACGGTCGCGTGTGGGACCGCACCGCCTGGACTCAGACGCACCGTCAGTGGCTCTCGGCGCAGAGGTTCGATCATCAGAACACCGAGCTGGCGTTCATCGACAACCTCGCCGCCTGCGACGGGCTCGTGGCGCGCAAACAGGCGCTCGACGAGCGGCTCTCGTGGGTTGCGCTGGACCCGGAGTTCTGGCCGCTGGTCCGCCGGCTGCGCGCGTTCCGGGGGATCGACACGCTCTCGGCGTTGATCGTGGTGCTCGAGGTCGCCGGCTTCGAGCGGTTCGGTCGCGCGGTGCAGCTCGGATCGTGGCTGGGGCTGGTGCCTTCGCGCCAGCAGTCCGGCGAGTCAGACGTGCACGGGTCGATCACCAAGACCGGCTCCAAGTACGCCCGGCGGATCCTGGTCGAGGCCGCCTGGCACTACGCCCGTCCGCCGAGGATCGGACGGACGCTCGCAGAGCGTCAGGAGGGCCTGCCCGACCACGTCCTGCAGATCGCCTCACGCGCCCAGCACCGCCTGTACCGGATCCACCGCCGGATGCGGGAGCGCAAGAAGCCCGGCAACGTGATCACCGTCGCATGCGCGCGCGAGCTCGCCTGCTTCCTCTGGGCCGCCGCGACTGCTCCATAACTCCAGCTGACAGCCCTCTCCCGCTCGGGTGGGGAGGCGCCGGGCCCCGAAGTCCGCTGGCACACGCGGCACTACTATGGGCAGCCCTCACCAGGCCACGCCCGCTTCTAGACACGCGCTCGCCAGCGACGCAACCAGCGACCTGGGGTAGCCAACCCCCGCATATGAGACTGACCGACGTCGAGAACTTCGCCCGACGCCTCCCCACCCGAGCAAACTTCCACCAACCCCCCAACGGCAGCAACGAGGGGAGAATGAACGCTGCTCACTTGACAGACGTTCCTCCATATGAGTGATCATGCGCCCCTGGCGGGGCCCACCCGGAACGCATGAAAATGTTTGTGCGTCGCTGGCGCGGCGGGCCTCAGGCGGCTGTACTGCGTGGCGGCCGCCTTGGTCGACGTCGGCTCTAACTGGTGCCAGAGAGCCCGATTATGAGTGGGACGCGAGAGTCTCGGGCACCCCGAACTGTTGCCTTGAGCACGTGATTCAGACTCCACCGTATGAGGCTCTCCCGGGCGGTCGTTCTGTTCCTCTGACCCTTGGGAGGGTTGATGAATCGTCTAATCGAGCGTTGCGCGATGCTCGACATCCACAAGTCGCAGATCACCGCATGCGTGCGCGTCCCCGATGGTGACGGTGGCCGCCGCCAGGAGATCCACGAGTTCTCGACAACGACCGCGGGGCTGATCACGCTCGCGGACTGGCTGCGCAGCTACGCGGTCACAGCCGTCGGGATGGAGTCCACCGGCGTCTACTGGCGTGCGGTCTACTACCTGCTCGAGGACGAGTTCGACTGCCGGCTCTACAACGCCCGCCATCTTCGTCACGTCCCCGGCCGCAAAAGTGATGTGCAGGACGCGGAGTGGGGCTGTCAGTTGGTCGAGCACGGACTCGTGCGAGCGAGTTTCGTGCCGCCCCGGCCGTTGCGGGAGCTGCGCGACCTGGTCCGCTACCGCAAGGCCAAGATCCAGGAACGCGTCCGCGAGGTGCAACGGGTCGAGAAGACCCTCCAGGACGCGGGGATCAAGCTCTCCTCGGTCGCGTCGGAGGTACTCGGCGTGTCCGCCCGGCGGATGCTCGACGCGCTGATCTCCGGCACCCATGATCCCGACGTGCTCGCCGAGCTGGCGAAGGGAGCGCTGCGCAAGAAGATCCCCGCGCTCCGCGAAGCGCTCCAAGGCCGCTTCACCGGCCACCACGCGCTGCTGATCGGGCAGATGCTCGCGCAGATCGACTTCCTCGACGAAACGATCGCGACCCTGTCCGAGCGGATCGAGGAGCTGACCCGCCCTTTCTCCCGTGAGCTCGAGCTGCTCGACACGATCCCCGGCGTCGACAAGCGCGCCGCCGAGCTGATCCTCTCAGAGATCGGACCGGACATGAGCCGCTTCCCGACCGAGCATCACCTCGCCTCCTGGGGCGGCATGTGCCCCGGCCAGCGCGAATCCGGCGGCAAGCAACACTCCGCCAAGACCCGCAAAGGCTCCAAGTGGCTCCGCGGAACCCTGACCGAGTGCGCCAAAGGGGTCGTGCGCACCAAAGGCACCTACCTGTCCGCCCGCTACCACCGGATCAAGAGCCGCCGCGGACACGCCAAAGCCACGATCGCGACGGGCCACAACTCTCGTTCCGCACTTCTCGGAGGTCATTTCTCCCCCCACCCTTCGGCGTGTTGGGCGGCCTGGATCGCGAGGGCTTCGAGTTCGCGGACGAGGTCGTGTAGGCGTTTGTCGTTGGCCAGCCAGGGGCGGTAGCGCTCGGCCTGCTCGGCGTTGAGCAGCTTGCTGGCGGTCTTGCCGGAGATCTTGCGCGTCCAGTAGAGGTAGGGGCCGTGGCGTTGGTCGGTGTTGGCGTCGCGGCATCGGCAGTTCGGGTTGCCGCAGCGCAGCATGCGGCTGCTGAGCGTGCCGGGTAGGCAGGGTCCGAGCGCCGCGATCTCGTCGTGGATCTCGGCTGCTCGGGATTGGGGCTGGTCGGTGTTCTCGCTCATTGACGGTGGGTTGGTGGTGTCCGTCCGCTACCTACTGTATTCATATCGTAGGTGCTGGACAGAAGCGAAACGAGGAGCCCGGCATGACCGACCGCCCGCAGCAGCCATTCGAGCTCTCCACGCAGCGCCTGGGGGCGCTGCCGATCGTCGACCGGTTCCTTACGCGGATCGGCTTGCAGGAGCTGCTGGAGCGCTATCTGCCAGCGGGCGATCGGCGCGTGATGCTGCCGGCCGCGGTCGCGATCGGGTTGCTGATGCGCAACCTGTGCGTGGCGCGCGAGCCGCTCTACGGCCTGGCTGAGTGGGCAGCGCGTCATGACCCCGGGCTGCTGGGGCTGGCGGCGGACGAGGCCGCCCTGCTCAACGACGACCGCGTCGGTCGTGCGCTTGACCAGCTGTTTGATGCCGATCGCGGCTCGTTGTTGACCGAGTTGATGCTCGGTGTGATCAAGGAGTTTCAGGTTGACTGCTCGCAGTTGCACAACGACTCGACGTCGATCACGCTGCACGGCGAGTACACGGCGGCGGACGGCCGCGCTCGCGCCGGCAAGCCGACGGTCGCGGCGGCGCTGGGGCACAGCAAGGACCACCGCCCCGATCTGAAGCAGTTCGTGCTGACGCTGACCGTCAGCGCCGACGGGGCGGTCCCGCTCGCGCATCGCCTGCTGGACGGCAACACCAACGACGATCAGACGCACATCACCACCTGGGACGACCTGGTCGCGCTCGTCGGCCACCCGGGGTTCCTCTACGTCGCCGACTGCAAGCTCGCCACACGCGAGCAGATGAGCCACATCGACTCCCACGACGGACGGTTCCTCAGCGTCCTGCCGCGCTCACGCGCCGAGGACTCACAGATCCGCGAATGGGCGCAGACGCACGCGTTTGACTGGACCGAGGCGGCGAGGCGTCCGGGCAAGCGCAAGGGCGATCCCGATCAGGTCTACTGGACCGCGCCCGCGCCGATCCCGACCAGCGAGGGGCACCGCATCGCCTGGGTGCGCTCCAGCCAGAAGACCGCGTGTGACGCCGAGGCGCGCCGCGCCCGGATCGAGCAAGGGATGCAAGCCCTGGAAGACGTCCAGGCGCGCCTGGCAAGCCCACGCTCACGACTCAAGACACGCCTGACTGCCGAGCAGGCCGCCCAGGACGCGCTCAGCAGCGCCGGCTCGGAACGCTGGCTCTCCTTCGAGATCACCGAAACCGTGCAGGACAGCTTCCGCCAGGAGAAGCGCGGCCGCCCGGCGAGCAGACGCGCTACCGCAAGACCGCCAAGACGATCTTCACACTCACGTTCGCCGTCAACGACGAGCAGGTCGCCTACGACGCCGCCACCGACGGGCAATTCCCGCTCGTCAGCAACGACCGCGACCTCACAGACCCCGAACTGCTCGCCGCCTACCGCTACCAACCGAACCTCGAGAAACGCCACCACCAGCTCAAGACCGTGCTCAGCGCCGCCCCGATCGAGCTGAAGTCCGCCTCACGGATCGAAGGACTCGCCTGCTGCGAGTTCATCGCGCTGCTCTGCCAATGCCTGATCGAACGCGAGCTACGCGCCGCCATGACCCGCGAGTACGTGCCCGAACTCGCGCTCTACCACGAAGGCCGCGCCACCAAAGCGCCGACCGCCGCCCGCGTCTTCGACCTCTACACCGACACCGCCCGCCACCACCTCACCAGCCGGAACGGCGAGATCGTGCAGATCTTCGAGCCCGAACTCAACGACCTCCAACACCAAGTGCTCGACCTACTCGGCATTCCCGCCAACGCCTACCTCAGCCACTCCACAGGCCCCTGAGCGACACCTCCTCACACGTCGGGCATGGGGTGAGATAACGGCCACGAGAAGTGCGGAACGAGAAACCTCTCGTTCCGCACTTCTCGGAGGTCATTTCTCCCCCCACCCTTCGGCGTGTTGGGCGGCCTGGATCGCGAGGGCTTCGAGTTCGCGGACGAGGTCGTGTAGGCGTTTGTCGTTGGCCAGCCAGGGGCGGTAGCGCTCGGCCTGCTCGGCGTTGAGCAGCTTGCTGGCGGTCTTGCCGGAGATCTTGCGCGTCCAGTAGAGGTAGGGGCCGTGGCGTTGGTCGGTGTTGGCGTCGCGGCATCGGCAGTTCGGGTTGCCGCAGCGCAGCATGCGGCTGTTGAGCGTGCCGGGTAGGCAGGGTCCGAGCGCCGCGATCTTGTCGTGGATCTCGGCTGCTCGGGATTGGGGCTGGTCGGTGTTCTCGCTCATTGACGGTGGGTTGGTGGTGTCCGTCCGCTACCTACTGTATTCATATCGTAGGTGCTGGACAGAAGCGAAACGAGGAGCCCGGCATGACCGACCGCCCGCAGCAGCCATTCGAGCTCTCCACGCAGCGCCTGGGGGCGCTGCCGATCGTCGACCGGTTCCTTACGCGGATCGGCTTGCAGGAGCTGCTGGAGCGCTATCTGCCAGCGGGCGATCGGCGCGTGATGCTGCCGGCCGCGGTCGCGATCGGGTTGCTGGTGCGCAACCTGTGCGTGGCGCGCGAGCCGCTCTACGGCCTGGCTGAGTGGGCAGCGCGTCATGACCCCGGGCTGCTGGGGCTGGCGGCGGACGAGGCCGCCCTGCTCAACGACGACCGCGTCGGTCGTGCGCTTGACCAGCTGTTTGATGCCGATCGCGGCTCGTTGTTGACCGAGTTGATGCTCGGTGTGATCAAGGAGTTTCAGGTTGACTGCTCGCAGTTGCACAACGACTCGACGTCGATCACGCTGCACGGCGAGTACACGGCGGCGGACGGCCGCGCTCGCGCCGGCAAGCCGACGGTCGCGGCGGCGCTGGGGCACAGCAAGGACCACCGCCCCGATCTGAAGCAGTTCGTGCTGACGCTGACCGTCAGCGCCGACGGGGCGGTCCCGCTCGCGCATCGCCTGCTGGACGGCAACACCAACGACGATCAGACGCACATCACCACCTGGGACGACCTGGTCGCGCTCGTCGGCCACCCGGGGTTCCTCTACGTCGCCGACTGCAAGCTCGCCACACGCGAGCAGATGAGCCACATCGACTCCCACGACGGACGGTTCCTCAGCGTCCTGCCGCGCTCACGCGCCGAGGACTCACAGATCCGCGAATGGGCGCAGACGCACGCGTTTGACTGGACCGAGGCGGCGAGGCGTCCGGGCAAGCGCAAGGGCGATCCCGATCAGGTCTACTGGACCGCGCCCGCGCCGATCCCGACCAGCGAGGGGCACCGCATCGCCTGGGTGCGCTCCAGCCAGAAGACCGCGTGTGACGCCGAGGCGCGCCGCGCCCGGATCGAGCAAGGGATGCAAGCCCTGGAAGACGTCCAGGCGCGCCTGGCAAGCCCACGCTCACGACTCAAGACACGCCTGACTGCCGAGCAGGCCGCCCAGGACGCGCTCAGCAGCGCCGGCTCGGAACGCTGGCTCTCCTTCGAGATCACCGAAACCGTGCAGGACAGCTTCCGCCAGGAGAAGCGCGGCCGCCCGGCGAGCAGACGCGCTACCGCAAGACCGCCAAGACGATCTTCACACTCACGTTCGCCGTCAACGACGAGCAGGTCGCCTACGACGCCGCCACCGACGGGCAATTCCCGCTCGTCAGCAACGACCGCGACCTCACAGACCCCGAACTGCTCGCCGCCTACCGCTACCAACCGAACCTCGAGAAACGCCACCACCAGCTCAAGACCGTGCTCAGCGCCGCCCCGATCGAGCTGAAGTCCGCCTCACGGATCGAAGGACTCGCCTGCTGCGAGTTCATCGCGCTGCTCTGCCAATGCCTGATCGAACGCGAGCTACGCGCCGCCATGACCCGCGAGTACGTGCCCGAACTCGCGCTCTACCACGAAGGCCGCGCCACCAAAGCGCCGACCGCCGCCCGCGTCTTCGACCTCTACACCGACACCGCCCGCCACCACCTCACCAGCCGGGACGGCGAGATCGTGCAGATCTTCGAGCCCGAACTCAACGACCTCCAACACCAAGTGCTCGACCTACTCGGCATTCCCGCCAACGCCTACCTCAGCCACTCCACAGGCCCCTGAGCGACACCTCCTCACACGTCGGGCATGGGGTGAGATAACGGCCACGAGAAGTGCGGAACGAGAGTTGCGCCGGCGCCGTCGGCGCGGATCAGGATCTCCCCGTCAAGCGCCTCCGGGTCGAGCTGCGCAAGCGCGAGATCCAACACGGCCTTGTGATCGGCGGCGGTGTTCGAGCCGGCGTTCCCCGGCCGCAGGATCCCTGCGGGCGCCTCGCCGGTCCCGTCGAGATAGCACAGCAGCGGATGATGGCCGTAGCCGCCCTTGAAGTTCCCGGCCGCGTGCTCCTTCTCCGAGCTGGCGCTCGTGAGCGTCGCGTCGATGTCGATCACCGTCCGCTCAGAACGACTGTGCCATCTCGCGATCGACCGCTCCGGCCGCGCCCCGAGCTTCCACGCCCGCGCTCTGGAGAGCGCGACCGCCGCGCGCAACCTGCCCAAGCACTCCTCGTCGATCGAATCGATCACCCGGAACGCCGTCGAGTCAGACGCGACGTTGCCATACAGGTCCGGCTGGTCACGCTGAGCTCCCAGGTCAGCCAGACAACTCCCGCCGTCGGCGAGCATCACCGCCAGGTCGCGCAGCACTATCCCCGGGTCATGCGCCGACGCGCGTTGCCGGGTCGGGGCCATCGCCGCCGACAGCGCTCTTGTCAGCCCGACCCGGTCAGCGACGCCGGCGATCAGCGCGCTGCCGGCATGCCCGACCATGCCCGTCCCGTCCGCCCGAACATCTAGCTTGTCAACCAGTCCATCACGCGCCACCATCTGGGTGATCCTCCTGAGATCGGGAATGCTGCTTCGCAACCCGCATTCTCCCTGCTCAGGCGGACGTTCCCGCGCCCCGGCCCGCCCGGGGCGCGGCCGTTAATGAACGATCCAGGTCCGGCACCTGATGAGGCTTGCTGGGTCGCCACGGATGCAGGAGCTGGCGCCGTCGGCTCCGGCGATCAGATCTCGGCCACTCAGCAGTCACGGTGCCAGCCGGAAGACTCCCCTGCAACCGCGAGAAGCAGTGGCGCCGCAACCGCCGGCCGAGCGTACCGCTGGCTACAAACTGGCAGCGTGGTCGAGACTGTCGCCCGAACCTCGCCGAGTCGACACGCGACTTCTACGCCCGGACCTGGGTCAACCACATCATGCCCCGGCTCGGCGAGTACGGCGTCCGCGAGCTGACCCCGAAACGCCTCACCCGTTTCCGTGAGGAGCTCGAGAAGGCCGGCGTCGGCGCCGCCACCGTGCGCAAGTCGATGGCGATCATCCAGTCGATCCTGAGCTTCGCCGTCGCCGAGGAGCTGGTCGAGTACAACGCCGCCGCGAGCACCCGCAAGCCGCGCTACCAGCGACAGCGGGAACCCCATATCTTCCTCCCGGCCGATGTCGAGGAGATCCGCGGCAAGCTCACGAGCCTGCGCGACCGCACACTCGTCTCGCTGCTCGCCTACTCTGGTCCGCGGCCAGAAGAGGTCGTCTGCCGGCTCGCCTGGGACGACATCGGCGAGCGCGCGATTCGCTACCGCGACACCAAGCGCCACCGCGTCCGCTACACGCCACTGCTCGCACCGCTGGCCGAGGACCTGCGCGAATGGTTCCTCGCCTCGGGCCGGCCTGATGCCAAGAAGCCGGTGATCCCGGCGCACGACGGCGGCTTCTGGAGCGACGACGACTGGCGCAACTGGCGTGCGCGGATCTGGCGAGGCCAGGAGCGGCCGGCGAACCGCCGCAACGTCCCGACCTACCCCGGCGTCGCGCCCGCGGACACGCGCCCGCGCGACCTCCGCTCGAGCTTCATCACCGTCCAGGTGTACGCCGGCGTCCCGCTCACGACGATCTCCAAACAGTGCGGCACGAGCGTCACGGTGATCGAGCAGCACTACGCCGGTGTGATCGAGAACTGGGACGGGAAGCAGATCCCCGCCGCGGACCAGCTCAGGGCCGCGCGAGAGCAGCGCCGGCTGAGGAGCACAGGATGAGCCCGATCCTCGACGCCGACGCAAGGCGGCGCTACCACCGCGAATGGATCGCTCAGCGGCGCGCCGAGTTCTTCGTCGACAAGACGTGCACGGACTGTGGGACGAACAAGCAACTCGAACTCGACCGCCGCGACCCAGCCGAAAAGGTCAACCATCGCATCTGGTCTTGGTCGACCGCACGCCGCGAAGCCGAACTCGCGAAGTACGAGATCCGCTGCGCCGCTTGCCGCCGCAACCGACTCGCCGAGCGGCAGCTGCGTCACGGCACGCGCGGCCGCTACGAGAAGGGCTGCCGCTGCGACGCCTGCCGGGCGGCCAAGTCTCGCCGCAACGCCCAGTACCGCGAGCAACACCGGGATGAGATCGCTGCGAAGCAGCGCGCACGCCCAAGGAAACCCCGAGCACCGCGTACCGCGTCCGGGATCGTCGGCGTCTACTACGTCCCCACGGCCTCCAAAGCCACGCCTTGGCGTGCCCAGATCGGCGCGAACGGGAGGCTGATCCACCTCGGAATGTTCGCCACGAAGGACGAAGCCGCCACCGCCCGCGCGGCCGCCGAGCGCGAGCTACGCGGAGCTGGTGGACGCTAAATGGACGTCGCGGCTCAAAATGAGACTTCAGAATCGTGCTGCAAGAATATGTTGATTAGCAGAACAATCCTGTGTAAAAGCCGACGCCCGGACTCGAACCGGGGACCCCTTCATTACGAGTGAAGTGCTCTACCAGCTGAGCTACGTCGGCGCTTGGCGGGCTCAGTCTATCGGCGCCCGGCCGGCGTCCGTGCGTGCCCTGAACGGGATGAGCGCCACTCTTCGGCCAGGAGCGCCCAGCGCTCATGGTCGCGCCAGCGGCCGCCGATCTTGAGGTAGCGGGGCGAGAAGCCCTCGCGCTGGAAGCCGGCCCCGCGGGCGAGCGCAATCGAGGCCGCGTTGCCGGGCTGGATGTTGGCCTCGAGGCGATGCAGCCGGAGATCGACGAAGGCGTGGCGGAGCACCAGCTCGAGCCCCTCGCGCATGTACCCCTGGCCGGCGAACGGCTTCCCGACGGCGTACCCGACGTAGGCACTCTGGAGCCGGCCGCGGGCGATCTGGGAGAGGTTGATGAAGCCAGTGATGGCGCCGTCGTGCAGGCGGCAGATCAGACAGGCCTCGAAGTCGGGGCGGCGCGAGTCGGCGACGTAGGCGGCAAAGCGCTCGTCGTCGACGGGAGCGGTGGCCCACGGCCGGTGAAAGGAACGGCTGGCGCGCATCAGCGAGACGAACTCGGGGCGGTCGGCCTCGGTCGGCGGCCGGAGCAGGACCCGCGGCGCGCGGGCGTCGCCGAGGTCGAGCACGACCGCGTCCTCGGGTTCAGGCAAGCGCGGACTCCAGCCGGTAGGCGAGCGATTCGCAGGCCAGATCCTCGGACACGTTGAGCTGGAAGCGCTGCCGGGTCTCCTCGACGAGCTCCAAGGCGGCACGGAGCCGTCCGGGGTCGCGGCCGGCGTCGGCCTCGAGCTCCTGCGAGCGGTCGGCGTGGTGGACGAGCTCGCGGGCGTCCCACGCGATGCAGGCCAGATCGCGGTACCACAGCGAGACGATCTGGAGCGCGAGGTCGAGCGCCCCCGTCTCCACCCGTCGCCGGGCGCGCCGGATGCGCTCGGTCCACTCGTTCTCGATCCGCTTGCGTTCCTTGCGGGGGTAGAGCTCGAGCTCCTCGGCGGCCAGCGTCTCGAGCTCGATCCGGGTCGCCTCCCCCTGCGCGCGCACTCCCGCCAGCAGCTCCGACCACGGGCGCGCTCGGGCCACCTCGCCGGCGAGCGCGGCCCGTGCGAAGCGCTCGGCCCCCGATCTGAGCTCGGCGCCCTGCTCGCCGGCCAGCACCCGCGCGCGCTCGGAATCCCCGAGCGCGAGGCGCGCACAGGCCAGTGCTGTCTCGGGGCTGACGCCGAGCGCCTCGATGCCCGCGGCGACCTGCTCGATCGGGGGCGCGTCGAAGCGCACGAGCTGACAGCGGGACCGGATCGTGGGCAGGACCTCGACCAGGCGGTCGGTGAGCAGGATCAGATGCACGAACGAGGCCGGCTCCTCGAGCGTCTTGAGCATCCGGTTCGCCGCCTCGTCGCCGAGCTCGTCGGCGCGCTCGATCACGAACACGCGTCGGTCGGACTCGAACGGCGTGCGGGTCGCCGCCGCCACCACGGGCCCGCCGATATCGCTGACGAGGATCTCGTGGGCCCCGCTCGGCGCGACCCACGTAAGGTCGCAATGCGCCCCCGACTGGACGCGGGCACGGGCGCCATCGGGATCCGGCGCCCCCTCGGCGAGCAGCTCGGCGGCGAACGCGCGGGCGGCCGCGCGCTTGCCGGCGCCCCCCGGGCCGTGGAACAGGTACGCGTGCGAGGGCCGCCCGTCCGGCGGCACGGCCGGCGTGAGCACCGCGCGCGCGTGCGGGTGGCGATCGAGGTCGAGGAGCATGCGCCTCGATGCTAGCCGCCGATAATGTCGGAGTCGCGCGCACATGAGCACGGGACGACTGATCACGATCGAGGGCCTCGACGGCGCGGGCAAGACGACGCTCGCCCAGTCTCTCGTCGCCGCGCTCGGCGAGCGCGGGGTCGGGGCGCGGTTGCTGCGCGAGCCCGGTGGCGTAGGGGCCTCCGAGCGCGTGCGCGAGCTCGTCAAGGACCCGGGCATGCGGATCGGCCCGCGGGCCGAGGCGCTGCTCTACGCGGCCGCCCGGGCGCAGCTCGTCGACGAGGCGCTGGCGCCGCTGCTGGCCGCCGGCGACTGGGTGCTACTCGACCGGTTCGTCGACTCCTCGCTCGCCTACCAGGGGGCCGGGCGCGAGCTCGGCATCGAGCCGGTGCGCCACGTCAACGAGTTCGCCACCGGCGGCCTGCGGCCCGACCGCACGCTGCTGCTGGCGATCGATCCCGCCCTCGGCCGCGATCGCTCCCGCGAGCGCAATGAGCCGGTCGATCGTCTCGAGTCCGAACACGAGCGATTCTTCGATCGGATCGCGACCGCTTACGCGGAGCTCGCGGCGGCCGAGCCGAGCCGCATCAGGGTGATCGACGCCTCGCTCTCGCCCGCCGAGGTCCTGCAGGCGTCACTCGAGCAGCTCGAGGACCTGCTCGAGCCCGGGACGGACGACGATCAGGCCTGACCGGCGTAGCCCTGCGGTCGGGCCTGGGCGAACTCCCAGGCGTCGGCGACCATCCCGGCCAGCTCGGGCCGGCGCGCCTCCCAGCCGAGCTCGGACCGGATCCGCTCGCTTGCGGCGACGAGCATTGGCGGGTCGCCGGGACGCCGCGGCGCGTCGCGCGTCGCGATCTCGCGGCCGGTGACCTCCTCGGCGGTCGCGATCACCTCGCGCACCGAGAAGCCGCTGCCGTTGCCGAGGTTGAAGATCTGGTGCTCGCCGCCGCGCGCCCCGTCGAGTGCCAGCAAGTGGGCGGCCGCGAGGTCCTCGATGTGTATGTAGTCGCGGATCGCGGTCCCGTCCGGGGTCGGATAGTCGGTGCCGAAGATCTGGACGTACTCCCTGATCCCCAAGGCCGCGCGGAGGACATTGGGGATGAGGTGCGTCTCCGGCTCGTGGTCCTCCCCCAGCTCGCCGCTCGCGCCGGCGACATTGAAGTACCTGAGGCTGACGGCGCCGATCCCGTGGGCCAGGCAGAAGTCACCGATCATGCCGTCCACCGCGAGCTTGGAGCCTCCGTAGGCATTGGCCGGGCGAGGCGGTGCCTGCTCGGAGATCGGCACCTCGTCCGGCTGCCCGTAGACGGCGCACGTCGATGAGAACACGAGCCGCGGCACATGATGGATCCGCATCGCGTCGAGCAGGTTGAGGCTGCCGCCGACGTTGGTCCTGTAGTACAGCTCCGGCTGCTGCACCGACTCGCCCACGAGCGCCAGTGCGGCGAAGTGAAGGACGCCGTCGAAGCCCTCCGCGACCGTGCTGGTGACGAGGTCGAGATCGAGCAGATCACCCGGCACGAGCCGTGCTCCGGGCGGGACCGCCTCGCGGTGACCGCGCTCGAGGTTGTCGTACACGACGACCTCGTGGCCGACAGCGAGCAGCTGCGCGGCCACGATCGAGCCGATGTAGCCTGCGCCGCCGGTGACGAGCAGCTTCACGACCGGCACCTGTGCGCGCGCGATGCGACCGCCCTTGCAGCGGTTGTGGAGAGGGTCTCTCGCATGAGCGCGGCAGGTATAACAGACCTACAATCGCCCGCGTCGTGTCACTTGAATGCGGACTGAGAGGGGGCCGCAGCAAATCGGCGCTCGAGCCGGGTCGCCGTTGCATCGTTCGCGGACTCGTCTGACGTGTCCGAACAACTCGCGTCGGTCGAGCTCCAAGAGTTCGAGCGGGTGCAGGCGACTGCCGCAACGGCGCTGCTCCGCGTGGCCGCCCGTGATTGCTCGACGCGCGGCCTTCAGCCTTTCTGGTCGAGCTCTCCGACGGCGTGTGGTCGAGCTGCCGGGCTCCGACGGGGCGCGGGGCCGGGATTCTGCACCGCCGCGGCCAGGGCCGGCCGCGGCGCCCGGTCCGAGCGCCGGCGCGACGCCCTCCCCCGCCAGCGACGGCGTCGATGCTGATCCTGGGCGCGGTCGCGGCGATGCTCGCGGCGACCGCCGCCGTGGTCGCGGTGGCCCGCAACCTAGGCCGAAGTTCCCGGTGGTGAGGTAGCCAGATTCCGCTTGTTCCCAGGGTTTTCGGGGGTTCTGGGGTGTTCGGGTCGTGTCTACCGATCGACCACGACGGGGGCGTGGGCGGCGAGGTCGAGCGCTTCGGCTTGCAGCGCGGTAGGCTGGGTGAGCTTCTCGAAGGTGCTGGCGTGGTCGTGCAGGCGGGTGGTGTTCTGGGTCTGGGTCGCGAGCTCGGTGAGGAGCGTGCGATAGCTGTGCGCGGACTGCCCGGTGCTGGTCCGTTTCGTCTGCGCTTTGTGTCGCGCGGCGGGGAGCGCTCAGCTTTCGCGACGGGATCAGGACTGACGGGCCGGTGCTCGTCGGTGAACAACAACGGCTTCCACGCGGCTTTCAGATGCCAGGTGAGGTAGTAGGCGAGCATGCAGATCAGCACGTGCGCACGAACACGGTCCTCGAGGTGATGATGGATCGGACGGATCTGCAGGTCCGGGCCCTTGATCGATCCGAACGCCCGTTCGGCCTGTTCGAGGTTCTTGTAGGCGCGCACGACATCACCGGTCTGAAGGTCGGTCTCGGTGAGGCCGGTCCGCAGGATGTAGAACCCGTCGAGCGCAGCTTCCGCGGCGATCTCCGCGGTCTTGCGGGTGTAGGTGAACGTGGTGTCAGTAATCGTGGTCTGGAAGTGCTTGCGCATCCGGTAACGCTTCAGCGCCGGACCTGTCGCAAGACCGATCAGGTCGGCCCCGGTGAGCGTCCCGGCGGTGACACGGTGAGCGATCGCGGCTAGGTCGATCTCCGTCGCGGCGAGCAGTTCGTTGCGCTTGCGGGCACGTTGCGCGCCGACCAGCGGGTTGCGGCACACGACCAGTCGTTCGCCGGGGAACTCCGCGACGTCGGTGATCTCCCCGAGGTTCTGCTCGTCGAACAGCGACGGCTGAACACCCGGACCGGGCGAGTTTCTTGATCGTCGGCGCTTTCAGCGCGGTGATCCAGTCCACCCCGTCGGTCTCTGACAGCAGCGTGATGTTCGCCTTCGTGACCATCCCACGATCGGCGACGACCACCACCCGCGAGAGACCGAACCGGTCCTTCAACTTCACGACCTGTGACGGCAGCGTCTTGTCGTCGTGCAGCTCGCCGGTGAACACCTCGACCGCGACCGGCCGCCCGTCGGTGTCGCACAACAGTCCGTAGATGATCTGCGGCAGGCCGGGCCTCCCGTCCCGCGAGTACCCACGCTTCCCGAGCGGGCACGTGCGACCCTCGAAGTAACTCGAGGACACGTCGTAGAGCACCATCTCCCCGTCACGCAGGTGGCGGGCAGCGAGACGATCCTCGATCCGGTCCTGGCGCTCCACGAGCCAGTCCATCGCCGCGTAGAGGTCATCCTCATCCGCTCCAACCACGCCGCACTCCTGCGCCAGGGTTGACTGGCCGAGGGTGCGGACCATGCCGAGTTTCGATCCCGGGCCGATCACCCGGCCGACGATCATCGCCACGCACAGATCCGCTCCCGGCACGGTGAGCGGTCCAGCAGCTTCGCCAGCCCGAGCCGACGCGCCATCGTCAGCGCCGCGGTGACGTGCCCGGCCGGGAGGACGCTCGATCTCGAACGCCTGATCGACGCTCATCACCGTCTTGCCGGCGAGCACGGCACGGATCGCGTCGATCGCTTCGGGCGGGAGGTGTGACAGGTTCGCGAGCGTTTCCTTCTTGACCTTCCCGTCCTGGCGGTAGGAGCGGCGCAGCAACGTCGCGTTGTACTCGTTCTCCCCAGACCGGCGGGTAGTCGTGCTCACATGCATCGCACCGCTTTGCCTGGCTGGCCTTCCCATATCTGGACAATGCCCATTTGTCGACCTGATAGTAGTCGGTACACTTCAGGATCAGCAAAAAGGCCGGAATCCCCGCAACTACAGTCCCGGCCTCTACAACCACTGACTACGGGGGAACTTCGGCCTAGGAGCGTGGGTCACTATGCCCGCAGAACGCCGTTTTGGCCCGTTTCAGGGGATCAAATCATCAGCGGCGATCGCTCGGATGGCCGCAGAACGGCTCTCAGAGCCCCGGCTCTGATTAATGATTAGACTCTGAGCTACTATAATATACCGTGACCCAGGCTCCTAGTAGTGCTCTGGTAGGTGGTGGGAAGGGTTTTGTAGCTCGGCGGTGAACTTGGTTGGCATGGTTGCTGCGAGTGTGATGGACATCGGGATCGTTGAGGAGTTGGTTGGGGTCGCGCCGGCGGTGGTCGATCGGTTGGCGGAGTTCTTCGTTGATGTCGCGTCGGGTCTTGTGCGCTCGGAGCAGCGGTGGGCTGCGGAGTACTACGCGCGGGCGTTGATGATGGAGGGGGCGCGCAAGTCGTTGGAGCCGCGGGTCACGCGGATGGGCGGAACGAGTGTGGAGTACGAGGCGTTGCAGCATTTTCTGGCTGATAGCCCGTGGGATCCGGCGGTGATTGATCGGGCGGTCGCTGAGCGGGTGTGCGCGGTGATCGAGCCTGTGGCGTGGGTGCTGGATGACACCGGGGTCCCGAAGTACGGCCGGCATTCGCCGGGGGTCAAGCGTCAGTACTCCGGGACGCTGGGGAAGATCGGCAGCTGCCAGATCGCGGTGTCGCTGCACGCCGTCAGCACCACAGGCGACGGTCCCGTTGGGGTTCCGGCTCTACGTGCCCGAGGACTGGTGTCAGGACCCGATCCGCCGGCGGGAGGCGAAGATCCCCGCAGAGCTGACGTTTGCGACCAAGCCGGCGCTCGGCGGGGAACTGGTTCGCGAGGGCGGCGGGCTGGAAGGTCCGCCGCGCGCCGGTGCTCGGCGATCAGGCATACGGCAACGACGCCAAGCTCCGCGCCCGCCTGCACGATGACGGCATCGACTACGTGCTCTCGATCGGCCCGGAGTGCGACGTGTTTGGATCCCGGCACCCGTCTTCGTCGTCCCTGAGCGCAAGCCCCGATCGCGTGGCCCCGCGCCCAGCGCCCTAGTAGTACTTCGTTAGCTCGCTGTATCCGCCCAGAATGACCCGCTCACGACGTTGAAGCCCGATTTCCTTCTTTGGCTTGCACACGCCATTTACTGGAATGCGGTTTCTTGGATTTCGGCCGGCGAATCGACACATAACGAAGTACTACTAGGAGCGTGGGTCACAATACCCGAAGCGCCGTTTTGGCCCGTTTCGGGGTCAAATCATCAGCGGCGATGGCTCGGATGGCCGCAGAACGGCTCTCAGAGCCTCGATAATGAGACTGAGTATTACTGAC
>CAWFKF010000044.1:0-40786 GCA_963816005.1 uncultured Solirubrobacteraceae bacterium | reverse complement strand
ATCTCGGCCGTCAGGCGGCCACCGTCCGCACGATTGCTTTCGGGGTCCGACTACGCCGCGTCGCGCGATCGCGTTGGCGACATTGCGCTCGTCACGATCCGGCCCCCGCCAACGCCGCGGCGCGCTATCGGGTTCGCCCACATGCGTGCGCGCTACGGCGACTGGGCGTCGTGCCTGCTCGAGTCGCAGAGCAGTCATGTTGGCCCGGACGGCCAGCGCCAGGGTTTGGCGCGTTCGGACATCGTGGGTGGCGCTCTCCCGCGCCGCGTTGCGGACCTCGAGTCCGGCGAGGGAAGGGGGCGCGTGATGCGCCGATCACGTGCCCCCTCGTGGGCTTCGTTATGGCCGCAGGCCGGCGCTAGTTGGGATCACCGGCGGTCGGCGGTGGTGGATCGTCTCGACGATCTCGCGTGTGTCGATTCCCTGGGGGTAGATCGACGTGATCGCGAGGTGCGCATGTCCGAGCTGCCTCTGGATAATCGGCAACGGGATCCCTTCGTGCTCACGAGCGGCAGGCCGCGCCGTCGGTGTTGCATTGCGGGTGATGAGCAGTGCGGAGGCTGGGGCTGCCCTGCCTGTCACGCTATCGCAGGTCGGTGCGCCTGGGCGGGTGGATTGTCGGATTGCGCGCGACCGCACTGTCGGACTGTGCGCTAGCGTGTTGTCATGAGCGAGGCAGCCCACTTCACGGCCGAGGAGGCCCGTGCCGCTGGCGAGCAGATCGGGATTGACTGGGCGACATCCCGGTTCGAGGTCGAGCAGTTCCGGATGGGGATGGACGTGGAACTCGAGCACGGTACCCATGATCTCGAGACCAACGTCACCGACGACGACGTAGTGGTGACGGCGAAGATCGCCCGAGCGCATCTCAACGAGTTCCCGGACTACTATTCCCGCTTGGCCGTGATGGAGGCGGAGGCGGAGGCTACTGGGAAGCGCAGGGCGAGTAGCGCCTGGCGTCGACATGCATCATCGGCACGCCCAGGGTTTCGCACGGGTGAGAAGCAGATGCCTCGAGGCGCCGGTCCGGCCGTTACGACACGGCTGCTCTGGAACGAACTGGGGCGTCTCGCCCGCGTCGAGCGCCGCGGCCTCGAGAGTGGCGAGTTCGTTCGGACTCGGAAGTGTTGTGCGGGCTTTGGTGGCCTCTCGAGACGCCCGGATTAGGCTGGAAGGGGGAGCGGCGTTGACGTTCAGCTCGAAGGCCTGGTTGTTGTCCCTCGCGCAACCGAGCGACGGCGCTGCGGACAAGGTTGCTTCGGTCTCAAGGGGTGGGGCGTCAATGGCCTTCGGTCGGTGCGGGGGTGGCTCAGTGCATCGTCTCGAGCGGGGTCACCGGCTCGTGTGGGTGAGCGCCGCGTTCGCGGCGGGCGACGCCGCTGGTGACAGCGGCGTCAGCGGGCACCCCGTTGTCCTCGGGGATGGCGCGACGGGGGCGGAGGTCCGCCCGGGCGGATGTGGGAGCGGGTGGTTCGCGGCACCGGGGATCGCCCCGCGTGATTGGGACCTGCTTCCGATCACAAACCGGCGCCAGCCGGGGAAATTTGGGTGCTCGAGCAGGTCGCGGGTCGGCCCCTGCTTCGCCGCTGGGAGCATGCGCGCCCGGAGCCCGCTGAACGCCTTGGCTGGGGGGGGGTTGTGCCCCACGACGGGGCGCGCGGCACTCGGCGGCGGACGCGCGCTCACGTTTCTCGTCGGCTGCTTCGCTATTCTGCGCCGCAGCTTGAAACGCCGAATCTCCGTCCTGTCCTCAGGGCAGAGACCGGGGGACCCATTGCGGCTTCGGTCGCGGGGGCGAATCGCCGCCTGAGTGCGGCGTAGCGTGATCGGTTCACGCGAGCCCGACAGCTCACCTCGGAGGCGACCAACCGAAAGGAGCACCGAGTGTCGACTGCGCGGTTCGACGTAAGGCGAGATATGCATCCCGCACGCGATCTTGGGTCCATCGAGCTGTGGGAGCGCTCGCTCGCACGCGCGCGGCAGCGCCGGCGGCTGGCCGAGGTGGACCGCCGTGCCCGACGCAAGCGTAAGAGCGCCTCGTTGGCGGTCAGCGCTGCGCTGGTCGCCGCTCCGGTGCTTCCCCGATTGAGCGCCGCCGCCGCAGCCGGCTCCGGGTCCGCGGTGTCGGGAAGCGTCGATACTGGCTCGCGCAGCCTGCTCGACGCGAGCGGTGGCCCGGTGGTGCTACGAGTGGGCAGCGAAGGAGGCCTCGTGGTAGCCGCGCAGCGCCGGTTGAACGAGGTGGTCCCGCTCACCTACCTGAGGGTCGACGGGATGTTCGGCGCGCTCACCCGCGTGGCCGTGGTCGACTTCCAGCGTCGCCACGGGCTTCCTCCAACCGGCTCGATCGACGCAAGGACGTGGGCGCTGTTGTTCGATGCCCCCGTGCTGCTGCTCTTGCAGGATGGCGCGCCGGCAGCCGGCGGCCCCGGCGCTTCAGTCGCCGAGGACAACTCCGCGGTCGTTCCGCGATCGTCATCGGGCTCCTCGGCGGGTGCGCGCTTGGGCACGCCTGCGGTGGCAGTCGTCGGTGGCTCGGGCCCGGCCGTCGGGGTCTCTAAGCCCGCTGGCACAGGGTCGGCTGCTGCCGGTGCGGACGGCGCGGCGGCAGCGCCGAGCTCGCAGGGCAGCGACTTGCAGGCGGGGCAGGGCAGCGGCTCCGGGACCGGTCAGGGTAGCGCCTCGGGGACCGGTCAGGGCAGCGCGGCCAACAATGGTGCGAGCAACCCCCCTTCCGGCCCGGTCGGCGGCGCGCCCGCGGGCGCGGGCGGTTCCCCGAGTGTCGGGGTTGTGGCCCCCAGCACGCCAAGCTCTCAGCCCTCGACGTATGTCCTCACCAACGGTGTCGCGTTGCCGCTCCCGCGCAACTACATCGTCAACGGCTACGTTGATCAGGGCGTCGATTACTCGGCTCCCGGTGGCACGCCGCTGTACGCGATGGGTGACGGCGTGATTATCGGCGAGGGGATTAGCGGCTTCGGTCCCAACGCGCCGATCCTCCAGATCACCTCTGGTCCGCTCAAGGGACTCGAGGTCTACTACGGCCATGCGGGCCCCGACACCGTGCAGGTCGGCCAGCGCGTCCACGCAGGCCAGCAGATCAGCGAGGTCGGTTACGGGATCGTCGGCATCTCGACCGGCCCGCACCTGGAGATCGGCGTCTATCCGCCGGGCCCGATGGGAGCAGGGTCGCGCATGCTCGCAATCATCAACGGCCTGCTGAGCGCCCATCCGACTGGGAGGGCCTGGGGCACGACGGCGTCCGCCGCGCGGGTCTCGTCGCGCTCCGGGTCCACCGCTGCGGCTACCGCGACGGCGCGGACGGCGCGGGCTCGAGCGAGTGCGACGGTCGCATCGAAGGCCACCTCCTCGAAGACCAGCACCGGCGGCGCGGCGATGGACGGCGCCTCGGGCGCCCCCAAGACGTGGCCGCAGGCAAGCACTGCCACGGCGGTGACCACCACGCACGTCAGCACCCCCGCGCCGATTGCGACAAGCAATGCACCCGCTCCGCAGCCGAGGGCTCCGGCTGCCCGGGCTGCGTCGGCGGCTCCGGCTGCTCCGGCTCAGCCCGCTCCGGCTGCGGCGGCGGCTCCGGCTGCGTCGGCGGCTCTGGCTGCTCCGGCTCAGCCCGCTCCGGCTCCGGCTGCTCCCGCTCAGCCCGCTCCGGCTCCGGCTCCGGCTGCTCCGGCTCAGCCCGCTCCCGCTCCGGCTCCGGCTGCTCCGGCGGCTCCGGCTGCTCCGGCTCAGCCCGCTCCCGCTCCGGCTCCGGCTGCGTCGGCGGCTCAGCCCGCTCCGGCTCCGGCTGCTCCGGCTCAGCCCGCTCCCGCTCCGGCTCCGGCTGCGTCGGCGGCTCAGCCCGCTCCGGCTCCGGCTGCTCCCGCTCAGCCCGCTCCGGCTCCGGCTCCGGCTGCTCCGGCTCAGCCCGCTCCCGCTCCGGCTCCGGCTGCTCCGGCGGCTCCGGCTGCTCCGGCTCAGCCCGCTCCCGCTCCGGCTCCGGCTGCGTCGGCGGCTCCGGCTGCTCCGGCTCAGCCCGCTCCGGCTCCGGCTCCGGCTGCGTCGGCGGCTCCGGCGGCTCCGGCTCAGCCCGCTCCGGCTCCGGCTGCTCCGGCTCCGGCTGCTCCGGCTCCGGCTCCGGCTGCGTCGCCGGCTCCGGCTCCCGCGGTTGCTGTGGCCGACCCGGCTCAGTCTGCTCCGGCTGCGTCGCCGGCTCCGGCTCCTGCGGTTGCTGTGGCCGACGGCCGCACGGCAGCGACGGGCTGATCGCGGCGTCGCCTCGAGAGTGCGACGTGAGCAAGAGCCTGCGCTCGCGTTCTCGATCGTCGAGTGTCTGAAGCCGGGACACGAGGGATCGGATGCTCGATTCGTGGTCGGGATGGTGGTGGTCATCGTAGGTAGCGTGGAATCTGCGCTATCGGCGTCGGTGCTCGGTGAGGCGAGTCAGAGTCCTTTGACCTGCGGCGTGTGAGTACACATCGTTCCCCTGAAGTTGCTGGCCGCGCTGACCGGACGGTCGGGTGTTCTTGGGGGCATGATTCCCGCCAGGAGGGGGCGTGGGCGTCCCGCGGGCTGGTGCCGCGCGGATCGGCAGGCGTCTGGCTGAGGGGGGCTTGGGCTCCTCCAACTTCCCGTCGGAGGCAGTCTCGTCGGTTGTCATGCTGCCGGCGATGGCTCTACTCGTGCCCACCCTCGCTCGCGGCAGCCGTCACCGTGCCCGCGCCCGCGCGCGTATCAGGGAACTCGGCGGCGGTCTGGCGGCGCAGCACCTCGGTGCCGACGAGGGCGAGTGCGAGGAACACGATGATTCCGGCATGCCGGTGCACGTCCGGGATAGGGCCCCAAAATGAAGAGGGTGCAGGTCGTCTGGAGGGAGTAGAAGTGGCGTCCGTGTAGCCGTGAGGGGCCCAGCCCGGTCGTAGGTCGAGCGCCAGGGGACGACAGTGCCGCCGTGGACCGTCTCCTCAAGCGTGACCTCCGCTCGTGTGGCCCGGCACACGCATGCCGTCGAGCAGTTCGTACGCCATCCGCTCACCCGGCACCCACCCGGTGATGCGCTCGTGAAGCCGGAACGGCGCCTTCACGAGGACCCCGTACCGCGTTCGGCCCCTGCGGCCCACCACCCTCGGCCTCTACCTTCGACCACGAGCCCCATCGCGCCCACGTCGAGGCATCGGCCAACAGTGCCCGCATCGCAGCGGGCGAACTAGACGTCGTCGCGACGGCCTCCATCGGCCCCATCGCGGTGATGATCGCAATGCGCGCGGGACCTGCCGCGCTTCCCGCTACGGGACGCCGGCATAAGCTTCGTCCTCGCGCGTCAGTGCTCGCTATCGCAAAAGCAGCGCTCAGCTTGGCCGTCGCCTCGGACGGCTGCTCCACGATCGGCAGCCTCCCTTTGAGCGGCCATGTGGCCGCAGTACGGCGACTGTCTTTAGCGGCGGGATATGGCGCGCTGTTTCCCTGCGACGGTCACGTCTCGTACGTTGGGACGATCACGGCGCGGGCCAGAGTGTGGCTGAACAGGTTGAACCCGAGCAGGGCTGGCGTGGTGTCCGCGTTGATGCCGAGGGTCTCGACGTCGACGGCGTGCACAGCGAACACGTAGCGGTGGGGGCCGTGGCCGGCGGGCGGGGCGGCGCCGATATAGCGGGCGGCGCCGGCGTCACCGCGCAGCGTGATCGCCGCTGGGGCAGGTCCGAGCTGTCGGGGGCGCCGGCCCCGGTGGGTAGCTCGCTGACGTCGGGTGGGATGTCGGCGATGGCCCAGTGCCAGAACCCGCTTCCCGTCGGCGCGTCCGGATCAAAGCACGTCACCGCGAAGCTTCTGGTCTCGGCCGGGAAGCCTGACCAGGAAAGCTGCGGGGAGATGTCCTCGCCTCCGGCGCCGAAGACGCCGGAGACCTGCGGCAGCGCCATCGGCTGACCGTCGGCGATATCGGTGCTGGTTACCGTGAACGACGGGACCTCGGGAAGGAACTCAGACGGCAACTCGGGTCGCTTGGCGGCGGTCATGGCAGCTTGCGTCAAGGTCAGGGGTACGCGGCAAGCTCAACTCCAGGTCGCGTCAGGATAACGAGCAACGCCATGTGAAGGCTCTTCCGGACCGGGCGGTGGAAGGAGTGCTGGCGCCTCACCGGTCCTCGGACAGCACGCTGGATCGAGCTGTTTGCTGACTCTGGCAAGCGTCCAGAGCGCCGCGTCGTGGCGGTTGCTGCTCGCCGGGATCCGGACGACGTTGCGAACGTCGGGTCGGCCCGGTTGCTGCCGAATCGTCAACCGAGCATCAGCGCCGATGACGCCCGACTGCTTGGCGTGTGCTGGCTATCTGCTTCGCTCCCCCCACACGATCTCGCGCGCTGGGCGGCCGTCTCCCCCCGGGTGCTCGGCACCCGACCCGCTCCGGGAGAACCAGCGGCGTTCCCGCTCCGCCGCTCGTAGAGCGCGTCGGAGTCCCGTCACGCGGGGCGACCGTGTCAGCGAGCCTCTGCCGGGTCCCGAAGTTGATACCCAGCTCGCGTGTGACCTTCAACGATGGTTTCGGGGCGTCCGATAGAGCGGATCGCCCCGAGGCGGCGGGCGAACCCGGTCGTGACCGCGCGCGGTTACGAGCTCCCGGAGGGGCCAGCCAACCACGGTGAGGATCGGCGGCGGAGCTGCGAGCTATTTCTTGGCGGCGGGCGCCGGGCCTTGGGCCAGGCCGGGAGTGTCCGCAGGCTCGGGCAGCCGGTAGCCTCGTTCGGCTTTCGCGATCTCGCCGCTCTTGGCAAGTTTGGAGAGCGTCGTGCTGACGGTGGCACGGCCAAGCCCGGTCAATTTGGCGACCTCGCCGGCGGTCAGCGCACCGTCATTTGAAAGTGCGCTCAGCACCTTGGCCTTGGTCGCGCCCGACGCGGACCGCGCTGGCGGGCTCGCAGCGCGGGTGCGCGTGGAGGGCGGCTTCGGCAACGCCGTTTTCGCCGAGGACGACTTCGCCGCCGGCTGTTTTGACGCCGCCCGCGGTTTCGCGCGCTCCGCAGGTGGTGTTGTTGAGCGCTCGCGCGGATCGAGCGCGATCAGTGCGCGACGAAGCTTGTCGGCTTCGGCCAGGAGCTGGTCAAGCCGCTCCTGGATGTCGTGTCGAATTCGATCGATCATGGGATGTTCAAGCTCCTTGGTCTGCGAAGCGGCGGGCGATCCAACATCGGGGCCCGGAAGCGGCGTCGGCCCTCCGCACACTCTGCTCAGCGTCAGCCACCACTGTGGTTGCACACACCGAGCCGCTCGGAAATGGCTCTACTCCCTGTCTGTCGGCGCTCCCGGGGCGACGGTGCTGCGACGGTGCTGCGACGGTTCGGGAACGGTAGCAATTGTCAATAAGGGTCCTCCATCTCAGTGCAGCAGATTCGTTGGGTGTCTCGTTGATCTCCGAGGGTTGGGATCGAGTATCCGGGCTCGTACGCTGACGTTCGGACGTGGTTCCCTAGCGATGTGGCGTGCTTGGACTATCTGGACTGGTTGCGCTGGCCGGATGGGTTCTGTTGCCCGGTGTGCCGCGGGACGAAGGCGTGGAAGCTCCCGGACGGTCGGTGGTCATGCGGCGTGTGCGGTCGTCGTGTTTCGGCGACGGCGGGGACGATCTTCCACGGGACGCGGACGCCGTTGACGATCTGGTTCGCCGCGGCGTGGCAGATGACCAGCCAGAAGCATGGGATCTCAGCGCTTGGGCTCAAGCGGACGCTCGGGATCGGCTCCGAGCAGACAGCGTGGGCGATGCTGCACCGCTACCGCAGCGCGATGGTGCGCCCCGGCCGCGAGCGGCTGAGCGGGATCGTGGAGGTTGACGAGACGTTCCTCGGTGGGCCCGAGCCCGGGGTCCGCGGGCGTGGCGCTCAAGGGAAGGTAATGGTCGAGGTGGCGGTCGAGCAGGACGGTCGTGCGCTCGGCCGCTGTCGGCTACAGGTGATCCCCGATGTCGCCGGCCCGACGCTGCGGGCGTTCATGCTCGACCACGTCGAGCCTGGCTCGATCGTGATCACCGACGGGCTCGCGAGCTATCGGCCGGCGTGCGGCGATGACTACACGCATCAGCCCGAGCCGATCGGTCCGTCGGGCCAGCAGGCGCACGAGCTCCTCCCGGGTGTGCACCGCGTCGCCTCGCTGGTCCAGCGCCGGCTGCTGGGCACTCATCAGGGCGGCGTCAAGCCCGGCCACATGCAGGCATACCTGGACGAGTTCACGTTTCGCTTCAACCGCCGGCGCTCCCGCGCGAGAGGCATGCTCTTCTACCGGCTGCTCGAGCAGGCCGTGCAAGCCCCTCCACGCACGTACCGCTCGCTGGTGGTCGACCCCGGCTCAGGACGCCGGAACCTGTCGCCCCCGCCGCACGACAAGCGCGTGCGCCCGGCCAGCCTGGACGGGGATCCCGTCGATCGACCGTGGCGTCAGACCCGGTAACCAGGAAGCGCTGATGACCGACCGACGTCACTGCACTGAGATGGAGGACCCTTATTGTCAATTGTTGGTGAATGAACGGTGAGGGGCTCTCTTGTCCGTCGTCATCGGTGTCGTCCTGCGTGACCTTGGTCCCGTCCTTGGTTCTCGCTCCCTCGAGCAGTTCGTTGACCAACCCGGCGCCATCGAAGGATCATTCGACGGCCTCATCTCACGCGAGTACATTGAGGTGCCGGCGTGAGGTGCCGGCACCGCTCTGTCCCGGGGGTCTGGCGTCACGCGTTTCAGCACGCTCAGAGTGCGCATGTTCCCGCAAATTAAGTGCCTCTAGACAGGTGCGGGTTCTTTCCATCCCTGAGGTTGTTGGCGGCCACCGCGGGTGGGATACTCGCAACGCAGCTATCGTCCGTACGCCGGAGGTGAGTTACGTGTCCGAGCCGGCCCATGTCCCCGTCGTCGCCCACCACACGGCGGCAACCCCAGCTCTGCTCGCGGCGGTGAGCGAACGCGCCCGCCGCGTAACCGTTCAGCGGGTTCGGTCAGGATGGGGCTGCCAGGACCGGCGGGATCGGGTGGCCGTGTAGTTCGGCGGTGATCGCGGTGGTGAGGTATTCGTGAAGGCGGCGGCCTTGGAGGCGGCAGGTCTCGCGGAGGGTGAGGAGCCGTTCGACGATCCGGTTGCCGGTGGCGGTTTGGGTGCCGTAGCTGGTGCGTCGCCAGTGCACGGCGTGACGCAGCGCGCGCTCGGATGCGTTGTTGGTCGCGGGCACGCCGGGGGTGCTGGTGAAGGTCCACAGCGCGGTCTCGTGAGCGAGCAGCCCTTCGCAGAACCGGCGGGTCTTGGGGTCCCGGCAGCGGGTGCCTTTGGCGAGCAGATCGTGGATCGCGTGGCGCAGTGGGGCGATCTGTTGGCGGAGGTCTTCGAGGTTCGAAGGGTCGCGGCCAGGAGCGTGCAGCGCGGTGAACACGCGGCCGAGTTCCCGCCCGAGCGCGCGACCGAGCCGGCCTGGGGCACCGTCGCGCTCGGAGAGGGCGATCAGGTCACGAGCCAAGTGAGCGAGGCACAACTGCCGGTTGGTGTCATCAACGAACAGATAGACGGCGTACCGATCGGTCACGATCACCCCGCCGGGCTGCTCGCCCAGCAGCGCCTTCGCCGCGTCACGGTCGCGCCGCTTGGCGATCTGAAAGAGCGCCATCCGCTCAGCGATCGAGACCGACAGCCACTGGCCTTTCCCGGCCTGCGGCCAGCTGGTCTCGTCCGCGCCGCGGACCGGTTCGCGGTCCAGCGCGTACAGGATCTCGGTGTAGGGCGCCTCCAACGTGAGCGAGGTCTGCTCAAGCAGCGATTGCAACGACGCCGTGCTGATCGTCAGGCCGAACAGATCGCTGAAGATCCGGACCGTTTCACGACGCCCGACCCGCGCGGCGGTCAACGTCGCCGCAGCGGCCGCGACCCCCGGCCCGAACGCTCCGGCTGGCACCCCGTCGGGCGGCCCGGCAAGCGTACACGCCCCGCAGTCGCAGCGGACCCGCATCCGCCGATGCTCGGTCACCTCGACCCGCGTGAGGATCTCTGAGACCTGATGGGCGACCGGATCACCCGCCAGCGTCTCATCCTGGCGCAGCTGCCCGCCGCACCCCCGGCACGACAGCGGCCAGTGCTCAACAACCCGATCCGGGTCAGCGACCAGCTTGCGATGACGGCCCTTATGGCCAGGCTGCCCACCCTGCTTCTTGCCCGACGAACGCTTCTTCGGGCGCTCCTCCCGCGCCTCACGCGAGTCCCGCGACGGCGGCAAGCTGCTGTTCTTCGAGCTCCGGTCAATCAGCCGCCTGAACTCGGCGATCTCCGCCTCCAACACGGCGATCCGCTCAGCCTGCGCGGCAAACAGAACCCTCACTGCATCCCGACCAGCATCGAACGCTTCATCCACGATGTCGGGCGCCACGAACGCAACATTTCCTGCAACACCACGAAATCCTTCAAACCAACCCGACGACCCCCTGAACGGCTACCCCGCCGCAGCCCAGCCACTTTCCACCTCGTGGTGCCGCGCCAGCAGCACGGTATCCACAAGGTGGTCGATCCTCAAGACACCGGCGACGGCGAGGCGGAAGGCGTCCTCGCCGAGGCGTTGCCGAAGCTGTCCGCAGCCGCCGGCCACGGAGTCACCGGCAGCGTCGGTGACTCCGAGCCGCTGATGGCGATCCAGGATGCGATCCTCCGAGGGAATTACAACGAGATCATCATCTCGACGTTGCCGTCACGAGTGTCGCGTTGGCTCAAGCTCGATCTGATCAGCAAGAGCCGGGGGCTTGGGCTTCCGGTGACCCACGTGGAGGACTCGAGTGCGGTCGCCGCCCCGGCCCCTTAGCCTGGCGCGCTGACCGCGGGGCACGACGCCGAGAAATGGCGAGATGCGGCTCGACTAGCCCTGCTCAACGTTGAGCAGCAGTGCGAGAAGCACGCCTAACCCTCGCCTAACCCACGCCTAACCCACGCCTAACCCACGCCTAACCCTCGCCTAACCCCGTCCTTTCCGACCGTGAGCGCGAGGGACGTCAACGGTTCCGCAACCAACGCCGAAGCGGCGGCGAGGCGATCCGCGCAGCAGGTCCCAGCGCATGCACGGAGTAGTAGAGGACAGGATCAAGAGCAGCCGCGCTCGACGACGACACCGACGTTCTAGACGCATCGATCCTGGTGATGCCGCTGGTCAAGTTCATCTCCCCGACCGATCCCCGGTGGCTATCGACACTCGACCAGGTCGGCCACGACCTCGTCGCGGACAGCCTGGTCTCGCGCTACAACCCCGAGACTTCCCCGGACGGCCAGCGGGGCGAAGAGGGCACCTCTCGATGTGCACTTTCTGGTACGTCGAAGCGCTCGCCCGGGCCGGAAGCCCAGACCAGGCTCGGCTTGTGTTTAGGAAGATGCTCACCTACGCCAACCACCTCGGCCTCTACGCCGAGGAGATTGGTCTGACCGGCGAGCAGTTGGGCAAACTTCCCCGAGGCCTTCACGCACCTCGCGCTCATCAGCGCCGCTACAAACCTCGACCCGCCAGCTCGCGCGCTGGCTGGCGATCAGCACGCCGCCCCGTCCAGGACGCCCTCGCGAGGTGGAGCGGGCCGGACGGGAGCTGGGTCGCGAGCTGCCCTCGAGCAAGGCCGTATCTGATGCCGAGGAGGCGATGGGCCGCACCCTCACCGCCCTCGGGCTCGCGCCTCAGCGCGAGCGGATCAAAGCGGAAGGGTCGTGTTTCGCCTGGGCAACTGTCCCGATCGCGACGCGGTCCGCGAGAACCAGCCGGTGGTCTGCGCGCTGCACCGTGGCCCTACCCGTGGGCTGCTGGACGAGCGCTAGCCCTCCGCGGTGCGGAGGAGGTTCGTTGCCGAGGATCCTCATAGGGCGGGGTGCGTGATCGAGGTCGACGGGTTCGTGCGGGCGTGAGCGAGATCGAGATCGGTCTATTTTCGCGAGCCGGTCTATGAAAGGCTTTCATCGATGTGCGGCGGCTCCCGGAGACTGAGGGCGAACTCATGAACAGTTGGGACATCAGGCGCCTTGACCTTCGACCGCATTCGCCTGAGGTTCTCGCTACCACCGATGACGCTCGTGCGATCGCGCTGGAGATTCCGGCGGGAGAGAGCCTTCGCGATCACCAGGTACACGAGCGTGCGTGGGTCACCGTAGTTGATGGCGAGGTGGAGATCACCACTCCGGATGGGGAGACGGTCGTGGGTGGTTGCGGCTTGACGGTCGAGTTCGCGCCGGGGGAGCGCCATGCAGTCGTTGCGCGGTCAACGGCACGACTGCTGCTGCTGCTCACTCCGTGGCCGGGAGAGGGGCATCCAGGAACGATGACCCTGGAGAACCGGGCGCAAGCCACGCAGCGCGCTGCCGAGCACAAGGCAGGCCCGTGACCCGATCTCGCTCGCGCCCCGCTCAAAGGCGCGCAGCGATGTCGGTTAATGCTGCATCGAGCACCGGTACGGCGCTTTGGAATTGCACGTGATCGCGCTCGTGGTGGGCACTCTCGTCCCGCCCTCGGCAAGCGGTGTCTGATGCGAGCTCCTGAGCGCCTCACCGTGCCGACATGCATCGGCTGCGGAGCCATGAGCCAGTTTGGGACGTGTGACACCGGCTGCTTCGAACAGAAGCTCGAGCTGGTGCGCGCTGCCGTACACGACTCGCTGGCCGTGCTCGGGTCCTGCGCCGATGCTTGCGCGGAGGCCTTCCGCTCAGTTGCGGAGGAGCTCGCATGGCATCAGCCAGCCGGTGAGGGTTGGGAGGACGCCTACCGGGCGCTGCAGTACAAGGCGCGCGCAAACCTGCACCGCCATCCGAGCGTCGACGGGCAAGACGTCGAGCTCGGGGAACCGGCAGAGCCGGCGACCACGTGGTGATGCGCCGAGTGCGGCGGGATCGACGCGCCGCAACCATGCCTAGGGATCTGCATCTGGCGCCCCGTCGAATGGGTAAATACCGCCGTCTACGAGCTTGAACGCGAACGCGTCCTCGCAAAGCGCCAAAGGCAGCTTCGCCTGAGCCGGCTGCTTCGGCGCGTTGCCTCCATCACCCCCCGGGACGGCAAGTGGGAGCTTGGCTGGCGCGTCCTAAAGGCCGAAGCGCAGGAAGCGCTAAGGCCTAACGACGGCGAAGGAACCGCGCGAGCCTCCCCGCTGAAGCACGCTCATGCGAGCTGTCTATCGCTACCGAGAGCTCGCCTGCTTTGCCGAAGGACCAGGCATCTGACGTCGCCGACAGCTTCTCTCCTTTGCGCGGACAGCAAGTCCGTCGCCTGACCCGACAAGAGGCAGGTCGCGTTAGCCACGACCCGCCGGCGGGCGCCGCGCCGGTCAGGTCCTGCGCTTGCTTCCGCCCAATCTCGAGCGTCCGGCTGCCGCTGTCCGCACGATCGCTCATCCTCCCGCAGCATCGCGTCGCACGATCGCGTTGGCGACGAAGCACTCGTCCGGATCGAGCCCGATCTCCGCCGCGGCGCACGATCGGTTTCGCCCAGAAGGAGCCGTCCCAGCAGACGCCGCCGGACGATCGCATTCGACCGGAATGGGATCGCGCCGCGGCCGCCGTCCAGACGATTGCTTTGCTTCTGGCGTCGGCGCGCGGCGGACGATTGCAAAGGCGACGAAGCACTCGTCCGGATCGGGCGCCTGACGGCCGACTCCGGACTTCTCCTTGCGCTCACTTCCGAGCACTGGCCCTGTGCAGGTCGCACGGCCGCTCTGGGCTGCCACCGCTACGGGAAGTAGTTGTTTGGTATCCGAGTCGGGCAGCCGCTAGATGCCGTCAGCAGTCCAGGGCAACGGCGCCGGCCTGGTACGGCCGGTGCGTGGGGCGCCAGCAGCTTGGGAACCCCATCTGTCCGAAATCGTAGGTCCAGCCGCGGTAAGTGAAGGGCGAGTTGGCGTTGCTTGTCCCATGGTGGGCGGTGGCGTTCCGATGGAGCACTGCGTTGAGGGCGCCTCTGGCCGCTGCGCACGACGCCTTCCCGCGTGTCAATGGTCAGGTACTGCGGATCAAACCGAGTGAGCCTGTCGGTGTCGCGCCCTAGGCGATTAGGCTCACTGGCTGCTCAGGACGAGGTTCTGAGATGTGAGGCGGCGTCCGTCCTCACTCGCGACGACGGAGATCGGTACCTGTCCTTGTTGCGCTAGCACCCCGAGCGCCGTCGACGAGAGCGGGACGGCGATGGTCTCGGTCTCCTGCGCGCCGAGCGTGAAGTCAGCTGCTCCTTGGTATTGCGTATCCGAAGGGAGCTCGATCTGTATAACGCCGGTGCACGGCTCCGACGCTCGGCACGTCAACTCGATCGGAATCATCCCGTCGGCCTGCGGCGCCACCGTCCCGGTGGTCCCGATCTGTATGTCTGACTTGGGCGCGATCGATTGCGGGCTGCCCAGCGCACGGAGTCGGAATGCGTTCCCGACGCTGCTTGCGGGCGGCGCGCTGGTCGTGCTGCTGCTCGCGGGCGGCGCGCTGGTCGCGCTGCCGCCAGCAGAGCTTGCGCCGCCGCACCCCGCGATCACAACAACGGCAAGCAGCGCCGGCCACACAGCAAGATGCCTGTGAACGTCACGCCCCCGCCAGGGCCTCGACTTGCGATATGTGGCTTGCTCCACTACGGGTCTCCGAGTGACTCGGATGGATCGCCGGGTCGCGACAGGAACGATGCAGTCCGCCGTACCGCTTGTGTTTCCGGTTCGGCTCCAGCCGGGCGGCCGACGTCAGAACTCGCCTGAGCATCGCGGAGTCGTCCCATCTGCATCGACCTGGCGAGCTCCTCGATCCAGCTGTCCATGTGGGCGCCGGTCAGGTGGACGGCTTCGCGATCGGCCAGCGGCGTGATCGAATCCGGTAACGCCTCGCGGCTCGGAGGCTGAGCGCCATCGTGAAGGACGGGGACCACGGCGATGTCGGGACGGGCAAGTGCTGCTTCGATCTCCTTGCGCACCCAGTCGTTCGGGTTGCGCAGCCGTCGCGATCCGTCGGCTGCCTGGGCCTTGAGCCACTGAGGACCGATCACCACAACCATCGCGCGGCAGGCGGCGATCGCCTCCTCGACGCGCCGAGGCCACTCCTGTCCGGGGGCGATCGCTTCCTTGTCCATGAACACCCGCTGCTCCCCGAATCTCCTGGCGAGACCTTCCTTGAGCGTGTTGGCGGCCAGCTCGCTCTGCTCACGGCGATATGAGATGAAGAAGTCCGACACGGGACTTGGGAGCAGATCGAAGAACTCCTGGAGATTCCGCAGCTGCCTGCGCTGCACGTAGGCATCGGCTGCGATCGAGCCCGCGGTGGCGAGCACCAGCGCCAGCATCGGCTCGGGAACGGACACCATCGATCCGGAGTCGAACGCCAGTTGGACGAGGACGAGGAAGATAGCCGCGGCAGCGAGAGACACCACGAACACGAGCAGGGCGTTGAGCCGGATGCTGAGAAGCGGCGGCAGCGCGGCGAGGGCGAGTATCAAGAGCAGGTCGAGCGGGGCGCCGGCCGCCGTGAGCGGGAATCCGTCGAGGATCGTGCTGAGCGCATTGGCCTGCACCTCGACGCCCGACATCGGGATCGAGGAGACGGCCGTCGTCGCGACGTCCTGCGTGAGCGGATTGGTGCTGCCAACCAGCACCGCCTTCCCGGCGAAGCTGCTGGTGGGCACGCGACCATCGAGCACGTCGATGAACGAGTAAGTCGTGTAGGAACCCGGCGGCCCGCGGAGGTCGATCCACGCGCGGTCGCTGGGAAAGTTTGCCTTGGCGATCGGGTGGCCGAGCAGCATCTCGGCCGCCCGGACCGGGAACGTCTCAAGCCGGACCGGCGCGTAGAGCATGCGCCTCACCACGCCGTCGGGATCCGTGTCGACCGACGCCGAGGCCATCACCGCACCCTTCGCGTTCGGCTCCTGCGCCGGCCACACGACCCCGCCGTCCGGCAACTCCTCCGTCACGACCAGGATCGGACCATCGTGCGCGAGCGCATTCAGCAGCGCGCTGTCGTCACGCGGATCCGTAAAGCCGCCGAACGCCGAGTCGATCGCGATCAGGCGCGGATTGGCGGCGCGAAGCAGATCCAGCATCCGCGCGTAGTAGACGCGTGGGATCGGCGGCCGCACCCGCAATGCCGCCGACGTTCTCGCATCGTTGGCGACGATCACGATCCGGCTATCGACTGGCCGCGACCCGCGAATCGTGAATCGGGCGTCCACCGTCTGCCGCTCAATCGCGCTGAGCGCGCCGGTCGCGTAACAGAGAAGCGCGACCACAGCCGCGCCGCCGGCGACCGCGCACAGCAGTACCGCTCGGCGCGGTGAACGTCGACCGTTCCCCCCCCCCCCCCCCGGGTCAACAAGTAGGTCTGTTGAGCGGACCACCGGCCCTCTTTCCCGCGCGCAAGCATAGTCGCAGGTATTGCGTCAGACAACCGCGAGCCTGCGTTCCTCGAGCTCGGCCCGCTCCCCGTCCTCCGGCGTGCGGATCTTGGGGTGCGTGCTTGCACTGTCCGCGCCGCAGCTCCGAACTCGCGCCCCCTTCGATCCGCGCAAGGCGGTTATGACCATATGGTCCTAACCGCTCTTAAGTCCCCTTCCTGGTTGTCAACGACGCGCCAGTACTGGCGATTGCTGTCGTTGACATGTAAATGACAGCCGATTGAGTGTGGGATGGAGCCGGTGGGTGAGGGCGGTGTGGCGGCGCCCGGCTCCGGGGGTGCGGACGGCTTGGGCGAGTGCGCGTCGGGATCCGGCGAAGACGATGAGTTGTTTGGCGCGGGTGACGCCGGTGTAGAGGAGGTTGCGTTGCAGCATCATCCAGGACGAGGTCGTCAGTGGGATGACGACGGCGGGGTATTCGCTGCCTTGGGAACGCTGGATGGTGACGGCGTAGGCGTGGGCGAGTTCATCGAGTTCGGAGAAGCCGTAGTCGACTTGCTCGTCTTCGTCGGTGAGCACGGTGAGGGTCTGCTCTTGGAGCGACAGGCTGGTGAGGACCCCGATGGTGCCGTTGAAGATTCCCGCCTTGCCTTTGTTGTAGTTGTTGCACAGCTGGGTGACCTTGTCTCCGACGCGGAACACGCCGCCCTTTCGCGCGAGCGAGCGCGGGGAGCGCGAAATCAACAACGGTACGATCGGACGCGTTCACGAAAACCTTCGACGCGCGCGCCCCAAACGGATGCATCACTCGCGGAACGCAGCGCAAGCGACCGAGACCCTAGCTCCGGATCAGCGGGTCGCGGACCTCTCGATGCCGGGCGTCCCAGGCAGCACGCGCGGTCTTGGAGTAGGGTCGCGGCATGTGGCCCGACGCCGATGAGCAGATCATCGCCGGGGACCTCACCGCCGCGCTGGCATACGTGACCCCGGCAGGCGGGGCGGTCGTAACGGCGGTCGCGCCGATCGGGCTGCGCGATCGGGACGCCGGTACGGTCGGGTTCACCACTTCGCTTGGGTTTGGCCGCAAGCTCGATCGGATCAAGCAGAACCCGCGGGTCGCGCTCGCCTACCACGCCCGTGAGCACGGCTTCGCGACCGAGCCTCGCTATGTGCTCGTACAGGGCACGGCCACCTACGATTCCCACCCCGACCCCGCGGTTCTCGCTGGCACGGTGCGACCGGCATCGACACGGTTCATGGGACCACCGCGGACGGGGATCTTGCTTCTGGGACCGGTGGCTCAGCGCCTACTACGCCGACCGCGTCCTAGTGACCGTACGTGTCGAGCGAGTCATCTCGTGGCCGGACCTCGCGTGCCAGGGGGAACAAGCGGTCGCCGGAAAGCCGTGGCCACCGCAAGAACCGGATTCCCAGGCGCCCCCGAGAAACGGGACTGGGCCTCGCGTCGACGTCGCCCGCGCCGCCCGACGCCTCACCGCTCTACCGCACGTTCTCCTCGCCTACCCTGGCGTCGACGGCTTCCCGTTGATCGTGCCCGTGACCGTCGGCGCCACCAGCCCAGCAGGCATAGCCTTGGCGGGGCCGCTCGCAGCCGGCGGGCGGCGCGCGGGCGTCCTGGGCCATCGCTACGAGCCGAAGCTGATCGGCCTCGAGACACGCCAGTACACCGGCTGGCTGCAGGATGACGTGTACGCGCCGCACACCGAGAACGGCTTCCGCGCCCCAGCGAACAAGACGCTGCTACTGCTCGGCAACGGCTTCATGGCACGGCGCGGCCTCAAACAAGCACGCGCACTCGGCCGCAGCTAAACAACCAATACAGAACACCGAAGCCGAAGCGTCAAGAGCGAGGTCATGGCCCGAACTCCACCATGTCCCCTCGCTCACGACCTCACGAAGCTGCTGACCCAGCGCTCAACGGGCCAGAGCATGACCGGCTGTCCCGCGAGAACCCGACGTTGGCTGGATCCCGCCGCCAGGCTGGCCAGAGTTACAGTCCGCGCCGAAGCGCCCGTCGCGCATGGTTTCCGCGAGCAGCACGGTTGCACCCGCCAGCGACGGCCGGAACCCATCCAACCTGCAAACGCCGCGACAATTGCGAAGCAGAAGTCCTCGATGATGCTACGCGCAGACCTGGTCCTGAGGAGGACCAGCACTGTGCCCGCCGCTGAGCCCGAGGCTGCCGCTCCGCGGCAATTGCAGAAGTCGACGCCTCCTCGCGTTAGCCGAGCCAGCGCGGATCAGCAAACGCCTGGCGGACGTCCGCGCAGCTCCGGGACCGCTTGCTCATGCTCGGCTCGGACCGCTGCCAGCTAGCAAATTCCGGGTCTCCCGGCATCGATGTGGTCAGGGTGAGAGCGCGATTGTGGTCCTGAGCAGGATCTTCGTACCGGGAACGGGCTTTTGCAAGTCGCGCACGAGTCGACCGAGCTGCAGAGGTGGATGTCTTGACGCGCAGGTCGCCCTCCGGGGCGACGTTCATTGCCAGCCAGCGGAGCTGGGCCGGTGCAGTCAAGGATGGCCCGAAGGGCCGAGCGCAGCGAGCCGCGCAGCGGCGTCCTTGGTGTGCTGAGTACGGATGTTGAGATCGGAGGTGGAAGTCCTGTCCCGGGGCCCTGACAGAGGGAACCCGACATCGATGAGGCAAGGGCGCGGCCCGGAATTGACCGGGCGGCTTCAGTGCGGCCGGTTGCGCTGCGAAGCTCCCGCGAGGGCGGGTCTGAAGGAGGCCATAGGTGCGTTGTGGTGGCGAACGAAAGTGAAGCGCCGTAAGGCGTTGCTCGGTGGGCGAGCCGGCCAACAGCGGCGATGCCCGATCCCTGTTCGTCGTGACCGAGAGCGTATTGGCGACGCGATCACAGCGAAATCTCAGCATCTCACCTCAGGAGATCTGCTGGGTTCCGGCCGGTTGGCCGGTAGGCCGGAGAACGAGAGGACGATGGTCGATGGCCCAGCAGAAGTCCGAGGACTGCGTAGTACCGGAAGGCGGCTGTAATGGCCGCTGAGCGTGCCGGGTCGGGCCCCGGTGGGCAAGGGAAGGCGGTCCCGGTCGAAGAAACGGCGGTGCAGCTCAGCCTGCCGGTCGCGACAGCAGAAAACCCGCAAGGGGCTACCCGCAGGAGGACCCGGGACCGGCTCGGGGTCCTCCGGGCGGGAGCGCCGAAGGCGAGCGGCAAGGTTGGGATCGCAGCGCCTGCGACGATGGAGGAGGTTGCCAACCGATTGACCAGTGCGTTGTTGAAGGTGGCGTCGAACAAGGGCGCCCCTGGCCCTGATGGGCAGACGATTGAGGCGCTGCTTGAGCAGTGGCCGGTTGTTCTGCCCAGGCTGCAGACCGACCTGCTGGCTGGGAGCTACCAGCCCGGCGCGATCCGCCGGCGGTATATCCCGAAGGCGGGGGGTGGGCAGCGCGGGTTGGGGATTCCCGACGTGATCGATAGGGTGGTCCAGGAGGCCGTGCGGCAGGTGCTCGAACCGCTGTGGGAGCCGACGTTCCATCCTTCGAGTCACGGGTTTCGACCCGGTCGAAGTTGCCATTCGGCGGTCGCTGAGGCCAAGGGGCATCTCGAGGACGGCTACGAGTGGTGCGTGGATCTTGATTTGGAGAAGTTTTTCGATCTCGTCTGCCACCAGCGGCTTGCCGCCAAGCTCGCCGAGCGCGTGAGCGATCGGCGGCTGCTCGTGCTGATCGGACGGATGCTGAAGGCCAAGGTGCTGTTGCCGGACGGTGTGGTGATCGCAAGCGAGCAGGGCGTTCCGCAAGGCGGTCCGCTCTCGCCGTTGCTGTCGAACATCGTGCTGGACGAGTTCGATCAAGAGCTTGACCGGCGTGGCCACAGGTTCGTTCGCTACGCAGACGACGCCAAGGTGTACGTGCGCAGCGAGCGGGCGGGGCGGCGGGTGATGGCCAGCTTGTGCGAGTTCATCCAACGGCGCTTGCGCCTGAGGATCAACGAGGCCAAGTCGGCCGTTGCCCGACCCGAGGAGCGCCACTTCCTCGGCTTCCGGTTATGGGTAAACCCGTATACCGGGGTCGTGGAGGTGCTGTTGTCGGAGCGCACCAAGCGCTTAGCGATGGAGCGCATCCGCCAGCTCACACCCAGGAACTGGGGAGGCACGCTTGAAAGCTGCATCGCCGGGACCAACACGTGGCTGCGCGGCTGGCACGGTTTCTTCGGGATCGCCTCCGCCACGGAGATGCGGATGATGCGCACGCTCGACGCTCACATCAGGCGCCGGCTGCGCGCGATCATTCTGCGCCACTGGAAACGCAAACGCACAATCGCGCGGCGTCTCATCAAGCTGGGCGTCAAACGAGAAAACGTGTGGCGGCAGATCTACTCGGGACGCAAGTCCTGGTGGGCGCTAAGCCACACGTCCGCGGTCGACCACGGCCTGCGCAACGCATACTTCGCCAAGCGCGGGCTGCTGTTCTTGGCCGACCTTCATCGCCAAACGCACCGGCAGATCGTCGCTCCCGCCGCGCCACAACTGGCGTTATGGGAATGATTCGAGGTCGATACACCGGCCGGCGGCGGGGGTCATAACCCGCCGTCCCGAAGAGCCGTATACGAACAGCGTACGTACGGTTCTGTGGGAGCCGGGGCGGGCAACCGCCCCGGCTACCCGAGACAGCTCGGAACAGCCCAGCTACCAGGGAGATCGCGTCCGACCAGCTCCCCCACGGAGCGCGGCCCGTTCGCACGAGCGCCATCCACGATCCGGGCGTCTTGCCTCAAGCGTCGTGAGCGTCTGCCGTGCCTCCAAAGCCACCCGGTCCCATGACCAGAAAGCCGAAACCTGACCACATCGATGCCGAGAGAGCCCAAATTCCGCGAACGGGCCGGCGCCCGCTTTCGCCCAGTAGCGAGCGTCGGTGTGCGCTGCTGCGCACGACTCATAGGTCCTTGGTAGTTGCCTCGACCGCCGCTGGGAGAGGGCCGGGACGACTTGCCCGGTGCAGGGCCTAAATTTACTCATCCACCATCAACATCGCCCCCCGCGGGGGTGGGGTACCAAACCTAGTTCTCGCTATCGCTCTGCGACGAGCGCGAGCGGCGTGGTGGTCGGACGGTGAGTTCAGGGTGAGGCGGGCGAGCGGCGTGGCTCGAGGATCACCAGTGGGATCGTGCGGTCGGTGCGTTGCTGGTAGTCGCGGTATCCGGCGTATGTCGCGACCGCCTTCGGCCAGAGCCGCTCACGCTCCTCGCGCGTGGCGACGCGTGCGTGGACGGCGCGCCGATCCGCGCCGATCTGCACTGTCGTGTCAGGGTTCGCGCGCAGGTTGTGATACCACGCCGGGTTACGGGGATGCCCGCCCTTGGAGGCGACGATGACGACGTCGCGGTCATCCTCGACGTATACGAGCGGAGTGGTGCGCTTGGTGCCCGTCTTCGCGCCGACGTGATCAAGCAGCAACATCGGTGGCGCCCCCGGGAACCGGTGGCCGATCAGGCCGTTGCTGACGCGATAGATCCGCACGTGGGCGCCCATCGCGAGGCGCAGCACTGGCCACACGCGGTCGGCCAACGACATCACGTCCATCGTCGGATCCTAGAACAGCCGACCGCGCCCCAGCTGCTCCTTCACGCGGAGGACCACCGTAGACGCGACCAGGGACCCGACGGGAGACTGAGAGGGCGACCCCGTTGCGACCGGTATCACGGTCATGGCTGAGTGTGGCCGCTCGAGCACGGCGCGATCCTCGACACTGTGGGGTGTGCACCCGTTCCTCGGACAGTCCGGCCCGATCGCGATCGCTCACCGAGGCGGGGCCGGCGAGGCGCCCGAGAACACCCTTGAGGCGTTTGAGATCGCCATCACGCTCGGGTACACGTACATCGAGACTGATGCCCACCTCACCCGCGACGGTGTGCTGGTCGCTTTCCATGACGAGCGGCTCGACAGGGTCACAGACCGGACAGGCGCGATCGCTGAGCTCGCGATCTGCGAGGTGGAGGCGGCCGACGCTGGTTACACGTTCTCGCTTGACGGGGGGAGCAGCTTCCCGTTTCGTGGTCGCGGTATCCGTGTCCCGCGGCTTGAGGAGATTCTCGTGCGATGGCCGGCCGTCCGGGTCAACATCGACCCCAAGTCCGATGCGTGTGTTGGGCCGCTCGCGGCGCTGCTCGATCGCCTCGGTGCTTGGGAGCGGGTCTGCGTTGGATCGTTCTCGGACCGCCGGCTGCGCCAGATCCGCACCCGCGGGCGCGGACGGGCGTGCACGTCGATGGGGCCTCACGCGGTTGCGCTCGCGCGCCTCGCCGCGACGTCCGGCGTGATGCCGCGCCTGGGCGCCGACTGCGTCCAAGTACCGATCCGACAAGGACCGATACGGATCGTCAGCAAGCGATTCGTCGACGCCGCGCACCGGGCACGCCTCGCCGTACACGTCTGGACGATCAACGACGAGGCTACGATCAACGAGCTTCTCGACAGCGGCGTGGACGGCATGATGAGCGATCGCATCCGCCAGCTGCGAGAAGTCTTCACGCGGCGCGGGCTCCCGCTCACCGGATAGGAAGGTGCTACCGATGACCGCACGTCACCGTCTGGGCGGCGGTTCGTACGCCCCGGCGCTCCTGCTCGACCGTCGAAGCGGCCACGTGGCCGACATGACTGCCTCAGGCGTGATTCAGCAGTCCGGGGGCGGGTCGCTCGCGCGCGAAGCGCTCGACCGCAACTCGCGAGAGTCCTGCTCTGCTTCCGCGTCGAGCATCTCGCCCGGCAATTCGCTGAGCCCCGCAACGCGCGGAAAACCGCGCACCTCGCGACGACTGCTTTCGCGATCTGGACGGCCTCGGAGCGGACGATTCCTATGGCGACGAAGCGGGCGCACCGACGTCGCCGGGGCCGACCGGCGGCGGGCTTCGATTTCGGCCAGTTCCCACTGCGTGCGCGGGCCGGCAGCGGGCCGGCAGGCACCCGGGGCTACGTCACGGCGGCTGCATAGGCAACACCAACGATCCTGCACGTGGTCGCGCGGGCCCCGCTATTGGCGATCGGGAAGGCCCGGCGTCCCGCGGCTTCGGCCCGAAGTTGCGCGGGACTCGATCGGCGACGCACGCTCTAGCGGCGTTTCCCCCGGTGTTCGGGCGGCGGCCGTGAGCACCTGATGCTCAGCGGCCCTCCACCCGGGGCTCTCCACCCGTGGGTGGAGAGGGCCGCGATCTCCACCTGAAGATCAACCCGGACGCCGATGTGGGAACGCGCGGCGGAGATCAGGATGCTCCCATGACAACTACCGATTACCTCATCGACTCAGTCCTCGTCCTCCTCGTCCTGCTCCAGATCAAAGAGCGGACCCTCACCACCAAGACCCTCATCCGCCCTCTGGTGATCGTCGCGGTCGCCGCCGCCAACTACCTGCACGGCATCCCGACGTCCGGCAACGACCTCGTCCTCGTCGCCATCCTGGCGATCACCGGAGGCGCGATCGGCATCGCCAGCGCCCAGACCGTGATCATGCGTGTCGGCCCCGACGGCGAAGTGCTCGCTCGCGCCGGCTGGGCCTCGGGGTTCTTCTGGGTGCTCGGGATGGGCTCGCGGTTTGCCTTCATCTTCTGGATCACCCACAGCGGCGCGTCCACGCTGGGCCAGTTCAGCGTCCAGCACACCATCACCGGCAACGCCTGGACGGTCGCGCTCCTCGCGATGGCCGTGTGCGAAGTGGCCTCCCGTTCGGCGCTGATGGCGGCTCGCCGTCAGCGGCTGCAGGGCAGCCGCGCCTTGCAGCTCGCCTGACGCCGTTACCTTCTCTCGCAGTGATCTTCACCCATCTCACCGGGCGCGCCGCGCTCACGATCCGGCTGATCGGCCTTGCGCTGGTCAGCTGGACCGTGTTAACGGCCAACCACCACGCGCCGGGCGGGAGCGGCCGCGGCCTCCTCATCAGTGTCCTGTTCGCCGTCTGCGTGGTCGCGTGGCTCACGTGGATGGCCCGGCCCGTCCCCGACCGCGGCGTCACGCCGGAGGTGTGGGTGCTCGCGGCGGCCGGCGGGGTCCTCTGCGGCGCCTCGCCGAACAGCGCCGCCAGCGCCTTCGTGTTCGTCGCCGTCGTCGCCGCCGGCGTGCGGGCCGAGCTGTCACGGGCGTTCATCGTCGTCGGGGTCGGCATCCTCGCGCTGGCATTGTCGGTCCTCGTCTACAACGGGAGTGCGCTCGGCCTCCTCGCCTATTCGCTCGGCTTCGCTGCTGCGACGCTTGCCGGCGCGAATGCCCGGCAGGCGGCGGTGAAGGCCGAGCAGGCCGAGCTGCTCCTCGCCCAGACCCAGCGCTCGCACGAGGAGCAGCTACGCGCCGCCCGCTTGGAGGAGTCGACCCGGATCGCGCGGGAGATCCACGACGTGCTCGCGCACGCGCTGGCCGGCCTCACGATCCAGCTCGAGGCGACGAGCTCCCTGCTCGACCAGGGCGCCGATCCCGCGGCGATCAAGGCGCGGGTGGACCGCGCGCACGCGCTGGCTCGCGAGGGCCTGCGCGAGACGCGCCGCGCGGTGGGCGCCCTGCGGAGCGAACCGATCGCCGCCCACGCCGGGATCGAGGCGCTCGTCGAGGAGTACCGCGCCGCCGACGGGACCGCCGAGCTGACGATCGACGGCGATCCCGGCCGTCTCGCCGGACCGGTCGGCGAGGCCGTTCTGCGCGTCGTCCAAGAGGCCCTCACCAACGTCCGCAAGCACTGTCCGGGGGCGAGCGTGTCGGTCGCGCTGCACGCCGGCGACCTCGCGGACCCCGACGTCTTCCTCGTCGTCGACGACCACCCAAACGGCACGGCGCGAGCTCCGAGCCCGCTGGCTGCGACCGGCGGCGGCTACGGTGTCCAGGGCATGCGCGAACGTGCCCGGGCTCTCGGCGGCACCCTCACGGCGGGCGCCCGCGGGGATGGCTGGCGGGTCGAACTGCGCGTTCCGGTTCTCGCCGGGCCTGAGGACCCGTCCCCAGGAGGCGCCGTGAGGCGCCGGACTTCATCCAGGGGGTCCGGTCGTGAGTGACCCGATCCGGGTCCTGGTCGCCGACGATCAGGCGCTGGTGCGCGAAGGGCTGATGACGCTCCTGCAGGTCGCGGCGGGGATCGTGCCGGTCGCCGCGGCGGCCGACGGAGAGGAGGCCGTGGTCCTCGCTACACGCCACCGCCCGCACGTCGTGCTGATGGACCTGCGGATGCCGCGGCTTGACGGCGTCGAGGCGACCCGGCGGATCCGCGCTGCCCAGCCCGAGACCGAGATCGTCGTCCTCACGACCCATGCGGACGATCAGTCGATCCTCGGCGCGCTCCAGGCGGGCGCCCGCGGCTACCTCACAAAGGACGCCGGGATCGCCGAGATCTCCCGGGCCATCCAGGCCGCCGCCGCCCACCAGGCGCTGCTCGACCCGGCCGTGCAGAGCCGCCTGCTCGCCGCCGCGACCGCCGGGACTGCGGCCACCGCCCCGCCGGCCGGTGCCGCCGAGCTCCCGGACGAGCTGACCCCGCGAGAGGCCGAGGTCCTCCGGCTGATCGCGCGCGGGATGTCGAACGCCGAGATCGCCGCCGCTCTCGTCGTCAGCGAGGCCACGGTGAAGAGCCACATCAACCATCTGTTCGCCAAGATCGGCGCGCGTGATCGCGCCCAAGCCGTCCACTACGCCTACACCCACCGGCTCGCCGTCTGAGCGCCGGCAACGCCCCGCGAGTCGAGCGCCGAGTAGAAAGCCGCCTCCCTCACAACGACGACCCGGCCGGCGAACGCCGACGAAACCTGCCTATGTAGAATCTCGGATCGCACGTCTCCGACTGCGGCCTCGCTATGGGCGAGATGGGCTATCTATCTAACTCAGGCTGAGTACGACGACATGGGCGGTCTGCGCGTCGGCCTGAGAGCTCGCGTCCCGCCCTCTCGCGCGAGCCACACGGCGGCTGGTGCTCGGTTTGCCGTGACCGAGGGTCGGCTGCCCACCACGGCCGTCAACCGGACTCAAATAGATAGCCCCTTGGGCGAGAAGCGGTACCGGGCCGGATCCCAGGCGACGTCTGCTTTCGTCATCCGGCTACCTCGTGTCGCACGATCGCGTTGGCGACATTCCGATCACCAGGGATCAAGCTGCGGGCGTGGCCGGCAGGGGCCTTTGTGCCGGAGCGGGCGAGACGACTCTGCATAGGCAGCCGGGCGTGCTTGCAGCCTGCCCTGCCGGCCCTGCATTCGGCGAATGGGAGGGCTGCACTTCGCGGCTTCCCGCAGCCCTGCATTGCGCGGCAAGCGCGCCGCTACGGCCGGCACGCAGCTCGGCGGTAGACGCGGAGCTGCGACGTGCGCGATATCCGCGCATTCCGAGACTGAGGCTGCCGCGGCCGACATGCTCGTCGCATGACCAAAGCAGGGCTGCGGGCCGAGCCGGCCGGGGTCAGCGGCTGCCGTGACTGCTCCACGCCTGAAGCGGCAGTCCACCGATGCCAGCGAGGCTGCCGCTCTTGTCCTTGCTATTCAGGAGTTCGTGGCTAACGGTGGAGGGCGGCCGTGGTCGGCGCGGCCACCGTGCTGCATCGCCGGGGCGGACGGGCAGCCGTGGTCGTGTCGGTCGGCGTGGCTGGTGGCGTTCCGGAGGAGCAGCGTCGGATAGACGATCGGGTCAATCGAGACTGCTGCAGGTAGCCCGGGAGCGGCGATTTCGACCGAAAAAGCCGCACAGCGACTGGCGGACGCGTTAGGGTCGAATCGTGGGTCTTGTTAGGCGAATCCAGAGGAGGAGTTCGTGTACGTTCGCGTTGTCAGGTTCACCGGGGTGAACGCCGAGCGGCTGGAGGAGCTGCTCGCGCGCATCAAGGAGTCGGACGGACCGCCAGAGGGGGTTCCCACAACGGGCCTCAGGATCCTTCTTGATAAGGACCAAGGGACGGGAGTGGTGGAGCAGTACTTCAAGACTGCTGAGGACATGGAAGTCGGCGGCCAAGCGTTTAGCGCGATGGATTCCGCCGAGACGCCAGGCACTCGCACGTCTGTGGACATGTGCGAACTGAAGCTCGAGATGACTGCCTGAAGACCACCGATGGGACCCGAGGGCGGCATCCGATGCGGCCCGCGCGGTTAATCCAGATTCTCACGGATCAGCACGGTCAGGCGTACTCCGAGAAGCTGGCTCCGAGACTGCCGCCGTGATCGAGTACCAGCAGTCTCGACGACGCTGCTGCTCTTGAGCAGCTCGAGCCACGCCGGCGAGGAGGGGCGTGCTGCCGCAATCCCGAGAAGCGGCTGAGTCGGGGCCGGCGGGCGGTTGCACGGTGCTGCGCTCCCGCCCGCCTGCCCGCCTGGTCTCAGAGTTCGAGGCCGGCGCTGACGTGCAGCATCGCCGCGCGTCGCGCGTGGATCGTGCCGATGATCTCCTCGACGTCGATCCCTTGCAGGTAAACGCTCGTGGTCGAGACGTACGAATGCCCGAGCTGCCACTGGATCACTGGCAGCGGCACCCCCTCTCGGGCGAGCTCGACGGCGTGCGCATGACGGAGTTGGTGGTTGTGCCGACGTCGGCACAAGCCGCCTTAAGTTCACCCGGTGGTGTAAACGTGCCGCCAGTACTGGCGATCGCTGTCGTTGACATGTAAACGACACAGCTATTCCGTGGGATGCAGCCGATGGGTGAGTGCGGTGTGGCGGCGGCCGGCGCCGGGAGGGACAGGCTCGTGACGACCGCGATGGTGCCGTTGAAGATCCCGGCCTTGCCTTTGTTGTAGTTGTTGCGCAGCTGGGTGACCTTGTCTCCAACCCGGAACACGCGCCCGCCGTAGCGCTTCTCCGGCGTCCCGTCGCGCTCGGGAATGAGTGCTTCTTGCAGCAGGGCGTTGAGGTTGCCGGCTCCGGCGGGTCCGCGGTGCATCGGGGTGAGCACCTGGATATCGCGGACCGGGTCGAGCCCGAACTTGGCAGGGATGCGGTGGGCGACGATGTCCACGACGAGTTTGGCGGTCTCCTCGCCTGGGTGCAGGCCCGAGTCCTCGGAGGGGTCGCAGCCGAACCAGTAGAAGTCGCGAAAGCCGGTGAGCTGCGGGGGTTGGCCGTGGTTGATGCGGTGCGCGTTGACGACGATCCCGGACTGTTGGGCTTGGCGGAAGATCTGGGTGAGGCGCACCCGCGGGATGCTGTCGGCGGCGAGCAGGTCGCGCAGTACTTCGCCAGCGCCGACGGAGGGGAGCTGATCGACATCGCCGACGAGCAGCAGATGCGCTCCGGCGGGGATCGCCTTGATCAGCTTGTTGGCCAGGATGACGTCCATCATCGAGGCCTCGTCGACCACGACCAGGTCGGCGTCGAGGGGGTTCTCGCGGTCGTATTTGGGGTCGCCGCCGGGCTGCAGCTCCAGCAGCCGGTGAACAGTCGAGGCCTCGCGGCCGGTCAGTTCGGCCAGCCGCTTGGCGGCCCGGCCGGTGGGCGCGACCAGCACCACGGTGGCCTTCTTGGCGGTCGCGAGCGTGACGACCGAGCGGATGGTGAAGCTCTTGCCGCAGCCCGGCCCGCCGGTGAGCACCGCGACCTTGCTGGTGAGCGCGAGCTTGACCGCGTCGAGCTGCCCGGCCGCGAGGTCCTGTCCAGTCTGGGTTCCTAGCCAGCCCAGTGCCTTGGGCCAGTCCACCTCAGCGAACGCGGGCAGCCGCTCCTCGCGTGAGCGCAGCAGATCCACGAGCCCGCCCGCCAGGGAGCGCTCGGCGCGGTGAAACGGCACGAGATACACCGCCGTAATCGTGCTGGGAGTAGCACCGTGGCTGTCGGGGACGTCTTCGCGGACGACACCCTCGTCGGTGACGAGCTCGTCCAGGCAGGGGTCGATCAGCTCTCGGTCGACCTCCAGGATCTTCGCGGCCTCGCGGATCACATCGGGTTCGGGGAGGTAGCAGTGCCCGTTGTCGGCGGCTTGGGAAAGGGTGTACTGCAGCCCGGCCTTGATCCGCTGCGGGGAATCGTGCGGGATCCCGACCGCCTGGGCGATCGTGTCGGCGGTCCGAAAGCCGATCCCCCACACCTCTGACGCCAGCCGGTAGGGCTCGCTGCGCACCACCGCGATCGAGTCCTCGCGATAGCGCTTATAGATCCGCACCGCCAGCGATGTCGACACCCCGACACCGGCCAGGAACACCATCACTTCCTTGATCGCCTTCTGCTCCTCCCACGCCTCGGCGATCCGCTGGGTCCGTTTTCCAGAACACGCGCAAGTCGTGCGCGTACGCCTCAACCGTGTTCGGCGAGCGCTCACAATCAGTCAGCCACGCCAGGTACTCGTCGACCAGCCCGACCGGCCACAGATCCGGTCCAATGACCGTGAACGATTCAACCGCGCGCGTCGGCAGAAACACGCGCCGGACGATGAACCGCAGCTCCCGCTCGTTGACGTCGTGGACGTGCAAAACGCGGAGAACATAACGGCCCCTCCGGACGTCAAAACCGCCCCATCATGGACATCATGAACACCCAAATCTGGGGTGAACTTAAGGCACCATTATGCCGACCTCTCGGTTATGCCGATGCTTCGGAGAGCCGCTCGGTTTGGCGGGGATTTCGCGGTGCCCAGGTCGGCATAACCCGGTGCTGGCTGGCCACGTGTTCCTCTTGAAGCGGGCTAGAAAGCTCGTGTGGTCGTACGCCTCGTGCCCGTCGGGCGGGGTGACGCCCGAGTCCAGAAGCATTATTGCCACGTATGGTCTTCCGGGGTGCTCGACGCATTGCGCTGTGCCGAACGCCCTCCGCTGGCTGCCCTGATCCTCTGTCGCACCGTTGATCCAACGCGCCCGGCGCGGGTGGCGGATTATGCCGACCTTTCCGACAGCCAAATCCGCCCCTTGCCGCGACTCTCCGGGCTTGGTCGGCATAACCTATAACCCAGAGGTCGGCATAATGATGCGGCCCGAAGCGGCGCCGCACCCCGGCCGCCGCCGCGTAGCGGCGCAGCTCGCCGCGCGCCGCCGTCGCTGACCACGGCCGCCCACGGGTCGGTCCGTCGATCACGCAGAACAGCGCACCGACCAGCAGCTCGACCCGGACAGCGAGCCACGGAGCGAATGATCGCCCCACGCCCACGCGTCCATCCCCACCTCCCGGCGGCGATTCCCTTTGCCACGGCGAATCAGGATCGACCCGCGACGCGGATCGAGATCTGACTCGATCAGCGACAGCGCTTCCTGGATCAGCAGTCCGCCGCGCCACAGCACCACGATCAGCGCCCGGAGCCTGAGCCCGTGCCCCTCAGGCGGGGTTTGGCGCATCACTGCGACGATCTCATCGACCGTTGGCGGATCGGCCGGGTAGACACGGCCTTTGTTCCTTGGTGCGTGCCCGGCATTGTCGCCGGGCATCGCCGCGCGGAGCCTGTCAAGCCCGGTGAGACGCTTTGGTGTGGAATTTAGTGAGCGACCTCCTTCGTATCGGCCGGCTTGTTGATCCAGGCGGCGGTCGGCAGCTCCGGCGGGACCGGCGGCTTGCGGACGAACCGTTCCGGGTGCTGCTGGTAGGCGGCATCGAGCACGACGGCGCGGTCGGCGTGCAGTTGCTTGGCGTGTCCGTAATGCACTGCGGCGGGGGTCATCAGCCCGATCCCGGAGTGGCGGTGGACGTGGTTGTACCAGTCGACGAACACGCGGCAGTGACCGCGGGCGCGGTCGATGTCGTCGAACCGGGCGGGGAACTCGGGCCGGTACTTCAGCGTCTTGAAGTTCGACTCCGAGTAGGGATTATCACTCGAGGTGTACGGACGCGAATGCGTTTTCGTGATACCGAGGTCCGCGAGGAGAAAGGCCACCGGCTTGGCGCGCTGCGGCGCGCCGCGGTCGGCGTGCAGCGTCAGGATCTTCGGCGTGATCTGCTGCTGCTCGGTCGCCTGCTCGATCAGCGCCATCGCGAGCTGGGCGTTCTCCCTGTACTGCACCGTCCACCCGACGATGTAGCGGCTGAAGACATCGAGGATGACGTACAGGTAGAACCAGGTCCACTTCGCCGGACCTTTCAGCTTGCTCACGTCCCAGGACCACAGCTCGTTCGGGCGTGTGGCGAGCAGCTCGGGCTTGGCGTAGGGCGGGTGGGTGAGCTGAGCACGCCGCTCCCGGACACCGCCGTGGTGGCCGGCGAGGACCCGGTACATCGTTCGCGTCGAGCACAGGTAGGTGCCCTCGTCCAGCAGCGTCGCGTAGGTCTCCTCCGGGGAGACGTCGACGAACCGCTCGGAGTGCAGCACGTCGAGCACCTGCTGGCGCTCGGGCGCTGTCAGCGCCCTGGCCGGTGTCGGCCGCGGCTTGGGCGTTCTGGGCTCGGGCGGCCTCCGGCGACGGTACATCGTCGCCACCGACGCGCCCAACGCCCGGCACGCCGGCCTGGTGCCGATGATCGGCGTCAGCTCCTCGACGGTGACCGCGATCATCGCTCGGTGCTCCTCTGCGCGCTGCCCGATCCGAGCATCTCTTCCAACAGCGCCGAGACGTTTCCCTGAATCTCCACAACGCGCTTCATCTTCGCCAGCTCGGTCTCCGCGCGTTCCGCCCGCCGCGTCAGCGCCGCGATCTGAGCGTCGCGGTTGTCGGCTGGCTTGCGCCCGCGTGGCTTGCCGAGCTCCTTCAGCGCGCCGTCCTTGCGCTGCTTGCGCCAGTACGTCAGATGCGATGTGTACAGCCCTTCGCGGCGCAGCAGTTCGCCGACCTCACCCGGACGGGTGCACGCATCAGCCTTGGCAAGGATCTTCGCCTTGTACTCGGCGGTGAACGAGCGGCGCTTGGCCTGCTCGACCAGCTCTGGATCAGGGACCTCCCCAGGACCGCCGACCCCCTCGGGCGCGGCGCGCCCGCCGGCCCCGAATCCCAGCTCGGCTACGCCAAGCTGGTCTTCGCGGCCGGCGGCAGCAGCCTCAACCGCTGCTCCAGCTCCATTCGTGCTCGTCTCCATGTCCGGCATGCTCCGTTCTCGCCCTCAAGGTTCATTGATTCCTCGATGGTGAGCGTCTCGCCGGACGTTGACAGAGAGGGGCGGGTGAACGCCGCCGGCCGGCAGCGTCGAGCAAGAACTCAGACATCGGTCCCTCCCTTCGAGAGCAGATCGTTGACCCGCCCGCTCTACCGCTCCGCGGCGGCGCGCGCCACCTCGACGCGGGCCGCTTTCATCGAGAGGCCGTCGCTACCGCATCGTCGAATCGCAGCAGTCAGACCGGTCGGCCGCGCGTGGCCGCTGCTGCTCAAACTCAGAAGTCTGATCCAGACTGCTGGTTGTCGATCACAGCAGTAGCGGCGCTCGCTCTAGCATCGGCGGGTTCTTCGCCGGGGTGGCGAGTGAGTCTGTGCGCCTCCACCGCCTCAGCTTGGTGTCCGTTGGTGACGGCGTGGCGGGAATCGGCTGTTGCGGCATCGAACCGCGCCCACAGCTCGACTCGCCGGTCGAGGCTCCATCGCGGGGAGCGGCAGCTCACCGCCGCTCCCGCAGGCCTGGGGTGTCCCCGAGCCGCTCGCATACCTAGAATCGTGTTGGCCGTGAGCGTGGCTGCGATAGGAGATGGCGTTCGCAGTTCCACTGCGAACAGCGCATACGTGCGCGACCGGGCGAGCCTGCGCCTGGGAGCGGTCGTTGGACTGACGCTGCTCGCTGCGGTGCTCCGGTTCACGGGCATCGGCCACCAGGGGTTCTGGTATGACGAGGCGGTCACCAATCAGCTTGTCCATCTCTCGTTGTCGAAGATGCTCGCGGTGGTTGGTCAGACGCAGGCGACGCCGCCCCTGTACTTCGTGGTCGCATGGGTGTGGGCGCGCTTGTTCGGGTTCGGAGAGGCCGGGCTTCGATCGCTGTCGGCCTTGGCGGGGGTGGCCACGGTGCCCGTCGTCTACGGCCTCGGGCGAGAGCTGATCTCGCCGCGCGCCGGGATCGTCGCCGCGGCGCTGGCCGCGTGCAGCCCGATGCTCGTCTGGTACTCCCAGGAGGCCAGGTCGTACTCGCTGCTCGTGCTGATGAGTGCGGTTTCGCTGCTGATGTTCGCAAGAGTGCTTTCTGAGCCGCGGCCCGGGCGGGTGATCGGATGGGCGGCAGCAAGCGCGCTCGCGCTCGCGATCCACTACTTCGCGATCGTCGTTGTCGCCCCGAGCGGCGCCTGGTTGCTCTGGGCGTATCGGCGCCAGGCGAGGGTTCTGCTCGGCGTTGCTGCTGTCGGGCTGGCCGGCGTCGCACTGATCCCGCTCGCGCTCAGCCAGCGCCAGCACGGGCGTTGGATCGCCTTTATCCCGTTCAGCGTCCGGCTCGGGCAGATTCGTCCCCAGTTTCTGATCGGGACCGGTGCCACGGCCGGTGGGGGCCTGATGCGTTCGCTCGCGACCGGGCTCGCTCTGGCGGCGCTCGTGCTCGTGGTCGCGCGGGGAGACGCGCGCGAGCGGCGAGCGGCGGTGCTCGCCGGAGCGCTCGCGGCTGCGGGCTTCGCGCTGGCTCTCATCCTGCTCCGCGATGACCTGATCACGCGGAATGTGATCGCGCTGTGGGTGCCGTGCGCGCTGTTGATCGCCGCCGGGCTCGGTGCGCGCCGCGCCGGACTATTCGGCCTGGCCGGGGCTGCGGTGCTGTGCGCGATCGGGCTGATCGCCATCGTCGAGGTCGCGATCACCCCCGACCTTCAGCGTCCCGACTGGCGTCCGGTCGCGCGGGCGCTCGGACCTCCGCCGAGGCCCGCCGACGGTTACGGCGGCCGGGTGATTCTCGTTCAGCACTATTGGACGCTGCTCCCACTGGGGGTCTACCAGCCGCGATTGCGGGTGCTGGGCCGGTCGGGGGCGCTCGTCACGGAGATCGACATCATCGCGATCGACGCACCGTATTCGGCGAGTTGCTGGTGGGGTGCCGCCTGCCGCCTGAGCGCGTCTCAGCTCCAGCCCGCCTACCCGATCCCAGGGTTTCGCGCCGTCGGCCGCCAGCGGGTCTCACGGTTCTCGATCCTGCGCTTACGTGCGGATCGGCCACGCCGATTGACGCCGAGGATGGTCGCCCGTGCGCTCACGACCACCACTCTTCCCCGCGATGTGCTGATCATCCAGTCGCCCGCCTGAGCGCAGCCATCTCGGCCGCGGTCAGTCGGCTCCAACGACCGGACCTCAGCCGACGCAGGAGCCAAGGTGCCAGCCGGGAGACTCCTGCGACGCGAGCGGAGCAGCGAGCGAGACGAGCCGGCTGGTTCGTGGGATTCGCCGAGCTGCGCGGTCCGGCATCTGACGGGCTCCCGGGCCAGGCACGGCTTGCGGCGCAATACCGAGTCGACGTACGGCGGTTCCAGTTGGTGGTCTCGTAGGGCGCCCCGATGCCACGCGCTTGTGGTGCTGAGACCGTCTGCAAATACCGCCGTCCCGCGCGGCGATAACGCTTAGACGGAGTCCAGGCCCGCTCATGACGGTCATTTGGTTCATCGTCTGGCTGATCGCTAACAACGTCGGTGGCCACGAGCCGCTGCTCTTCAATCCGGGCAACGCCTGGACGGGCACGCTGATCCTCGCGATCGCGCTTGACCTGAGCGCCTCGCATGCTCGTGCAGGGCAGAAGACCCGACCATAGGGCGCCCTCGCGAGAGCACTACTCAGCCCGCTCGATGTCAACAACCAGCGAGCCGAGAGGCATGGACTACCGATGACCGTGGCGGCGGCGCGACCTTCCGCCGAGCGTGGGGCTGGTCCTCAACTGGGCAGCGTCGTCGAAACTGCCGCATCTCGATCAAGGCGAGCGTCTCGACGGCGGTCCGACGAACCCTGCTTCCACGCGAACTCGGAGGCGGCCGCCGAGCGTCAAGGCGTTTGCAGAGCGGTGATGATCGCACCCCATAGCTAGCACCGAGCGGTCCCCCAACTTGTGCTTGCTGTGCGGTCTCCTCTGGCAAGCGCCCGAGGCCCGTGCCATGGTGGCCAGGGCGCAACCAGCGGGTTGCCGAGACCCCCGGGTTCCGCGCATAGGGGTGAGCGGTGGCCGCCGCGCTGACAGGTGCGTCCGGACATCAAAGCGGGTCCGGAGCCGGGACGATCGCTTGCGTGGCAAAGGCATCGCCGGCTCGCGGCCGTCGGGACGATCGCTCTCCGGGAATGCGATCGGCGCGCGGGTGGCGCGGTTCGGGGCAGGCGCACTGCTGAGTTTGGGCCGGAAGCAGCAGCGGAGGTCTGGTCACGTTGTCGATGATCGGCGCAGCGTTGGGGAGCGAGATCGGCTCCTGGCGTTGACTACTGCTTCGACCAGAGAGTTAGCCAGGAATCTGCACCTGATGCGCGCTTGTGGCGATAAGCGGGTCGCTGGCCCTGGTGGTCGTGCGTCCTGCTTTCGCCTCGCCGGGGGTGGCCGCGGCACGCCGCTGACCAAACTGGGGGTGGACTGCTCGCGAATGCAGCGGCCATCACGAACTGCCCGCGTTCTCCGCGATGGGTCTGCTCGGCGGTCATCCGGGTTCCTCGCCGATGACGAGTACCGGAATGACGGCTGTGTTGGCGAGGTCTTCGGCGACGCCGTGCAGCAGGAGGCGGCCCGCGCGTCTGCTGTGGTGCTGGCCGCAGCGGATCACTCGAAACCGTGCTGGTGGGCGTGCTGGATCAGCGCTCGCGCGTGAGGGCCGCCGTGGATGATCTGGTGCTCGACGGTGACGCCGGCGCGGTCGGCTCGGTCGCGGGCTTGATCCGGTCGGCGCGGTATCGAACGGCACGCGGTCATAGCGGCCCGTCAACTCCGGATGGACAATCAGCTGCGTGAACTGACGGTCGCGCGTGAGCGCCCGGCAACATCACGCCTCCGCGCTCGGCGATGGTGATCCAGTCACCCTGGCGCCAGAGTCGATTCGGAGGTCGGTGCCGAGCTGCCGGGCCAGCCACTCCCAAGGGCCGGATTCGCTGTAAGGTGACGCTTGGGTCAGCTGACGCCTGTGTCCCAACCGGAAACACGAATAGGAGGACGGCGCGATGGAGGAGACCGGCAGCTACAACGTCCCAAGCGTCGAGCACGCTCGCGTCTGGGACGCGATGAACAAGGCGATCGTGACCTGCTCGCCCGACGCCGGACTGCGGGAGATGGGCCGCCTGATGGCCAGCCACCACATCCACAGCCTCGTCATGTCGCTCGGCGACGCGGCGCACTGGGGGGTCGTCTCGGACGTCGACATAGCGCTGGCCGCGCTCAGTCGCCCAGAGGCCACCGCTGAGGATCTCGCCGTGCCGGCGACGAGCATTTCCGACGAAGCACCGCTGATGCATGCGATCGAGGTGATGCGCGAGCAGCGCACCTCGCACCTGATTGTCACCGACACCGAGAGCGGGCGGCCGACTGGCATCATCTCGGCGCTCGACATCGCGGGCATCGTCGGCTGGGGCGAGGCCTAGCAGTTAGCGCGCCGAGGAGGCGAGAGACCGGCACCGCGTAGTCGTGCAATAGGAAGAAGACACCCGGGCGGGCCTTGGCGGGAGAGGTGCCCGGGGCGCGCGGTGATTGTCGGATTGGTAGACGGTGATGCTGACCGTTCGCGTCGACGAGCGCCAGGCACCTGCGTGACACGATCACGGGCGACGTCGCCGCTCGCGACAGTTCTGACGGTGGCGTTCGACACAATTCCCGCCATGTTGCCGCGATCCCATGCTCGTGATGAGGGCGATCGACGGCGCTTCGTCGCCGATCCGGATGCGCTCGCAGCACTGGATTTGAAGCTCGAGCAGCTGTCCGATCCCGACGTGCGCGCGGTCGTGATCCGCCATGAGCATCCCGAGTTCGAAGAAGCGCTGAAAGAAGGCCGCCGCGAGATCGAGGGCAGCGATGGGCCGATGAACCCGCGTCTGCACCTCACAATGCACGAGGTCGTCGCCACCCAGCTATGGGACGACTCGCCGCCGGAGGTATGGGACACGGCAGTGCGGCTGCGCGACGCCGGCTACGACCGTCACGAGATCCTGCACATGCTCGCGCGCCCCGTCAGCGAACAGATCTGGGGAGCGCGTCACGAGGAGCGCCCTTACGATCACGACCGTCACGTGGCCGCGCTACAGGCGCTCCCGGGCGCCTGGGAGCGGGAGCGGACGGCCAGGACCGCGACACGGCGCCACGAGGACGCCCGCAAGCAGGCTCGTCGGGCGGCGCGAGCGGCACGGCAGCGGAATCGACGGCCGAGCTAGTCCAACGACCGGATGACTCGTGCGACTTCGCCCTCGCGCGGCTTCGCCCAGCACTGAGCTACAAGAAGCTAGCGCGCGAGCCGACCGCATCGCTGTTCCCAGCCAGCGTAAAGCAGCGCAGCCCATGCCCTCGACGAGCGTCCGCCAACCCTTGGTATCCGGTCGCCGCGGGGGGAGCAAGTCACAGCGCTCGCCTGGAGCGCGTCAACTCAGTGCGCCGCTTTCCGAGCGCGTCGCAGCAGTTTCCAACCCGGACGGACGAAGTGGCAGGTGTAGCCGTTGGGGTAGCGCTCAAGGTAGTCCTGGTGCTCGGGCTCCGCCTCCCAGAATCGTCCGGCGGGCGCCACCTCGGTGACGAGCTTGCCCGGCCACAGGCCGGAGGCGTCGACATCGGCGATCGTGTCCTCCGCGACGCGGCGCTGCTCGTCGTCGACGTAGTAGATCGCCGAGCGATAGCTCGCCCCGACGTCGTTGCCTTGACGGTTCTTCGTCGTCGGGTCGTGAATCTGAAAGAAGAACTCGAGCAGGTCTCGGTAGGAGATGCGCTCCGGGTCGAACAGGATCTCGATCGCCTCCGCATGCGAGCCGTGGTTGCGGTAAGTCGCGTTGGGCGTGTCGCCGCCGGTGTAGCCAACACGCGTGCCGCTCACGCCATCGAGCTTGCGGATCAAATCCTGGACACCCCAGAAGCACCCGCCCGCCAGAATCGCCCTCTCGGTTGCAGCCATCTCTCTGCTCCTCCTCGTCATGGTTCCTTGGTTGCGCTGAACAACACATGGTGACGACCCGGTAGACACGTCCTCTCGAAGAGCCTCGACGAGTTCGAGCTCGTCGACGTAGACCAGCTCCCCGTGCCCGCCCAGCGGCACCCAGACCTCCTCGGCTTCCGGTGCTCGGAGCGTCCGCTGATCCTTCCCCAAGTACCGCACTGACATCGGAGCAGGTCTCTCCCCGATGCTGATCCGGAACCTGCAACTCGCCACAAACGCGCATCGGGTGCTTGCAGCCTCCGTGCTAGCGCCCTGATCGAAGCAGTAGTCCAAGCGGGCCGTCGATGCCCGTCCCAAGGTGGCGACGATCGGTACGTACCGCCGAATCGCGCGCTGCTCCTTTCGCCCAAACTCAGCGGCCCGGTTCTGCGGAACTGCGCCGGAAGCGGGCTCTCTCGGCATCGATGTGGTCAGGTTTCGGCTTTCTGGCCATGGGACCGGGTGACTTTGGAGGCACGGCAGACGCTCACGACGCTTGAGGCAATACGCCCGGATCGTGGATGGCGCTCGTGCGAACGGGCCGCGCTCCGTGGGGGAGCTGGTCGGACGCGATCTCCCTGGTAGCTGTGCTGTTCCGAGCTGTCATCGGGTAGGCGCCGGGCTCACCCCGGCGCCCCCCACACCACCCGGCGTGCGGGTCCGCACCGGGCGGTTCGCTTGGCGTCCCGGAAACGGCGGTAGGGTTCGAGGAACCCCTCCAGGCCCTGGTCGGTCCAGTAGGCGGTCGGCAGTGCCCGGTGGAGAATTGGAGAGCTCGAGATGCGCCAGTAGCCCTTGCGCGAGCACGCCCATTTGTGCGCGTCGCCCGCGGGTATACCCAGCGCGATGAGCCTGCGCCGCTTGGTGCGGACGCGTTTCCATTGCTTCCAGCGAACCTGCCGCAGTCGCCTGCGGAGCCATTTGTCGAGCTTCTCAAACGGCCACGGCGTGTCGGCATACGAGTAGTAGGCCGTCCACCCGACCGTGAAACGGTTGATCTCGAAGATCCGCCGCTCCATCGAGACGCCCCACCGACGCGAGGTCAACTCGCGCAAGCGCTGCTTTGCTCGGTTCTGGGCCTTGGGGGCGACTGTGACTTTGACCTCACTGCCGCGGTACCGAAACCCGAACCCCAAGAAAGGGCGCTTCGTCGCCCGGTCAACCACCGACTTCTCGCGGCTGACCTTGAGCTTGAGGCGCTGCTCGACGTATTGCGTGATGCTCGCCATGACCCGCTCGCCCGCCCGCCTACTCCGGACGTAGATCCGTCCGTCGTCGGCGAAGCGCACGAACCGATGCCCGCGCCGATCCAGCTCCCAGTCGAGGTCGTCGAGCATGACGTTCGAGAGCAACGGCGAGAGCGGAGAACCCTGAGGGGTCCCCTCCTCGCTCGCAGCTACCAGCCCGCCATCCATGACGCCCGCTTCCAGGTAGCGCCGGATCAGCCTGAGCACCTGCTTGTCATGGACCCGTCTGGCGACCCTCGCCATCAAAGCGTCGTGCTGAACCCGATCGAAAAACGATTCGAGATCAAAATCGACGCACCACGCCGCATCATCTGAGATGAACTGGCGTGCCCGCTCGACAGCGTGATGCTGCGAGCGCCCCGGCCTGAAGCCGAAGCTATGGGGATGGAAATGCGGTTCGAAGACAGGCGTGAGCACCTGCGCGATGGCCTGGCAGATCAACCGATCCACCACAGCCGGCACCCCCAACTTCCGCAGACCACCCGAGGGCTTGGGGATCATCACCCTCCGGACAGGCTGCGGACGGTAGGTGCCCGCGTCAAGCTGTGAGCGGACCCGTGGCCAGTGGTCTTTCAACCACGGCCGCAGCTCCTTGGTGCTCATCCCGTCGATGCCTGGGGCACCGGCTTTCTGCTCGACGCGTCTGAGCGCCTCAGCGAGATTCTCGCGGGACAACAACTGCTCCCACAAGCTCGCCTCGGCGGGGTGAGCTGCGGTGTCGCGGGGCGCCGGGGATCGACTGTGCTCTGAACGGGCGTCTCCGGGCTTCACCGTCGGACCCTCCCGCCCAGGCCCCATACGGGGTTGGCTGCCTTCAACGTCGATCCCACGAGCACCAGCGTCCTGCATCTCGGCTTCGCGTTCAGCCCTTCCCAGCGATCCACGATCCCGCTGGTACTACGGCGTCTGCTGACTTCTCCACGGCGAACCACGGCCTCTCGACCGCAGTCGTCCCGCCCCACCCGACGAGCGGTGCACGCGCACCGGACGGGCATCCCGGGACACCCATGGAGACCTCCCCAGGTAAGACCAGCAACCTTCCTCGCGCACCCACCGCGTCCACGTGACGGCCCCTTGATGACAACGGGCTTCGCCATGCCGAGCTGGCTCGCCCAGACCGCCCCGCCTCCTACGCGCAGCCCGCCCGACCCCGAACGGGACCAGGCGCGCCATGTGTTCCTAAAGTCGCGATTTCGCCTCCGGCTTCCTTCCCACCCCGCCTCACGACGACGCAGTTGCCCTTGGCTTGTGGTTGGTGTCATCTCCTCCACGGGGGACTTGCACCCCCGAGCTGCTGATCATGCTGGGCGCACTCGGGTAGCCGGGAGCGTCGCGGCTCCCGGCT
>CAWFKF010000043.1:0-10003 GCA_963816005.1 uncultured Solirubrobacteraceae bacterium | reverse complement strand
TTACGCTGCGTGGCAATTAGTGCGTGGTTACTTGGCGTAGGCGACGTACTCGCCGTCGAAGTACTTGCTGACAATCTCACTTGTGCGGGTTGCGAGATACTCGACGGTGAGAGTGACGAGCTTGGCGAGGTTGGATGGGCGGCGTCGCGCGACGTGGGTGTGAACGTCCTGGTTGAGCAGCTCATCGGGATTGAGCTCCGGGGCGTACGGTGGAAGGTAGAACAGCTCCATCCGCGGATGGTCCAGCAGCCAGTACTCGACCGCGGGAGACTTGTGGAAGGAGGCGTTGTCAACGATCAAGAAGATCTTGCGCTCGGGGAAATGCTCGAGCAGCTTGTCGAGGAAGTCCAGGAAGCGGATCTCATCGCAGCTGCCCTCGAAGATCTCGAACACCAGCGTGCCGTCGGCACCGATCGCGCTGATCACGTTGGCCGAGAAGCGCTTGCCGGTCAGCGGCACGATCGCGCGCTCGCCGATCGGCGCGTAGCTCTTGCCGGCGGTCTGCCCGGCGCGCACGCCCATCTCATCGCCGAACAGCATCCGCGCCCCTTCGCGCCGCGCGCGCGCCTGGATCGCCGGGAACTCGTCCTGGAGCCACACCCGCACCCGCTCGGGGTCCTGCTCGAGCCACCGCCGCTGCGGCTTCTTGCCCGAGAACCCCCAGCGCCGCAGGTAGACACCGACCGTCTGGCGACTGAGCCCGAGCCCGAACCGCCGCTCGATCAGCGCCTTGACGGCCTGCCTTGACCACAACACGCCGGGAATCTGCAGCTGATCGGGGTTCGTGCCCTTCATCAGTCGGATCAGCTCTGCCTGCTGGGCGTCGGTGAGCGCCATCTGCTCGCGCGAGCGCCGACCACGCCGCCCCTCCCTCAGTCCCTCAAACCCCCTGAGCTGGTGGCGAGCCATCCACAGCGACACCGTCCGCAGATGCACCCCCAAGGACTGCGCCACAACCGCGTGAGTGCGTCCGGCCAACACCATTTTCACACCCCGCTCACGCAGCGCTTCCCGAGTCGTGCCTGACACCCGTCTAGCGTCACTCTTCACACAGTCAATACTATCACGCTGACACACCCAAATGCACTGCCACATGGCGTAGTAATTGCCACGCGCCGTAATAGCAGTCGTGCTTGGGTCGTCAGATGTCCTCAAAGCCGTAATCGGGCCGGAGGCCGAGACGGCGATCGCCGTTACCACGGTCACCGGCGCCGTCGCCCTTGCCCTAGTGGGCGCAGCCGGTGTGCTCGTCCTTGCCATCCGTCGGTCGGGGTCCCAATACATCAGCATTGGCGGACTACTCGCTGGTTCTATCGTCGCGTTTGGCGCCGCCGCGGGCCAGGTGTGGGCCGTGACGTTTCTCTTGAAGGACGCAGGTCTCCACTTCGTCTTCTGGATCGTCTTGGTCGCCGCAGTGCTCGCATCTGCTCTGCTCGTGGTGTATGCCGTGACATCGGTAATTGGTCTTCTCACGCAAGGGACCGCAACTAAGCCAAATGAGGAGCCGCTTTCCTCTCCAGTACAAACCGAGATCGCGGCGGCCGCGATCGTCGCCGAAGCGATTCATGCAAACGGTGAGGTCACACGCTCGAAGGTGGAGGCTCTGCTGACGGATCTCACGACGGTGCCCGAGCGAGTGAAGGGAGCCTGGGTCGAAGTCAATGCGGCTTCTACGATCGCCGAAAAGACCCAGGCCCAACTAGATTACGCCAAGAGGGTCAGTGCCGAGCCCGAGAAATACCAACTGGGCACGGAGGAGGCGCAAACGAGAGTCGAGACGGCGCAGGCGGAGGCCGATAGGGCGTGGGGGGAAGCCAATAAGGCGTTTGTGCGAGCAGCAACAATGGAAAGACAAGAAGCGATTCATGTCGCCGCTGCACCCCCGTCCGCCCTGCCCTTGCGGGCTCGGTCGGCTCTCCCGTAGCAGGCACCCGGCCCTGCATAGGCACACATGTTGCCGAGCACTTGCCAGCGCAGGCGGCACAGCTCGCTGCTCAGTCCGCCGTATGCCTTCGCTCGGCGGTGGCCGCTCGGGGTTCTCTGTTTTTGCGGGGGGATCGCGCCGCCTCCTATAGCGGTTAAGGCGTACACCAGCAGCGCGGTCGGCCGTAGCCGAGCCCTGCTCTGCGTCTGCCACGAGTATCTCAGGCGTGGCGGCCGACTTCCCTCCCTTGCACGGAACTCGGGCATCCGCACGATCTGCTGTTAGTTAGCAGGATTGTGGCTTGCGGTTTGGCCCGCGCCCGCTCCGGCGGCGACCTCGACGTGGCCCCGCTACCAGACGGAACCAGCTGCCTGCGCTCACCGGCTCAGGTGGCCGCCTCACCGCTGACTCGGCCACGGCGGATCGGCTTGGAGTTGGCTGACCCGCCGCCAGCGAGCTAGCACCGAAGAGGGCCCCTCGGCATTCTGAGTGGGTAGGTAACTTGACGAGCGAGGGACCCGAACAGATAACTCAGCGGGGGTCGGTAGGTTCGCAGGCTCGCCGGACGTGCCTCCTCGACACACCCGCCGACAGCGGAATCCTTCCGGGCGAACGTATCGGTTTGCAGGTCATTCGCGTTGGTCCACATCGGCAGGAAACGGCGCTCGGGAAGGGAAGAAGCCTCTCGCGGATCCGCAACTGCTCCCTCGATGTCCGACGTGCGCGCTACCTTGCGCTTCGAGTTGGCGGGGGCCGGCTACCCACTCAGAATGCCGAGGGGCCCCGAAGAGCGCTCGCTGCGGGCGGCGACGAGCAGGATTCGCGTGACGTCGCCGCCCACGGCCGCGACCTCGGGACGATCCCTTTCGACGGCGAGCACTCGTGCGGCTCCGCCAGCTCGCGTGATCCCTTTGCCACGATTGCGATCGCGTGCTCGCCGTCGATCCAGTGCCCGCTCGCGGTGCGAAGCGGTCGTGCCGGGGTGACTGCGTGGAGGAGCCGCGCTCGGGCTGGCTCGCGACGGCCGACGCAGACCTGCCTTCGTTGTCGTACGGGCATCTCGTCGGCGACTCCACGGGCCCTGCTCGGCGCGGCAAGGGCGGCTTAGCCATCGCTCCTCGCGTTTTCGCCGGCCCAGGAGCTTCGGCGTGCTCGAGATCCGCGCTTTGCAGCGCAGTCGGCATCACGCCCGGCATGCCCGTCGCGGAATCACACCAGGGCTCGTGCCCGATTCGAGCACGGGTTCGAGAGCAACGGGTCGGCACTGCCGGATCACGCCTAAAGAGGCAGGGCCGTCACCGTGGCTTCTCTTGCGGAGCACCAGCAGTGCTCTCGTTTGCGATCACGCTGATGCGCACAGGCGAAATGAACGCCACAGGATCCACGATTCCGGTGCTCCTGTTGTCGCACACGCGATAGCCCGCCACGCGAGAGGCACCCTCGTTGCCGGGGTGGGCACCGGGACGCGAGCAGGGCAGGCCAGGATCTATCATCGACAGCAGCCAATACAGCTGCGTGCCTGAGCGCCGTTACTCGTTGGCCTGACTGGGACCAGCCGCCTTACCAGCACCGGGTGTACAGCGGCGGAACCCGGAACATCGACTTCACGCCAACGTCCTCCTGCAAGACCACCCTTTCCAGAAATCCGAGGCGCTCCAAGAGCCGGACTTGTTGGCTGATGGCGCCGTCCGCTGAGTCAAAGAGATTCTCCACGTCCGAAAGCTCGAAGGAGGTGATCTTCCCCGCACGACAATTGAGGACGAAGTTCCTGGCAACTTGAAAGTCATCGACCACCTCTGAGAAGCTCAGTTCGGACAGCGCGGTCATAGCATCTCGTAGGGCTTGGCCGGAGAAGATGGGAAGGGTGCTCACTTGACCATTTCCGCCGCCTGATGCGTCACGTGTAAGCAACAGCAGAACAATTCCCCAGCGAGGAGAGACAGAACCATTACCGTTCCTTACTGACTCGATGAGCCATGATTCGAGAGGCTTACTTTCGACCTCGTCAGGGAATATCACGTCAAGTCCCTCAGACCTGGATCTTGCATTAACGACCGCGCCCCGGGGCTGGCCGGGGCGCGGAAACGTCGGAAACGTCCGCCTGGGCAAGGAGAATGCGGGGTGCTGAAACTCGCGTCCCGACCTCAGGAGGATCACCCAAATGGTGAAGCGTGATGGGCTGGTTGACAAGCTAACTGTGAGGGCGGACGGCACGGGTCAGGTCGGTCATGCTGGCAGTGCGCTGCTGGCCGGGGTCGCGGACCGCGTCGGGTTGACACGGGCGCTGTCGGGGGCGATGGCGCCGACCAGGGAGCGGCGCTCGGCGCATGACCCAGGGGTGGTGCTGCGCGATCTGGCGGTGATGCTCGCCGACGGCGGGGAGTGCCTGGCTGACCTGGGAGCTCAGCGTGATCAGCCTGACCTGTTCGGCAATGTCGCGTCTGACTCAACGGCGTTCCGCGTGATCGACTCGATCGACGCGGAGTGCCTTGGCCGGCTGCGTGTGGCGGTCGCGGTCGCGAGGGCGCGGGCGTGGAAGCTCGGGGCGCGTCCGCAGCGCAGGGTCAAGCCGGACGGCCCCGAGCGGACGGTGCTCGACCTGGACGCGACGCTCACCACCGCCCACTCGGAGAAGGAGGACGCCAAGGGGAACTTCAAAGGCGGCTATGGTCATCATCCGCTGCTCTGCTACCTCGATGGGACAGGGGAGGCGCCGGCGGGGGTGCTGCGGCCGGGCAACGCCGGGTCGAACACCGCGAGCGATCACACGCTGGTGCTCGACCTCGCGCTCGCCCAGCTCGACCAACAAGCGCTCGACGGCGAGATCCTGGTCAGGGCCGACGGCGCCGGCTCAACGCACGAGCTGACCATGTACTGCCGCGAGGCGAACATGCGGTTCTCGTTCGGGTTTGATCTCTCCGAGCCGGTGCGCGAGGCGATCATCGCCGTGCCTGAGGCCGTGTGGGTCAAGGCGATCCGCTCAGACGGCACAGAGCGCGAGCACAGCCAGGTGTGCGAGATCACCGACCAAGTGGATCTGTCCGCGTGGCCGCGGGGCTCAAGGCTGATCGCCCGGCGCACGAAGCTCACGGAGGGCGACCAGCAGTCCTTCGCCGACCATGACGGCTACCGCCTCGCGGTGTTCCTCTGCGACCAGCCGGGCGAGAGCATTCCGCAGCTCGACCTTGACCACCGCGGCCACGCCCGTGTCGAGGACCGCATCCGCCAAGCCAAGGACTGCGGCCTGTCTAACCTCCCGTTCCACAGCTTCGCGAACAACCAGGTGTGGCTGTGGCTCGTGCAGCTCGCCCAAGACCTCGTCGCCTGGACTCAGCAGCTGTGCCTTACCGACCAAGCACGCGCGTGGGAGCTCAAACGGCTGCGCTACCGGCTGCTGCACCAGTCGGGGCGGATCGCCCGCCACGCCCGCCGCACGATTCTGCGCCTCTCACGCCACTGGCCCTGGGCAGGACAGCTCGCCGCCGCGTTCGAGCGGCTGCAAGCGCTCCCACCCCCAACAGGCTGACCGCGGCGCCGCTGGGCGCCGCCACCCGACGGCCAATCGCCCCACACCCCGGGCGTCAGCCTGCCCACAAACCGCCGGCCAGCCCCAAAGTGAACGTGTCCAAGCCGCCGGCGCCACCGCCACCACACCGATCCTCACCAGCCACAACCCGACACACCCCGACACACCCCATCCAGACCGCTCGCAGAACCCCGCGCGATGCTTACTGCAAGCGACGCGATCCCGCGCCTACTGCAAGATCGAGGCAGAGAGGACGACTTCACCCTCCTCTCGGTAACCTTGCAGCACGCTCGCAACGTGCTGAAGTTGCGAGTTAGCGAAGACTCGGCGATTAAGCAAACGGAGCCAATCGTCATCCGACCAGGTAAGCTTGAGGGTTCTGCTGACTAGCTTGTTCTTCTCCTGAATGTTGTAGATCTCAAAGAGATCGGTACGGAGGAAGACCACCAACGACAGACGTCGCCATTGGGAGATGCGACTTTCTGCCTGAAGCAGCCCCTGCACGAGCGTCTCTTGGCGGTCGCGGTCGTACTTATGCACCTCGTCGATGCGATCGATCGGCACGACCGCGCGCATTCCTGATCCATCGAGATATCGATCGTAGTCGGCTAGGAACTCTTCAACGTTGATGGGACCAGTCGGTTTTGGAACACCCTCGGGCGCCGCAACCTTGAGGTTCGCGGGTCCAACTCCGACCGTCACGCTACTACCGGCGACGGTGTGGCCAAGCGCGCTTAGGAGTTGTTGAGCGCCGCTTGATTTCGGCACGAATCGGCGGCTCCGCGCCGTTCATCGTCGGGATCCGGCCGAGGGGTGGCGTGATCGGGGCTGTCTGAGCGCTTGGCGGTGTGGTAGCTATTGCCCACACGAGTCGCCCCTTCCCGGACGTGCGGCGGTCTGGAAGGCTCTCGGGCGGCGTGCGTGAACTGACGATCTTCGATGCTCTCGATCGCGATCAGCCAGGAGCGGTTGGAGGCCGATCTGGCCGCTGGCGCGCTTGCTTGTCCGGACTGTGGAGGGCGGTTGTCGCCGTGGGGCTTCGCACGCTCGCGCGAGGTGCGGATGCTCGATGGCGTGCGTCATGTGAGGCCGCGGCGAGCGTGCTGCAGCAAGTGCGACGCGACGCACGTGCTCGCTCCCTCCTGGTCGGTACCGCGCCGGCGCGACGGCGCGGAGGTGATCGGCGAGGCGCTGAGACTGGCTGCCCGGGGCGAGGGGCATCGCCAGATCGCCCGCCGGCTCGATCGGCCGCCGGGAACGGTCCGCGGGTGGCTGCGGGCCGCCAGAGCGCGCGCGGAGAGCCTGCGCGCGTGTGCTGCCAGGTGGACGTACGCGCTCGATCCCACCGAGCTGAGCGCAGTGGCGCCGGCGGGCGGCGAGCTGGGCGACGCGCTCGAGGCGGTCATGCTCGCCGTCAGGGCATGGGTGCTTCGGTACGGCCGGCAGACCGCGCCCTGGGAGCGGGCGGTGTGGATGACCGGCGGGCTGCTGTCGGGCCGGCTGCCGCTCCCGCCGTAGAGGGTTCGCATGGTCGTGCGCCAGCACGACCTCATCGCCACCCAGCTGCGCCCGGCGGCTGCGGGTCAAGCGCCGCAGCAGCGCCCGCATGCTCGCCGCCGCCATCGCTCGGCGCTTGACGCCAGACGACGGCGCAGCTACCACGCCCGGCCCACAGCGCCCGGTCGACGCATGGACGACCCTGGGGGACTTTGAACGTTTGAACGTTCGTCCCTGCCGCCCTTACTTCGTTCGTTCGTTGGCCACGTCGATCCCGGACTTCAACTGCATCTGCGTGCCGAAAATAAGGGCTCTCTCGGCATCGATGTGGTCAGGTTTCGGCTTTCTGGCCATGGGACCGGGTGACTTTGGAGGCACGGCAGACGCTCACGACGCTTGAGGCAATACGCCCGGATCGTGGATGGCGCTCGTGCGAACGGGCCGCGCTCCATGGGGGAGCTGGTCGGACGCGATCTCCCTGGTAGCTGGGCTGTTCCGAGCTGTCAAGGACGCCGCTGCGCGGCTCGCTGCGCTCGGCCCTTCGGGCCGTGCGCGGCTCGCTGCGCTCGGCCCTTCGGGCCATCCTTGACTGCACCGGCCCAGCTCCGCTGGCTGGCAATGAACGTCGCCCCGGAGGGCGACCTGCGCGTCAAGACATCCACCTCTGCAGCTCGGTCGACTCGTGCGCGACTTGCAAAGCCCGTTCCCGGTACGAAGATCCTGCTCAGGACCACAATCGCGCTCTCACCCTGACCACATCGATGCCGGGAGACCCAAAATAAGCGGCGCGCAACAGGAGTCGTGATCGGCCGGTCGCAGTCGGGTCTCTTAGGCCGAGCAGCAGTCGGAGGTTCTCAGCTGTCCGCTGCAGTTGCTTGGGCGCTTCCTTGGGAAGTTGATCCGCAAGCGTCGCCGCGACGATCAACAGCCAAGCTGCCCGGCACTGCTCAACTGTCGCTGGCACATCGAGGTCTCCGAGGGCGCGCGAAAGAAGCGGATTAGGATCAGGGATCGCGTGAACCGCTACATCGGCGAGCGTATCACGCGACTCGACCAGCTGGCGGAATATGGCGCTCTTCCCAGAGCCTCGATCGCCGATGACAAGGGTGCGGCCCTGAGCGAGAATTTCAGACACGCCAGGCCTCGACATAAAGGTCGCTTGGAGGAGGCCGTCCTTTTCTGCTTCCTCCGCGCCAAAGCCCAGGTTCTCGAGGTGAAACGGTTCGGTGAAGAGGCGACTATTAAGGATGAAGGTCCGGAGGCTCTGGTGAAAGAGGGCGACCGTTTGGTTCTCGCGCCAAGTCAACAGGCTCTCGGCCTCTTGTAGAAGTGCGCGGACTTCGCGGCTCGACAGCCGAACCGCCTCTGCCAACCCAGATAGTGGTTCCGGACTGCTGAACAGCGCCAGACGCTCAATGAGTAGGACCAACCGCGCAGGATCTGATGAAGTTCGAAGAACTCCATTGACGACCGCCTCGTAGTAGTCAGTGAGCGTTGCGGTTGGTGAGAGCGCGAGATCCGGCCTAGGAGCGTGGGTCACTATGCCCGCAGAACGCCGTTTTGGCCCGTTTCAGGGGATCAAATCATCAGCGGCGATCGCTCGGATGGCCGCAGAACGGCTCTCAGAGCCTCGATAATGAGACTGAGTATTACTGACCCAGGCTCCTAGTAGTGCTTTGTGAGGTCGCCCAGATTGACCTCAAATCTCATTTATCTGGAATCCAGCGCAACGCGTGTTCAAGCCAAAGAAGGAATTTGGCGCCGCACGTCGTGGAGGACCGAACACCCCGACCTCACAAAGCACTACTAGGAGCCTGGGTCAGTAATACTCAGTCTCATTATCGAGGCTCTGAGAGCCGTTCTGCGGCCATCCGAGCGATCGCCGCTGATGATTTGATCCCCTGAAACGGGCCAAAACGGCGTTCTGCGGGCATAGTGACCCACGCTCCTAGCGCTTGCTTGCTCGACAACCAGCCGTAGGAGGAGCGGATTGCCACCTGATATGTCGATCAGTCGCTCGGCCGCAGCTTGGGAGAGATCCGGCGCCAGCGCATTGATCAACGCACGAGCATCTGTCCCACTCCACTCCTGCAGGTTCAGTGTCTGGAAGGCTCGATATCGCCGAAAGAACGCGGCCGACCATCCGGTGTCCGCAGTCCGGGATGTCACCACTACGCGCCAGCCTTCCAGAAGCCCGGTCAGTTCAACGAGGCTCCTGGTCACGCGCTCCGGACGTGGTGCTTCGTCGAGTCCATCCAGAAGGAGCACCCCAGGTTGCGACGCATTTCCCAGACGATTCAGCAACTCGGCGGCTTCATCCAACGACACGCCGCCGCTAGGAGCGTGGGTCAGTAATACTCAGTCTCATTAACGACGCTCTGGGAGCCGTTCTGCGGCCATCCGAGCGATCGCCGCTGATGAATTGATCCCCTGAAACGGGCCAAAACGGCGCTCTGCGGGCATTGTGACCCACGCTCCTAGACCTGCGAATTTCGAGGGAACGTCCAATGGCAGCCCCATGCGGAGACTCCGCGACGCGGCCAAGTACCAGCGCTGCGAGGTCCATATCCTCCCGGGCGTCGCGTAGGGGCAGGTAAAAGACCGCTCTCCCGTCCGCGGCGAGATCCTTCTGAAGCAGGTACAGCAGGGTTGTCTTGCCCGAGCCGGCTGGACCGATCAACAGGATGCCGTGTTCGCCGTGCTCCTTGAGGGCTTGGAGGAGCTCGTAGTAGATGCTGGGACGGACGAGTTGGTCCGCTAGGTGGTCGAAAGTCGTCATCGTTCTACATCGCGGGTCGTGGACTCTGGGTTCGGCCAGCGCCATGCCATCCCGCGTCGGTCCGACGCTGCCAGTGCAGGAGCAGGGTGTCAAGCCGCCTTGAGCGTCGTCAAGGCTGCTCTCATCGACGTCGGAGGCTATCGCCATCTAGCACCCGAGAAGTGTGACGGGCGGCCAAGTGCGAGGCTCGGCTGTTCCGTCGAACGCGAGGTCTCCGGAGAAACCGCAAGATCGATGCCTATGTCGTGGCGCAACTCGGTATCACTGATCGTTTCGG
>CAWFKF010000042.1:0-16949 GCA_963816005.1 uncultured Solirubrobacteraceae bacterium | reverse complement strand
AGGTCGCGCGGGAGCACGCCGACCGCCCGCAGCAGGCTCGCCTGCGCTGCGAGCGCCTCCAGCCTGGTCCTGATCGCTCCGACACGCGTTGCGTCATGTTTGCTGGTGGCCGAGATTTCCGCCAACTCCTCCTGAGCGCCCTGGTAGTGATCCAGCATCTCGTCCAGAAGCTCAAGCGGGTCACGCTCGCGCAGCCGCGGGTGGCTCGCCCGATAATCGGCAAGGACGTTTTGGCACTGTCGCTCGCCGAGCCCATAGTTCGCGGCGATCGTCGTCCACGACTGCCCGCGCATGCGCGCGGCGACGATCTGGTTATCGCGGTTCGTCTTCTCCCGCGCATTCATGCGCGGTCCGGGCTTGGGCGAGGCGGGTGGTGCGTGCATGGCCCCTATGGGTGCGAAGTTCAATTTCGCCCAGCGTAGAGAGCCAGCGCGGCGTGTCCACAATTCGACCGGACGGATCCAGTCCGGTGGAGACGGTCTTCCGGAGCCCAACGGCCCGGATCACGCGCGGCAAGAGTTATCAGCGCCAAGAGAATCAGCAGCGCGAGGAGCGGTGGCGGAATCGACCCCTGCCTACGTCGCCCTGGTCGAGCGGCAGGCCCTGGGCCGCGTGCTGGACTGAGACGATCTTCGGCGCGACCTCAGCAGGGAACGCGAAGCTGCGCTCGTCGTGCTCGATGTAGCGGCCGAGGCGGCCAGCGCCGGGAAGCTCGGGGAACTTGGTAACCAGGCCGCGCAGCGTCCTACTCGGCCCGGCAATGCAAGCGCACTCCCGGGCCGAATTGGGGGATGCCTCAGCCTTCTGAGACGTACTTGGCCTGGACCTCGGGCACGTAGGTCGTGCCACCGATCTGCGTGTCGTAGCTCTTGGACCCGACGACAGCACCCGTGAAGGTGACGGTGTCGCCTTCGGCCCCAGAGACGTGACTGTTGTAGTCAACCCAGATGTGATCGTCCCAGATGCCGTAGCCCTCATCGGTGACCGAGACGAGCATCATGCCGCCCCCGCTGGGGTCTTCCTGGATCTGGAAGATCTGGCCAGTGTAGGTGACGACCTTTCCCGCCTGAGCGTCAGCGTCCTTGTTCAGCTGGTTGTAGGGGATCGTGACGGCACTATCCAGATAGGCCTGCTTCCTCGCAGCGGCTCGCGCCTCTGCGGCAGCCTCAGACCTCCGGTAGTAGGGCGGCGCGTGATGTCAAGGTTTTGCGCTGATCTGGTAGCTGATCGGTCGGCGGTCGCCGGTGAGCTTGGGTGGATTGTTGTTGATCTGGTCGATCAGGAGGTTCAGGGCGCGGGCGATGCGGGGGGCGTGCGGCGGGTCGATCGTGACGGTGATCCGGGTTGGGGTGTAGTCGATCTGTCCGGGCTGGTGCAGGAGGTGGCGGGTGATCGCGCGGTATTCGTCGGGGTCAGCGAGGTAGGTGTTGATCGCGCGGGCGAGGTCAAGCTCGGCGTTGTAGGCCAGCAGTCGTAGGACGGTCTGCAGCGCGCGACGGTTCACGCGGGGGGTGGCGCGCTTGGCGTCGGGGTCGATGACGTTGGCGGGCAGCTTCGCGGGGATCGGCTTCAGCGTCGCTTTGGCTGTGCGGGTGGCGGCTTGTGCGGTGTAGAGGTCTGCTTGGAGCATGCACAGCGTCTCGGCGGGGTTGGTGTCGGCGGCGTTGCTGTCGGTGGTGTGTTGGCCGATCTGACGTTCGAGCTCGGCGATGGTCTGCTCGTGCGCTCGAAGCTGTGCGAGCGCTGTGGTGCGTTCGGGGTTGCGCTGTAGCGTGGTGTCCGGGGCGATGCTCATCTCGTGGTCGCACAGCCAGTGCAGGCCGTGATGGTCTTCGAGGTATTTGAAGGTGTTCTCGATGCACCACCGGCAGCGCAGCGTGTGCGCGAGGCGCGCGGCTGGGGTGCGCAGGTCGCTGGTCAGGATCTGCAGCACGACCCGCCCGTCCTGATACACGCTCAGCTGTCGGCATTTCCCGTATCCGTCAAGCTCGACGAGCTCATCAGCGACGCGCACGTAATGGCGCTGCCCGTCGAGCCTCACCCACGAGCGGCGAGGCTTGACCGTCGGGACGGCCAGCGGCGCGCGACGGTACGTGATCCAGTCGATCCCGCGATCGCGCAGCTCACAGAACGTCTTGGGATAGGCGCCGCCGCGATCGAAGCCGAGCATCAACGGTCGCCCGTCGCAGATCTCAAGGAGTTGGTCGACCGGGTCAAGCATCGCGCCTGAGTAAGTGTTTGAGAAGGGCTTATGGGGTTGTCCAGGGTTGGCGTCCGGGTGCCGGGGCGAGTCGTCGTGTCATCAGGCCGATCATCGCCCACTTGACCATCGCGACCGAGGTTTTGGGCAGCCGCTCGTAGTCGTGGTCCAGTCGCCGGCATTTGGTGATCCACGCGAGCGTTCGCTCCACGACCCAGCGTCTGGGCAGCACCTCGAAGGTGCGCTGTCCCTCGGGCTTGCGCACGATCTCCAGGACGAGCCGTGCTGTCATCTTGGCCCACTCCACGAGCTTGCCGGCGTACCCGCCGTCGGCCCACACCAGGCTGATCGTCGGGAACGCCTTGCGGACCGCCTCAAGCGTGGGACGAGCGCCATCGCGGTCCTGGACGCTGGCGGCGGTGACCAGCACGATCACCAGCAGGCCGATCGTGTCGACCACGATGTGGCGCTTGCGGCCATTGACCTTCTTGCCCGCGTCATAGCCGCGCGTGGCGCGACCGACGGTGTCTGCGCCCTTGACCGACTGCGCGTCGATGATTGCCGCGGTCGGCTGCGGATCGCGTCCCTCAGCCTCCCGCACCCGCTCGCGCAGCGCGTCGTGCAGTGCATCAAGCGAGCCGTCATCGCGCCACCGCTTGAAGTGCCAGTACACCGTCTCCCACGGCGGGAAGTCCTTCGGCAGCTGACGCCACGAACAGCCCGTCCGCAGCAGGTACAGGATCGCGTTGACCAGCTCACGCCGCGGGTGCGCCTCATGCCGACCACCGGGCTTCGCCGCAGACAACAACCGCTCGACCAACGCCCACTGAGCGTCGGTGAGATCTGATGGATACCGCGTCTTGGAGGACATGCCCCAAAGTTCGACAACACCCCCTCACAACCTCTTTTCAAACACGCTCTGAGAGGCCTTGCGGAGAGCCTGAGGCGAAACACACAGCCCGCCAGCGGTCATCAACGATCACGGTGTCGTGCCTTCCGGGCTCGGCATGACGGCGGCGTGTGTTCCAGCCCTTGGCGACCGGCCGGCAGCCGGTATACGCAACGAAGTGCTCATCGACAAAGAACACCGACGGAGGCTCGCTGTCGGCGCTCAGCATCGCCTTTGACAGCGCGACCTGGACCCGCAACGGATCGACCGCGTCCGCGAGCGCCCCGAGCCGCGGGCGCAGGCTCCGCAGATGCGGGAAACGCTCGATCCCGGCCAGCAGCCCCGCGTCGGCGAGCTGCAAGTGCTTTGAGCCCTCCAGGGAGGAGGTCCCCAACGCGAACGCGAACACGCCACAGAGCGCGACCGCGATCGTGTCATAGCACCGCTCAGGACCCGAGCTGAGCACGCCGAGCACCGCGCTCGCGCCGACCTTCTCCAGGAACGGGTGCAGCAGCATCGCGCCCGCGTACACCGACCGGCCGCCACCCTCACCGATCCGCGCGCCAACGACCTCAACCGGCCCGGTCAGATCCGCCACGCTCACCCCACACTCGGCGCTTTGAGCGACGTCCGCCGCGGTCAGATCCGCCACGGTCGTCTCAGCGCCGCCAGTCACATCCGCCAGGTCGCTCACCTCCCCCAGCTCGCTCACCGGCAGCCGCTCAACCTCACGCGCCGGGCGACGCGCCAACAACCGCGAGATCGTCGCTTCCGAGACACCCAGCAGTTTCGCGATCTCGCTGCCCGCGACACGCCGATCAGACAACTCATACACCCGCGCGACCGCGTCCCGATCAAGCTTCCGTGGGCGACCCATCGGCCGCACCAACGCCCCAGACCCGCCCTCAGCGACCTCCCCCCGCAGACGAGTCACATGCTCAGCACTGATCCCGAACACGCGTGCCACCTCAACGCCCTTCACCCCAGCCCGCGTCAACGACACGATCGCGAGGTTACGCATCCCCCGATCACCCCGCTCATAGCACGCCAACGCCCGACCGCCACAGGACACCACCACGTCCTCGCCGACCGCCTCCAACCGCAACTCCAACGGCGCCGGCATCCCCGGCAACTGGCCCGCATCCCCGCCTGCCTCTGTCGACCCGCTCAACACCCCACAACAATACCAAACCAAACATACTTTTGCAAGCTCTAGAGCAAACAAAACCCCTGCACAACGCCACTAATCTGATTCCACTACCGGAGGTCTGAGCCTTGGCTGCGGCCGCCTTCTCTATTGCGGCCTGTCGCTGTGCTGCACGCTCAGCCGCCGTCAGGTTGCGGAAGACGTTGACCATCCGGTCAACGGCAGCCCGGCCTGGTGCGGTTGTCTCAACCGTGAACGTGTTATTGCCGTGACGGAGGCCTACGATCTTGCTCCACGCGCCGCCGGGCAACATGCGGGCGGGCTTGCCGTTGATCGTGACCTGCACGCCGGTCGCTTGTCCGCTGATGGTCGCTCGGGAGGCGGTCGTCGAGTAGTCGCCCGTGGTGACGTTGAGCGTCAGGGGCGGCGGCGGCGGCGGCTTGACCACGGTGGAGGTGGTGGCCGCACCGACCGTCCCGCTGAGCTTGACGGAGTGCTTAGTCGTAGCGGCCCCGATGCTTCCGACAGCAAGAACGGCCACGATGGCGGCGACGATCTTGTGACTAGCAATGAATGCGAATACGCCTTTCATGGCGCACTTCCTTTGGTGTGGATTACAGCCGAGCCCATGCGTCATCGCGCACGGGCTCGCCATACAAGGTTGCGGTGCCATCCTCCTTTGTCTTGACGGGTCGCACATCCCCGCAGCGCCCGCACGTCACGTGGTCGCCGCCGTTGTGGAACTCGCTCACGTCGGCGTTGCCGCAGCGCGGGCACGCGGTGATGATGAGCGGGATCACGGGTGGCTACCGTTCCCGGTTGAGATGACCGCCGCGATGAAGAGGACGAGGATCATCAGCCAGAACAAGAGCATGGCTAGGCGTAGGCCGCCCTCGAACAGCTTGAAGCCGGTCTTGACCGGGTGGTACTTGAGGCCGGACCTGATGACCTGTCGGGTGGTGACGGGTTCGTAGCCGGGGGCCGTCTCGCTCCATCGCTCGCCGTCCCAGTAGGCGAATTGGTTGCCCCACTCTTTGTTGGGGTAGTAGCCGGGCTCGTCCGGCGTGGGGGGTGGTGCTATTGCGTGCGACATGATGTTCCTTCGGGGGTTGGGGAGTTTCCCGCCGCCGATCTGCGAGCGCACGACGGGAAAGGGTCGCGCGAGTGGCGGTATCCGTGGACCCGCTGTTAGCGCTCGCGCGTACGCTTCTTCTTCCGGTGATAGGCCGCCAGACACGCCTGACCGGACCCCGTTTGTCGGTCCACCACGAGTGAGAGGGTGGTGGATGTGAGGGGCGAGAAGGTAGCGCCCTGGCCGGACGGACAGAGGAACTCTGCGCTCAAGGTTCCCGCGACCGTCGTCGCGAAGGCGCGAGCGTAGCGAGTGCCGAGCGGCGATGGCCGCGGCGCGCGCCGCCCGACACACCCCCTGCGGCCGGTCAGGCTGCCAGCGCTGCGTCGCCTTCGGCGGTCCACTCGGCGGCGAACATGGCCGGGGCGCGCATCCCGAGCGAGCTGTGCGGCCTGTGCCGGTTGTAGTCCTCGCGCCAGTCGCCGATCACGACACGCGCCTCGGCCAGGCAGGAGAATTCCTCGACGTCGAGCAGCTCGTCCCGCACCCGGGAGTGGAACGACTCCACGAACGGGTTCTGCCACGGCGAGCCGGGCTCGATGAACACGGTCCCGGCCTTCGACAGTACGCACCAGTCCCTGAGCGCATGTGCGGTCATCTCCGGACCGTTGTCACACCTCAGCAGCTCTGGCGCGCCGCGCGCGGCGACCAAGCGCTCCAGCGTCTCCACGACCGTGTCCGCGTCGATGTTACGCGCGACCAGCATCACCAGCGCCTCGCGCGTGAACTCATCAACGATGTTGAGCAGCTTCAACGCCCGCCCGTCGGCGGTCTGGTCGAACTGGAAGTCGAACGCCCACACGTGATTCGGCCGCTCCGCGCGGAGCCGCTCGGCCGGGACCGTCGACTCGCCGAGCCGGCGGCGCTTGCGCTTGCGCTGCGGCACCCGCAGCCCCTCCTCACGCCACAAACGCTGCACCCGCTTGCGATTCACCGACCAACCCAGCTCCCGCAGGTGATGGTGCGCGCGGCGGTACCCCCACCGCGGCCGCTTCACCGAGAACCTCCGCAACTCCGCGCGCAACACCGCGTCATCCTCGGCCGTCTTCGGCTCGTGACGCTGCGTGGAGCGATGCTGCCCCACCACCCGGCATGCCCAGCGCTCGCTGACGCCGAGACGATCGCGGAGCGTCGCGATCGCCCGGCGCCGACGGGCTGGGCTCACCAGTTTCCCTTCGCGACCTCCTTCAGCGCGACGACCTCGAGCTCCTTGTCGGCCACGATCCGCTTCAGCGTCGCGTTCTCGCGCTCGAGCGCCTTCAGCCGCTTCGCGTCGTTGGCCTTCATCCCGCCGTACTGGTTGCGCCACCGGTGATAGGTCTGCTCGCTGATCCCCAGCTCCTTCGCCGCTTCGGGGATCGTCTTCCCCTCGCCGATCAGCTTCTCCGCTTCTCGCAGCTTGCGGATGATCTGCTCCGGCGTGTGCCTGCGTCGCTTCATCGTGGAGTTCCTTCCTCGCCCATGATCGTGGGCGCGAGAAACTCTCACAAGGGTCGGACCGATCCTCCGGGGTCAGGCCACGCCCTACAAGTGACGTACCCGCCGGACCGCTCTACGTCGGCGATGCGCCGATCGCACCACGTTCGCCCATTGCGTCCGCGGGCGTGAGTTTGGACGGTCATGACTCCTCCCCTATCGGTCTGCGAGCTTGTGGGCGGCTTCGTTCAGCGATCGGTGTGCCGGTGGTGACACGACCGGGCGCGGAGCGGGGGGCTCGGTGCAGCGACGTCGACTCGGGCGAGCAGGGCAGCGTCTACGCGGTCGAGCCACACTGCGAGTCGGCGAAAGGTCTGGCGGTTCATCTCAGACCTGGATGCCGATCACCACCGGCTCTCCCGCGGCGAGGGCAGCTTCGAGACTGGCCCGGTCGGTCCTGATGGACCGATACGCTGCGAGCTTCCAGTTGGCCGCGCGTGAGCGCTCAGCACTGGTCGGCGGGGTCTGCCAGTCGAAGTTGCCCTGCCAGTAGTCCCGCCGGTCGTCGATGCCCTGCCTCCTGGCGATATCCAGGTTGTCCGTGATGTAGCTACCGCCGTCCTTGCCCTGCACGGTCTGGCTGTACGCGTACTTGGGGGCCATGCCGCCGACGCTCCAGATATTCGATGGGTTCTCGAACTGGCTGGAGCCGCGGTCACGGTTCTCTACCAGCCCCATCGCGGTGTAGGTGGTGCCCCAGGCCGCGCACGAACTGACCTGACCCTGATTGCCGGGGATCATCGCCCATTGGCGAAGATCGACACTGTCGGGCAGGCTGGCGAGACTGCGCGTCGGGCGATGGACCTGGCCGACGGGCTTCGGCGCAGGCCGCAGGCCCAGGCCGTGGTTTGGCGCTGTCCCCGCGAGTGCCAGTCGTGCGGTGGCGACGAGGCGCCAGTGGCCCCGGCGGTAGACGCACTTGAAGCCCGCCCGCCGGTACCGCGCCTGCGCGACGCCACAGGCGAGCGACAGTCCTGCGATGACGGCGAGTGTTGCGATGCGCGTCATGTCATCCCCTTCCGTGGGGTTGGTGAAGGTCCCGCCGCCGATCCGTGAGCGCGCGGCGGGGTGCTGGCTAGTACGTAGTGCTGCTACTGGTGCTACTGGCCGCTGGTGTCGGGCGGGTTGCCACCGACGTGGGTTTCCCAGGCCGACCCGTCAGGCTCGATCTGGACGTTCTGGGTGTGGACGACCCCAGAGTCGAGGTTGCCCGCGCATTGCGCCCGACCGGCGGCCCGACCATGCGCGCCGACTACGCTTGTGATCATTATTACGACCTTTGCCCCTTTAAACGTCCCTGTACAGCTACAGGGTCCCGCTCCATGTACCGGGAATCATCCGTAGTTTCGTGCAGCCTTTAGCAAGTTCTCCACAAATCGACGAATGGTCTGATTAGCCCGAGGAACCGCACCAGTCAGCAGCGTGCGCAAGGGACGCAAGGCTTAGGGCTGACGCCTTTATAACTGACGTGGTGAGAGTCCTGAATCCCAGTGTTTCCGGATGTTCGGGACGGTCGATACCGCCATTTGTTTAGTCCGAAGTTCCCCCTGTAGTCAGCGGTTGTAGAGGCCGGGATCCCTGTAGTTGCGGGGATTCCGGCCTTTTTGCTGATCCTAAGTGTACCCACTACTATCAGGTCGACAAATGGGGTATTGTCCAGATATGGGAAGGCCAGCCAGGCAAAGCGGTGCGATGCATGTGAGCACGACTACCCGCCGGTCTGGGGAGAACGAGTACAACGCGACGTTGCTGCGCCGCTCCTACCGCCAGGACGGGAAGGTCAAGAAGGAAACGCTCGCGAACCTGTCACACCTCCCGCCCGAAGCGATCGACGCGATCCGTGCCGTGCTCGCCGGCAAGACGGTGATGAGCGTCGATCAGGCGTTCGAGATCGAGCGCTCCCTCCCGGCCGGGCACGTCACCGCGGCGCTGACGATGGCGCGTCGGCTCGGGCTGGCGAAGCTGCTGGACCGCTCACCGTGCCGGGAGCGGGATCTGTGCGTGGCGATGATCGTCGGCCGGGTGATCGGCCCGGGATCGAAACTCGGGATGGTCCGCACCCTCGGCCAGTCAACCCTGGCGCAGGAGTGCGGCGTGGTTGGAGCGGATGAGGATGACCTCTACGCGGCGATGGACTGGCTCGTGGAGCGCCAGGACCGGATCGAGGATCGTCTCGCTGCCCGCCACCTGCGTGACGGGGAGATGGTGCTCTACGACGTGTCCTCGAGTTACTTCGAGGGTCGCACGTGCCCGCTCGGGAAGCGTGGGTACTCGCGGGACGGGAGGCCCGGCCTGCCGCAGATCATCTACGGACTGTTGTGCGACACCGACGGGCGGCCGGTCGCGGTCGAGGTGTTCACCGGCGAGCTGCACGACGACAAGACGCTGCCGTCACAGGTCGTGAAGTTGAAGGACCGGTTCGGTCTCTCGCGGGTGGTGGTCGTCGCCGATCGTGGGATGGTCACGAAGGCGAACATCACGCTGCTGTCAGAGACCGACGGGGTGGACTGGATCACCGCGCTGAAAGCGCCGACGATCAAGAAACTCGCCCGGTCCGGGGTGTTTCAGCCGTCGCTGTTCGACGAGCAGAACCTCGGGGAGATCACCGACGTCGCGGAGTTCCCCGGCGAACGACTGGTCGTGTGCCGCAACCCGCTGGTCGGCGCGCAACGTGCCCGCAAGCGCAACGAACTGCTCGCCGCGACGGAGATCGACCTAGCCGCGATCGCTCACCGTGTCACCGCCGGGACGCTCACCGGGGCCGACCTGATCGGTCTTGCGACAGGTCCGGCGCTGAAGCGTTACCGGATGCGCAAGCACTTCCAGACCACGATTACTGACACCACGTTCACCTACACCCGCAAGACCGCGGAGATCGCCGCGGAAGCTGCGCTCGACGGGTTCTACATCCTGCGGACCGGCCTCACCGAGACCGACCTTCAGACCGGTGATGTCGTGCGCGCCTACAAGAACCTCGAACAGGCCGAACGGGCGTTCGGATCGATCAAGGGCCCGGACCTGCAGATCCGTCCGATCCATCATCACCTCGAGGACCGTGTTCGTGCGCACGTGCTGATCTGCATGCTCGCCTACTACCTCACCTGGCATCTGAAAGCCGCGTGGAAGCCGTTGTTGTTCACCGACGAGCACCGGCCCGTCAGTCCTGATCCCGTCGCGAAAGCTGAGCGCTCCCCCGCCGCGCGACACAAAGCGCAGACGAAACGGACCAGCACCGGGCAGTCCGCGCACAGCTATCGCACGCTCCTCACCGAGCTCGCGACCCAGACCCAGAACACCACCCGCCTGCACGACCACGCCAGCACCTTCGAGAAGCTCACCCAGCCTACCGCGCTGCAAGCCGAAGCGCTCGACCTCGCCGCCCACGCCCCCGTCGTGGTCGATCGGTAGACACGACCCGAACACCCCAGAACCCCCGAAAACCCTGGGAACAAGCGGAATCTGGCTACCTCACCACCGGGAACTTCGGTTTAGTGGCACGCACGCCACACCCCTTTGCGAGGCTTACGACCGAACTGTCGCTGGGTCATAAGGGCTCACAACCGATGCGGCGCCCGTGTCAATGGCCATCGGTTTCTCCCCACTGGTGGCCACGAAATTCCCCACTGGTGGCCATCATTTCTCCCCACTGGTGGCCATCGTTTCTCCCCACCCAGGGGCTGCGGGGGTTCAGGTCAGGGGCATCACTCCTTTGCCGGCGGTCGCTTGGGCGAGCCGGTTGCTGTCCTGCCCGTCAGTGATCAGGACGTGCGCGTGGTGCAGTAGCCGTTCGACGGTGGCGGTCGCGAGGCTCTTGGGCATCAGCTCGTCAAAGCCGGATGGGTGGATGTTCGACGAGATAGCGATCGATCGTTTCTCGTAGGCGGCATCGACCACGCGGAACATTGCCTCGGCGGCGTCGGTGGAGATCGGAAGGAGGCCGACATCATCAACCACCACCAGATCGACGCGGATCAGTTTCCCGATCGCCTTGTTGACGCTGTCGTCGACGCGGTGGCGGCGTAGGAGTTGCGCGAGCGTTTCGGGCGTGTGCCACGCGACGGTGCGGCCCTTGTCGATCGCGAGGTGCCCGAGCGCCTCGATCAGATGGCTCTTGCCCGTCCCGCTTGGACCACATATGCAAAGCACCTCGTGACGGTCGATCCATTCCAGGGTGCGGAGCGCTTGCTGGGTCGCGGCGGGGATCACGGACCGGTCGGGTTCCCACGCGTCGAATGTCTTCCCGGCCGGCAGGTTCGACGCGCGGCGTCTGGTTCGGATCGTTGCCCGGTCGCGGCCGGCGGCTTCCTCGGCGAGCAGGACCTTGAGGACTTCGGCGTGTTCCCAGCGCTGGCTGTTCGCGGTCGCGATCACCTCGGGCGCTGCGCGGCGGACGTATGGGAGGCGCAAGCGATGCAGCAGGCGCTCGAGCTCGTCGGGGAGCGGCGGTGGTGCTGGCGGTTTGACGGTCATAGCCGCGCTCCGATCTGCTCTGCCTCCTCGGCGAAGGTCAGCAGCTCGAACGCGAACTCGCGTGCTTCGTCAGGGGTCAGGGTGCAGATCGCCGGCGGTAGCCAGCAGCGATCCCGCCGGTCATCGAAGCGGTGATCGTCGGTCATGATCACGCTGATCTCCTGCACCGGCCGCTCACCGTCAGGCCGCCACACCTGCTCGGGGTCGATCCGGCAGTGGATGCTGTCGCGGTAGTCACTCATCGCCCCAGCACCTCCCAGCTACGGGTTGAGCGTTGCAGCGAGTGCTCCTCGGAGCGGGCGGGGAACGGGATCAGCTCCCCAACCTGCTGCTGGTGGGCGATGATCGACGCGAGGTCCCCGTCGGCGAACCGGCCGTAGCTGGCGCATCGCTCCAATGCCTCGTTGACCGGTCCGGTGCCGTGCAGCTTCGCGAGGTCGACCGCCTCGGCCATCTTGCGCCGGATCCGCGAGGTGCCCTCCGCGGCGGCGCGCTTCAGCCACCGCTCCGCGCCAGCGCCAATCGCAAGGAACTCTCGCTCCTCGCTTGAGCGGGCGCGTGGCCTGCGCTCGAGTGCGCCCGCCGGCCGCGGCGGGTAATGCTCGTCGTTGATGCTCGGCCGGCCCGGCGTGGTCAGCGGGTGGCGGGCGACCTCCCGCGGCCCCTGATCACGATCGATGTGCACGACGACGAGCTGCTCGGCCTCGGCGCGGACCCAGACGCGCTCGCCGATCAGCTCGTGCGGGACCGAGTAGATCGCCTCACCGACGCTGACGGTCGCCTGGCGGTCGACCTTGCGGGTCTGCCCGAAGCACAGCGTGTGCGGCTGGCGTGGCAGCGGGTGCATGTGCTGATGCTCCTGCTCGAGCAGGACCACCGGCGGCTGGCGGGTCGCGCGATGCGGCCGCGTGTTCACATCGGCCATGAACTCCTGGCACGCCTGCTCCAGCGCCTGCCAATCCGCGTACTCGTCGCGAAGGTTGTGATCGGTCGGGACCAGATCCGCCTTCGCCACGCGCACGGTCGCCTCGCTACCACCCTTCGATTGTGGGTCAGCGGGCTCGCACGTAGCGATCGTCAGCCCGTAATGGCGCGAGACCTCAACGATCGTCGCGTTCCGCACCGCGATCCCGCACACATGCTCGACCGTCACCGTCTTCTCGTTATCGGTCAGCGCATAGGTCGGAACCGAGCCCACGAGCCGCAGTGTCCGGTCAAGCCCGATCACCACCGACGCAAGCGTCTTATCGCGCAACGGCACGACCACCCGAAACCGCGACCAGGCCAGCCACGCACAGAACAACACCGCCCGGCTCCCGGCGACCTCGGGCCCGTCGCCGTAATCCCACTGCAACCAGAGTCCCGGCTGCGGGATCCACGGCCGCGTCCGCCGACCGTGCTTCTGCCGCCAACGGCGCTTCGCCTCCGCGACCGCCCGCCGCGTCGTGCGATACGACCCCTGATACCCCATCGCCACCAGGATCCCGTGCGCCTTATCAGCCCGGATCTGCGTCCGGGAGCGATCGACCAGCTCATCGATCTTCTCCGCGAACGGATCCACCAACGGCCGACTCCGCGCCCGCGCCGGCAGCCCACCACCCGCCGCCTCCCGAGCGGCGACCAACCGCGCGACCGTCTTGTGATCACACCCCGCCAACGCCGCCGCGCCACGCAGCGACCCCGTCAAGTCATACGCCTCAAGAATCTCCATCGCTTCCTCGCCTCTCTTCACGATCGCCCTCCCCGGGTCGCGCGTTGACAACAACGCACGTCCGAGTACCGGAACCTCAGGACAGAAACGTGGGGAGAAACCGTGGCCACCCATGGGGAGAAACGCTGGCCACCAGCGGGGAGAAACGATGGCCGCCTACGGGGAGCTTTCCATGGCCACCGTCAGGCGCGCGAACGCACACCCGAGCGTTGGCTGCGTAGTCGAGCATCTGCCCGACCACGCGGAACGGGGGGCCTCGCTCGCGTACCATCCGTTGGAATGTGGAGAAGTTGCGGGTGCGTTCGAGAGTCGCTGCGAAGGGCGTGGGGTTGATCCCGACGAGGTGATACGCGCCCACGTCGGCGCGGATGCAGGCTCAGATGAATTCTGGAACCGCGTCAAGACGAATCTCGCGGCAGGAAAGCTACGGCTCGTCTTCGTCGGCGACGAGATCCCTCGCGAGCTTCGACGCATCGTCGAGTTCCTCAACGGCCAGATGAGCGCCACAGAGGTCCTCGCGGTCGAGGTCAAGCAGTACGTGGGAGGCGGCCATCAGACGCTCGTTCCTCGCCTCATCGGGCAAACCGAGGCTGCACGTCACGCGAAGGGCGCAAGCGAGGCGAGACGATGGGACAAGACCTCGATCCTTGAGGAGATCGCGAGCAATCGTGGTGAGAAGGAAACCATCGTGGCGGCGAACATCTTCTCGTGGGCCGAGCAGCGCGGCGATCTACGGCTCTGGTTCGGCTCAGGCCGCCGCGACGGCTCCTTCATCCCTGGGCTTGACGACAAGACTGGCTATCTGTTCCCCTTCGCGCTGTACACCTACGGGCGCGTCGAGGTCCAGTTCCAATGGATGGCGCGATGTCCACCGTTCGACTCGCTTGACAAGCGCAAGCAGCGTCAAGCGAAGCTCAATGACATTCACGGGGTGCAGATCTCGGACGATGCGCTTGCCAAGCGACCTTCCATACCGCTCTCGACTTTGACGGACGACGCTGCGCTCAACGCCTTCCTCATGACGATGGATTGGGCGATCGGGCAGGTCCAGGTGACGGATGCCACGAGCGAAACGGCACCCTGACCCGACTCGCGCTCTCGAACTCCGGCAACGGAAGTGAGCGAGGAACCGGCCTTGGTCCCGTTCTTGCCAGGCGTCGTCTCGCTGATCGTGATCGCGGTCGTGGCGGCGATCGTCACTTCGCACAATCAACGCTATGTCGGGACCGACGAGGGGGGTCATCCCGAGCGTTCTGCGGTTGACCGTAGGTTCTTGCATCCACCGAAGTCAGCGAGCGCGCGCCACGCCGTGTCGATCAACCCCGAACGCCGCGATGGACTGCGCGCTTGCGTAGAGCGCCCCGCCCGACCAGCCCCCTGAGGCCGGGCGGGGCGCGCGCGGCCCGGGCTTATCAACGAGCCGCGTCGGGGGGTGCCAAGGCGTGGCGGCAGCCCCACTGTCCTGGTTAACGGCGCGACGGCCCGCGCGCTTGCGTACACGACTCCCGACGTCACAGAAAGGGCGCCCCGCCCGGACCATCCTGACCCGGACGGGGCGCGCGGCCGGGCAGGGAGGCGCGGCCGCGTGGGGGCATCGTGCTGGGGCGCCCCGACCTCTTGAGTAACGGCGCGGTGGAACGCGCTCTTGCCAGCCAGTTCGGCGAACACGCGCGACGCAACCGTTCCAACTCGTAAGGGTTGCCAGGTCCCATGGTTCTCCGCTGGTCCGAGCAGCTCCCCCAGCGATCCCAAGCGCGAACGGCGGCGAGGCGGAACACCAAACGGGCGCCCCCCCGGAGGGTGAGCCACGTGTCACCCGTTCTGGACCGCAAGGCCCCCCAAGATCACCCGCCGGAGGGGACGACGGTGGCATCAATACCCGTAAGGATGCGTCCGAGCTTGTAGCAGGAGGCGCAAGGACCGGGAGGCAGGTTCACCGAGGACGGGGGCGACCTCGGTGGCGACCATCGGGAGGCAAAGCAGGGACCGGAAGTCAATGAGAGCGGGGCCGGATTCGGGGCCCCGCTCTCATTGTTCGTGGCGGCGCACTCCTGGTCGTCGTCGGGGCGGCGAAGGGCCACGGCTACGGGGCCACTCGGGATGGCGCGCAAGCGCCTCAGCGTGCGCCCGGCGCGCAGCCGCAGCAAACTCGGCCGCCCGTGTAGCGCCTACGAAGTCCTGGCGACGCATGAGCCTCTGCGCGGCGTCTTCATGGATCCGAGCCGCTCGCAAGTGCATCTCCAGCGACTGCCGCCACAGCACCTGATCCATCTCGGGACCCATCGAAGCCAACGGTAGCCGCCGTGTCGCTTGCCGCTTGGTTCAGCGAGTCCGACCGAGGCGCCGTTGGCGCGAAGCAGGGATGCATTCACGGGCACCGCGAACACCCTTGCGCGCGCAGAAGCCGCTGTCGGGACGAGGCTTCGGACAGAGTTCGCGCCGTCGACGCTCCTCCGCTGACCCGCGGGTTTGGCTTTCCGGTCTCAATCCTCGTCCCGACCGGCCTTCACATAAACAACGCGACGAAACTCCCCGGGCTGTCACCAGCCGCGCCCATCCTCACCACCGTATGGCCGCGCACCCCCGGGTCCGCAGACACGGCGAAAGGCCGTCTCGTTGATCCTCTGGCGGGGGCGACGTGCAATCGCCCAACCGCCGCCGTCCTCGCGGCGAGAATCTTCTTGACGACCTTCCGTATCGACGATGATCCCACTCACCACACAGTCGGGCATCCGTACTTCCCACCTGTCCACGCGGCGGATGTACTGGAAGCTACGGAAGCGCCGGTCTGGGCCGACGGTCACTCTGCTCGCGGCAAAGGGCCGCGGGGCTCCGCGCACTAGACGAGGGGGCCGCCCCGCCCGACCATCCTTGACCAAGACGGGGCGCGCGGCCGGGCGAGGGCCAGGCCCGCCGGGCCGCGTTCGGGGCGCCAGCCTCCATGGCACCCCGATAATCCGGTTAACGACATGATGGGCCGCGGGCTTGCAATAAGCCAACGGTCGACTCGCTCCCGTACGCCGGGCGCGATGGACTTCCCGCAGCCGGGAGCGCACGTCACGCAGACTTGTACCTCCCCGGGCAGGCGAGCCCGGGGAGGTTTGGCCCCGGGGGAATTGCGCCCCCGGACCCACGACTATCGGCAGCCACACGCGGACGTTGAGCACCGCGAGAGGTGAGGCTGAGGCTCCGCCCGGTCGGGACTTCTCCTCGGGACCCTCCACGGGCCGCCGGGGGGTAGCGCGTCGCCCGGGCGCTTGGAGGGCCTGCTACGCGGCGGCGCTGGGGCACCGATGCTGGGCGGGGAGGGCCTCGCCCTTCTGCCGTCGGCCGCAGTCACCAACGCGGGCCACTACCACGAACGCGAACATGATCGCCACCCGCACGCTCGCCACCGGCGCGATCCGCACCTACCGGTGACCTCGCTGAAGTCGCGTCCATGCGTTCGGGTGCGTGTCCGCCTCAACCATCAGCCCGCAGGCGCGTAGAAGGTCGCTGACGGGCTCCTGCTCCTGCTCCTGCTCCAGTTCCTTTCTCCATCGTGCCAGGTGGTAGCGAAGCGTGCGCTCGGACATCCCCTTCAGCCGTGCGATGTCAGCCCACTTGATGCCGAGGAAGCGCGCTAGTGCGATCCGCTGCGCGAGCCACACCCGCTCCCGCAACGGCAGGCTCTGAGGGGTCCGACGAGAGGGCCGCGTATCCGGCAAGATCATTGCGAACTGTAGGAGGCTGCCCGGTCGGATCTATGCCGCCAGCACCTCGCATGGCGGGTAGGCGAGGGCACGCGCCAGCTCGACGATCGTGCCCACGCGGCTCGCGACCCGCCCGTTCGGCATGCCCATGTCAGTGCGCGGTGTCGGTGCCGGTGGACATGTGGATCACGGCCATGTCCCCCGATCCCCACGAAGCAGTCCGCGAGCCCAC
>CAWFKF010000041.1:0-22833 GCA_963816005.1 uncultured Solirubrobacteraceae bacterium | reverse complement strand
GCCCTCTCCTTGGGTTGCTGTCCCCAGGGGCAAAGTAGCCGCGCCAGCTCGGCTGTGGCTACGCCGCGACGAGCTCGAGGTCGAGCCGAGTGTCCATGTCGAGGTGGAATGTGCCGTACGGGTTGATGTTTGACCAGAACAGCGGCGTGAGGGCGCGTAGGTCGGCCTCGGTGAGACGCGCGGCCCATTCTGGCTCCGCGACACTTGCTGGAGCAGCAGGGTGTTGATGTGCACGAGCGTGGACTGGAGTAGGTGCAGGGCGAGCATCGAGACTTCTTGGCTTTCGCGATCCGCGCCGGTGAGCTCTGAGTCTTTGCCGTAGAAGATGACGCCGTTCGCGCTGTTCCAGTGCTCGATCACCTGGAGGCCTTCGTGGATCTCGAGCCGCAGCTGGGGCTGGGCGAGGTAATCGGCGATGAAGATCGTGCGCACAGCACGACCGAGTTCTTCGAGCGCCTGGTAGGTGGGGTGCTTCGGCCCACCGCGCGTGAACCGGCGGAGCACTTGCTCGGATTCGGCGGTGCCGAGCCGCAGGGCGGTCGCGTATTTGACGAGCTGGTCGTACTGCTGGGCGATCAGCTCCCACCGGATCGGGCGGGTGAGGATCTGCTCGAGCCCGGGGTGGCTCGAGCCGTCGTCGGGGCGGTAGAGGGTGGCTTTGCCGATCCTTTTCAGGCGGGGGAGGAGGCGGAAGCCGAGGAGGTGGCAGAACGCGAAGGCGACGACCGAGGCGCCGTGGGTGTCGGTGTAGTTCGCTTCGATGTCGGCGTCGGTGCAGTGATGGAGGAGGCCCTGGAGCATCGCCGCGACCTCTGAGGCGGAGCAGGTGGTGAGCTGGCTGTGGATGCAGGCGCTGTCGCGCTCGACGTGCCAGTAGATCATCACCCCGGGGCCGCCGTAGCGGGCGTGGTATTCGGTCATCAGGTTCGAGTCCCACGACCCGAACCGCTTACTGTCGCTCGCGACCGTGGTCGCCTCGCCCCACCAGCGCTTGTCGCGCGCGGCGAGGGTCGCGTTGACGACGCGGATGATCGCGCGGCGGAGGTTGTCGCGGTTGATGTGCGTCTGCCGGGTGCGCCTGAGCGTGTGCTCGGTCTCGCCGTGCTCCCCGGCGGCGGCGATCTTCGCGATCCCCATGTTCGTCCCCAACGCGAACAGGGTGAGCAGCAATCGTCGGCGGACGCGCTCGCGCGGAATGATCTCGCGGGTCGCGATCGTGGTCAGCTCGTCGGTGAACGCGGTCAGGTAGTCGGTCTCCTTGAGCACATCGAGCAGGTCAACGACCCCCCAGCGGCGGATGATCTCCCGCTTCAGGGCCGCCAACGTCGCGGGCTCGGGCTGCTTGCCGAGCTTCGGCACCCGGATCCAGACGTCGCCCTTGCGGGTGGTGATCCGCACCCCACCCGCCGAGTTCTGTCGTAGCGCGCCGGACAGACGGGCGAGCGCCCGGTCGAGATCGCCGCGGAGGTTGGCGATAAACGCTGTCGGGTCCAGCGGTTGGCTGATCGCAGCGTAATGGATCTCGCGGTGCGCCTCGAAGTCCTGGGGCAGGTCGGTCTCCGGGTCGCGCCAGCGCCGGGAGCCGTGTACCCAGATCTCGCGGCGGCGGACAGCGTCACGCAGGCTTGTGAGCACGCACAGCTCGTACGGGATCCGCTCCACCCGCCTGCGCTCGTCCACCACCGCCGAATGCCAATCCGGCCTCACCACGCCATCGAGCGGAACCCGGTCGGCCGGGTCGTGGTAGATCACTCGTTCGCGATTCGCGTAGCGTCGCAAGAGGTCGAGCGCGTCCATCAACGGCCGGTAGACGGTGTTGTTGCACCGGAACTCGAGCGCCTCGAGGACGGCCGGGAGCATCCGCCGGTAGTGGTTGCTGTAGGAGGAGCGCAGCACCTTGCGCACCTGCGCCCGGAACGCCCGATCGTTCGCCTGCGCCTCGCGCACCAACTCCCGCAACGTCTGCTCCCCCACGACCGGGAAGATCGCGCGGCGGACGGTGTCGTCGGGGTGCTCGACGGCAGCACCCGCGAGCGCGAACAGGATCCCGCGCTTGCCGCGCACCGCCTTCAGATCGGCGACCAGCTCCTGCTCAACGCGATAGTCCGCGCGGGCGCCCATCTTCTGCACCACCCCGAGCAGCAGGTCGACCAGGCTGTCGGTGATCTCCGTGATCCGAGACCAGCAAAAGCACGCCAACAGCGTCAAACGCACCTCCCGCGGGTGCGCGCGCAGCCACGACGGGTGCTCCGCCGCCGCCCGCGCACGCCACAACGCCACCCGCTTCTCATCAGCCTCGGAGAACAGGTCGGCCGGCAGGCCGATCGCGCGGACCCGCTCAAGCCTCGCGATCTCGCACAGCAGCGACTCAAGCCCGGGCGGGCCTGAATCCGCGCGCAACTCCGCGAACAACCCCCGGGCCCCCGCCCGCCGCCTCGCCGCTGCTGTCGGGCTCGTCTTCCGCGACGAGCTCCTCAAGGCGCGCCACAGCGTGATCGTCAAACCGCGCGACCGTGCCGGCGCAGAACCGCTCATCCGCCAACCGTCTTGCGCTGCCCAGCAGCCGGCCGATCCGACCGGGCGGCTCAAGACGCTCCTCCCGGCAGCGCGCCAGCAGCGCGGTGCGTTGGCGCTCCTCGCCAAGCTCGCCCGGGCATACCTCGTCCGCCAACCAGCGCGCCAACCGGTCCTCATCCGCACGGGTCGGCTCCCGAAATCCGGATGCTTCCCGGATCTGCGCGCGGTGATACTTGATCGTGCGCCCCGACCACTCGTACTGCCTGAGCTCGCTCGCGGCGACCTTCACCAGGCCCGCGACGTACTCGACGGCCGCCGGCGGCAGCTCCGCGGTATGCGCAGGGAAGCGGCCCTCCAGCTCGAAGAACTTCAACAACAGCGCGAACCCCAGCCGCGTCGCGCCGGTCTTGTTCGCGACCAGCTCCCAATCGCGATCGACCAGCGTCCAGCAGTCGATCAGCTCCTCCGGCTGCCACTCGCGACGCACGAGCGCAAACCCTGCCCGAGAAGCACGCGCCGGGCGTGGAGCGAGTCCGCTCGCAGCGCAGAAATCCTGCTCGGACGGTTCTCGAAGGAGCACGAGTTTGACGGGACCGCCGCGCGGCCAGGGACCTGTCTAGCCGCGGTCGAGCTCCTCAAGTGCAGCGCGGCGGTCCTCGAGCTCCGAGCGTGCGTAGCGGCGTGTGGTCTTCACATCGGCATGGCCGAGGATGTCAGCGACCAGCACGAGATCGCGACGGTGCTCGCGCACCAGCTGCGTCGCGACCGTGTGACGCAACCCATGCGCCGACTCCTCCACGCCGGCGGCCGCCATCACACCCGCGACGAGCTTGCTGATCGAGCGCACTGACAGCCGCCGGCCAGCACGCGACAGCCACAACGGTCCCTCATCGCGCGCCGGGTTCGACGGGTGGCGCTCGCGGTCGATCCGCCACGCGCGCAGCGCTGTCCTGGCGGATCGCGAGAGCGGCACGATGCGACGGCGATCCCCCTTGCCGTGGCGCACGACCAGCTCGCCGGTGCGCTGCGTCAAGCGCACATCGCTGGCGTCGAGCTCGGAGACCTCCCCGATCCGCAACCCGGTGCGGAGCAGCAGGACCATGATCGCCCGATCCCGGCTCGAGCCAAGACGATCGCTCTCGCGCTCGACCGCATGCAGCTGCTCACGCGACAGAGCCCTCGCCGGCGGCGGGTCGACCTCGACGCGCGGGACACGCGGGGCTGGCAGCGCGCGCGCGTCGAGCAGCGACGTCGCGGCCGCGAGCGCGAGGTTCACCGTCGACGGCGCCAGGCCACGGTCGACCAGCCGCCGGCGCCAATCACCCAGCACCGCCCGGCGGTCATCCTCCCCGTCGACGGCGAGGAATGCGTCGAGCTCGCCGCCATCGGCCAGATGCGCAACGAGCTCGCGCACCCACCGTCGATAGCTGGAACGGGTTCGAGCGGCGAGCGCCTGACGTCCGAGCCAGCGTTCGTAGTCGGCGAGGATCTGCTCGGCTTGCACGCGTGGATCTTGTCGGAACCCCCGGACGGCCGACTCGCGCCCTCGACAAGCCCGTTATGCGCCATCCACGGGGCGTGGGGTGCCGCGAATGCTGGTTGTCAGAACCACCCGCGCTCAGGCGAGCGTCCTCGACGTGAGAACTACCGCTTGACCACGGGGGAACAGAAGCGAGACGTCCGTCAGGCCGGGCTTCTGCATCTGCTCAAACCCGACAGTCCGCCGCCGTCGCCTCCGAGCTTCTGCTTCGACAGGAAGCGGCGGTCCGCCGTCAGCGCTCCTCCTCGTCCGGAGCGGGCGTCTCAGGCACCGGAGCGGAGACGCTCGCTCGTCGCGCGAAGCTGCAGTACCCGCACTACTTAAGCACGAGGGTCAGGAGGAGGATGATGAAGAAGACGCTCTGAGTCGAGTGCACGATGATCCCCATCCACGCGCTCTGGAACCGCCGCGAGGGATAGGCGAGGGCGAAGATGTCCACCAGAGCGGTGGGGATCGTCCACGGCTGATGCAGGTGGTAGATCGCGAACAGCACCCCGTTGGCGACCCAGTCGTACTTTCCAAAGACACCCTTCATTCGCGGCAGCAGTAGCCCGCGAAAGAGCAGCTCCTCGCCGAGCACGGTATTGAAGATGGCAAGCACGACGACCACCGCATACCAGCCCCAAGCGCCGCGGAAGAACTCCTTGCCCGCGTCGGAGCTCACGAAATCGCCGAAATCCCTCATCGAGGGACCGTGGATTGCAGGCAGAACCTGCTCGAGAACGTAGATGAGGATGAAGGGGAGCAGCCACCACCACACCCGTCCACCCACGCGCCCGGTCTTCGGATCGCGGGGCGGCCGCAGCCATAGAGCATCGCGCACGCGCGACCATTGGAGTCCCCCCAGCTCGTGCCGAATGAGGATCAGGACCAGCACGAATTGCCAGATGAGCCCCAGGGTGAGCAAGATGAGCAGGGCCTGAGCCAGTCGCTCGTCGCCCCCGAGCTGGTCCCTGAGCCAGGGGGCGACCACCCAGGCGAGAACCCCCATCGGGACGGCCGCCGCCGCCCAGACCCCGAGGATCTGGGCGAGCGAGTATTGCCTGACGGCTGCATACCGATCAACTTGGTCGGGCGGCTGTTCCATCATCGCAGCAACGTGACAGAACCTAACATGAATGCGAGCGTCCCGAATGTCGGTGCCGTGATGACCGCTCTGGACGAGGAGGAGCGATCTCGTCGGTAGCCCCAGACTGCTGCATGCGCCCGAGATTGCGCAAGTCCGTCGACGTGGAGCCGAGGCTTGCGCGTTGGAACGAAGGCAGAAGCACGCTTACCCGCGTGTTCGGCTTCTGTTTTTGCCCGTCGAAGCGGTAGAGCGGGCGACCAGGATCCGCGACGGCCGTGCCGACCCACCGTAGGCGACCGAGTTCTGCCGCAGCCGGCCACCTTGCAGTCGACAGGTCTCGGGTGCTCCTACTTTGCCCCTGGGGACACGAACCCAAGGAGCGGGCCATCTTGGGAGTGCCTGATCGGCCCCGCGATGCGGTTCGCCGCAGAGCTACGTGTCCGAGTTGACGACTGCGATCGCCTCGATCTCGACGAGCTGGTCGGGATAGCCTAGGAGCGAGACACCGACGAGTGTGCTGGGCGCTCGATCAAGGCGTGCACAGACCACGTTCCAAACACGCGCGAGGTCGGCGCGCTGCTGGGCCACGACGAAGACCGTCGTCTTAACAAGCGATTCCGGCCCGACGGAATGCTCAGCCAGCGCGGCGAGAAGGTTCTCGACAGCGCGCGCAGCCTGCAGCTCACGGTCGCCCGGCGCCACGACACGTCCCTTCTCATCGAGCGGGCAGGCCCCTGCGGTAAAGATGAGTCCGCCAGCGGCGGCGCTGTAGTCGTAGGGAGTGTCTGGGTAGAGGCTCATCGCAGGAATACAACTATCTCGACAGCGGACCAGTCGCCGCGACTCGTCGCTTCACACCGTCGCTCGCCGGCCGCTGCTTACTCGAGTCTCCTTGGTCGAAGCGCCCGTCCGGCGGTTGCCCGTGGCGTTCCGGGGCGGCGGGTGCGTTTCGGTGTGCTCGCTAGGCGCTCCGGGGCACGACGGTCGGCAGCCGCGTAGGCATCACCACCGTCAGACGCGTCGCGCGCATGAGCGCGGCGATCGCGATGCGGCTGATCAGTCTCACCGGGCCCTCATTCCCTCGAGGACCGTCCGTTGGGGCACTTGGGCGATCGTGTGCTCGGCTAGCGCGGTGATCGTGAGGCTTGGGTTCACGCCCGGGTTAGCGGGCAGCGCCGAGCCGTCGGTGATCAGCAGGTTCCTGTAGCCGTATACGTGGCCGTGGGCGTCGATCACGCCTTGGGAGGGGTCGGCGGCGATGACCGCGCCGCCGAGGATGTGAGCGGTGCCGGGCACGTTGAACAGCGCCTCGGGGATTCCGCTCTGCGGGATCCCGCCGATCCGCTCGGCCAGCCACGCTGCCGCGTGGTTGGCTGCGGGGATGAACGTGGGGTTGGGGTTCGTCGCGTCCTGCTCGGTCGTGATCCGCACGCCGCCGGACAGGCGCCGTCGCCGGGGCGCGAACCGCAGCGCGCTGTCGACTGTTTGCATCACGAGCACGATCACCGTGCGCCGCGACCAGTTCGGCGTCGCGAGCAGCCGCGCGAAGCGGATCGGGTGGCGGGCGATCGCGGCCAGCCAGCGCAGCGGCCGCGTGACGCGCGTGCCATCTCCGACCAGCGCGGTGAACATCGTTTTCATCGCGCCGCCCCCGCCACCGTAGGTGACCAGTTCGATGTGCGTGTCGGGATCGGGGTAGATGCTGGAGCTGATCGCGACCGAGGCGGTGAAGTCGCGCGTGTCGTCGGGCGCGGTGACGGCAACGATCGACTCGCTGTTGGTCCGCACCAGGTGCCCCAGACGCTCTGAGACGCGCGGCAGCGAACCGGAATGCCGGCAGTTGGCCAGCAGCCGGTTGGTGCCCAGCGCACCGGCGGCGAGGACGACACCTCGGGCGGTGATCGTCTCGCCGCGGCCGCGGCGAAGCGCGCCGCTACGGACGTGCGTGACCGCGTATCCCTCAGAGCCGTCCGGGGCGCCCAGCGGCCGCACGTCGGTGACTGTGCGCTCGGCGTCGATCCTCACCCCGAGGCGCTCAGCGAACCACAGATAGTTCTTCACGAGCGTGTTCTTGGCTCCGTGGCGGCAGCCGACCATGCACTCCCCGCAGCGGATACAGCCCGCCCGGGCCGGACCGTCCCCGTCGAAATACGGGTCGGGGTGCTCAACGCCGGGCTCGCCGAGATAGACCCCCACGCGCGTGTGGCCGTAAGTGTCCTGGACCCCCAGCGCGCCGGCCAGCTCTCGCAAGAGAATGTCGCCGTCTGAGTCAAACGTCACGTCGCTGACGCCGAGCATCCGCTCCGCGGTGTCGTAATGCGCGGCCAGCTCGGCCTTCCAGTCGGCCAACTCGCGCCACCGCGGATCCTCAAAGAACGAGTCGCGGGCACGGTAGAGCGTGTTCGCGTAGCCGAGGCTGCCGCCGCCGACCCCCGCGCCGGACGCGATCAGGACGTCGGGGAACGGCGTCAGCCGCATGATCCCGCGCAGCCCCAGCCGCGGCGCGAAAAAGTAGCGCCTGGCGTCCCACGTGCTGCGCGCGAAATCCTGATCTCCAAAGCGCCACCCACTCTCCAGCACCCGCACCGAGTAGCCCTTCTGCGCCAACCGCAACGCGGCGACGCTACCACCGAACCCCGAGCCGATCACGACCCAATCGACGTCGGTCGTCGCTGACATCGCCGTCCCCACCCTACGCGAGCCCGGCACGGGCATCGTACGATGAGCTCGGCCCGAAACGTCGGACGCGTCGTCGTCGTCCCTGCTCGGCGGCGTCAAGGAACTGGCGACGGAACCCCTCGAGTCGCGTGGCGATCGCCGCTTGCAGTTGCCGCATGCGATACCCCTCGCTAGCTGCCTGGGGGGTCATGTCAGCGGCGGCGGGCGGGCTCGCTGCGATAGCCGACAGCGTCGGCGTAGTGCTGCTAGTGAACATCGGTCCTCCGAGTCAGGTAGTGGATTTGGTGTACGCAAAGTCCGGGTCACGTCCCCTCGAACCACAGAGGGGACTTGGGAGTTCTTCATCGCCGCGAGTGTCATCCGACCGGGGAGGCGTGGCGCATCTGCCCGGGGGGTTCAATCTTTTGGCGCGCTGGGTTCTTGGTCCGCTTCGCCTTCTCCACCGGATAGGGGTTACGACCGGGGCGATGCTGCCGGCCGTGCGCCCAGGCCGGGGTGAGGCCGCTGGTGCGTCTCACCCGCCCGCTATACGTCCGGGCTTGGTGTCTCGGCGCGTCACGCCGAGACACCGAGCCACATCGGGCTATGAGCAGACGGTGGCAGGCTGCTCCGCCGGAATCGGCGGCCCGCCGTCGTGGCGGGCCGCCGCTTGTGGGCTGCTTAGCAGCTCTGGCCTGTGTTCGGGAAGCCGGGGCTGATTAGCAGCTCTGGCCTGTGTTCGGGAACGTGCCGCAGTTGCTGCTGACCGTGTTGGAGACGCCGCCGAGGATCGCCGCATCGACGTTCGAGGCGGTGTTGCCGGCGCCGCCGCCGACCCATGCGTTACCGCCGCCAGGACCGTCCGTCGCGGTGTTGTTACCGCCGCCTGACACCGACGTATGGCTGCCGCTGGACACGTTGAATATACCGCCGCTGATCGACGACTCTGGGCCCGAGGCGCGGTTCTGGTAGCCACCGAGGATCGCCTCCAACCCATTGGGGTTGCAAGACCCCGTCGGCGTGCTGCCGCTGCCGGCGAGGTTGTCGCAGCCGCCAGTGATGCTCGCGAACGAGTCGGCCGCGAGGTTGCCCTGGCCGCCGGTGACCGAGCTGTACTCGCCGGACGCCCCGTTGCCGTTGCCGCCGCTGATGGTCGCGTACTGACCCGTCTTGGCGACGGTGTTGTTAAAGCCCCCGAGGACTGACGCGTCCGGGGCATTAATGCTGTTGTCGTCACCGACGACAATCCCGCCGTAGCTGGTATACGACTGGTTGCTCGCGGCGAGCACCAGGTTGTCCGAGCCGGACTGCTTGGAGACCCCGGAGGGAGCAGGGTCGCCGATGACGAGGTTGCCTGCACCGTTGAGGGCGGTCGCGCTCTCAGTCCCCATGCCGTTGTCGATCTGCACGTTCGCGCCGGAGAACACGATCGTCGGCTTGCCGCCGATCCCGTGGTACTTGTCTTCGTAGAAGATGTACGGCAGGATCGAGATCAGCGTCTGCTGCGCCGAGCTGCTCGCAGGCAACGCGACCGCGGTAGCACCCGAGGCGCACGTTCCGGTGCTGCTGGCCGAGGTGACCGCCGTGTTCGGGGTCGAGGGCACGCACAACGACACCGAGGACGCCGCCTGCGCGACGGCCCCCCCGGAGAACAGAACTGCAGTTGCGGTCACCGGCAGCAACGTTCGCCGGGCCAGTACACGTAGGAGCATCACTACACACCTTTCATTGAGGAAAGCGACAGGTCGTGGAAAGCCGTTTGGGAGTGGCGGTCGTTCATCGCAGCGAGTCTCGCCCCGCGGCGTGCGTCGCGCATCGGCCGAGGGGGTCCCGTCTTTTGTCGCGCGGGGTCTTGGCAAATCCCCGGCGCAAAAGCCGGCACTCATCGAGTCATGCTGGCTAAGCGCGGCGCGCGGGCGGGCGCGCTTGAGGTCGGCGATGCGCTGGGCAGCGAGCAGGCGTGCGACGTGGTGGTTCATCAGATCCCCCTTTTTCGGTTGGTGGATCGCGGGGTTGCGATCCGGTCGCTGCGCGCTGGCCCGGTTACCGGATGGGAATCACCCGGTAACAGACAAGGGCTGCATGACGCTGCTGAGGATCGGGGACCACGGGCGATCGGACATCGGGTGGACACCCGGATTCTGGAACCCTGGTTCGCGGGAGGTGGCCCCTTATGCTTCTCTCGGGAACGGACGGCAAATGATCGAAATGGCTCACCCGCTCGTCGGTCGCGACCGCGAGCTGAATGCACTGGACCGCCTGCTGCGGGAGACTTGTGGCGGGGCGTCGTGTTTTGTGGTCGTTAGCGGCGAACCGGGGATCGGCAAGACCTCGCTGGTCGCGGAGCTAGCGCGCCGGGGCGAGGCGGCTGGTTGCCTGGTGCTGCAGGGGAGCGCTACCGAGTTCGAACGGGACTTCCCGTTCGGGCTGATCGTCGACGCGCTTGACGCTTACTTGGGATCGCTTGACGCCCGCTCGTTTGACCGCTTGGCCGCGGAGGAGTTTGGAGAGCTCGTTTCGGTGTTCCCGGCGTTACGATCGCTGCGTCCAGCGAGTGCCCCGCCGAGCACCGCGGCGGAGCGCTTCCGGACTCATCACGCGATGCGTGAGCTGATCGAGCGGATCGCGGCCCCTCGGCCGGTGGTGCTCACGCTCGATGACGTTCAGTGGAGCGACGGGGCGTCGCTGGAGTTCATCGGGCACCTGCTCAGGCGCCCTCCCGACGCCGCGGTGATGCTCGCCGCGACGATCCGCAGCGGCCGGTCGCCAGCGAGGATCACGGCGGCGATCGAAGACGCCGCACGGACGGGCAAGGTGAAACAGCTCGCGCTCGGGCCGCTCGATCACAATGAGGCGGGAAGGCTCGTGAGTGCGACCGCGTCGAGCGATCTGGAGCTGCTCTATCGGGAGAGCGGCGGCAATCCTTTCTATCTCCTGCAGCTCGCGCGCGCAGCCGCCGCCAGCCCGAAGCCAGCGTCATCGGGACCTGACTGGACGGACGCGCGCGAGGTGCCGGCCGCGATCAGAGCAGCGATCGCGGCTGAGCTTGATGGGCTGCCGGCGCAGGCGCGTGCGTTCGCGCAGGCCGCGGCGGTGGCCGGCGACCCGTTCGACCTCGATCTCGCGATCGCGACAGCGGCGATGTCGGAGCCGGATGCGCTCGCGGCGCTCGACGAGCTGCTCGAGCGCGAGGTCCTACGTCCGGGCGATGTGCCACGACAGTTCCGCTTTCGCCATCCGCTGGTGCGTAACGCGATCTACGCCACCTGTCCCGCTGGCACGCGACTGGTGTGCCACGAGCGGGCGGCAGCTACGCTCCAGGCGCAAGGAGCGCCGGCGATCTCGCGCGCTCATCACGTCGGGCAGTCGGCGCGTCACGGCGACGCGGCGGCGGCCATGCTTCTGTGTGAGGCCGGCCTGTCAGTCTCCCAACGCGCGCCCGCGAGCGCCGCCGGCTGGTTTGAGACAGCCATTCGGATCGTGCCCACGTCGACGCCCTCGAGCGAGCGCCTCGGCCTGCTCGCGGCGCTGGCTGGTGCATACGCCGCGACGGGCCGGCTGGAAGATAGCCGCGATGCGCTGCTCGCCGGCGTCGAGCTGGCAGCGCCAGATGATGTGTCGACGCGGGTGAGGCTGATCTCGGGGTGCGCGAAGATCGAGCTGCTGCTGGGTCGCCGCGACCAGGCCCAGGCGCGGCTGCTGCAGACGTTGACAGAAGTCTCTGCGTCGGCCCCGGCAATCGCTGCCAGGCTGATGGTCGATCTGGCGTCCAGCGCCTTTTACGGAGCCGATATCGAATGTGCTCGGGACTGGGCGACGCGAGCGCTCGACGTGGCACACACGTACGAGGATCGTGGCTTGACGGTTGGCGCGCTGTCGATCCTCGCGACGGCGGAGGCCGCCGAGGGACCGGTCTCAGAAGCGCTCGCGCACGGTTCGCAGGCGGCGGCGCTGATCGACGCGATGCCAGACGAAGAGCTCGCGGGCGGACTCGAAGCACTTGCGGATCTGTGCGGGGCGGAGTACCAGCTGCAGCGCTTCGTCGACGCCGAGGCGCACGCGCGGCGCGGGCTCGCTCTGGCACGCGCGACGGGCCGCGGCGACCTGTTCCCGATGATGTCTCTCGTGCTCTCGGGCGTACTGTTCTCAACCGGCCGGCTTGCCGATGCGACGGAGCTGATCGACGAGTTGGTCGAGGCGGCGCGCCTGACCGACAACGCGCTCGGACTCGCCACGGCGCTTGTCAACGGCGCGGCCACGTCGCTCGCGGCAGGGGACGTGGACGGCGCGTTTGCGGCAGCGCAGGAGGCGGTCGCGCTGACGCGCGACACGGCACCAAGCGTCGTAGCCGCGTGGGCCGGCAGCTTTCTCGGCGCGGCGATGCTTGAGGCGGGCCAACCCGAGCGCGCCGCAGATACGATCATCCGTGCCGGTGGCGGGGAGGAATTGCCGCTGATCCCCGGCCCGTTCCGTGTCGCCTTCTTGGAGATACTCACCCGCGCGTGGCTCGCCAGCGGCCGTCGTACCGAGGCGAAGCGAACCGCCGAGCTAGCCCAACAGCGGGCGCAACAATTCGGCCTTGGCCTGTCGACTGCCGGGGCAGACCTCGCGACAGCCGCAGTGGCCCTCGAGGCCGGCGACGCGCGCCTCGCCGCCGCTCGCGCACTCGCGGGGGCTGAGAACGCAGACCGTGTCGGCGCTCGCCTCGGAGCGGGATTCTCGCGGTCGCTCGCGGGTCGCGCGTTCGCGGCGCTCGGACAAACCGAGCGGGCGGCAGTCGAGCTCGAGCGCGCGGTCTCAGAGCTGGAGGCGTGCGGCGCGCGCCGTTATGTGGCGGCGGCCGAACGTGAGCTGCGTCGGCTCGGACGCCCGGTGCACCGCCGCAGCCGGGCGGGCAGACCGGAGGGCGCGAGAGTCGCCTCACTGACCGGGCGGGAGCTGGAGGTCGCCCGCTTGGTGGTCGATCGGCGCACCAACCCCGAGATCGCGGCCGAGCTGTTCCTCAGCATTAAGACCGTCGAGTCCCACCTGCGCAATATCTTTCGCAAGCTCGACGCCAGCTCTCGAGTAGAGGTCGCGCGGATCATCGAACGCGACCAAGCCGCCGTGGATCGCGCACCCTGACACCCGCGTTCGGACGCAGATCAGGGTCCTCACCCGATGTCGGACGGCGCGTGATCAACGACGCTTGACAGCGCACCAGACACACAGGAGCACGAGACGCTTGCGAGCGCACCAGACACACCGGAGCACGAGATGATCACCCACGCCGCAGGATTCGCCGACCGCACGCACGACTTCGTCCTGGGCGGCGGGCGAACCATCTGCTATGGCCTTTACGGCGCCGACGACGGGCCGCTGGTCGTGGTGCTCGATGGGCCGGGATCACGCGGCCTGGGACGCGCGATGGCCATACCCGCCGTGCAACTGGGGATCAAGCTGCTGGTCCCCGACCGCCCCGGCTTCGGCCGCTCGACCCCGACCCCGAGGGGCTCCTTCGCCGAGCTAGCCAGTGACCTGCTTGCGCTCGTGGACCGCTTGGGCTTCCGACGGTTCGGGATCGTTGCGCAGTCCGGCGGCACTCCGTACGCGCTGGCGCTCGCGAGCGGCGCCGGCGACCGAGCCACCGGCCTGGCGTTCGTCGGCGGACTAGCGCCGCTGCACGAGCGCCACGCCCTGGCCGACGTCGCCGGTCCGGTGCGAACCGTGTTCCTGCTGGCACGACGCGCGCCGTGGTTGCTACGCCCACTGGTCAGCGGCCTTGCTCGCCAAAACGCCAAGGATCCCGAGGCTGTGGCCCGCAAGTTCGCCAAGAGCGTCCCGCCCGCCGATCGCCTCGTGCTCGAGGATCCAACCTTCTGGGCGATCCACGCCACCAGCTCAGCCGAGATCATGTCTCGCCCCGCAGCTTTCGCTCGGGAAACGCGGATGCTCGTGCGGCCGTGGGGGGTCGACTACGACCTAGTTACCGCTCCCGTCGCGCTGTGGGTCGGCGAGCTCGACCGGACCCACCCCCCAACGATGAGTCGTCGCCTGGCGAAGCTGCTCGGCGGTGCGCCCGTCACCGTCGTACCCGGCGCCGCGACATTCGCGATGCTCACCGCCTTCCCCGACGTGCTACGCCATGCGGCTGCGCTCCCGTGACCACGGTCACCAGTGGTCTTCGGGCAAGATGAGTATGCCCAGACGTGGTGGTCGGGTGGTGGTCGTGGGCGGCGGGTTTGGTGGCCTGCAGGCGGTCAAGGCGCTTGCCCACGCGGATCTCGATGTGACGCTGATCGACCGCAACAACTACCACCTGTTCCAGCCCCTGAGCTACCAGGTCGCGACGGGAGCGCTCTCACCGGGCGAGATTGCGGTTCCGCTGCGACAAATCTTCAGACGCGAGCCTCGCGTGCGCGTTGTGATGGGTGAAGTCACCGGATTCAACCTCAAACAGCGGGAAGTCTTGGTCGGCGCGACAGTCAAAGGCAGCTCGCCGGGGACGATCCCCTACGAGACACTGCTGGTGGCGGGCGGCAGCAGCTACTCCTACTTCGGACGCGAGCAGTGGCGATCGCTCGCGCTCGAGGTCAAGTCGCTGGACAGCTCGCTGCAGGTCCGCGGAAGAATCCTGCGGGCGTTCGAGGCGGCCGAGCTGGAAGACGATCCCCAGCTGCAGGCGGGCTGGCTGACGTTCGTCGTGGTGGGCGCCGGCCCGACCGGCGTGGAGATCGCCGGGCAAATCGCCGAACTGGCTCGGCACACGCTGCCCGCCGAATTTCGCCACAGCGACCCACGTACAGGGCGAGTGCTGCTGGTCGAGACCGCCGACCGCGTGCTGACCGCGCTGCCCCGATCGCTCTCACAACGCGCCAACCGCTCACTGCAGCAGCTCGGGGTCACTCCGCTGCTCTCCCACACGGTGGTAGATGTGCAAGCCGACAGCGTCGAGATCCAAGCCGCCAACGGCACGAGAATCCGGATCCCGACGCGAACCGTCATCTGGGCGGCAGGCGTCAACGCCTCGCCGCTCGCCAGCGCCCTCGGCGAGGCCTGCGACGCCGCCGAGATCGACCGCGCCGGCCGGCTCCTAGTCGACCCCGACCTGACGCTGCCGGGCCACCCCGAGGTGCTCGCCTTCGGCGACATGGTCCGCGTTCGCGATCCACACACCGGCCAGCCACACGCCCTGCCCGGGATCGCGCCGGTCGCGATGCAGCAAGGCCGCTACGCCGGCCGCCTCGTCGCCAACCGCCTCGCGGGCCGCCCAACGCCGCCGTTTCACTACCGCAACAAAGGCACCCTGGCGACGATCGGGCGCGCCCACGCCGTCGCCGACATCAATGGCGTGCGCCTCAGCGGCCGTCTCGCCTGGTGCATCTGGCTGATCGTGCACCTCGGCTACCTGGTCGGATTCGAGAACCGGATACTCGTGCTGCTGCGCTGGAGCTACAGCTTCATCACCCACGGACGCGGCACCCGCCTCATCACCAAGGCCGCGGGCACCCCGCCAACACAGGATCGACCAGCGCACGACAGCGCACCCGCACTGCTCCAATCAGCCCAATGAGACGACCCGACACGCGTGAACGTTTCCGCGATGCTTTGGACATCGACTGTTCCGACCACCACCCACAAAGCGATCCGAGGCGACGACCCAATAGGCCCGCGGTCTGGTACACAGGACGACCGGTCGAATGACTGCGTCTAAGCAGTACTAGACGCGGATTTCGCTGCTACCGGAACCCGCTCGGTCCGGAACCGCTCAGGGCTCGGGCGTGCTCAGCGGGTGAGTAGCGGGAGGACGTCGCGCAGGTGTTCGGTGTCGATGACGTGTGATGCGGCGCGCCGGGCTTCAGCAGTGGCGTTGAGGGCCACCGAGCGGTCAGCGCGATCAAACAGCGGAACGTCTAAACCTCGACTTTCGCAGTTCATAGTCCGGCGGACGCCCACGCTTGCTGGACGCTGGTGATTTCTCGGGGTGTGGGCGCGCACCCCCGTCCTGGGTGAAATTGGTTGGCGATGATCACGCGGCGGAGCTTGGCGAGCATGTCGGTGAATGAGGGGGTGGTCTTGGTGAGATACCAGGGGTGGCGTTCGCGGCGTTCTTTGACGTCGTCGGGGTGGTGGCCTGAGAGCGCGTACCAGATGATCGTCAGTGACATCGCGAGGAACTGGAACGGGACGGTCCGTTGGACGGCCTTCTCGGCGCGGTTGCGAGCCTGTCCGACGCCGGCCAGTTCCTTGCCTTCTTCGTAGGCGACCTCGGTCGGCCAGCGCTCGGCGTAGCGTTCGATCAGTTGCGCGGCGCTCGCGTCGAGGTCGGTGGAGACGAGCGCCAGTTCGTAGCCGGAGGGCTTGGTGGTGTCCTGGATCAGCACTACCTGGAGGGGCTGGGATCTGAGCGCCTCGTACCACAGGCATTGGAACGGGTGGGCCATCACCTGCTCGGTCTTGCCGTAGCGGCGGACGGTCGTGTTGACCCAATCGGTGGCGGGATCAGCGGCGATCTGCGCCAGCTTTGGCAGCTGCGCTCCTTTCTTGGGCGGCCGGCCGCGCTTGCGCTGCCCTGTGGGCGGGCGGGGCGCCGCCAGCCGGTGCAGCGCGGCGTCTGAGCGCAGGCGGGAGGTCATCGTGACGTTCTCCGGCAGGCCCGCAAACGCGCCGTTCGCGTAGGCGGCATCGCCGACGCCGTGGATCTTGCGTGCCGGGAACCGCTTGGCGAGCAGGCACAGGATCTCCCTGGCCAACCGGGGTTTTGAGGGCCGCTCGGGGTCTGGCTTGTGCTTGGGGATCTCCTTGCGCCGCGGGCGCCAGAGGCGCGAGAGCACCAGCAGGCAGACGGTCCGCTCAAGGAACGGCAGCTTGACGTTGATCCCGGCAGTGACCCAGTTGTTGCCCCACGCGAGCGATCCCTTGTTGCTGTTGGCGGTCGCGTCGTGATGCCAGAAGCAGCCGAACACCTTGCGCCCCCGCCGCTTCACCAACGTGTCATCGACCGGCACAACCAGCGACTCCTGCGCTCCCACCAAACGGGAGACGATCAGCTCCGCAACCATCAGCCCGAGCTCATCGACCGACCACTCCGCCGAGCTGAAGAACCGGTGCGCGCGGGAGTGATGCCAGACCCCGGAGAGCCTCGAGCCGACCAGCATCCCGCAGACGGTGCGCAGCGACGTCTGCGAGACCTGCCCCACGACCATCGCTCTGAAGGTCTCAAACGTCGGGCGAGAGAAACATGGCGCGAACAGGAGCAGAAGCTCCTCCAGCGAAGATGGGACGCAGAGCATCGGCGGCAACCCCCATGGGCAGCCGCGAACGGGCCTCCCGCCCGACCGCGGAAATGGCGTGAACAACCACCGCTTCGGGGAAGCCGCCGGTGCTCCTCCCTACCAGCGTCCGGTCAGGCGCTCAAACCATCAGCCCGACAGCCACGACCGAGGCGCCGCCCCGCACCCGTCCACCCACCGAAAACTGCGAAAGTCGAGTCTAAACGCGAGTCGCCTACCGCCGCAACCTCGGCGAGCGTGAATCCGTTTTCCGTGCACCAGTCCTCGACAAATCGCAGCTTGTCGTATTCGTCGAAGTAGCGGGTCACGTTGCCGCCGAGGACGCCGTCGATGTTCTGCAGCTCGGTGCCGCTCGCTGCGACGAATCCGTAATGCTCTCTCAGCAGCTCGGCCGCGAAGCGCCACGTGATCGTCGCTAGCAACACGTGAACTCCGGCCTCCGACAGCACCTGGAGCGTCTCGTCGATCCCATGAATCCAGGAGCCGGCAGCCAATACCGTGCGAAGCTCGCTTGTCGTACGCCCGTCGAACCACGCCGCTGACTGGTCCGCGATCACACGGTTTGATATGTCGCCGGCCGTGAAGGCGCGGTCGAGCTCGGCGATCGCCTCTGCCTGCCCGAGGTGCTCGGCGAGCAGTCGTAACACCGTCGTGCGGCGCAGAAGCGTCCCGTCAAGGTCGAATGCGACGACGGGGTAGTAGTTCGCCGCGACCCTCATGCCACCGCCGCAGGCTACCGTCGGTCGATCGACATTACGAATGGCCGCGCGGGCTTGCTACTGAAGGCTCGCTTCGGCGTCGAGCCGATCTGCCGGACCCTGGACGTGTCGGCGTCCGCGTACCACCAGCGTCAGACGGGCGAGCGGTCCGCCCGCTGCGTGGCGGATGAGCGGTTGACCGGCCGGATCCGGGAGGTGCACGAGGCGAACTACGAGTGCTACGGCTACCGGCGCACGCACGCGCAGCTGGTCCGCGAGGGCGAGACCGCGGGCCGTGACCAGGTCGCTCGGCACAGGTTTTCGCGCCGCGAACGCGGTCGTAAGGCGGCCGGAGCCCGACCGGAAATGCGTACGGGAGAACCGGCATACTCAGCCGTGATGAGTCAGTCCGATCCGACCGCCGTGCTGGCGGAGATGAAGCGCACCGAATCGCTGCTGCGTGACGCTCGCTCGGTGCTGCGCCGGGTCGACGCGCTGGCCGCGAAGGCGAGCACCTCAGACGATCCGAGCCGCACGCTCATTGCCGAGGTGCGAACCGCCGCCGAGCACCTGGTGTCGCAGTTGGCCCATCGCCAGCAAACCGAACGGCGCTCCGCCAAGCAGGTGGCGCGCCGCCTCCGCTGACCGGCCCGAGCGAACGAGGTTGGTCACGCACGTGTGCCTGAGCTGAGGACGTGCGCCGACAGCTCCTGTCCCGCACGCTGGCCGCCCAGGCGTTCACCAAAGCGAACGGCTTAGCGGTGGTTTCTGCTCCATTCCTACCCGAACCCCTCACGCTCGGCGCGCTGGACCGCTCGCAGGACGCTGTCGCCGCGTATGACCAAGTGCTGGCGCGGTTCGCCGATATATTCGAGCCAGTGAGCGCACAACCACCGTCGCTGGGCAACCATCGAGCGCCCGGCGAGCGCGCCGCCGCCCTGGCCGCCTCCTGGTGTACGCGCCGACTCGGAGGGGCCTACGCCCAGCCCGCTTGGCAGATGCTTGCCGACGCCGCCCGCCTCGGCGTCATCCGCCACGGCCGGCCGGAGGCGTGGGCGGCTGGCGCCGTCGTCGCCCTGGCTCGCGCTAGTGGCCTCCTCGGGGCGGGGCGAGCGCTCACCGCCCAGCAGGTAGCCGACGAATTTGAGGTGACCCTCAGCACGCTGACCGTCACCGAACGCGAACTCGCCCGCGCGCTGAACATCGCGCGCTACGCGCCCCGATCGCTCGCGACCTGACTCGATAATGCACCCTATGACGTTCTGCCTGCAAGATCGAAGACTTCTTTGATCAGGAGATGACCTCCTCAAACGGCCGATCGCCGCGCTTGCCGCTGATTGTGATGCGACGATCGGGCACGGTCCAGGTGAGCGTGGCGCGGATTGGTGGCTGGCCGAGGAAGCTGGCGAAGCGGGCCACGACGGGCGCTTTGAGGGCTTCGATCAGTGAATCCCCAGAGCGCTGCTCAGACCACGTCTCAACTTCTATGAGCTGATCGTTTTCGAGACGCTCAAGCCGGATCGGTCCAAACCTCGCGCCGGTACGTCGCTTGCCGGTGAACGGCAAGGTGGCGATGTTCGCGCCGCGGCGCTGCAGCTCCTCCCACGCCTCGCTGCGGGTCAGCTCGCCGGCACTTGGGCGCAGGCGTGCGCTGTGGGGGCGTGCTGCGCTGCGACCGCGCGGGGTAAAGCACCCTTCCCCAGGTTCGGCGTGACAGGTGGGGCAGCGGCGCGCTCGCCAGCCGCGCGCGAAGTGCAGCTCGGTCGTCGCTAGGAGCGTGGGTCACTATGCCGCAGAACGCCGTTTTGGCCCGTTTCAGGGGATCAATTCATCAGCGGCGATCGCTCGGATGGCCGCAGAACGGCTCTCAGGGCCTCGTTAATCGAGACTGAGTATTACTGACCCAGGCTCCTAGGCCATCGCTCAGGCCGGTCTTGCGCGCGCGAGGGTCGCGACAGCGCGCCCCGGGCGACGCCCGGCAGGTAGGACACGTCTCCCGCAGCCATCGACTGCGATCGGCGACAAGACCGACCCACCGGCGCCGAGGAAGCCCTTTGGAGTTGGCCGTCTTCGGTGCTGCCCGGCCTTGGCGACGTGCCAGCTTGGGCTGCTGCTGCGCGGCGGGTGCCGTGGCCTGATCGGTCGCCACGGCCGGCTGCGCGGGCGAGGCCGGGGCGGCGGGAGTAGGGGGTGAGGGTGCCGTGCGCGAGCGGCGGTGATCGAGGTGGCGATACAGCGTGGCGCGGCCGACGCCGATCGTGTCGGCGATCTGTTGCATGGTGTGCTGACCACCGTCGAGCATCTCGCGGGCCACGCGCAGCTTGTGCTCGGTGATCGTCGTGGGGCGGCCCCCGAGCCGACCGCGAGCGCGCGCCGCTTTCAACCCCGCCTGCGTGCGCTCACGGATCAGCTGGCGTTCGAACTCGGCCATCGCCGCGAAGATGTGGAACACCAGGCGCCCCGACGAGCTGGTCGTGTCGATCCCCTCCGTGAGGCTGCGAAAGCCGAGCTGCCGTTCCTCGAGCTCGCCGATCAACTCGATCAGATGCCGCAGTGAGCGGCCGAGACGGTCCAGGCGCCAGACCACGAGCGTGTCCTCGCCGTCGCGCAGCTCCTTGAGCGCCTGCGCAAGCTGGGGGCGTTCCGTAAGGCCTTCCAGTAGTAGTGGGGCCGCGGTCGGCTTCGTGTCAACCAGTGCAACATTGAGCGTCGACTAATTGGTGCTGGAAGACGCCCGGTCAGGCAGCGCGGGCGTGACCCCCAGTATCATCCAGACCTCGTACCGGACGGGACAAACGGATTGTGGAGGCTGGATGCGCGGGGGGCATGCAGTTGCAGCAACAAGTGCGGGCGTCCGGAACTCGAGCCCGCTCATCTCCGGGATAGCCACAGCGGCAGCGTTGCTCGTGTTGATGGCCGCCGTGGCGGCAGTGGCACAGGTGGCGTACGCGGCTAAAGTGCCTGTCAGCAGGGGCGTGTGCCAGGCGCCTAAGAGGCGGCCGAAGATCATCGTGCTGGCGGTCGACGGGTCGGGCGCCTTGTCCGGTTATAGCCATCATGGCCATGTCGGCTATAGCCCGGGTCCGACGGCCAATCTTCACTGGAAGACGTGGACACCGCGGCAGGGACGCGCCTCCGGCTACCTCTGGGTAGACGACGGCTACCCAAGTATCGGCGGGGGCACCTACTACGCGGTGCCCGCAAGCATTCGGGTGTGGCGACCCGTCCGCGGTGTATTCACACGGCTGAGGATTACGCCGCACGGCTCAGCGGCCTTCCATCCCAACAAATACTGGGTAGACCCCAAGCCAGTGACCTACCGCGCTCAAAGCTGTGGTCAGGGGACTTGGAGCTGGTGACCCGCGCCCACGAGCTCCGTGCCGAGGACGCGGCTCGTCGCGCAACACCGCTGACTTTACGTCGGGTGCCGTGACGTCCGGAGCGCCGCGCCGAATCCGCGTCTAATTCTGCTTAGACGCGGCTTTCGCCCGGGGGATCCGCTACTAACTCGGATTCCCGAACTCGGGTAGTTCCGCGTTGATCGTGGGGGTTGAGGCGGGATTTCGGTGTGATTGACGGGGTTTGGGGCGGCTGGGCGTGCCGGACTGGGTGTTGTTTCGCTGTACGGACGGTTGGGTTGCTTGAAGTCGTGAGCGGGGCGGCGCCCGGAAATTGACGTCAGTACGTCTGTTTTCGGGCTTTGAGGGTGGTTCTGGCCGTGGTCTGTCCGGGCAGGACTTTATGGTGTCGAGTGATGGGTTCAGCGAAGCGCACCAGTTCGGGTGGCAGGGCGGGGCGGCGGCGTGAGCGAGCCGCGTTCTTCACGGCCCCTGGCGATGTCGCGCAGCGTCGCTACGAAGCGCTGCGCGCGTACTTCGTTGAGGACTCGACGGCCGCGGAGGTCGCTGCACGGTTCGGTTACGCACCATCGACGGTGGTCGCGATGGTCCGCGACTTCACGGCGCAGGCTGATGAGTTCTTCCTTGAGCGCCGCCCGGGCCCGCGGGTCGCGCCGGCCAAGGTGGCGGCCCGTGATGAGGTGCTGCGGTTGCGGGCAGCCGGTCACTCGGTCACCGAGATCACCCAGGCGCTCGCGGCGGGTCAGACGCCGCTGAACCGCACCGGGGTGTGGGAGCTGTTGGTCGCCGAGGGCCACGAGCGTCTCGGTCCCAGAGCCCCCGGCCAGCGCGGCGCTCCCACACGCGATGATCCACCCCGCACCCGGGTGATGCGCTGGCCAGAGCAGCCGGTGCGGCTGAGTAGTGACTACGCCGGCGCGCTGTTGCTGCTGCCCGCGCTGGTCGCGTTGGATCTCCCGGGCGCCGTCGCCGCTGCTGGGTTGCCGGGCACGCGTGAGGTTCCCGCGCTCTGCTCGGTCCTCTCGCTGCTGGCGCTGAAATCGATCGGACGGCGGCGTGTCAGCCATGTCGATGATGTCTGTGTTGATCCCGCGCTCGCCGCGTTCGCGGGGTTGGAGAGCCTCCCGAAGGCGAGCAGCCTGGGGAGCTACAGCTACCGTCTCACGCGCGCTCACGACCAGGCGCTGCTGGCGGGATTGGCGCGGTCGATGATCCAGACCGGGCAGACCCGCGGCGCCGATTTCGATCTCGACTTCCACGCGATCATGCACTTCGGAGACGACGTCGCGCTCGAGAACCACTACGTTCCCAGGCGTTCGCAGCGTACCGAGGCCGTCCTGTCGTTCTTCGTGCAGGACTCAGAGACCCGCAACCTGCTCTACGCCAACGCGACATGCACCAAGGCCGACCAAGCCGGCCAAGTGATCGCGTTCGCACGCCACTGGGAAACCGCGACCGGTCATCCCCCGTCGCTGCTGGTGTTCGACTCCAAGGTCACCACCCGCGCCGGACTCGCCGAACTGCACGCCGCGAAGCTCACGTTCATCACCCTGCGCGCCCGGACCGCGACACTCACCGCCACCCTCGAGGCGCTCCCAGACAGCCAGTGGACACCAATCACTCTGGACCGGCGCGGCGCGTACAACAAACCCCAGGTCCACGAACAGGACGTCACCGTCCGCGGCTGCCCAACCCCGCTACGCCAGATCGCGGTCCGCGG
>CAWFKF010000040.1:0-16998 GCA_963816005.1 uncultured Solirubrobacteraceae bacterium | reverse complement strand
GCGAGGCTCTCGGCGCCGTCGACGCGTCGATGCTCGCCGCCGTCGCACCGAGGCACCTGCTTTCGCTCAGCGACGCGTACCCGCGCCCTCTTGCGCTGGCACCGGCCCGCGGCCCTGCTTCGATTCTCCGAGAGGTCTCTTGGCGAAATCCGGCCCGGCCCCGCTTGTCGCCAGAAGCAGGAGCCGAGACGCCAGCCCTGCTCTTGAGCACGAGCATAAGTCTGCCGCCGGGCAGCGTCGAGACTGCTGCGCTCCGGCAAGAGCAGGCGCCGGCACCTGCCTCCGTTAGCGTTAGCTGGCTCGGGGTGGTTCAGCAAACGCACCGCGTGCTTGCCCACGATGGGATTCCGGCCATCGAGCTAACGATCAGGCCGTCAAGGTGGCCCGGGCGTTCGCCCAGGAGGAGCAGCAGTTGCGGCGGCCGCGGGACGATCCCTTTCGACGGGCAGCGATCGTGCGATCCCGCCGACCCGGGATCGCTTTGATGCATCGCCTCGGCAAGCCCGCGCGGTCGCCTGGGCGACCGAGGACTCGTCATGGTCCGCGCGCGTCGGCTCGGCCGCGAGCGCTCGGAGTCGCTCAGATTCAGCGCCCGGGGAGCCGGCTCGACGCTGACACTTCTGGTCCCACGCACCAGCGGCAGTCTGAGACCGGGCTCATCGGCAGGTCCAGGCTGCTGGTGCTGACCCGTAAGCGCCGAGCGGCACTCAAGCCCACGACTTCCGCATCGCGAGGACAAGGAGGCGGGGCGTCGTCCGAGTGGCGCGTCAACTGCGCGTGCGACGAGCCGTACAGAAACCCCTCTGAACCGGGCGATCAGAATCAGCCCGCTGCTCGCGGCGGATTCTCGTTGCAGAACAGCGTGGCGGCCAGCGCGTCGTCGGCTACCTCGCGCATGATGCCGTCGAGTGGGGGAGGGCCGCGCGAGACGACCGCCTTCTCTCTTCAGCAGCCGTCGAGCTCGTGTGGGGCGCGGCCGAGCGCGATCACCAGCCTGCTCGCGGCCTCGATCCCCACCTTGCGCTGCCGGCGGCCGTTCTTTCCCGGCTCGTACCCGAGCTGGCGGTCGAGGTCGATCTGCTTCATGTCCAGATAGTGCGCGATCTCGGCCCGGTTCAGTCCTGGCGTGCGCTCGATTTCGTGCTCGAGAAACGTCCGCACGCGCTCGGTTGCGATCATGTTCAGCCTGTAGCGCTCGAGGTCCTGGCGATCACGCTCCTGCGCGACGAGCAGACGGACCCGCGCGGGCGCCAGGTGCATCCGCTCCGCGGTCTCCTCGTGGCTCAAGCCGTCGACCGTGACGAGCCGCCAGGCATGCTTGCGCCGCTGCGCGCACGACGGGCACGTCCCGCGACCATCGCACCGCGAGCACGGCTCAGCGGTGATCGTGCTCGTGCGAGTAGTCGAAGCCGAAGCGGTTCTCATCGACACCTCCGACACCTCCGTTCCCAAGCAGCAGCGCGTTCTCATCGGCACCTCCATTCGCGGCAAAATGACGGCGTGGAGCGCAGCATACCACTAATACGGCTTCTGCGCGTTATTCGTGTTATTCGTGAGCCAGGTGGTAACGCCCCGTTCGGCACCCGCAGACGGAGTCGCGATCGGCGGGCGCGCACGGGCCGCGGTCGATCCCACCCGGGGGGTAGTTCCCTCTCTTGCTCTGGAAGCCGGCGAACTTCCGCTGGCCGTCGATCACCGCCATCAGCCCTCGGCCTTCGGTGGTCAGGCAGCGAAGCAACCTCCGACCCGGCTGTCACGCATAGAGAAGTGCCGCCGGCGCCGCTCCACAGTGCGCTCGGCCTCATCGCGGCACCGAGTGCGGCCTTGACGCGTGCTCGTTCTCGCTGACGTTCGGGATCACCCCTCCTCGTCCTCGCCGCGCAGCCGACGATCCGCCTGCTCGCGCCAGTCCGGGCCGGCTTCTTCCTCCATCAGCTCCACGCACAGCGCGACGCACTCGTCGCAGACGTAGACGCCGGGCCCCGCGATCAGTCGCCGGACGTCCTCGCGCCGTTTGGCGCAGAACGAGCATCCCGCCGCCAACTCCAGAACGGTCGCGCCCGCCAGGCCGTCGGCGACCTGTCGTGCCGCAAGCCCGACTTCCGTGTAAGCGCGGGCGTGGTCGGCGCAACTCGCCTTGGGCTCGTCCAGCGCGGCCAGCAGCGCGTCGAAGGACCGGTCGAGCGCCTGCCAGGCCTCTGGCGCGCCGGGACGTGGTAGGTCGCGCGAGAGCTCTGGCGGTGGCCGCCAGTCGGCGTTCGCCCGCACCCCGCGCGGCGCCAGCCCTGCCTCCTGGAGCCGGTCGAGCGCCTGCGCGTGCTCGAGCGCACTGTCGCTGACGGCAACCAGCCTGGCGCGCAGGCTCATGTGCGCGCTCAGCGCCCGCACCATCGCATCCTGCGTAGCAAAGTAGGCCTCCACCAGCGGCCGCTCCCGTTCGACCTCCGCCGCTTCCGCCTCGTCGAGGACCTCGACCGGCTCGCCGCGGCGCACCCACCACGCCCCAACCAGCGCGCCGAGAGCCCCGGCGGCGAGGACCTCAACCACTGCCAGCACCACGCGGGCGAGCGTGCTCATCCCCGCCGCCCCTCACAGCCGGGCGGGCCTCATCCACGAGAGCCTGATCGACTCCTCAGGCAGTCGCCGCACGCGCCACTCAATGTGCGCATAGCGGCGCGCGGCGCGGTCACTCGAACACGGCCGACCGGGTGCCGACGGCTGGGCCAGCGAGCGGGTGCCCGACACCGATGGGCGTGGCCATGAGCGCGGCCGCCGTGGCCATCTTCCCGTCGAGTCGCCGCGCCTCTCGGGAGTTGAGGAGGGCCCTTCTCATCGCGGCCGCACCGGGCCGCCGGGGACGATGTCGACCGCCTGCCATCCCTGCTCGACGTGACTGAGAATCATCGTCACGTACCCCCAGTTGGGTCTCAGGCCGACCTCGCGGACCTCGACAGCCGCCGCGTTGCCGTCGACCAGGACGTGGCGGATCCGGAACGACTTGGCATTCACGTCGTTGTAATAGTCAAGGCAACTCCGGCCGGTGTCGGCCTTGAACACGCCGGCGAGCGCTGGCGCGAACAGCTGACGGCATACGCGGCCGGGGTTGTCGAGCGAGGCGGCCGTCCACTGCTCGACCCACTGAAGCGGGGTCGACGGCAACGGCGCGCCGCTGGCCTGACGGGCCTGGTGCTGGCTGGCGACTACCGCGACGACGATCGCTGCGACGACAGCGATCAGCGCCCACGAACGGGGCGAGTGGATGGGGTACGTCGGCCGCTGTCGCTGCCTGCCTTCGGCTTGGTCGAGCTCGCGCTCGTCGAGGTGCTCGGCTTGCGTCCGGGACGCGGGCGCTGGCGTGGTTGCGCCGCCGCCAGGCCGCCAACGACTGTGGATCCGCTGATCACCGCGGTGCCGGGCGATCATCGGCGCTTGGGTCCCTTTCTGTGCTTGTGCGGATGATGCTGCTGCTGCTGCTGCTGCTGCTGCTGTTGCCGCTCAGGCTAGTTTCGAACGTGACGCATAGTTTGGAACGGTCTGCCCGGCGCTGATTCTGCTGGTGATGGCGCGCCGGAGGTTTGCGTTGGCGAAGCCTGCGGTCCGCCGGGTCTGCTCGGCGTAGTCGAGGAGCTGTTGGTATCGGCGGTCGAACTCGGGGTCATCGGCGCGGCGGCGGGCTATGGTGGCGTGGGAGAAGGCCGGTTGGGCGTCGGCGATGTGGTGGATCGCGGCGATCGTGGGGCAGGTGAGGTCGGTGTGCTGGCGGCAGGCGGCGATGCTGGCGCGGCGGGCGATGTGCGCGCCGTGGGAGGCGGCGAGCAGCTCGGCCGCCCGCGTCTGGATCTGTCCGGCGACTTTGCGCATGCGTTGCTGGTGCGGGGTGATTGGCGCGCTTGGGGTTGGGGTCTGCGGGTCCTCGATCGCCTGTCGGAGCTGGTCGAGCTCGGCGGCGAGTCGTGGCTGGGAGTGGCAGGCGGCTTGGTAGGCGTGCTGCCGATCGGCGAGCTGGTTGCCGTTTTGGTTGATCGCCTCGCCGATCGCGTTCCAGGAGGTCGGCCAGGTGCGCTGTAGCAGCGCGGCGGCGAGCAGGCGGGCGTGGATCACTGCGGGTGGTGCCTGCATCCCTGGGAACGAGGTGGTGGTCAGGGTTGGGATGTCGACGCCGGTGTGCGCGGCGACGTGCGCCAGCACACGCGCGGTGACCATCTGTGGGACACGCGGCGGTTTTGGTCGTTCACGGCGCTCGTCCGGCTGGCGTCGAGGTCGCTGATCCGTGGGGGCGGGACGGAAGATCATGTATCCACGCTCGCACAGCGTTGCCTCGAGCTGGGCTGGGAGCGTGTCGCGGTCCTCGACGGGGGTGGTGAGCAGGAGTTGGCCGAGGACCAGAAGCCGCTCGGACAGGTCGGGTAGGGCGTCGCGGATGAACTCGCCTTGGTGCGCGAGGTTGCTGGTCGGCATCGCGACGGGGGCGGCGCGTTCGTGACCGCTGGTGAGGTGGCACCACAGCCAGACGCTCGCGCGTGCGCGACGTGGCGGCATGTCGGCCCGCCAACGATGGTTCTGCGCCAGGCGGGGTTGCAGCAGCGGCCAGGTGTCGCGGTCGATGCCGGCCCAGTCGGCGAGCAGGGCGCGGCGTTGCTTGTAGTCGATCAGCTCGTGTTCGGCGTGCTGGTTGGCGATCTGTTTGACGCGCTGGATGAGCTTGTCGAAGCGACCGATCGTGCGGAGCTTCACGGAGGTGGTGGTGTAGCCCTTGTTGATGAACGTCTCGGGGAAATCGAGGTGGCGAACAGCGCCATCCCAGTCCAGCGGAGTCAGCATCCTGGCGAGCAGCAGTGAGCACAACCGCCGGCCGTGCCAGTGCGTGAAGTCGTCGAAATCGAACAGCCCGGCGATCTGCTGCTGGTAGTCCTGGGCCCACAGCAGTTGCGGCACGTGTCGCGCGTGAAGACGGGGGTCGAGGTCGGCCGGGCGGCGGTGCGCGCGGGGGTGAAGACCGATCCGGGTCAGCGGCGGCGCCCAGACGGCCTCGCTGAGCGCGTGCCGCAACGCGTGCCGCAGGGGGTTCGGCACATCTCCGAGCTGGCCGACCCGTAGCGTGGAGCCGTCGTGGTGGTAGCGATCCTCGACAATCTCGCGCACCGCACCAACGAGCATTGAGCGATCGGGGAGATCGGCGAGCGCGAGCGCGTCGGGGAGAACCGCCGTGACCGTGGCGGGATCGTCGAATAGGCGCCGCCCTGGTCGTGCCGGAGGCTGGTCGGCCCTGGGCAGGTGGGCGTGGTAGGCCAACAGCTTGCAGACCCCGTGCAGGCATCGGAGGTAGACGACGGGCTCGAGCGGCTCGCCGGCGAACGCCGGGCATGGTCCACCGTCGAGCAGCGTGTCGATCCGGCGTTGGACGGCGACGACGTTGTCACCGACGCTCGGCGTCTCGATGACGGAGAAATCCGTGCGGCACAGCCCGCGGCCGAGCCGGCGCGTGCAGCGGGTCGGGTCCGACAGCGGCCCGAGGCGGTCGCTGACCCACGTGCTGCGCAGCATGTCCTTGGGGACGGTTCCGCAGGTGGGGCAGGCGCGAGCGAGCAGCACTCGGTGGTCTGGGCAGACCGCGCTCCACCCGAGCTGCCATCGCAGCAGCCACGTGCCGTGCCCGCGCAGACAGTGCGGGCAGAACTTCGAGGAGCGGATCAGCACCTCGTGTGCCTGGGCTGCGTCGGCGAGCACGTGTGTCGCGGTTGCTGTTTGCTCGAACGCGCGGCCGGCGTAGCGGCCCAGCAGCATTCGCTCCAGCACGTCGACGGGGATTGCGGTCGCGAACGCTGCGTGTTCGAGCCGGTCGGGTGAGAGCGAGATGCCGTAGCGACCGGCCGACACGACGGTCCCGCTGCCGTCGTCGAGTCCGAGCGCGGTGATCACGTCGCCTGGCGGGAACTGAAAGGTGTGCGAGTAGCGGGTGATGTAGCCGGGAAGGCTCTCCCCCTCGACAGGAGAGAGCCTGAGCGGCAAGGTCCTCACGCCGCCTGGCGCTGTGGTGGCTGGCGGCCGGCGCCGACCTCCGCGGCATACCCAATGTCGATCCCGTCCAACAGTTTCGCGGTGATCCGCTCGGCGCCGGTGTCGATCGCCTCCGCGGTCGCCTCGGTCAACAGCTGAGTGAGCGACCCGATCACTCCCTGCGTGCGCCGCCACAAATGGTCCGCCTGGTTGGTGAGATCCCCATCCTTGCTCTGGAGCAGCACCAGCTCGCGCTCGAACACGGAGAGCACACCGAGCCACGTCGCCCGCTCGGCCTGGGTGGAGCGCCGCAGCGGCTCGACTGGGAGGCGCTTGAACCGTTGGCTGATCTGCGCCAACACGGCATCCGGGCCGTAGAGCCCTTCGTGCATGAACCCGCCGTGCGACAGGCCGACGCCGGCGTAGACGAACGTTGCCTGCAGGTCGTTAGCGAGCCGCTTGAGATGGTTGTTCGCGTCCCGATCGGCCTCGCGACGCAGTTCCATTAGATGGATGTCATCGATCACCACCAGCGAGGTCTGGCAGCACCGGGCGCACTCGAGCACCAGTTGCGTCAGCTCACGCGCGCTTGCTCGCTGCGGCGGGCCCATCCCGTAGAAGGTCAGGATCGCGTGGTTGAGCCCCTTAATCGTCGGCAGCGCGTCGACGTTGACGTAGACCACCGGTAGGTACTCGTGCCCGTCCGCCGTCAGTTCCTCGGGGTGGCGATGTCGGCAGCGGCGCTCATATTGACGGCCGAAGTGGCTGACGATCGTCGTCTTGCCGTTCCCCGGGTTGCCGTCCAGCGCCGCACCGTGACGCGCTCCCGGACCGCGCAGCTCGTTTGAGACGACGAGTCGTTCGAGCGTGCGATGCACGTTGGTGTAGAGCGAGCGGATCGGCCCGAACCCGTGCGCATGCCGCAACCGCTGAAGGTCATAGGCCGACCGCGACCGCTCATCCAACCGCCGATAATCAGCGACCCGGACCCGCTCGGGACGCTGGGTCGGTTCGTCTGCGACGAATCGTCGCCAGCCCTCCTTGACCGTCAACCGTCGCCATCGCTCCCCGCTGGCGTCGGTCATCGCTCAAGTTCCAAAGTCGGGATCTCGATCCCGGCCCACGCATCCGGCGGCTTGGGCTGCGCCGGCCCGGCCGGCTTCTCCTGCGGTCTGGCCGAGGTGCGGCGCTGCTCGCTGATCACCGCTTGGCGGACCGCTTCGCGGCGGGCGCGCCGGTCGCGGAACAAATCCTCATCGGAGAGCTCGTGCAACAGCCTGGCCAGGCCGATCGCGATCTCCTCCTCGCTCGGGCGCTGCATCCCGGACTCGACCAGCAACCGCTTCACATAGCCAAGCGCGGAGCCCCCAAACGGTCGCTCAACCTCGCGCGCATGACGCCAGCGCAGCTCGTGGAAACGCTCATCCCGCGGATCCTGGAACCACACCCGGCCAAGCTCCCGCGGATCCACCCGGATCGGCCACTTGCCATCAAACGCCGGCAACGGACAACGCTGCTGCCGATAGCGATCCAATGCCAGCGAGTCGTATGTCAACCCCGCGATCTCAACCCCCGCGCGGCCGATCACCCGCGCCTCCACCGGCAGCAACCGCAGATGCAGATCCGGGTCGCGGGGGACGTAGACAAAACCCGAGCGGGTGACCGCCTCCTCATAGGCCTCGTTCGGGCTGAGCGTCAGGTGCGGCATCTCGGGGACCCGCAGCCCGTCGTGCGGACGGCGCTGATAATCCACCGCGATCCACCGGCCGATGATCGCCTCGAGCTCGTGCGTGAAGTAGACGGCGTCGGCCTCGATGTCCTTCCCGCGCGCGAGCACGTTCGGACCGGTATAGCCCGGCAGCGACTCAAGCAGCCGCTCGCGCATCGTGCGAAACAGCCGCTCGATCCACCCCTTGTCCGACCCACGATAAGGGCGGGCGGACTGCACGTTGATCCGCAAGTGCTCGCACGCGGCCATGAACGCGACCGACTGGTAGTTCCGACCGCGGTCGATCACGACCGTCCCCGGCCTGACCGTCGGTCGTGGCGCCAGCGGCGTGCCCGGCGGCAACTCGAACGCGCGCAACACCAGGTTCTCCGGCACCCCGCAATACGGATAAGGCACATGCTCAGGCCAGCGACCATCCACCGGCGTCGGCGACAACAGATCGGACAACAGCAACGCCAGATCAACCCCCTGCGTCGAGAACGGCGTCAACCGGAACGCGAGAATCGAGCGGGTGCACACATCGATCGCCGCAGTCAAATCCAGGCCAACCCACTGGAACGTGAACGGGTCGATCGCGAACACATCCAGGCTGGTGGTATCGATCGCGACATACTCTCCTGGCCGCTCCGCGACCAGCGACCCGAACGTCTCGCTCGGCGCGGCCTGCGCGCTGCGGCGACTCTTCGCCGGCAAACGGAACAGGCCCGTGGGTTTGAGCACGTCATCAACGATCCGGTTGAATGTCTGCCGGGAGGACGGCAGCCCGAGCGGCTCGCCGGTCTCCCGCGCCAGACGGCTCGCGACCCGCGCGCGGAACTGCATCTTGCGCACATCCGACGCGTTCTCCAGTTCGCGCGCTTCGGCGATGATCGCGGCTCGCAGACGCTCGTCGATCCCGACGCCGGTAACCGAGCGCGCGGCGCGACCGTCGAGCAGCGCCGCCAAGCCACGGCGCAGCAGCTCACCGCGTTTGTAATGCAACTTGCCAGCCGAGCAGCCCAGCTCGACGGCCTTTGCGTGCACTCGCTGGCGCAACGTGGTCTGCGCAGGATCGAACCCGGGCCTTGGCTCGTCGGGCAACGCCCGCGCGGGGTCGCCGGAGCGGTAGCCGAACCATGCCTCGTTCAGATGACCCAGCAGCTCAGCTGCCTCGCGCAACTGCCGGTCGTTCAACGCGCCGGCGTCCACCAGCACCGACCCGAACCGCCGCTCCTGGTTGCACGCCTCGGCCTGCCCGTGTTCGACGCGCGTGAGGACGAACCGGGCCGGTTCGCCGCGTTCCGTGTAGCCGCACACCTCCGCGCCGTTCGCCGAATGAACTGTGATCGTCTCGCCGTCGATCACCAGCCGCCCGCCGACGCTCAACGGCCACCGCCCCGTCACGTCACCACCCACAGACGTCCCCACACCCGGCTGTCCTCGGCGAGCGGCTCCGATAGATCAGCCAGCGCCTCGCCCGCCCACAACATATTCATCAGCACTGGTCGCGCGAGCATCGGCTCCCGCGCAATCGCGACGAGCTCTCCGATCGTGCTGCCGCCAGTCGCGAGCAGCGCCAGCATCCGCGTCCGCTCGCCGTCCAGGTCCATGGGTCGCTCGCGGAACCCCGCCAGCCACCGCACGTTGGCCAACAGCTGCCGATCGGGCTCGGCCAACACCCGATACCCGGTTCCAGCCTCAGCGCACGCCTGGCCCGTTGCTTTGACCTGAGCCTGAAAGAGGGGATCCTCGAGCCGTTCGACGCTCTTGACGTCACACAGCTCAGGACGACCGGCGCGCCACACCAGCAGATCCGGCACGTGGCTCGCCAGCTTGTCATCCAGCTGGTATCGCAACCGCAGTGGCTGCTCGCAGATCCACTCGACCTCATGGTCGAACTCCAGCAACAACATCCAGTCGCGCTCGAGCAAGCTCTCGTACTCCAAGAACCTGCCAGCCGTCGTTGAGAACCAGTGTCCCGGCATGTGCCGCTGACGCTGATAAACCCCCGGCGAGCGCACCGGCTCACACCGCCTCAACAGACCCAGAGACAGATCCGCAAGACTGCCGCGAACCTCCTCCCCGCCAACGCGAACAGACGCCTCGAAAGGCCCCGCCACAACCAACTCCGAGCCGACGGCCGAAGTCACGCAACAGACGATACGAACCGCCCCGGACAGCGCCACAAGGCGCGCATCCATCCAATCCAGTCGGGCCTGGCGTGCCCTCGAGCACGACGACCGCCCGCTTGCTCAGGCTTTCTCGCTCTTCGATCAACTCAGGAGCCGACGATCCCATCGTAGAGTGCTGGGTTCACGTGGCAGAGCGAGCGGAGTCTGTGAGTCGTTCCGTTGTGATCACGCAGGTTGCCGTTGCCATTGACGAATGCGCCGTTTGGAGAGATTCCTCTCAAGACCTGCGTTTCGTCGACAACCGAGCAGTCGCGACTTGAGAACCGGATCGCGGGATGGCCGTCCGTGGTGATGTGTTCGATGAGGACGGTTGTTCCGCCAACCACCAGATGAAGGCTTCGGGCAAGTTCGAGCGTCAGCCCGTCGCCTCGAATGTGACGTGACATGGGTCGATCCCTTTCGGCGGTGACGCGGCGCCAAGGTCCGCTGGCGAGTCGTGCGCGCCGTTGTCTAATAGGAGTTGGGTGATGGGCACCACAACGGGACCAGCACCACCGGAAGCCACGCCAGGCGTCGGATGAGCTACTGCAAGCGAGTGTCGTGCGTGCTAGCGCCTATGCTAGCTGTGGTGCTAGCACGGAAACCGGCGGGGGGCAACCCGCCCTCGGGTTGCCCCCGGCCAACTGCCCCCGGTAGCATGCGTGCTAGCGCCTATGCTAGCGACAGCGCTAGCACGAGAACCATTTCCTTACCAAGTTCTTCGCCGCCGCACGGGTAGCATGCGCGCTGTCGCTGGTGATAGCATCGGCGCTAGCAGACGAATACGTGCAGGACCTCGCTAAGTCTTCGCCATGCCCATGACACGCACCACGATCAGCTTCACCCGCGAGGGAATGAAGCTGATTCAAAAAGCGGCTAAACGCCAAGGCTCCAGCGTCTCGCAGTTCGTTCGCGAAGCCGCGTTGATGCGCGCAAGGATGTCCGCCGACGACAACCCGTACCCGATGCGCGCCCTCGCCGAGGAACTCCGGGCGATCGGCGATCAGGGATACGCGCTGGCGGAGAAGGCGCTCAGAGTTGCCGAGGACGAGGCTGAGCGGAAGCGGTGATCTGAACACCTCTCGGCGTTGACGGGGGCCAGAACGCGCGAGCGCAGCGTGTTGGAACGGGGTCTAAATCCAACACTCTCGGCGGAGAGGATGGCCTGACCCCCCGAGTTCGGTCCGACCCTTGTGAGAGTTTCTCGCGCCCTGGATCATGGGCGAGGAAGGAACGATCACGTGAAGCGACGCAGGCACACGCCGGAGCAGATCATCCGCAAGCTGCGCGAGGCCGAGCGGATGCTCGGTGAGGGCAAGACGATCCCTGAGGCGGCGAAGGAGCTGGGGATCAGCGAGCAGACGTATCACCGCTGGCGCAACCAGTACGGCGGGATGAAGGCCAATGATGCGAAGCGGCTGAAGGAGCTCGAGCGTGAGAACGTGACGTTGAAGGCGATCGTCGCCGATCAGGCGCTCGAGGTGCGGGCGCTGAAGGAGGTCGCGAAGGGAAACTGGTGAGCCCAGCCCGTCGGCGCCGGGCGGTCGCGATGGTTCGTGACCGTCTCGGCGTCAGCGAGCGCTGGGCGTGCCGGGTGCTGGGCCAGCACCGCTCCACGGAGCGCTATGAGCCCAAGCGCGCTGAGGATGACGCGGTGTTGCGCGCCGAGTTGCGGCAGTTCTCCAAGGACCGTCCGCGGTGGGGGTATCGCCGTGCGCATCATCACCTGCGCGAGCTGGGCTGGGATGTGAACCGCAAGCGTGTGCAGCGCTTGTGGCGGGAGGAAGGGCTGCGGGTGCCGCAGCGGCGGCGCAAGCGCCGGCGGCTGGGGGACTCGACCGTCCCTGCGCAGCGCCTGCGCGCCGAGCGGCCCAACCAGGTGTGGGCGTTCGACTTCCAGTTCGACCAGACCGCCGACGGCAGGGTGCTGAAGCTGCTCAACGTGGTCGACGAGTTCACCCGTGAGTCGCTGGTGATGCTGGTCGAGCGCAGCATCGACGCCGACCGGACCGTCGGCGTGCTGGAGCGCCTGGTCGCCGAGCGGGGCGCCCCGGAGTTTCTGAGGTGCGACAACGGCCCGGAGATGACCGCGCACGCGCTCCAGGACTGGTGCGAGCTGAGCGGGACGGGAACCGCGTACATCGAGCCGGGCTCGCCGTGGCAGAACCCGTACGTCGAGAGCTTCCACTCCCGCGTGCGCGACGAGCTGCTCGATGTCGAGGAGTTCTCCTGCCTGGCCGAGGCGCGCGTCGTGATCGGTGACTGGCGTGAGGACTACAACCACCGCCGGCCACACTCATCGCTCGGGATGCGCGCCCCGGCCGTGTTCGCCGCGCAGTGGACCGAGCCGGTCGAGATCGCCGCATGAGGCGACCCGACCGCTCGACCTCAACGATCAGGCCGAGCAAGCGATGAGAAGAGGGGTGGGGCCCTCCCCGGGGCGGCGCGCCCGCGACCATCGCCGCTACGCCTCGCTCCGCTCGGCTCCGCGACGACGGTCGCGGCACCAGGGGGCGTGATCCGTCCGAGCAGGCCGCTACCTTGCCCCCACTACATTCACCACCCTCTCACTCGCGGTGGACCGAAAAGCGGGGGCCGCCCAAGGAGGCTCGGGCGCGTCCTCCGAAATCGCATTCCCGGCAACACGACCGCTCAGATCCAAACTCAGCACCACATTCGAAACTACCGTTCCAAACTACGTTTCATATTCGAAACTAGATTGAGCGGCAACAGCTGCTGCTGTGGGTGCCCGCCGACCAGAACCGACCGGCGGCCGGACGCAGCCGGGGCGTAGGGATAGTCGCCGCCCATCGGCAGGGTCGCGATCTGGAACCAGTAGCTCTTGTAGAGGCCCGCATACCCAGCCCCGAACGTGTAGGTGGTCGTGAACCGCCCGTTGCCGGTCACGTGCTCCTGCACGCCGTAGGTTTGATAGCTACGCCCTTGTCCGATCCGCAGCCGCACCAGGGCGCCGCCCGGCGGCAGATACCCGCCGACCAGCTGCCCCGTGATCCGGACTGTTCCGCCCCATGCCACCCGCCGCGGCGACACACTGAGCAGCTTCACCTTCGCAGGGACGATCACATGCACCTGCGCCGAAATACTCGGCTCGAACGTAGGCGCACCGGCGTAGGAGGCCTCGACCAGACGCGACGGTCCCGCGGGAAGCCGGGCGCTCCAGGTCCCGTTCGCCGCTGTCGTCGCCACCGCGGCGACTGTGAAGTGGCCCAGTCCGTCGTCGGGCGCGGTGAGCACGTTGACGACCTGGCCGCGGAGCGCCGTCCCGTCGGGCATCCCAAGCCAGCCACTGATCATCGTCCGCTTGCCATGCCCTACCTGCTTCGAGGTGTGCATCACGACGTGCGGAAGCTCGGCGACCTTGATCGTCTTGTGTCGCTTCACCCGGACCTTCTTGCCGTGGCGGGTCACGGTCTTCCAGACAGTGATGCGTCGCCGCACGATCCGTGCGTGGCAGCGCGTGACCCGTTCGAGCTTCGTGCGCGCGCGTCTTCTCACACGAATCCGCTTGTGATGCCGTCGCACCGTCACCCAATGGGCGCGCACAGTGACGCGCTTCGTGACGCGCTTGCACAGCAGCGAGTCGACGAGCTTCGCGAACCCAATGCCGCTCACGGTCGGTTGGCGGATGCTCAGCGTCCAGCCAGCGGGACTAGACCAGCCGTGATTGCCAGCCTGGTCGACCGCGTTTGACGCGGCCGAGCACGAGATCGAGTGGGCGCCGACGCCACTGACGGGCACATGTGCCGTGGCAGCTGGATACCACTGAGCGGGCCCGGAGTCCGCCGAGCACGATAGCCCCGCAATTCCGGAGGGGCCTCCGGTTGCGGTGGCGTTGACATACTGCGTGCCAGCGGTAGACGGAGCGTCGGTCGGTCCCGATATCGACACGATCGGCCGCGTGTTGTCGACGTAGATCGTCTTTGAGTAGCTGACGGGGACGCCTGCCGCGTCGTATGCGCTCAGTGTCAGTGGCAGCGCACCTTGGCCGAATTGGCCGGTGTGGATCGCGTGCACGACGGCCGGTGCGCTGCACTCGTGCCAAACTGATGCATCGCGCCCCGAGCCAGCATTCGCGGCCGGTTGACCATTGATCGTCGCCGACAAGGCGCAGAGACCCGAGGGCGAGTCTCCGAAGAAATGAATTGTCCAATCGGCACGGACCCATCCCGGGGCCTGCCATAGACCATCGGGCGCGGTGAGGCTCGGCCCGGCCGTCTCGCGGACGTAGAGATTGATCTCGCCCACATCGAGCTGCGACGTACCGGTCGTGCACGTGCTCACGCCGCATACGAGCTGAAATCTGAGGCTCCGAGGGTGATCTGGGGTGAATCTTGAGCTGGTTTGGCGCTAGTTGCAGCGGTTCTGAGCTCTTGGCGTAGCGGCAGGCGACGCGCACGAGCCGCGCCGTAGGCTCGCGGGTATTCAAGTTCCTCGAGCTGGAGGTTTGGCCCGTGCGCATCACTGCCGCATTCTGTCGTCTGCTGCGCTTGGAGGGGGTGTGGGTGCGCGGCGTGCGGTTCGGTTCTGATCGTGTCGTTGTGCGCGTCGCGCTGCGCCGCCAGCGGCTCATCTGTCCGGTGTGCGGGTACGCCACGATGGCGCGCGAGGGTATCCAGGATCACGAGTCGGTCTGGCGCCATCTGGACCTTGGCGTCTGGCGACTCGAGATCCGCGCGACGCTGCGGCAGCTGCGGTGTCCCGAGCACGGGGTGCATGTCGAGGGCGTCCCGTTCGCGCGTCACCGCGCCGGTTTCACCCGCGACTTCGACGATCTCGTCGCGTGGCTGGCGACGAAGGCCGACAAGACGACGATCACACGGCTGGTGCGGATTGAGTGGCAGACGATCGGGCGGATCATCAAGCGCGTCGGCGAGGAGCATCTCGCCCAGGCCGACCGGCTCCGGGAGCTGTTTGAGATCTCGATCGACGAGGTCGCGTGGCGCAAGGGCCACCGCTACCTCACGCTCATCGCCGACCACGCGCGCGGGTGCGTGGTGTGGGGCACCGAGGGCAAGGGCCAGGCCGCCGCCGATCAGTTCTTCGCCGAGCTCGACCCGCCGGCCGAGGACCCGCCGGCGCACGCCGGGCGGCCGTCGTGGGAGCCTGAGCCGGCGATCATGGTCCCGTTCGGCCCGTGCCCGATCGTCCCGGCCGGCGAGGGCATCCCCGGCGCATGGCTCCAGGACGGCAGCGAGATCGAGCCGGCGATCTTCGCACGCGCGTCCCGGCTGACCGCGGTCTCGATGGACATGACCGGCGGGTACGCCAAGAGCGTCCGCGAGCACGCGCCGCAGGCGACGATCGTGATCGACAACTACCACGTTGTGCAACTCGCCACCAAGGCGCTGGACGAGGTCCGCCGCGAGTACTGGAACGAGCTGCGCCACGCGGGCCAGGCCGGCGCCGCCAAACAGTTCAAGCACGATCGCTGGGCGCTGCTCAAGAACCCTTCCGATCTCACCGACCGCCAAGCGGCCACACTCGCCGCGATCCAGGCCGGCGGCGGGAAGGTCGCGCGTGCCTGGACGATGAAAGAGATGGTCAGAGCGATCTTCGCCCCCGGCCTCACCGTCGAGGCCGTCAGCGAGCTGCTCGACCGGCTGCTGTCCCGCCTCTCCCGCTGCCGGCTCGCCCCGTTCATCCGCTTGGGCTGCACGATCCGCAAACACCGTCAGGGCATACTCGCCGCCCGTCGCCTGAAGTTGAGCAACGCCCGGGCGGAGGCGCTCAACAACAAGGTCAAACTGCTGGTCCGCCGCGCTTACGGGTTCCACTCCGCGAACGCCGCTCTCGCGCTCGTCCACCTCGCCTGCGGACCAGTCACCCTCACTCTCCCACACGAAAACTCGCTGTGACTTCACCCCAACTCACCCTCGGAGAGCCTGAAATCCGAAGTAGCTCGACGCGAATGGGCCGAAGCCAGCGCTGGTTTCCCCGTCGTGCGTTTGTGCTCCGCCTCCGGCCCAGTAAAAGCCCCCGCCGTACTGGCTGCCGTCATTCACGCCCGCAGATAAAAGACCAGGGTTCGGGATCGACGCACCGACGATTTCGAGGCCTCCTGGCGCTGTCGCCTGCCACGAAGCACGCTGTCCTGCCGACACGTGATTGCCGGCCGACCAGATCTGCATACCTCCGCCCCCGAGCGATGCAGTCGGGCATGACTGGCCGGTGTTGATCCCGAACACCGCGGCGTGGCCGAACACGTTGTTGGGATTCGGGCCGCAGACGGTGACAACCTCATCGGCACGGGCGCTTGAGGGGACGTCGATGGCTCCTGTCGCCGAAGTGACCGCGATCGCCAGCGCGGCGACGGCCCAGCTGCGTCGGATTCGGTTAGTACGCGCCACGTCCGCTCTGCGTTGGGATCACGGTTGGGGGCAGATCACGGCGACGTCTACGGGTTCGATCGCCGAAGTCGCAATCCGGACCTGGGTGCTGACGCCGCCGTTGCCTGGCACGGTTACCGCGCTGGCGTAGTGGACCTGAGGGAAGCTCTCGATGGTTGCCAGCGAGAAGCAGCCGGTTCCAATCGGCTTGCCCCATCGGATGATGCCGCCGGAATACGGTCCAGTCGGACTCGAGTACCACGCGACGACCGTGGCGCGCGGTCGCGACGCGATGACCTTCCCCGCCGAGTCGATCCGCGCCCAGTAGCGGACGAAGCCGCCGATTGCGCCCCGATCGAACTTGATCGGAGTGATCGCGTGGTTCCTGAGCTGTCTGGCGCCGACGCTGCCAGCGGGAAGGTTGAACGCGGCGTAGCTCGTGCCGCCGAGCGCGATGAAGAGCGCGGCCAGGGCGATGGCGTTGTGGCGGATGAAGGCGAGGGTCTTGAGCACTGGGCGGTGTCTCCTTACTGTGTGCCGGGGGCGCCCCTGCCTGGGCCGAGGGTCCCGTTGGCGCCGAAGGCGGGCTGGCTCCTGCTCGTTGCTTGCGTTTGTGAGCCGGCGGTGGTTTGGCTGGTGCTGCTGGACGCAGCGGGTGCCGGCGTGTAGTTGTACGTTTGCGGCGCGGGGGACGTTTGTGCGGACGCGGCTGTTCGCTCGCTGACAGCCGCAGGATGCTGTTCGACGGGGACGCGGGGATGGCGGCTGGTGTGAT
>CAWFKF010000039.1:0-20576 GCA_963816005.1 uncultured Solirubrobacteraceae bacterium | reverse complement strand
GCCACTCGCGCACCGCCTCGCGGACGGCAACGTGACCGACGATCAGACGCACATCGAGACGTGGGACGGGCTGTGTGTGCTGGTTGGCCGCCATGACTTCCTGTATGTCGCCGACAGCAAGTTGTGCACGCGCGAGCAGATGGGCCACATCGAGCGCCACGGCGGACGGTTCATCACGGTGCTGCCGCGCTCACGCTCAGAGGACGGGCGGCTGCGCGAGTGGATGAGCACGCAGGCGCCCGATTGGGTCGAGGCGTGTCGGCGGCCCGGCAAGCGCAACGGTGATCCCGACCTGGTCTGGCGGGTCTGCCCGGCGCCCGTCCCGACCACGGAGGGATACCGCATCACCTGGGTGCACTCAAGCGCCAAACAGCACCACGACGAGAGCGCCCGCGCCGAGCGGATCGACCGCGCCGGCCACGCCCTCGGGGAGCTATCGGAGCGCTTGGCCGGCCCGCGCGCCAGGATCACCACCCGCGTCGCCGCCGAGGAGGCCGCCGCCGCGCTGCTGACCACAAGCGGCGGCGAGCGCTGGGTGTCGGTCACGGTCATCGAGACCGTCGAGGAGCGCTACCGCCAGGAGAAACGCGGCCGACCCGGCAACGACACCCGCTACCGCAAGATCGCCAAGACCCGCTACGCGCTCGAGGTGAGCGTCGATGCCGAGCAGGTCCGCTACGACGCCGCTTCTGACGGTCGCTTCCCGCTCACGTCCAACGACTCGGAGCTGACCGACACTCAGGTGCTCGCCGCCTACCGCTACCACCCGAACCTCGAGAAGCGCCACCACGAACTGAAATCCGTCCAGGACGCCGCGCCCGTGACACTCAAGAGCCCGTTCCGGATCGAGGCGCTGTTCGCCTGCAGTTCATCGCGCTGCTCACCAACTGCCTGATCGAACGCGAGCTACGTCGGACGATGACCCATCACAACATCCCCGAGCTGGCGCTCTACCACGAGCAACGCGCCTGCACCGCCCCGACCGCCGCCCGCATCCTCGACGCCTTCACCAACGTCCAACGCCACCACCTCACCCGCGACGGCCAACGCATCCAGACCCTCGACCCCCAGCTCACCCCGCTGCAACACCAGCTACTCGAGCTGCTCGGCGTACCCGCCAGCGCCTACACCACCGACCCCGACCGCTGACCCCACCGGCGCCCGCGATGGGGGACGGATATGACCACCAGACGTGCGGAAAGGGCGCTGCATCGGCTCTGGTGGCACGGTAGGCGAGCAGTTCGTCGTGGAGCCAGGGAGTCATGTTGACCTGGCGGACCCCGGCCTCGGTCTTCGCGTCGCGGACGTGGATCACGCCGTGAGCGAAGTCCAGGTCGGCCCGGTTCAGCTCGCACACCTCGCCGTTGCGAAGTCCGCCGCAGCCCAGGGTCGCGAGGATCGCGCGGCGAGGACTCGCGTGCCCGTCCCTGCGGTGGCGCCCGGCGAGCCAGATGGCGGTGCTCTCGGCCACGTCGAGCTCCGCACCAATCTGCTTCCAGGTTCTGTTGTCGCGGCGCATCTGCCGCGTCAACTCTCCGCGCGCGAGCGTCTCCTTCGAGATCGGCTCGTCGATCTCCGACGCGTCCTCGATCAGCGCCAGCAGCTCGTCCGCCTCGAGGAAGTTCCCTTTCCGCTGCGTTACCTTCAACCGGAGTTCGCGGTCGCTTGCCGGGTTGCTCGGGAGCAGGCCGCGCTTCACGGCATCCCTGAAGATGCGGGCGGTGAGGTCCAGCGTCATGTTGATCGTTCGAGGGCTGAGCGGGCGCCGCGGCTGACCCCGACCGTCCCGAAGGGCGACGCCCGCTTCCCGCGCTACCTCAACCTCCTCGTTTCGCTCGAGCTTGTGCGCGACGTACGCCGAGAGCGTGGCGTAGTCGATCTCGTCGAGCCGGTAGGTGTGCAGGAACGGCAGCAGGTGGTGGCTGAGCATGTATTCGGCCGTGTCGGCGGTTGATGTGTCCACCGTGCGTCGGTAGCGCTTGAGCCAGTCGCTGGCGAACTCGTGAAATCCGGGGTTCTTCTCCCGGGGATCGAGCTCGAACGTGTTTGGCGGGCGCCAGGCGCCGCGACGGATCAGCGCGGTGATCTCGTCGCGCCGGTCGGCTGCTCGAAGGTCGTTCCAGCCTTCCCGCTCGGTACCGAGCGGCACCCAGTGACGCTCGCCGTAGGCGCGGATGCGCAAGCCGTAGGTGTACTGCCCGTCGCGCTGGCGGTAGCGCTTGACGATTGAGCCGATGGCCGCGGGCCCGCGGCGCTCCGGGTGGGGTTCCGGTTCGTTGGAGTCATGCCGTGCCTCCGTTGTGTGATGAGCGGCACGACTCTACGCTCGATCATGCGCTGTGGATCGGGATCAGCCCGTTGGCTTTGCCCCGCGGGTCCGCTGATCGCGTCGGCGCGTGAGCGGACGGCGGCTTGCCGTCGAGGAAGTCCAGAATCTGGGGCGGGAAACGGAGCCTGGGTCGAGGCCCATTCCCGATCCTGGATGCACCTAGCTCCTCCACGTGCTCGTACACCCACTCGCGGGACACCCCGAGATGCCGCGCGACCTCTTGCGCGTCGAGCAAGCCCTCGCTGCGCGCGGCGGATGACTCCCTCGGTCCGCATGACCTCGATGACGCGTGCAACGACGGCGTCGCTGAGTCGGACGGCGAGCTCGTCGATCACGGCCGGATCGAGCGGCAACTGCTGGGAGCTGGCCATATCGGAACTGTGAAGCAAGGAGTCTGGACTTCTCAACCGCGCTTGTAGGACGATCGCGGGACGCTTTGCGAGCCGAAACGTCCTGGAAGCGCAGGCATTGCTTGCATGGGCCGAGATCAAGCAGATCCGCTGGCTCGACCCTGCAGACCTGTCGACGCACATGGGTCGTCGGTAAGAAACGTGTCACCTCCGCAAACGAGCGGCGCTATGGACCCTCTCGGCTTGCCGCGGTCACACGGGGTGGGCCCCGACTGCTGGCTTTGTCCGGAAGCAGCAACGTCAGCCGGAGCGTCGGGGCCGAGGTGGTGGCCGCTTCGCACCAGAAGCAGAAGCGCCCGCACGGCCAGCCGGCGTGACTGCTCTTGGGCGAAACCAGGAGCGCTGACAGCTGGTGCGATCGTTAGCTCGACCCGGCCGACCTCGGTCGGCAGCAAGCGGTCCGCGTTTGCTGGCCCGCCTCGATTCGGCTAACGCCGGGTGGCCTCGGCTTCTGAAATGGGTGTGGCTACTTCAGGACGACGGGGTGGGCTGCCAGACGTCGCGGCGGTATAGGCGTTGCTGGTCGTGCGTGATGTGGTGTTCGCAGTAATCGTCGAGGTCGCCGGAGAGGTGGGTGGCGCGTAGCTTGAGGAGCGCTTCGGCGGTTTGGGGTGTCCAGCGCATGCCGGAGCGCTCGAACCGGTCGCGGATCAGGTTTTTGCAGGCGCCCTCGACGGTGCCTGATGCGATCGGCCAGCCGTTGCGCAGGTACTCGTCGTAGCGCATCCGTTCGCGGTTGCGGTAGAGGTAGTCGCAGACGCCGTGGATCGTCTTGGCTTTGACGCCGGCGATCCGGCGTTTGGTCATGATCTGGCGCAGTCCTTTGACGACCTGGCCGGTCATCCCGCACAGGATCCGCTCGGTGCGTGCTTTGACGAACGCTTCGGCTTCGGGGCTGCCTTCTGCGTGCAGCGCGTGCGCGACCTTCCAGAGCTTGTCGAGGACGTGCAGCAGGTCGAGCACGAGTGTGACGTTCTCGAAGCTGGCGATGACGCGGCGTTGCAGCGCGCGCTCGCCGTCGGTGAGGATCACCCACGTCCGCTCGTGGTCGGGGTCGCGGCGGGTCATCTCTGCTTTGACGTCTGCGATGAACGCGTCCTTGCCGGCAGTGAGGCTCGCCCATACGCGCTTGCGGGTCGGCTTGGGGTGTTTGGGCCGTTCGGAGGGATGCTGGGTTGCGAACAGGCTGTCGATCACTTCGGTGGGGGTGCGGTGGATCGGTGGCTGGCTGTGGACGGCGGCGACGGTCGCCATCTTCTTCTTGTTGGCCTTCTCGCCCTTCGTTCGTCGGACGACCTTGATCGCGCCGTCAGGCTTGACCATCGGGATGCCCTTGCAGTCGATCGCGCCAACGAGGATCTCCCCGTCGGCTGGGCCGGTCGCGGCCTGTGCGCGCCCGGCGTAGAACGTGTCGAAGTCCACGGCGGCGTCGTGGACGAGTTGCTCGGCGGAGCGCTTCGGGATCGTCGTGCCGGTGATCTCACCGACGAGCGCGATCGCTTCGTCGAACGGGCCGCAGATGACCGAGCGGATCAGCCTGCGCTGGCACTCGTAGCTCCACAGGCGCCCCGGCAGGCGCAGCTGCGCGTCGAGGGGATGGATCGCCTCATGTCCACGGGCGCTGTATCCCACGCGCGTGACGCGGACCTCGCCGAACAGGGTCACCAGCGGCCGGGTGTGCAGGCGCTTGTGAGTCAAACGCACCGACTCCTGCTCGCCGACCAGAACGATCGCCTCACCGATGTCCCCGTCGCCGCGCGCGTCGATGTGCGCCTGCAACGCGAGCCTGAGGATCTCGCGGCCGCGGCGCTCGGACTCACGCTCGAGCTCTGACATGCCGGCGTCCTGTGCCGTCTGACCTGACAGCCAGCGCTCCAGATCCCGGAACGCGTCGATCCCGCTGCTCGGAGACGACTGATCGCCCATCCGAGCGCCCAGTATGATACTGGGCGATGACGGAACGGCGTCAGCCAGCGGGACTGGAACGTCTGCGTGCCGACTACGAGGCGGCGAAAGCCCGCCTCGCGGAAATCGGGTTCACCTGTGAGGGCTCGTTGATCGAGCGCTACACCAGTTGCAAGAACCCCAACTGCCGCTGCCAGGACCCCGACCAGCGCCACGGCCCGTACTGGCAGATCTCCTGAAAGCAGAACGGCAAGACCGTCTCCAAGATCCTGCCCGCCGACGACGCCGCCCTCTACCAGGAATGGATCGCCAACCGCCGAGCACTGGAGCAGGTCCTCGATGAGATGCGCGACATCTCCCGCCACGCCGCACAACAGCTTCTCGCCGGCCGCGGCCGACCGCTGCACGGCCCACAACGGCCCCGCCGCCGGACCGCCTGAGCGCCGCTCAAACCCCGGTTATTGGCACGACCGGGCGATAACCCCGGTTTCAGCGCACCTCAAGCCCTCCGCCCATCGCGCCAAAACCGGCCATTACCAGCAACTTCACTGTCGTCCTGAAGTAGCCACACCCTTCTGAAATCGCGGGTGGGCGGCAGCCTCGCGTCCGTTGGCGGCCAGACTGCGGGTCCTCAAACGGAGCAGTGTCGCTGAGATTGCTGGATCTCGATCAAAGCGACACTGATAGCTCGCGCCGCCAATGTTGCTGAGCAGGATCTCAGACCGTGTGGCGACCTCCTGCTGGTTCCCGTCCCTGATCTAGCGCGGGAGAGTCTTGTCGGGAAGTCACCGTCGAGCTCAGAAGTGCTCCTCCTTCCCGCATCTGGACGTCTGGGGGCACATGGCCACTGTGGCGCAGCTGGTCCTGGGGGCATAGCCGCCCCACGGGCAAGTCCTACTGGCAGAGCGGGTTTCGCGGGACTCCGCGGCAGGGGTGGGGCATCGTCGGCTGCGGTGGCGGTACCGGCTGAGGCAGCGATTGGCGGCCGCTCGACTCGGACTCGAGCCTGAAGATCTCGAGTTCGAGCGCCGCGCCCGGGTTGGGCGTCGTGGCGTGCTGGCATCCCCACGTACCTTGGATCTGGGCGGGGACCGAGGTCATGAACGAGTTTCCCGACAGGCAGTTGTTGACTGACCGCTTCGAGCCGAAGACACCGCCGGCCAGTCCGATGTCGGCGCCCCCGGAACGCGCCGCGTTCCCGGAGAAGCGGTTGTGGGATATTCGATTGCCCGACAGCTGGAAGTAGACCGTCCGGCTCGTGGGCGGGAACGGGTGCGGAAACTCGAACGCGAGCAGGCCGAAGTTCGGGTTGCCGGTGATCGTGTTGTCCTCGACCAGGTCCGCGTAGGTCCCCGGCATCTCGATGCCGACGCCCCACGGCGCCTGCAGTACATCCGCTTCGGCAGGCGAATGGATGTTGCCGTTGTCGGCGATCAGGTTGTGGCGGAAGATCGTGCAGCGCGCGATCTTGGTCGACTTGAAGCTCGGGGTCTTGGAACGATTGGATCCGGAGTTGCAGGCGCCGTCCTGGGGCGGTGGCGGGTCTCCCACCGCGTAGGAGTTGGGCACCAGCCCGACGCTGTTGTCGCGGAATACGGAGTCCTCGATGATGAGGTCTCCCCCGGCGTTCGACCCCGAGTAGCCGAGGCCGTTGCGCTCCATCAGCGCATCTTGGACCAGCGCGTGGCAGTTGCGGCAACCGCCGATGTAGAGACCGGAATCGTCGAACCCAGACGCATATATGTGCTTGAACCAGCCGTCGACCGAGCCTTGGGTGTACTCGCCGTAGCCACCGAGCAAGCCCGTGTCGTAGGCGGTCAGGTACTGGCCCCACCATCCGTTGATGCCGATGCGACCGGGATGCGTCGCTCCGTTCCACCAGATCTCGTTGCCGTTTGCGTCGTCGTTCAACGTGCGACGGTCGAAGTTGCGAACCGTCAGATTTTCCACCCACACGTCGTTGGAGAGGATCTCGATCCCGTTCCCGGCTTGGTGCCTGCCGTCGAGGATCACCTTGTTGCGGTTGAGGCCCCGCAGGTGCAGACCCGCCGTCCTGATCCGCACCTTCCCGTAGTAAACGCCGCGATCGATCAGGATCCAGTCGCCCGGACGCGCCACGTTCACCGCGCGCTGGATCGACCTGTAGTGCGGATAGCCGACATGTCGCTTGGTCACGATCAGCACGCGAGCCACCACGCCCGCGGGCAGCGCGATCAACACCAGCGCCGGAACGAGCAACGCAGCGAGACGCCGCACAATCCACTTCCGGCGAGGCGCGACGCTCGCCGGTGCGGCCCGAAGCCAACCCATCCACACATCCTATGAGACCCGGCGAACCCGTGGCGCTAAGCCGCGCTTGGCGGCCCAACTGCAAGTGACAACTTTCACTAGTCGGCACGAGCAGTCTGTGAACACGCTCTCTCGGGTCGTGGCAACCGCAGCGTGAGAACAGCCACAGGAGTCTCGGCTGACGCGAGTCGCGCTCCCGCTTTCCCCAGAGGAAGCGGAAGCGTCCGCAAGACGTCGCGTTCGCTACCGCTGCGGACGACGGATGAGCAGCCGTTGCCACCTTCGAGCGAGTTCTCCTTTGAAAAGATTCCATAAGCCTCAGGTGGAGGCTGGAAGACTCCGCATTGCGACCGATGACGCCAACGGGAATCGGTGCCTGCGCGATTATGTGCGCCCCCGCAGGAGGCTTGCACGTGGAGGAGGGAGCCCCCCGAGGGGGCTCCCGTTCGTCGTCGCATAGGAGTCGTCAGCGTCAGCGATTCGTGACGCCTGGTCTTCGGCGGATGCGATCGCGCGCGATGGCTCGCGGACAGCCTGATCGGGACGATCGCGATGTCGCCAAGGCAATCGCAACGCGCGGGACGGACGAAGAACGAAAGCGATCCCGGTGTTGAATCTGCGGTGCCCGCGTGGGCGACGGTTCGCGTAGGGTCGAAGGCTGAACCGAGGTCTGGCTCAGAAAGCGATTGACTCCGGCGAGGGTGTCTTGCTGACGAAGTGTCGGCCTCGGTTCTTGCCTTCGAGGATCGGCCTGACCTAATAGGAGCGTTCGCCCCGTGGGGGCGTCCACCGGGATGTTGTCGGCCGGTCCGCCAACACGGTATCCGTTGGAGGTCAGGTCGATGAGGACAGTCAAGAAGCGTGGTCCGGGACCGTCGCACTTGTTGATGACGCCCGATGATGCGGGCAACGTGGTCGGGATCGATCCGCACAAGCGCACGCTGACCGCGACGGTCGCCGATGCGCGCGGCGGGATTCTGGGCTCGGCTCACTTTCGCGTCTCGGGTGAGGGGCACCGCGAGCTGGAGGCGTGGGCATGGCAGTTTGGGCAGATCGCCCGCTGGGGTGTCGAGGGCTCGGCGAGCTGGGGCCGGCACACGGCGATGTTCTTGGCCGGCCGCGGCCATGACGTGCGCGATGTGTGCCCGAATCGCACGCCACGGCAGGACCGGGCCCGTCAGCGCGGCAAGTTCGACACGCTCGACAGCGAGCGGATCGCGCGCGAGGTGCTCGCGCACTCGTTGCTGCCCAAGGCGTTCAAGCGCGCCGGCCAAGAGCAAGGCCCGGACGAGCAGCATCAGCTGCTGGCGTTGTGGAACAACCGGCGCCGGTCGATCCTGACAGGCCGCCAGCACCTGGTAGGCGAGGCCGAATATCTGCTTTGCGAGCTGCCGCTTGAGCTGCGCGAGCAGCTGCCCGACACCAAGGCGGTCCGCCCGCGCCTGGCGGCGCTCGGATGCCGCAACCGCCGGCGTCGCTACGACGCGCCGACCCGGCTGCGGTTGCAGCTGCTCGACGGCTACCGCGCGCAGATCAAGGCGCTCGATGGTCAGGAGCGCGAGGTGCTCGCGCAACTCGAGGTGCTCGTGCGCCAGAGCGGCTCGACACTTGGCGAGCTCTGCGGCCTGAACACCCGCTCGGTCGTCGAACTGCTGGTCGAGGTCGGCGATCCGCGGCGGTTCACCGAGGGCGGGTTCGCGCGCTTCAACGGCTCAGCGCCGCTGCCCGCCCCGACCGCCGAGGGGCCCGGCGAACCGGTCCGCCACCGCTACAACCCCGGCGGCAACCGGCGCATCAATGCGATCCTGCACCGGATGGCGGTCACCCAGCTGCGCTGCGAGCCACGCGCCCAACGCATCTACGCTAACGCGCGCGCCGGCGGGCACACCAAGAAGGAAGCCCGTCGCGTCCTCAAGCGACACCTCTCAGACGTCATCTACCGGCGCATGATCCGCGACCAGGCCACGCGCTCCGCCCAGCCCCTCCTCGCTGCATAACCGCGCGCGACGCGGCCGCAGTCAAGGATGGCCCGACAGGGCCCTGCGCAGCGAAGCCGCGCAGCGGCATCCTTGAAGGCGCTACGGCGAGCGCAATGCTACGGCGAGGAGCAGGTGGGCGCGCGCAGCCCCCCCACCCGAAGCGCGTCGACCGACAGGGCCGCGCGCTGCCCTCCACGCCCCAGATCGCCTCACAACAAGCCCATCAGCAACCTCACGGTTGCGAGTCGGCGACGTTTCTCACCATCCGACGGCCCTCAACTTCCGCCCTCCCCTTGACATAGGAGCCTTCGTGAGAGAGACATCTGGGCTCACACTCGAGCGGCGTCGCTGCTTCTGTCCGCAAGCAGTGTCTCGGAAGGGGTACGAGACACCTCGTTCGACGCGCGAGCAGCTACACCGCCAGGGGTCACGTCAGAGCGGACGGCGCGTCCGCCTGACGCGTCCTGGGACGTCGCCGCCCCGCTTCCGCTTCGCGGGTTCGGCGACTCGAAGCGGAAGCCGGACGAGCGTAGCGTCGTTGGTCCTGGCTTGTCAGGCTTCGTCAACTTGCCCGAGCTCACCCCCGCGGATAGTCGCGGTTACCGCACGCGGATCAGATCCGGGACGCCGAAGTCCCGGATCTGCTTGGAGGCGGTGAGTGAGCGCAGCGTGACCTGGTAGGTGCCCGGCTTCAGTCGGTGGCCGTTCACCTTCAGATTCCAGTGCACGTGCCGGCTGCCTCGCCTGAACATCCCGAGCGGGACACGCCCGACTGCGTGCAGAGTCGGGACGGTGCGGCCGAACAGCTTGTGGTGGCGAACGACGCGCTGAACGAGAATTCCGACCTCCGAGTCGTGCACGATTGTGAAGTTGGCGGTGCCGGTCGAGGTGATGGTGCCGGGGCGGGTGAACACGGCGAGCTCGTACAGCGAAAGATTCGGGATCTCGATCTCCGCGTTCTGAAGGGGCGAGCCGACGAACACGTCGCCGACATCTATGCCCGCAGGGTTGACCAGCGTCTGGGTTTCGGTGTCCCACACGAACAGAAACGCGTGCGAAAAGTTGCCGGGTACCACGCGGATGAAGCCGACGTAGCGTCCGTCGGCAGTGAATGCCGGCGCAAACTGGTCGTCGCCGGGAACATTGACAACCCCGGCAGCGGCGTGGGTGGCCCAGGAAAGCTCGCGAGCGGCGCCGGACGAGACGCGATGAAGGACAGAAGGCCCCGTTGATGCACCTCGAACAGAACGGTCGGCACCCCTCCGGGCGACCCGATCGTTGGCTCGAAATAACCGGCCGCCGAGCTCGTCAGAACCGGGTCAGCGCTTCCGCCGAGCTGCGCGAGCCCGATCCCCTCAGTGACCGGGCCGCCAGTCGCCAGGTCAAACGCGAGGAGAGATCCGCTTTCGACCGGATCGTAGATCCCGCCATCCTGGGGGAGTGAGTACTGGGTCTGGTAAGTCGAGAGCTGGAACGGGCCGGCCGGAAACGTCGAGAGACTATGAAAGTTGACGTCGGGAAGAACTGCCTCAGTTGGAAGATGGTCGTGAATAGACCTCCGGTCAATAGCGTCTGCCCGTCGCGCGAGATCCCTGGCGAGCTTTCACCCCGCTCGTCTCGCTCGCTGCTGCTTCTCGCGTCGCAGGAGTCTCCCGGCTGGCACCTTGGCTCCTGCGTCGGCTGAGATCCGGTCGTTGGAGCCGACTGACCGCGGCCGAGATGGCTGCGCTCAGGCGGGCGACTGGATGATCAGCACATCGCGGGGAAGAGTGGTGGTCGTGAGCGCACGGGCGACCATCCTCGGCGTCAATCGGCGTGGCCGATCCGCACGTAAGCGCAGGATCGAGAACCGTGAGACCCGCTGGCGGCCGACGGCGCGAAACCCTGGGATCGGGTAGGCGGGCTGGAGCTGAGACGCGCTCAGGCGGCAGGCGGCACCCCACCAGCAACTCGCCGAATACGGTGCGTCGATCGCGATGATGTCGATCTCCGTGACGAGCGCCCCCGACCGGCCCAGCACCCGCAATCGCGGCTGGTAGACCCCCAGTGGGAGCAGCGTCCAATAGTGCTGAACGAGAATCACCCGGCCGCCGTAACCGTCGACGGGCCTCGGCGGAGGTCCGAGCGCCCGCGCGACCGGACGCCAGTCGGGACGCTGAAGGTCGGGGGTGATCGCGACCTCGACGATGGCGATCAGCCCGATCGCGCACAGCACCGCAGCCCCGGCCAAGCCGAATAGTCCGGCGCGGCGCGCACCGAGCCCGGCGGCGATCAACAGCGCGCACGGCACCCACAGCGCGATCACATTCCGCGTGATCAGGTCATCGCGGAGCAGGATGAGAGCCAGCGCGAAGCCCGCAGCCGCGAGCGCTCCGGCGAGCACCGCCGCTCGCCGCTCGCGCGCGTCTCCCCGCGCGACCACGAGCACGAGCGCCGCCAGAGCGAGCCCGGTCGCGAGCGAACGCATCAGGCCCCCACCGGCCGTGGCACCGGTCCCGATCAGAAACTGGGGACGAATCTGCCCGAGCCGGACGCTGAACGGGATAAAGGCGATCCAACGCCCGTGCTGGCGCTGGCTGAGCGCGAGCGGGATCAGTGCGACGCCGGCCAGCCCGACAGCAGCAACGCCGAGCAGAACCCTCGCCTGGCGCCGATACGCCCAGAGCAACCAGGCGGCGCTCGGGGCGACGACGACGATCGCGAAGTAGTGGATCGCGAGCGCGAGCGCGCTTGCTGCCGCCCATCCGATCACCCGCCCGGGCCGCGGCTCAGAAAGCACTCTTGCGAACATCAGCAGCGAAACCGCACTCATCAGCACGAGCAGCGAGTACGACCTGGCCTCCTGGGAGTACCAGACGAGCATCGGGCTGCACGCGGCCAGCGCCGCGGCGACGATCCCGGCGCGCGGCGAGATCAGCTCTCGCCCGAGGCCGTAGACGACGGGCACCGTGGCCACCCCCGCCAAGGCCGACAGCGATCGAAGTCCAGCCTCTCCGAACCCGAACAAGCGCGCCCACACCCATGCGACCACGAAGTACAGGGGCGGCGTCGCCTGCGTCTGACCAACCACCGCGAGCATCTTCGACAACGAGAGATGGACAAGCTGATTGGTGACCGCCTCGTCATACCAGAACCCCTGGTGGCCGATGCCCGTGAACCGGAGCACCGCAGCGAGCAGCGTCAGTCCAACGACCGCTCCCAGGCGCAGGCTCGCCCGGTCGCGCACGTATGCGCTGTTCGCAGTGGAACTGCGAACGCCATCTCCTATCGCAGCCACGCTCACGCCAACACGATTCTAGGTACGCGAGCGGCTCGGGGACACCCAGGCCTGCCCCGGTGGAGGCGCACGGACTCACTCGCCACCCCGGCGAAGAACCCGCCGATGCTAGAGCGAGCGTTCGCTACTGCTGTGATCGACAACCAGCACTCTGGATCAGACTTCTGAGTTTGAGCAGCTCGAGCCACGCCGGCGAGGAGGGGGTGCTGCCGCAATCCCGAGAAGCGGCTGAGTCGGGGCCGGCGGGCGATTGCGCGGTGCTGCGCTCCCGTCCGCCTGTCCCGCTGGGCCTGGTCTCAGAGTTCGAGGTCGGCGCTGGCGTGCAGCATCGGCGCGCGTCGCGCGTGGCCGTGCCGATGATCTCCTCGATGTCGATCCCTTGCAGGTAAACGCTCGTGGTCGAGACCTACGAATGCCCGAGCTGCCGCTGGATCACTGGCAGCGGCACCCCTCTCGGGCGAGCTCGACGGCGTGCGCATGACGGAGTTGATGCGGCGCGAAGCGGCGCCGCTCCCCGGCCGCCGCCGCGTAGCGGCGCAGCTCGCCGCGCGCGGCGGTCGCTGACCACGGCCGCCCGCGCGTCGATCCGTCGATCACGCAGAACAGCGCACCGACCGGCAGCTCGAACCCGACAGCGAGCCACGGAGCGAGATGATCACCCCCACGCGTCCATCCCCACCTCCCGGCGGCAATTCCCTTTGCCACGGCCAATCAGGATCGACCCGCGACGCGGATCGAGATCTGACTCGATCAGCGACAGCGCTTCCTGGATCCGCAATCCGCCGCGCCACAGCACCACGATCAGCGCCAGGAGCATGAGCCCGTGCTTGTCAGGCGGGGTTTGGCGCATGACCGCGACGATCTCATCGACCGTGGGCGAATCGGCCGGATACACCTGACCCTCTTCCTTGGTGCGTGCCCGGCGTTGTGGCCGGGCATCGCCGCGGGTGAACGCCGCCGGCCGGCAGCGTCGAACAACAACTCAGATCAGAAGACATCGCTCCCTCCCTTCGAGAGCAGATCGTTGACCCGCCCCGCTCCACCGCTCCGCGACGGCGCGCGCCACCTCGACGCCGGGCCGCTCCCATCGAGAGGCCGTCGCTACCGCATCGTCGAATCGCAGCAGCCCCACCGGTCGGCCGCGTGGCCGCCCTGCTTAAACTCAGAAGCCTGATCCAGAGTGCTGGTTGTCGATCAAGGCGGGCGTCTCGACGGCGGACCGACGAGCCCTGCTTCCGCGCGAAGGCGACGGTCTCGGGACGCTGCCACGGCGCGTATGAGCGTTCCTTTTCAGCGCGCTATTCGGGCGAGCACGCGCGGGTCGAGCAAGCGCACGGGTGAGCGACGGCGGCTGCCCACCTGCTCGAACGCGCGTCGCACGACCCGGTCACGGACGGCGGCGCGGTACAGGGCCTGAGCTTGTGATCACGCCAGATCCGGTGGACCGTCGAGGCGGAAATCCCAGTCGCGGCCGCGAGCCGCCGCGCGCTCCAATGCGTCGAGCCACCCGGCGGGGTCTTCCAGCGTCATCGCCAACACCCGCGCGACCTCGGCATTATCGATCTTCCGCGGACGTCCCGGCCACGGCGCGGTCTGCAACCCGTCCAACCCAGCTCGCTGAAGTTGCGCCCTCCACAGCCCAACGGTCGGCAGCGACACCCCAACCTCAGCCGCGATCTGCGTGTTCGACGCGCCCGCCGCCGCCCGCAACACAATCCGGGCGCGCAACGCCTCCTGCTGCGGGGCGGACGGGGCCCTCAACACCGCGCGAAGCTGCTGTTCCTATCGTCGGAGAGCTCGATCGTTGCGGCGGCGCGTGCCACAACCACGACTGTACGCTTAGCTCGGATTCCCGAACTCGGGTAGTTCCGCCCTGATCGCGGGGGTTGAGGCGAGATTTCGGCGTGATTGACGGGGTTTGGGGCGGCTGGGCGTGCCAGACTGGGTGTGGTTTCGCTGTACGGATGGTGGGGGTTTCTTGAAGTCGTGCGCGAGGGCGGCGCCGCGAAAGTGACGTTAGGCGTCATGTTTGGCTGCTTGGTACGGAGTTCTGGCCGTGACGTGTCCGAGCAGGACTTTATGGTGTCGGGCTATGAATTCAGCGAAGCGCACCAGTTCGGGTGACCGGGCGGGGCGGCGGCGGGAGCGCGCCGCGTTCTTCACTGCCCCGGGCGATGTCGCGCAGCGTCGCTACGAAGCGCTGCGCGCGTACTTCGTTGAGGACTCGACGGCCGCGCAGGTCGCTGCCCGGTTCGGTTACGCACCATCGACGGTGGTCGCGATGGTCCGCGACTTCACCGCGCGGGCGGACGAGTTCTTCATTGAGCGCCGCCCCGGGCCGCGGGTCGCGCCGGCCAAAGTGGCGGCCCGCGAAGAGGTACTGCGGTTGCGAGCGGCCGGTCACTCGGTCACCGAGATCACCCAGGCGCTCGCGGCGGGCCAAACGCCGCTGAACCGCACCGGGGTGTGGGAGCTGTTGGTCGCCGAGGGTCACGAGCGTCTCGGTCCCAGAGCCCCCGGCCAGCGCGGCGCTGTGACCCGCGATGACCCACCGCGCACCCGGGTGATGCGCTGGCCAGAGCAGCCGGTGCGGCTGAGTAGTGACTACGCCGGCGCGCTGTTGCTGCTGCCCGCGCTGGTCGCGTTGGATCTTCCGGGTGCGGTCGCCGCTGCTGGGTTGCCGGGCACGCGTGAGGTTCCCGCGCTCTGCTCGGTCCTCTCGCTGCTGGCGCTGAGGTCGATCGGACGGCGGCGTGTCAGCCATGTCGATGATGTCTGTGTTGATCCCGCGCTCGCCGCGTTCGCGGGGTTGGAGAGCCTCCCGAAGGCGAGCAGCCTGGGTGGCTACAGCTACCGTCTCACGCGCGCTCACGACCAGGCGCTGCTGGCCGCGTTGGCGCGGTCGATGATCCAGACTGGGCAGACCCGCGGCGCCGATTTCGATCTCGACTTCCACGCGATCATGCACTTCGGAGACGACGTCGCGCTCGAGAACCACTACGTTCCCAGGCGTTCGCAGCGTACCGAGGCCGTCCTGTCGTTCTTCGTGCAGGACAGCGAGACCCGCAACCTGCTCTACGCCAACGCGACATGCACCAAGGCCGACCAAGCCGGCCAAGTGATCGCGTTCGCACGCCACTGGGAAACCGCGACCGGTCATCCCCCGTCGCTGCTGGTGTTCGACTCCAAGGTCACCACGGGCGCCGGACTGGCCGAACTGAACGCTGCCGGCCTGCGGTTCATCACGCTGCGTGCCCGCACCGCGAACCTGACCGCCGCGCTGGAGGCACTGCCCGACAGTCAATGGACACCAATCACCCTTGACCGGCGCGGCGCCTACACCAAACCCCAGGTCCGCGAACAGGACGTCACCGTCCGCGGCTACCCGACACCGCTACGCCAGATCGCGGTCCGCGGCTTGGGGCACGAGCACCCCACCCTGATCCTCACCAACGACCGGACCAGCCCACCAAAAACGATCGTCGCCCGGTACGCCAAACGGATGCGCATCGAGCAACGCCTCGCCGAACAGATCCGCAGCTTCCACCTCGACTCGCGTGAGCCATTACGGGATCGGGGAGCTGACCTCGGTCGCGATCCTCGCCGAGCTCGGCGACTGCCGCCGGTTCAGCTCATCCCGGTATGCCGTGCGTTACGGCGGTCTGGACATCACCGTGCACGCGTCCGACCGCCGGCGTGCGCCCGGTCACCTCTCCCGCCAGGGACCACCGGTCCTGCGCTGGGCGCTGTATGAGGCAGCCCAAGGCGCGAGTCGCCCCGGCTCCCCCGACCACGCCTACTACCGCCAAGCCGCGCAGCGACTCGGGCACAACCGCGCTTGCCTCGCGATCGCACGAAACCTCCTCAAACGCAGCTACCACACCCTCAAAGACCTCGGCGACCAGGCACTCGCGCCCGCATGAGACCTCGTGCGCGCCACGCCCCACGTCAACCGATGCACCGCGGCCAGCTCCCCGCAACCTGCTGCCGCCACGTCCGCGTGGACGGCCTCCAAAGACCGAGCGGCCGCACCGCAACTTCCCCCAGCGGGAACCCCATCACCATCATGTCGCCGACCCGGTAGCCAACCCGAGTCGCGGACCGAGATAAGCATGGGCACCCGCGCGCACACCAACCAACCTCAACAACTTCAGCCGGGAGGGCTTGACACGGCCGGACTGCACAGATAAGCAGAACCCCTGTACGGACTGGTGCGGAACAGTTGGGGGTCTGCGCAGACGGACGGTACCGCTTGGGGAGTCGACGGCGACGGGTACTTCTTGATGCCGTGGTCCTACATCTTGTCCCCATCGCTCGCGGGCGACTGGACAACGATCCAACGCCCAATCGGGCAGTAGGAGGAAGCGCGAAGCACGTCGGAGACGGCTAGCTTTGGCGTGTCCAGCTGACCGGCCCGAGCGGCCCTGGGCCTGCCGAGGGTAGAGAGGTCGCGGGGCCACCCGAAGGCCTGCGGGTCGTCCCGCGAAGGAAGGCGACCCCGGCTCCGAGCGACCTGCAACGCTCATCGGCGGACAGGACGGCGTCACTCTCGGCAAATGAGGCTCTCGCCTTCACGACGTGAAACGGGAGAAGCGCGGCGGACGCCCGATCTGGGCGAAGGGGATCCCGCGCTCACGCGCCAACGGACGCCGACCGGCACGAGTCCCGCGTCGCCGAGCAGTAGTGCGGACTCCCGCAGACCGATGGCTCCCGCCGTGGCAACGCACGCGCCACGTCGACCGGTGAGCCGGCGCATGTCTTATGGCGGAGGGACGCGCGAGCGACCGAGTGTGTCTCCGAGGGGAGCGCGCTCGGATCCACGCTGAGGCGCAGCACATGATCCGGCGCGCTGCTAAATCTTCGCGCCGTGACTTTGCCTGAGGTGTGGAGCCGAAGGGCCGAGTAGAATGCGCCGCCGCAGGCGAGGAGAGATCGAGGAGCAGCTCATGTGGAACGGTCAGCAAGTGTCTGTGGTGCTGATGACCTATGCCGAGCGCGACTCGATCAGAGCTGTGATCGAGGGCTTCCTCGCCACTGGCCTGGTCGACGAGGTGCTCGTGGTCGACAACAACGCGCAGACAGGAACGGAGGAGGAGGTTCGCAAGACCTCGGCGCGCTTGGTCAAGGAGCCCAGTCAGGGGTTTGGGCATGCGACCCGCCGCGGACTGATCGAGGCCACCGGCGAGCTGATCGTGCTCGCCGAGCCGGACGGCACGTTCGTGCCGGAGGACATCTCGAAGCTGCTCGTTTACAGCGCGGAGTGCGACGCGGTCTTCGGCACCCGGACGACCTGGGAGCTGGTGTGGGAGGGCGCGAACATGGATTGGTTCTTGCGCTGGGGTAACTGGGCGGTCGCGAAGCTGATCGAGGTCCTGTTGAACACAAGTCATCTCAGCGACGTCGGTTGCACGTACAGGCTGCTGCGCAGAGATACCGCGAGGCGCGTCGCGAGCGGCATGAAGGTCGGCGGCAGCCACGCCGGCGCGGAGATCATGCTGCTCACGATCCGCTCCGGTGCGCGGTTCGTCGAGGTGCCGGTCAACTATCTCCCGCGCGTCGGACGGTCATCTGTCACCGGCAACCGGCTGATGGCGATCTCCGTGGGACTACGGATGATCGGCCTGGTGCTTCGCGCCGCCGGATCCTCTCCCCGACGGCGCAAACGACCCCCGGCGTTCGTCTCGGAGCGCACGTCGAACGAAAAGGAGGCCCGTGAGCAGCCCACACTTTGACTCGATCGCGTCCGTCTATGACGAGTCGCTGCCCGCGCACGTTGTCGAGCACTACCTACAAAAACGGGCGGCGTTCGTGCTCGCGCACTGCCCTCGCGGCGACGGACTCGACGTCGGCTGCGGGACCGGGGTGCTCGCCGAGCGGCTCGCCAGCGCCGGATACCGGATGGTCGGAGTCGATCCCTCAGAGGGAATGCTCAAGATCCTCGAGGCGAGGACGCCAGTGGTCCGCCCGGTGCACGCGTCCGGAACCTCGCTGCCGTTCGATGACGACAGCTTCCAGCTCGTGATCACCGTCGCCGTCATGCACCACATCGCCGATCCCGACGAGGTACGACAGACGCTCGCCGAGATGGTCAGGGTCGTGAAGCCCTCGGGTCGGGTGCTCGTTTGGGACCACAATCCCCGCAACCCATACTGGGGGCCGCTGATGGCCCGCGTCCCCCAGGACACCGGTGAAGAGCGACTGATCGGCGAAGCGGAGATCGTCACCGGCCTGCGCGCCGCGGGCGGACAGATCCTGCTCCGCACGCAGCTCGGCGCCGTCCCGGACTTCACCCCGCTTAGGGCGATCCGCCTCGCCGCGGCGCTCGAGCGCGCGTTCGAGGGCACCCTCGGGCTGAGGAGGTTCGCTGCGCACAACGTGATCCTCGCGACGAAGTGACCCGCCGCGCAGCGGTCGCCAACCGGCCAACTCTCGTGCCAGCGTCCGGCTCCGCCGGCGGGCAACAGATTGTCGCGGTGCGACACGATTACGATAAGCGCGCGCAATGACGACTCAGCCGGCAACGGAGTACCGCGTCCCGCGGACACTCGACATCGTTCGTGACTGGCTTGCGTCGGGACGCCGCCAGGCCACAGCCGCGCTCGCATTGTACGTGGCTATCTCGATCGGGTACTTCGGCCTGCACGTGCTCCCCCATCTCGGAAGTGAGAACGTCGGACTGCCCAACTGGACCGATCCGACTGTCAATATGTGGAGCCTGGCGTGGTGGCCGTACGCGCTGCTTCACGGGCTGAACCCCCTGGTTACCAACGCGCTATTCGCCCCGGACCGGATCGATCTCGCCGCCACCAGTTCGACGCTGTGCCCGCTGGCGGGGATCGTCGGCGCGCCGATCACCGTCGCGTTCGGCCCAATCGTGTCCTACAACTTGCTGATGCTGGCAAGCCCAGTGCTTGCGGCGTTCTTCGCCTTCCTCTTGTGCCGGTACATCACCCGCAACTTTGCGGCGAGCCTCTTCGGGGGTTATCTGTTCGGCTTCTCGACCTACATCCTGGGGCACATGCAAGGTCATCTCCAACTCGTGCTGATCTTTCCGATTCCGGCCGCGGTCCACCTCACGCTCCGCCTGATCGACGAGCGCATCAGCGAACGGCGGTTCATCCCCCTGATGGCGCTTGCCCTGGCAGCGCTCTTCTTGACCACGAGCGAACTTGCACTGACATTCGTAGCTCTCGGAGGCATTGCCCTCGCGGTGGCGTTCGCCCTTGCGCCCACCGAGCGACAGCACATCATCCGCACCGTTAAGCCGATTCTCCTCGCCGGAGCCGCGGCGGCGATCGTGACGAGCCCGGTGATCTACTACGAACTCCACGGAATCGTGAGGTTCGGACCGAACATCGGCGACATCGACGGCAGTGACGCGCTCGGGTTCCTCGTGCCCACGAACCTCACCCGAGTTGGCAGGACGTCTTTCGCGGCGGTTTCCCAAGCGTCCAACACCAGCGGAAGCGACGCCGAGGCCGTCACCTATGTTGGCTTGCCGCTCGCGCTCATCGTCGCGCGCTACACGATCACGCGCTGGCGCCTGACCTCGACGAGGATCCTGCTCGCGATGCTGGCGGTTGTCGTCGTGCTGCTCCTCGGGTCGCGCCTGCACATCGCGGGCTACCCGACGATCCCGCTTCCGTGGAAGCTGCTCGACCAATGGGTGTTGCGCGATGTGATCCCACTGCGCCTCGCGGTCTATATGTTCCTGATTGTCGCGGTGATCGCAGCCATGTGGTTGGCGCAGCCACGCCCCGGAAGATGGGCTCTGGGCAAATGGGCGGTGGCGACCGCGAGCATCGCATTCCTGGTGCCCAACATCGGCGGTGGCCTTTGGCGCAGCCAGCTAACTAACCCGGCGCTCTTCACCACCCATGATTACCGAAGCGTCCTCACGCGCGGGGAAACTGTCCTCATTCTGCCGTTCGGCCAGTTCGGGAACAGCATGCTCTGGCAGGCCGAAACCGGCATGTGGTTCCGTCTGGCTGGCGGATATCTCAGTCCGGTGTATCCGACGGATTACGAGACGGACCCGCTTTTCCCCGCCCTCTTTGGCCACGCCCAGCCGGATCCGCAGACGCTGCGCTCTTTTCTCGCCCGTCGGCATGTGGGCGCGGTGATCGTCGATCCCGAAATGCCACAGCGGTGGCCCGAGGCTCTCGCGGCGCTCGGACTCAAGCGCATGTCGCTTGGCGGCGTCTGGTTCTACCGCGTGTGACCGACCTCGGCTCCACTGGTGTTTCCAGCACTCGAATACCTCCACGCGGAGAAATCGCCGATGCGGCGGGCTGCTGCTCGTAGCAAGGCCGCATCCCAGCCGAGTTCGGGCAGCCGAATGCTTCAGCTGCAACCGCAGTCGCGATTTGTGGGGACTCCGGTCGATT
>CAWFKF010000038.1:0-13410 GCA_963816005.1 uncultured Solirubrobacteraceae bacterium | reverse complement strand
AGCTGGCCTGACCCCCCGAGTTCGGTCCGACCCTTGTGAGAGTTTCTCGCGCCCTGGATCATGGGCGAGGAAGGAACGATCACGTGAAGCGACGCAGGCACACGCCGGAGCAGATCATCCGCAAGCTGCGCGAGGCCGAGCGGATGCTCGGTGAGGGCAAGACGATCCCTGAGGCGGCGAAGGAGCTGGGGATCAGCGAGCAGACGTATCACCGCTGGCGCAACCAGTACGGCGGGATGAAGGCCAATGATGCGAAGCGGCTGAAGGAGCTCGAGCGTGAGAACGTGACGTTGAAGGCGATCGTCGCCGATCAGGCGCTCGAGGTGCGGGCGCTGAAGGAGGTCGCGAAGGGAAACTGGTGAGCCCAGCCCGTCGGCGCCGGGCGGTCGCGATGGTTCGTGACCGTCTCGGCGTCAGCGAGCGCTGGGCGTGCCGGGTGCTGGGCCAGCACCGCTCCACGGAGCGCTATGAGCCCAAGCGCGCTGAGGATGACGCGGTGTTGCGCGCCGAGTTGCGGCAGTTCTCCAAGGACCGTCCGCGGTGGGGGTATCGCCGTGCGCATCATCACCTGCGCGAGCTGGGCTGGGATGTGAACCGCAAGCGTGTGCAGCGCTTGTGGCGGGAGGAAGGGCTGCGGGTGCCGCAGCGGCGGCGCAAGCGCCGGCGGCTGGGGGACTCGACCGTCCCTGCGCAGCGCCTGCGCGCCGAGCGGCCCAACCAGGTGTGGGCGTTCGACTTCCAGTTCGACCAGACCGCCGACGGCAGGGTGCTGAAGCTGCTCAACGTGGTCGACGAGTTCACCCGTGAGTCGCTGGTGATGCTGGTCGAGCGCAGCATCGACGCCGACCGGACCGTCGGCGTGCTGGAGCGCCTGGTCGCCGAGCGGGGCGCCCCGGAGTTTCTGAGGTGCGACAACGGCCCGGAGATGACCGCGCACGCGCTCCAGGACTGGTGCGAGCTGAGCGGGACGGGAACCGCGTACATCGAGCCGGGCTCGCCGTGGCAGAACCCGTACGTCGAGAGCTTCCACTCCCGCGTGCGCGACGAGCTGCTCGATGTCGAGGAGTTCTCCTGCCTGGCCGAGGCGCGCGTCGTGATCGGTGACTGGCGTGAGGACTACAACCACCGCCGGCCACACTCATCGCTCGGGATGCGCGCCCCGGCCGTGTTCGCCGCGCAGTGGACCGAGCCGGTCGAGATCGCCGCATGAGGCGACCCGACCGCTCGACCTCAACGATCAGGCCGAGCAAGCGATGAGAAGAGGGGTGGGGCCCTCCCCGGGGCGGCGCGCCCGCGACCATCGCCGCTACGCCTCGCTCCGCTCGGCTCCGCGACGACGGTCGCGGCACCAGGGGGCGTGATCCGTCCGAGCAGGCCGCTACCTTGCCCCCACTACATTCACCACCCTCTCACTCGCGGTGGACCGAAAAGCGGGGGCCGCCCACAGCGCGGGCGCGTGTCGAGGCGCCGGGCGGCTTCGGGGACGGTCAGTCCGGCGTAGTGGCAGATGCTCGCGTGCGTGTGCCTCAACGTGTACAGCGTCACGTCATCACGGCCGATGGCCGCCTCGGCGCGCGGCGCAAACCGCTGGCGGGTCCAGCTCTTGAGCCCCTCGGCGCTGAGCGGGCCGATGATCGGCTGATCGTCGTCGGGGCGTCCCGATGCGAGCCGCCACTGGCGCAGCTCCTGGGCGGTGGTGCGCGGCACTTCGATCGTGCGGCTGCGGCGGGCGGTCGCCTTCGTCTGGGCCTTGCCGATGAGCAGCGTGTCGCCGTGGAGTCCCCGCCACGTAACCCGCCGCAGTTCGAGCGGGCGCAAGCCGAGGTGTCCGGCCAGAACGACGATGATCCGGTCCCGCCCGTCGACCGCCGCGACCAGCGTCTCCAGCTCGCGTGGTGTCAGTGGCCGCACCTCTTCGCGGTCGGTGCCGGTCTTGCGGACGCTGCGGACGGGGTTGGCGCCGATCAGCCCGTGCTCGGCGGCCACCTGCATGATCCCGCTGAGGTAGACGAGCGCCTCGCGGGCCGTGTTCGCGCTGCGCCCGGTTTCGAGCAGATGGTGCTGGTGTGCGACGACCCGCGCCACATCGATCGTAACTAGGCCTAAACCAAGCGTAGGTTGGGGCTGCTGGCTCGGGGGCGAGTCCTGGAAGCCCGTTGTTGCGGGGTTTGGGGCGGATTGCGCGTTGGGGCCTGGCTGCGTGGGTGCGCGTTTGGGGTGAAGCCGTGCTGGGTTATGTGTCGGCTGCTTGCTTGAGTGTCAGCTCGGCGACTTTGGTGGCGATCTGACGCATCTGGTCAATGAGGTGTCGTAGTTGGCGGTCGTTGGCGATCCATTCCTGGTAGAGGTCCGCTTCGCGTTCGGTGATTCGGCGGGTGACGGTCTTGCCGTTGACCTTGGCGGTCCACTGGTAGTAGGGGCCGTGGGGCTGGGGCGGGTCGGCGTGGCATTTGCAGCCGGGCGTCGCGCAGCGGGTGTAGCGGCGGGTGACGCTGCCTGAGTGGATCATGCCGATCGTCGGGAGCTGGGCGGCGAGCTCGCGGTAGCGCTGCTCGTGGTCGGCGAGGCTCTCGGTGGTGTTCGTCGGTGGCATCTCGTGTCTTCTTTCTCCGCCGGCCAGTATCCACCATCATACCAGACAGTAATATTACTGTCTGGTATGATGAGGGACACGTCACCAGACCAGGGGGAGCACACCGATGAGCAAGACACGCCGCACGCGAACCGCCCGGCTGCGCGCCGAGGCGACCGCGATCACACGGCGTCTGGAGCGCGCCGTGCGCCCGAACGTGACCGGGCCGGTGCTCGGCCGGGCGAACATCGCCTACGAGCTCTCAGCGCGCACGAAGGGCACCGCGCACGGCGGTATCGGCGTGATCGCGAAGCTGATCGGCGAGGTCGGGTTGGCCGGCGAGATCGACGCGGCGCTGGAGTTGCTGAAGCTGCGCAAGCCCTACTACGAGTCCGACCACGTGTTGAACATCGCGTACAACGCGCTGTGCGGCGGGCAACGCCTGCAGGACATCGAGGCGCGCCGCTGCGACCGGGTGTTCCTCGACGGGCTGGGGATCGAGAGCCTCCCCGACCCGACCACCGCCGGAGACTTCTGCCGGCGCTTCGACGAGGCCTCGATCCTGGCTCTCCAGGAGGCTGTCAACCGCGCTCGGCTGAAGGTGTGGCAACGTCAGCCGGAGGAGTTCTTCAAGCAGCCGGCGGTGATCGACGCGGACGCCAGCATCGTCCCGACCGACGCGCAGACGAAAGAGGGGATGGACATCTCCTACAACGGCATCTGGGGGTACTCGGCGTTGGTCGTTTCGCTCGCGAACACCAAGGAACCCTTGTATCTGGGGCTTTTGGGCGCGAACCGGCCCAGCCACGAGGGCGTGGTCGACTACTACGACCGGGCGATCAGCCTGTGCCGCGAGGCCGGGTTCACGCAGGTCCGCCTGCGGGGCGACACCGACTTCTCGCTGACCGCCGAGTTCGACCGCTGGGACGCAGACGGGGTGCGGTTCGTGTTCGGCTATGACGCCAAGGCCAACCTCGTCCAAGCCGCCGAGCGCGAAGGGGAGGAGACCTACCACGAGCTCGTGACCCGCACCGAGCGACAGATCGCCACCACCGCCCGCACCCGCCCCCGCAACGTCAAGGACGAGATCGTCCGCGAGCGCAACTACAAGACGCTGCGCCAGGCAGCCGAGGACGTCGTCGAGTTCTCCTACCGGCCCGGGAAGTGCAAGCGCGACTACCGGGTGATCGCGCTGCGCAAGAACATCTCGGTCGAGCGCGGCGAGAACGTCCTGTTCAGCGAGTACCGCTACTTCTTCTACATCACCAACGACCCGAACATGACCGCCGACGAGATCATCGACCAAGCCCGGCAACGCTGCAACCAGGAGAACCTCATCAGCCAGCTGAAGTCCGACGTGCGCGCGCTGCACGCCCCGGTCAACACCCTCTGCGCCAACTGGGCGTACATGACGATGGCCGCACTCGCCTGGACCCTAAAAGCCTGGTGCGCCCTGCTACTACCAATCACCCCGCGCTGGGCCGAACCTCACAACGAGCAACGCCGTCGCCTGTTGACCATGGACTTCCGGACCTTCCGCACCGCGTTCATCGAGATCCCCTGCCAGATCATCACCACCGGCCGACGCGTCAGGTGGCGCGTCCTCACCTACAACCCATGGCTCAGCGCACTCTTCCGCCTGACCGACACCCTCTGACCACAACCGCCACCCGCGTCGCCACAGCCGAAGTGCGATATCGACCACCGGCCAGACCGGCCGGCGCACCAGCGACCCCGAACAACGGCCAAACCGCCGTCATATGACACCCACCCACACCGATCGCGGCTCCGATCGCCATCCCGATCGCTCCTCAACGCCCCCACAACCCCGCTCAAGCCTCATCGAGTCGATCCGAGCCCGAGACCCAGCCTCACATGACCGAGATCGCTTGTTTTAGGACTAGGAGCGTGGGTCAGTAATACTCAGTCTCATTAACCTCGACTTTCGCAGTTTTCGGTGGGTGGACGGGTGCGGGGCGGCGCCTCGGTCGTGGCTGTCGGGCTGATGGTTTGAGCGCCTGACCGGACGCTGGTAGGGAGGAGCACCGGCGGCTTCCCCGAAGCGGTGGTTGTTCACGCCATTTCCGCGGTCGGGCGGGAGGCCCGTTCGCGGCTGCCCATGGGGGTTGCCGCCGATGCTCTGCGTCCCATCTTCGCTGGAGGAGCTTCTGCTCCTGTTCGCGCCATGTTTCTCTCGCCCGACGTTTGAGACCTTCAGAGCGCTGGTCGTGGGGCAGGTCTCGCAGACGTCGCTGCGCACGGTCTGCGGGATGCTGGTCGGCTCGAGGCTCTCCGGGGTCTGGCATCACGCCCGCGCGCACCGGTTCTTCAGCTCGGCGGAGTGGTCGGTCGATGAGCTCGGGCTGATGGTTGCGGAGCTGATCGTCTCCCGTTTGGTGGGAGCGCAGGAGTCGCTGGTTGTGCCGGTCGATGACACGTTGGTGAAGCGGCGGGGGCGCAAGGTGTTCGGCTGCTTCTGGCATCACGACGCGACCGCCAACAGCAACAAGGGATCGCTCGCGTGGGGCAACAACTGGGTCACTGCCGGGATCAACGTCAAGCTGCCGTTCCTTGAGCGGACCGTCTGCCTGCTGGTGCTCTCGCGCCTCTGGCGCCCGCGGCGCAAGGAGATCCCCAAGCACAAGCCAGACCCCGAGCGGCCCTCAAAACCCCGGTTGGCCAGGGAGATCCTGTGCCTGCTCGCCAAGCGGTTCCCGGCACGCAAGATCCACGGCGTCGGCGATGCCGCCTACGCGAACGGCGCGTTTGCGGGCCTGCCGGAGAACGTCACGATGACCTCCCGCCTGCGCTCAGACGCCGCGCTGCACCGGCTGGCGGCGCCCCGCCCGCCCACAGGGCAGCGCAAGCGCGGCCGGCCGCCCAAGAAAGGAGCGCAGCTGCCAAAGCTGGCGCAGATCGCCGCTGATCCCGCCACCGATTGGGTCAACACGATCGTCCGCCGCTACGGCAAGACCGAGCAGGTGATGGCCCACCCGTTCCAATGCCTGTGGTACGAGGCGTTCGGATCCCAGCCCCTCCAGGTAGTGCTGATCCAGGACACCACCAAGCCCTCCGGCTACGAACTGGCGCTCGTCTCCACCGACCTCGACGCGAGCGCCGCGCAACTGATCGAACGCTACGCCGAGCGCTGGCCGACCGAGGTCGCCTACGAAGAAGGCAAGGAGCTGGCCGGCGTCGGACAGGCTCGCAACCGCGCCGAGAAGGCCGTCCAACGGACCGTCCCGTTCCAGTTCCTCGCGATGTCACTGACGATCATCTGGTACGCGCTCTCAGGCCACCACCCCGACGACGTCAAAGAACGCCGCGAACGCCACCCCTGGTATCTCACCAAGACCACCCCCTCATTCACCGACATGCTCGCCAAGCTCCGCCGCGTGATCATCGCCAACCAATTTCACCCAGGACGGGGGTGCGCGCCCACACCCCGAGAAATCACCAGCGTCCAGCAAGCGTGGGCGTCCGCCGGACTGTGAACTGCAAAAGTCGAGAGCCTAGCTAGACTAGACCATCCGAGCGGCTCGGCCCTCGCCGGACCGCCGCGCCGTCGCCAGCGACGCGACCAGCTCCGCCAACGCGACCAGCCCCTCAAGATGGAACGCGGCGCGCCCGCCGGCCACAACCACGAACGGATCGTCAGACACCGCATCCGTCCACTCCGCGGGCAGCGAGACCAACTCGCCCGCGCCGTCACGCACATACACGCGATCCGCCCGCCAGTTATGCCGGCGCTTGACGAACTCGAACTCCCGCCCAGCCCACGGATGGAACGGGTGCGTCACCCGCACCCACGACAAAGCGCTCAGATCCGCGGTATCACGCGCAGTCGACGAATCGATCCAACGCCCGGGTCGAGCAGGTCAACACACAGATCCGCCTCATCACCCGCCGCGGCTTCGGCTACCACTGACAAGAGGCCGTGATCGCACTCGCGATGCTCACCCTCGGCGGCCTCTGCCCACCCCTACCCGGCCGGTGACACCACCCACGGATCCGTCAGTAGGTTCGTTTTTGGGGGGTTCGGGGTGTTCGGGTCGTGTCTACCGAGCGACCACGACGACCAGGGCCGGTCGGGCAAGAGCGTCAACGGGCGCGACGGGTTCCAGGTGTTCCAGCAGCGGCGCCAGCAGTCGCGTAGGCGACCGAGCCGAGCGCGACCGCCCGGCGGGCGACGAGCGTGCGCTCGGCGGCGAGCGAGGCGCCGGGGACGTTCGTACTGGCGCTCGCCGCTGGTCGCCGATCTCGGACGAGGGGTCGCTCGGGTCGATGAGTCCGCGCCTGAGAGCGCCGGGGATCACGCTGTTACGAGGGACTTCGGTGCGCGCGTGACCGGAGCAGATTCGAGGCGCTCAAGCTCGCGCTGCAGCGCCCGCCGACCGCGGTGATGGAGACCGTGGATGGAGCCTTCGGTCCGGCCCATGCGGCCGGCGATCTCGCCTGGCGTAAGCCCGATGACGTGGCGCATGATCACCACTTGGCGCTGCTCGTCCGGAAGCGTGGCGAGCGCTGCCCTGACCGTCTCTGCCTGATCCAGATCTATATCGCAGGCCGAGTCCGGATCGAGCACGTTTTCGGTCGGCGTGGACCGCTGCGCCCGCAGGTGATCGATGGCGACGTTGCGCGCGAGACGAATGAGCCAGGCGAAGAAGGGCACGCCGCGATCGTCGTACTTGACGATCGACGTCATCAGCTTTGCGAACACGTGCTGGGTGATGTCCTCGGCCTCGTGGTCGTCGCGGACAATGGACCGCACGTAGCCGTAGACGTTGTGCGAGTACTGCGCATAGAGAAAACGATGAGCGTCACGATCTCCCTCCTTGGCGCGAGCGACCGCCAGACGAGTCTGCCGCAGCCCCTCTGGCGAGTCGTCGATGGCGGCCTGCGTGTGAAAGCCGGCCGATGTGCCAGCGCCTGCAGCGAAGCGTGAAGTCACCACTAGGTGCCCCCCGGTCAGTTGAATCGATCGCTTCGGCGCCCCTGCGACGGGCTCAGAGGCCCATCCAGCGTCGCGAAGCTCTCGGTCAGTGTAGCTACCTTGGCGCATATCGTCAAGGCTACTTGACCCATAATGGCAAGGCACCTCAGCACCTGCTCGTCAAGCCAGATTCTTTGCTGTAGCATCAGGCCATGAACCCTGCACCTGCGGACGACTTCGATCACCCCTGGCTAATCGAGCGCATCCCCGAGGAAGTCCTGGCTCGCTACCGCAGGGCGATGTTCCGCGTCCGGTCGAGCAACGAGCCGCTCGTGATTCTAGACGCGCTGACGGAGATGCAAGACGTCTTGCGCCAGATTGAGCGAGCCGCCGTCGACGAGGCTCGTGCGCAAGGCGCGACCTGGTCGCAGGTCGCTGAAGCCTTGAACCGGACGCGGCAGGCCGTCGAGCAGCGCTTCGGCTAGTGCTTTCTGAGGTCGCCCAGATTGACCTCGAATCTCATTTATCTGGAATCCAGCGCAGCGTGTGTTCAAGCCAAAGAAGGAATTTGGCGCCGCACGTCGTGGAGGACCGAAAACCCCGACCTCACAAAGCACTACTAGGAGTCGATCGGCTCGATCACGTCCCGTGGCCACGTCTTCGACCTGCCGTCCGGGTACCTGACGGTGCCTTGCGGGATGCGCTGTGTGCGGCCATCCACCGCGGGACCAACCACGTCGTCGGGCGCATCACGCAGATAGACGCCCTCGGCTCGCCCCATGTACTTGGGATGGGGCGTACTCACGCGCTGACCGGGGTTCAATGCCACTGGGAAGCGACTCTACTCCGGTCGCGCCCATGACGACCGATGCCGCCGATCCGTAGCCGCTACGCACCCGGTTCGGTAGCCGGTCCGCTTGCCGCAGGCCACTGCACCGAGTTGCGTTGAGGCATTCATTCGCGGCGGGAACGGCACCGCCCGAGTCTCAAAGGAAGGGAGTCCCGTGGCTCATGCACAGACTACCAACAGGAGCCCCGCGCTCTTCATAGCTATAGCGCTCGTTGCACTCGTGCTGGTGTGGGCACTCATTGCGGGCCTCGGCACCGCAGGCAACGTGAGGGTGACGACCGATGCGAACGGCACAGTGCAGTACGTTGGACCTCACACCGTGCACGTGCCCGCCAACCCATCTGCCCTACCCGGCGAGCCGGGGTACAACCCGAACGGGTGATCGCCACAGGTGACGGTTCGCTGACACAAGAGACTGACCCTTAGCGGAGTGCCGGTGGGCGGCCCCCGCTTTTCGGTCCACCGCGAGTGAGAGGGTGGTGAATGTAGTGGGGGCAAGGTAGCGGCCTGCTCGGACGGATCACGCCCCCTGGTGCCGCGACCGTCGTCGCGGAGCCGAGCGGAGCGAGGCGTAGCGGCGATGGTCGCGGGCGCGCCGCCCCGGGGAGGGCCCCACCCCTCTTCTCATCGCTTGCTCGGCCTGATCGTTGAGGTCGAGCGGTCGGGTCGCCTCATGCGGCGATCTCGACCGGCTCGGTCCACTGCGCGGCGAACACGGCCGGGGCGCGCATCCCGAGCGATGAGTGTGGCCGGCGGTGGTTGTAGTCCTCACGCCAGTCACCGATCACGACGCGCGCCTCGGCCAGGCAGGAGAACTCCTCGACATCGAGCAGCTCGTCGCGCACGCGGGAGTGGAAGCTCTCGACGTACGGGTTCTGCCACGGCGAGCCCGGCTCGATGTACGCGGTTCCCGTCCCGCTCAGCTCGCACCAGTCCTGGAGCGCGTGCGCGGTCAGCTCCGGGCCGTTGTCGCACCTCAGAAACTCCGGGGCGCCCCGCTCGGCGACCAGGCGCTCCAGCACGCCGACGGTCCGGTCGGCGTCGATGCTGCGCTCGACCAGCATCACCAGCGACTCACGGGTGAACTCGTCGACCACGTTGAGCAGCTTCAGCACCCTGCCGTCGGCGGTCTGGTCGAACTGGAAGTCGAACGCCCACACCTGGTTGGGCCGCTCGGCGCGCAGGCGCTGCGCAGGGACGGTCGAGTCCCCCAGCCGCCGGCGCTTGCGCCGCCGCTGCGGCACCCGCAGCCCTTCCTCCCGCCACAAGCGCTGCACACGCTTGCGGTTCACATCCCAGCCCAGCTCGCGCAGGTGATGATGCGCACGGCGATACCCCCACCGCGGACGGTCCTTGGAGAACTGCCGCAACTCGGCGCGCAACACCGCGTCATCCTCAGCGCGCTTGGGCTCATAGCGCTCCGTGGAGCGGTGCTGGCCCAGCACCCGGCACGCCCAGCGCTCGCTGACGCCGAGACGGTCACGAACCATCGCGACCGCCCGGCGCCGACGGGCTGGGCTCACCAGTTTCCCTTCGCGACCTCCTTCAGCGCCCGCACCTCGAGCGCCTGATCGGCGACGATCGCCTTCAACGTCACGTTCTCACGCTCGAGCTCCTTCAGCCGCTTCGCATCATTGGCCTTCATCCCGCCGTACTGGTTGCGCCAGCGGTGATACGTCTGCTCGCTGATCCCCAGCTCCTTCGCCGCCTCAGGGATCGTCTTGCCCTCACCGAGCATCCGCTCGGCCTCGCGCAGCTTACGGATGATCTGCTCCGGCGTGTGCCTGCGTCGCTTCACGTGATCGTTCCTTCCTCGCCCATGATCCAGGGCGCGAGAAACTCTCACAAGGGTCGGACCGAACCCGGGGGGTCAGGCCACCGGGCCCGCCGCGAGCAGCAGAAGATGCGGCGGGGTGGGGAATCAGACGTAATACGCTCTGGTCATGGCACGGCTGATGCTCGCGACCAGGGTTGAGCCCGAGCTTCTGGACGCGCTCGACTAGGCCGCGTCAGCGCGTGGCCTGAGCCGCAGCGACATGGTGCGTGCCGCGCTCACGAGCGTCGTTGATCCGGTGGCTCTCGATGAAGCACGCATGAAGCACCTCGGGCGCGTCATGCTGGAACAGTTGGAGCGCGACAAGGAGGCCGTCCAGCGCAAGGTGTCTCTGCGTGACGCGCTCCCTCGCGCCAGTGCGGACCACGCAGGACGTGGGCGAGCAGATCGAGAGTCCCATCGTCCTCCGGTAGACCATGCTTTGTCGGTTTCAAGCGAACGGGAGACTTGCCCAGATGGGAAAACAGCATCTGAATTACTTCCATCCTTTCGAGCATCTCGCCGAGGGATCTGAGGACCAGCTGACGCGCGCCGCGCTCGCGCTGATGCGTCTCGTGCCGCTGGCGCATGTTGAACTCCTCCGGCGAGTTGATGCTGGTCGCGGTCTGAGTGACGTGCCGAACGGAGAGTTCGACACGCAGACCTACCACCTTCATCCGGAGCTTGAGAGCGCGATCGAGGCAGGGACCGTCGAAGACGGCGTGGGTCCGAGAGTCATGCGGATCACGGCGACCTTGAACTGGAAGTGCTCGAATCCAATCGCAGAGCCAGGTTCGACGGCGTCATCCGCTATGGAGACGAACTCATCGTCGTGATCGAGAGCAAGCTGCACGAGGGCGTCGATCCGCGCCAGGCACAAGAGATCCCGCTCGGAGCACTCTCTGGGCATTGCCGTTTGGAAAAGGCCATCCTCGTGCGCTGGCAGGCCCTGACGGCGGCCTGGCAGGACCTGTCCGAGCGTGGTCTCCTGTCGTACTCCGAGCAATCCCTGCTCGATGACTTCTTCGAGATGGCTCACGAGTCCTACGACTATCTCTTGCCGTTCAAAACGCTCGCCAGAGCCGAGGGGAGCGAAGAGCGAGTCCGCCAGCGCGTCAAGCACCTCATCGAGGATGCGACGGGGAAGGAAGCCAGCCCAGAGTGGGGCGGTTGGAAGGTAATCGGCAGCTGGTCGAAGTTCGAACGATTCTGGCTGGGCGTGCAGCACGACCAGGCTAGTAGTGCTCTGGTAGGTGGTGGGAAGGGTTTTGTAGCTCGGCGGTGAACTTGGTTGGCATGGTTGCTGCGAGTGTGATGGACATCGGGATCGTTGAGGAGTTGGTTGGGGTCGCGCCGTCGGTGGTCGATCGGTTGGCGGAGTTCTTCGTTGATGTCGCGTCGGGTCTTGTGCGCTCGGAGCAGCGGTGGGCTGCGGAGTACTACGCGCGGGCGTTGATGATGGAGGGGGCGCGTAAGTCGTTGGAGCCGATGGTCGCGCGGATGGGCGGAACGAGTGTGGAGTACGAGGCGCTGCAGCATTTTCTGGCTGATAGCCCGTGGGATCCGGCGGTGATTGATCGGGCGGTCGCTGAGCGGGTGTGCGCGGTGATCGAGCCTGTGGCGTGGGTGCTGGATGACACCGGGGTCCCGAAGTACGGTCGGCATTCGCCGGGGGTCAAGCGTCAGTACTCCGGGACGCTGGGGAAGATCGGCAGCTGCCAGATCGCGGTGTCGCTGCACGCCGTCAGCACCAAGGGCACGGTCCCGTTGGGGTTCCGGCTCTACGTGCCCGAGGACTGGTGTCAGGACCCGGTCCGCCGGCGGGAGGCGAAGATCCCCGCGGAGCTGACGTTTGCGACCAAGCCGGCGCTCGGCGGGGAACTCGTCGCGAGGGCGGCGGGCTGGAAGGTCCGCCGCGCGCCGGTGCTCGGCGATCAGGCCTACGGCAACGACGCCAAGCTCCGCGCCCGCCTGCACGATGACGGCATCGACTACGTGCTCTCGATCGGCCCGGAGTGCGACGTGTTTGATCCCGGCACCGTCTTCGTCGTCCCTGAGCGCAAGCCCCGATCGCGTGGCCCCGCGCCCAGCGCCCTAGCGACCGACGCCGAGCCGCGGCCGATCGCAGCGCTCGTAGCCGGCCTTGACCCAGAGGCCTTCCAGCCGGTCGCGTTTCGCGATATCGACGGCGGTCAGCTCGTCTCGCGGTTCGCGTTCGTGCGCGTGATCGCCGCTCACCCCGTCACCCGCGATCGCCAAGCACCGCGCGAGGAATGGCTGATCATCGAATGGCCCGAAGGCCACGAGCAGCCCAGCGACTACTGGATCAGCAACCTGCCGGCCGACACCGAACCAGAGCAGCTCGCGCGACTCGCGCGGCTGCGCTGGATGATCGAGCTCGACTACAAACAGCTCAAAGGCGAACTCGGCCTTGACCACTACGAGGGCCGCAGCTACCTCGGCTTTCACCACCACTGCACGCTGGTGACGGCCGCCCACGGCTTCTTGACGCTGGAGCGGGCCGACCCAAATCGCCCGCGGCCGGCCTGACACTCCCCCAAGCGGTGCTGCTCCTGCAGCCCGTCTGGAAGTGCTGGACCGGCCGCTGCTCCACCTGCCAACAGCCGATCAGTCTCGACGCTCTACCACTACGCCGACCACCCAGACGCGAGTAACACCACCTACCAGAGCACTACTAGGCTCGTGTTGACCGCCTGGCCTGGCGAGCGAAAGCGCGAGGCGCTCAACCTCTATGGCGATCCTCTGCTCGCGCAGTCCGTCGCGGCACTCAACGACACCGCAATCGGTCACGCGCACCGGGAGGTCTATCCCTTGCTCTCGGTCACTAACCGAGTGCCCAAAGCGCGGCAGGCTTTCGATAACGCGCCTGATCTCGGCAAGTACATCGAGTTCTGGCCCAACCACACCGACAACATCTGGCGTCGGAGCGCCAACGATCTCAAGCCGCTATTCGATTGGCTGGTCGATCACGGCCTTGCCACGGTAGAGGATGACTGGGCCGAGTATGAGACCAAGTTCGTGCTGCCGGGCCTCAACCAGGTCGATCTCCATCCGACGCTTGAGGTCGATGCCGTGTGGGACCTGGCCGACGCGGTGGCCCTCGATGACGCGAAGGGTCGACTCACGGAGGAGATTCGCGAGGCGATCAACGCCGTGCTTGAATCGCTCGGTGAAGAGCGCCTCGAAGCCGAAGCCGCCTGACCGCTCTGCGTTCGGCCTTT
>CAWFKF010000037.1:0-54751 GCA_963816005.1 uncultured Solirubrobacteraceae bacterium | reverse complement strand
CACATCACGTTCGATGACGTGTTCGTGCCCGAGGAGAACCTGCTCGGCGAGGAGAACTCCGGCTTCTACCTGATCATGGCCAACCTCCAGTGGGAGCGGCTGCTGATGGCGCTCGGCGCCGTCGGCGGGATGCAGGCGGCGTTCGAGAAGACGCTCCGCTTCGCGCTCGAGCGCCGGGCCTTCGGCAAGCCGATCGGACACCACCAGGCGATCCGCCACAAGCTCGCCGAGATCGCGACCACGATCGAGGCGGGCCGCGATGTCACCTACGCGGCCTTGCGCAGCTATCTCGCCGGAGAGGACGCCGTCAAGGTGGTGACGATCGCCAAGCTGGCGACGCAGCGATCGGCTTTCGATGTCATGGACGCCTGCCTGCAGATCCACGGCGGCGCCGGCTACATGTCCGAGTACGAGATCGAGCGTGCCGCCCGGGACGCCCGTCTGGGCCCGATCGGCGGCGGCACCGACGAGATCATGAAGGAGATCCTCGGGCGGTCGTTGGGGCTCTGACCAAACGGTCGCCGTCCCCGATCGGCTCTGCTACGTTCAGATCTCGGTCCCGGGGATGCCGGGCTGGGGGCGCGTGCGGTGCAGACCGACTCCGTGCGGAGCCGAGGGATGCAACTCACGCTCAGAGCAAGCACCGGTGCGAAGATTCTCGTGTGGCGCGAGAACGACCTGTACCACGCGCAGCGATCCGACGCGGCGATGGAGACGCAGGTCTGCTTGGCGATGGACCTGTTCGAGGTGATCGCCGAGCTCGCCCGCCTCGACCTCGAGCGCGGCGCCGAGGCCGCGGAGGCGATTGAGCTGGCCGAGTCGGCCCTCAGACGCTTGGACGGCGCTCAGGCCCGGTGATGGAACCGGCCCGGGGACAGCTGCTGATCGCCGGACCGGGGCTGCTCGACCCCAACTTCTGGCGCACCGTCGTGCTGGTGATCGAGCACAGCGACGAGGGGGCGCTGGGACTCGTCCTCAACCGTCCTTCGGAGACCAGCGTCGGCGAGTCCGTGCCGCAGATCGAACAGCTCGTCGAGCTCGGCGACCCGCTGTTCATCGGCGGCCCCGTCCAGCCTTCCTCGGTGATCATCCTGGCCCAGTTCGAGGACCCCACCGACGCGGCGCTGATCGCCTTCGACGACGTCGGCGTCCTGGGCGGTGGGGCGTCGTCGGTCGAGCCCGTGCCCGGCGTGCGCAGCGGGCGAGCGTTCGTGGGCCACGCCGGCTGGGGCCCGGGCCAGCTCGACTCGGAGCTCGAGCGCGGAGACTGGATCCTCGAGCGCGCCCGGCGCGAGGATGCGTTCACCGAGGATCCGAGCGAGCTGTGGCCGCAGGTGCTGACGCGTAAGGGTGGAAGCTACGCGCTGGTCGCGCGGATGCCACCCGACCCGTCGGTGAACTGAAGAGTCTGGCTCAGGACAACGTGCTCGGCTGGCGAGCGCCGCATCAAGCCGGGCAAGGACGCAGAGGGTGAAGCCGCAGCAGCGCTACGGCTTCACCCTCGAGGACGCAGCATCCGCGCAGATCCGCCGGCGCCAGACGAGTGCGGGTGCTTTGCGACAGACTCGAGGCGCCCGGCGCGGGGCTCGGGGGCGCGCGCCGCGGGGGCCGGGGGCGCCCGGCGCGGGGCTCGGGGGCGCCCGCCGCGGGGCTCGGGGGCGCGCGCAGGCCTACGATCTGGCTGTGGCTCACGATCACGCCCATGGTCACGCGCACGATCACCGGCACGCCGAGCGCGGGGCGCTGAAGATCGCACTGTGGGTGATCCTCGCGTTCATGGCGGTCGAGGTGGTCGCCGGCCTGCTCGCGTCCTCGCTGGCGCTCCTGTCCGACTCGGCTCACATGCTCACCGACGCCGCCGCGCTGGGAATGTCCTTGGCCGCCGCCCAGCTCGCGTCGCGCCCCGCCCACGGCGTCATGACCTACGGGCTCGGCCGCGCCGAGATCCTCAGCGCCCAGGCCAACGGCGTGACCCTGCTCGTGCTCGCGCTGCTGATCGTGTACGACGCGATCGTGCGGCTCGTCTCGCCGCCGGCGGTGCACGGCGCGACGGTGCTGATCGTCGCGCTCGTGGGCATCGCCGTGAACCTGGCCGTTGCGCGGGTCCTGGCCGGCGGGAGCGACGGCGGCACTCGCAGCCTGAACGTCGAGGGCTCCTACCGCCACATCCTCACCGACCTCTACGGCTTCATCGCCACGGCCGTGGCCGCGGTGATCATCCTCACCACCGGCTTTGACCGCGCCGACCCGATCGCCTCGCTGCTGATCGCCGCGCTGATGCTGTACGCCGCCGTCAGGCTGCTGGTCGCCTCGGGCCGAGTGATCATGGAGGCCGCCCCGGCCGGGCTCGACCCCGATCAGATCGGACGCGTGCTGGCCGCTCAGCCCGGCGTCGTCGAGGTGCACGACCTGCACGTGTGGGAGGTGACGTCCGGGTTCCCGGCGCTGTCGGCCCACGTCGTGGTGCGGGCAGGCGACGACTGTCACGACCGCCGCCGGACGCTCCAGCGCCTGCTCGTCGAGCGCTTCGGGGTGGAGCACACGACCTTGCAGGTCGACCACGAGGCGGCCCCGCAGGTCCCGCTGCAGATCCTCGTCGCCCGGCGCGTGAGCGACGAACCGCCGGAATAGACTGCCCGCATGAAGGTGATCAAGCCCGGACCGGAGCGCGACGTACCGCGCGGAGTGCTCGGCGGAGCCGAGATCTCGCAGGCCACTGCCGGGGCTCAGAACATCTACATGGCCGTGTTCCGCGTGCCGCCCGGCGCGCGCTCGCGCCCGCACTACCACGAGGGCTGCGAGAGCGCCGTGTACATGCTCTCGGGCCGGCTGCTGGTCCGCTGGGGCGACCACCTCGAGCAAGAGGTGACGCTGGACCCGCGCGACCTCGTGTACGTGCCGCCGCGTGAGACGCACGTGCTGGAGAATGCGTCTGACACCGATCCCGCCGAATACGTGGTCGCCCGGGACTCACCCCACGAGGACGCGGTCGTCGTGCCGTGGGCGGAGGAGCCGGCGTGAGCACGTGGCGGGAATCGTCGCTGACCGGCGCCGGCGGGCTGCGTATCTACTGGCAGAGCTGGCTGCCCGAGGGACCCCCGCGCGCGGTGATCGTGCTCGCGCACGGGTACGGCGAGCACAGCGCGCGCTACCGCCACGTCGCCCTGCGCTTCGCCGACGAGGGCTTCGCCGTCTACGCCCTCGATCACCGCGGCCACGGTCGCTCCGAGGGCCGCCGGCCGATCATCGATTGCATGGATCACGCCGTTGCCGATCTCGACTTGCTCGTCCGGATCGCCGCCGGCGAGCATCCCGACCCGAAGCCGTTCCTGCTCGGCCACAGCATGGGGGGCTGCATCGCGGTCTCCTACGCGATGGGCCATCAGGACCGACTCGGCGGGCTGATCCTGACCGGCCCGCTGGCCGCACTCGAGGCCGCCTCACCCGTCGTCCGCATGGTCGCCAAGGCACTGTCGGCCCTCGCTCCCGGACTCCCGGTCACTGAGATCGACGCGTCGCTCATCAGCCGTGACCCGGAGGTCGTCAAGGACTACGAGGCCGACCCGCTCGTCCATCACGGCAAGATGCCCGCCCGCACTGCCGCCGAGATGGTGGCCACGGTGGAGTCGTTCCCCGACGGCGTGCCGGAGATCAGGATTCCCGTGCTGATCATGTACGGCACCGCCGACGGGCTATGTCCGCCCGAGGGGAGCCTGATGCTCAACCGGCGGATCGGTTCCCCGGACAAGACGCTCAAGCCCTACGAAGGGCTCTACCACGAGATCCTCAACGAGCCCGAGAAGGACCGGGTGATGGACGACATCTGCGCCTGGGTCGAGCGCCACACCCCGGTGACGCCGGCGAGCGCGGGCGATTCGGCAGTGGCGTAGAGGCAAACGCCTCTACGCCTGAAGCCAACCGGGGGTTGCGTGAACACCAGGGTCCTCGGCCGGCCCGTCGCCACGTTTCCTGATCGACCTGCTGTGCGTGTGGGTGCCGTTCGCGGCGCTGTTCCTGGCCGTCTGCGACAAGGCGCCGGCGGGAACCGGGCAGACGCATTGCGTCTTCATCTCGTTCACGCTGAACAACAGCGAGCGCTACGCCTCGGGCTCCAACCGTCAGCGGGTCGGCGAACCTGGTGGCGGGGACGCAGGTGGTGGCGACGCGGGCGGCGCGACGCAGGTGGTGGGGACGCAGGTGGTGGCGACGCGGGCGGCGCGACGCAGGTGGTGGGGACGCGGGCGGCGCGACGCAGGTGGTGGGGACACGGGCGGCGCGACGCAGGTGGTGGGGACACGGGCGGCGCGACGCAGGTGGTGGGGACACGGGCGGCGCGACGCAGGTGGTGGGGACACGGGCGGCGCGACGCAGGTGGTGGCGACGCGGGCGGCGCGACGCAGGTGGTGGCGACGCGGGCGGCGGCTGGGGTTATCGACGTGGACGATCGATGCAACCGTATTGGTAGTCAGGATCGCCCACGTACCGCTGGCGGCCCATGGGCGCCGAGGCGCGCGATGCGTGAACGGCAGCTTGGGAGACGGGATCCTGCTTGCGTCCACCGGCGATGCGGGCCGGGCCCGCGATGCCCGGCCCGCATGCGTGCTCCATTCGGTACACCGGATTTCGGTGATGCATATGTCGACAAATCACCTGGTCGCCGGGCCTCCTTGGGCAGATAAGCATGCATGCCGTGCTTATCTGCGCAGAGTCGCTCAGATGCAGGCGATTTGTCCAGATAAGCATGGCGTGACGGGTCCGAGACCGCGAGCTGGCGCGCCGATCCGGCGCGGACCCCCCAAACCGCCGGCCACCGCATCCACACGCTTCCCAGCGCCGTTCAACGCCCTGCGGCGCCGCCCGCCGGCGACCCAACGCCCTACCCCGCCGGCGGCTCCACAATCCAGTGGCTCCCGTCATCCAGCACCACGACGCCACCGTGCACCAGCCGCTCCCGGGCCTCCGCCGGCCCGGCCAGGATCGTGGACTTGGTCAGCATCTCCGCCCGGGTCGCCGTCGGGGCGAGCGCCGTCACCTGCACGATGCCGGTGAACGCGGGACGGCCGGTGGCCGGATCGAGCAGGTGGTGAGCCGGGCGCCCGTCGCCGTCGATCCAGCTGCGCTTGCCGATCCCGCTCGTCGCGACGGCGCCGCTGGCCAGCTGGAACGTGTGGATCGTGGAGCTGTCGAACGGACCCGCGACGTGGACGTCGCGCGGAGTGCCCGATCGTCCGCCGAGCCGGATGTCGCCGGCGCAGTCGACCGCGAACTGGCCGTAGTCGGCCAGCAGCGCTGAGAGCTCGTCGGCGAACACGCCCTTGGCCAGGCCGCCGCTATCGATCTGCACTCCCGGCGGCCTGGTGACCGTGCCCGCCCGGCGATCCACCTCGATCTGACGCCAGTGCGCCACCGGACTCGGCCCCGCGGCGGCACGCGGTGGCGCCATCCCGAGCGCGTCGGCCAGCGGCACCGATTCGCCGTCGAAATGCGACTCGTATCCGGCCCGCTCGATCTCGCCCACCAGCGTGGCGTCGACGAGGCCGCCGGTGGACCGCGCGGCCTCGACCACGGCCTCGACCAGCCGGCGCATCAGCGGGCTCACCGGGACGGTGGCGCGCGGATCCGCGTTCAGCCGTGACAGTTCGCTGTCGGCCTCGAAGCGGGAGAACCGCCCGTTCCACTCGAGCAGTCTCCGCTTCGCCACCGCCACACCGTCCTCGGCACCCGCTCCGGCCACGATCACCGTGCACTCGGATCCGAAGCACGGGAACGTCTCGCGGCACTCGCTCATCAGAGTCGCGTGTCGGGCTTCATACATGGCGGATTCTCCCGGCTGATCTCCGTGCCAGCGTCGGAGCTCAGGACTGCGAGGTGGTGACCGAGGAGCCGCTCGAGGAGCTGTTGCCGCTGGACGAGCCGCTGCCCGACGAGGAGGTACCGCTGCCCGACGAGGACGTGCCGGACGACGAGTTGCCGGTGAGGGCAGTGCTCGAGACCCCGCTCGATGACGACGACGCGCTCGGCGAGGAGCTGGGCGTGACCGCCGACGTCGTGCTGGATTTCGCGAGCGCCGGATCGTGTCCGGTCACCAGCTGGAGCGTGATGAACACCCAGGTGGCGACGAACAGCGCCAGCGCGCCGGCGATGACCCGGCGACGGATCATCCGGATGCGGCGCGCGCGGGCCTCGAGCCTGGCCGTCGCCAGCGTCTTGGCGTCCGCGCCGTCGGTGGACGAGTTCTGCCGTGGGCGCTCACGGCGGGGCTTGCCGAACTGGGCGCCTGTCTCCAGAGCGGCTGCATTCGGATTGATGGGAGTCATGTCAGTTGCCTTTGGTGATCGTGGCGAGAGATTCAGCGATTCCCAGCCTGACCAACGTCCGTATCAGTTCGGTGAGCGGCCCCTAAGAGCGACGTATGAGGCTGCTGGGAGACCATCAGGACTGCTTGCTGGTCACCGAGGACGAGGACGGGCCGGAGCCACCGGTGGTGCTGGTCGAAGTGCTGGCCGTGCTCCCCGTGCTGCCGGTGCCCCCGGTGCCCCCGGTGCTGCCCGTGCTGCCCGTGCTGCCGGTGCCCCCGGTGCCCCCGTGCTGCCGGTGCTCGTCCCGCTCGTGCCACTGCTGCTGCCGGTCGTCGCGCCGCTCGTCGTCGCGCCGCTCGTCGTCGCGGCCGTGGCGGCGCTCGTCGAACCGACGCCGGCGCTTGAGCGCAGCCTGACGGCGCTTGAGCGCGGCCACGTGGCGCTGTGCCGCCTCGGACGCCACCAAGCGTTCGTCCGCGAGTTGACTGGACGCCCACGCGCTCGCTGCGGCCGCGAGCGCGGCCGATCGGGCCAGCGCAGGATCGTGGCCCGTGGCCAGCCGGTAGCCCAGAGCTGCCCACGACGAGACGAACAGCGCCAGCCCGCCGGCCACCACGCGCAACCGGATCGTGCGTGCGCGGCGGGCATGGGCGCTGCGCGGGGTGTACAGGCCGGCGAGCACGGCGGGCGTGTCTCGCGCAGGCATGCCGGAGTCTCCTGTCCTGGACCGGATTCGGGGTCCGGACAGGCTGCGGAGAGATCGTACGGGATGCGCATCGAGTACCTGGGCCGCGCGCCGCTGGCCGACGAGGTCACGATCGACGGCTCACTCGAGGAGCAGGACTTCGCCGTCATCTACCGCCGGGCCGGTCAGCCACTGGCGGCGCTGCTGGTCAACCGGCCCGCGGCGCTGCCCGAGGTGAGTCGCATGCTGCAGACCGGGGGCGAGCTGGCGCTGAGGGCGTGACGCCGCCGGCCGCCGGCCCCCGGCCGCCGGCCCCCGGCCCCCGGCCCCCGGCCCCCGGCCCACGTCACCACGCGACTTCGACCGCGCCCATCTCGAACCGGCAGCCGGAGAAGTAGTCGCCCGCCGGCGAGAGCACGAACGCGACCAGCTCGGCGATCTCCTCCTCCGTCGTCGCCGGTCCCGGCGCGATCGCGGTGACGGTGATCCCATACCGGGCCCACTCCACCGACAGCGTCCGGGCCACGTTCTCGAGCGCAGAGCGCGCCGCCTCCGCGTGCGGGCCGGCGGTGCCGAGCGGCGCCAGCAGCACAACCTTGCCGCCGGTATCGGACGGAATCAGGGCCCCGTTGACGACGGCCCGGATCGGGATCCAGCCCCGCTCGACCGCGGCCAGCAGCCCGTCCGTGGAGCCCTCGCCGAACGCCGGCGCGGCGTCGTAGACGACCGCGCGCAGAGCCGGGCGCTCGCCTGCCCACGCGTCGGCGGCGTCCTCGTCGAGCCCACCCTCGAAGACCTCGAGCTGCGCCCCCAGCTGCTCGAGGCGCCTGCGCACGACGGCATCGACGGCCCCGGCGATCGCGATGGTGGCACCGCTCAGCAGGTCTTCTCGTAGCAGCGTCATCGAGCCGCGACACCGTATAGCCTGGAGCGCGCAATGACACTGGCCACGGAGCCGAGGCCCGCACGCCTGCCGCTTCACGGCGGCCGTGAGGGCGCGACGGTCCGGCTGCACCCGATCCTGACCGGTGAGTTGCACGCACCCCGCTCGTACGTCGAGCGCCCGGAGGGACACTTGGTGCGCGAGCGGGTCTACATGAACCTGATCGGCCCACGCAAGCGGTGGCTGTGGCTGCCGGTGCCGGCCTTCCTGGTCGAGCATCCTGGGGTTGGTCCGGTGCTGATCGACACCGGCCTTCATCCGAGCTGCGCGACCGACGTGGCCGGCAACATGGGTCGCGCCGGCAAGCTGCTGTACGAGGTCAGGATGGACCACGACCAGGCGCTCCGGTTCCAGCTGCCCCGGCGCGGGATCGAGCCGGCCGACGTGAAGGTGGTGGTCATGACCCATCTGCACATCGATCACGCCAGCGCCGTGTCCGAGTTCCCGCAGGCGACGTTCGTGGTCGACCGTCGCGAGTGGGCGGCGGCGGCCAAGGGCGGCACCCTCGACGGCTACCACCACCGTCAGTTCGATCACGCCTTCGACTGGCGCACGCTCGACTACGCCGCCGACCCGGTCGCATCCTTCTCCGGCTTCGCCCAGTCGCTCGACCTGTTCGGCGACGGCTCGATCCGGCTCGTCTCGACGCCCGGTCACACGCCCGGCCACCAGTCGGTCGTGCTCCGCAGCCGCGGGCGCGAGGTCCTGGTCGCGGGTGATGCCGCCTACACCGAGCGTGGCCTCCGGGGCGAGGCGATGCCGTTCACGATCACCGACGGGCACCAGTTCCGGCGTTCGGTGAAGGAGATCCGCCGCTACCTGGAGGAGACCCCGAGCGCGCTCGCGATCCCCGGCCACGACCCGGAATCGTGGCCGCGCCTGCAGCCGGTCTACTGAGCTGCGCGACAGCGAGACAATCTCTCTCACCGGCCTCCGGGAATCCGGCTACGATCACTCCCATCAGCCCTGGGCCGAGGACGAGTAAGGAGAGAAGCATGCTGTCCTACGCACACGGCGGCGGCGATCGTCCGCTGCTGGGGGAGACGATCGGCGACAACTTCGAGCGCACGGTCGCGCGAGTGCCGGACTCCGAGGCGCTCGTGTCCTGCCATCAGGGTCTCCGCTACACCTACGCCGAGCTCAACGACGCCGTCGACCGGCTCGCCTCCGGCATGCTCGCCGCGGGTCTCCAGAAGGGCGATCGGGTCGGCGTGTGGAGCCCGAACCGGGCCGAGTGGGTCCTCACCCAGTACGCCACTGCAAAGCTCGGCGTGATCCTGGTCAACATCAATCCGGCCTACCGCCTCCACGAGCTCGAGTTCGCGCTGCGTCACTCCGGGTGCCGCTGGCTCCTCGCCGCGCAGGAGTGCAAGGGATCGGACTTCGTCGCCATGACCGACCAGGTGCGCGGCTCATTGCCCGAGCTCGAGCGCGCGGTCTTCTTTGGCACGCCCGAGTTCGAGGAGCTCGCCGGCGCCGACGCGACCGCACGCGAGCTCCGGGCCCGCATGGCCGAGCTCGACTTCGACGACCCGATCAACATCCAATATACGAGCGGGACGACCGGCTTTCCCAAGGGCGCGACCCTGAGCCATCACAACATCCTCAACAACGGCTACTTCGTGGCCGGCACGCTGCTGTACACCGAGGCCGACCGGGTCTGCATCCCGGTGCCGCTCTACCACTGCTTCGGGATGGTGATGGGCAACCTCGGCGCGACGATCCACGGCGCCTGCATGGTCTACCCGGCCGAGACCTTCGACGCCGAGGCGACGCTCGCCGCCTGCGCGCAGGAGCGCTGCACGAGCCTGTACGGCGTGCCGACGATGTTCATCGCCCAGCTCGGGCATCCCCGGTTCAAGGAGTTCGACCTCGGGCCGCTGCGGACCGGGATCATGGCCGGCTCGCCGTGCCCCGTCGAGGTGATGAAGCGCGTCTGGACCGACATGGGGATCGACCAGATGTCGATCGCCTTCGGAATGACCGAGACCTCGCCGGTCAGCACCCAGGTCCGCATCGACGACACGCTCGAGCACCGATGCGCGACGGTCGGGGAGGCCATGCCCCACACCGAGATCAAGATCGTCGATCCCGAGACCGGGCACACCCAGCCGCTCGGCGAGCCAGGCGAGTTCCTGGCTCGCGGCTACCTCGTGATGCGGGGCTACTGGAACGATCCCGAGCGCACCGCCGAGGCGATCGACGAGGCCCGCTGGATGCACACCGGCGACCTGGCCACGATGGACGAGGACGGCTACGTGCGGGTCGTCGGGCGGATCAAGGACATGATCATCCGCGGCGGTGAGAACGTCTACCCGCGCGAGATCGAGGAGTTCCTCTACACCCATCCGGACGTGGCCGACGTGCAGGTGGTCGGCGTGCCCGACGAGCGCTACGGCGAGGAGCTGATGGCCTGGATCATCCCGCGCGACGGCGCCAGGCCGAGCGAGGAGGAGATCCGCGAGTTCTGCCGCGGCCAGATCGCCCACTTCAAGGTGCCCCGCTACGTCAAGCTCGTCGACGAGTTCCCGATGACGGTCACCGGCAAGGTCCAGAAGTTCAAGATGCGCCAGGCTGCGATCGAGGAGCTCGGCCTCGAGCACGCCGCCTCGATCGTCACGGCCTGAGGCGGCGACCGAACGGCCGCGCGCGATCAACGCTCGCGATCTACGAGCGCGCGATCTACGCGCGCGATCTACGCGCGGCGATCGACGCGCCAGCGCCCTACGCGCCGGCGGCCGCGGAGGAGCGTGCAGCGCGGGTCCGCTCGCGGTTCAGCCGCAGCGCACCCTTCTGCCCCAGCTGCTCCAGCTCGGCGTGCAGCGTCTTGATCCGGCTGAAGATGACGTCGGCCGCCTGCTGCTGTTCCTCGCGCGTGGGGTCGGGGTCGCGCTCGAACTTGAACGGCTCGCCGTACGAGATCGTCACCTTGGGGAACGACAGCTTCTTCCAGTTGCGGACCTGATAGGACCCGAGGATCGCGACCGGCACCACGGGCACGCCGGACTCGAGCGCGAGGCGGCCGATGCCCGGCTTGGCCACGTCGGCGAGCTGCCCCGTGCGGGAGCGGCCTCCCTCGCAGTACATGACCACCGCACCGCCGCGCCCGAGGATGTCGAACGCGCTGATGAACGCCTCCTCGTCGTGGTGGCCGCGCCGGACCGGGAACACGCCGCCGTGGCTGTAGACCCACTGCGCCGGGCCCGGCTTGAACAGCTGCGACTTGCCCATGAACTGCACCCGTCGGCGGATGAACATCCCGGTGAAGAAGTGGTCCATGAACGACGCGTGATTCGGCGCGAGGATGACCGGGCCGTTCGGCACCCGCTCGGCCCCGATCCCCCGGGCCCGGAACGTGATCAGCGCATGCAGCACCGTCATCACCCGGACGACCTCGTACACCGCCTCGGGCTCGGTCGTGCGAACCCGCTCGTGAAAGCGGTCGAAATACTCCTTCGGTCGCGGGTCCTTGTAGACCTGCGGTTTCAGCTCCACGTCCGGCATCGTCCGTGTGAAGATACCCCGGCCGGGCGTGTCGGTGACGCGAGAAGTGGGGTTGGCCCCGACTCACCGCGAGTCAGGGAACGAAACCTGCGTCAGACGCCGATTGAGTTCCTCGCCGTCCTGGCGAGCCGGCGAAAGGCCACGAAATAGGTGTGATTCGCGGCCGCGGAACGCAGGCCCAAGAACACCCCTACCCCGTCAGCGGCAGCACCAGCTGCGGCTTCTCGATCGTGTGGTCGGTGCTCGTCGGGATCACGCCCGTGCCGATCGCGAAGAACTCGATCACGTGCGAGCCCCAGCCGTGGCTGCGCTCGACGATCCGTGTGCCGACGATGCCGCCGGCCTGGACCTCGTCGGCCTCGGTCTGCATGCGCTCCATCGCCAGCTCGCGGGCCTCGTACAGCGCCTGGGTGTAGTTGGGCATCTCCTGGTTGCGCCCGATCTGCTTCCACGACGCGCGCAGGCCCTGGTGGGCGACGTGGTAGACGCAGTTGCCCATCACCATGCCGACCGGGCGGTAGCCGGCGCGCAGCAGGGTCGCGAAGTCCTGACCGTTCAAATCCGAGGTGAACGGCCGGCCGCTGGGCGCGCGATGCAGCACACCGTCGCGGTGCTTGACCGCCGTGCCCACGGCGATGAACTCGGCCAGGTCCGCGCCCCACTCGTAGCGGCCGATGTCGAGGCGGACACCGACGACGCCGTCGGCGCCGAGCTGGTCGGCCTCCTCCTCCATGCGCGTCATCGCCAGCTCGCGCGCATGGTACATCGCCTGGGTGAGTACGCCCATCTCCTGGTTCTGGCTCCAGTTGGCCTGCTGGAAACCGATGTGATAGATCGAGCTGCCGAGCACCAACCCGAGCGGCTCGAAGCCGGACTGCTTGACGAGCAGGAACTCGTTCACCGACAGGTCGCTGGTGAAGAACCCGCGCGCTACCTCCGCCTTCATCCGCTCGATCCGGTGGCGCCCGGACTCGGGGATGCCGGCCAGCGAGCCGGCCTGGTAGGCCGCCGCGTGCGGCGCCTCCTCGGCCGGAGCCCCGTCGGCCGGCGCCGGCGGTGCCGCCTCGGTCGCGGCCTGCGCCGGCTGAGCCTGATCGTCGTCGCGCCTCAAGAACCCCATGTCTGTCTCCTTATTGCAGTAGCAGGCGCTCGAGCGCCTGCCGAGTGGTTGCGCTGCGCTGCGCCTCGGCCGCCAGCGCCTCGCCCAGGGCGGCCAGCCAAACGTCGGTGTCGAGCGACTCGTTCTTGAGCACGATCCCGCCCGACAACCGTGCTCGGCGCGTCGCGATCATGCCCTTGTCGATCTCCAGCTCGAGCCGCTCCTGGCCGGCGTCGAGCGCGATCCGCCGGACCCGTTTGGGTCCGGTCAGCCCCGCCCGGCGGCGGTCGATCCGCACCCGCCCCGGCATCACCTGCTCGAGTTTGGCCGCCAAGCTCTCTACGAAGGCGCCAAGATCACTGCTGTCCGCGCGCAGCGACGCCGCGATCAGGTCCAGGTCGAGCGCTGCGTCATCCGAAGCCATCCACACCTCAGGCTACGCCTCGACCCACCCGCGCGACCGCTCGAGCGCGCGACGCCATCCGTGCAGCAGCGCCTCGCGCTCGTCGGCGCTGCACCCCGGCTCGTAGCGGCGGCGCTCACGCCAGTTGGAACGCACCTGATCGATCGTCCACAGCTCGGTCCCGACCCCCGCCAGGTAGGCCGCTCCGAGCGCGGTGGTCTCGGCGATCTCCGGCAGCACGACCGGGACCCCGAGCACGTCGGCCTGGAACTGCATCAGCCATTCGTTGGCCGTCGCACCGCCGTCGGCGCGCAGCTCGGCCAGCTCGACGCCGCTCGCGCGCTCCATCGCCCGGACGGCGTCCGCGGTCTGGTACGCGATCCCCTCGAGTGTGGCCCGGGCGAGGTGGGCGCGGCCGGAGCCGCGGGTCAGCCCGACGATGGTGCCGCGCGCGTACGGATCCCAATGCGGCGAGCCCAGGCCAGTGAGTGCCGGCACGAAGTAGACGCCGTCGTTGGAATCGAGCGAGGCCGCCAGTGCCGCCGTCTCGGACGCGGCCGAGATGATCCCGAGCCCGTCGCGCAGCCATTGGACGGCGGCTCCGGTGGCGAAGATCGCCGCCTCGAGTGCGTAGGACAGACGCTCGCCGATCCCCCAGGCCACCGTTCCGAGCAGGCCGGGGACGGGCGCCGGCGGGCGGTAGCCGGCGTTCTGGAGCACGAACGATCCCGTCCCGTAGGTGTTCTTGCCCAGGCCCGGATCGACGCAGGCCTGACCGAACAGCGCCGCCTGCTGGTCGCCCGCCACCCCCGCCACCGGAACCTGATGGCCGTGCAGCGCGCCGGGCAGCGTCGTGCCGAGCGTGCCGCAGCTGGGGCGCACCTCGGGCAGCGCGCGCTCGGGGATGTCCAGCAGCGCCATCAGCTCCGGATCCCAGGCGCCGGACGCGATGTCGAACAGCATCGTGCGCGAGGCGTTGGACGGGTCGGTCACGTGCTCGCCCGTGAGCTTGAAGATCAGCCACGAGTCGATCGTTCCGAACACCGCCCGGCCCTCGAGCGCCCGCCGGCGCAGGCCCTCGACGTTGCCCAGCAGCCACTCGATCTTCGTGCCCGAGAAGTACGGGTCGAGCACCAGTCCCGTGCGCGTGCGGACCAGCAGCTCGTGGCCCGCGGCGCGCAGCGCGTCACAGCGCCCCGCGGTGCGGCGGTCCTGCCACACGATCGCCCGGTGCAGCGGCTGGCCAGAATCCGGATCCCACGCGCACACGGTCTCACGCTGGTTGGTGATCCCGACCGCCTCGAGCTCGCCGGGCCGCAACCCGGCGTCGTCCAGCGCCTCGCCGGCCACGGCCTGGGTGACCTCCCAGATCTCCGCCGCGTCGTGCTCGACCCAGCCCGGCTGGGGGAAGTGCTGCCCGAACTCGCGATAGCTGCGCCCGATCAGCTCGGCCTCCTGGTCGAAGACGAGGCAGGTCGTCCCGGTCGTGCCCTGGTCGATCGCGAGGATCACAGCGAGAATCTATATGGGCGGCCTCCGGCCGCCTTTTCTTGTCCCAGCACCCTCGACCTTTGCGAAAGCGAAATACTCAAGGGAGCGATGACCGGCTTACGACCAGACTCGATTCCCAGCCTCGCGATGAACAACGGCCGCGAGATCCTGCAGCTCGGGTTCGGGGTCTTCCAGGTGCCGCCCGTGGAGGCCACAGCCGCGGTCCTCGGCGCGCTGGCGACCGGCTACCGCCTGATCGACACGGCCGAGATGTACGGCAACGAGGCCGGGGTCGGCGAGGCGATCAGCCGCAGCGGGCTCGACCGCTCCGAGGTCTTCGTGACGACCAAGGTGTGGAACGACCACCAGGGCCGCGGGCCGACGCGGGCCGCGTTCGAGCGCAGCCTAGAGCGGCTCGGCTCGGATTACGTCGACCTGTACCTGGTCCACTGGCCGGCCCCCGCGCGTGAGCTCTACATCGAGACCTGGGAGACGCTGATCGAGCTCCACGCGGAGGGCCGGGCCCACTCCATCGGCGTGTCGAACTTCCTCACCCCGCACCTGGAGCGGATCATCGAGGCCACGGGAGTGGTGCCGTCGGTCAACCAGGTCGAGCTGCACCCGCGCTTGCAGCAGGCCGAGCTGCGCCGCTACCACGCCCAGCGCGGGATCCTCACCGAGGCCTGGAGCCCGCTCGGCCGCGGGCGGATCCTCACTGACCACACGATCGGCACGATCGCCTCGGGGCACGGGCGCACTCCGGCGCAGGTCGTGCTGCGCTGGCACCTCCAGCTCGAGAACATCGCCATCCCCCGGTCGGTCAACCCCGCCCGGATCGAAGAGAACTTCGCGATCCTCGACTTCGAGCTCAGCGACGACGAGATGCTGCTGATCGCCGAGCTCGACACGGGCGAGCGGATCGGTCCCGACCCGGCCCGTTTCGGCTGAGCGGCTGGCACTCCCAGGACTCAGAAGCCGCCGCGACCCGGCCACGAACGCCGCCGCCGCGAGCACGAACAGCGCCGCGAGCGGGAACTGCGACCGCAGCGCCGAGCGCGACGGACGCCGGTGGGCGAGTTGCCGTCCGGATCCTTCGTCGCCGCCCAGGGCTATGCTCCGCCGGTCCCACGAGCGCAGGAGGCTGAGTTGTCAGAGGTCGAGGCCCACATCACCGGCACCGTCTGGAAGATCGAGGTCGAGGTCGGCGACAGCGTTGATGAGGGCGACACGGTGGTGATCCTCGAGTCGATGAAGATGGAAATGCCGGTCGAGGCCGAGGATCCCGGCGTCGTCAGGGAGATCCGCTGCTCCGAGGGCCAGTCCGTATCCGAAGGCGACACGCTCGTCGTCCTTGAGTAGCGGCAGTCTCCTGCTGGACGAGCCGGCCCCCGGCGTCGCCCGGCTCACCATCTCCAATCCGGGCAAGCGCGGCGCGCTCGATCACGCGATCCTGGACCGGTTCGCCAGCACGATGCCCGAGCTCGACGCGCGCTGCGTGATCATCACCGGCGAGGGCGCCACGTTCTCGGCCGGCTATGACATCGGCGATCTGCCCGACGAGGTGTTCGCCGACGAGGCCGAGAAGCTGATCGCCCACCCGTTCGCGGCGGCGATCGATGCCGTCGAGGCCCATCCGTACCCCACCGTGGCGGCGCTCAACGGGCACACGATCGGCGGTGGGCTCGAGCTGGCGCTGTCCTGCGATCTTCGCATCGCCTCGGGCACGATCGCGCTGGGGATGCCGCCGGCGAAGCTTGGGCTCGTCTACTCCCACACCGGGATTCGCAAGTTCATCGATGCGATCGGCGCGCCGCGCACGCGCGAGCTGTTCCTCGTCGGCCGCCGCATCGACGCCAGGACGGCGCGGGCCTGGGGCCTCGTCAACATGCTGGCGGAGGATGGGCGGCTGGCCGAGGAGGCGGTGGAGCTGGCCGTCGAGATCGCCGCCAACGCCCCGCTGGCCAGCCGCGGCAACAAGCGCGTGATCTCGACCGTGCTCGACGCCCACGTCGCGCTCGATCCAGATGTGGAGCAGGAGCTGATCGCCCTGCGCCGGGCCTGCTTCAGCTCCCAGGACTTCCGGGAGGGCGTCCGCGCCTTCGCCGAGAAGCGCCCGGCCGAGTGGCAGGGCCGCTGAGGCGCGGACCTGGTCCGTCCGAAGGCGGTCCTATCGTGCCGCCCTGTGCCGCCACTGATCACCTCTGAGGAGGCGCTGCGCCTCGGGGATCTCGAGGACCGCGCCCAGATCGAGGCGCTCGTGCAACGGGCCTGGGAGGCTCGGGTCGCAACGTTCGGAGACTCCACCGACATGTGCTCGCTCGTCAATGCCAAGTCGGGCGGCTGTGCCGAGGACTGCGGCTTCTGCGCCCAGTCCAAGTACGCCGAGGCCGACACGCCGATGCACGCGATGATGGAGCCGGATCAGATCCTCGAGCACGCGTGCGCGGCCGAGGCGGCCGGCGCGCACCGCTTCTGCATGGTCACCCAGGGGCAGGGCCTGTCCACGCGCGACTTCGAGAAGGTGCTCGAGGGCGTGAAGCTCGTCTCCGAGCACACGAACCTCAAGCGCTGCGTCTCGATCGGCCACATGTCCGCCGAGCGGGCCAAGGCGCTGAAGCAGGCGGGCGTGCAGCGCGTGCACCACAACGTGGAGACGGCGGCCTCGTACTACCCGGAGGTCTCGACCACAGTGCGCTACGAGGGCCGACTGCGCACCATCGACGCGGTCCGCGAAGCGGGCCTGGAGACGTGCGTCGGCGGCATCCTCAATCTCGGCGAGACGCGCGAGCAGCGGGTCGAGATGGCGTTCCAGCTGGCCGGGATCAATCCCACCAGCGTCCCCATCAACCTGCTCAACCCGCGGCCTGGGACCAAGTTCGGCGATCGCGAGTTGATGGACCCGTGGGAGACGGTCAAGTGGATCGCGATCTTCCGCCTGATCCTCCCTGAGGCACTGTTCCGGCTCTGCGGCGGCCGGGTCGAGAACCTCGGCGAGCTGCAGGCCACCGCGGTCAGGGCCGGCCTCAACGGCGTGATGATGGGCAACTTTCTGACCACGCTCGGCAACACGCCCGAGCAGGACCGCTCGATGTTCGAAGAGCTCGGGCTGAACGTCGGCCGCCAGGCCGACAATGGCGCCAACCCGCGCCCCGACAACCGCTCCGGCTGGCTGGACGGCGAGACCCCCGACGTGGTCGGCGCGGCGATCGCCGGACCCGAGCCGGAGGCCGGCCCGTTCGAGGTCCGGCTCTGGGATCCCGCCTCACAGCTTCGCTTCGCGCGCAAGCGCACTGTCCCGCAGCGCCCGGATGGCGCGCCCAACACAGGTCAAGGGCGCGAGACCCGGGAAGCAAAGGCCCGGCGAGCGCAGGCCGCATGATCGAGATCGAGGCGCGGCTCGACGAGCTGAGGGCCCTGGGGCTCCATCGCCGCACCCGTCTCGTCAGCGGTCCGCAGGGACCGCACGTGCTGCTCGACGGCAAGCCCGTCCTGCTGCTGTGCTCCAACAACTACCTCGGCCTGGCCGACCACCCGCGCGTGCGCGAGGCCGCCGCCGAGGCCGCGATGCGCTGGGGCGTCGGCGCCGGCGCCTCACGGCTGGTGTCGGGCACGATGACCATCCACCGCCGACTGGAGGAGCGCCTGGCCGCCTTCAAGCGGCGCGAGGCGGCGCTGCTGTTCGGCTCGGGCTATCTGGCCAACGCCGGCGTGATCGCCGCGCTGGCGCGTCCGCGGGACGTCGTCTTCTCCGACGAGCTCAATCACGCCTCGATCATCGACGGCTGCCGCCTGTCGCGCGCCGAGGTGTTCGTCTACGACCATCGCGATGCCGAGCACCTGGCCTGGGGCATCGCCCACGCCGAGGGCCGCGGTGCGCTGATCGTCACCGACGGCGTCTTCTCGATGGACGGGGACGTCGCACCGCTCCAAGAGATCGTCGATCTCGCCCAGCGCCACCGCCTGCGCGTGCTCGTGGACGAGGCCCACGGCACCGGGGCGCTCGGCCCCGGCGGCCGCGGTGCGGTCGCGGCGGCCGGCGTCGAGGACCACGTCGACGTGATCGTGGGTACGCTCGGCAAGGCCCTGGGCTCGTACGGGGCGTTTGTCGCCTGCGACCGTCAGATGTCCGGGTACCTGGTCAACGCCGCCCGGACGTTCATCTTCTCCACCGCGCTGCCGCCGCCGGCGGCGGCAGGGGCGCTGGCCGCGCTCGACCTGCTCGAAGAGCGCCCGCGCCGGGTCGAGCGGCTCGACGCGAACGCCCAGGCGCTGCGCGACGAGCTCGCGCAGGAGGGCTTCGACCTGCGGGGCTCCCGCACCCACATCGTGCCGCTCGTGGTGGGCGACGCGGAGCTGGCGATGATGATCTGCGAGTCGGCTCTCGCACAGGGCGTGTTCGCGCAGGCGATCAGGCCCCCGACCGTGCCGCAGGGGACCTCGCGGCTGCGGCTCGCGGTGATGGCCACACACCGCCCGGAGGAGCTGCGCGCCGCCGCCCGGACGCTGGCGCAGGCGGCGCGGGCGGCGGGGTTCGAGCCGCGCGGCAGCCGGGTCGAGTCGCCCGCCGGCGAGGCCGCCCAGGACGCCGTGCCTGCGCGGCCGCTGCCGGCCGCGGACGGGCCGCCGCCGCCCCGCGGAGCACCACGCCCGTTTGACCACGAGGCCCCGGCGCCGGTGGCGCGGGCCGCCTAGCCGGTCCTTCGCGGCGGTGTGCGCGGCTGCTTCGTAACCGGCACCGACACCGGCGTCGGCAAGACGGTGCTGGCGGCGGCGATCGTCGCCTCGTTGCGAGCGCGGGGGGTCGGGGTCCGGCCGCTGAAGCCGCTGATCACCGGGCTCGACGAGCCCCCCGACCCGGATTGGCCGCCGGATCACGAGCTGCTGGCCTGGGCGGCCGGCCGCCGGCCCGAGGAGGTGGCGCTGTTCTCCTTTGGCCCGCCGGTCTCCCCCCACCTCGCCGCTGCGCTCGCCGGGCGCCCCCTCGACCCACGCGCGCTGCGCGAGGCGGTCACGCGCGCCGCCGAGGGCGCCGAGGTGGCGGTGATCGAGGGGGTCGGCGGGCTGCTCGTCCCGCTCGCGGACGGATACGACGTCCGCGACCTCGCCCGCGACCTCGGCCTGCCGGTGCTCGTCGCCGCCCGCCCCGCGCTCGGGACGATCAACCACACGCTGCTCACGCTCGAGGCGGCTAGAGCCACGGGACTCCGGGTCGCCGGCGTCGTGATGACCCCATGGCCGTCGGCGCCGGGGCAGATCGAGTGCTCCAACCGCGACACCGTGGCCCGGCTGGGCTCGGTCACCGTGTCGGTGCTGCCACCGATCGCGCGCGCCGACCCCGGCCTGCTGGCCGACGCGGCCCGTGGGCTGCCGATCGACGAGTGGATCGGCGAATCCGGCCATGCCTGATCGGTCGCTCGCTACGGTGCAGTCGTGACCGCGATCCGCCTCGGACTGCTCCTCGCGGTGGTCTACCTCGCCGCCACCGGCTGCGGCAGCTCCGCGACGTCGACGGGCGGGGAGGTCCGCGCCTCGGTCCCGCGCGCGACCGGCGCGGTGGCGCCCGCCGATGCGGCGGCGCTGGCGCAGGGCAACGCGACCTTCGCCGGGCGCATCCTCGCGCAGCTCTCAGCCGCGCAGCCGACGCTGGCGCTGTCGCCGTTCAGCATCTCCGACGCGCTCGCGATGACCTACGCCGGCGCCCGAGGGCAGACGGCGTCCGAGATGACCGGCGCGCTCAACATCGGGCTGCCGCCCGCGCGCCTGTTCCCCGCCTGGGGCGGGCTGGCCGGCTCGCTGGCCCACGTCAACCAGCCCGGCGCGACGCTCGCGGTCGCCAACGCGCTCTACGGCCAGCAGGGGATGGCATTCCAGACCGCATTCCTGACCCTGCTCGCGCGCTACTACGGCGCCGGGGTCAGGACGGTCGACTTCGAGCACGCGGCCACGCAAGCCGTATCCGAGATCAACGCCTGGGTCTCGCAGCAGACGAGCGCCAAGATCCCCTCGCTGCTCTCGCCCGCCGACGTCGACGACACCACCCGGCTGGTGCTGGTCAACGCCGTCTACCTGAACGCGAAATGGGCCGTCCCGTTCACGAAGGAGAACACGGCGCCGGCGCCATTCCACGCTCCCGGCGCCACCGTCAACGTGGCCACCATGAACCAGATCGCCCAGTTCGGCTATCGCCGACATTCCGGCTACTCCGTGCTCGAGCTGCCCTACCAGGGTGGACGGCTCGCGTTCGACATCCTGCTTCCGGATCCGGGACGGCTCCGCGCTCTGCTGCACGGGCTCGCCGGTGGCGCCCTGCTCGCTGCCGTGAGCGGTCTACAGGATCGGCGCGTGCAGCTGGCGCTGCCCAAGCTCACGCTGCGCACGCGATTCGAGCTCGCCGCGACCCTGGGCGCGCTCGGGATGCCGATCGCGTTCAGCAATCGGGCCGATCTCTCCGGCGTTGCCGGGCCACCGGGCGAGCTGCGAATCTCGAACGTCATCCACGAGGCCTACATGCGGGTCGACGAGGCCGGCACCGAGGCCGCCGCGGCGACCGCGGTTGGGATCGCCAGCGCGGCCGCACCGGGGCCCGCGCCGATCCAGTTCCGCGTCGACCGCCCGTTCGTGTTCGTGCTGCGCGACACGAGCACCGGGGCGATCCTGTTCACCGGGACGGTCTCGCAGCCGTAGCGGACGGGCGGCGCCGGCGGGCGCAATCCGGTCCGCCGTTGTCAGTGGCCCCGGACCCGGGCGAGGATCAGCCGGACGATGGCGATCGTCAGATCGGGGTCGCGGACCTGGACGTAGTGATCGCTGCCGGTGGCGATGGTCTGCGGCGTCTGCGGCTCGAGCGTGACCAGCAGCCGCTGCACCGCCGGCCACACCTGCTCGAGCTTGGCGGTCAGATCCTTGGGCGTCCCCGGCGTGGTCGCGAACGGCTCCCCCTTGCTGATCACTGCCAGCGGGATCCGCGGCAGCGGCCGCGCGCGATCGATCGCCCGGATCGCCTCGTCGGCGTCGACGGTCTCGAATCCGCGGCTGCTGTCCAGGGGGGTGCCGGGATGATTGAGCAGCGCCTCGTAGCGCGGCCACAGCCGTCCGAACAGCCGCTTGATGTTGGTGCCGAACGCGTCGACGAGGACCATGCCGGCGACCTCGGAGGGATGTGTCTGGGCGAACAGACGAGCGATCATGCCGCCGTAGGAGTGCGCGACGAGCACGAACGGGCCGCGGAGCCCGGCCCGCTGCACGAGCGCCTGCAGGTCGGCCACCATGCTCGGCAGCGTGCGCGGCATCGTGACCGGAGTGCTGCGCGTGGTCAGCGAGATCGGGGTCGTCTGGCGGATCGTGCCCGGGCGGTCGTACATGCACACGTGCGTGGAGCGGGCGAGGCCGCTGAACACCGACGGCGAGGCCAGCACCGGCGCCGTGGTCTGGGTCAGGTCCCAGAGGTCCGAGGAGTCGTGGATGCCCGACTCGAGGATCACCGTCGGGCTGCCCCGCCCCGCGCAGCGCAGGTAGAGCTTGCGCCCGCCGCCGATGTCGACCTGGCCGGCGAAGGTGCCGCTGTTCGCCGTCCCCGCCGCGCCGGCCGCCGGCGCCGCGCCGCCGCCGATCCGGGCGCCGACCACGACCGCCGCCAGCGCCACTGCCACGATCAGCCCTCGTCTCAACACAACCTCCTTGGTGCGATCGCCGCCGCGTCCTCGTCGACGTCCGGGTGGTAGAGCAATCCCGACGACGCGTGCTCGCACATCGTCACGTCGACGTCTCCGTCGTGTTCGACATCGCGCAGCGCCACCTTCCGCACCGTCCCGTCGGACGCCTTGGCGATGAAGGCGGGGTCGAGCACCCGGGGTTCCCCGCCTCGGGGCGGACGCTACAGGAGCCGGATATCCGGCTTGTGAGCTCCGGCGGGCGCGCGTGCGGCTACCGGCTCGAGGCCGGGCGCGAAGCGGCCGCAGGCAACGCGACCGCAGGTCGGCCGCCCGCTCGTTAATCCTCGTATGGGGTGAAGTCCCGCTTGCGGGCTCCGCAGACCGGGCAGAACCACGTCTCGGGGATGTCCTCGAACGCGGTGCCCGGCGGGATGCCGCCGTCCGGATCGCCTTCGTCGGGGTCGTAGATGAACCCGCACGATTCGCACATCCACTTCTGGCTGGTCTGAGTCGTCATCGGAGAGATGTCCGTCCGTTCATCGGCGGAAGCGTAGATCACCAAAGCCAGGTAGGGTCGCACCATGCACATCGGCCGACCCGCGCCCGGGGAGGAGATCAACCCGGCCGCTGAGACAGTTCCCCGCCCGGCGGCGACGGTGATCCTGCTGCGCGGGGCCGGCGACGGGCTCGAGGTGCTGCTCGTCCAGCGCAACCCGGCGTCGCGGTTCATGGGCGGCGCCTGGGTGTTCCCCGGCGGCGCCGTCGACGCGCACGAGGGCGAGGGCGACGCCGCGCTGCGCGCCGCCGCCGTCCGAGAGCTCGACGAGGAGGCGGGCGTGCAGGTCGAGGGGCCCGAAGCGCTGGTGCCGTTCTCGCGCTGGATCACGCCGGCCGAGGTCAAGATCCGCTTCGACACCTGGTTCTACCTGGCCGCGCTTCCGGATGGGGCCGAGCCGACCGTGGACGGCACCGAGATCGTCGACTCGCGCTGGTACGAGCCGGCGGCCGCGCTCCAGGCGGGAGAGCGGGAGGAGATGCTGCTCGTGTTCCCCACCATCAAGCACCTGGAGCAGCTGTCGGACTTCCGCTCGGCCGACGAGCTGGTCGCCTACGCCCGCGGACGTGAGGTGCTCCCGGTGCAGCCGAAGGTGCTGCTGTCCGGCGAGACCGCGCGCGTCGTGCTTCCCGGCGAGCCCGGATACGAGGACTGAGGGGCCGATGCCGCGCGCCGCCGACTCTGCCGCCGAGCCGCGCGGGTTGACGGTCGCGATCACGGGCCCGACTGGGGACATTGGCCGCTCGCTGGTGCGCGCGCTCGAGCGCAGCCGCGAGGTGGGCCGGATCATCGCGATGGCCCGGCGGCCGTTCGATCCCGCCGCCGCGGGCCTGCGCAAGACCGAGTATCGCCAGGCTGACGTGCTCGACCGCGACGCCGTCGCCGAGCTCGTCGCCGACGCCGACGTGGTCGTGCACCTGGCGTTCCTGATCATGGGCGGCCTGGACGAGACACGGGCGGTGAACCTCATGGGCTCGCGCAACGTGTTCGAGGCCACCGTCGCCGGCGGCGCCGCCCGGCTCGTGTATGCGTCGTCGGTCGCGGCCTACGGATTCCACGCCGACAACCCGGAGTGGCTGACCGAGGAGATCCAGCCCCGCGGGACCGACCATCACTACTACTCGGCGCAAAAGGCCGAGCTCGAGGGCGTCCTCAACGAGGTCCTGGCCGGCGGCACGACCGAGGCCTACATGTTCCGCCCCTCGATCGTCGCCGGCCCGGATGCCCTGCTGCTGCTCGAGAGCATCCCGTACGTCCAGCTCTCCGACCGCATGCCGGCGGCCGTCATGAGGGTGCTGGAGTTCGTGCCGGCGCTCAAGCCCGTACTGCCGGACCCCGGGGTCCGCTTCCAGCTCGTGCACCACGACGACGTGGCCACCGCGATGCGGGCGGCCGTGCTCGGCCGCGGCGGCCCCGGTGTCTACAACCTCGCCGGCGCCGGCACGCTCACCTTCTCCGATCTCGCCGACGCGCTCGGCTGGTACAGCATCCCCGTGCCCGAGCTCGCGATCGACGCCACCGCCGGGCTGGTCGCCCACCTCCCGTTCGTGCCCGCCGAGGCGCAGTGGGTCGAGGCCCTACGCGAGGCGGTTCTGATGGACACGAGCAAGGCGCGCCGCGAGCTCCGGTGGCGCCCGCGCCACGACGCCCGCGAGACGCTCCGGACGATGGTCCAGTCCGCCCGCTCCGAGCAGCTGCTCCGCTGAGCCCTCCGAGCGCCGCGCCGCGCCGGGTCCGGGCCGCGCGCACACACCCCAGCCTGCGGGCTCGGCCTCCTCGTCGCGGAACACGTGCAGCACGGCGTCGCTGATCAGTGCCAGGTGCGTGAACGCCTGCGGGCAGGCAGCGATCGACGAACCGGGTGCGAGCGCCCTCGGCCGGCGCATCGTTGCGCGTCCCACGGATCGGCTCAGCCGCTCTGCTCCTCGCGTGAGATCACGTGCATGACGGCGTTGATCAGCGCGAGGTGCGTGAAGGCCTGCGGGAAGTTGCCGAGGTGGCGACCCGTGTGGGCCTCGAGCTCCTCGGCGTAGAGCCCGAGCGACGACTCGTGCGCCAGCAGCCGCTCGAGCATCGCGCAGGCGCGGTCGTCCCCGCCGATCTCCGACAGCGCGGAGACGTACCAGAACGAGCAGATCAGGAACGTGCCCTCCTCGCCCGAGAGGCCGTCATCGGTCTCCTCGACCCTGTAGCGGAGGATGAACCCCTTCTCGCTCAGCTCCTCGCCGATCGCCAGCACCGTCGCGCGGACCCGCTCGTCCTCGGGGGGCAGGAAGCGGACCAGCGGGACCAGCAGCGTCGAGGCGTCGAGCGCGTCGGTCTCGTAGTGCTGGCGGAAGACCCCGCGCTTGCTGACGCCGTTCTTGAGGATGTCCTCGCGGATCTCGTCCGCGACCGTGGCCCACTCCTGCGCCTGGTGGTTCTCGCCCTGCAGCTCGGCCAGGCGCGCGCCTCGGTCCAGCGCCACCCAGCACATCAGCTTCGAGGACACGTAGTGCTTGGGAGCGCCGCGCGCCTCCCAGATGCCCTGGTCGGGCTGGTCCCAGACGTCGATCGCGCAGCGCACCTGGTCCTTCAGCACCGGCCACAGGCGCTGCGGCATCAGGCCGCCGACCTTCGTGTGGATGTAAACCGAATCGAGCACGGCGCCGAACACGTCGTTCTGTCGCTGGCAGAAGGCGCCGTTGCCGATCCGCACGGGCACCGAGCCCTCGTAGCCCGACAGGTGGTCGAGCTCGTGCTCGGTGAGATCGCGCTCACCCCCCACCCCGTACATGATCTGCAGCGCGCCGCCGTCGATCCGCTGCAGCTCGGCCACGAACTGCATGAAGTCGTCGGCCTCCCAGTCGAGCCCCAGCGCGTGCAGGCCCCACAGGGTGAACGTGGCGTCGCGCATCCAGCAGTAGCGGTAGTCCCAGTTGCGCTCGCCGCCGGGGGTCTCCGGCAGCGACGTCGTCGCGGCAGCGACGGTGGCGCCGGTGGGCGCGTAGGTCAGCCCCTTGAGCGTCAGCGCCGAGCGCTGCAGGTGCTTGCGCCAGCGGTGATCGGGGAACCGGCCGCCGGCGAGCCAGCTGCGCCAGTACTGGGAGGTGATGCGGAGCCGCCCCCAGGCGTCGTTCCCGTCGGCCGGGCATTCGATGCCGTGCGACCACCCGAGTGCGATATAACGCCGCTCCCCCTCCCTGAGCGTGTGCCGCGCCCGCGCGCGGTTGCCCTCGATCCCCAGCCGGAGGTCGGAGCGCAGCCGCAGCGTGACATCGCCGTCGGTGGCCTCGGCGGCGCTCCAGTCGTCGGCCAGCATGGTCCAGCTGGCCGGCGTGCGCCCGTAGTCGAACATCGGCTCGCACACCGCCTCGACCTGCACCTCGCCCTGCAGGCACTCGATCGCCCGGACGAGCATGTGGTCGGCGTCGTGATCGGTCGGCGGCCGCGTGTGGGAGGTCTCGTCCGCGTGCTGGTCGTGCCACAGCCCAATCGTGAGCGCATCACGCACGATGACCCAGCCCGAGGGCGTCATCCATGTCGTCTCGAGGATCGTCGTGCCGGGCTCGTAGCGGACCGAGAGCGGCACCACGACGCCGTAGGGCCCGACGCGGAAGCCGCCGGCGCGGCGGTCGAGCATGGCCCCGAACACGCTCGGCGAGTCGAAGCGCGGGATGCACAGCCACTCGACGTTCCCGTCCGGAGCGATCAGGGCGCTCGTGTGGCAGTCGGAGAGGAACGCGTAGTCGGCGATCGGTGGGAACGGCGACCCGCCCGTCAGCGGGGTGTCGTGCGGTGGGATCGGGATGCTCGGGCTCACGGAACGGCGGGCATCATCGCGCACCGGCGCAGTGAGGGCGCCGGGGGCGCCCCGCTCATGCGCTACGGCGCCGCCACGCGCCGGTCGGCGATCGCGGCCTCGATCGTGTCGGCGACGGTGCGGGCCCCGGCCCCCAGGGTGATCGTGTAGTGGTTGACGTCGGGCACATCCTCGAGCGTGGCGCCGGGCTGAGCCTCGGCGAAGCTGTCGCGGACGGCTTCCGGGATCATCGGGTTGGGGTCGTCGAGCAGCCCACGCGGCGCGCGCAGAACCCACAACGGCGCGCGCACCCGCCCCGCCGCTTCGAGCGTGTCCGGATCGCGCAGCAGCTCGGCGCCGTCGGTCCGGACGGCGCCCTCGTCGACGACGCTGCGATACGCACCGGGGTCGCCGACGAGGTCGGACCGAACGTAGGCCTCGATGTCGTCGCTCCAGCGGCCCGCCAGCGCGGGATGGGCCTGCCAGAACGCGATGTATTCCTCGGGCGAGGCGAAGGTCATCCGCAGCCGGGCGATCGCCGGACCGAGGACGGCGTCGAGCAGCGCGTCGGGATCGAGGTCGTCGGGGGCCGGGATCCTGAGTCCGCCGTCGACGAGCACGACCGCCGAGGCCAGCTCCGGGCGGTCGGCGGCGGCCCGCGCCACCACGAAGGCCCCCATCGAGTGACCCACCAGCACCGCCTCGGCCACGCCGAGGTGCTCGAGGATCGACGCCACGTCCGCGGCGTGCACCGCGATCCCGTACGGTGGCCCGACTGCGGCGCTGCGGCCGCGGCCGCGCAGGTCGGGAGCCAGCAGGCACACGTCGGGATGCCGCGCGGTCAGCTCGCGCGCGACCGGTGTCCAGCCGTGATGCGAGGCGGTGATTCCGTGGACGGCGATCACGACCGCCTCGGCGTCGCCGGGCCGCGCTCCGGCCTGCGCGACGAACAGCGCGCCACCCCGCACCGGCACAATGTCCGAGGAGGTGAACGGGTCGCCGTGGCCTGACATCCTCACGTACTGTACGAGACGTTGCCGCAGGGCAGCCTCCGCGCTACCCTGGCCGCGAACGAGTCGAGGAGAAGCCCGTGACCAAAGAGACAGAGCCCAGCGACGACGCCGACGCCGCCGCCACCGCCGCCAGGTGGGGCGAGACCCATCCCGACCAGGACGTCGAGCATCCCGCGCCGTCCAACGTCCCCGAGGACGACGAGATCGTGCCCAACCATCATTCGGCCAGCGCCGAGGCCGCCTCGGTGCGCTGGCACGAGCGGCACCCGGACGCCGAGGAGTGAAGCCCGCGGCGGCTCAGCCGCCGCCGTAGGTGATCACGAGGTCGGTGATCACCCCGGCCAGGAAGCCGACGGTCAGTAGCAGCAGCCCCAGCTCGCGGTGGCCGTAGCGCCGCATCCCGTTCCAGACCTCGCCGATCACGTACAGGATCGCGCCGCCGGCGACGGCGTAGAAGGCCAGCTCGAGCGGAGTGCTGGTGACCGCGTAGCCGACGATCGAGCCGAGGAAGGTGGGGCCGCCACCGATCAGCCCGGCGAGCCCGAGCCATTTCCACGAGGGCCGGACGTCACCGAGCGGCCCGACGATGCCGAACCCCTCGGTCGCATTGTGCAGCGCGAAGCCGATGATCAGCACGGTGGCGAGGCTGATCGCGCCCGCTCGGGCCGAGACGCCGATCGCCAGCCCCTCGGCGAAGTTGTGCACGCCGATCGCCGCGGCGATCGTGAGGCCGGTGCGCAGGGCCCGCCGGCGCGAGGCGTCGACCTCGATCGCGACGGCATCGGCCTCGGCGACGGTCAGGGCCACGGCGGGCGCGCCGCCTGCGATCGGCGGCCGGCGTGGGCCGGCGGGTCGGATCCGGCGCTCGAGGATCGCGAGGCCGGCGCTGCCCAGGCCGAACCCGACGGCCATCAGCGTGACGAGCCAGATCAGATGACCGAGCGAGGCGTGGCCGTCCTTGTAGGCGGTCACCGCCGCGCCGAGGATGTCCCGGGCGTTGGAGAGGACATCGACGAAGATGAACGCCAGGATGCCGACGGAGAACATCGCCAGCGCGACCCGGGCGCGGGTACTGATCGTCTGCATTCGCCCCACGGGCAGACCGAGGAAGATCGTGAACCCTGCAAGCGCTCCTAGCGCGACGGTCTGTGCAAACGACACAAGCGATCCTGTTCGTGCGTTAGGCGGCCCTAAGACCCCTGCAGGCGGCCACAGTAGCACGCTAGGAGCGTGGGTCAGCAATACCCGACAAGAACGCCGTTTTGGCCCGTTTCAGCGGATCAAATCATCAGCCGCGATGGCTCGGATGGCCGCAGAACGGCTCTCAGAGCGTCGCTCATGAGACTGAGCATTACTGACCCGACGCTCCTAGGGCAGCCTAAGGAGAGGAATTTCCTCAGGCCCCGTGCGCACCATTGCGCCGCGCCCGCGTCGCGCGCGGGGCGCCGACCAGCCGGCGCCGGCGCCCTCCGGCCGGTTCCGGGTCAGGTCGAGGAGTTCAGGTCCGGCAACCCGAGGCTCTGCAGCCAGTGGTTGACGGTGATGTTGAGCTGCGTGAACTCGCCTGTCCAGATCATGAGCCCCATCCAGATCAGGACCACACCGCCGGCGCCGATAACTACCGCGTAATGGCGCTTGACCACGGACAGCGCCGAGGTCACGGTCCCGAACGCCATCGCCGTGATCAGGAACGGGACGCCCAGTCCCATGCAGTAGAAGACGAGCAGGATCGCCCCGTGCGCGGCTGAGCTGGTGGCGCCGGTGGCGCCGATGATGGCTCCCAGGGTCGGTCCCGTGCACGGCGTCCACGCCAGCGCGAACGCTGCGCCGGTGAGGACCGGACCGCTGCGGCCGGCGCGCTCCATCAGCTTGCCGACGTGCCACTGGCGGTTCAGCCTCGGGACGAACGGCGCCATCACGAACAGGACGCCCATGGCGATGATCAGCGCCCCGGAGACCTTCAGCGCCGCGGGGCCGGTCAGCGTGGCGCGGAGCGCACGCTGACCGAGTAACCCGAGCGCGATGAAGATCGCCGAGAAGCTGGCCACGAACCGGAGGCTGGGACCCAGCACCCGCCGCCAGTTGACGTCCGCCGGCGCGACGCCGGCGACCGCCGATATGTAGCCGGGAACCAGCGGCAGCACGCAGGGCGACAGAAACGAGATCAGCCCTGCGGCGAATGCCACCGGAATACCGATGCCCGACGCTGGATCCATCCTATGTCGGAAGGCTAGCGCTGAATGCTCATGCCCCGTTGCGCCCTAGCAGCATCGCAATGCCCTGGCCGCCGCCGATGCACAGCGTGACGAGGCCGAGCTCGTGGTCGCCGCGCTCCATCTCGTAGAGGATCTTGGTCGTGATCGCGGCGCCGGTCGCGGCGATCGGGTGCCCGAGCGCGATCGCGCCGCCGTTTGGGTTGACCTTGTCGGTGTCGAGCCCGAGCCCATCGATCACCGCCAGCGCCTGGGCGGCGAACGCCTCGTTGAGCTCGATCACGCCGATCTCGTCGAGCGAGCGCCCGGAGCGCTCCAGCACCTTCTGGACCGCGGAGACCGGGCCGATGCCCATGATCGAGGGATCGACGCCGCAGCTCGCGTAGGCGAGGATCTTCGCTTTGACGCGCACACCGAGCTCCTGGGCGCGACCGGCGCTCATCAGCACGACGGCGGCGCCGGCGTCGTTCATCCCGGAGGAGTTGCCGGCGGTCACCGTCCCGTCGGGCTTGAAGGCCGGCTTCAGCTTGGCCATGCCCTCGAGCGAGGCGTCCTCGCGGATGTGCTCGTCGCGCGCGAACTGGACCTTGTCGCGCTTGACCTTGATCTCGACCGGGACGATCTCGTCGTCGAAGGTCCCGGCCTCGCGTGCCGCCGCGGCCCGGCGGTGCGACTCGACCGCGAACGCATCCTGGCGCTCGCGGGAGATCGGTCCCTGTTCGGCCAGGTTCTCGGCCGTCACCCCCATCAGCACGTGGCCGAACGGATCGGTCAGGCACCCCATCACGGCGTCGATCATCGGCGTCTCGCCCATCCGGGCTCCCCACCGGGCGCTCTGGACCCAGTACGGGCCGCGGCTCATCGACTCGGCCCCGCCGGCCACGGCGATCTCGGCGTCCCCGGTCTGGATCTGCTGGGCGGCCGACACGATCGCCTGCACGCCGGAGCCACACAAGCGGTTGAGGGTGTAGCCGGGGGTTTCCTTAGGGATTCCGGCCTTCATCGCGACCAGCCGCCCCATGTACATGTCGCCGGGCTCGGTGTGGATCACGTTGCCGAAGACGACGGTCTCGACCTGCTCGGGCTCGATGCCGGCGCGCTCCATCGCCGCGATGGCGGCGGTGGAGCCGAGATCGCTCGGCGGGACGCCGCCGAGGCTCTTGCCGTAGGTGCCGATCGCGGTACGGGCAGCGGAGGCGATGACGACTTCATTCATGGTTGGGTTCCTCTCCTGACACGGGGCTGTGGCCCTAGCGTAGAAGCGTATGGCCCGCTCGTAGACGCAGATCTCGAACCTGCGCCGATGTGGAGCGCCCGCGGGTGGTAAGTTGACGAGCAGACGGCATGGCAACCGCGGTACGGACATTGCAGAACTTCATCGACGGTGAGTTCGTCGACCCCGTCGAAGGCCGCACCGAGGACATCCTCAACCCGGCCACCGGCGAGGTGATCGCGACCGCGCCGCTGTCCACCGCCGCGGACGTCGATCGGGCCGTGGCCGCCGCCCGCCGGGCGTTCGACGGCTGGTCGAACGAGACTCCCGGCGAGCGCGCCGGCGCGCTGCTCAAGCTGGCTGACGCGATCGAGGAGAACGCGGACGAGATCGCGCATCTCGAGGCCGCCAACGCGGGCAAGCCGATCGCCGCCTTCAGGGGCGACGAGATCCCGTTCATGTGCGACAACCTGCGCTTCTTCGCCGGAGCGGCCCGCTGCCTGGAAGGGCGCGCCGCGGGCGAGTACGTGAGCGGCTATACGTCGATCACCCGCCGCGAGGCGATCGGCGTCGTGGGCCAGATCGCACCTTGGAACTACCCGTTGATGATGGCCGTATGGAAGATCGGCCCCGCGCTGGCGGCCGGCAATACGGTCGTGCTCAAGCCCGCCGAGACGACGCCGGCCTCGACGCTGAAGATGGCCGAGCTGGCGGCCGAGATCTTCCCCGAGGGCGTGCTCAACGTGATCACCGGGCACGGCAACCCGGCCGGTCAGGCACTCGTCACCCACGAGCAGGTCGACATGGTTTCGCTGACCGGCTCGGTCGACACCGGCAAGTGGATCGCCGGCGCCGCCGCCGAGACGCTCAAGCGCGTCCACCTCGAGCTCGGCGGCAAGGCGCCGGTCGTGGTGTTCGACGATGCGGACCTCGAGACAGCGCTCGAGACGATCGCCGGTACCGGCTACTACAACGCCGGCCAGGACTGCACCGCCGCCACGCGCGTGCTCGCCTCGGCCAAGGTGCACGACGAGTTCGTGGCCGGGCTCGTCGAGCAGGCGGCCGGATTCGTGGTCGGCGACACCTTCGCCCCCGACACGACGCTCGGGCCGCTGAACTCGGCCCGCCAGCGCGGGCGCGTGGAGGGTTTCCTCGAGCGCAAGCCCGCCCACGCCGAGATCGCCACCGGCGGCCGCGAGCCCGATCTGCCCGGCTTCTTCCTCGAGCCGACCGTTGTCTCCGGACTTCGACAGGACGACGAGATGATCCAGCGCGAGATCTTCGGCCCGGTGATCACCGTGCAGCAGTTCGCCGACGAAGCCGAGGCGATCGCCTGGGCCAACGGAACCCCCTACGGCCTCGCCTCCTCGGTCTGGACCAGGGACGTCGGGCGGGCCATGCGGGTCTCCAAGGCGCTGCGGTTCGGCTGCGTGTGGGTCAACGATCACATCCCGCTGGCCTCCGAGATGCCCCACGGCGGTTTCAAGCAGTCGGGCTACGGCAAGGACCTCAGCATGTACGCGCTCGAGGACTACACCGAGGTCAAGCACGTCATGGTGAGCCTCGCCTGATCAGCTGTCGCGGGACGCTCTCCTGCGACACGGCGCGGAACTTTCTCCCGCGACACGCGTTACATTGCCATAAGGGATTTGCGTGGAAGCCTCGGCCCTCGAAGCACCGGCAGCAATAGCGCGGACTCGGATCTCGATCGGGGCGCCGCTGCTCCGTCTGCGCTCCGACGAGCAGCTGGTGGCGCTGTTCCGGGCCGGCAACGACGAGGCTTTCCGGGTCATCCACGACCGCTACCGGCAGCGCCTGTTCGCCTATACGCGCCAGATGCTGCCCGGTTCCCGGCAGGACGCCGAGGACGCCCTCCAGGACGTCTTCGTCCGCGCCTACTCCGGGCTGCGGGCCAACGAGCGCGAGCTGGCGCTGCGCGCCTGGCTCTACCGCGTGGCCCACAACCGCTGCATCGACGAGCTCCGACGGTCCCCGCCACCCCCACCCGAGGTGTTCGGGCTGGTCGCGCCACCCAGCCACGACCCGATCGAGGAGGCCGAGCGTCGGGAATCGCTCCGGCGCCTGATCGCCGACGTCCGGCGGTTGCCCGAGCAGCAGCGCTCGGCGCTGCTGATGCGCGAGCTCGGGGGGATGAGCTACGCCGACCTCGCGGCCGCGCTCGGGGCTTCGGTCCCCGCCGTGAAGTCGCTGCTCGTCCGCGCCCGGGTGGGTCTCGCCCATGCCGCCGAGGCGCGCGACGTCGCCTGTGCCGAGATCCGCACGGAGATGATCGGCGCCCACGACCGCGGCGCGCGTCCGAGCGGGCTGGCCCGGCGCCACCTTCGTGATTGCCACGGCTGCCGCGATTTCCGTCGCGAGATGCGCGGCACGAGCCGTGAGCTGGCCGCGCTCGTGCCCGGCCTCGGCCCATTCGGCCTGATCTGCCACGCACTCGGAATCGGCGGCGGCGGTGCCGCGGGCGGCGGCGGTGCCGCGGCGGCAGCCGGCGGCGCGGCCGGCGGCGCGGCCGGCTCGGGCGGCGCCATGGCCTCGGCGGGCGTGCTCGCCACCGGCGCGGGCCACGTCGCGACGCTCCTCGCCGCCGCGGTGGTCACTGCGGGCGGAGCCGTCGAGATCCAGCGCTCGCTCATCCCCGCTGCCCATGCGCGCCCGGTGCACCACTCCCTGGTGCAGGGCTCCGCCTACCCGGGGGTGGCACCGAGCCCGCCGCAGCCGGCCGCCGCTTCGGTGACCGCCGACCCGGCCGCCGCGGAGACGGCTCCCCCGGTGAAGCCGGCGATCACCGGCCGGACCATGCCGGCGCCCACACCGCCGGCCACCGGGTCAGCGGCCGGCACGACGCCGTCGCCCGGGATCGACGAGCTCGATCCGGCTGCCAACGGTCCCAGCGGCACGACCGGAGCGGTCGGCAGCGCGCCGACGCCCGCCGCCACGAACGGCGCGGGCACGTCGGGCGCGAGCACAGGCACGACGACGGGCGCCACCGACACGGGATCCTCCTCTAGCACCGGCGCTACGACCATGGACACGAACGCCGGCAGCGGCACGACCACCGGCACGCAGCCCGGGAATGGAAGCACCGGTACGACGAGCACTCCGGCGACGGCGGTGCCGGCGTCGGTCGGATCGGGCAGCGCGACGCCGGGGACCGGGCAGGTCAGCGGGAACCTCGGCGGCGGTCGCTGAGACGCTGGACCGCTACCTCGAAGAGCTCGATCACGAGGAGGTGCTCGTCCGGCGGGGCGGGCGGTCGGGGCTGTACACGATCGTCGCGGTCCACTCGACGCTGCGCGGACCCTCGCTTGGCGGCTGCCGGATGTGGAGCTATGACGATTCGCGGGCGGCGCTGCGCGATGCCCTGCGGCTGTCGCGGGCGATGACGTACAAGGCTGCCGTGGCCGACCTGCCGCTGGGCGGCGGCAAGGGCGTGATCCTCCTGCCCGGAGGCAGGCGGCCGGGCTCCGAGCGCCGGCACGCCGCGCTGCTGGACTTCGCGGACACCGTCGAGGCGCTCGACGGTCGCTACATCGCGGCGGAGGACGTGGGGACCTCGAGCCGCGACATGAGCGTCATCGCCGAGCGCACCGCCCACGTTGCGGGACTGGCGCGCAGCCGCGGCGGGTCTGGCGACCCGAGTCCGTTCACGGCGCTCGGGGTCGAGGCTGCGATCCGCGCCTCGTGCGAGCGGGCCTTCGGCTCCGCCTCGTTGCGCGGGCGGCGGACTTGCGTGATCGGGCTCGGGCACGTCGGCTCCCGGGTGGCCAAGCGCTGCGCCCGCGGCGGCGCTGACCTCGTGCTCGCCGATGTCGATCTCGCCAAGCGTGCGCTCGCCGAGCAGCTCGGCGCCAGGTGGACCGATCCCGATCGGGCCCTCGAATCCGACGTCGAGGTGCTGGTGCCGTGCGCGCTCGGAGGCTTCCTGGATCACGACACCGTGCCGCGGTTGCGCTGCGCGGTGATCGCCGGGGCGGCCAACAACCAGCTCGCCGATGACGGCATCGCCGACCTGCTCGCCGCGCACGGCATTCTCTGGGCGCCCGATTTCGTCGTCAACGCGGGCGGCGTGATCAACATCGCCGAGGAGATCGGGGGCTACGACCCCGGCTCCGCCCGGCGGCGCGTGCGCGGGATCGGGGACACCCTGCGCCAGGTCTTCGACGACGCCGAGGCGATCGGCGCCACGCCGCTCACCGCGGCCATGGAGCTGGCCCGCCGGCGACTCCGCTCAGGCCATCCGCAGCGACGAGCGGCCGACGCCGGCTAGGGATTCCGCGGGCCGCGCCGGCTAGGGATTCCGTGACCTGCGCGTCAGGGCTGCACGCCGGCCACCGGCCACCCGGTGGGCCGCTCAACACCGTCCGGGAGCCGCCCCTCGTCCTCGAGCTTGTCCAGGTGGGCGGCGAGCGTCACGATCGAGGCCGGCCGCAGGATCGCGGGCGCGTCGGCCCACACCTCGTCGATCAGGTCGTCGACTGTCCGCAGGCCCGCGTCGAGCGCCGCCACCAGGCGCCGCTCGCGGTCGAGACGGTGCGCCAGGTACTCGTCGATCTTGGCCGCCGGGTCGGCGACCACCGACCCGTGGCCGGGACAGATGACCGCCGGCCCCCGCTCCCGCAGCCTCCGCAGCGCCGCCAGGTAGCCGGCCAGCGCCCCCGGGTCGGGCGCGATGAACACGCTCCCCTCACCGAGCACCGCGTCGCCGGTGAACGCCACCTCGCCGGCCACGAAGGCCAGGTGGTCCGGCGCATGACCCGGTGTCGCGATCGCCTCCAGCGGGCCGAAGCGCGTGCCGTCCGAAAGCGGGACGTCGACCGCGCCCCGGGCCGCCGCCAGCCTGGCCTCGGGGAACCGCTCGCGCAGGGCGGGCACGGCGGCGGTGTGATCGGCGTGGTCGTGGGTGAGGGCAATCCCGCCGAGACCCCCGCGCCGTTCCAGCTCGGCCACCACTGCCGCGAGGTGCTCGTCGAGCAGCGGGCCGGGATCCACGAGCCAGGCCGGGCCGCGTCCGATGATCCACGAGTTGGTGCCGCTGAGCGTGAACGGGCCCGGGTTCCCGGCCCGGATCCCGGTCACTTCCCATTGCGCGAGCTCGACTGCGGTCATGCCATCAGCATGACATCCCCAGCCGCCCGGCGGCGGATGCTTGAATACTCAACGGTGCCGGCGATCCAGGACGATTCGGATGGGTCTGAGCAGGCGGAGCATGTACGCCTGAACGCCGAAGCGACGAAGCGACTGCGCAACGGGCTGATCTCGCTGGTGCTGCTCGTGGCGCTGACCACCGGGTTGCTGCTGGCGGTGCCAGGCCTGCACGGTGTCGCCGACGTGGTCGCGGACATGAACCCGTGGTGGCTGGTGGCGGCGGTCGTGATGGAGATCCTCTCGTGCCTGGGCTACGTGCTCGCCTTCCTGCAGGTGTTCGATCGCGCGCCGATCCGCTTCGGCGCCCGGGTGGCGCTGAGCGAGCTCGCCTTCGGGGCGGCCGTCTCGCTCGGTGGCGCGGGCAGCGTCGCGGTGGGCGCGTGGCTGCTGGTCGAGCGCGGTGGTCCTCCCGGCCGTATCGCCGAGCGCTCGGCGACCCTGTTCCTGCTCACCAGCGCGGTCAACGTGCTGACGCTGGCGATCGCCGGCCTCGGGCTCTGGGTCGGGCTGTTTCCCGGCCCCAGCAACCCGCTGCTGAGCCTGGTTCCCGGCATGGTGGGCGTCGCCGTGCTGCTGTTCTTCCTCGTGCTGCCGTCGGTCACGGAGCGCACCGCGGCCCGCCGGGCGCCGGGGCGGGTGCGGACCGCGCTGAACGCGACCGCGACCACGATCCGCTCCACGCTCGACCTGCTTCGCACCCCCGACTGGCGGCTCGTCGGCGCGTTTGCCTATCTGTGGTGCGACATCGCCGTGCTCGTCGCCTGCTTCCACGCCGCCGGGACCTCACCGCCGCTGGCGCCGATCGTGCTCGCCTACCAGATCGGCTACCTGTCGAACCTGATCCCCGTGCCGGGTGGCATCGGCATCCTCGACGGCAGCCTCGTGGGGATGCTCGTCCTCTACGGCATCAACGCGACCAAGGCGACCGCGGCCACGGTCGTCTACCACGGCATCGCCCTGTGGATCCCGGCCATGTGGGGGACGGCCGCCTTCCTGATCCTGCGCCGCACCCGCCACCGCCCGCTTGACCTGCGTCCCCCGCGGGCCGAGCGACGAGCGCTGCGCGCGGCGCGCCGGCGCCTGAGGGGGGCAGTGCGCGCCCGGACAGATGAGGACGAGTCGACGCGGACGCGCTGACCGTCACCCCGCGGGCGCCGCCTCGGGCTCAGCCGGCGCCGGCTCGTCGGGGTCAACGAAGTACGCTGCTCCCTCGACGTTCAGGCGCGGGATCGCACGGTCCAGCCAGCGCGGCAGCCACCAGTTGATCTTGCCCATCGCCACCATCACGGCCGGCACCAGCAGGCAGCGGACGACCGTAGCGTCGAGGATCACGGCGACCGCCAGCCCGACGCCGAACTGCTTGATCGTTGGATCCCCGTTGAGCACGAAGCTGCCGAACACGAACACCATGATCAGCGCTGCCGCTGTGATCACGCGCCCGCTGGTGACCAGCCCGGAGATCACCGAGCGCTTGTTGTCCTCGCCGGCGCTGATGTGCTCCTCGATCTGGCTGACCAGGAACACCTCGTAATCCATCGACAGCCCGAACAGGATCGCGAACATGAACAGCGGCACGTAGGAGACGATCGGCACCGACCCGCTGAGCCCGATCAGGCTGTCCCCCCATCCGTACTGGAACACCGCCGTCAGCACACCGTAGGAGGCCCCGATCGAGAGCAGGTTCATGACCGCCGCCTGGGCCGGGACCACCAACGTCCGGAACGCGATCACCAGCAGGATGAAGCTGAGCGCGATCACGACGATGATCTGCAGCGGCAGCTTGCCGGCGATCCGTGTGGCGAGGTCGAGGTAGCCGGCCGTGCTGCCCCCGATGTGCGCCTGCATGTTCGTGCCCTTCTCGGCGCTGGGGATCACGCTCGAGCGCAGGTGGGTGACCAGGTTCGCGGTGTTCGTCTCGGCCGGGCCTGTGGTGGCGATCGCGTTGAAGAAGGCCGTAGTGCCCGCCTGGTCGATCTGGATCGGCGTCACCCCCGCGACCCCGGAAGTCGAGGCGATGTCCTTCTGGAGCGTCTGCAGCCGCGGGTCCTGGGCGCGCGGATCCGAACCCGAGGATGTCGGCGGCGCGCCCGACGGGGCCGTGGCCGGTGAGCCGAGCGAGGCGGCGACGAGCAGCGGTCCGTTCACGCCGGGCCCGAAGTTCGCGGAGATCAGGTCATAGGCGCGGCGGGCGGTGGTCGAGGTGGAGAGCGCGGCCACGTCCTGCTGGCCGAGGGTGAGCGACAGCACCGGGATCGACAGCGGGATTAGGATCGCCAGCGCGGCCAGACCGGCCAGCAGGGGATGATTGGCGACGCCGGCGGCCCACTTCGCCCAGAGCCCATCCTCGCGATGGGACTCGGCATGCAGCTTCCGCACCCGGAGTGAGTTGATCCGCGGGCCGGTGATCGCGAGCGCCGCCGGCAGCAGGGTGAGCGCCGCCAGCACGGCGATCACGACCGCGATCGCCGCCATCAGGCCCATCGTGGTCACGAGCGGGATCCCGGCCACGGCCAGCGACACCAGCGCGATCGTCACCGTTCCGCCGGCGAAGAACACCGCGCCGCCGGAGGTCGCCGTCGCGCGCGCGAGCGATTCGTGCAGCTCGAGACCCTCGCGCAACCCGCGGAAGTGCCGGGTCACGATGAACAGCGCGTAGTCGATCCCGACGCCGAGCCCGATCATCGTGGCCAGTGTCGGCGCCACCGTGGGAACCGACATCACGTGCCCGAGCAGACGGATCACCGCCAGCGTCGCCGTCAGCGCCACGATCGCGTTGAGGATCGGCAGCAGCATCGCGACGACGGTCCCGAACGTGAGGCTCAGGATGACCATCGCCGCGATGATCCCGATCAGCTCGCTGGACTCGGTCGAGGGCTTGGACACCTTCTGTCCCAGCTGGCCCCCCGTCTCGACCTCGAGGCCGGCCGCCTTGGCCGGGCCCGCTGCGTTGATGATCGTCTGGGCCTGCGCGGTGGTCAGCTCGCCCGGGCTCTCGGTGAGCGTCACCGACAGGTAGCCGGTCATCTGGTCCTTGCTCAGCGCTGTGGCGCCCTGCGGCGTGAGCGGATTGACCACCGAGGCGACGTGCGGAGCTTTGGCCACCGACGCAGCGGCCTGATTGACGGCATCGGCGTACTTCGAGTCCGTGAGCTTCCCGTTCTTCGCGTGCAGGACGATCGGGCTCGTCCCGTGCGACTGGTCGGGGAACGACTTGGCCAGCGCGTCGGTCGCCTGCTGGCTGTCGGTGCCCGGAAGCGACAGGTTGTCGTTCGTCCTGTCGCCGAGCTGGTGGGATACCACGAACAGGGCCACGGCCACCACCACCCACACCCCGAGCACGATGAACCGGCGCCGGATGCAGAACTGAGCCAACCCGTACAACACCCCGGTCACCGCCAACAACCCCCATTCCTGGTCACGCCTTCGTCAGCAAGTTTGACGGGCGGGGCCCCGCGAGCACAAGGCGCGGTCGCAGCGACTCGGCCGTCCGAGCAACCAGGGCAGCGCTGCGGGGCGGGGCGGCACGGGACCTCGCTAGACGGCTGCGGCACGGGCCGCCGCCGCGAGACCCTCGACGCGGCGTGTGCGACGATGACCGGCGTTCACGGGGGAGGAGGGACCGCCGGCATCCCGGTGACCATCTTCGATACGCCCGGCATCGAGCTCGGACACGCCAAGCACGACGTCATTCGCGAGTACAAGAAGACCATCACCGCTTCACGCAAGAGGTCTCCGGACGATGGAGGAGCTCGTGGAGCGGACCAACGACATTCGTCCGGAGGCGGTGAGACGGGCGTTTGTGAACGCCCAGGGTGTAGCGATTCGTCTGAAGGCGAATCACATGGGACTCACAACCATGCGCGACCGCAACCACGCAATCGGGGCAGAGCTCACAGTTACGGGCTCCGGTGAACAAAACGGCACCGCGGTCACGGTCACCCTCGACCGCGACAGATGACGTAGCTGAAGCTGCGCACTTGTCGCGAGCAACTGCAGTCTCCACGCGCGGTGTATTGTCGCGCGGCGATGACGACCCGCTTCGACCGCGACACCGCGCTCGAACGCCTCGACCGGAGCGAGTTCGCCGGTACGCTCTCCGCCGACTGGCGCGCCGGCGCTGGACCGCACGGCGGCTACGTAGCCGCGCTCGTGATGCGCGGGCTCCAACTCGAGCTCAACGACCTCGACCGCGCGCCCCGCGTGCTAACAGTGCACTACCTCGCCGTTCCCGAGCCGGGCCCGGTGACGATGCTGTGTCAGCTTGAGCGTGTCGGGCGCTCGCTGGCGACCGTCTCGGGTCGGCTGCTTCAAGATACGCGCACGATCGCGGTCGCGCTGGCGGCGTTCTCGCGGCCGTGGGAAGCGCCCGAGCTCGGCGACTTGCCGCCGCCCGATGTCCCGCCGCCGGACGCCGAGCGCGCGACGGTACCGCTGGCGCCGACAGCGCCACCGTTCGTGCGCCAGATGGTGTTACAACCGCGCCTTGGGTCCCCGCCGCACGCCGGCCCCCATGCACCGATGGAGATCGGCGGTTGGACGGGGCTCCTTGAGCTCCGCCCAACCGACGCTCTGTCGCTCGCGCTCTACAGCGACGCCTGGTTATCGCCGCCATATGCCAGGACGTCAGGTTTCACCGGCTCACCGACGATCGCGCTCAGCGTTCTGTTTCGTGATTCGCAGCCGCGGCACGACGCGGGCGAGTTGTGCCTGGCGCGGTTCACGTCAACGCTCGTGCACGAAGGGTTCTTCGAGGAGGATGGGGTGATCTGGGCGCCGGACGGGACGGTGCTGGCGCAGTCGCGGCAGTGCGCGATATTGCGGGCCACGGGCTGGAAAGAGCAAGCCGGCTAGCGGCCCCTTTCCGATGGGCGAAGCCCCAGCTTCGCTTGCCGAGCTTCTCGACCGGCTTGCGCGAGAGCACCTGGAGTCGCACGACACCGAGTGATTGTGTTGGTTGGCGCCAGCCGTCTCGTCCATCGCGCTGGGCGATCGCTACCAACAGATCACCGTCTTCCGTGGGGGGCCACTCCCTATGTGGCGACGCGCCGCTGCGCGCAAGCTTCCGGCGACCCCGGCCGGTGCCGCACTCGCCCTCCGGGCAGCCGTCCCCACGCTCGCGCCGCGAGCCCCCCGCTGCCGTCGCACCGTAGTGGACCTGGGGACGATCAAGCACACCGAGGCCAACAGTTGGTGTCCCAACTGGCGGCGAGCGCCGAGACGGTGCGATCGCCTCAACGGCGACCGCCTGAGCCCGAATCCACCGCATGTGCGGCTGCTGCTCTAGCTATCGCTTGTGCACGGGGACGCTCGCCGAGACTCACTCGGTCGACCTATCTATGGACGTGCCGCGCGCGGGTCGCCTGGCGCACCCGTGAGGGACGTATGCCCGAGCTCGGCCACGATCCGCGTGAGCGTCTCGTCGATGGCGCGCTCGACGGTCGGGGCCAGCGGCGCGCCGGCGCAGAAGGAGCTTCCCTCAATGCCGTAGACGATGGTGCGGCCGGGGAGGCGGTGCAGAGCGCGCGCCAGCTCGATTGCCTCCGCAACCCCGAGCGCATGGGTCGAGAACCCGACCAGCCTGGCCGGCAGCGGCACCGCGGACACATCGAAACGTTGGACGGTGCCCGGCTCGGCGCCCGAGACGACCGTGTCGACCACGATCGCCAGTTCGGCGCCGATCCATGCCTCCAGCAGACCGGCCGGCTCGGCCTCCCAGGCGAGCACGACCGCTTGCGTTGCGGCCCGCTCGCGCAAGCGCCAGGCTACGATCAGTCCGGCGGCGTCGTCTCCTCTGAGCTCGTTGCCGACGCCGATGACGACGGCGCCAGCGCGAGACGGCGCGTCAGGCACGCTCGACGTCGAGCTTGAGGAAGTGCGTCGCGCACGAGATGCACGGGTCGTAGTTGCGGATCGCCTGCTCGCACTGCCACTGCAGATCGTCATCGGACAGGTCCAGGTGGCCAGCCACGAAGCCGTGCAGGTCCTCCTCGATCGCGCGCTGATTCTGGGAAGTGGGTGGCACGATGCGAGCATCGCGGATTGCCCCGGAGGCATCGATCTCGTAGCGGTGCCAGAGGATTCCGCGCGGGGCCTCGCTGACTCCGCAGCCCACGCCATCGCGCGGCTGCAGAGCGATGGCCGGGGGGTCGGGCTGCTCGTAGGCCTCGATCAAGCGCAGCGCCTCTTCGATCGCGTACAGGAGCTCCACCCCACGCACGATGATGCTCTGGAAGGGGTTGCGACACGACTGCGCGAGTCCGGCATTGCAGGCCGCATCGCGGGCGAGCGGCGACAACAGGTCGAAGGCGAGGCTGTATCGCGCCAGCGGCCCGACCATGTAGGAGCCGCCGTCGCGCAGGCGGCTGTGCAGGGCGTTGGAGTGGGGCACGTGCTCCTCGACGAAATGATCGTCAAAGGCCTCCGCCGGAATGTCCAGACCGCTGCTGGAAACGATCCGCCCACGGTCGATCGGGTACCGCCCGTCGTCGTCGCGGAGCGCCACAAACTCGTAATCGCGCTCGAACTCAGGCATCGTAAGCGTCGCGGTGAGCGCGATCGTATCGAGCGTGTCCTCGAGCGCGCGCTGCAGCGGCTCGACCAGCGGCGCCAGCTCATCCCGGCTGGGCGCACGATAGAAACCGCCAGTCCGTGGGTTGACCGGGTGCTCGGCTCGACCACCGAGCGTGATCAGCAAGCTGTTGCCCACCTTGCGCGTGGCCAGCCCGCGCTCAACCAGCCCTTGATGGTCGGCGGCCATGTGGATCGCGCTCTCGTAGCCTAGGAAATCGGGCGCATGCAGCAGGTACAGGTGCAGCGCGTGGCTTTCGATCCATTCGCCGCAGTACATCAGCCGGCGCAGCTCGCGGATCGGACCGTCGACGGTCGCGCCGCATGCCTGCTCGATCGCGAGGCAGCCGCTTGTCTGGTAGGCGACCGGGCAGATGCCACAGATGCGCGCCGTGATGTCGGGCACCTCGGTATAGGAGCGCCCTTTCAGCAGCGCCTCGAAGAAGCGCGGCGGCTCGTAGATGCGCAACTGCACCTCGAGGACCTCGCGGTCGCGGATGCGCACGCTCATCGCGCCCTCGCCCTCGACGCGCGCAAGGGCGGCGGTGCGGATGCGGCGGCTGCGAGCCTGAGGTTCAAGGGCCATGGCGCTCACTTTCGCGTTGGAAGTCTGGCGCGCACGCGTTGAACGTCCGGTACACGCGAACGAGGTCGAGGTCGTCCATGTTCAGCTTGCGGAGCCACGTGGTCAACGAGCCGGTGTTCGGCGACTCCATCGGCCCATAGCACCCGTAGCAGCCACGGTGGAACGACGGGCACAGAGCTCCGCAGCCTGCGTGCGTCACCGGACCCAGACATGGCGTGCCGTGGGCAACCATGACGCAGACGTTGCCGCGCAACTTGCACTCCTGACACACGCTCGACGCGGGGATGGGCGGCACGCGGTCGCCGAGCGCGGCCCGGATCACCTCCAGTAGTTGATACTTGTTGACCGGGCAGCCCTGCAGCTCGAAGTCGACCGGCACGTGGGCGCTGATCGGTGTCGAGTACTCCAACGTGGAGATGTACTCGGGCGTCGGGTACACCGCCGTGACGAAATCCTCGACGTCGGTGAAGTTGCGCAGCCCCTGGATCCCGCCCGCGTTTGCGCACGCGCCGATTGTCACCAGTCGATGTGACACTCGCCGTACGCGGTGGATGCGCTCGGCATCTTGCTCGGTCGTGATCGACCCTTCCACGAGCGATAGGTCATAGGGGCCCTCGACCTCCGCCCGTGAGGCTTCCAGGAAGTACGCGATTTCGACCTCACCGACAAGCGTGAGCAGCTCGTCTTCGCAGCTGAGCAGACTGAGCTGACAGCCGTCGCAGGAGGAGAACTTCCACACCGCCAGCTTGGGCTTGGCGGAGGTCCCGGTCACAGCTCCGACACCCTCAGCCACGACTCGACCTCGTCGTAGCGCTGCACCGGCCCTTCGCGGCAGATGAACTTCGGGCCGAACTGACAGTGGCCGCATTGCGCGATCGCACAGTGCATGTTGCGCTCCATCGAGATGTAGAGCCGGTCGGTGGAAACGCCTCGCGCTTGCAGCGTCAAAGCCACGAAGCGCAGCATCACCTCCGGGCCGCACGCCATCGCGATCGTATTGTCGGGGTCGAAGGCCGCCAGTTCGACGAGCTTGGTCACCACCCCGACCTTCCCGTGCCAGTCCGAGCCCGCGATGTCGACGATCACGTCGATGTCGAGGTCGTAGCGCCCGCGCCATTCCTCGAACTCGGTCACGTACAGTAGTTCGGCTGCCGATCGGCCGCCGTAGCAGATGATCACACGCTCGTACTCGTTTCGGTGAGCGAGCAGGTGGTGGATCGCCGGGCGCAGCGGCGCCAGACCGAGGCCGCCGGCCACGATCACCACATCGCCTGCGACCGCCCCGGCCAGCGGCCAGGTGCTGCCAAACGGTCCCCGCAGACCGACCAGGTCGCCCGGGTCGAGCGCGCACAACGCTCCGCTCACTCCCCCGACCGCGCGCACCGTACAGCGCAGGGGGTCAAGAGCTGTGGCCGCACCGCTGAGCGAGATCGGTATCTCGCCGACGCCGAAGGCGTAGAGCATGCCGAACTGGCCTGGGGCGAACATCGGTAGCTCCTCCCCGGGCAGCGGCTCTAGGGCCACCGTCCAGGTGTCGTAAGTCTCGCGGCGCCGACTGACCACCCGGTGGGTGCGCGGCGTCATCGCGCCCCGGGCGGGCGCGAGCGACTCAGCTGACGCTAACGCCGCCATAGACGTCGAGTAGCTGAAGCCGTGTCGCGTGCAGACGCTCGACGATCACAGACGTGAAGCTGCGCATCATGTCGTAGCCCAACTGGGCGTCCTCTGCGCAGCGACGACGCAGCACCGCGGCGTCGAATTTGATCGCCCGCGTGACCCCCCGCGAGCGCGCGTCGAAATGCGTAAGGTACGGCTCAAACAGCCACGACCAGCCGATCGGGTCGCCATTATGCAACGTCTCGATCGTGATCGTTCCTGTGGGCGCTTGGATCTCCAGGGCCACAAAGCCCTCGCGGATCAAGAAGAACGAGTCCGCTGGGTCACCTTCGACCATTAGGGCGCGGCCGTCGGCGAACTCGACCTCCTCGCCCAGATCGGCAATCACCTCCAACTGCTCCGGAGTCAGGTTCCGGAACATCCGAGTCGCTGCAAGTTCCTGCTCGATGCTCTCCAAGCCTGGCTCCCCCCCTATGAGGCGTCTTCGGGCGGCGTCGGGTTCGAGAGAATAGCCGACACCTCCTCGGTAATGTCGATGCCGACCGGGCACCAGGTGATGCAACGCCCGCAGCCCACGCACCCGGACGTGCCGAACTGATCAAACCACGTCGCCAGCTTGTGGGTCATCCACTGGCGATAGCGGGAGCGGGGCGACGTACGCGCCTCGCCGCCGCTCACATGGCTAAAAGAGACCGAGAAACACGACTCCCAGCGGCGCCAGCGCTCGGCCTCCTCGCCGGCCAGGTCCGCGGTGTCCTCGACCGACGTGCAGAAGCATGTCGGGCACACCATCGTGCAGTTGCCGCATGTCAAGCAGCGCTCGGCGACGTCGTCCCACCGTGGGTGCTCATAGTTGGCGTACAGAAGCGCCCGCAGGTCGACCTCTGGCATCTCGCGTCCCATCCGAGCGACCGCGCCCGCGGTCACCTCCGCCGCGTCACGCTCGTCAACATCGTCGGCGCCGCGGTACGGCACGTCGGCGAGCACGAGCGCGCCCCGGTCGCTTCCGACCTCCACGACGAATCGGTGGTCCCCTCCGTTGAGCACCTCAGTCAGCGCGAGGTCATACCCCGAGCTCGCCTTCGGACCGGTTCCCATCGAGGTGCAGAAGCACGTGCCGCTCGGATCGCCGCAATTGACCGCCACGAGCAGCGCGTCCTCGCGCCGGGCGGAGTAGCTCTGATCGGGATGGGCGCTAGGCAAGAACACTCGGTCCTGAATCGCAATTGCGGCAAGCTCGCACGAACGCACCCCGAAGAAGGCGTAGCGCGGCGCCTCGGTGGGTTCCTCGATGAACTCGAGGCCCTCGCCGTTGTGCCCGCGCCGCGCCTGCCACAGCCGCAGGCGCGGAGGGTGCAGGAACTGCTTCCAGGAATGCGGGCCGACAGCGTAGCCGAACACCGCCTCATCCTCGCGGCGCCGCAGGCGATATCTGCCGCCGTCCTGCTCGTCGCCCCAGCCGATCGGGAGGTCCGCGGCGGAGTGCACCTCGCGATAGACGATCGCGCCCTCGCGCACGGTCGGGCCAACAACCTGATAACCCTGCGCGGCGATCGCCGCAAGCAACCCATCAAGGCCGCTACGCTCAACGATGACAGTAGCGCCCGTGGCCGGCCCCGGTTGGACGATCTCGCTCACCCAGCGGTACCCTACCCCGGCAGTCAAGGGTCCGCTAGGCCTTCGGTGCGCGCACCCGCTCGCGCACCCTTTCCGCCAGCGGCAAATCGACCTACGCGGAGCTGTTGGCACGTACGCGCTCCGCCCCGATATTGGCGAGCTGAGCTGAGCAGACCGAGTGCGCTTTTCGGCGGAGCCCAGCTGGAGAGCTCGATCGGGCTGGCCGTCCAGACGATGGTGCCGGCTATTTCTTGGCGGGCTCGAAGTAGGGGTTGCTGCCGGAGGCGTGGTCGGTCACGTCGACGACGCGGTCGATCTCGGGGACAGCCTGGGTGATCGCCACTTCGATGCCTTGGCTGAGGGTGACTGTGGCCATGCCGCAGCCCTGGCATCCGCCGCCGAGGCGCAGGTAGGCGGTGGCGCCTTCGACGGCGGCGAGCTCGGCGTGTCCGCCGTGGCTGGCGATGCTTGGGTTGACGTCGCGGTCGAGCACGGCCATCACGCGACGCGCGAGATCGGTGTCCAGCCCTCCCGTTGGCGAAGGGTACGGAGAACCCGGCGGCGGGCCGGGGCGACCGGCTCCCGGGCTCATCGGGAGGATGGGAAGAACGGCGGGCCGGGGTGCCGGCTTGTTGGGGTTGAGGACGACGAAGCCGCCGCCCAGCCGGTTCGCGCTCCAGTCGATCGTGGCCCCGCGCAGCTTCTCGACGCTGTCTTCGGCGACCACGATCGCGAGATCACCCTCGTGCTGCACGGTGTCGCTGGCGCGGACGGTGGCCAGCGGCTCGAGCGATAGCGCGCAGACGTACTCGCCATCGCCCTCGCCGGAGACTCGTACCGACAGCACACGGTCACCGGGTGCGGTGCCGCGGAAGTCGCGGACGCGTTCGAGGGCCGATGCCGTGATGGCAAGCGGCGCGGGGTCTGGTTCGGTCACCGACCTACGATACCCGGCATGGACCGCGTCCTTCTGATCGTGCCGTCGGCCACCTACCGGGCGCCGGACTTCTTGGCGGCGGCGCGGGAGCTCGGCGTGCCGGTCACGGTGGCGTCCGAGCGTCGGGCGGCGATGGCGACGGCGATGGGCGAACGGGCGCTCACGCTTCGCCTGTCAGACCCCGCACGGGCGGCCGAGCAAATTGCTGAGCGCGCCCAAGAGACTCCGTTCGCCGCGATCGTGGGCGTCGATGACCAGGGGGTGATGGCCGCCGCGCTGGGCGCCGAGCGCCTCGGACTGACCCATAACCCGCCGGCCGCCGTCGCCCGCACGCGCGACAAGGCGGCGATGCGCCGGGAACTCGCGGAGGCCGGCGTCCCGCAACCGCGCTTCGCGCTGCTGGCATGCGGAGCCGACGTCACGGCCGTGGCGGGCGATGTGGGCTTTCCCTGCGTCGTGAAGCCGCTGTCACTGTCGGGCAGTCGGGGCGTGATCCGCGCCGATGACGCCGAGCAGGCACACCTGACCGCCGACCGCGTCCGCGGCATTCTGGCGGCCGCTCACGAGCCGGCCGGTGCGCCACTGCTGCTGGAGAGCTATCTGCCCGGCGCGGAGGTGGCGGTCGAGGCGCTGCTGCGCGCTGGTTGTCTGGAGGTGCTGGCGGTCTTTGATAAGCCCGACCCGCTCGAGGGGCCGTACTTCGAGGAGACGCTCTACGTCACACCGTCGCGACTCCCGGCCGGCGTCCTGGCCGAGGTCGAGGCGGTGACCGCACGGGCGGCGCGGGCGCTGGGCCTGCGAGAGGGACCAGTTCACGCCGAGCTGCGAGTGGACGGCGAGCGAGTGAGTCTCCTGGAGCTGGCGGCGCGGTCGATCGGCGGTCTGTGCTCACGCGCCCTGCGTTTCGGCGCCGGGGTGAGTCTGGAGGAGGTGATCCTGCGCCACGCATTGGGTCTCGGGCTCGAGGACGTGGCGCGGGAGTCGACGGCCTCGGGGGTGATGATGATCCCAATCCCCACGGCGGGCGTGCTGCGCGGGGTCGAAGGACAGGAGCAGGCGCGCGCGGTGCCGGGCATCGGCGGGTTGGAGATCACGATCGCCCACGGCCGGCCCGTGGTGCCGTTGCCCGACGGGGATCGCTACCTGGGCTTCAGGATCGCTACCTGGGCTTCATGTTCGCGCGCGCGGCGAGCGCCGACGCGGTTGAACGGTCTCTACGCGCTGCGCACGCGCTCCTACGGATCTCGATCGATCCGCTCGCAGCCGAGTCCGTCGAGGCGCGCTAGGGTGGCTATTCGTGCGCGTCCTGCTGATCTCGACCTACGAGCTGGGTCACCAGCCATTGCACGTCGCCTCGCCGGCGGCCGCCCTGCGAGCCGAGCACGAGGTGCGCTGTCTGGATCTCAGCTGCAGCCATGGGACCGCGGCGCGCTTCAGTGGGCACAGGCGGTCGGCTTCTCGGTGCCGATGCACACCGCCATGCGCCCAGCGCTCACCGCTGGACGCCGAGTCCGCCGCGAGCATCCCGCGCTGGCGATCTGCTTCTACGGGCTCTACGCCACAGCCAGCCGCGAGCTCATCGAGCATGAGCTGACCGCGCGGGCGATCGCCGGGGAGGAGCGACTCGTCGGCTACGTGGAGGCCAGCCACCTCGAGCGCCTCGCGGGCATCGGCGCGCGCCACATCACGTTCGGCGACCCCGACTTCCTCAACGGCCGGCGCCACTCGCTGGCGCTCGTGCGCGCGCTGCACGAGCGCTGCCCTGAGCTGACCTTTGACTGCACCACAAAGGTCGAGCACGTGCTCGAGCACGCTGAGATCTGGGAGGAGATGGCCGCCTCGGGCTGCCTGTTCGTCATCTGCGCCCTGGAGAGCGTCAATGACGAGATCCTCGTCCGCCTGGACAAGGGCCACACCACCGCCGGGGCCGTGCTCGCGCTCAACCTGCTGCGGGAGCACGGAATCGAGACCCGGCACTCGTTTCTGCCGTTCACCGGCGCCGATCGCCGTGCGTCGCGTCTGGCCCGCGGTGGCACTCGTGTTCTCGGCGGCTGTGCTCATCGTCTCGATGCCGTTCGGCAGCCAGCTGCTCTCCGACGACAACGCGTACGTGATTCCGGTCCTGGTACTCGGCTACTACTGCCGTCGCGCGGCTTGAGGCGCGGCGGAGCGTGGTTGCGCTGAGTCTGGGACTGGTGCTGCTCTGGGCATGGGCGCTCTTACCTGGTCCAGACGGCTCGACGACCGGGTCGGGTCAGACCGCCCTCGCGCTGTTCCACGTCACCGTCCTGTTGGTCCCGGCTCGGCTTGTTGGCCGCTTCGTCCGCCGGCACGGCGCCCGGGCCACCGCATTTCGCGAGCTTGCCGCGCAGGCCGCCGCCGCGCAAGACGCCCACACTGCAGCGGCGATCGCGGATGAGCGCACGCGCATCGGCTCTCAGCTCCAGGACATCATCGCTCACAGCATCAGCGCGATGGTGATCCAGGCCGGCAGTGCGAGGCTGCTGCTGCGGAGCGATCCTGGCCGGGCGCGCGACTCGATCATGAGCGTGGAGGAAACCGGCCGCCAGGCGCTCAGCGACCTGCGACGCCTGCTGGGAATGCTGCGCAAGGACGACGACCCCCGCGCGCTCAGCCCGGCAACCCGGGCTCGGCCAGGTAACGGGGCTGATCGCGTCGCTACACGCCGCCGGGCTGGCGTGCGAGCGGCAGACGATCGGTGATCCAATCGACCTCACCCCGGCTTCAACCTGGTCGCCTACCGGGTGATCGAGGCTGCCCTGCACGCCGCAGGCGACCACCACGTCCGTAACGGCCTCGTTACTGTCCACTACGAGCCGCGCGACCTCAAGCTCGAGATCCGAGGCGACCGCGAGATCCCGGACCTCGATCGAACCATCGCGCCACTCGTCCAGCGCCTGGCGCTCTACGACGGCGAGCTTCGCACCGAACATGGCCGCCACGGCTTCGTCCTGCACGCACGCATACCGCTCGAGGCGGCAGTCCCGGCATGACCGTCAGCGTCCTGATCGCAGACGACCAGGCCCTGGTGCATGCCGGCTTTCGCATGATCCTCGAGACCGACCGCGAGATTCGTGCCATCGCCGAGGCCGGTGACGGCGCGCAGGCTCTCGACGCCAGCAAGCGAACTCGCCCAGACATCGTCTTGATGGACATCCGCATGCCAGTGATGGATGGACTCGAGGCGACCCGACAACTCCTCGCCGCCGAGGCACCCCGCGAGTGTTGATGCTCACCACCTTCGACCTCGACGAGTACGTGTTTGACGCGCTCGTCGCCGGCGCCAGCGGCTTTCTCCTCAGGGGGCTATCTATTTGAGTCCGGTTGACGGCCGTGGTGGGCAGCCGACCCTCGGTCACGGCAAACCGAGCACCAGCCGCCGTGTGGCTCGCGCGAGAGGGCGGGACGCGAGCTCTCAGGCCGAGGCGCAGACCGCCCATGTCGTCGTACTCAGCCTGAGTTAGATAGATAGCCCATTCTCCTCAAAGACGTCGCAGCGGAGCACCTTCGCACCCGACGGCCGCGCGAAGGTTCGCATAGGGCGACGCATGACCGGCAACTTCTACTCGACCGCGAGCCCCGTCCAAACCGTCGAGCACACGACCGACATCAGCCGCTGCGACCGACTCTGGAATCACACCGCCCGCTTGCTGGGAATGTCCCCACCCTGTCGCTGACCGAGTTCCAGCGTCGCGAGATCAACCCGCCCGTGGTGTGAGCAAGGCCAGTTCGCGCCCGGGCTGCTCGGCGGGTCATGGGCGTGATCCCCTCCGGGAAACACTGCTGCCATCGTCGCCCAGGCAGCCACCAGACCGGCGCTCCTGCTTCGGATCGTGGCGTGCGCGAAGCAGAAGTCCGAACCACCGGCCTCGTAGTAGTACTTTGTTAGCTGCTGGGTAGGAGTTCGGCGGGGTTGCGGCGAACCCTTCTCGCGTTCGTGTTGCCGAGGCGAGGAGGGCATGATGGTCGTAGTGAGCGAAGCAAAGTCCGATGTGGGTGTGCCGTTGGATCCGCCGTCGGTGGTGGTGGGGCGGTTGGAGGCGTTCGGGGCGGAGGTGCTGGATGAGGCGATCAACCGGCCGGTGCAGATGGTCAACGGCGGGTTGTATCTGCGGGGGTTGATTGAGCAGGGGCCGCGGAAGTCGCTTGAGCGGCTGGGTGGGGAGGCTGACTATCAGTCGATGCAGCAGTTCTTGGCTGTCAGCCCGTGGGATCCGGCGCTGGTGGTCAAGGCGACCGCGGAGCGGGTCGCGCCGGAGATTGATGTTCAGGCGTGGGTGTTGGATGACACCGGGTTTCCGAAGGACGGGAAGGACTCGCCGGGGGTCAAGCGTCAGTACTCGGGCACGCTGGGGAAGATCGGCAACTGTCAGATCGGCGTGTCGCTGCACGCGGTCGGCAGCAAGGGGACGGTGCCGTTGGGGTGGGCGCTGTACCTGCCCGAGGATTGGTGCAAGGACCCGGCGCGGCGCCAGAAGGCGAAGATCCCCGAGGAGGTGGAGTTCCGCACCAAGCCGCAGCTCGGGGTGCAGTTGGCGGTACGCGCCGCCGGCTGGAAGGTCCGCAACGCGCCGGTGGTTCTTCCGTGTAAGCTGACTTTTTGATAGTAACAGTTACTCCTGGTGTGTCAACTAGTGACAGTCGGGTTTCAGTTGTCGGGGATGCGGTCACCGAACTCAATTTTGAACGCGGCCAAGGCGGCTGGCCAGTTGAACACGCGCTTCCATTTGGTCTCGGCTTTGGTGATCGCGAGGTAGATCAGCTTGCGGGCGGCGTCCTCGGTCGGGAAGTGCCCGCGGGTCTTGATGATCTTCCGCGTCTGGCGGTGTAGGGCTTCGATCGAGTTGGTGGTGTAGATCACGCGGCGGACGTCGGCGGGGTAGGCCAGGAACGGGGTGATCTGCTCCCAGTGCTCGAGCCAGCTGGCTGAGATCATCGGGTAGCGGTGATCCCATTTCTCGGCGAACGCTGTGAGCTCGTCTGCGGCGTGCTCGGCGTCGACGGCGGTGTAGATCTTGCGCAGGTCGGCGGCGAGCGGTTTGCGGTCCTTGTAGGACACGAAGCGCATGCTGGAGCGGACCTGATGCACCAGGCAGGTCTGGACGGTCGCGTGCGGGAAGGTCGCCTCGATCGCCTCCGGGAAGCCGGTCAGCCCGTCGACGCAGACGAACAGGATGTCGGCGACGCCGCGGGTCTTCAGATCGGTGAGAACGTGCAGCCAGAACTTCGCGCCCTCCGTCTGCTGGAACCACAGGCCGAGCACGTCACGCTCGCCGTCGAGGTTGACGCCCAGCGCCACGTAGCACGCCTGGTTTCGCACCGTATGCCCGTCGCGGATCTTCACGATCAGCGCGTCGAGGTAGACGATCGGGTAGACGCGCTCCAGCGGCCGGTTCTGCCACGCCTTCGCGTCGCTGAGCACCGTGTCGGTGATCTTCGAGATCAGATCCGGCGAGACCTCGGTGCCGTAGATCTCCGCGAGGTGTCCCTGGATCTCGCGGACCGTCAGACCGCGGGCGTAGAGGCTGATCACGCGATCGTCGAACCCGACCCACCGGGTCTGACGCTTCTTGACGATCTGCGGCTCAAACGTGCCCTTGCGATCCCGCGGGGAGCGGATCCGCAGCGGTCCCTGATCGGTCAGGATCGTCTTTGACGGCTTGCCGTTGCGTGCGTTCCCCACGCCACCGGGCGGCGCCTGATCGGGCTCATAGCCGAGATGCTCGCTCAGCTCCGCCTCCAACGCCCGGTTCAACAGCCGGCGCGTCAACTGCCCCAGCAGCCCGTCCGGGCCCGCGATCTCCTCAGCGGTCCTCGCCCCTGAGAGCAACGCGTCGAGCAGCTCGTCGCTGACTTCCAACGGCTCCTGATCGAGCCCAGGACCGCCCGGCAACCCGGGAAACACCTCTCGCCGCTCCACGGTGCTGAGGTCGCTTCGCTCCTCGCTGACTGGGCGACCAGGCGTACGGCGATAACACCGAACTGCGCGACCAGCTGCACAACGACGCTCTTCAGTACGTGCTGTCGGTCTCGCCCGAGACGACCGTGTTCACCAGCGAGACGCAGTTCATCGCGCCCGAGCCGCGCTCGGGGCCGGGGCGCCGTAGCCCCCACCCGCGGCCCGACCGCGATCCCGAATCGATCGGAGCGCTGATCACTCGCCGGGGCGAGAAGCAGCTCAAAACGGTCACCTTCCGCGACGGCCCCGACGGCACCCCCCGCAAATCGCGGTTCATGTTCGTGCGCGTCCGCGCCGCGCACCACTGGCGCGCGCACGACGGCCGCGGCCGCTGGGGCAAGACCGACGAGATCCCACCGCGCGAGGAATGGCTGATCGCTGAATGGCCCAAAGGCAAACCCGAGCCGACCGACTACTGGATCTCCAACCTGCCGGCCTCGACCAAGCCCGGCCGTCTCGCCCGCCTCGCCCGCCTGCGCTGGAAGATCGAGCTCGACTACCGCCAGCTCAAAGGACAACTCGGGCTCGACCACTACGAAGGCCGCTCCTGGCTGGGGTGCTATCACCACACCGCGCTGGTCACCGCCGCCCACGGGTTCCTGACCTTGGAGCGGCTGCGCCCAAATCACCAGCGGCCGGCCTGACCCTCCCCCAGGCAGTCCAACTGCTCCAGCCACTGTTCAAGTGCTGGACCGGCCGCTGCTCCACCTGCCAACAACCCGTCGACCTCGACCAGCTACCGCTCCACCAACCGCACCAAAACGAGTGACACGACCTAACAAAGTATTAACGGTCGGGTCGCCGGGAGCATTTCAGCTCCCGGCTCCCACGGATCCCGGCGTGACAGTCTCCCGTCACCGGGCTCTTCTCACCGGCCTTTCAGTACGCGCGGACCCACTGCCAGTGGGCGAACAGGCCGGGCTCTCGTTCGAGTAGCCCGGTCCACCACCGTTTGAACCGCTTGTAGGTCCTCAGCCGCTTGTACTTCTTCCCTGCCCAGCGCCTCAGGTAGAGGCTGACGCGCCGCAGGAGGGGGTATAACGCCGACCGGTAGTACCGGCCGTAGTAGTTCATCCACCCAGCAATGATGGGGTTCAGCCATCCCGCTAGGTCGTCCAGCGACAGGTTTGTTTGCCTGTGGATCCGCAGTTCGCGGAGCCGGTCGCCTTTGGCCTTGAGCGCCTCGGGGCTAATCGCGGGCGAGAACCCCGTGAAGTGCTCGCCGTCCTTGCGGTTGATCACCTCCCGTGGCCGGAAGGCGAACCCGAGGAAGGTAAACGAGATGTGCTCGTGCTCCCCCCGACGCCTGCTGTCCTTGCAGTAGACGATCTTCGTCTTGTCGGGATGGAGCCGTAGCCCCACCTCCTCCATCCGCACGGCGATCCTTGCCCGCACGTGTTCCGCCTGGCGGCGCGTCTTGCAATGCACGATC
>CAWFKF010000036.1:0-20169 GCA_963816005.1 uncultured Solirubrobacteraceae bacterium | reverse complement strand
TCCACGGCTCGGCGCTCCGCGCGCTGGCGCTCGAAGCGACCGGCGACGGGCTCGGAAGGCGCGTCCTCGTCCATGCCCGAACTGTACTGCCTCTCCTCAACACCCAGAGCGCCGCTACTCCTCTCGCGGACGTTCACGTGAACCCGATCGCAACAGGTTTGCTCGGGCTCGTCCACATGCGCGGGCATCGGCCGATTTGCCGCCAGCGGACGGGCCCCGTCTCCCACGGAGCTTGCCCGACGCGGAATCCTTCGCTGCCGCGCCCACGACGAGACCCGCGCGACCGCGACCCGCCTGCCCCGCGGCGAGGACCCCCAAGAACATCACGTTTACAAGCGCGCGCTATATGCACGTTCGCCGAGTCGCAGGCGGCCTGAGCGGCTCCCGGCCCGACGGGATCGCAGAACGCGGTCAGCCGGCCGCCCGTAACACCGCGAGGATCCTTGGGTGGCCGTCGATCTCCAGCTCGTCGACGATCTCGATCTCGTCGAAGCCGACGATGCGCGCCAGTCGCCGCAGACCCTCCGATGAGAAGCCCCAGTAGACGAAGTCATCGCGCGCGTACACGTCACCAGGCTCGTGAACCTCGATCGCCGGAGCGTTAGCGGCCGGGTGCGAGCCGTAGGTCTCGAGCACGATCTCGCCGCCCGGCGCCAGCACGTCCGCGAGCGCCCGCAGCAAAGCGATCGGATTGGTCACTCGGCGGAGGATCCCGAAACACAACACGACATCGAAGCGCTCGCCGAGCTCGCGCACGTCCAGCGCATCGATGCGCCGGTACTCGACCCGCGATCCGACCAGCCCAGCGACCGCGCGAAAGCCCATGCCGCCCGTCAGTGCGACGCCGAACCGGGCACGCACCCAGTCGACGTACTGCTCATTGTCGAGCGCGACGACCCGCCGCGCGCCGCGGAACTCCGCGAGGAAGCTGTAGAAGCCGTCGAACGCGCCGACGTCGAGCACGCTACGGCCCGCGAAACGATCCGCGCCGAGCACCGCAAGGCGGTAGCCGTGGTCGCGGGCGATCCCCGGCGTGTAGACCCCGGGAGCGAGCGCGAAGGTGTGAAACCACAGCGGAACCGAATCCCGGACGCGCTCCGCGTCCGCAACCCGCGCGCCGACCGCCAGCACGTCCGCGACGGTCCGCTCCGCGCGAGACGTCCCGGGAATCGGCTCGATCGACTCGACCGCGTCTGCAGCACCCGTCAACCCATCAACTCCAATCTCGTTCACATGACGTTCACGCCAGCATCACAGGTTCGCGCCTGCGGCTGTCAGCACCCTGCCCGCCCCGACGTCATGACAGCGACGCACGACCCGGGCAACCTGGGCTTGGCGAACACGCGCCAGCCGGCACATTTGCGACTGATCGGGCTCTCAACGGGCACAGCCACATCGTCGAGCTCGGCCAATGCGTGCCACTGGCTGGGACTGCCCTCCACCGGCACGCCGGTGTCGCGACTGGACTTGATCGCAGGATCGATCCGCGACCAGCGTGATCAGCCAACCTCCGATGCTCCCAGGCATGGCCGTCATCGTCGCGGCCGGCGTCCTGGTTGCCTCATGTCCGGCGGCGGCGTGCGCGCGGTTGCCGACTCGGCGCTGGTACGGGGCCGCCAGAGCAGCGAGCCTTTAGCCACGACCCGGGATCGAAGGTTCAAAGTTCAGCGTCGACCGCACTGGGTACACCAACGGATGCCCGAAAGATGGGGTGCAGACGTCGAAGCGGCCGTGGTAATACAGCAGTCGCTGGGTGCTGTTTGGTGGAATGACCTGGAGACCGTAGGCGGAGAAATAGTGGGGGGTGCAGGCGGAGCGGGCACCGCCCGTGTGGTAGGTGAGGCTGAAGTACGCACGCTGCCAGGGATGCAGAACGACGTTCTTCGCCTTGAAGGCGCTCGCGCGATCGACGCTCACGTGGATCAATCGTGCGCCGCCGTCAAGCAGTCCGACTCCTGGATAGCCCTGAAGGTGGCAGGTTGCCGATCCGCCGTTGCGCAGCGCGAAGTCCCAGCCGGTGGTGCCGGCGGCGCCTAGCTCACGCACAAACCCCAGAATCAGGTTCGACTGTGAGCACCGCGGCGTTGTCGAGCCGAAGCTGGAGGGCGGGCGTGCGACCACGACAACAAGGAAACAGCACACCGCGATCAGCGCGACGCACAGTCGCCCCGACCGGCGGGCGGGTCGCTGACCGAGAGGGCTCGCTGCCAGCCTGGATCGTTCATTAACTGCCGCGCCCCGGGCGGGCCGGGGCGCGGGAACGTCCGCCTGAGCAGGGAGAATGCGGGTTGCGAAGCAGCATTCCCGATCTCAGGAGGATCACCCAGATGGTGACGCGTGATGGACTGGTTGACAAGCTAGATGTTCGGGCGGACGGGACGGGCATGGTCGGGCATGCCGGCAGCGCGCTGATCGCCGGCGTCGCTGACCGGGTCGGGCTGACAAGAGCGCTGTCGGCGGCGATGGCCCCGACCCGGCAACGCGCGTCGGCGCATGACCCGGGGATAGTGCTGCGCGACCTGGCGGTGATGCTCGCCGACGGCGGGAGTTGTCTGGCTGACCTGGGAGCTCAGCGTGACCAGCCGGACCTGTATGGCAACGTCGCGTCTGACTCGACGGCGTTCCGGGTGATCGATTCGATCGACGAGGAGTGCTTGGGCAGGTTGCGCGCGGCGGTCGCGCTCTCCAGAGCGCGGGCGTGGAAGCTCGGGGCGCGGCCGGAGCGGTCGATCGCGAGATGGCACAGTCGTTCTGAGCGGACGGTGATCGACATCGACGCGACGCTCACGAGCGCCAGCTCGGAGAAGGAGCACGCGGCCGGGAACTTCAAGGGCGGCTACGGCCATCATCCGCTGCTGTGCTATCTCGACGGGACCGGCGAGGCGCCCGCAGGGATCCTGCGGCCGGGGAACGCCGGCTCGAACACCGCCGCCGATCACAAGGCCGTGTTGGATCTCGCGCTTGCGCAGCTCGACCCGGAGGCGCTTGACGGGGAGATCCTGATCCGCGCCGACGGCGCCGGCGCAACGCATGAGCTGACCACATATTGCCGCGAGGCGGAGCTGCTGTTCTCGTTCGGGTTTGACCTCTCAGAGCCGGTCCGCGAGGCGCTCGTCGCGGTCCCGGAAGCCTTGTGGATAAACGCGATCCGCGTAGACGGCAGCGAGCGAGATCACTCGCACGTGGTCGAGATCACCGATCGTGTCGACCTGTCCGCGTGGGCTGCGCGATCGCGGCTGATCGCCAGGCGCACGAAGCTGCGCGAAGGCGACCAGCAGTCGTTTGCCGACCATGACGGCTACCGGCTCTCGGTGTTCCTGACAGACCAGTCCGGCGAGGACGTCGCCAAGCTCGACCTGACCCATCGCGGCCACGCGCACGTCGAGGATCACATCCGCCAAGGCAAGGACTGCGGGATGCGTAACCTCCCGTTCAAGGACTTCGAGCACAACCAGGTATGGCTGTGGCTGGTGATGCTCGCGCAAGACATCGTCGCGTGGACCAGGCAGCTGTGCCTCGCTGACCAAGCACGCGCATGGGAGCTCAAGCGGCTGCGATACCGCCTGCTACACCAATCAGGACGGATCGCCCGCCACGCCCGCAAAACGATCCTGCGGCTCGCACGCGACTGGCCCTGGGCAGGGCAGCTCGCCGCCGCGTTCAAGCGCCTGCAAGCGCTCCCACCCCCAACCGGCTGACCCGCGGCGCCACCAGCGGCGCCCTCCCCGACGACCAACCACGCGAACCCCCGGGCGTCAGCCTGCCCGCAAAGCACCCCAACACCTCCGAGTTCGGGCAAAAACACCACCGCGCGCCCCCCAGACGCCCAACCAACACCCCGCAGCACCCAACCCGACACCCCCAAACGCCCCACCGCGGCCCGCCCGGCCGCCTACTGCAAGCGACGCGATTCGGGAGCTACCGCAAGATCGAGGCCAGAGCGGCGGCAGATCTCTGTTCGGTGTCCTTTTGCGGGGCTCCGTGGATGATCGGGGGTGACTCTCGATCGAGATTCCGTCCTGAGCAGGGCTTTTGGTCGTCGGAGCGGCGGGTGGAAGTCGCGTGCGCCTCTGCTGCTGGGTTGTGGACTGCTCGCTGGGCCCCGTGCCCGGCGATCGTGGGCACAGCGGATGCGTGCTCAAGCGGCCAGGGATGGCCGCGCCTGCGCGCAGGCGCATCCGGATGATCATGGCGAGACTCGCCCCATAGGGCGTCGTTGGGGGGCGTCGGGGTCGCTGCCCGCGTTGACGGGGGTCGTGGCGTGCCGGGGAGCTGCCTGCTCCATTCCCTTCTCGTTGCGCCGTTTGCCGTGCGTGCGCACCGGGTCATCCCGGGGTCGAGCGAGCGTCGTGGCGGAATACGGGTGACGCGGTTCGGAGGGCCAGAAAGAAAACGCGTGTTCGTGTGTCGTCACCCCCGATCATGCCCGGAGAGCCCCTTTTGCGACATACCTCCACCTACCTCGCTCGTAGTCAATGGTCGTGGGTCAGGGGGGTCGGTCCGAAGGCGGCGATTCCGAAGTCGCCACCGGCGTAGATGGTCGAGTCCGATGCTGCCAGCGCGAACACTCCGAACAGGTTCTTGGGGTTCCAGGCGGTCGCGCGGCCGGCGGCGTCAAGCGCGGCGATGCCATCGCGTGCGCGGCCGCCGATCCTGGTGAACTCGCCCCCGGCGTACACGGTCGAGCCCGATACCGCCAACGAGTCAACGCTCGCGGCGACATTCTCATAGTTGGTTTCAGCGTAGGGGTTCCAGGCGGTCGCTCGGCCGGTGGTGGCGTCCAGCGCGGCGATACCGCCGCGCGAGCGGCAGCCCATTGAAGTGCAGCTCGCGCCGATCGCGGTGAAGCTGCCGCCGGCGTACACGATCGAGCCCGACACCACCAACGCGAGCACCGGGGCGTTGGCGTTGGGATTCCACGCGGTCGCTGCGCCGGTGGTGGCGTCCAGCGCGGCGATGCCGTTGCGGGCGCTGCCGCCGATCGAGCGGAAGTAGCCGCCGGCGTACACGACCGAGCCCGACACCGCCAGCGTGCTCACCGGAGCGCTGGCGTCAGGGTTCCACATGGTCGCGCGACCGGTGGTGGCGTCGAGCGCGGCGATACCGTGGCGGGCGCTGCCGCCGATCGACCGGAACGCACCGCCGGCGTACACCGTCGAGCCCGATACCGCCAGCGTGCTCACCGGAGCGCCCGCGTTGGGGTTCCACGCGGTCGCACGGCCCGTACTGGCGTCCAGCGCGGCAATGTAGTTGCGGGCGCTGCCGCCGATCGACCGGAACCCACCGCCGGCGTACACCGTCGAGCCTGACGCCGCCAGCGCGTCCACGGAGACACTAGCGCCGGGATTCCACGCGGTCACGCGGGCGGTAGTGGTGTCCAGCGCGGCGATGCGGTTGCGCGCCCCGGCGCCGATCGCCGTGAAATACCCGCCGACGTACACGGTCGAGCGCGACACCGCCACTACTTTCACGCCGTCACCGATGGCGACGGGGTTCCAGGCGGTCGCGCGGCCCGTTCTGGTGTCCAGCGCGGCGATGTAGTTACGCGCGCGGCCGCCGATCGAAGTGAAGAACCCGGCGGTGTACACGGTCGAGCCCGAGACCGCCAGCCCCAGCACGCCGCTGTTCGCTCGGGGGTTCCAGGCGGTCGCGCGACCGGTCCTGGTGTCCAGCGCGGCGATGGAGTCGCGCGCGCGGCCGCCGATCGAGCGGAACCCACCGCCGGCGTACACCGTCGAGCGCGACACCGCCAGCGCTTTCACGGGGCTCCGTGGATGATCGGGGGTGACTCTCGATCGAGATTCCGTCCTGAGCAGGGCTTTTGGTCGTCGGAGCGGCGGGTGGAAGTCGCGTGCGCCTCTGCTGCTGGGTTGTGGACTGCTCGCTGGGCCCCGTGCCCGGCGATCGTGGGCACAGCGGATGCGTGCTCAAGCGGCCAGGGATGGCCGCGCCTGCGCGCAGGCGCATCCGGATGATCATGGCGAGACTCGCCCCATAGGGCGTCGTTGGGGGGCGTCGGGGTCGCTGCCCGCGTTGACGGGGGTCGTGGCGTGCCGGGGAGCTGCCTGCTCCATTCCCTTCTCGTTGCGCCGTTTGCCGTGCGTGCGCACCGGGTCATCCCGGGGTCGAGCGAGCGTCGTGGCGGAATACGGGTGACGCGGTTCGGAGGGCCAGAAAGAAAACGCGTGTTCGTGTGTCGTCACCCCCGATCATGCCCGGAGAGCCGCTTTCACGGGGGAGTCGGCGTTCGGGTTCCAGGCGGTCGCGCTACCGGTCCTAGCGTTCAGCGCGGCGATGTAGTGACGCGCATGGCCGCCAATCGAGGTGAAGTTGCCGCCGGCGTAGACGGTCGAGCCCGACACCACCAACGTGCTCACGCCGAAATAGCCCGCGGCGTTGCCGCTGGCGTTCGGGTTCCACGCGGTCACCCGACCGGTTCTGGCGTTCAGCGCGGCGATGTAGCTGCGCGCGCGCCCCGCGATCGAGCGGAACTCACCACCGGCGTACACCGTCGGTCCCGACACCGCCACCGCGTCAACGGCTCCATTGGCGCCCGGGTTCCACCCGGTCACCCGACCCGTCCTGGCGTCGAGCGCAGCGATCCGGTTGCGCGCCCGCCCGCCGATCGAGCGGAACTCGCCACCGGCATACACCGTCGAGCCCGACAGCGCCAACGCGGACACCCAAGCGCTGGCTCGAGGGTTCCACACCGGATCGACACTGCCATCGGCCCTCACATGCGCCAGGTTCGCGCGTGCAACACCACCCACCACGCTGAACTGACCGCCCACGTAGTAGCCGCCGTGGCCGTCAGGAACCGCCGCGTAGACCGACCCATCGACCTTCGGAAACCGCGCCACCGGCAACCCACTCGCGCGGCCGACCGGCACGCCACCCCCCGTGTAAGGACCAACATGTGTGAAGCGGCCACCGACGTACAAGAGCTTGCCCACCGGCAGCACCGAAGTCACCATCCCGTCCGTGCTCCACATCGAAGACGGCACCGAGCTCGTACCCGCGGCCTGCGCCACCGCCGGCACCACTCCAAACGAGCCCATCGCAACCGCGCTCAGCAAGGCAAGACCGACTGCCCCGAGCCCTCCGCGGCGAGCACCGCAACCGAGACGAGATGTCCAGCTCGTGCCCATACCCTTCACGGTAGGACGCCACAACGAGCGCTCGACCGTGGTCCACCGCACGGTTCCGGCTCAGACTACGGACACCCACCGCCCACGCGCGCCGACCAGCAGCGGGCGTAACCCTCCTAACCCCTGCGCGAGTCGAGACACTCCCCCTCGCGACTCTGCCCCTGTCACCCCAACCGGGAGCGAGTGCGCGCAGACGGCGGCCGGGGATGTCTCGCCCGTGGCCTGGTCTTCGCAACTCTGCTCGGCTCGGGGCGTTGATGGAGTTGTGGTCCCGAGTCTCGTTGGGCGTGCCCTGCCGCGCGTTGTCGCGTTGGCTGTTATCGCGGGGGCATTTGGCTGCGTGTGGGCAGTCTCGGCTTCGGCGGCGTTTCCTGGCCGCGATGGGTTGTTGGTCGTGCAGCCGCTGCACGGGTCGGGTCTTGTGCTGGTGCGGTCAAACGGCACGGGTGGCCGGCGGATCTGTCTGAACACGGCTGTGTGCGGGTTGCCGGTCAACCCGGTGTGGTCGGCGGACGGGCGTGAGCTCGCCTATCGCGATGGTCCGAAGGTCCTCGCCGGTGGTGGGATCGATTCGGGGGAGGTCTTCGTGATCTATCCGGACGGGAGCTGTCTGGAGTGTCCAAGCGCTCCGCTGAATCGGCCCGTGGCACCGATCGCGGCGACCGATGGGCCGAGCTTCCTTGCGGACGGGGAGTTGGGCCTGGTGCGGGGACGGGCGGCGGGTCTGCCTCCGGACACGATCATCGGGGTCGGTATCGACGGGCTTCGATACCGCAAGCTTGCCGGGCCGGCGTCCTCGCCGGTGTGGTCCTCCCAGGGGCGCCTGGCTGAGGTTCGTCAGATCAAGCACAAGGATCAGGTGTTTGTCGTCGACAAGGTCGGGGCGCGGCCGCGTCAGCTCACCCACGACGGCGCGAGCTCGCCTTCGTGGTCACCGCACGGCGCGTTCTTGGCCGTGGTTCACGCCGGATCGATTGAAGTGATCGATCTCCGTGGGCGGGTGGTCCGCCGATTGGCGCGGGGTCACGCGCCCGCATGGTCACCCGACGGGCGCGACATCGCGTTCGTCGCGACCCACAACCGGATCGCCGTGATCTCGGGTCGCGGGGGAACGCCGCGACTCGTTGGCGCCGTGCGCGGGAGACACGTCGATTGGCAGCCGATACCCACGCGTTCGTCCGGCCGGTGCGTCGCACCGCCCGGCTCGAGGACCGTGACCTCTTCTGCGGACGCGATCATCACGACCCGATCAGGCCCAGATCCCGCCGGTGGCTCGACGGACACGAACACGAGCTGGCTCGGCTGCCTGAGAGCCGCCGGGCGCCAGCGGATGATCACGTTCACCTCCCAGCCCGAATACGACGGCGACGACGCCCGAGTCTTCGCCACCGCCGGCACCTACGTCGCGTTCGTGCGAGACGTCTACAACCACGTTAGCGGCAATACGAGCACAATCGAGACGTTCGACCTCGCCACCGGCCTCCAGACGAACGCCGACATCTTTGCCGTCCCGTGGGAAGGCACATCCCAGCCGCTACAGAGTCTGCTGCTCACGCCGGCCGGCGACACCGCCTGGCTCCAGATCAGCAGCAGCTATGACGGCACGCAGAGCACCACCTACGCCGCCGTCGGCGCGCACGACGCCAACGGCACCCGCAGGCTCGATTCCGAAACGACGACCACGCCCGGCCCCTCCACCCCGGCCCCCGGGCTCGCCAACCTCAAAATCGTCGCCGACCAAGTCCAATGGACGCACGACGGGACAACCCGCTCGGCCACGCTCCGCCACTGAGCGCAACCGCTGCGACTCGCCAACCGATGACGAACACGAATACCGACGCGACCCCAACGGCAGCGACCTCTCGCGCGCGATCGAAACGGCAGCGCTCAGCAGGCAGCGGCGAGACCCTCGGTTCCAGCGCTGAGCACGAGCCAGGATCGCCGCGCGGATCACTGCTGGTTCGGACGAACTGCAGCAGCGCGCCGCCGACATCGCCGGACTGCTCCATCCGCGATTGAGCAGTCGTCTCGCCCGCCGCCGCCACACTGCTCCTCCAGGCGTGATGCAGCAGTGTGCGACGCTAGGATCGGCCCGCCTCTCGCTGCTGGTTTGGAACGATTCCGCCTGTCCGACGACAGCACGCGAGCTGCCTCAGCGGACGCCTGCAATCGTTCCGCAGCAGGAGTCTGAGAGGTCGGGAATCGACGGCCGGAGGCTCCTGCTATCCGCGCGGAGCAGGGCTGGGCTGCGCGACTAGGCGAGCCCTGCTCTTGAAATAAGCGGGACTTCGGACCTGTCCCGCGGCGACGGGTTGCGCGTGCCCGCATTCGTGGGAAAGCGGGGTTCCGGGCGGGGGCCCACGACGACGGCGGGCCGACGACGTGGCGGTTCTCGCAGCCGGCGACCAGCGGGGCGCTCGGCGGCGGTGACCTGCTCCGCGGCCAAAGTGGGCGCCTGCGCGCTTGCTGGCGGGCATCAAACCGGCAGGAAACCGTGGTGCCGCTTGAGCCTCCGTCTCAGTGCAGGAAGGCGGCAGCTCAGCTCAGGGGCGCAGCCTCACCTTGTCTCCGGGCTGCAGCGTGGTGGGCTTCAGCTGCGGGTTCAGTTGTTCGAGCTTCGCGAGGTTGACCCCGGTCTGGGCGGCGATCGAGCCGAACGATTCGCCAGGTCGCACCGTCCAAAAGCGTGGCCCGAGGGGCTTGGGGCGCGGTAGAGGCGGATGCAGCCACAGGTTCAAGCGCTGCCCAGGGAGGACGTTGTTCGGATCGGTGTCGGGGTTGAACGCTTCGAGCTGAGCGATGCTCAGGCCTGTCTTGTGTGAGATCCGCGCATAGGTATCGCCGGGACGCACGGTCCAGTAGGGAGCGAGGCCGGGAATCGTCGCGCGAGGCGAGTTCGTAGGGCTCGAGTGCGTGCCAGAGGGACCGGCAGAGGTCACGACCACGACAATGATGGCGGCCAGCAGGGCGGCGAGCGCGGCGGGAGCGAGGAGGCGCGCTATCCGGCCTCGTGGTTGGTTAGCTGCCGCGAACTGCACTCGATGCGATCCTGCCAACGGCTGTCGCCTGACGTATGCGAACTGTGACGCATCGGGCTGAGGATCGCCAGCGCTGGCGCTTCCTTTTCGTGGCTGCCTCAACCCCGGTTGCGGTTTGGTCGACGCCCGTAGAAGTAATGCACTGGCCCCGCAGCCGCAACCAGTGGCCCGGCCCGGCCCTCCGCCTCGCGGTGGGGGTGATGGTCTGAACTGGCTCCATTGTGATGGTTTGAACTGGCCCCACCTCCGTCTGACCGGCGGCCGACTGTCGAGGCTTATCGAGCTCGAGCGGAAGGCGCCAGAGGGAATGGGGTCCAGGGTGGAGCAGTTGGAGCAGATCAGACGGGATCGTGATCGTGAGGGCCTCTCGTTGTGAGTTCACGGTGAGGTGGGCGAGCGGCGCGGCTCGAGGATCACGAGCGGGATCTCGCGGTTGGTGCGTTGCTGGTAGGCGCGGTATCCGGCGTATGTCGCGACCGCCTTCGGCCAGAGCCGCTCACGCTGCTCGGGCGTGGCGACGCGTGCGTGGACGGCGTGTCGCTCGGCGCCGATCTGCACTGTCGTGTCCGGGTTCGCGCGCAGGTTGTGGTACCACGCCGGATTGCGGGGATGGCCGCCCTTGGATGCGACGATCACGACGTCGCGGTCATCCTCGACGTCGATGAGCGGCGTCGTGCGTTTGGTGGCGGTCTTCGCGCCGACGTGATCGAGCGACAGCATCGGTGGCGCCCCGGGGAACTGGTGGCCGATCAGGCCGTTGCTGACGCGATAGATCCGCGCGTGGGCGCCCATCAGCAGGCGCAGGACTGGCCACGATCGGTCGGCCAACGACATCACGTCCATCGCCGGATCCTAGTGGTCCATCCTGTAAGTAAGTTGACTCATGCGTTGAGGACCTTGCCGGTGTAGGTCCAGTTGAACGGCTTGGCGGTCTGGTTGTGGGTCTCGACGTAGGCGAGCATCTGCTCGGCGAGGTCCTGTGGGGTGTCGAAGTGGCCGTGCTTGAGCAGTCGGCGGCACATGATCGCGAACACGATCTCGACCTGGTTGAGCCAGCTGGCGTGGTTGGGTGTGAACACGAACCGCCACCGCGGGTGCGCGCGTAGCCACGTCTTCAGGTCCTTGCTCTTGTGGGTCGAGAGGTTGTCCATGATCGCGATGATCTGCTGACCCTTGGCCGGCGGGATCGTGTCGTCGATCTCCTCAAGGAAGCGGATCAGGTCAAGGCTGTTGCGGGTCGTGCAGGTCATCGCGTGCGTCTCGCCGGAGTGCACGCGCAACGCCGCGAACAGGTTCATCGTCCCGTTGCGCGTGTACTCGTAGTCGCGACGCGCGGGCTTGCCCGCCTTCGGCAGCGTGTCCGCTCGCGCGAGCCCGCGGGCCTGGATGCTGGTCTTCTCGTCGATCGAGAGCACCAGCGCGCCAGCGGGCGGATCGAGGTACAGGCCGCACACCTCGCCCGCCCGGGCCTCGAACTCGGGTTGGTCGAAATCGGTCACCACCCAGTACTCGGTCCGGTGCGGGCGGATCTCCGCCCGGCTCAGGATCACGTGCGCCTGGGACTCCGAGATCCCCACCTGCTCACCCAGCTCGCGATGCGTCCAGCGCTCCCGGCGCTGCCCGGAGTCGGGATCCAGCGGACGCGTGCACGCCTTCGCGATCAACAACGCCCGCTTCTCGGGACCATGCGTCAACGGACGCCCCGACCGCGGCGCGTCACGCAACCCATCCATCCCGTCCCGCGCGTAGCGACCCCGCCACTTCACAACAGTCGGCAACGAACACCCAACCCGCGAGGCGATCTCACCTCCCGTCATGCCCTCATGTTATGCCGCGCACAACACTAATCCGCGCGCGCTCGACCATCCGCACCTCCGAGCTCACCGCACGCACGATCCGCTCAAGCTCGAGCCGGTCAACGCCGCTGACCACGATCCGCTTGCCCGCTCCCTTCACAGCCATCGCAACCTCCATCCTCGCCGACTTTGTCAGCAAGGACTTCGCGACCGCTCCTAGAAATCCCCTACCGCACCACTATCCGACAGCGAACTTGCAGGAGCCACCACTAGAACAGCGACTGCGCCCCAGCTGCCCTTTCGCACGGAGAACGCTGTAGACGCGACCAGAGACCCGACTGAAGAATGAGCGGGCGACCTCGTTGCGCCGATATCACTGTCATGGCTGAGTATGGCCGCTCGAGCACGGTGCGATCCTCGACACTGTGGTGCGTGCACTCATTCCTCGGCCAGTCTGGCCCGATCGCGTTCGCTCACCGAGGCGGGGGCGGTGAAGCGCCGGAGAACACGCTTGAGGCGTTTGAGATCGCGGTCACGCTCGGCTACACGTACATCGAGACTGATGCCCACGTCACCCGCGACGGGGTGCTGATCGCTTTCCATGACGAGCGGCTCGACAGGGTCACGGACCGCACGGGCGCGATCGCGGACCTCGGGATCGTCGAGGTGGAGGCGGCCGACGCTGGTTACACGTTCTCGCTTGACGGGGGGAGCAGCTTCCCGTTTCGTGGCCGCGGCATCCGCGTCCCGCGGCTTGAGGCGATGCTCGTGCGATGGCCGGCCGTCCGGGTCAACATCGACCCCAAGTCCGATGCGTGTGTCGGGCCGCTGGCGGCTCTGCTCGATCGCCTCGGTGCCTGGGAGCGCGTCTGTGTTGGATCGTTCTCGGACCGCCGCCTGCGCCGGATCCGCACCAGCGGGCGAGGGCGGGCGTGCACGTCGATGGGGCCTCACGCGGTTGCACTTGCACGCCTTGCCGCGACGTCCGGCGTGATGCCGCGCCTGGGCGCTGACTGCGTCCAGGTACCGATCGGACGAGGACCGGTGCGGATCGTCACTCAGCGATTCGTCGAGGCCGCGCACCGGGCACGCCTCGCCGTGCACGTCTGGACGATCAACGACGAGGCGACGATCAACGAGCTTCTCGACCTTGGGGTGGACGGCGTGATGAGCGACCGCATCCGCCTGCTGCGAGAAGTCTTCGCGCGGCGCGGCCTCCCGCTCAGTGGATAGGCGTTGCCTACTAATGGACGCACGGTGCCCGTCGGGTCGAAGATCCGCGGCGCATGAGCCGCGTCTCTGAGTCCTCCGCGATCGGGCGCGCACTCGATCTGTCTTGCGCCGGCGCATCGGCCGGCCCGTCTGCAGTTGCGCGACGGCTGTCTCGATTTGCTCGGCGACGAGGACCCGACCGGTTCACATCCGGGCCAGCGGTTGATAGCCAGCCGCGCGCCGCCGTTGACCTATGAGCGGCTATGGCGCCCGCTCGGCGGACGCTTACTGATGGGCGCGATGGGTCCTGGCATCCGCGGCGAGCACCGGACCGCGCTCGAGATGCCTTCCCTCTCGGGCGGCGAGCGGATGCGGTGGCCTACGGCACGGGCGACTTCACGACACCTCACAAAGCACTACCAGGTGCGGTTGCCGCATAGAGGTCCGGCCGAGCAACCCGGTCCGGCCGATGCTCGCGCAGCGCCTGGGAGGTGCTGAGGAGATCCTGCGCAAGCTCGGCGGAGCGTGCGCGGCTGAGTACAAGTACGACGGCCTGGGCGTCCAGGCGCACCGGCGAGACGGCGAGCTCGAGCTGTTCTCCCGGCGCCTCGAACGGATCTCCGCCCAGTTCCCCGACGCTGTGAAGATCCTCGAGCACGGGTTGCGAGCCTGACGGGCGATTCTCGGCTCTCCGGGCATGATCGGGGGTGACGACACACGAACACGCGTTTTCTTTCTGGCCCTCCGAACCGCGTCACCCGTATTCCGCCACGACGCTCGCTCGACCCCGGGATGACCCGGTGCGCACGCACGGCAAACGGCGCAACGAGAAGGGAATGGAGCAGGCAGCTCCCCGGCACGCCACGACCCCCGTCAACGCGGGCAGCGACCCCGACGCCCCCCAACGACGCCCTATGGGGCGAGTCTCGCCATGATCATCCGGATGCGCCTGCGCGCAGGCGCGGCCATCCCTGGCCGCTTGAGCACGCATCCGCTGTGCCCACGATCGCCGGGCACGGGGCCCAGCGAGCAGTCCACAACCCAGCAGCAGAGGCGCACGCGACTTCCACCCGCCGCTCCGACGACCAAAAGCCCTGCTCAGGACGGAATCTCGATCGAGAGTCACCCCCGATCATCCACGGAGCCCCCGATTCTCGAGGCCGAGTTGGTGGCGTTCGACCCCGACGGCGGGCTTCGGCCGTTTCAGGAACTCGGGCAGCGCCGCCGCAGGCACGGGATCGAACGGGCTGTAAGGGAATGCCCGATCGCCCTGTTCGCGTTCGACCTGTTGTACGCCGATGGGAAGGACCCGACAAGGCTTCCCTATTCACGCCGACGGGAGCGTCTCGAGGAGGTCATCGCGCCGTTAGGATCGTTGCAGTTGTCAGTCTGCGGGAGATTGTCGAACGCGCGAGGAGCTCGACGCGTTCTTCGAACAGGCCGTGACTGAAGGCTCGAGGGGCTCGTGTGCAAGTCGCCGGTCACGCCGACGCCGTCTACCAGGCCGGCGCGCGCGGATGGCTGTGGATCAAGCTCAAGCGCGAGTGCCGGACCGAGCTTCGCGACACGTTCGACCTCGTCGTGGTGGGCGCGTTCCACGGCCGCGGAAAGCGCGCCGGGGCCTATGGGGCGCTGCTACTGGCCGCGTACGACGAGACCGACGACACGTTCCGGTCGTTCTGCAGATGCGGAACTGGATTGGGTGCAGGTCGTTTGTAGTGGGTAGATAGTCCTGATTTGTCGGGCGAATGGCGCGTCGGTCGGCGCTTTCTGGCAGGGTTATGCCAGCGGTTTCGGGAGGACTCCCGGTGAGCTGCGGCGAAAGTCAGGGGTGTTATGTCTTTTGCGGACCGCGATACGGAGGTGATCGCGTGGCTCCTGATCTGCTGGACTTGTTCGTCGGCGCCCGGCAAGCTAACGGCTCTGTGAGCGAGCCGTCGTTGCCGTTGGTGGATGGTGATCGGCAGCCCGCGGGTGGCGAGGACCCGCGCGCGGCGGGGTCGGATGCGCGCCCGGTCGCGGGGTTTGAGCGCTCGCAGGCTCTGTTTGCGAGGTTGCTCGAGTGGGCGGCGGGCGAGGAGGCGTTGGGGCTTGAGCATTCAGGGCTCGAGGCGCGGCTGGTCAAGGACGGTCGTGAGTTAGCCCGCCAGGTGTTGCAGGACCAGCTCGATCTGCGCGCTGTGCTCGAGCCGCGCGTCGGTGGGGTGATCGGCGCTGAGGGCACGCCGCGGCGTAGTGTCGAGCGTGGCCACGAGCGCGATCTGCACACCGTGCTTGGCGAGGTGCAGGTCACGCGGCTGGCCTACCGGGCGGTGGGCAGCGAGAACTTGTATCCCGCTGACGCGCAGCTGAACCTTCCCGCCTCGCGCCACTCGCATGGGATCCGCAGGCTGGCCGCGCTGGAAGCGCCGCGCGGCAGCTTTGAGGACGCGCAGGCCGCGATCGTGCGTCAGAGCGGCCAGCAGATCGGCACCCGTCAGCTCAGAGAGCTGACGCTCTCAGCCGCCCAAGACGTTGCTGCGTTCTACGCGCAGCGAGAGCGCACAGCGCCAGAGGAAAAGGATCTGCTGGTGCTCTCGTGCGATGCCAAGGGGGTGGTGATGCGCCCCGAGGCGCTGCGTGAGCCGACTCGCACCCAGGCGCACAGCGCCTCGGGCAAGCTCAAGACGCGCCTGTCCAAGGGCGAGAAGTCCAATCGCAAGCGGATGGCGGAGATCGTCACCGTGTACGAACTCACCCCCGAGCCGCGCACCGCGGCCGACATCCTGCCCGACCCCGACAACCCTCCACCTTCAGCCACCCCGCGACCGAAGGCGAAGAACAAGTGGCTGGCCGCCAGTGTCACCGACGACGCCAGAGCGGTCATCGCTGGGATGCTCAACGAGGCCGACCGCCGCGATCCCGACCACAAGCGTCGGTGGGTGGCGCTGGTGGACGGGAACAATCACCAGATCGACCGGATCAAGACCGAAGCCCGCAAACGCAAGGTCAAGGTCCCGATCGTCGTTGACTTCATCCACGTCCTTGAGTACCTATGGTCAGGCTGCTGGTGCTTCTTTGAAGAGGGTGACCCGGCCGCCGAACGGTGGGTGCACGAGAAGGCGCGCGCCGTGCTGGAGGGCAAGGCGGGGATCGTCGCCGCCGCGATCCGCCGCAAAGCGACCCGCCTCGCGCTCGAGCCCAACAAGCGCCAAGCCGCCGACCGCTGCGCCGACTACCTCCTCGCGAAACGACCCTACCTCGACTACCCCACCGCCCTTCAGAACGGCTGGCCGATCGCGACGGGCGTGATCGAGGGCGCCTGCCGCCACCTCGTCAAAGACCGCATGGACATCACCGGCGCCCGCTGGGGCCTGGCCGGCGCCGAGGCGATCCTCACACTCCGCGCGCTGATCAGCAACGACGACTTCGACCAATACTGGACCTTCCACCTCGCCCAAGAACACTGCCGCATTCACGCATCACGCTACGCCCTCGGCGTCATCCCGGCACCCGCGTAACTCCCTCCAATGGACCTGCACCCAACTGGATTCACCGATGCCGACCTCGCCGCCGTGCCGGGGCGCCTCGAGCCGTACAGGCGATCTGGCAAGCCGCCTCGAGTTGATTCCCGGATTGAGCCCGACGTCTGGTTTGATCCGGGCTTGGTGCTCGAGGTGTTAGGCGCCGAGATCACCGTCTCGGCGAACCACACGACTGCGTGGGGCATAGTCAAGGACGGGGTAGGACTGGCGCTCCGGTTTCCCCGGTTCACCGGCCGCTACCGCGACGACAAGGGACCCGCGGACGCGACCACCGCGAGGGAGATCTTGCAGCTGTTCGACCGGATCAGGAGGCCGCCCGCGAAGAGGTAGACGATGCACGGGCGGGTCAAGCCCGCCGGCGAGCGCGAGCTGTGTCTGGGCTGGGCGGCCCCCGCTTTTCGGTCCACCGCGAGTGAGAGGGTGGTGAATGTAGTGGGGGCAAGGTAGCGGCCTGCTCGGACGGATCACGCCCCCTGGTGCCGCGACCGTCGTCGCGGAGCCGAGCGGAGCGAGGCGTAGCGGCGATGGTCGCGGGCGCGCCGCCCCGGGGAGGGCCCCACCCCTCTTCTCATCGCTTGCTCGGCCTGATCGTTGAGGTCGAGCGGTCGGGTCGCCTCATGCGGCGATCTCGACCGGCTCGGTCCACTGCGCGGCGAACACGGCCGGGGCGCGCATCCCGAGCGATGAGTGTGGCCGGCGGTGGTTGTAGTCCTCACGCCAGTCACCGATCACGACGCGCGCCTCGGCCAGGCAGGAGAACTCCTCGACATCGAGCAGCTCGTCGCGCACGCGGGAGTGGAAGCTCTCGACGTACGGGTTCTGCCACGGCGAGCCCGGCTCGATGTACGCGGTTCCCGTCCCGCTCAGCTCGCACCAGTCCTGGAGCGCGTGCGCGGTCATCTCCGGGCCGTTGTCGCACCTCAGAAACTCCGGGGCGCCCCGCTCGGCGACCAGGCGCTCCAGCACGCCGACGGTCCGGTCGGCGTCGATGCTGCGCTCGACCAGCATCACCAGCGACTCACGGGTGAACTCGTCGACCACGTTGAGCAGCTTCAGCACCCTGCCGTCGGCGGTCTGGTCGAACTGGAAGTCGAACGCCCACACCTGGTTGGGCCGCTCGGCGCGCAGGCGCTGCGCAGGGACGGTCGAGTCCCCCAGCCGCCGGCGCTTGCGCCGCCGCTGCGGCACCCGCAGCCCTTCCTCCCGCCACAAGCGCTGCACCCGCTTGCGGTTCACATCCCAGCCCAGCTCGCGCAGGTGATGATGCGCACGGCGATACCCCCACCGCGGACGGTCCTTGGAGAACTGCCGCAACTCGGCGCGCAACACCGCGTCATCCTCAGCGCGCTTGGGCTCATAGCGCTCCGTGGAGCGGTGCTGGCCCAGCACCCGGCACGCCCAGCGCTCGCTGACGCCGAGACGGTCACGAACCATCGCGACCGCCCGGCGCCGACGGGCTGGGCTCACCAGTTTCCCTTCGCGACCTCCTTCAGCGCCCGCACCTCGAGCGCCTGATCGGCGACGATCGCCTTCAACGTCACGTTCTCACGCTCGAGCTCCTTCAGCCGCTTCGCATCATTGGCCTTCATCCCGCCGTACTGGTTGCGCCAGCGGTGATACGTCTGCTCGCTGATCCCCAGCTCCTTCGCCGCCTCAGGGATCGTCTTGCCCTCACCGAGCATCCGCTCGGCCTCGCGCAGCTTGCGGATGATCTGCTCCGGCGTGTGCCTGCGTCGCTTCACGTGATCGTTCCTTCCTCGCCCATGATCCAGGGCGCGAGAAACTCTCACAAGGGTCGGACCGAACTCGGGGGGTCAGGCCAGGGCCACGACGCCCTCAGCGAGGCGGAATGATCAGGATGCAGTTCCGGCCGCCGGGACAGTTGCGCGCGTGGCGGCCGTGCGCGAGCGTTAGGCGCACCAGTCCGGCTTCGAGATCTCGCGCGTCGATCTGCGCGGCCGCTGCCAACTCGCGAAGCCGGATGACCCCGGCGCCGGGTTCGAGCAGCCCAAGGTGCTCGCCCGCTTGCGCCGCCCGGCGATCAAGAGGTGGGTTGATCCCGGGCCGCACACCGCGAAGCTCGCGCAGGAACAGACCCACGGTCACGGGGCCCCAGCCGGGGAGCGCATCGAGCGCGGACTCGAGCTCATCGGGCGGCAGGTCAAGGACCGTGCTGACCCGCCCGTGGCGATCGGTGTCGAGGGTTCGAGCGATGGCGCGCAGGCGCTCGGCCGTGCGCAGGTCGTATCGGGCGTAGCCGCCCGCGTCGAGCAGCTCGATCAGGGTCCCGATCTCGTGGCGCCCGGCGTTGGCGATGCTGTGCACGCCCGCCTGCTCGAGAATCGCGAACGTCCGTTCCGCGATCACGGCCGAGATGCGAGCGCCGAACAACGTGGCGGCCAGGGCCCACCGCTCGATCTCATCCTCGTTCCGATCCACCTCGATTCCGAGCTCCGTCGAGTAGCGGCCGCCGAGCGACTCGACCACGTCGGCGGCAAGCGACTCGAAGCCAGCGCGGCTGTGCGGGCCGACCCGCTCGCTGGCGGGCGACCGCTCAGCTTTCACGTGGCTGGGATGACGGGGCGCAGCCGGCGTCGGCGGAGCTCGTCGACTGCGATCAGGACAACGTCCATTGAACGGCAGTTCTCAAGCCCGATCATCCGGGATGGGCCAACGCTGATCGCGCCGAGCGATCGGTAGAGCTCGACGCCGTCGGTGAGGTAACCGCCGGCATGACCGTCGTGATCGGGCATCTCGCCGGCACGCTGGCCGGCTGGTTGTGACGCTTTGCTTTGGGGTGAGAGAAACCACGACATCTTCGCGTCTTAGGTTCGTGATTGGCTGTGCCGCCAACGTACTCGGGGGCATGGTGGACAGTCATCCGCAATCCACCGCAGCGGGCTGGCAGGTCATCCGTAGTGATCCGCAGCGGAGGTCGCGCCATGACCGGATGTGACGTCGAGCCGGCGCTGGCACGCTTTCGGAATGCTTCGCCAGCGACACGGCGACGACGTGATCGTGAGGCGTCCGAGGTGAGCTATCGGTGGGTAGAGCACACTGCCGAGGTGCAGATGGAGATCGAGGCCGGGACCGAGGGGGCGGTCTTCACGGATGCGCTGCGCGCGCTCGGCGAGCTGCTGGCGGATGATGCTCGCGGTGAGCAGGTGCGGCGCGAGGTGACCGTTGGCGGCCACGAGCGGGCGGCGATGCTGGTGGGATGGCTCGAGGAGCTGGTGTTCCTGGCCGAGACGGAGGATCTCGTGCCAGAGGACACGGAACGGATCGAGGTTTCGGACCACCGCCTGGTGGCGATAGTACGTGGCCATCGCGGTCGCCCGCGGCATCTGGTCAAGGGCGCCACCTACCACGGCCTGGTGTTCGAGCGCTCACCTCGCGGCTTCCGTGCGACGGTGGTGCTCGATGTCTGAGGTCGCGCAGACGCCCGCCGTCG
>CAWFKF010000035.1:0-11340 GCA_963816005.1 uncultured Solirubrobacteraceae bacterium | reverse complement strand
ATGGGTGTGGCTATTTCAGGACGAGTGGGAAGTGCCTGGTAATCAGCGGGTTTGGCCGTGTCGAGGCGTGTGTTGAGGTGCGCAGAACCCGGGGATATCGGCATATCCCGGGGTTGAGTGGTGTTCTAGCCGGCTGACCGGCGCCGCGGCCGGGGGTGTTGGGGGCCGTGGAACGGCCGGCCTGTGCTGGCGAGGATCTGTTCGCCGGCTTGGCGGGAGAGCTCGCGCATCTGTTCGAGGGTTGCTTCGAGCCGACGGCGGTTGTCGATCCATTCCTGGTAGTGCGCGGCGTCCTCGGCCGAGAGCAGCTTGGAGACGGTCTTGCCGGCCTGCTTCCAAGAGAGCTGCCAGTACGGGCCGTGTCGCTGGTCGGGATCCTGGCAGCGGCAGTTGGGGTTGTTGCAGGTCGTGTAGCGCTGCAGGAGGGATCCCTCGCAGGTGAAGCCGACCTCGGCGAGCTTGGCCTTGGCTTTCTCGTAGTCGGCGCGCAGGCGTTCTAGCCGCCGCTCGAGCTGCTTGGGAGATGGCCTGCGTTCCGTCATCGTCCCGTAGCATACTGGACGCTCGCGATGGACGACCAGTCCGAGCCGGCGAGCGGGATCGAGGCGTTCTCGGAGCTCGAGCGCTTCCTCCAGGGCGCCGCGACGCAGCAGCTTGAGCTTGGCGCGGTCGAGCGCGAGTCAGAGCGCCGTGGCCGAGAGCTTGTGCGCCTTTTGCTGCAGGCGCACATCGACGCACGGGGCGATGGCGATGTCGGTCAGGCGATCGTCGTTGACGGTCCCGGGGGGCCGATGCGGCTGGGCTACAAGCGCCTCCACACCCGCCCTGTCCTGACGCTGTTCGGGGAGGTCCGGATCACGCGGATCGGCTACGGCGCGCCGGGTCAGCAGGCGATCCATCCGCTTGATCGGGAGCTCAGACTGCCGGGCAGGGTCTACAGCTACGAGTGCCAGCGACGGCTGCTTCGGGCCGTCGTCTGCTCACCGTTCGATGAGGCGATCGCGTTCGTCGCCGAGATGACCGGCGTTCAGGTGCCCAAACGCGCGGCTGAGCAGCTGGTGCGCGAGGCGGCCGTCAACTTCGATGAGTTCTACTCACAGCGCGGGGCGGCTTGCCTGAAGCCGCCCCGGGGCGAGATCCTCGTGGCAGCGATTGACTGCAAGGGCATCCCGATGGTCAAGCCCGAGCGAACCCTGCGGGTCGTGCGCCGGGGCAAGGGACAGAAAGCTAACAAGAAGCGCATGGCGACCGTCGCCGCCGTGCACAACCAAGCGCCAGTTCAGCGCACCCCGCAAGAGGTCCTCGACAGCCTGTTTCACACGGGCGAGCGACCCGAGCGCCCACCACGCCCCCGGCCCGGTCACAAGCGCGTGTGGGCAAGCCTCACCCAAGACAAGGACACGTTCACCGCCGACGTCAAAGCGGAGATGAGAAGGCGCGACCCACGCCACCGGCGCACCTGGGTGATCGTCACCGACGGCGAACGCGCGCTGCAGCACCGCGTGACCGAAAGCTTCCAAGACACCACCCTCGTTCTGGACCTCCTGCACGCGCTGGAGAAACTCTGGAAAGCGGCCCACGCGCTCTACCGTGAAGGCAGCCCCGAGGCCCAAGCGTTCGTCTACCAGCGCGCCAAGCGGATCCTCGAAGGCCACGCCGACCACGTCGTCAAGAGCCTGAAGCTGATCGTGACCAAACGCCGGCTCACCGGCAACAAGGCCAAGACGCTCCTGGACGTTGCCGCCTACTTCAAGCGCAACCGCGACCGGATGCGCTACGACACCTACCTCGCCAACGACTGGCCGATCGCGTCAGGCTCGGTCGAGGGCGCCTGCAAGAACCTCATCCGCGACCGCTTCGAGCGCTCCGGCATGCGCTGGACCCAAGAAACCGCCGAAGCCCTACTACGCCTCCGCGCCCTCCACCTATCAGGCGACTTCGACGCCTACTGGGAATTCCACATCGAGCGCGACCAGCAGCGCCTATCCCCGACCTGGGAGGTCGTCCCCAAGTAGCCACACCCAAGCGATATGAGAAGGAGCTTGCTCGTCTGCAGGGTGAGCTGGTTCGCCTGCAGGAGTGGGTCGTTCGCGATGGGGCCAACGTCTGCATCGTGTTCGAAGGCCGTGACACCGCCGGGAAGGGTGGCGTGATCAAACGGATCACCGAACGGGTGAGCCCCCGCGTGTTCCGGGTCGTCGCCCTTCCCACGCCGACCGAGCGGGAGAAGAGCCAGATGTACGTTCAGCGCTACTTGTCGCATTTTCCGGCGGCGGGTGAGGTCGTGATCTTCGATCGCAGCTGGTACAACCGCGCCGGCGTGGAGCGGGTGATGGGCTTCTGCTCCGAGGACGAAGCGATGCGGTTCCTTCGCCTGGCGCCGCTGGTCGAGCGGGCGATGGTCGACTCCGGGATCGTCCTGCTGAAGTACTGGCTCGAGGTCGGCCAGGAGGAGCAGACCCGCCGGATCGAGTCGCGCATCAACGACCCCCGCAAGGTCTGGAAGCTCTCCCCCATGGACCTGAAGTCATACAGCCGCTGGTACGACTACTCCCGGGCCCGCGATGAGATGTTCGCCGCCACGGGCACCGACTTCGCCCCGTGGCACGTCTCTGACTCCAACAACAAGAAGCGCGCTCGGCTGAACGTCATCAGCCACCTGCTCGACCAGATCCCCTATGACTCACCGGCGCGGGAGGCCGTCGTGCTCCCGGCGCGCGAGAAACGACGCCGCTACCGCGAGCCCGACCACTCGCGCCTCTACATCCCGGCGCTGATCGACCGCTACGAGGCAGCGCAGGAGGAGCTTGCGCTCGTGTCCGCGACTACCAAGCACGACGCGACGCGTGTCGGTGCGATTCGCACTCGCCTGGGTGCGCTGGCAGAGCAGGCGGGCGAACCTGTTGATGTTGGTCGGCGTGCTCCCGCGCGACCTCGGGGTGCTCAGAGCCGAGATCGACGCGCAGGCGATGGCACAGCAGGCCTTCGATGTCTTGGATCGGTTCGGCGTGTCTCTGGAAGCTCGACGAGCCCTGCTCGCGGCGCTCAGCCCCCGCAAGAACGGGCTCGGTTGACCGTCCCCGCCGAGGTCGTCGTGGAGATGATCAGCGCACCGTCGCCGCCGGCGGGATCGGCGTGCTGATCCTGTAGATCACGGTGGTGCTGGTAAGCATGCCCGTGATCGCGGTGGTGGCGCACGACGCGCTGCTCGCGCTGAGACCGCTGACGACGTTCCCGGAGAGACGATGTGATCGTGGAACGACGAAGCGCACCCGGTCAATCGAGCATGGTCGCTCGTGGCGAAACGCCGCAGGAGCGCCAAGCCGCTCACGAGACTTGGGCGAGGCATCCGCTGCGGGATCATCCAAGGTTCAGATTGGGGATTGCGGAGGAGCGGGCGGCGGACGAGCAAGTCGTGACGTTCGTCGGCGGCCCGGCTTGGTTCCAGGCCGGTTGAAGCGTGATCTGGCGGCAATGCGACGAGCGTCATGATCTCGAACCGTGACTGTTGCAATTAGCCCGAAGCGGAAGTGTCTGGGTGCGCCGATGCAGCCGGGACTAAATCAGTAGTTCCCCCCTGGCGGCCTCGCAGTATCTGCCGATGCGCCGGTTGCCGGGAGGGGGAACGCTCTTTGGGGAGGGTGTTGTCATGCGTAAGTACGCATTCAGCTTCGTAGCGCTGTTTCGCGCTCGCCGCGTGAACGGAGGGAGCAGATGATCGAGTTCATTGAGATGGGCCGGGATGAGTGCCTGCGGATGCTGGTCGCGAGCAGCGGTCACGTTGGGCGTATCGCTGGCATCACGCCCGGGCCCGCACCCATGATCCGCCCGGTCAACTACGTGTTCGACGGTCGATCGCAGTCTGTCCTCTTCCGTTCGGCGCTGGGTTCCGGGCTCCGCGAGGCCTTGAGCTCGGGGACTGCGGCGTTCGAGATCGACGGCACGGATCCGGTTGATCGGACCGGGTGGAGCGTGATCATCGTTGGCGAGGCCGAAGAAGTAACCGACCAGGCTGAGATCGACCGGTTCGAGGATTTCGAGATCGAGCCCTGGGCGCCCGGCGTGAAAACGCATTGGGTGCGGATCGGCGCGACTTCGGCCTCCGGCCGTCGCATCGTTCGCGTATCCGACGCTATGGTCGGCTAGCGCTAAGCGCGCGGCGGCGAGAGTGTTGCAATGATCGAGATGCGGCAGTCTGGCTTTAGCATCGCCTGATACCGACCGGCCTGACGCGGCCGTCTCCGCCAGGTGTCGCCATGAGCGGGCATTCCTCACAACCAGGCGAGCACCCCTTCACCGATGCGGTTCGGGTTCCGCCACGGTCGCGGTCGTGAGCACCAACACGATCGCGATGGCGTCGGCGCGCGGCCACCGACCGTGCCTACACCGTCGGCGTCTGCATCGCGCCGGGAATCCAGCCCGGACCGCCGTCGCGGGCCCCCTCTGATCACCCTGCCGTTGTCGGCGTCCCCACGGCGCGTGGGACGCCTGCCGCGACGACTACGAAGTCGAGCCAGGCGAGACAGTCACCCTCGGCGTGGACATCGGAGGATCGAGAGCCGCCTCAGCCGTCGTCGCCGTCACCGACGACCTCCGCGTCGCCGCCGTCCACGTCCTGCAAGGCGACGACAGCGCGCTGGCCGCCACCGCCGCCATCCGCGAACTCGCCGCCCACTTCACCATCCGCGAGGTCGCCTACGACCCCGGGCGCTACCACTCCGAGGCTCTACGCCTCGCCGACGACGGCCTGCCGGTAGTCGAGTTCCCGCAGAGTCACGCGCGGATGACGGTCGCCTCGGAACGCCTGCACGCCGCCATCGTTGAGCAGCGCCTACGCCACAACGGTGATCCCGCGCTCACGCTGCACGTCTCGCAGGCTGTCGCGCAAGCCACCGGCCGCGGCTGGCGGCTGTCGAAGATGGCCCGCGACGCGCAGATCGACGCGGTAATCGCGCTCGCGATGGCCGTCGAACGCGCCGAACATCAGCCCGCGCCCGTCCGCTTGATCGGCTGGATGTAGCCACCGCTGGCGCTACTCTGGCCCACCTGTGAGCCGAGCGCGTCCAATCGGTTGTGGGGTGGATCCTGGCGCTCGCGATCTTCGCGGCTGCCATCTACGCGAGTCGTCCGGGGCGTTGAGAAGGACCCCACAATCGTCGGCTCTCGTTCGTGACCGCCGCCGGTGCGGTCGCAGCGGTCGTTTGGGGTCGGACGCGAGAGAAGAAACTCGAACTGCTTCAGTCCCACCGTGCCGAGATGCGGCCGGTCTACGAGGAGCTACTGACGGCGTTCAGTACGACGACTCCGGACGCCGGGTTCATGCAGGAGTTTCAACGCAAGATCCTCGTTCTCGGTGCGACATCGGTCCTACAGGCGTGGCTCGCGTTCGTCCGAGCCCAACCCCCCCGATGGGGAACCGGCGAACCTCGCGTTCATGCTGCTTTGGGAGCAGGTGTTGTTCACGATACGCGCCGACCTCGGGCACGACAACACGGGGCTTGCGCCGGGCGACCTGCTTCGGGTCTACGTCAACGACGCCGACACTTCCTTCCGCGAGAGCAAGACGGACCTCACGCCGCCGAGTTCGCGAAAAGCGCATTGGGTGCGCAGACTTCCACTCGGCTCAAAGAATTCGCCTAGCCTTGGGCGCGTATCCGACCAAGGGGGCCTCTTATGGCTGTGCACTACACGACGATCGGGCCGGTCAATGGGACGTTGCACATCGGAGACGAGGAGATTGCCGCTCAGATCGTGGCGTTTGGATGGGACGATGAAGCTCCCACTGAGGTGACCGGGTTCTGGTACTTCAGCGCCCACGCCCGCAGCGGGCTAGTCTTCATCTCGAAGGACCACGTTACGTCGATCGGCTTGGACTAGCAGCCTCAACCTTGCGATCATTGTGGCGGCAGAGGCACACGCCGTTGCTCGTGTCGTTGGTTCCGCGATCGCGCAGCCGCTTCAAGTGGTGCGCTTCGATTGCGTGGAAAGGAGCAGTCGTGGCGCAGGTCGGATACCCAGCCGTGGGGCGCCGCTGGGCTACGATCAGACGGCCGCGCTACGGCGCCACCATGCCGTCCATGCCGATCGCGCACGGTCCGACGGCACCGAGGTCGTCGACGTCGATCGAGTTCAGCAGGCGCGACGCCTTTGGTTCGTTGCCGCGATCTGGCACGACGGAGGCGACACGACGAAACCCGCCGACCGAGGTCGTGTAGCCGATCTGGATGTCGCCTCCGATCGTGTCGAGTTCCGGATCGTCGATGAGCCGTCTGATCACGTTCAATGCGGCGCGTTCCCGCGGCGCGCCAGGCTGGTCACGAGCTGCTACTTCCGTCAACAGTACGTCAGCTGCATTGAGATGGTCACCGATGAAGTGAACGCTACCGCGCGCGAGATCGAGTGGCACGGGCGGGAAGTGGACGAGCTGGTCTCGGTCGAGTTCGGCGCTCAACTTGTAGGCCTCCGGCCGGTTGTTGGGCAACTGGCCGCCGAGCAAGATGGTGACCCGCATCGCGTCACTGCGACGTTGCCCAAGTGAACGCACGTAGGTCGTCGTGATGCGACCTAGCAGATCGGCGACGTCGGCAAGGGAAGGCTTGGCTACGCCCGTGCCGATCAGATGCGACAGAAGCGGCACGGCGGTGCCGTACACGTGCTGGTAGACAAGAGATCCACCCGCGGCGGCCATCCCAATCGAGCTTGCGAAGAACGGCGTGTCGAAGAAGCCGCTTTCGCCGGGCCGCAAGCAGATGTACGGCAGTTCGTAGAGCTTGATGCCCTCGTCGATCAATCGCCCGCCGTCGTCGCTGATACGGCTGTCGGTCGCCATCCATAAGGTCGGCGCCGCTTCGACTTCGTAGTTCGCCCAGACGGCCGCGAGCGTCATGGCAACAAGAATGACGTAGCTGCGCGGCGAAGCGGTCTACGGGGTAGAGGAAGCGATACCACCGGCGTGGTTCGACCTTCCTCGCGGCGCTGCTGCTTGGGACGAAGGTCGCTAGCGGAAGCCCCCAAACGCATCTAGCAGAGCATTCTGATTCTGAGGCTCAGATTGCGCCACGAGATGCGACGCCTCGCCTTGAAGTTCGGACCGACTGGTCGCAATGCATCGCATCTCGTGGCGCATTCTCCCAACCAGAATGCCCCGTTAGATGCGTTTGGGGGGCGGAAGCTAGGCGGCCAGTCAAGGCCCTGCTCGCCGTCTGTATCAGGGTGCCGGACCGCTTTCGCTAAGCCGGTCGAGGTAGCCGTGGATGTCATCCGCAAAACGCTCAGTGTGCCGCTGGAGCGCGTCGAGGTCAATGAAATCCGCGCGCTGGGAGTCAAGGCCGGACTTGTCTGTCGGATAGTCGATAGCTGAACGAGCGTTTGTCAGCCTCATGCATTACGGATACGAAATCACCGTGCTCACGCTGGAGCGTGTCCCAATCCGATGAGTCGGGAACGTGGCCCTTTAAGAGACGCCACAGTTCGGCGAGATCACTGGCCTGGGACCGTGTCCGCCCGACGCCCACAAAAAAGGTGCGCCGTGGATTTCACGGCGCACCAAAGTCCAAGCCAAGCCACGTGACAGGGGAGGATCCCCCCAGCCGGGCGGCGGCTCGTCCTGGTGGAGCGTTGCGTCCCTCGCGGCAGATTGCGCATATACGTTCCCTGTCGCTCGTTGCTCCCCTCCCCGAACGCGGGCGGAGGACACGCGCGCGCGTCACCGCGGCCGATCGCCGTCCTGGAGGTCGCCGTCCTGGGCAGCGTCGTTGAGCGTGTGTCCTGGCCTCCGCGCTGCTGCGGCTCGCATCAGGGCGGCCCACTCGTCATTCGGGATCTCGGGATGCTGCTTTCGCAGTGCCCGCTCCTCGACGAACGGGCCGACATCGGGATCGGCCACGAACCAATAGCGGCCCGGGGCGCTGCCATGGATATGGTCGGGATCCTCTCCGTAGGGATCGAGGAAGTCCACGGTCGTGAGCCATCTCACGCATGTCCGCGGGTCGATGATGTGCTTGGCGGCGAGCTCGCGGGCGCGCTCTCGCTGCTCTTGGGTCAGCGCCCGCCACTGCTCGCGGGTGATTTCGGCCCACTGCTCGCGGGTCCAGGTCAGTTCTCTGTTGCTCATCGCTCCTCCTTACTGGTTGTGCTCGTAGCGGCCGCATCACGCATCCACGCCGCACCCTTCCGGACCTTCACGTTCCGCGACTGCTCCCAACGCACAGAGGGGCGGTACGAGATTCCCGCACGATCAGCGCACGCCGCACACAACGCTTCCTGCGGCACCTTGCGGAACACCATCTCGCGCCCCTCGCGCAGAATCCCTCGACACGCAGGATTCGCGCAGCACGTCTTCTTCGTCACGAGCGTCAGCCACCACCTCTCGGCCGCGCTCGGCTTTCCTAGGACCGTGTGGAGGTGCCGCGCCTTCCCAGGCGACTCAACTCGATCACGCGCGAGCGCCGCGCGCTTTTTTCGGGACTCCTCGTCGTTTAGGAGTCATGAATGAATTAGTGGGTTGTGGCAGGATGTTGGGTGGTGGCGGCGTATCGCGAAGGCATGATCGATGAATCGCGGATTGCGGAGCGTTATCGGGGGTTGGGGCCGGAGTTGAACGAGCGTCAGCGGCGGTTGTGGGCTGCGTCGGAGGCGCGTGCGTGTGGGCGGGGTGGGATCGCGGCGGTCGTGCGGGCGACGGGGATCGGCAGGAACACGGTGGTGCGTGGGATCGCGGAGTTGCGGGAGGGGACGAGGCTGGAGGCGGGTCGTGTCCGTCGGCCGGGTGCGGGGCGCCCGCGGTTGACGGAGTGTGATCCGGAGCTGGTGGGGGCGTTGGAGGCGTTGGTGGATCCGGATACGCGGGGGGATCCGTGCTCGCCGTTGCGGTGGTCCTCGAAGAGCTTGGCGAAGCTCGCGGGGGCGTTGGTGGCGGCTGGGCATCAGATTTCTGATCGGAGCACGGGGAAGCTGTTGCGGGGGCTCGGGTTTCGGTTGCACGCCAATCAGAAGACCAGGGAGGGGAAGGATCATCCCGACCGTGACGCGCAGTTTCGCCACATCAACGAGACCACGCGGGCGGCGCTGGCGGCGGGCGAGCCGACGATCTCCGTGGATGCCAAGAAGCGGGAGCTTGTCGGGGATTTCAAGGCTGTCGGGCGGGAGTACGAGCCGACCGAGCGGCCGGTCGAGGTTCGCTGCCACGATTTCAAGGACAAGGATCTGGGGCACGCGATCCCCTATGGGGTGCTCGACCTCGCCGCGAATGAGGGGTTCGTGTCGGTCGGTGTGACCAACGACACGAGCGCGTTCGCGGTCAGCTCGATCCGCGCGTGGTGGATGCATCTCGGCCAGAAGCGCTACCCGAACGCCACGACGCTGCTGATCACCGCGGACGGCGGCGGCAGCAACTCCAGCCGCACCCGGCTGTGGAGGACCGAGCTGCAAAAGCTCGCCAACGAGCTACAGATCGCGATCCGCGTCTGCCACTTCCCGCCCGGAACCTCGAAATGGAACAAAATCGAGCACCGCCTGTTCAGCTACGTCAGCCTGAACTGGCGCGGGCGGCCGCTGGAGAGCCTGCAAGTCATCATCGACCTGATCGGATCGACCACGACCAGCACCGGCCTGAAGGTCTACGCACGCCTTGACCCCCGCGAATACGAGAAAGGGATCAAAGTCACCGACGCGGAGCTGGCCGAGGTGAACATCATCCGCGACGAGTTCCATCCGGACTGGAATTACACGATCCACCCAACCCAACTCGACTTTCGCACTTCATAGTCCAGCGGCTGCCCATGCTCGTTGGACTTGCGCTATTTCCGCGGGTTGGGGGGCGCATCCCCGTCCTGGGTGAAATTGCGCGGCGATGATCACGCGGCGGAGCTTGGCGAGCATGTCGGCGAACGAGGGGGTGGTCTTGGTGAGGTACCACGGGGAGCGTTGGCGGTGTTCCTCGACGTCTGTGGGGTGGTGGCCTGAGAGCGCGTACCAGATGATCGTTAGGGTCATGCACAGGAACTGGAAGGGGACGGTCCGCTCGACCGCTTTGCGGGTGCGGTTGCGCGCGTCGCCGACGCCCGCCAGCTCCTTGCCTTCCTCGTAGGTGACTTCGGTTGGCCAGCGCTCGGCGTAGCGCTCGATCAGCTGGGCGGCGCTCGCGTCGAGGTCGGTGGAGACGAGCGCCAGCTCGTAGCCCTGGGGCTTGGTGGCGTCTTGGATCAGTACCACCTGGACGGGCTGCTGGGCGAACGCCTCATACCATAGGCATTGGAACGCGTGGACCATCACCTGCTCGGTTTTGCCGTAGCGGCGGACGGTTGTCTTGACCCATTGGGTGGCAAGGTCGGTCGCGATCTGCTTGAGCTTCGGCAGGCGCGGACCCTTCTTCGGCGGCCGGCCGCGCTTGCGCTGCCCTTCGGGCGGTCGGGGCGGCGCTAGGTGATTGAGCGCGGCGTTCGCTTTCAGGCGGGAGGTGACGGTCACGTTCTCCGGCACGCCGGCGAACGCGCCCGAGGCGTAGGCGGCGTCGCCGACCATGTGGATCATCCGCCCGGGGAACCGCCCCGCCAGCAGGCACAGCATCTCCCTTGCCAGCCGGGGTTTGGATGGCCTGAGCGGATCTGCCTTGCCCTTCGCGATCTCCTTGCGGCGCGGGAGCCAGAGCCGGAACAGCACCATCAGGCAGACGGTCCGCTCAAGGAACGCAAGCTTGACGTTGATCCCGGCGGTGACCCAGTTGTTGCCCCACGCGACCGCACCCCGGTCTGAGTTTGCGGTCGCGTCGTGATGCCAGAAGCAGGCGTGAATCTTGCGCCCTCGGCGCTTTGCCAGCGTGTCATCGACCGGCACGATCAGCGGCGCGCCGGGCTCGAGCAGCCGCTCGACGATCAGATCCGCGATCCGGAGCCCGAGCTCTTGGACTGACCAGCGCGCACCGCTGAGGAACCGGTGCGCGCGAGCGTGATGCCAGACCCCGGAGAGCCTCGAGCCGACCAGCATCCCGCACACGGTGCGCAGCGACGTCTGCGAGATCTGGCCAACGACCATCGCCCTGAACGTCTCAAACGTCGGGCGAGAGAAACATGGCGCGAACAGGAGCAGAAGCTCCTCCAGCGAAGATGGGACGCAGAGCATCGGCGGCAACCCCCATGGGCAGCCGCGAACGGGCCTCCCACCCGACCGCGGAAATGGTCATCGAACAACCACCGCTTCGGGGAAGCTGCCGGTGCTCCTTCCCCGCACCTCTGCGGCGCGCCCGCTCAGCCGCCCAGACCGCTCACAACGACCACCCCGACATCGTCACCCCGGCCGCGTCCGCATGCCCGCTCACAACCTCAAAAGTGCGAAAGCCGAGAA
>CAWFKF010000034.1:0-19923 GCA_963816005.1 uncultured Solirubrobacteraceae bacterium | reverse complement strand
ATTGAAAATGCCCCGTCATGGCGGGGCTTTCGTCGTTCTGGGGGTTGTGCCATCTCTGACACGTGTCCCCAATATGTCCCCAGAGCGGCGTACGATCGGTGCCATGGCGGGCGATTTCAGGCCCCCGACGGGGCACGTGTTCCGGGTCGAGCGGGCCCGGGGACCGGTCTGGTACGGCAAGTACCGCCTGCCGGATGGGCGACAGGTGCAGAAGAAGCTCGGGCCGGCATGGACTGGCCGCGGACGGCCACCGTCGGGCTACGTCACGAAACGGCTGGCCGAGGACTGGTTGCGGTCGCTGCTGGACGAGGCCCGGCGAGGAACGCTGCCGGGGATGGTGCGCACGGGCGCGACATTCGCCGACGCGGCCGCTGAGTATCTGCGCTACATCGAGCACGACCGGGGGCGCAAGCCGTCGACGCTTCGTGGCTACCGCTCAGCGATCGGAGCCCACCTGCTGCCCGCATTTGGGGCGATGCCCGTGGAGGCCGTGACGACGCAGGAGATCGAGGGCTGGCTCGGCGGATTCGCGGGATCCGCGCGGACTCGGAACAAGCTGCTGATCCAGCTCCACGGGATCCTCCGGCGGGCGCGGAAGGTGTACGGCCTGTCGGCGAATGCCGCGGCCGAAGTGGAGAAGTTCCCGCAGCGACCGAGCGGCGAGATCGACGTGTTCTCTCCCGAGGAGGTGTGGGCGCTCGTGCGCGTCGCCGCGTCCGAGCAGGATGCGGCCATCTTCCTGACTGCCGCGTTCACGGGCCTCCGGATCGGCGAGCTGCTCGCGCTCCGCTGGCGCGACGTCGACTTCGCCGCCCAGACGATCCGGGTCCGTGCCAGCTATTACGCCGGACAGCTGACCACGCCCAAGTCCGGCAGGGTGCGGGCGGTGCCGATGGCGCCGGACGTGGCCTCGGCGCTCGCGCACCTCGGCCACCGCGAGCTCTGGGTCGACGACGACGACCTGGTCTTCGCCGGCGACGCAGGTGGCTACCTCGACGGTTCGGCTCTGCGGCGACGCTACAAGCTGGCCCTCCGGACGGCGGGGCTACGCGCATTGCGCTTCCACGATCTCCGCCACACCTTCGGGACGCGAATGATCGCTATGGCCGACATCCGCCGGGTTCAGGAGTGGATGGGCCACGCGGACATCCAGACGACCATGCGCTATCTCCACTACGCGCCACGCAGCGAGGACGCTGAGCTCGTGGCGCAGGCGTTTCGGCTCTCGGGCCCAAGAGCGAGCGCTTCGAGCGGCGGTCTTGATCAGGACGTCCCGAGACGTCCCCAGACGTCCCAAGACGTCCCGCCGCTCCGCTGACCGGATCGCCCGTCGCCTGGGCCGTTTGGGTCTCGCAACTCGGGGAGCCTGCGAGCGACCAAGTGACCCGGCGCAGGGCTCGTTGCCGAAGGGCGGCGCCGACGGGGCGCCAGGCGGTTGCGTCTCGGGTGCTCATCTCCGCGCGAGGGACTGGCATCTCGCACGGACGCGAGATCAGCGCGGCCGGATCCGCGCGCGTGACTCGGTTGTTCGTCATGCGCGCCGCGAACGCATCGAGGTGCCGGTGGTCGCGCGCGACGCTCCGCCGAGCAGGGACGCGAGGCCATCACCGCGCGTGACCTCGGCGTTCAGATCGACGCCCCGCACATCCTTCGTTGCCGCGCCCCGGCGCTTGCTTTCGGTTGTAGGGAGCGTCCGCACTGGGTCCTTGCCCGAGCTGGTTCGTTTGCCCGAGGCGAGCCGGCGCGATCATTCTGTGCAAGACCAACATGAGCGAATGGGCGACGGCGACCGCGCCGCGCCAGCCACTGCGCTTCTCCGACGTGGGTGGGTTCGCGACCAACGCCTACGACAATGGCGATCCGGGCGGCTCCTCCAACGGGTCGGCGATCGCCGCGGCGAGCTCGATGGCGGCGACGACAGTCGGCACCGAGGCGTCCGGCTGGATCATCGTCCGGCGTATCGGGACTCGATCGTCGGGATCAAACCGACACGCGGCCTGGTCTCGCGCTCGGGTGTCGTCCCCCTGCTCGAGCAGTTCGACGTGCCGGGGCCGATGGCGAGAACGGTCACCGTCACGCACAGCCAGCGCGGACACGTGCCACACAGCTACGTGCCATTCCCCTTACCCGCGTGGCCGTTAGGGCCGGTCAGGCGTTGGCGCCGCCGGGTAATTGGATCGCGTTGAGCGGCGGCTGGATCGGTTGGACCTGGTTGAAGTGGCTGAACGTGAGAATGCCTCTCAAGCTGACGCGGCTGCCGGTGTGGCATACGTCGATGTGGCCGCCGGGGCGCTGGTGCCCCGTGGAAGTGAAGCGAAGCGGAACGGGCGGGCCGTTGGCGGCAACGGCGAGCGTGCCAGGTTGGCTTCCTGGCAGGTCGCCCGCGTCCTTGAGGATGACGGCGGACTGACCATTCACCATGGCTTGCCCCGCGATGCTAAGCGTGCCGTGATTCTCGGTCAGGCAGCGAGCCATCGTTGCCGGCGCCAGAGTGCCAAGCTCGGAGAGGCCGGGCGATACGGGCGTGTGGATCCAGCGGTTGGCCAGAACCGTCGCTCGCGCGCCGAGATGGGCGCTCCAGAACGCGGCGTTCGCCCGCACGTACAGCCCGTTCGGTGTGCGGAGAACCTGGTAGGCCTCCGGGCCGATGACCGCCGCCATTTCCAAGGACAACGACGAGTCGGCGATGAGTTGGAGCTGCATACGCTGCTTACCCTTGATTGCCGTGCCGCTCAGCTCGTAGCCGCGGGCTGCGCGCAGCGCAGCGGCAGCGTCGGCGAGAACCTGTTGCGGCGCCTTCGACGCTTCGCCATTAGCTGGCGGTGCCGTCGTCGAGGGAGCCGAGGCGGAGCTTCCTGTCGCCGGCTTACCGCGACGCAGGGGGGCCGTCGTCCCTCCCGCCGACCCGCTCACTAGTACCACGACCGACGCGATGACCGCGACGGCAGCGATGCCGAGGCCGAGCAACCTAGAACACAGGGAGTGCTCCTCGCCGATTGACGCAACACGCTCGATCAGGCGGCGAGCATCAGGTCTGGAGTGCATCCGGTCGCCCGGCGCGCGTTGTGAGCCGGAGGAAGCTTCTTCTCGTCCTCGGGTGTCGCGAACGCGCGGGAGGGAACGAACACGAACCCCCCTCGCCTTGACCGTAAGACGTATCCATCGCCGAGCGTGGAAACGCCTCGCCAGAAATCCCACGCCGTCCTCGAGGTGACGTCGCCTAGCTCTGCGGTCACCGCTTCTTCCGAAAGCCTGAGAACCTGCTCCCCCTGCACGTGCGGGAGCTTGCGCCAGCAATAGATCGGCGCGAATCCGTAGCCGTAGCACAGCCAGCCGCCTGCAATGACCGCGCCGATCAGAATCGCGACCGCGTTCGACGTTGCAACACCGAACGCAACGAATGCGATCCCCGCCACCACCCTAGGCAGCCACAGAGGCCAACGGCGCACACACATGCGTCGCGATATCGCCAGAAACTCCGGCCGCGAAAGTGTGAACTTCAAAGTCAGCACCGGCAGATCATCGAGCGCCAGAGGCGACAGCGTGATGAAAAGCAAGGCTCCGAGGGTGATCTGGGGTGAATCTTGAGCTGGTTTGGCGCTAGTTGCAGCGGTTCTGAGCTCTTGGCGTAGCGGCAGGCGACGCGCACGAGCCGCGCCGTAGGCTCGCGGGTATTCAAGTTCCTCGAGCTGGAGGTTTGGCCCGTGCGCGTCACTGCCGCATTCTGTCGTCTGCTGCGCTTGGAGGGGGTGTGGGTGCGCGGCGTGCGGTTCGGTTCTGATCGTGTCGTTGTGCGCGTCGCGCTGCGCCGCTAGCGGCTCATCTGTCCGGTGTGCGGGTACGCCACGATGGCGCGCGAGGGTATCCAGGATCACGAGTCGGTTGGTCTGGCGCCATCTGGACCTTGGCGTCTGGCGACTCGAGATCCGCGCGACGCTGCGGCAGCTGCGGTGTCCCGAGCACGGGGTGCATGTCGAGGGCGTCCCGTTCGCGCGTCACCGCGCCGGTTTCACCCGCGACTTCGACGATCTCGTCGCGTGGCTGGCGACGAAGGCCGACAAGACGACGATCACACGGCTGGTGCGGATTGAGTGGCAGACGATCGGGCGGATCATCAAGCGCGTCGGCGAGGAGCATCTCGCCCAGGCCGACCGGCTCCGGGAGCTGTTTGAGATCTCGATCGACGAGGTCGCGTGGCGCAAGGGCCACCGCTACCTCACGCTCATCGCCGACCACGCGCGCGGGTGCGTGGTGTGGGGCACCGAGGGCAAGGGCCAGGCCGCCGCCGATCAGTTCTTCGCCGAGCTCGACCCGCCGGCCGAGGACCCGCCGGCGCACGCCGGGCGGCCGTCGTGGGAGCCTGAGCCGGCGATCATGGTCCCGTTCGGCCCGTGCCCGATCGTCCCGGCCGGCGAGGGCATCCCCGGCGCATGGCTCCAGGACGGCAGCGAGATCGAGCCGGCGATCTTCGCACGCGCGTCCCGGCTGACCGCGGTCTCGATGGACATGACCGGCGGGTACGCCAAGAGCGTCCGCGAGCACGCGCCGCAGGCGACGATCGTGATCGACAACTACCACGTTGTGCAACTCGCCACCAAGGCGCTGGACGAGGTCCGCCGCGAGTACTGGAACGAGCTGCGCCACGCGGGCCAGGCCGGCGCCGCCAAACAGTTCAAGCACGATCGCTGGGCGCTGCTCAAGAACCCTTCCGATCTCACCGACCGCCAAGCGGCCACACTCGCCGCGATCCAGGCCGGCGGCGGGAAGGTCGCGCGTGCCTGGACGATGAAAGAGATGGTCAGAGCGATCTTCGCCCCCGGCCTCACCGTCGAGGCCGTCAGCGAGCTGCTCGACCGGCTGCTGTCCCGCCTCTCCCGCTGCCGGCTCGCCCCGTTCATCCGCTTGGGCTGCACGATCCGCAAACACCGTCAGGGCATACTCGCCGCCCGTCGCCTGAAGTTGAGCAACGCCCGGGCGGAGGCGCTCAACAACAAGGTCAAACTGCTGGTCCGCCGCGCTTACGGGTTCCACTCCGCGAACGCCGCTCTCGCGCTCGTCCACCTCGCCTGCGGACCAGTCACCCTCACTCTCCCACACGAAAACTCGCTGTGACTTCACCCCAACTCACCCTCGGAGAGCCCCCTTTTCCGGACCCGTGTTCGTCCTCACACATAGCCCGCCAGAGCCGCCGGGCCCGGAGGTCACGTACCTCACCGGTGACATCGGGGAAGCCGTCGCCACGGCCCGCAGCGCCGCGGGCGGCAAGAACCTGGAGATCCTCGGCGCCGACGTGGCCGGCCAGTGCCTACGGCGGGAGCTCGTCGACGAGATCCTGGTGTATGTACTGCCGGTGCTGCTCGGCGACGGCATCCGCTTCTCACCCCCGAGCCTCCCCAGGATAGACCTGGAACCGGTCAGCAGCACGCGGTCGGGCGCCGTCACCATCCTTCGGTTCCGCGTCCCCAAGTAATCCCTGCGTACGCTTTCCGGGCTTGCCCGGATCAGCCTGCCGCTCCCGGGCTTGCTACGAGTAGCAGCACGAGCCGGCGGCAGTGACTCTGGTCCCGCGCGTGAAGCGGCCCGGAAGTGCACCGACGCCGTCGGTCACTGCCGCGTCGGACACGCTCGCAAGCAGCGATCGTCGCTTCCGCTTCCACGAAGCCTCAGCTACGACGCCGCCCTACTAGCTCCGCTAGGTCGGTGAAACCTTCACGGGGCTGTCATCTTTTCAGGCCGCGATAGCGGCCTGTTTTATCTTGTCGTCGAGCGCGTGCTCGAAGGCGCGCCATGCGCGGGCGAGGGGGTGTTGGTGTGCGATCTCCTGGGGTAGTTGGGGGTCGAGTTCGGCGAGGGCGGGGTTGACGATTCGCACGTGGGTCTTGGTGTAGAAGACGGCGGTCCGCCGGCCGAACGCGGTCAGCTCGTAGCGCTGGCTTTTCGGGATCCGGCGGATCAGGCCTTTGCGTCGCAGTCGGCGCAGGTCATAGGTCATCTGGCCCGTGCTGTAGCCGCCGATCAGCTCGGCGATCTGGGGGCGCAGGGTGCGGTTCGTCAGGCCTGCGAACAGGTGCTGAAACGAGCACAGGCAGGCGAGTAGCGCCATCACCCTGGGGTCACCGAAGCGCAGGGCGGGCGCGGGTTGGCCGTCCTCGATGGACGGCGACACCAGACGCGTAAGCGTCTCGGGGTCCGGCGCGCAGGAGCACGCCTGAAGCTGGGCGTCGAGCAGTCGATCGTTGATGTCATCGCCGATCGTCCGGAGTTGCTGCCAGGTGGTGGCGCTCAGGGTGCGCTTGACGCCGAAGTCGTAGGGATCGTTGACGGTCGTCTCGGTCCTGAGCGCGCGGCCCTCCTTGAAGTACTGCTTAACCTAGATGCGCTACCATATGACATAAGAGAGCACCGAGGAGGACAGATGACGCGTAGAGCCCGCAATGCAAAGTCCGCGGACGTCGCGGACGCAGACGAGATCAAGCGACCGAAGACCGAACGGGTGTTCGGCATCATCCGCGTGAGCGAACAGGGCGACCGCGAAGACGAGCGCCTGCACTCACCCGCCAATCAACTCGACGCGGTCCGCAAAGAGTGCGACTCGAGCGGCCTCACACTGATCGGGTACGACCCGGAGATCAACGTGAGCGGCGGTCTGCCACTCGAGCAGCGTCCCGCGCTGCACACCGCGGTACTCGCCATTGAGGAGGGCAGGGCGGACGTGATCATGGCTCCTGCGCTCGACAGGCTGGTACGCAACCGGCGGGTGCAGGATGAGGTGCGCGACCGCGTGCAGCGGGCGGGAGGTAGGCTCGTCACCCTTGATCTGGGCGAGATCACGAACGGCACGCCCGAGCACGACTTCGCAACGGGCATCGTGGGCGACGCGAACGAGTTGATGCGCAAGCAGATCAGCGCCAAGACCAAGCGCGGCCACGCGCGCGCGATCTCGCTCGGGCGCAACATCGGCCCGACCCCGCCCGGTTATGTCGTCGGTGAGGATCGGAGGCTGGCGCTCGACCCACCGAGGGATGCGGCCGTGCGCGAGGCGTTCGAGATGCGCGCCGCCGGCGCCACGTTCCAGGCGATCAGCGCCCACCTGGCAGACCACGGTATCGACCGGCACCCGCCCGCTGTGCGCAAGATGCTGGCGAACCGGGTCTATCGTGGCGAGGTTCATCACGGGAAGCTGCAGAACTTGACGGCGCACGATCCCATCGTTGACCGTGACCTGTTCGAGCGGGTGCAACGCCAGACGCTGCCGGGCGGCCGGCAGGCGCGGTCGGATCATCTGCTCGCCCGGCAGGGAATCCTCCGGTGCGGTACGTGCGGGTCGAAGATGTCGCTCGGCCACACGATGGACGGCTGGGCGTTCTACCGCTGTGGCGGCTACGGCTGCAAGCGCAAGATGTCGATCGGCGCGACGATCGTTGAGGACTGGACCGCGGGCGTGGTCAAGCGCGAGCGTGCCGACCTTCGTGCTCGCGCCAGCGCCGATGATCATTACAGGCATGCCGTCGAGATGCGCGACGAGTGCCAGGGCAAGTTGGACAAGCTCGGCCGGCTGTACGACCAGTTCTCCGAGGCGGTGCTCGTGGAGAAGATGACCGAGGCCGCCGCTGAGCGCGACCGCTGGCAGACCGAGCTAGATCGCCTCGAACCCGCGCGGGCCAGCGTCAGCCTTCAGCTCGACGCCGACTGGGACCGGCTAACCCTCGACGAGCGGCGCGGACTGATCAAGGCCACGCTCGCCGCCGTCACCGTCAGCCCTGGTCGTGGTGTCGAGCGGCTCAGCTTCCAGCGACTCGGCGAGTAGCCGCATCGCCGCCCTATCAAGGATGCGCTGGGCCGCACGGTCGGCCTCGGGGGGATAGCGATGCCCGGTCATGACGCGCTCTTCAATGCGATCCCCACGTAGCGGCGCAGGCGCGCCGCCCCGGTGCCGGGGCGCGCCACTTTGATTTGTGGCAGCACGGCGTGCAGGTCCCGGCCGAATACTTGCTTGTTGCCGACGTCGTGGCCGTTGTCCGCCGCCCATGAGCGCCACGCCGCGTAGAGGTCGTCTACCAGCGGTCCTGGCCCCGGGCCGACGTCGCAGCAGTCGCGCACGAATGCTGATACCGGCGACGAAAGGTCCTGCAGCCGGACCATCGCCTCGTCCGTCGAGGCTGGGGCGGTGAACCGTCCCTTTTCGCCGAGCCGGGCCAGGCCGTCAAGCGCCCAATTGAGAATGCCGGGCAGCTCGGCCCGCAACCGCGCCTCCAGCTCGATGTCTTCTCTACCGAGCCACGAGCGGAACAGCTGGAGTGCTACGAATCGTCCGGCGACCGCGCCGCTAGCGTCGTCCAGGCGCGGCAGCTCGTTCGAGCAGACCATAAGCCGGGACGGCAGCTTGCCTGTCCACTGCTCGAGGTACTTCCGGTTGACGGTGAGCGTGTCCTCGCCGCTGATGCTTAGCAGCCGCTCGACCACGACGTGATTCCCCTGGCCGCTCAGCCGCGCGTCCGAGATGACCGCCAGGCTCTTGCCGAGCAACGGCTGCAGCCCGAACTCTCCCCGAAGGCTCGACAACGTTGGCCCCGCAACATTGTCGTTGCCGACCAGCGCGCCCAGGATTCGCGCGATGATGCCCTTGCCGCTGCGGGTCGGTCCAACCAACAGCAGGATTTTGTGCAGGTCCAGGCGACCCGAAATGACGTACCCGAACCATTCCTGCAGCGCGTCAACTGACTGCTGGTCGAGCTGGCCGTGGTCGTCAGCCCACAGCGCGTGCAGGAACGCCAGCCACTCTTTCGGCTCGGGTGCCTCGGGGTCATATGCGAGCGCGACGCTGGTGCTGTTGAAGAACCGCGGGTTGTGCTCGAGCAGGTCGCGCCGGCCGACATCGAGTAGACCGTTCTCGCAGGAGACCAGCAGCCCGTCATAGGCGTTGCCGTTCAGCCACGATGGCTGTTGCACAGTCTGTGCCAGGTGGGTGATTGCGGCGAGCGCGTCGAGCAGATCGGCAACCTTCTTGCTCGTGGGTGCCCACGGCTCAGGGATGTCGCCGGCCACGTAGGTCGCGTGTTCGGTGAACTCGTACGCAGCGGATCGCGCGGCGCGCTGCTCAACCTCGACCCACCTTGTTGTCTGCCACTCCCACCAGCCGCCGCGCCAGTGGCACAACGTCGGCGCGGCCGGCGGATACGTGTACCTCGCCGCGGCCAGTTCGCGGGCGACCGCCATCGGCGCTGATGGCGGCGGCAGCGTCCGCGCGATCGAGCGCAACTCGGCCTGAAGGTCGGGGTCGAGGGCGGTCATGTTGAGGTCTCCAGTAGGTCGGCTGCTAGCCGACGGCGAATGTCGTGAAAGGCGGTGCCGCGCGGCTCGAGGCCGTAAAGGTGAGCGCCGAAGTCGAAGATGCTGCCGCCGCGCCGGCACTGAAAGCAGAACCAGCCGCGCTTGGCCCGGTCGTAGACCTTCAGCGACGGATTCCAATCGTCATGGAGCGGGCATTGCACGAAGCCGGCGCGGTTAACTTCCTGTCCGGTCAGCAGCGGTATGTACGTGCTCGCGGGGATCTTGAGCAGCGGGTCGTTGTAAAGCACGCCCCCGGTTTCAGGGTCGCGGACGGCGCCGTCATCGCCGCGTTCGGCGTGGAACTCGGCCCGGGGCGCCTCCTCGAGCCGCCCGACCACATCGCCGGCGACGTAGCGACGATCGGGCTCGAACACCAGCATGCGCACCTCCGCCGGCGGCGAGTTCTTGTGATTCCTGGTGCCCGGGACCCGCATGATCCGCGCCGCGTCGCTGATCGCCTTATCGGAGTCGAGCGCGGCGGCCAGACCACGCTTGCGCGCCTCAAGCTCGTCGCGGCCAACAGGTTCAGACAGCGCCCAGTGCGCGTGAACCTTTGGGCGACCGGCCTGCGTGCTGCTGCCCGACGCGATGATCGCGGTCGGTGCGGGCTCGAACAGCTTCAGCCGGCCGAGCGCGGCGTCGGTGTCGCAGTCGGCCGAGAGCACCCATGCGCGCTCGACGTCCACGCTGCGGCCGCTCGGGCGGACGCGGGGCGCCATGCCCGCCCAGCAGTCAAGCAGCTGCCCGGTCGCTTCGGCCATCGTTGCGCACGCGTCGATGTCGGCGATCGCGAAGAACTTCTGGGCCATGTTGACGCCGTCCGGTTGGCGGTGGCGCACCTCGAGGTAGCCGGCGGTCTCCTCGCCGGCGACCATGTGCAGGAAGTCGGTGGCGCTCATGCCGCCCATCCCCCGAGCCAGAGGTCCGCGTCCTCGGCGCCGCCGTCGGCGGCCAACAAGATCGCCGCGCGCAGGTCGTCGATCGCGCCAAGATCGCCGTCGAACAGCGCGAGGTTGACGATCGGGGCGCCAACGTCGAGCCACGAGAGCAACCAGATCGCGAACCGGCGACGGTTCTCGTTCGCCCGGTACGCGATGTCGATCGGCCTGGCCGTCGGCGAGCGCTGCTCGTAGCCGGTCACCCGCTTCGCCGGGATCCTGAACGTGCGACGGCTGCCGCCGGCGAACCGCTGCTGGCGGAAGCGCAGCACGAAGTAGCGGCCGGCGCCGCTGACGGTCCGGTCGACGGCGCACAGCGACCACGGCTCGAGGGCGAGCAGCGCCTCAAGCTCGCGGGCGTGGGTGCCGGTGAGCGCTACATCACGGTGGTGCCGCCCCTTGGGCGGCCCGGGTTCGTCGGGGTCAGGCGCGCGAGCGCGAGCGCGGGCGACGGTCCGGCGGCGGCGTGGACGCGGCTGGCGGGCCGCCTGCGGCTTCCTGATGCGGATGGCGCCATGGACCACGACGAGATCAGCGGCCGGCACGTGCTCGCTGCCCCGAAGCCGATGGGTGCGGATCGGGTCCCTGAGACCGCGACGCGTCGTCGTCTCGACGACGGTCGTGCGGACACGGCCGGTCGGCTCGGGCTTGACGCTCGCGCTGAAGGTCATGCGGTGGTCGCCGGCCGGCTCGGTCCGAGAAGTCCGGGACCGCGTCCACTCGAGGAGTTCCTCGGCCGAGGCGTCAGGCGGAAGAGGCATGTCGGGCGAGGTGAGCCATGAGAAATCGCCCTGAACGATATATCATCTACCGGGTCGGTGCTGAGGCCGTGAGAAATCTTCAGCCCGGGAAGCGTCCGTCGGCCGGGTCAAGCCGGCGGGCGCTTTTCTCTTTCCGGACCCAACGCGTCACGCGGGTAGCGCCCGCGGCGGCCAAGGACCGGGGTGGCCGCCGCGGGCTCGTGACTCCCCGATCACGGGGCTGGTGCGAGGAGCCGGTGCGCTGCGGGCCGCAGTGGGCTGTCAATACCCCGAAATGCGCGCGCCGGGCGCCCTCGTGGTGTTGTCGGCGCGGGGTGACGCCTAACCCGGCTCGATGTATACGGCGTGAACCTCCGGGACATACGTAGTCCCGCCAGCCTGCGTCTGGTAGGACTTTGTGCCCGTCACGGTGCCGTAAACCGTGATGAGATCGTTTTGAACGGAAGAAATGTCGTGGTCGTAATCGACCCAGACGTTGTCAGTCCACAAACCACCGCCGTTGTCGGTGACCGCGACTAGCAGGACGCCGCCTTGACCTTGATGCTGCTGAATCTGGAAGATCTGCCCGTGGAGGGCGATCTTTTCGCCAACGTACGGCGTTGTGTCTTTGATTAGGTCGGCGTATGAGATTGTCTTAGCGGCACTGATGAACGCCTGCTTATCGGCGGCCGCCTTCTGTGCGGCTGCCTGCTTATCGGCAGCTGCCTTCTGTGCGGCTGCCTGCTGCTGGGCGGCCGCTTGGGCGGCGGCCTGCTGCTGGGCGGCCGCTTGGGCGGCGGCCTTCTGTCTTGCCTCGATCTTGCGGTAGCTCCTGAATCGCGTCGCTTGCAGTAGGCGGCCGGGCGGGCCGCGGTGGGGCGTTTGGGGGTGTCGGGCTGGGTGCTGCGGGGTGTTGGTTGGGCGTTCTGGGGGCGTGTCGGGGGTCGCGGTGGTGTTTCCGCCCGAACTCGGAGGTGTTGGGGTGCTTTGCGGGCAGGCTGACGCCCGGGGGTTCGCGTGGTTGGTCGTCGGGGAGGGCGCCGCTGGTGGCGCCGCGGGTCAGCCGGTTGGGGGTGGGAGCGCTTGCAGGCGCTTGAACGCGGCGGCGAGCTGCCCTGCCCAGGGCCAGTCGCGTGCGAGCCGCAGGATCGTTTTGCGGGCGTGGCGGGCGATCCGTCCTGATTGGTGTAGCAGGCGGTATCGCAGCCGCTTGAGCTCCCATGCGCGTGCTTGGTCAGCGAGGCACAGCTGCCTGGTCCACGCGACGATGTCTTGCGCGAGCATCACCAGCCACAGCCATACCTGGTTGTGCTCGAAGTCCTTGAACGGGAGGTTACGCATCCCGCAGTCCTTGCCTTGGCGGATGTGATCCTCGACGTGCGCGTGGCCGCGATGGGTCAGGTCGAGCTTGGCGACGTCCTCGCCGGACTGGTCTGTCAGGAACACCGAGAGCCGGTAGCCGTCATGGTCGGCAAACGACTGCTGGTCGCCTTCGCGCAGCTTCGTGCGCCTGGCGATCAGCCGCGATCGCGCAGCCCACGCGGACAGGTCGACACGATCGGTGATCTCGACCACGTGCGAGTGATCTCGCTCGCTGCCGTCTACGCGGATCGCGTTTATCCACAAGGCTTCCGGGACCGCGACGAGCGCCTCGCGGACCGGCTCTGAGAGGTCAAACCCGAACGAGAACAGCAGCTCCGCCTCGCGGCAATATGTGGTCAGCTCATGCGTTGCGCCGGCGCCGTCGGCGCGGATCAGGATCTCCCCGTCAAGCGCCTCCGGGTCGAGCTGCGCAAGCGCGAGATCCAACACGGCCTTGTGATCGGCGGCGGTGTTCGAGCCGGCGTTCCCCGGCCGCAGGATCCCTGCGGGCGCCTCGCCGGTCCCGTCGAGATAGCACAGCAGCGGATGATGGCCGTAGCCGCCCTTGAAGTTCCCGGCCGCGTGCTCCTTCTCCGAGCTGGCGCTCGTGAGCGTCGCGTCGATGTCGATCACCGTCCGCTCAGAACGACTGTGCCATCTCGCGATCGACCGCTCCGGCCGCGCCCCGAGCTTCCACGCCCGCGCTCTGGAGAGCGCGACCGCCGCGCGCAACCTGCCCAAGCACTCCTCGTCGATCGAATCGATCACCCGGAACGCCGTCGAGTCAGACGCGACGTTGCCATACAGGTCCGGCTGGTCACGAGACGCGCCCAGGTCCGCCAAGCAGTCACCGCCGTCGGCGAGCATCACCGCCAGATCGCGCAGCACCACCCCAGGATCATGCGCCGAGCGTCGCTCCCGCGACGGTGCCATCGCCGCCGACAACGCCCGCGTGAGCCCGACCCGGTCCGCCACGCCAGCCACCAGCGCGCTGCCGGCGTGCCCGACCAGGCCGGTCCCGTCCGCCGTCACAGATAGCTTGTCAACCAGCCCTTCACGCTGCACCATATGGGTGATCCTCCTGAGATCGGGCTGCGAGCTTTAGTAACCCGCATTCTCCCTGCTCAGGCGGATGTTCCCGCGCCCCGGCCAGCCCGGGGCGCGGCCGTTAATGAACGATCCAGGTCGAAGAACAGGTTCGGGAAGCACTTCGTGAACTTCTCTCCGGCGGTGTCGAGCGAGACGAAGACGCGGTTGCGGCGCGAGATGCGCCGCTGGGGCGTCGCTCGCCGATCGGACAAGTCCCTCACGGACCTGGCGCTGATGTTCAACCGCCAGCTCCAGGGCTGGATCAACTACTACGGAAAGTTCTACAAGTCCATGTTGTATCCGGTCTTCCGCCACTTCAACGACACGCTCGTGAGGTGGGCCATGCGGAAATACAAACGACTGCGCCGCCGTCCCCGGCGAGCGCGCAGGTTCCTTGCCGACGTCGCGAGACGCCAGCCGGGCCTGTTCGCGCACTGGCGGTTCGGTGTGCGCCCTGACGGTTGGACGATGGGAGCCCGGTGAGCTGAGAGGTTCACGCCGGGTTCTGCGAGCGCCGGAGGGTGAGATTCCCTCCGGCGACTCTCCCCATCGTGCATTGCCGCAGTAGAGCGCAGGCCGAGCTGGTGCTGGCCGGGATCGCGAAGCGGATGGTAGAGGTGGGCCTGCGGCTTCACCCCGACAAGACGAAGATCGTCTACTGCAAGGAGAAAGCGCCGGGATAAACCGGCCTGGAGACGGAGATGGAAGAGCTCTACATCGAAGGACTAGGGAGCAGCCGACAAGGCTGCGATCCAGCTGGTGAGAGTCCAGCCATGCTAATCGTCCGTGTCGAGCATGTAGCAACGCCACATCCCGGTCCGGGTAACCGGCCGGGCGATGCGTGGTGTGAACGGCCCGGCCGCCTGGCGGTCAGTTTGCCGCTGCGGTGGGAGCAGCCTGGGGGTCTAGCAAGCGCGGGAGCCCGAAGGTGATCGAATGACTGCAGCCTCGAAATCGATGTCCCCATGGAAGCTGCCATGTGGGGGGATATTCGCGCGTCGAACCCGTCTAGTCTGGGGTGAGACCGGCGTCCTCGGTGAAGAAGCGGATACGTGCAACCGGGGAGCGCGGCGGGGTAGGGGTCCGAGCACCCGCGCAAGGATCGCAGAGATAATGTCGGGAAGGGCCATCTCGCAGCAGGGACTGGTGACAACCTGCAAAGACCCAGCGGCCGAGGACGAACCGGAGGCGTTGGGAGGGGGATGGTCTGGCGCATGAGCCCGTATGAGCGACGACGAGGGGGTAACGCCCCTCCAGGCGGCTCGCGAGGCCGTCCCGGCGCGGGTAACGCCCGTGCTGGGCAAAGGGGCTCTGGGCACTCGGCGGTTATGACGGTGGGCACGCAGCCAGACTCTGAGCTGGGTTCTGCGGGGCCTGCGTCGTGGCGAAGGGGTGATGCAAACTCCACGATGGCGGGGCGAAGGGTGCGCCAGCACCGCAGTTACGCGTCGCGGGGGAACTCGACTTTCGCAGTTTTCGGTGGGTGGACGGGTGCGGGGCGGCGCCTCGGTCGTGGCTGTCGGGCTGATGGTTTGAGCGCCTGACCGGACGCTGGTAGGGAGGAGCACCGGCGGCTTCCCCGAAGCGGTGGTTGTTCACGCCATTTCCGCGGTCGGGCGGGAGGCCCGTTCGCGGCTGCCCATGGGGGTTGCCGCCGATGCTCTGCGTCCCATCTTCGCTGGAGGAGCTTCTGCTCCTGTTCGCGCCATGTTTCTCTCGCCCGACGTTTGAGACCTTCAGAGCGATGGTCGTGGGGCAGGTCTCGCAGACGTCGCTGCGCACGGTCTGCGGGATGCTGGTCGGCTCGAGGCTCTCCGGGGTCTGGCATCACTCCCGCGCGCACCGGTTCTTCAGCTCGGCGGAGTGGTCGGTCGATGAGCTCGGGCTGATGGTTGCGGAGCTGATCGTCTCCCGTTTGGTGGGAGCGCAGGAGTCGCTGGTTGTGCCGGTCGATGACACGTTGGTGAAGCGGCGGGGGCGCAAGGTGTTCGGCTGCTTCTGGCATCACGACGCGACCGTCAACAGCAACAAGGGATCGCTCGCGTGGGGCAACAACTGGGTCACTGCCGGGATCAACGTCAAGCTGCCGTTCCTTGAGCGGACCGTCTGCCTGCTGGTGCTCTCGCGCCTCTGGCGCCCGCGGCGCAAGGAGATCCCCAAGCACAAGCCAGACCCCGAGCGGCCCTCAAAACCCCGGTTGGCCAGGGAGATCCTGTGCCTGCTCGCCAAGCGGTTCCCGGCACGCAAGATCCACGGCGTCGGCGATGCCGCCTACGCGAACGGCGCGTTTGCGGGCCTGCCGGAGAACGTCACGATGACCTCCCGCCTGCGCTCAGACGCCGCGCTGCACCGGCTGGCGGCGCCCCGCCCGCCCACAGGGCAGCGCAAGCGCGGCCGGCCGCCCAAGAAAGGAGCGCAGCTGCCAAAGCTGGCGCAGATCGCCGCTGATCCCGCCACCGATTGGGTCAACACGATCGTCCGCCGCTACGGCAAGACCGAGCAGGTGATGGCCCACCCGTTCCAATGCCTGTGGTACGAGGCGTTCGGATCCCAGCCCCTCCAGGTAGTGCTGATCCAGGACACCACCAAGCCCTCCGGCTACGAACTGGCGCTCGTCTCCACCGACCTCGACGCGAGCGCCGCGCAACTGATCGAACGCTACGCCGAGCGCTGGCCGACCGAGGTCGCCTACGAAGAAGGCAAGGAGCTGGCCGGCGTCGGACAGGCTCGCAACCGCGCCGAGAAGGCCGTCCAACGGACCGTCCCGTTCCAGTTCCTCGCGATGTCACTGACGATCATCTGGTACGCGCTCTCAGGCCACCACCCCGACGACGTCAAAGAACGCCGCGAACGCCACCCCTGGTATCTCACCAAGACCACCCCCTCATTCACCGACATGCTCGCCAAGCTCCGCCGCGTGATCATCGCCAACCAATTTCACCCAGGACGGGGGTGCGCGCCCACACCCCGAGAAATCACCAGCGTCCAGCAAGCGTGGGCGTCCGCCGGACTGTGAACTGCAAAAGTCGAGGGGGGAAGGCTCGTCCTGATAAATACCGTGGGAGCCGAGGCCAGAACCGGACTCGGGAAATCCGACCGTCCGGGATCGTAGGGAGGCTTTGAGAAACGTGGCCAGTTGGGAGCCTGGGGTAAGGCCCGGAGCGAAAGCGACGGAGCAGCCGCCGGACCCGCGTGGTGCGCGCGCTCAATTTCTATCCCGACCCATCCACGGTGGCCCCGACCATGCGTTGGGAAAGCGCCGGGATAAACCGGCATGGAGAAGGAGATGCAAGTTCTCTACATCGAAGATCTAGGGAGCAGCCGACAAGGCTGCGATCCAGCTGGTGAGAGTCCAGCCATGCTAATCGTCCGTGTCGAGCATGTAGCAACGCCACATCCCGGTCCGGGTAACCGGCCGGGCGATGCGTGGTGTGAACGGCCCGGCCGCCTGGCGGTCAGTTTGCCGCTGCGGTGGGAGCAGCCTGGGGGTCTAGCAAGCGCGGGAGCCCGAAGGTGATCGAATGACTGCAGCCTCGAAATCGATGTCCCCATGGAAGCTGCCATGTGGGGGGATATTCGCGCGTCGAACCCGTCTAGATTGGGGTGAGACCGGCGTCCTCGGTGAAGAAGCGGACACGCGCAACCGGGGAGCGCGGCGGGGTAGGGGTCCGAGCACCCGCGCAAGGATCGCAGAGATAATGTCGGGAAGGGCCATCTCCCAGCAGGGACTGGTGACAACCTGCAAAGACCCAGCGGCCGAGGACGAACCGGAGGCGCTGGGAGGGGGATGGTCTGGCGCATGAGCCCGTATGAGCGACGACGAGGGGGTAACGCCCCTCCAGGCGGCTCGCGAGGCCGCCCCGGCGCGGGTAACGCCCGTGCTGGGCAAAGGGGCTCTGGGCACTCGGTGGCCATGACGGTGGGCACGCAGCCAGACTCTGAGCTGGGTTCTGCGGGGCCTGCGTCGTGGCGAAGGAGCGGTGCAAACTCCACGATGGCGGGGCGAAGGGTGCGCCAGCACCGCAGTTTCGCGTCGCGGGGGAAGGCTCGCCCTGACAAATACCGTGAGAGCCGAGGCCAGAACCGGACTCGGGAAATCCGACCGTCCGGGATCGTAGGGAGGCTTTGAGAAACGTGGCCAGTTGGGAGCCTGGGGTAAGGCCCGGAGCGAAAGCGACGGAACAGCCGCCGGACCCGCGCGGTGCGCGCGCTCAATTTCTATCCCGACCAAATCACGGTGGCCCTGAGTCATGCGTCGGCTGCTCGCGAGGGTGGCGGCGAAGCGTTGACAGGGGTCGTGCAGGCTTGGCTATTGAGCCGCGAAATCAGAGTTCCGGGGTGCCGACGCTGTCCAACGAAGCGGAAGGCAATATCGCCGGCAGCGCTATCGCGAGCTGCCGGAGGACCCCGCGCGGTCGGAGAACCCTGGCATGCACGAAGCTCTCCATGCTCGAGAACCGGGAGAGCCTACGGTCGCCCGTGCTTGTCGATGATGCCCCGTCCTGGATGGTTCGCGGGGTGGCATGTCGGCGGGTGGCGGGCCGCGAGGGGAACGCTGAGGCGGTAAGCCCTTGATGCACGAGCGTGGGCAGTCAGATGGTCGCGTAGTACCGAAGAAGCGTGTGTCACGAACGTTGGAGGAAGACTATGTAGGTAGAACTCCATAAAACGGTGCTGTGCGAGAGATGGAGGCTTGTTGGCCCTCCGGCGTCGGCCCTGCGGGGGTGGGCGTCAAACCGCCCCGATGCTGCGTTGGCTGAAGACCGTCGTGGCGAGCGTTCGGGGAAAAGGCTGGGCTTGACCCGGTCAGGTGGGGACCAGGAAGACGTTCCAGAAAGCGCTCGGTCTCTGTTCTGGGTCGAGCGTGCGTTGTTGAGGCGTCGAAAAGGTTCTCGACTTTTGCAGTTCACAGTCCGGCGGACGCCCACGCTTGCTGGACGCTGGTGATTTCTCGGGGTGTGGGCGCGCACCCCCGTCCTGGGTGAAATTGGTTGGCGATGATCACGCGGCGGAGCTTGGCGAGCATGTCGGTGAATGAGGGGGTGGTCTTGGTGAGATACCAGGGGTGGCGTTCGCGGCGTTCTTTGACGTCGTCGGGGTGGTGGCCTGAGAGCGCGTACCAGATGATCGTCAGTGACATCGCGAGGAACTGGAACGGGACGGTCCGTTGGACGGCCTTCTCGGCGCGGTTGCGAGCCTGTCCGACGCCGGCCAGCTCCTTGCCTTCTTCGTAGGCGACCTCGGTCGGCCAGCGCTCGGCGTAGCGTTCGATCAGTTGCGCGGCGCTCGCGTCGAGGTCGGTGGAGACGAGCGCCAGTTCGTAGCCGGAGGGCTTGGTGGTGTCCTGGATCAGCACTACCTGGAGGGGCTGGGATCCGAACGCCTCGTACCACAGGCATTGGAACGGGTGGGCCATCACCTGCTCGGTCTTGCCGTAGCGGCGGACGATCGTGTTGACCCAATCGGTGGCGGGATCAGCGGCGATCTGCGCCAGCTTTGGCAGCTGCGCTCCTTTCTTGGGCGGCCGGCCGCGCTTGCGCTGCCCTGTGGGCGGGCGGGGCGCCGCCAGCCGGTGCAGCGCGGCGTCTGAGCGCAGGCGGGAGGTCATCGTGACGTTCTCCGGCAGGCCCGCAAACGCGCCGTTCGCGTAGGCGGCATCGCCGACGCCGTGGATCTTGCGTGCCGGGAACCGCTTGGCGAGCAGGCACAGGATCTCCCTGGCCAACCGGGGTTTTGAGGGCCGCTCGGGGTCTGGCTTGTGCTTGGGGATCTCCTTGCGCCGCGGGCGCCAGAGGCGCGAGAGCACCAGCAGGCAGACGGTCCGCTCAAGGAACGGCAGCTTGACGTTGATCCCGGCAGTGACCCAGTTGTTGCCCCACGCGAGCGATCCCTTGTTGCTGTTGACGGTCGCGTCGTGATGCCAGAAGCAGCCGAACACCTTGCGCCCCCGCCGCTTCACCAACGTGTCATCGACCGGCACAACCAGCGACTCCTGCGCTCCCACCAAACGGGAGACGATCAGCTCCGCAACCATCAGCCCGAGCTCATCGACCGACCACTCCGCCGAGCTGAAGAACCGGTGCGCGCGGGAGTGATGCCAGACCCCGGAGAGCCTCGAGCCGACCAGCATCCCGCAGACCGTGCGCAGCGACGTCTGCGAGACCTGCCCCACGACCATCGCTCTGAAGGTCTCAAACGTCGGGCGAGAGAAACATGGCGCGAACAGGAGCAGAAGCTCCTCCAGCGAAGATGGGACGCAGAGCATCGGCGGCAACCCCCATGGGCAGCCGCGAACGGGCCTCCCGCCCGACCGCGGAAATGGCGTGAACAACCACCGCTTCGGGGAAGCCGCCGGTGCTCCTCCCTACCAGCGTCCGGTCAGGCGCTCAAACCATCAGCCCGACAGCCACGACCGAGGCGCCGCCCCGCACCCGTCCACCCACCGAAAACTGCGAAAGTCGAGA
>CAWFKF010000033.1:0-13034 GCA_963816005.1 uncultured Solirubrobacteraceae bacterium | reverse complement strand
AGTCATGAATGAATTAGTGGGTTGTGGCAGGATGTTGGGTTGTGGTGGCGTATCGCGAAGGGATGATCGATGAATCGGGGATTGCGGAGCGTTATCGGGGGTTGGGGTCGGAGTTGAACGAGCGTCAGCGGCGGTTGTGGGCTGCGTCGGAGGCGCGTGCGTGTGGGCGGGGTGGGATCGCGGCGGTCGTGCGGGCGACGGGGATCGGCAGGAACACGGTGGTGCGTGGGATCGCGGAGTTGCGGGAGGGGACGAGGCTGGAGGCGGGTCGTGTCCGTCGGCCGGGTGCGGGGCGCCCGCGGTTGACGGAGTGTGATCCGGAGCTGGTGGGGGCGTTGGAGGCGTTGGTGGATCCGGATACGCGGGGGGATCCGTGCTCGCCGTTGCGGTGGTCCTCGAAGAGCTTGGCGAAGCTCGCGGGGGCGTTGGTGGCGGCTGGGCATCAGATTTCTGATCGGAGCACGGGGAAGCTGTTGCGGGGGCTCGGGTTTCGGTTGCACGCCAATCAGAAGACCAGGGAGGGGAAGGATCATCCCGACCGTGACGCGCAGTTTCGCCACATCAACGAGACCACGCGGGCGGCGCTGGCGGCGGGCGAGCCGACGATCTCCGTGGATGCCAAGAAGCGGGAGCTTGTCGGGGATTTCAAGGCTGTCGGGCGGGAGTACGAGCCGACCGAGCGGCCGGTCGAGGTTCGCTGCCACGATTTCAAGGACAAGGATCTGGGGCACGCGATCCCCTATGGGGTGCTCGACCTCGCCGCGAATGAGGGGTTCGTGTCGGTCGGTGTGACCAACGACACGAGCGCGTTCGCGGTCAGCTCGATCCGCGCGTGGTGGATGCATCTCGGCCAGAAGCGCTACCCGAACGCCACGACGCTGCTGATCACCGCGGACGGCGGCGGCAGCAACTCCAGCCGCACCCGGCTGTGGAGGACCGAGCTGCAAAAGCTCGCCAACGAGCTACAGATCGCGATCCGCGTCTGCCACTTCCCGCCCGGAACCTCGAAATGGAACAAAATCGAGCACCGCCTGTTCAGCTACGTCAGCCTGAACTGGCGCGGGCGGCCGCTGGAGAGCCTGCAAGTCATCATCGACCTGATCGGATCGACCACGACCAGCACCGGCCTGAAGGTCTACGCGCGCCTTGACCCCCGCGAATACGAGAAAGGGATCAAAGTCACCGACGCGGAGCTGGCCGAGGTGAACATCATCCGCGACGAGTTCCATCCGGACTGGAATTACACGATCCACCCAACCCAAAAGGGCCCACTAATTCATTCGTGACGACTAATCTAAACCCGGGCTAGACCCAATACCGTTTCCTTAGGCGGCTAGGATCGTGATGGCGTCGCTGGGTGGCTTGGTCGGCTTGGGCGGGTTTCGATGCTCGGGGCGTTTGACGGCCCAGTTGCTCATCTTGCGCTTGATGACTCTTGGGTTGCTGCGCAAGCGACGTGGTCGGAGTCGTTCGGAGAGGATCTCGGCGATCGCGTGCTCATGGGCGGTGGCGATCGTCAGGGGGGGAAAATCCCGGCTTGGTGCGGGCGCTGCGACGGGCGGCCCTGAGGCTGCGGGTGAACGACAATCGGTCGGGGTCGAGGTCGCCGTGTAGGGCGGCGTCGTGCATCAGCCGGCGGATCGCGTAATGGGTGCAGAGGTATCCGTAGGCTTCTTGGTAGACGCCGTCGGGCTGTTTGGAGCGCAGCACCACGCGCGGTCCGCGCTGGTGGACCTTGAGCTCGTCGAGCGCGTTTTCGATCTCCCAGCGCTCGTGATAGAGGACGCCGAGCTCGGCGGCGGGCGCGTGCTCGGGCTCGTGGATTGTCGTCAGCAGCCGGTAGCGCTGCTCGGGGTCGCTTGTGCCGTCATCGAGCTGGTACTCGACGACACGCACCTGCTCACCGTCGCGCTGGGCGCGCTGATCGGGCTGGTTGGTGTAGATGCGGGTCAGGTACGAGCCGTCCGGGAGTTGCTGCTCGCGCGGGAGGACCATGTTCGTCTTCACACGCCAGAGCAGCTGCGCCCCGGTCTGGCGGGCCGTTTGGAAGCGCTGGAAGCTGTAGAAGCCACGATCGGCAAGGCACAGCATCCCCGGCTGAAGCGCACCGAGCAGCTCGTCGGCCAGCTCGTTCTCACCGCGGCTCAGCGGCCCCATCGCCGCGGCGCATATCGCGTGCGTACCGGTCTCTGAGAGCGCCACCAGCCGCAGTTGCGGAAACGCACCAACACCCTGTCCACGACCCGTCCCTGGCCGCCCGAACTCCTGCTCGTTCGCCGGCGTATCCGCGACATCCAAGCACGTGCCATCCAGGCTCATCAGCCGCCACTGGCGATAGAACGCGCCGCGCGTTGCCTCCGTCGCCAACGGCCCCGCGACCGCCTCGAAGAGCAGCTCAAGCGGCTCGCGCCCCAGCCGCGAACGCGCCTTGAAGATCGACCCCTTCGCCGGCACCTCCCACACCTGCCGCCACCCCGACACCCACGCCAGTCCCTCCACCAGCGCGCGCATCACCTCCTCATACGAAGCGTCCGCGAACAACGCCATCGCCAACACGTAATACACAACGACACGCGCCGGCAGCAGCCGATGCCGGCGCTCCACCCGCCCCGCCTCGAGCACCACCCGATCCACCAGCTCCGGCGGGAACACCCGCGTCAGAACACCGATCGAGATGTGATCAGACAACCGCTGATCAGTCTCAGGCTTGACCCAACCAGACCGAGGCACGCCGCAACCATAATCATCCCATCGGACGCTAAGGAAACGGTATTGGGGCTAGACCACACCGAGGCCATCCCTCCGTTCGCGATGTGCCCCCCCAACCTCGTAGCGGTCGGCAGGCCGATCCTCTCCAGGGGAGTCGCGCTCACTTGGCCGCCGCAGGCGGGCGTGCACTTCCAGCCGCCCGAACCCGAGATCGAGATGCCGCCAGACCGAGTCGTGGTGCTGGCGGCTCTCGCGATGAGGCGTCGTGTTGGCACGCTCGATGACTTCAGACCAAGGCACCCAAATCGACCTCGCCGCGTGGGCCCAAGAGCTCGACGAGGAGCGCGCGCGCCTCGAGAAGGCGGGGTCCGGGGAGGATTGGTACAGAAAACCGGTAAGCGCTGGCGGCGTTGATGAGGCCGGTGGTCTTTAGTGGTTTGTAGTCGCCGTGGAGGATCGCTTCCGCGAGTGCGATGTGGTAGCGGCCGAGGCCGACGAGGTTTGATGTGCTCGATCACGAGCGGTGATAGGCGGCGGATGTCCTCGTCTGAGATGTGGTGACCGTCGGCGCGGAGCTGCTCGATGATTCGCTGCGTGTAGGACCCGCGAGAGCAACTGCGCGAGACGCAACGGTTTGTACTTGTCGCCGTTGAAGACACGCAGTCAGCGCGCTGGCGCGCGCCCACATCTCGCCCGTGCGGCTCGCCCATCTCGACCAGCACGGCCGCTACCGGTTCACCAGGCGCGGCCCCCGCCGACGGCCGGCTTAGACGCCCACGCCCCGCCAACAGCTCTCGCCTGCTGGCGAGCGCAGCGGCCGACACGCTACCGAGCAGCGAACAACGGGACGAGGACTAACGCAAAGCTGTTGCCCTATGCGCGCGAGGGACTGGGCGTTAGACAGCACAAAAACCCTGGCAAAGGGCCAAAACGAGCCGGTTCACCAACCGCGAATCCGTTCTTTCGTAGCCCCTCAAACCGTTGCGTCTCGCGCGTTTACCCTCGGAGGTCCATCACGAACACATCAAGATGCTCGGCAACTTCCCCTTCACGCTGCCCCACGAACTTGCGGCCGGACAACGCCGCCAGCTACGCGGGCTCGGCTACGTGGCTTAGCGTACGTTCCTGCTCCATTACTACCGGAAGGCCTGTACCAACAATCCCCTCACCCCTATCTGTCATCGCAGGAACTTGGATCGTTTTTTCGGATGATGCTGACGCCGGAGCTTGTTATCGAGGGACCCAACTGGTTGGGTGCTCTTCGGGTCTATGGCCCGGCCGATGCCAAAGGAGCCCGCGAGCTGATCAACCGCTGGCGAGCGCTCTGGGCGATTCCAGCGGCCCGGCGGCGATGGGCGTTCTGGTCGAGCGCCTCGACTAGGATCAGCGGGTCGCGCGCGGGGAGTTCGCCGAGCTGTTCGCCGCCTGCGCATCGAAGTTGCAGCGCAAGCTCATCAGGGACACATTCGCTTGACCAAGGTCCTCGCCACGTACAACATCAAGGGGGGCGTCGGCAAGACATCGGCCGCGGTCAACCTCTCGTACCTTGCCGCCCGCGACTGCCGTCCGACGCTGCTGTGGGACCTGGATCCCCAGGGCGGCTCGACGTACCTGTTCCGCATCCGGCCCAAGGTTCGCGGTGGCGGACGCAAGCTGGTGAACCTGAAGAGCGACGTCGTGCAGCTGATCAAGGGCACCGATCACCAAGGGCTCGATCTGCTGCCGGCGGATTTCTCCTACCGCCACATGGATCTTGCGCTCGACAACTTCAAGCACCCGACGCGGCGGCTCGCGCGCGTGCTCGAGCCGCTGCACGACGAGTACGACTACATCTTCCTCGATTGCCCGCCCAGCATCTCGCTCGTCTCCGAGAGCGTGTTCGAGGCCGCCGACGCGCTGCTTGTCCCGATCATTCCCGCGACCCTGTCTTCGCGCACGTTCGACCAACTGGAGGAGTTCGTGCAAGGCGGTCCGCAGGTCTTCGCCTTCTTCTCGATGGTCGACGGCCGCAAGAAGCTCCATCGCGAGATCATGGAGCGGCTGAGGGCGGAGCGGGCGAACGTGCTGGACACGGCTATCCCAGCGTCGACCGTGGTCGAGCGGATGGGGGTCGAGCGGGACGTGATCGCGTCCTTTGCCCCGCGGTCGAAGGCGGCTTTCGCGTACGAGGCGCTGTGGACGGAGGTGCGAGGGAGGCTCGGGCAGGGGTGCGGAGGGCGGTGATCTCCGTTATCGAGCGCAAGAACTACGCCTTCGTACATTGAAGGCTAGTCTAGGTCCCCCCTAAACGCTTCTAGGGGTGCGTTCTGGCCGTGAGGATGCTCACTTGGATGCGTTGGTCGTCTGGCGTGGCGGCTATGTTGGCGCGACTGATGTCGTCGCTGGGGAAGAGCTGGAGCAATGCCAGGGCGGTGTGTCCGAGGCCGGAGCACGCCGGGTCGCGGGTGCGGTTCGACGGCCATTACGGTTCGCCGGAGCACCGCCGGCAGCGCTATCGGTGCGTCCCGGTCAACGGCGATCGCCCGCACTGGTTCACGGAGGTTCTGCCGCGCGAGGAGTCCTGGACGGACGCTTGCGAGTCTTGCGAGCGCGACGTCGGCTCTCACGAGGGTCCGCACGCGGCGCGGCGCTACCAGTTCGTTGCGCTTGGCATCGCCGAGGCGTTGAAGATGGTCGGGTCCGGCTCGACCTACTGCCAGGCGGCGCTGGTGGCGCGCGAGCGCGCCTGGCGGATGCGCACCGATCCCGCCTGCGGTGAGGTGCGCTTCACGCGCCATGGGTCGCTGGTGATGGACTGGGTGGAGGTGTTCGCGCCGGTCGTGTTCGAGCCCTACCGGCCGCGCGAGTGGCCGGCGAGCGGGTCGCTGTTACTCGACGACCTGCCGTTCAGCGTGCGTTTCGCGGACGGCGGCCCACCGCGGATCGTGTTTCGCGTTTTCTGCGCGATGGGCTACGAGAACGGCCGGGCGAAGATCTGGCGAATGGAGGCGTTCCCGTCCAAGTCCCAGGCCGACTGGGAGGCGTTCCTTCACCGTCTCGAGGGTGCGCCCGAGCGCGTGGTGTGCGACAACGACAGCGGCCTCACCCGCGCGGTGCGCGCCCGTTTCCCGCACGCTGAGTTGTACCTGTGCGAGTGGCATCTGCGCCACGCGCTCGAGCGGCTGATGAAGAACATCCGCGCCCAGCAGCCCCAGCACAAGGAGACGATCGACGAGCTGCTGCCGCAGGTCGAGACCGCGTTCACTGGCCCGTCGTTCTGGGCGCCGTTCCTCGAGCGCGCGCATGCCGCCGGCATCGCGCGCGTGAGCGACTGGCTGAACAGCACCGGACGGATCGTCGAGGATCAGTTCGGTCGGCGTGGGCCGCGCTCGACGCGAGGCGCCGACACGCCGTTGAGCACCTCGCCGATGGACGCCTTCATCAACCCGGTGCGCGACTCGATCCGCCCCCGCGCCTACGGGCTGAAGAACCGCGAGCGCACCAACCGGATGCTGATGCTCATGCAGCTGCACGCCAACCGCCGGGACGACGAGCGCGCCTACGTCAGGCACATCCGCGACCACCTTGAGTCCAACCAAGGCCGCCCCCGTGTCACTCGCCGCGCGATCGTCGACGTCGACCGCGTCGCGTCGCTGCGCTGACCGCCATCCCTACCTGGCCGCCGGCCCGCCCAGCGCGCCGCCAGAAGCAGACGAACGCATCCAAGTGGGCATTCCGGCCCTCAGAACGCACCCCTAGAAGCGTTTAGGGGGTCTAGGTCTAGGTGAAGCGCCGGCTGCGCGATCGATGAATCGCCGGCAGCACGGGTCCCGTGTGAGCGGCGACCGCGATGCCGCCGGGGACCCCACGCGAGCGCCGCCAACGGAAGTCCCAGTTTCAAACGCGCCTGCAGCGCGGGCGCGTTGCTCAAGCGGTCGTACGGGGCGAGTAGGAGCCCTCAGAGCCCCGTGCCCAGCCAGCGAGGAACGCGAACGAGAGGTGTGGTCAGCGTTGGCGTGGGCGTGGGATCGATCGGCCTTCTCACGGCGTGCGCGTCCTTCGCCGCTTCTGGCGGGCCAGCGGGTGGGTGGCGATCGCGCGAGCGGTTCGCGCACGTCTGCGCTGGCGCAGCTAGCCGACCCGCGCTCGGTCCCTGACGATCCGAAGGTTGCTCGTCCGCGCCTCTAGACGATCCATCGCCGAGGCGATGTCGCTAGGGGGCGACTCGGTCGACCAGCGGTTGCCGACGCGCTGGACCTCGCCGCGACGCTCCAGGTCGTGTAACCGGACGAGTGTCTTGTCGTTGTTGAGGCCTGCCGCTCGGGCAGCCATCGTCGTCGAGAACGAACCCGGCAGCTTGCCAAGGCCCGCGTCGGGCTTCGGCGGCGAGAACAGCTTGGGAGCGGCGGGAGTGGACACCAGCTCGGGCTCGGGCTTGCGTGCGACCGGCGGATCGTCCCCGAAGCGGGCTTGGCAGCTGCCGCACAAGACGACCGGCTCACGCTCGGCCGGGCGAACAATCTCAAACCGACGCCATCCGCGTCTGGAGCGACACACGCCGCAGCGGCGCCCGGCGCGTTCAATCTCGGTCAGATCTTCAGCATTCATCGGTTTTCTACCTTCACCATAGATCGTCGAGAACGAGCACCGCGAACCTGTCGAGCTGGATGCATGCCTTGAGTTCCTGAGCGCCGGGCGGTGGCGACGTGTCGCGCAGAGCTCGGCGCCTGGCGGCGACGTGGGCGTCCGAGAGTAAACGCGCGAGAGGCAACGCTTTGTATTTGTCGGGGGCGGTGGCCCTCGGGCAAGTCAATCGCAATCGATCCGTCGGGCCCCGACGCTCGGAGGCTTTCGCGAGCGCGCCAGTGACGGGCTCGGGTAGCACGACGCCCGCGTCGAGCCCGTCGGTCAGGGCAAGGAGGTTCTCAAGGGGAGCGGGATCTCGTCGAGCGGGAGCTGTTCCTGCTCGACGAGAGAGACCGCTTCCGGCTCAATCGTCGCGATCCCGCTGCCGGACTCGAAACGGACCAAGCGGAAAGCGGTCACGGCCTCTGCGCGCCGCTTGGGACGGCCTGACTTGCGGGTCGGCGCCTCTCGGCGGTCGCGGTAGAAGTCGCGGAGTGCCCCAGAGGAAGCTCGTCGATGAAGCTCTCGAGGTCAGAAAGGCTAACGCCGCGCGCCGCGCGCGAGCCTTCAAGCCGAAGGGTTACCTGAGTTTGTACGGGCTTCGTCAGCGAGCTCCGCTGCAAGGCTTCGAGGTTAATGCGTTGAATCCTATTGTCGCGTCTCGACTAGTCATCGGTCATGCGGCGTAGCCGGCAGCGGCGCTGATCATCGGCGCCGACAGCGGGGAAGCCATGACGCGGACGAAGTGTGATGTTCAGGCCGACCGCGCACCGAGAAGCCGCAAGAAACAAATGTCTGTCAGAGGACGCGGGGCTGCCGTGCCAAGCGACCCTGCTCAGAGCCCCTCTGAGGCGAAGATGTCAACCCATGCCAGCACGCGGCTCGTCTCGCCCTGGTAGATGGGCACGGCTCGGACGCGGCGGCGCTCGTTCCGGCGTGCCTCGGCATCCCGCACCGCCGCTGCGACGAGCTGCAGGTCGTGCCGTCCGAGCTCCTTCGGGACCCGGACGGACACCCCCTCGACAACAAAGTGAACGGTCGTGTCGTACATCGCTTGCGGCGATGGCTCGCGCATCTCGACCTCGAAGCCCGCAGCGCTCAAGGCTCCCCGCAGATTGGAGACGAACTGGGCCTCGGCGCCCTTGCTGTTGTCGACAATGACCCGCGTCCGGGCAACGTAGCAATCCTGTACGGCGCGGGTCGATCCGGGAAGCGACCCCAGCATTGTGCCGGCGCCGATCTCGCTTCGCTCACAACCAAGGAACGTCCCGAGAATCCGCCGGACGATCAGCCTCCATTCCCGCGAATTGTTCGCCGGCGCTCGCGAGCGTGCGCCCGTCGAGCGCGAACGCAACCGCCCCCACCCCGTTGCGATGGCCTTTCACGATGTGGGGCGGCTGGTCGCCGCCGGGTTCCACAGCCGCATCGTGCCATCGCCGCTGGCGCTGGCGAGCGTGCCCCGGTCGGGCGCGGGGGAGAGGTAATTCTCGGATGAGCGCAGGACATCGCCGGTGGACGGCCGGTGGGGCTCGATCGGCGAGGCCGGGGACATCCTGATCATCATCGCGGTGATCGTGATCATGGTCGCGATCGTGCCGCTGCGGCGCGCCGCGGACCCGGTCGCCTCGAAGTGGTTCCCGCACTGCGGGTATGCGAGAAACAAGAGCGGATATCGGGGTTTGCCGGCGCTGCGGCCGCGACCGCGGCGTTGCGAGCACACCGGCCGGGAACTCGCAGTCAGGCGCCCGACAGATCCGACTCCAAACACGGCGAGGCTGCGGCGCGGAGCGCACGAACTCCTCCAGCGGCGGCTTGCCCTGACCACGCCAGCGCCGATCGTGCGCGCGGCACAAGCCACCCTTCGCCGCCGCACGCGGGCAGGCGGAAACAGCGCACGCGACGGTCGGCGCCATCACCAGCAGCGCCGCCTGCGCCGCAACCCAGCCAGCGCTGTCCGGCGGCCGGCCGTCGACGATCCACCGATCCGCGTGGCCGTGGCATAGACGAGCCTGGAACCGACCCCACGGAGCCGTGAACCCGGTCCGCACGCAGCCCGGCACCGCACACGCCGGCGGCAGCAACGGGCTTCCCGCCGGCGGGACCAGCGGCGTTCCCCGAAACTCGTCCCGAACGGCCGCCTCGAGCGCCGCACGCCACGACCCCGGCCGCTCCGACGCCGCGACAGCGAGCCGGCGTGCCGCGCTCACAACAGGTCCTCGACCATCCCGAGCACACCAGCGCGCTGCAGCTCGCCGCGGAGATCCTCAACGTCAAGGTGCGTGTAAGTCTGCTGCGTCGTCTGAACCGAGCGGTGGGTGATCAGCTGGCTGATCACATCAATCGGCACGCCACTGCGACGAGCGAGCGTCGCGTACGTATGCCGGAACCAGTGCGGCGTGAACCGGAACCCCACATCGCGGCGCGTGCGGAGCACGACATCGTTGACCGTCGCATAGGTCATCGGCCCGCCGACCCGGCCGCCCCACAAGTTCACGAACACATAGTCCGAATCCAGCGAGCCGTACTCAACGTGCATGTACTGCGCATAGAGACGCATCAACTCGGCGCCGACCGGAACGCTCCCCTCCCCGCCCTTCCCGCGAGCACCGTTCACGTTGTCCTCGCGGGAGACGATCTCGATCCGGTTCTCCCACGTCACAAGATCTTCGTGCCGCAATCCGAGTGCCTGCCCGACCCGCATCCCCGTCTCGAACAGCAGGGCGAACAAGAACCGATCGCGCACTCGCCGCTGCGCGCGCAGGATCGCCTCGACCTGCGAGAGCTGCAGGACTTGCGGCAGCTGACGCCGCTCCGGCAACCGACCCGGCCGCCCCCGACGCCGTTGCGGCGCGAACCCCTGCAGCATCGGCTTGAACGACCCCCTGCCCGAGCGATGCCACGGCGGATGCAACCGCTCCGCGACCACCACCCCGCTCTGCCGATGATGAAAGTCGTAGAACGCTGCGACCGCCGCCAGCTTCCGGTTCACCGTCGACGCGCCCAGCGCCGGCACGCCACTCGCCAGCACGACGACGTTCTCAGCCGGGCTGCGCAACCAGCTCGCGAAATCGCCGAGCTCCTCGACCCCGAGATCAGCCCAGGCGTAGCCGCGAACCCCGAGGAACTCCCAGAACTGACGCAGGTCACCCGCATACGCGCGCACCGTGTTCGGCGAGCGCTCCGTATCCGTCAACCAGCGAAGAAACGCCTCAACCGGCTCCACCGGCCGCCGGCCAGGGCCGATCACCGTCCACGACACCATGCCCGTCGCCGGCATCACCACCCGCCGCGCCGCAAACCCCCGCTGCCGCACCCCATCGACCTGACCGTCATCCATGACGACGCCCAACATAGGCCCCCACTCGGACGGACCCACCCCGCCGCGGCCGCAACGACACCGCTGACATCAGCAACAACCACAGATAACACCCCCAACGAGACGATCCAGAGGCCGTTCCTTGACATCAATTACACGCGAGAAGCGGCCCCAGATAACCACGTCCATCGATGCTGGGTCGACCGTGGAGAGGTTGTTCATCAGGCTGTCGCCGAGATCGAGGTTCACGCCGTGCGCCTGTTCGGCGAGCTCCCGCAGCTGCCGGTCGCGCTCCCGGTGAGCCTTGGCTACCGGATCGACCGGCGCGCCGCCGGTCCGCTTGCGGTCCTGCCTCCTCTGCTCCGCGAGCTCCGCCGCCTTTGACCGCAGCTGCTCGACGGTTCGCTTCACCGCGCGCTTGACGAGCTCGCGGTAAAGCGGACGGTCGACGATGATCGCGGCGCCCCGCTCGAACTCGATCAGCACCCCCGCAGCACGCGCCTGATCGACGTCCTCCCCGGTGAACCGGATCGGCGGACCCCCATAGGAGTGGGGCGTCACCTGTTGGTGCAGCTTCTCCGCCTCGACGTACAGCTCCTCGGTCTTCTTCCCCAGCCGCAGCTCGGAGATCTCGTGCGCGCTGGCCTGGTTCATGTAGGCCGCGAACGCCTTGACGTTCCCGTCGCGCAGCGCCGAGTCGAGCACCCACCCCGGTTCGCGCGCGAGCCGCTCCGCGGCCCACTCGTTCCCGTCCGCCAGGAACGCGATCACCGCGTCCAACAGCCCAGGCGACACCCTGCCGATCGCCCGCAACTGATCGACAGCGCTCAGCGCGATCAGCCCAGCGCCGATCATCTGCTGCGCCGGCTCCGGGAGCTCGAGTATCTTCACGCGGGCGCTGACCCTGACCTTCGGCCACCCGAGCGCCAGCGCCGCGCCGTCCTCGCTCAAGCCCTTCTCCAGCATCGCCTTTTATGCGAAGCCGCGCGTTATCTGAAGTTCCTGGCCGGAGGCCAGGGTTCAAAGGGGGCGCTGCCGTCTCTGTTCGGATAACTACCGCTGGCGACCTGGGCGGGGGCCCAGTAGCAATGGCGTGCTCGCGCCGGTCGCGCATCTGGCGAGGAGCGGGTCCCGTGCCGTGGTAGCTGGGAGTGCTGCTTTGGCATCGGCACGGGTTCGCTGGCGGTCCGCCATTTTGATGTCTCGGCCCGGCTCAGGGTGGGCCGCCGTAGCCGTTCAGGGGGACGTCGGGTTGGTTTGAAGGATTTCCTGGTGTTGCAGGAAATGTTGCGTTCGTGGCGCCCGACATCGCGGATGAAGCGTTCGATGCTGGCCGGGACGCAGTGAGGGTTCTGTTCGCCGCGCAGGCTGAGCGGATCGCCGCGTTGGAGGCGGAGATCGCCGAGTTCAGGCGGCTGATTGACCGGAGCTCGAAGAACAGCAGCTTGCCGCCGTCGCGGGACTCGCGTGAGGCGCGGGAGGAGCGCCCGAAGAAGCGTTCGTCGGGCAAGAAGCAGGGTGGGCAGCCTGGCCATAAGGGCCGTCATCGCAAGCTGGTCGCTGACCCGGATCGGGTTGTTGAGCACTGGCCGCTGTCGTGCCGGGGGTGCGGCGGGCAGCTGCGCCAGGATGAGACGCTGGCGGGTGATCCGGTCGCCCATCAGGTCTCAGAGATCCTCACGCGGGTCGAGGTGACCGAGCATCGGCGAATGCGGGTCCGCTGCGACTGCGGGGCGTGCACGCTTGCCGGGCTGCCCGACGGGGTGCCAGCCGGAGCGTTCGGGCCGGGGGTCGCGGCCGCTGCGGCGACGTTGACCGCCGCGCGGGTCGGGCGTCGTGAAACGGTCCGGATCTTCAGCGATCTGTTCGGCCTGACGATCAGCACGGCGTCGTTGCAATCGCTGCTTGAGCAGACCTCGCTCACGTTGGAGGCGCCCTACACCGAGATCCTGTACGCGCTGGACCGCGAACCGGTCCGCGGCGCGGACGAGACCAGCTGGCCGCAGGCCGGGAAAGGCCAGTGGCTGTCGGTCTCGATCGCTGAGCGGATGGCGCTCTTTCAGATCGCCAAGCGGCGCGACCGTGACGCGGCGAAGGCGCTGCTGGGCGAGCAGCCCGGCGGGGTGATCGTGACCGATCGGTACGCCGTCTATCTGTTCGTTGATGACACCAACCGGCAGTTGTGCCTCGCTCACTTGGCTCGTGACCTGATCGCCCTCTCCGAGCGCGACGGTGCCCCAGCCCGGCTCGGTCGCGCGCTCGGGCGGGAACTCGGCCGCGTGTTCACCGCGCTGCACGCTCCTGGCCGCGACCCTTCGAACCTCGAAGACCTCCGCCAACAGATCGCCCCACTGCGCCACGCGATCCACGATCTGCTCGCCAAAGGCACCCGCTGCCGGGACCC
>CAWFKF010000032.1:0-12296 GCA_963816005.1 uncultured Solirubrobacteraceae bacterium | reverse complement strand
TCGGGGGTGACGACACACTCGACTTTTGCAGTTCATAGTCCGGCGGACGCCCACGCTTGCTGGACGCTGGCGATTTCTCGGGGTGTGGGCGCGCACCCCCGTCCTGGGTGAAATTGGTTGGCGATGATCACGCGGCGGAGCTTGGCGAGCATGTCGGTGAATGAGGGGGTGGTCTTGGTGAGATACCAGGGGTGGCGTTCGCGGCGTTCTTTGACGTCGTCGGGGTGGTGGCCTGAGAGCGCGTACCAGATGATCGTCAGTGACATCGCGAGGAACTGGAACGGGACGGTCCGTTGGACGGCCTTCTCGGCGCGGTTGCGAGCCTGTCCGACGCCGGCCAGCTCCTTGCCTTCTTCGTAGGCGACCTCGGTCGGCCAGCGCTCGGCGTAGCGTTCGATCAGTTGCGCGGCGCTCGCGTCGAGGTCGGTGGAGACGAGCGCCAGTTCGTAGCCGGAGGGCTTGGTGGTGTCCTGGATCAGCACTACCTGGAGGGGCTGGGATCCGAACGCCTCGTACCACAGGCATTGGAACGGGTGGGCCATCACCTGCTCGGTCTTGCCGTAGCGGCGGACGATCGTGTTGACCCAATCGGTGGCGGGATCAGCGGCGATCTGCGCCAGCTTTGGCAGCTGCGCTCCTTTCTTGGGCGGCCGGCCGCGCTTGCGCTGCCCTGTGGGCGGGCGGGGCGCCGCCAGCCGGTGCAGCGCGGCGTCTGAGCGCAGGCGGGAGGTCATCGTGACGTTCTCCGGCAGGCCCGCAAACGCGCCGTTCGCGTAGGCGGCATCGCCGACGCCGTGGATCTTGCGTGCCGGGAACCGCTTGGCGAGCAGGCACAGGATCTCCCTGGCCAACCGGGGTTTTGAGGGCCGCTCGGGGTCTGGCTTGTGCTTGGGGATCTCCTTGCGCCGCGGGCGCCAGAGGCGCGAGAGCACCAGCAGGCAGACGGTCCGCTCAAGGAACGGCAGCTTGACGTTGATCCCGGCAGTGACCCAGTTGTTGCCCCACGCGAGCGATCCCTTGTTGCTGTTGGCGGTCGCGTCGTGATGCCAGAAGCAGCCGAACACCTTGCGCCCCCGCCGCTTCACCAACGTGTCATCGACCGGCACAACCAGCGACTCCTGCGCTCCCACCAAACGGGAGACGATCAGCTCCGCAACCATCAGCCCGAGCTCATCGACCGACCACTCCGCCGAGCTGAAGAACCGGTGCGCGCGGGCGTGATGCCAGACCCCGGAGAGCCTCGAGCCGACCAGCATCCCGCAGACCGTGCGCAGCGACGTCTGCGAGACCTGCCCCACGACCATCGCTCTGAAGGTCTCAAACGTCGGGCGAGAGAAACATGGCGCGAACAGGAGCAGAAGCTCCTCCAGCGAAGATGGGACGCAGAGCATCGGCGGCAACCCCCATGGGCAGCCGCGAACGGGCCTCCCGCCCGACCGCGGAAATGGCGTGAACAACCACCGCTTCGGGGAAGCCGCCGGTGCTCCTCCCTACCAGCGTCCGGTCAGGCGCTCAAACCATCAGCCCGACAGCCACGACCGAGGCGCCGCCCCGCACCCGTCCACCCACCGAAAACTGCGAAAGTCGAGGACACACGAACACGCGTTTTCTTTCTGGCCCTCCGAACCGCGTCACCCGTATTCCGCCACGACGCTCGCTCGACCCCGGGATGACCCGGTGCGCACGCACGGCAAACGGCGCAACGAGAAGGGAATGGAGCAGGCAGCTCCCCGGCACGCCACGACCCCCGTCAACGCGGGCAGCGACCCCGACGCCCCCCAACGACGCCCTATGGGGCGAGTCTCGCCATGATCATCCGGATGCGCCTGCGCGCAGGCGCGGCCATCCCTGGCCGCTTGAGCACGCATCCGCTGTGCCCACGATCGCCGGGCACGGGGCCCAGCGAGCAGTCCACAACCCAGCAGCAGAGGCGCACGCGACTTCCACCCGCCGCTCCGACGACCAAAAGCCCTGCTCAGGACGGAATCTCGATCGAGAGTCACCCCCGATCATCCACGGAGCCCCCCATTTTCGACGATGCGTGTGCGCACCCGAGGTGAGCGAACCCTTCTTTGACTTGGGTCGCGCAGCCTCGCCCACCGCTGTGGGTGCGACAGCCGTCGTCGTACACGCATGAGTCAGGACGCGTAGCGTGGGTGCTTCACCCTCCATGACGTCGCCGAACAGGTGACGCCGAGGCTCATTACGCAGTGCGATAACGTCGCGTCCACGCGCGGCGCGACGCAGGGCAGCGCGGCGAACTCCTAGATCGAACCGCCGCGCTGGCCCGATGGCAGCCGCAGCAGTACCAGCCGCGCTCCGGCTCGTCGTAGACGCCAGAGTTCTGTCGGCGGGCCCCGATGCCTCTTACACCGCACGGTGGATCTCGAGGGCATCATGCAGGCGGTCGCGGAGCGCGAGGAACTCATCGCCGCGAGTCGATAGTCCCCAGAGCAGGGCTGCGAAGTCGTACGCAGAGCCGCCTCGTCCGCAGCCATAGCAGTACCAGCCGCGCGCCGGATGGGCGTACACGTGCAGGCTCGGCGTATCGTCCTTGTGAAATCCGGAAGTGACTGGGGCGCGTACGCAACGGAGGTCAAGGGGCGTCTGAAGCCTCGGTTTCCCCGGTTGCGTACGGGTTATCCGGAAGGGACTGGCAACGGTGGCTGATGGGGATGCCGCCGGCCACCCCCGCGGACGAGGTTCGCCGGCGGTTTGACCGTCCAAGTAGAACTCCGCGACATGAAGCTTGGATCGGGGGTCGGCGGCGCCCAAGTGCTGGTCAGCAGGCTTCACGGCCGAGGTATCCTCCGGCCGACTGAAAACGCGATACGCGTTCGGGAGTGCGTCATGCCGTATGCCGTGGATTTCAACACCACCGTTTCGACCGTCGGTCTGGAGTCGTCCCCGGTCGCGACCGCGCTCGCTGGTCTGCGGGCGCACGAGGCCCGCTACTTCAAGAACAAGTACGACCACGTCTTCACGGTGGAGCCTGCCAGCAACGCCAAGACGACCATCGACTGGGTGCAGCGGATCCTCAAGGAAGAACGTGACATCGTCATCTCATCTCCCCCTCTCGAGGCTACGGCCTTCCAGGTCGAAAACATCCGAATCGCCTACGTCTTCTATGAGAGCGGCCTGTCGATCAATGTGATGTACACACTCGACGACCCCAAGAAGCGGGCGGTCGGGTTCAAGCTGTCCGAAGGCATGGAAGTCCCCGCGGAGCTCGCCCCGCGGTTCAAGTTCGCGAGCCAGAAGTCGAAGCTGGCCGGAACCATTCGCGGTTCCTTCTTCGCGTTCAAAAGCGAGTACTGCCCCCCCCGGACCGGCCTGCGAGGTCAGTCATCTCCTCGCTTGCATGCGGCGTATGTCCGCAACCTGCAGGCCAATCCGAGGGTTCGTGTGCGACTGCGACAGGGGCCGATGCACGGTCTGGCGGATGAGCTTCCAGTAGCAACGGCGCAGCAGCAGGGCCGCCCTGCTTGTGGGCGACGAGCAGGTCGTGCGTGCAGCGCTGATGGTCACTTGCATTCATGTTTCCGCGGGGTAGCTGCCGGCACGGAGACGCGACGCGCGAGGGCCGATGTGGGTTCGACGAATGCAGGGCGACAGGTGCCGATGTCCGGCGTTGGAAACGCTACGCGGCGACGATGTCGGCGAACACGTGTTGCCGCTCAGGCTAGTTTCCACTTTGATGTCTAGATTCCAGTCCTGTCGCCGTCCTGGTTTCCGCGCTGAGGAGGGCAGACCGTTGGCGGCGGCGGGCACCTGCCGAGCCGGCGGAGCAGGGCAGACGGGACAGACACGCATCGCCGCGAAGGCAGGGCTGCCACCGCGGGCGGCGGTCGCCCTGCAGGCGGCGATGAGCAGGTGGCGGGCGGGCCGAGAGCCGTATTCATGCCCGAGCGAGTCTTGGAAAGCTGGTGTGAATTGGTGTCCGCGTGTGCCGACAACGGTCAGGCGCCGGGGCCTCCGACCGTCAGATCGCTGCCCGTCAGCGTGGAGAGCAGTTATGCCGACATCGGCATAACTGCTCTCATGCCGAGCGGCCGGTTATGCCGAGCGGGGCGTGTACGAACCGACGTTTTGGCTGCTCAACGCAAAATCGACCACTGGGATACTCGGCATAATCACTACCCGCGACGGACGCGCCGTCTCCGGTTGATTGGCGGGTAACGGCAGCCGACGGCTGTTAGGGCACGGCACGCGTCACTGGACGACGCGACGGCAAAACGCCCACCGTGTAAGGGGATGCGAGCGCCGACGCTGTTGCCGACGTCGACCGCTCGTGTACCGCAGGCGTCTACGGATCTCGGATCGTGAGACCACAGCCCTTCGAGCCAAGGCTTCCGATTATGCCGAGTGGCACGGCAACCCGAATCTCATTGAGCAGGGAAAATGTGGCCAGCGCGAGCGTCCACTCGGCATAACGAGCCGCTCAGCATTAGAGCGGAAGCGAGGGCGGTGCAGCCACTTCGCGCGCCTCCGCCTTCTGGCGATGGCCGCGCCGCGAACACACTTACCAGCGGCTTAATGACCAGAACGCGGCGCCGTCGAACGTCGACGGGCCCAACCGGATCGAGGCTTACACCTGCGCGGTCTGCACGGATGAGCAACTCGGGTTTCCACGGATGATCCACCGGCCCACATGAGGAAACATGCGAAGCCGTCCAATAGTGCCAGAAGGAAGTTCCGTGGCTTGGCTGAAAAGGATGGATGCCCTGTCTCAGCGGCAGAGCCGGCTATCCCCCCGGCGCTCGGGGCACTCTACAAAGCGGGGGAGAAGAAGGGAGAACAGTGGCCACAGACCCGTCGCTCCAAGACACCGGGGATCCCAAGGTCGACATCGTCCCGAAGGCGAGGGAGGCGTTCGAGCGCGGGGACTTCTACTTCGAGCTCTACGACAGCGCTACCCTGCTGCGGGGCTTCACCGCGGGCAAGTACGGTCTTCCGTTCGTGCCTGTGCAGCCTGTGGACAGGGTCAATGACGTCTGCCGGCAGGGCTGGGAAGTGATCAACGTTACGCACTCTCAATGGGAAGTGAGCCAGTCGGTTTATATGGCCGGCTTCTACGCGTTCCGTCGCTGTGAGGCCAACCGCAAGGCGGCGTAGGGAATCACGACTCGCCAAGAGTCACGCCATGCCAGCCCGGGGCTGATTCGCACCGGCCCCGGGGTTACCTTCAGTCACCGTGAGGGCACCCGAGTGGCTGCACCCAAGACTCACGATCAGTAGACAAGTGGCCTGATAACGACCGGCCGCGATAGGTCCTCATTACGCCAGAGGCTGTGATGCCGACGAGCAAAAGTCGTATCTCGTTATGACCCCAAGAGTTTAGAAATCTCCGTACGATCAACCGATGGGAGATGAGCGGATGGCGGTCAAGCCTCAAATCAGAACCTACAATAGGCCCAAATCAGAGGTCTATCAAGCTGCGCTTCAAACTGTGGCAAGCCTTGGTTGCACTGTTGATTTTGTGGCTGAGAATCAAACCATCTCAGTCGTGACTAGAAAGCGTCTCTTCAAGCCAAAGTCAGACCAGCCTATGCGAATCACGCTGATTGGCGATGGTACGCAGACGCAGGTATCGATCTTGACTGGTATCCAGAATTGGCGCACGACTGCAATCGCAGATTTGAGGGGCTCCGTGGATGATCGGGGGTGACTCTCGATCGAGATTCCGTCCTGAGCAGGGCTTTTGGTCGTCGGAGCGGCGGGTGGAAGTCGCGTGCGCCTCTGCTGCTGGGTTGTGGACTGCTCGCTGGGCCCCGTGCCCGGCGATCGTGGGCACAGCGGATGCGTGCTCAAGCGGCCAGGGATGGCCGCGCCTGCGCGCAGGCGCATCCGGATGATCATGGCGAGACTCGCCCCATAGGGCGTCGTTGGGGGGCGTCGGGGTCGCTGCCCGCGTTGACGGGGGTCGTGGCGTGCCGGGGAGCTGCCTGCTCCATTCCCTTCTCGTTGCGCCGTTTGCCGTGCGTGCGCACCGGGTCATCCCGGGGTCGAGCGAGCGTCGTGGCGGAATACGGGTGACGCGGTTCGGAGGGCCAGAAAGAAAACGCGTGTTCGTGTGTCGTCACCCCCGATCATGCCCGGAGAGCCAGATTTGATTGCTCGGAAGAAGACGACAGAGGAAGTCTTCGCGCGTATCGAGATGGCGCTTTCCTCGGGTGTCAGTTGACAAAGCCATCGCACCATTCAAGGTTGGATCGATGTCCGTTCGATTGAGGCGTTCAACCGGGAGTATCACGCGGCACTTGTTGAGCAACGCCTTATGCTAGTAGAGGCGGAGGCGAGAGGACCAGCAATTCGCCAGTGGCGGGTCTCGTCGCGCCGTCGGTCCGCCGGTGGTCGTGACCGTCGGCCCCGAAGACCTCCTTTTCTTCGGCCAGGGGCACGCGCTCATCGCTGCCGCGTCCCGATCCCAGAGCCCCGCATTCAGAAACTGCGCGTCTCCCGGCCGAAATCCCGAAAGACGCGCATTTCGCCACAAGCAGGTCAACGGTCGCTTCGGGCTACCATCGAACGCTCCAGAGGTAGCCGGCTGAACTCGACAACGCGTTGTCGACTGGAAACTTCAGCCCACACTGGAAACTACGGGTGGAGACTACCGTGCCGATTAGAAACTGGCGTGAGCGGCAACAACACGGCGTGCAACTGATCGCGGAGTGCGATGAAGTCATCGCCTCGCGTCGACATCGACCAGTGGCCTGACCCCCCGAGTTCGGTCCGACCCTTGTGAGAGTTTCTCGCGCCCTGGATCATGGGCGAGGAAGGAACGATCACGTGAAGCGACGCAGGCACACGCCGGAGCAGATCATCCGCAAGCTGCGCGAGGCCGAGCGGATGCTCGGTGAGGGCAAGACGATCCCTGAGGCGGCGAAGGAGCTGGGGATCAGCGAGCAGACGTATCACCGCTGGCGCAACCAGTACGGCGGGATGAAGGCCAATGATGCGAAGCGGCTGAAGGAGCTCGAGCGTGAGAACGTGACGTTGAAGGCGATCGTCGCCGATCAGGCGCTCGAGGTGCGGGCGCTGAAGGAGGTCGCGAAGGGAAACTGGTGAGCCCAGCCCGTCGGCGCCGGGCGGTCGCGATGGTTCGTGACCGTCTCGGCGTCAGCGAGCGCTGGGCGTGCCGGGTGCTGGGCCAGCACCGCTCCACGGAGCGCTATGAGCCCAAGCGCGCTGAGGATGACGCGGTGTTGCGCGCCGAGTTGCGGCAGTTCTCCAAGGACCGTCCGCGGTGGGGGTATCGCCGTGCGCATCATCACCTGCGCGAGCTGGGCTGGGATGTGAACCGCAAGCGTGTGCAGCGCTTGTGGCGGGAGGAAGGGCTGCGGGTGCCGCAGCGGCGGCGCAAGCGCCGGCGGCTGGGGGACTCGACCGTCCCTGCGCAGCGCCTGCGCGCCGAGCGGCCCAACCAGGTGTGGGCGTTCGACTTCCAGTTCGACCAGACCGCCGACGGCAGGGTGCTGAAGCTGCTCAACGTGGTCGACGAGTTCACCCGTGAGTCGCTGGTGATGCTGGTCGAGCGCAGCATCGACGCCGACCGGACCGTCGGCGTGCTGGAGCGCCTGGTCGCCGAGCGGGGCGCCCCGGAGTTTCTGAGGTGCGACAACGGCCCGGAGATGACCGCGCACGCGCTCCAGGACTGGTGCGAGCTGAGCGGGACGGGAACCGCGTACATCGAGCCGGGCTCGCCGTGGCAGAACCCGTACGTCGAGAGCTTCCACTCCCGCGTGCGCGACGAGCTGCTCGATGTCGAGGAGTTCTCCTGCCTGGCCGAGGCGCGCGTCGTGATCGGTGACTGGCGTGAGGACTACAACCACCGCCGGCCACACTCATCGCTCGGGATGCGCGCCCCGGCCGTGTTCGCCGCGCAGTGGACCGAGCCGGTCGAGATCGCCGCATGAGGCGACCCGACCGCTCGACCTCAACGATCAGGCCGAGCAAGCGATGAGAAGAGGGGTGGGGCCCTCCCCGGGGCGGCGCGCCCGCGACCATCGCCGCTACGCCTCGCTCCGCTCGGCTCCGCGACGACGGTCGCGGCACCAGGGGGCGTGATCCGTCCGAGCAGGCCGCTACCTTGCCCCCACTACATTCACCACCCTCTCACTCGCGGTGGACCGAAAAGCGGGGGCCGCCCACCAGCTTTCGGCCGCGAAGTCGTACACCGACCCACCGCGCCGGCATCCGAAGCAGAACCAACCCTGCTCGGCATCCGGGTAGACGTGCAGGCTGGGTGTCCGGTCGGGGTGGAACGGGCAGTGGATCTTCCGGCTTCGCGGTACCTGCACACCCGCAAGCCGTTCGATGTACGCGGCGGGGTCAAGGGCGAGCACGGGATCGTCCGGCATGGTTCGCCACTGGCACGAGCTGGGTGCCGGTCCGCCAGCGCTCTCGGGAAGCGGACCGACGACGTCAGCGACCGAATGCCGCACGTCTGGATCACATCGTTCGATCCGCACTTGGGCCGGCGGATCGTGCTTGTGGTTGAGTGAGCCCGGCGGTCTAAGGATACGCGCGACGTCCGAGGACGCGACGTCGGCTGCCAGCTCGGCCGCGAGCCGTCTGTTCGCGCACTCGATGACATCGACGCTGACCGGTTCCGCCAGCAGCCAGTATGCGTGACGATTTCTCCCCGTACCGGAGAGCACGGTCATCGACGGCGGTGGAGTCCAGCGCAACAGTGCCGATGCGGAATCGGGTGTATCGCAGTCCACCCAGAGAACGCGACCGCGATGCACCACGTCGCGACGACCGCCGCCCCGGCGCGTGCGAGGCAGCACGCCGATGTAGATGTCGCTGCGTCCTGCGAGCCGCACGATGTCTGATGCGGCAGCAGCGGTATCGCTGACTCCGTAGAACGTCTGGCGCATCCCGGCCGAAGCGCGACAGCGGATCTCGACGAACGAAGCGGCCGGTGCTCCGGCAACCAGAGCGGCGATGTAGCGCTGCGCTGCGATCCGTGCATCAGACATTGGGGTCGAACACGTAGATCGTGTGGTGACCGGTCTCGACCGTGTAGAGCTCGATGTCGAGGTCACGCTCGAGCGCGTCGATGTCGACGGTGATGTACGGCGAGCCCGCGCTTTCCGCGAGCTGATTCATGCCTGTCGACTCAGCGAAGTCCTCGGCATAGTCGCGCAGCGAATCCCATTCGCCCTGATACGCGTCCTCGAACGCCCGCACGTCGCTGGGGTCACGCGACTCGTCGTATGCGAGCCATGCCGCGAAGGCGCTGCCGTGCTCGACGATGCCGACCGCGATTGCTGATACACGCTCGAACGATTCCCATTCGCTCAGGCGCAGCGGAGCGAATCCCTCGTAGTCGTGGATCGCCCACTCCTCGGCACCGGGCTCAGGTGACTGGCCGAGCATCCGCTGCACGGCTTCCCCGATGTCCTCGGCGTCTTGGTTGGCGTCGATCCACTCGCCGTGCAGACGGCCACTGTTGTACGCCGCGAGACAGGCGACATAAATGCTTGGTGTTGGCGAGTCGGTCATGAGGCTGTCCCTGACTTGGCCGTATCGTCGACCTGGCCGATCTCCTGGTCGGATGCCGGTGCGGAACGCTGGCTGCGCACGAACTCGACGCGGTAGGCCACGACCTCGGTCGTGCTGCGCTCATTGCCGTCGTTGCCGGTCCAGGAGCGCTCCTGGAGGCGGCCGGTGGCTTCGATGAGGCGGCCCTTCTTCAGGTACTGGCAGACGACCTCGGCGGTGCGTCCCCAGCAGACGACATCGCTGAAGCTTGCCTCTGCGTCGGCGTGATTGACCGCCACGCGGAGGGTGGTGACCGCCTTGCCGCTGGCGGTGTGCCGCAGCTCCGGGTCGCGGGTGAGTCGTCCGATGAGAACGGTGGGCTCGTCGGCGGAGGGCGGCGTGGTTGGGACTGCCGCTTGGGCCCTGGCCTCGGTGGCGGATGCGGTGCTGGTCCTGCGGGACATGGCTTTGACCTCCGTTGAGTTGATCGATGCCGGACGCACCGGCGAAGAGCCGGACACCTGTCAACCCCGAAGGCCGAGGGTCGGCCGGTATGGAGGGGGCCGCAGCGGGTTGATCCGGTGGAGAGCGATTCGCCAAGCTCACGGCAGCGATCCGACTCGACGGGTGGTCATGACGTGTTCCGGTGCGCGCGCCAGCTCCGCAACACCGAGGTTGGGACCATGCGTCAGTCCCTGAACACCGGGCTAACTGAGCGACGCCGTCGTCGGGCAGGCCGCTACCAGTGGTGTGGTTCAGGCCCCCTCAGCAGCTACGACGGTCGCGGTCGACCGCCCGTTGGCCGATCCGTCGACGGGCAGCACTCGGCGAGCAGATAGATGGGCGACGACTCACTGATCGGTCAACCGACCCAGCTCCGAGGGTGAGCGATGGAGGAAGAGGACCGGGGGGCCTGCCGGTGTTTCCACGAATCGGTTCCCCGTCCGCCCGAAGAATCAATGGGCAGAAAACCGCTCTACCGCGGGCGTGATGGCATGTCACGGAGGTACCGCTGCTGAAGAGCGGGCTTTGTCGGGGTAGCGCTCTTACTGAATTGCGAAATCATCCAGCGAGGCCGTTTGGTAGAACGTCACTTTGCCAAGGTAAGGGTCGCGAGTTCGAGCCTCGTCTCCCGCTCCATTCCGCAGAAATGCGTTGAGTGATAAGGACTTTCGGCAAAGTCCACCTACGCAAGAGTGTGTAGAACCGATGGCGAAAATTCGGGACTCCTCGTCGTTTGGGGGTGAATCGGGGGTCTCGGCCGGTTGGTCGTTGGTCTGACGGGTGCCGGTCCCCTGGCCGGCGATCATCGCCAGATAGCGGGGCCGAAGCCCGGGTCAGGCGGCCGAATCTCCTGCAAGCGTGGGGGTTCGTCGGGATGCTGGGGTGATCGGGGCTGCCGCTTGACGCGCGGCGTACGGCTCCGCTACTGACCGAGGCCCGACGGCGGCGTGAGGGGCTCGCAAGTTGCGCACGTGCTGGGCGACCCGCCGCCCCCCGCCTTTGGCAGGCTGCTGGCTGTCAGATGGTCAGCTGCCTACGAAGGAGGGCGACGTGCGGGTCACCACCGCATTGAACCGGATGCTCGGGCTTCCGGGAGCATGGGTCAGGGATGTGGAGTTCTCAGAGCGGGCGGTGATCGTGACGGTCGTGCTGCGCGCCAAGAAGCCGGTCTGCTCGGGCTGCGGGACGCTAGGCCTGCCGGTCAAGGAGCATCGCACCAAGCCCTGGCGGCATCTCGATCAAGGCGGGTTGCGTTGCCGGATCGAGTGCCGGCTGCGACGGCTGTACTGCCCGGGCTGCGGCGACGTCTACGAGATGGTGCCGTGGGCCCGCGCCGGCTCGCCGTACACGCGCGACTTCGACGACCTCACGGCGTGGCTGGCGCAGCAGATGAGCCAGACGCAGGTCACCCGGCTGATGCGAATCGGTTGGGAGACGGTCGGCAAGATCCTCGCGCGGGTCGTGGCTGAGAAGCTGCCGGCCGGCCGACTGGACGGGCTTGCGCTGCTCGGCGTGGATGAGGTCAGCTATGGCGCCGATCACAAGTTCCTGACCTCGGTGGTCGACCACGAGCGCGGCAGCATCGTGTGGGCCACCGAGGGCCGCAACTCCGCCAGCTTGCAGGCGTTCTTCGACGGCCTCAGCGATCAGCAGAAGGCCTCGATCAAGGCGGTCTCAATCGACATGTCCGCCGGCTATGAGAAGGCGATCCGAGCGCCCGAGGGGCTCCCGCACGCCCGGGTGTGCTTTGACCCGTTTCATGTCGTAAAGCTCGGCGGCGAGGCGGTCGACAAGGTCCGCCGCGACGAGTACAACCAGCACGGACGCTCGGGCACCGAGGCCGGCAAGTGGCTCAAAGGTACGCGCTACAGCCTGCTGAAGGACACCGCCAAACAGACCGCCAAGCAGCTGCTCAAGCTCGCCGAGGTCGTGCTGACGAACAAGCCCCTGTACCGCGCGTTCCTGCTCTACGGCGAGCTGCGCTACATCTACCGGCTGCCCTACCACGAGGCCGTCGAGCGGCTCGAGGCGTGGCTCGCGTGGGCATCGCGCTCCCGCCTGAAACCGTTCGTCAAGCTCGCCCGCACGATCCGCAAACACAGGGCCGGCGTGCTCGCTGCGATCGAACTGAACTTGAGCAACGGGCGCCTCGAGGCCCTGAACAGCAAGGTGAGACTCCTGTCACACCGCGCCTACGGATTCCACTCCGCCGATGCCCTGATCGCGATGATCTACCTCTGCTGCGCGGGCATCACGATCGCGCTCCCTCACCGATGAGTCACCCCCAAACGGAGAGGAGAGCC
>CAWFKF010000031.1:0-18281 GCA_963816005.1 uncultured Solirubrobacteraceae bacterium | reverse complement strand
AACAGGACGGCCGCCGGTCTTGATTGAGCCCCCTGGCACCGCACGACACACTGATCCGCCCACCGCGATCGAATGGATGACTGGAGCCTCCTCCCACGCCGGCTTGCAGCCCGCGCGCCGGCACCCGACGACACGAGGCCCCTAACCCAACCACCCCCTTGACACGAGCCGGCCCTTCATGGATGACACAGGACGTCTGCTCCGCGGACCGGGCGGACGTGCGGTCGCTGAGCACGCGGGCGCGGAGTGGATGCAGCCCTCCCTCCGCCGCAACGCGGCACTGCACGCAGGCTCGGCAGCAGACCGAACAGGTTGGTCCGCCCGCACCCGAAGCAGAGCTCGCAATGGGCGAGCGCCAGCGGGATGTCGCCTACTTCAGGCGGAACGCCTTGATCCGGATGCCGTACTGCTGCGCGTCGCGCGCGTACACGCCGTATGCCAGCGCCTGGATCACGGACAGCAGCGCGGTGTGCGAGCGAACGAACGCCGGTGTGTTCGACGAGTAGTACAGCCGGATCCGGGCCAGCCGCGCGACCTCGGACAGGGTCGCGTCGGTGATCGCCAGGGTCGGCGCCTTGCGATGGCGCGCAAGCTTTATCGTCCGCGTGATCAGCGGATGCGGCCTCCCGGCGGACAGGCCGACGACCAGCGTCCGCTCGTCGATCCGATTCAGGCGCCCGAGGGCCTCCTGCGACGGGCTCGCGACGATCTCCGCCCGCAGGTCGAGCAGCAGCAGCAGGTGTCGAAGGTAGCTGGCGCAGAAACGCCATCTGGTCGGTGCCGGCGATCAGCACCTTCTCGGCCGACACGATCGCGTCGACAGCGGCCTCGACATCGGAGCGCGAGAGCTTGTGCGCCGTGTCCTCGACGTTCACATGGTCGGCCGCCAGCGCCGCCTCGAACTCCGTGTGGTCGAGCGAGAACAGCGGCGCGGCGACAGCGAGCGTCTCGATGCACGCCCGGCGGACGGCGGCGATACTCGTCGCGGGCCGCCTGCTGGAGCTCGGGAAAGCCCTCGAACCCGAGCGCCCGCCAGAACCGCACGACCCTGTGCTCGAGGACGTGCTGGCGCGCCGCGCCAGCTCCTCGGCGGTCTCCTCGAACGCGGCCTCGTCGAGGTGATCGACGATGTACCGCGCGACATCCTTCTGCGCACGCGAGAACTCGTCGAAGCTGAGCACGGACGCAAGCAGACAGCGCCTGGTGCCCATGCGGGGTCTCTTCGGTGACGGTCGAACTCGATGCTGGCTTCACTGGCGGGCGTCTGATTCGACACATGCCGCCACCATTCCTTCAGCCGGCAGCGCGACGCTCGATGAAGTAGGGACCTTCCTCGTCGGCCTCTGAACGCATCCAGTGCCGGATGAGCTGAGCGGCCGCGTCGCGCTCCACGGCGCGCGGACATGAAGCACCGCAAACAGCCACCTCGTGAGCGTTACGTCGCAGACCCCAGGCTGCGCAGCTCGCGGGCGGAATCGACAGCCCCCGTGGGTGGGCGATGGCGGTGTTCTTCGGATGCCTGTCGACGAGGAGGGCATCGCGCCGGCGGAGTTGACGCGCGATGGCGGTAGGAGTTGTGGCTGGGGCATTCGCCGTCGGCCGTCCAGCTCCTGCCACGTCCGAGTTGATGCGGGCGTGAAGCGCCCGGCGCCGCGGGGTCGCGCCAAGCGCGCGCTTCATCGACCGCTTCCTACCGGCGCGCGAACCGGCTCGGCGTGCTTGCCAGAAGCCCGCCACGACCCCAGTCGTGAACGAAGCCATCTACGGCCGCACGAATAGCGGGGCTGGCTCATGCGGAGGTGGGCCGCGAGGCCCGCGCCCGCGGGGCCCGCTTCCGGTCAGCTGCGATAACTGCTCGCGACCGGCGGCCTGTCGTACTGTTCGATCATCGCCGCGCGCCGCAGTGTCCTCGAGTCGGCGCGCGGGGAGAGGAGAGAGGGCTCATGAGCACAGCCACGAGGAGGCTTGGGCCGAGGGGCGACGACGTCGAGGAGTAGACCACCGAGGGTCACGCCGATCGCGAGCGGGTTAAGCAACTGAATTCACCTCCTTTGCAAGTTCCTGAATTGCAGCGTCGCGGGAAGGATGCGTCACCGGGCGTCCGAGATCATCGGCCGTGCGGCCAGAATTCGAGTGAGCGTTGTTGTCCAGGCGTTGGGCGAGCAGTCGTAGTAGAAGCAGGGCATCTTGCTGGGCTCGTCGAGAACGGCGCCGTCGATCTGCCGAACGCCATCGAAGAATGGCGAACCACGCATGAGAACTCCTTCCGCGTGTGAGGAGAACTCCTATTCTCCGCCGACGCCCCAACCGGGTCGTCGGCTTGAAGTACGCGGCGGTGTCAGGGGTTGCGGGCATGCCTTGGCTCGCGCGTGCTGGAGACGTTGGTCTGCGAGTCCGTTCCGGCGTGGGACGCTGGGACCGTAGTCTGCCCCCGTCGCGGTCCGTGGAAAGCCTCCATGTGTTTGGCGTCCGCAAGTGCTGTGCTTGGGTGGCTCGGCACGAGAAGGAGAGGGCGATGAGCAATCAAGGCGCGGATGCAGACGTGATCGTGATCGGCGCTGGCGCGGGAGGGCTGACGACGGCGGCGTACCTCTCGGCGTTGGGGCGGCGCGTGATCGTGGTCGATCGCCAGCGGGTCCCGGGCGGGAACACGTCGTCGTTCATCCATGAGGGGTACGAGTTCGACATCGGCCTGCACTATCTCGGCGGCTACCGGGATGTCCGGCCCGGGATTCGTGCGGTGCTCGATCCGCTGGGCGTGGAGCTGTGCTTCCGCCAGCAGAATCCGGATGGCTTCGACATTCTGCTCTTTGCGGACATGACGTTTCCGGTTCCCACGGGCGTGGAGGAGTTCCGGGTCCGGCTGCACGAGTTCTTCCCGCGCGAACGGGTGGCGATCGATCGCCATCTCAGGCGGATTGTGGCGATCGTCGATGAGCTCGAAGCGCCGCCGCCGACGCGGGCGGCAGATGTCCCCCGGTATGCCTGGCACGCGCGCGATGCGCTGCTGGCCTCCACGACAACGCTCGCCCACGAGTTTGATCGCCTCGACTGCTCACCGCGTTTGCGGACCGTGCTCGGGTATCTCTGGGGCGTGTACGGTGTGGCGCCCTCGCGCGTGGCGCTTGGGATGCACGCGATGGCAACGCTCCATTATCTGCGTGGGGCGTGGTATCCGGAAGGGGGGGCACGGGCGGTCTCTGATGCTCTCGTCGACGTGATCCGTCGTAACGGCGGGGAGTTTGTTCTCGACGCGGACGTCTCGCGGATCCTCGTCGAGGACGGTGCCGTCCGTGGGGTCCGCGTCGAGGCCGGCCCTGGAGGCACCGCGCCGCGCGCCGCCGAGCTGCATGCGGAGACGGTTGTGTCGGGGATCGACATCAAGCGCACGTTCTTGGAGTTGCTGGACCCCGCCCATGTTCCGGCGCGTTGGCGCCGAAGGGTGGGTGGTTTCAGGATGGCCGCACCGTTGTTCGTTGTCTATCTGGTCCTCGACCGTGACCTGCGCGGTGAGGGGGTCTCTAACTGCAACTGGTCGGTGATCGATTGCGATGACCCGGACAGCATGGCGGCGAGCTTCGAAGCCGGGCAGCTGCCCTCGCAGCAATGGGTGTGGATCACCTCCGCCAGCCTCAAAGACCCAGGCAACGAGCGCCTGTGCCGCCCGGGGCAGACCAACCTGCAGCTCATGACCGGCGCTCCAGCCAGCCACGACTTCTGGGACGTCGACCCCGATCTGACCCGCGGCCCGCGCTATCAGGAGCGCAAACGGCAGCTGCGAGATCGGGCCGTGCGGTCCGCTGAGCGAGCGATTCCCGGGATCAGTGACGTCATCGCCTACGAGGAGGCCGCAACGCCGATCACCCTGGAGCGCTACCTGCGATCCACCGGCGGGACCTCCTACGGCATCGCTGCCACGCCACGGCAGTTCGGGATCGGACGCCCGGGCCCGCGCACACCGATCCCCGGGCTGTTCCTCACGGGCGCGAGCACCCGCTCCGCGCACGGCATCACCGGCACGATGTTCGGCGGCGTCGAGACCGCCAGCGCCATCATCGGCGCACGAGCCGACGAGATCCTCCGCACCAAGCCGTCACCCACACCCGCGACACCGCGTCAGGGACTAGTGACCTGAGCTGGCCGCTGCGCTCAGGTCAGGATCGCGCAGTGCCTTGGGGTCCGTAGCGGGCCGCAACTGGAGGCGGTGGTTCTCCCGGCCGACCAGTTGGTAGGTACGGTGGCGGTCCGGCCGCCGGGGGATCAAGCTGGAGGCCTGAGTCAGCGAGCGAGGAGGGGTTCGCATGCGCGGATCACCGTTCTTCGAAGGTATCGCCCAGATCGACATTGAGATGGGCGGCGAGCCAGGACGCCTGCCGATCTTCTACTACGACGGCGCAGCGATGACGGCAGTGTTTCCCGCGCGCTACGGAGCGCTACGGCGGCTGATGCCCGACCCGCGGTTCGTGCCCGTACGCCTGGGTCCGGGGCTCGGCGCCGTGGCAATCTCGGCGCTGGAGTACCGCGACACCGATATCGGGCCATACAACGAGCTGATGGTCGCCGTCCTCCTCAACGCCCCCGGACGACTGAACTTTCCAGGGCGCGCCCTGGCAGACTCGATTTTCCGGCCCGAGCAGAGCCACGCCTTCATCCTGCACCTCCCCGTGACCTCAGCCGTCGCGCTCGCCGCCGGCGTGGACTACTACAACTTCCCGAAGTTCCTCGCCAACATCGAGTTCACCGAGGACAACGGCATTCGTTCGTGCAGTCTGGCGGAAGGGGAGGAGCACATCCTCACAGTCTCCGGGACATCGATCGCGACGCGGTATAGCGCCCGGAGCAGCCTGTTCGCCCACCTGTTCATGGACGGCCAGCCGCAACAGGCCCAGGTCAAGATGCACGAGGCCGAGAAGGGAATCTGCCGCCGTCCCGGTGCTGCACAACTCTCATGGGGCGAGCGGCATCCCGTCGCCCTCGAGCTCGAGCGACTGCTTGTTATACCTCGTTCGATCCACTACGAGCTCACGCCACGCATGGAATGCATCCTGTTCGGACCCGAACACCTCACAATCGGCCTGATCGCGCGCAGTCTGCGCGCGGTCGAACCGTCAGCGCGGCAGTCCAGCGGGGAACAGGCAAACCGGAGAACCGCCTCAGCGGGTGCGCCCCCGGGTCGACAACGGGCAGTCGCAGCTCGGAGCAGCGAGCGATGAGCTCCGTGGAGACCGTCGCGCCGACCGCGCCTGTGCAGAGGACCTTCGAGATTCTCAATCATCACGACGTGCCCTCGCTCGTGGCGCTCGCCGCAGAGGACCTCGCCGAGCACTAATCCGAAGTTCCCCCTGTAGTCAGCGGTTGTAGAGGCCGGGATCCCTGTAGTTGCGGGGATTCCGGCCTTTTTGCTTGATCCTAAGTGTACCCACTACTATCAGGTCGACAAATGGGGTATTGTCCAGATATGGGAAGGCCAGCCAGGCAAAGCGGTGCGATGCATGTGAGCACGACTACCCGCCGGTCTGGGGAGAACGAGTACAACGCGACGTTGCTGCGCCGCTCCTACCGCCAGGACGGGAAGGTCAAGAAGGAAACGCTCGCGAACCTGTCACACCTCCCGCCCGAAGCGATCGACGCGATCCGTGCCGTGCTCGCCGGCAAGACGGTGATGAGCGTCGATCAGGCGTTCGAGATCGAGCGCTCCCTCCCGGCCGGGCACGTCACCGCGGCGCTGACGATGGCGCGTCGGCTCGGGCTGGCGAAGCTGCTGGACCGCTCACCGTGCCGGGAGCGGGATCTGTGCGTGGCGATGATCGTCGGCCGGGTGATCGGCCCGGGATCGAAACTCGGGATGGTCCGCACCCTCGGCCAGTCAACCCTGGCGCAGGAGTGCGGCGTGGTTGGAGCGGATGAGGATGACCTCTACGCGGCGATGGACTGGCTCGTGGAGCGCCAGGACCGGATCGAGGATCGTCTCGCTGCCCGCCACCTGCGTGACGGGGAGATGGTGCTCTACGACGTGTCCTCGAGTTACTTCGAGGGTCGCACGTGCCCGCTCGGGAAGCGTGGGTACTCGCGGGACGGGAGGCCCGGCCTGCCGCAGATCATCTACGGACTGTTGTGCGACACCGACGGGCGGCCGGTCGCGGTCGAGGTGTTCACCGGCGAGCTGCACGACGACAAGACGCTGCCGTCACAGGTCGTGAAGTTGAAGGACCGGTTCGGTCTCTCGCGGGTGGTGGTCGTCGCCGATCGTGGGATGGTCACGAAGGCGAACATCACGCTGCTGTCAGAGACCGACGGGGTGGACTGGATCACCGCGCTGAAAGCGCCGACGATCAAGAAACTCGCCCGGTCCGGGGTGTTTCAGCCGTCGCTGTTCGACGAGCAGAACCTCGGGGAGATCACCGACGTCGCGGAGTTCCCCGGCGAACGACTGGTCGTGTGCCGCAACCCGCTGGTCGGCGCGCAACGTGCCCGCAAGCGCAACGAACTGCTCGCCGCGACGGAGATCGACCTAGCCGCGATCGCTCACCGTGTCACCGCCGGGACGCTCACCGGGGCCGACCTGATCGGTCTTGCGACAGGTCCGGCGCTGAAGCGTTACCGGATGCGCAAGCACTTCCAGACCACGATTACTGACACCACGTTCACCTACACCCGCAAGACCGCGGAGATCGCCGCGGAAGCTGCGCTCGACGGGTTCTACATCCTGCGGACCGGCCTCACCGAGACCGACCTTCAGACCGGTGATGTCGTGCGCGCCTACAAGAACCTCGAACAGGCCGAACGGGCGTTCGGATCGATCAAGGGCCCGGACCTGCAGATCCGTCCGATCCATCATCACCTCGAGGACCGTGTTCGTGCGCACGTGCTGATCTGCATGCTCGCCTACTACCTCACCTGGCATCTGAAAGCCGCGTGGAAGCCGTTGTTGTTCACCGACGAGCACCGGCCCGTCAGTCCTGATCCCGTCGCGAAAGCTGAGCGCTCCCCCGCCGCGCGACACAAAGCGCAGACGAAACGGACCAGCACCGGGCAGTCCGCGCACAGCTATCGCACGCTCCTCACCGAGCTCGCGACCCAGACCCAGAACACCACCCGCCTGCACGACCACGCCAGCACCTTCGAGAAGCTCACCCAGCCTACCGCGCTGCAAGCCGAAGCGCTCGACCTCGCCGCCCACGCCCCCGTCGTGGTCGATCGGTAGACACGACCCGAACACCCCAGAACCCCCGAAAACCCTGGGAACAAGCGGAATCTGGCTACCTCACCACCGGGAACTTCGGACTAATGACATTGCGCGGGCACTACCGAGTATCCGCACCTGCCGATGCGTGCCGCCGCCGGGCGGAAGTCTGGGCAGGATCTCTGGTTGGCTGACCATGTGCTGATCGGATGCGATCAGCCGCACGTCGCAGGCCCTCGCCAGTTCGCAACCGCCGCAACCCGGACTGAAGAGCGCGCGACTCGCAGCCAGCCAGTCCCGTGGCAGGACCACGGGTAGCGCGAGGGGGTCGGCCACGCCCGCTTCAGGGAGTCTCGTGGCGTATCGCTTCGGCCGAACGTCGTGGTCGCGACTACGACGGCGCCGGTGGGGTGACTATCGCCGATCGGTGGCACATTCCAGGCCTCATCGGTCGCCAGGAAGGCAAGCTTGGACCCCGATCCGCTTGGATTCTCTCCGTGGTCTTTCCGGCGTTTCCCCCGATGCCCAGCGGGCGGGCGGCTGGGAGCTTCTGGTAGTGGATGTAAGCAGTGTTGATGACCTCGGTGACGTTGATGGCCGCGGTGCAGACGTGCTGAGGGAGCAGGCGCTCCGCGGGGTTGAAGATGCGGCGCGATTTCGAGGCGCAGCAACGAGAGTACGAGCGCGCCGGCCAACCACACCGCGTGGCGCCCGGGAGACCGGGCGCGGGCAGTAGCATCCCAGGCGTTGAAGGCGAGCCCGATCCCCAGCCGAGCGTCATGAACACAGGCCATCAGCTGTGCGAGCTGAAGCGAAAGGCCGTTTACCCGTCGACCTCCTTCTGCCGCCGCACTGACGCGCGGTCCTTCACACTGGGCGAGTCAGGGCCGCATCGGCCACCACGGGGCACGATCGCTCGCCGATTCGCCGCTCTGCTGACTTCATTGACCATCATGGCGGTAGCCGGTTGGGGTGCCGCGCCGGCGCTAGCGGGATGGCGCCCAAGCGCCACGACTACGGCCAGCATCGCTTACAACCAAGGCATCACCTTCGATCAGGCCCGTGGCAACTTCTTCTTCGACGGCGTCAGCTCGACGACTAACTCGGGGCTGTACCGCGCCACCTCCATGCTCGCGCTGTCGGCGGCGAACATCGCCGTGATTCCGGCCACCAAAGAGGGCTACAACCACGCTGGGGATTTGAGCTTCGATCCGGTCGGACGCCGGGTTCTGCTCCCCCTTGAGTGCTATTACCCCGCCAGCGGCGGGAACACCTGTGGCATCGGCGCGATCGGCGTCGCTGACCCGGTCACCCTGCGCTTCCTGTACTACGTCAACCTCGACACCGCACAGATCAAGAAGGCGATGTGGGCCGAGATCAGTCCTGACGGGCGCTGGATCTGGACCTCGAGCGGTACCCACCTCCTCGCCTACGCCGCGGCCGATGTCAACCGCAAAACGGCCGATCGCCAGCGCGCCGGCACGATCGGCGCTATCGCCGGCAAGGACCTCGGCGCCGTGCTACCCACCAGCGGCGTTACCGGAGCGACGTTCTACCAAGACGCCCTGACGCGCGTGCCTCGTCTTCTGCTCGCGCTCAATCGGGGAACGTACTCCGAGGTCGTCTCCTACGACACTAGCGTCGAGGACGGCTCCCCGAGGCTTCTCAGCGCAACGCCGAGATCGGAGATCACCGTCGCGCGGTCAGCCTCAAACAACGAGTCCGAGGGACTCGCGGCCACCGGCGCCCCCAGCGCGTTGAACCCGCTCGGCGGCGTGCTGCATTGGCAGATGCTCCCGCTGATCACGCCCACCAGCATCTACAGCCGCATCTTGAGCTACCTACCGCTGCCCCTGCCGCCGCGCGACGGCGCGAGCGTGCAGCGCGGCCAGCAACTGCGGACCGCGCTCTCTCACGGCCTAAGGCTGACGGTGGTCTGCAACCGCCGCTGCACCGCCACTGCCACCGCGACGATCGACGGCAGGCTGGCCCGGAGCCTCGGACTGGGCTCCCCAAAGGCGAGTACCAGGCCCTACCAGGTGGGGACAGGCGCACTGGGGGCGGGCGCCGGCAGCCGCATGCTAACGATCACCTTCCGAAGCCGAGCTCGGAGCGCGCTGGGACGTTTGCGCAGCGCAAGGCTCGCCGTAAGCGTACGCTCGATCGATGTCTCGTCCCAGCGCCGGTCGATCTACAAGCTGTCCACCACGCTGAAGCGCTGAGGTGCCACGAGAGGCACGCGCGATTCGCTGAACTTCGTATCCAACCTATCTATCGGCCGCCGGATCTACCGGTCAGAGTCAAATCGGCGGGAGCATCGAGTGCTCCCGAGTGTTGTGTCCCTCTCGCTGATGATGCGGCGGGGGTCAAGCAGCGCCCGCGCAGCTCGTCCGAGCGCACGGTGGGAGAGCACACGATCGCCGACATCGCCGAGCTGTTCTCGGCTTGGTCCAGTTTCACAAGGGTGCAGGTCCATTGGAGGGACTTATGCGGGTGCCGGGATGACGCCAAGGGCGTAGCGTGCCGCGTGAACGCGGCGGTGTTCTTGGGCGAGGTGGAAGGTCCAGTACTGGTCGAAGTCGCCATTGGTGATCAGCGCGCGGAGTGTCAGGATCGCCTCAGCGCCGGCGAGGCCCCAACGGGCGCCGGTGATGTCCATCCGATCCTTGACCAGATGGCGACACGCGCCTTCGATCACGCCGGTCGCGATCGGTGAGCCGGTGGTGAGCGCGGTGGGGTAGTCGAGGTAGGGGCGCTTGGCGAGGAGGTAGTCGGCGCAGCGGTCGGCGTTCTTGCGCTGGTTGGTGTCCAAGCCCAGCGTGGTCGCTTTGCGGCGGATCGCGGCGGCGACGATCCCTGCCCTGCCGTCGAGCACCTGTCGTGCTTTGTCGCTCACCCATTGCTCGGCGGCGGGGTCACCCTCCGCAAAGAAGCACCAGCAGCCTGACCATAGGTACTCGAGGACGTGGATGAAGTCAACCACGATCGGGATCGTGATCTTGCGTTTGCGGGCTTCGGCCTTGATCCTGTCGATCTGGTGATTGTTGCCGTCCACCAGCGCGACCCAGGTGAGTTTATGCTCAGGATCGCGCCGGTCGGCCTCGTTGAACATCTCGGCGATGACGGCTCTGGCGTCGTCGGTGACGCTGGCCTTGAGCCACTTGTTCTTCGCCTTCGGTCGCGTGCTGGCGGCCGCAGGAGGGTTGTCGGCGTCGGGCAGGATCTCGGCCGCGGTGCGCGGCTCGGGGGTGAGCTCGTACACGGTGACGATCTCCGCCATCCGCTTGCGATTCGTCTTCTCGCCCTTGGACAGGCGCGTCTTGAGCTTGCCGGAGGCGTTCTGCGCCTGCGTGCGGGTCTGCTCACGCAGCGCCTCGGGGCGCATCACCACCCCCTTCGCATCGCACGAGAGCACCAGCAGATCCTTCCCGTCCGGCACGGTGCGCTCGCGCTGCGCGTAGAACGCTCCGACGTCCTGGGCGGCAGCGAGCGTCAGCTCTCTGAGCTGACGCGTGCCGATCTGCTGTCCGGTCTGGCGCACGATCGCGGCCTGCCCGTCTTCAAAGCTTGACCGCGGCGCTTCCAGCGCCGCCAGCCTGCGGATCCCGTGCGAGTGCCTGACCGGCGGGAGGTTCAACCGCGCGTCCGCCGGAGACAGGTTCTCGCTCCCAGCCGCCCGGTAGGCCAGCCGCGCGACCTGCACCTCGCCGAGCACGGTGTGCAGGTCGCGCTCGTGCCCACGCTCGACACTGCGCCGCGGCATGCCGTCACTGCCGATCACCCCGTCTGCACGCTGCTCGACCCGCGCGCGGAGATCGAGTTGGTCCTGCAACACCTGGCGGGCCAACTCGCGAGCGTCCGCGGCCAGCCGCGCCTCGAGCTCTGAATGCTCAAGCCCCAACGCCTGCTCGCCCGCCGCCCACTCGATCAGCTCCCCAAACAGCGCCTGCGAGCGCTCAACCCCCGCGACCGGGCACGTATCGGACCCCGGCGCGCGGCACTCCTCGCCGCCCACCGGCCGCCGATCACCATCCACGCATCCCAACGATGGTTCGCTCACAGAGCCGTTAGCTTGCCGGGCGCCAGCGAACAAGTCGAGCAGATCTGGGGCCACGCGATCACCTCCGTATCGCGTTCGGAACGGCACATAACATCCCGTCTTTCGGCGCCGCCTCCACGCACTCCTTCCGAAACCCCCCGGCATAACCCGGGCAGAAAGCACCGACCCACGCACAACACGCCGAAGATCCGGGGCTATCTACCCACTACAAACGACCTGCACCCGTTTCACAAGGTGGGCCTGCCACACGCCATCCCTGTCAGCCTTGCCAGCGATGCACGGGCAGCGGTTTCAGCGCCCCGACCTCGTCCGTGGACCAGCTCAGTACGACCTCATCTGACTGCGTGCGTGCGACCGCACCGATCGGAATCGCGATCTCCCGCTTGCCCCAGAGGTGACCGTGCTCGAGGACGATGTGCGCGATGTGTCCCTCGCCGTCGACAACGAAGCCGTCGACGTGTCCGAGGTGGTCACCGTTCGACGAGGTCACGGCGCTCGCGCGGCGGATCTCCACGTCGCCCTTCGGCACCCGGTCGTAGCTGAGCGCGACATGCGGGTCAGGGTCGATCGCCTGCATCCCGACGCCCATCCCGTCAACGCTCTGGTAGTACGGCAACGCAAACATCTCTTCGATTCCAACATCCCAATCGGGATCTTCGACGGGGAACTTGTTGAGCCGCAGGTAGGCCGACCTCTGGATCGGCTCGAGCGCACTGATCTCAGCGACCGTGCAGTCGAGCGAGATGGTTGCGTCCGATGTTCCTTCAGTGTGCACTCGGGCGACTGGCACGAGTCGTGCAAGGTCGTGCCGGTCGTAGGGCTGGACGACCAGATGGGTGACGCGCCGCGTGCTTGGATGGATGACGATGTCCGCCAATTCGGGCTCTCTCGGCATCGATGTGGTCAGGTTTCGGCTTTCTGGCCATGGGACCGGGTGACTTTGGAGGCACGGCAGACGCTCACGACGCTTGAGGCAATACGCCCGGATCGTGGATGGCGCTCGTGCGAACGGGCCGCGCTCCATGGGGGAGCTGGTCGGACGCGATCTCCCTGGTAGCTGGGCTGTTCCGAGCTGTCAAGGACGCCGCTGCGCGGCTCGCTGCGCTCGGCCCTTCGGGCCGTGCGCGGCTCGCTGCGCTCGGCCCTTCGGGCCATCCTTGACTGCACCGGCCCAGCTCCGCTGGCTGGCAATGAACGTCGCCCCGGAGGGCGACCTGCGCGTCAAGACATCCACCTCTGCAGCTCGGTCGACTCGTGCGCGACTTGCAAAGCCCGTTCCCGGTACGAAGATCCTGCTCAGGACCACAATCGCGCTCTCACCCTGACCACATCGATGCCGGGAGACCCCCAATTCGCCAAACGAGCCATCTGCGCAGTGGACGGGGGCTCCCCAGCTCGAGTCGCATTGGCGATCTTGAGCGCTGGGAGCCTACGGTGTCGCCGGTCACTCATACATTGAACCGCCGGCTCTCCTGCACCGCAACATCTCAACCGGATGATCGACGTCGCGCCGCCGGCGCCGTCGCGCCCAAGGCTCAGATCTTTATCCGAAACGCTTCCCAGTTGCGATCTCGCAGCAGCATCGGGGCGAGCCCACAGCGAAGATTCCGCCCTGTCGCGCGCGTCCGTTTGACGATCCGTAGCCGCACAGCCATCGGTCCGAGCCAAGGCTCCGGGGCTCTGCAGCAATCCGGCGTCGCATAAGGCCCGTCCGCACGTTCTTCGCGCCACCCCCGGCTATCCGTACGCCCTCGCAGGTTCGCGCGCTGCGGTCCTCCGGTTCGAAAGACGACGCAGCGACGCGACGATCACGCCCGTTTCTGCTCCAGCAGACCCCAGCTCTCACGAATGCAGGACTCACGCCAGCGCACCCGCGTTCCCTGCTCCTCGCCATAAGCAGGGGCCGCCGTCCCGGAGGGGAGCGCCGCGCCGCTGTTGCCGGAACCCTGAGCAGCCCCGAGCTCGGACTTCCACTAATCGAAACCCCGCACTTCTGCTCCGCTGCTAGACGACCCCCGTTGCGCGTCAGCGCGACCTGCCACCAAGCGAAGCGACGCCCGGCTGTCGAGGGCGGCCCGGCAGGGCCGAGCGAAGCGAGCGGCGCAGCGGCGTCCTTGGTGTGCTGAGTACGGATGTTGAGATCGGAGGTGGAAGTCCTGTCCCGGGGCCCTGACAGAGGGAACCCGACATCGATGAGGCAAGGGCGCGGCCCGGAATTGACCGGGCGGCTTCAGTGCGGCTGGTTGCGCTGCGAAGCTCCCGTGAGGGCGGGTCTGAAGGAGGCCATAGGTGCGTTGTGGTGGCGAACGAGAGTGAAGCGCCGTAAGGCGTTGCTCGGTGGGCGAGCCGGCCAACAGCGGCGATGCCCGATCCCTGTTCGTCGTGACCGAGAGCGTATTGGCGACGCGATCACAGCGAAATCTCAGCATCTCACCTCAGGAGATCTGCTGGGTTCCGGCCGGTTGGCCGGTAGGCCGGAGAACGAGAGGACGATGGTCGATGGCCCAGCAGAAGTCCGAGGACTGCGTAGTACCGGAAGGCGGCTGTAATGGCCGCTGAGCGTGCTGGGTCGGGCCCCGGTGGGCAAGGGAAGGCGGTCCCGGTCGAAGAAACGGCGGTGCAGCTCAGCCTGCCGGTCGCGACAGCAGAAAACCCGCAAGGGGCTACCCGCAGGAGGACCCGGGACCGGCTCGGGGTCCTCCGGGCGGGAGCGCCGAAGGCGAGCGGCAAGGTTGGGATCGCAGCGCCTGCGACGATGGAGGAGGTTGCCAACCGATTGACCAGTGCGTTGTTGAAGGTGGCGTCGAACAAGGGCGCCCCTGGCCCTGATGGGCAGACGATTGAGGCGCTGCTTGAGCAGTGGCCGGTTGTTCTGCCCAGGCTCAGACCTCCGGTAGTTGATTCTGGCTTTGTGTGTTGAGCACGGATTTTCTTGGCTCAATGGTATTGCGAAATCATCGCTAGTTTGGTAGTCTTGTGGGGTGGTGAACGAGCAGATGCCGACCGTCGAGACCGAGGATCAGCTGCCGGGGATGCCGCCGTCGCTTCAGCTGCGCCTGGAGGCGGTGGGTGACAGTGTGGTGGTGTCTTATGGCGGGCGGGCGTTGGCGTTGTATGAGTCTGGTGATCAGGGGATGCGTAACCTTGCGATCGTGTCGTTGACGCGGGCTGGGGTGCCGGGTGTGGAGGTCGCGGCGCTGTTCGGGATCCGCCCCGAGCATGTGAGCCGGCTGCGCCGGCACGCGGCCGAGGGCGGGGCGCGGGCGCTGTTGCCGCCGCGGGGGCGCCCGTCGAAGCTTGATGCTGGTGGGGTCGCGCGGGCGTATGAGCTGTCTGATCGGGGTGTGTCGGGCAGCGAGATCGCCCGGACGTTGAGTGTCTCGGGGGCGACGATCTCGCGGTTGCTGGCGGCCCGGCCGGCGCGTGCGGTCGAGCGTCTGGCGTTGAGCGAGTCGGGTGAGGTGAGCGACGGGGCGGATGTGACCGATACCGCTGAGGTGAGCGATACCGCTGAGGTGAGCGTGGCGGCGCGGATCGGGGAGGGTTCGGGCTCCTCGGTGTACGCGGGCGCGATGCTGCTGCACCCGTTCCTTGAGAAGGTCGGCGCGGGCGGCGTGTTCTCGGTCTTGGACTCGGGGGCGTCGCGGTCCTTTGACACGACCGCGGTCGCGTTGGCTGCCACGTTCGCGTTCGCGTTGGGCTTCTCGTCGCTTGAGGGCTCTAAGCACCTGCAGCTCGCCGACGCGGGACTGCTCGTCGGCGTGGAGCGCTTCCCGCATCTGCGGACGTTACGCCCGCGGCTCGGGACGCTCGCGGACGGGGTCGACCCGCTGACGGTGCAGCTCGCGCTCGCCAAGGCGATGCTCGACGCCGATCCGCAGCCGCCGGAAGTGTTCTTCGTCGACGAGCACTTCGTCGCGTATACCGGGTCCCGGCCGGTCGCGAAGGGATGGAACACGCGTCGGCGTCATGCCGAGCCGGGGCGGCACGAGACAGTGATTGTCGACGATCGCTGGCGGGCGGTGTGCTTTGCCTCGGGGCCGCCGCAGGGCCTGACCGGCGGGATGCTCGGACCGCTCGATCAGCTGCGCGAGCTGTGCGGGGAGCGGCGGGCGATGATCGGCTTTGACCGCGGCGGCGCCTACCCGAAGGTGTTCAGCGAGCTTGACGACCGCGGCTTTGACTGGGTGACATATCGTCGCGCGCCGTTGGTCACCGCGACCGTCGAGCCGCGCTCCTCGTGGGTGACGGTCGACGGTCGCCGCCACTATGTGCGTGTCGCTGATGAGACGGTCCAGCTTGACGGGTACGGACAGTGCCGGCAGCTGACGCTCTACGAGCACGGGCGCGTCGCGCTGCAGATCCTGACCAGCGACCTCACCACAACCGCGGCGCGCCTCGCGCACACGTTGCGCTGCCGGTGGTGCATCGAGAACACGTTTAAGTACCTCGAGGACCACCACGGCCTGCACTGGCTGTGCGACTACCAGATGGAGATCACGCCGGACACCGCCCTCGCGCGCAACCCCGAGCGCACCAAAGCGCTCGCGCTACTCCGCGGCCACGAGCACACCGTCGCCGAACTCCAGCGACAGATCGGCCAGCACACCACCACCCCCACCCCGACAGACCTGCACCCGGCCGCGACGCTCTGCATGCTGCAAGCAGACCTCTACACCGCCCGCGCCAACACCCGCGCAGCCAAAGCGGCGCTGAAGCCGATCCCCGCGAAGCTGCCCGCCAACACGATCGATCCCGACGCGCAGCGTGCGACACCGCGTGTCAACCGTCGCGCGCTGCAAACCGTCTGCCGCCTCCTCGCCTACAACGCTGAGCTTGACCTCGCGCGCGCCCTGAACACATACCTCGCCGACCCCGACGAGTACCGCGCGATCACCCGCCACCTCCTGCACCAACCCGGACAGATCCACTACACCCCGACCCACATCACCGTCACGATCGACAACCCCCACGCACCCCGCATCGCACGCGCCCTAGACCTACTGATCGACCAGATCAACACCACCCCACCCAAACTCGCCGGCGACCACCGCACAATCAGCTACCAAACCAGCATCAAACCTTGACATCCCACCAGCCCCTACTACCGGAGATCTGAGGCTGCAGACCGACCTGCTGGCTGGGAGCTACCAGCCCGGCGCGATCCGCCGGCGGTATATCCCGAAGGCGGGGGGTGGGCAGCGCGGGTTGGGGATTCCCGACGTGATCGATAGGGTGGTCCAGGAGGCCGTGCGGCAGGTGCTCGAACCGCTGTGGGAGCCGACATTCCATCCTTCGAGTCACGGGTTTCGACCCGGTCGAAGTTGCCATTCGGCGGTCGCTGAGGCCAAGGGGCATCTCGAGGACGGCTACGAGTGGTGCGTGGATCTTGATTTGGAGAAGTTTTTCGATCTCGTCTGCCACCAGCGGCTTGCCGCCAAGCTCGCCGAGCGCGTGAGCGATCGGCGGCTGCTCGTGCTGATCGGACGGATGCTGAAGGCCAAGGTGCTGTTGCCGGACGGTGTGGTGATCGCCAGCGAGCAGGGCGTTCCGCAAGGCGGTCCGCTCTCGCCGTTGCTGTCGAACATCGTGCTGGACGAGTTCGATCAAGAGCTTGACCGGCGTGGCCACCGATTCGTTCGCTACGCAGACGATGGTGTGCCGAGAGCGTGGAGGGGGTCGCTGATGTAGACGGTGATCTTTGAAGCGGTGCTGCATGAGAGATGGAGGAGCCAGGCCGATGGTCTGGTGGCCCTCCGCGGCCGCCCTGCAGGGGGAGGCCGTAAACCACCGCGAGGTGCGTCGGTCAAGAGCCGGGGTGCTGAGCGTCGCGGAAAAGGCGTGCTGTCAGCGCGTCAGGTGTGGATCACGAAGGCGAGCGAAAGCGATACCACCGTTGAAGTGTCGAAAGCGTATCGGTGACATTCAAAACCGGGGTCGAGTCATTGCCCCGGGAAGAGCCTGGCGGGAGCCTGCTGATTGGCCAGGTGGGTGTCCGGCATGGATGGTGGCGCGAGCGTGGTCTGGGCTCTTGTGTGGAACTCGGGAACCTGTCGCCCCGATGGGACGGCCGGCCAGTGGAGCGGTCGTGGCCTGCGGCTGGTTGTCTGGAGCGAGAACCCCAAGCAGCAGATCTGTGAGGGGGAGAGTAGTGATGCGGGGCACAGGGGCGGACCTGACCGTAGTAGCGATGAAGGTGTGTGTCACGAACGTTGGAGGAAGACTATGTAGGTAGAACTCCATAAAACGGTGCTGTGCGAGAGATGGAGGCTTGTTGGCCCTCCGGCGTCGGCCCTGCGGGGGTGGGCGTCAAACCGCCCCGATGCTGCGTTGGCTGAAGACCGTCGTGGCGAGCGTTCGGGGAAAAGGCTGGGCTTGACCCGGTCAGGTGGGGACCAGGAAGACGTTCCAGAAAGCGCTCGGTCTCTGTTCTGGGTCGAGCGTGCGTTGTTGAGGCGTCGAAAAGGTTTAGACGGCATCAAAATCGGAGGTCCTGCTTCATCCTCCGAGACGAGTCTGGCGGGGTCCCGTGTTCCTGGCCAGGTGGTGCCCGGCGTGGAGGCGGCGTGAGCCTGGTCTGCGGCTCTTGCACGGAACGTGAGAAGGCGAGCGTCGAAAGCGGCCGTCCGGGCCTGCGGGTCAGTACGACGGGCGGCGAGAGGGAGCGTGCCAACGGCAGAAACCGGAGGCATTGAGTACCGGTCGCGGCGCTCGCTGGCGGACCGGCTCGTATTAGCTGTGAAGCTGCTGCTCGCTGGGGTGGTGGTGGAGCGAAGGGGCCGGCTCATCGGTGATGTCGATTCGATCAACCAGCGCCCTGGGGTGCTGGGAGGAAGCGAGGACGCATGACAAGGCCGAAGGACAAGTCGTTTGCGATTCCCAAGCTGTTGGTGTGGGAGGCGTGGCGGCAGGTCAAGGCCAACAAGGGCGCTCCCGGCGTCGATGGGCAGGATCTGGACGCGTTCGAGAAGGACCTGGAGGGCAACCTCTACAAGGTCTGGAATGTGTGCAACGAATGCTGACAGAAGGTGATTTGTT
>CAWFKF010000030.1:0-66209 GCA_963816005.1 uncultured Solirubrobacteraceae bacterium | reverse complement strand
GCGGGGTGCCCGAGCCGTCTGGAGTGGTGCAGGCGTTCGTCCGCGCGATGGCCATGACCTGAGAGTGAGAGCGTACCGGCCGGGCTTCCGCGGGCGACGCCGCGATTGCGCTCACGGAACGACCCGTCGTGTGCAGGAACCGGTTCGCGGGTCGCCTGCGCCAGGTGTTCAACGATCCGGGCGATCCTGCCGATTAAGCGGACATGAAGCGGACTACTCCCCGAGCGGTGCCCGAGCCGGTGATGCCTGATCGGGCGAGCTCATCCCTGGCGATCCTCGCGAGGCGAGTGGCGGAGGTTTCCGCCGCGGCCCGCGCGGGTGACGAGGCCGCTCTCCGCGCCGAGCTCCGGGCACTGTCAGCCGAGCCCGGACTGCTGGCGTCGGCAAGGCCGCTGCTGCCACGCTGATGGACGACTGGATGCGTGAGGGATCTCCCGCTGGGCGGTGGCCCACTCTGGGCCGTCCGGCTGTACCTCCGCATCGCCGCTAGGTCCGCTCACCAACCGGGGCCTCGAGGCTTCGCGTGGTTTCCGGTCACAGCCTCGCCTCGGCCGCCACCTCGGCGATCACCTTCGAGAGCTGGCTGCCCTGCCAGGCGATCGGTGAGCGACCGGGTTCGTCGGTGATCAGGCGGGCGCCGGGAATCGCGGCGGCGTAGGCCTCGCCGACGGCCAGCGGGTGCCCCGGGTCGGCCTCGTCGGCGCTGGCCACGACCGCCACCGGCACCGCGAGCGCGCCGAGCTGCTCGAGCCGGTCGAACGGACGCGATCTCGGCACCGCCTGCAGTGCATCCGCGACGGCCTCGGGGTGCTCGTGCTGGGCCAGCCGCTGGCGGATCACCTTGATCACGGTCGCGCGCCAGGCTTCCGGAACGTCGGGCGTGCCGTAGGTGTGCACGAATCCCTCGACGCCGCCGCGGCGCAGGCCGTCGGCGAGCGCGTCCCAGCGCTGCAGCCGTCGGGTGTCGGCGTCATCCCCGGGCTCGTAGGCGGGCGTGATGACCACCATCCCCCCCACGCGGTCCGGGTTACGGAGCGCGAACGAGAGCAGCGTGTGCGCCCCCATCGATGCGCCGGCCAGGACCGCGCGCTCGAGGCCGACCGCGTCGAGCACCGCGCCGAGGTCGAGCGTCAGCTCCTGGTAGCCGTACGCGCCGGGCTCAGGTGCGGGCGCCGAGCGCCCGTGCCCACGGGCGTCGTAGGCGATCACGTGGTGCCCGGAGCGCTCCAGCGCGGTCGAGCCCATGACGACGTAGCGTCGCGTCGCCGTCAGCCCGTGCAGCAGGACCACCGGGATCCCGGAGCCCGACTCGGTGACTGCGAGCCCCACGCCGTCTCGCTCGATCACGTCTTCGCCCATACCGCTCCTCGACTGCTGACTCGGCGTCGTACTATGAAGGCTGTGGACGTCACCGACAGCGATTTTCAGACCGCGGTCATCGACCGCTCCCACCAGGTTCCCGTGGTGGTCGACTTCTGGGCCGAGTGGTGCGGGCCCTGCCGCCAGCTCGGGCCGGTGATCGAGAAGGCCGTGGCCGCCCGGGACGGCAGGATCGAGCTGGCCAAGGTCGACGTGGACGCCAACCCCGGCATCTCCCGCGCCTTCGGGGTCCAGAGCATCCCGGCCGTGAAGGCGTTCAAGGACGGCCAGGTGGCCTCCGAGTTCGTCGGCGCCCAGCCGCCCCCGCTGGTCGAGCGCTTCCTCGACTCGCTGCTGCCCTCCGAGGCCGACGGGCTGATCGAGGCCGGCGACGAGGCCTCGCTGCGCCGCGCGATCGAGCTCGAGCCCACGCGCGCCGACGCGCTCGTGCCGCTGGCTCGCCTGCTGCACGAGCGCGGTGACCTCGACGAGGCCCTCGAGCTTCTGGCCCGCGTCCCCGGCAGCTTCGCCGCCGACGGCCTGGCGGCGCGGATCGGGATCGAGCGCGCCGGCGCGCCGGAGCTCGGCGATGCATGGACGGCATTGGACGCCGGCGACCGCGAACGGGCGCTCGACCTGCTGCTCTACGCGCTGCCCGAAGCCGACGGCGCCCGCGACGACATCCGGCGCGTCGTCGTCGGAGTGCTCGACGAGCTCGGTGTCGACAGCCCGCTGGCGCGCGAGTCACGCCGGCGGCTGGCCTCCGTGCTGTACTGACGCTCTCAGGCCCCAAGGCTCCCGGCCCGGGCCGGCGCCTCAGAGCGCCAGCGTGAGCTGATCCTCCTCCGTCTCGAGGCCGGCCACGCGCACGCCGAGCAGCCGCACGGGACGGGGCGCGGCGAAGCGCCGCAGCAGCTCCAGCGCCACCGGACCGACGCGCTCGACGGAGCCGGCCGGCTCGGTCAGCGTGCGGCTGCGGGTGTGGGTCGAGAAGTCGTCCAGTCGCACCTTGATCCCGATCGTGCGACCTCGGCGCCGCTGAGCGCCGAGCGCGTCGCAGAGCCGTCCGACGAGCCGCTCGAGCACCTGCTCGAGCTGGGCGAGGTCGGTGATGTCGCGATCGAAGGTGACCTCCCGCGACTCCGAGATCACCTTGCGCTCCTCGGTCACAGGGGCATCGTCCTCGAACCGGCCGCGGCGGGCGAGCTCGACCCCGAACCGGGGACCGAAGCGCGCGGCCAGCTGCTCGGACGGCGTCGCGGCGAGCTTGCCGAGCGTGTCGATCCCCAGCGCGAGCAGCCGCTCGGCCGTCTTGGGGCCGATGCCGGGTACCAGTCCCGGTGGCGCGGCGGCGAAGCGCTCGCGCGCCTGCTCGCGGCTCAGGACCACGAAGCCGTTGGGCTTCTCGGCGTCGGAGGCCACCTTGGCAACGAGCTTGCTCGGGCCGATCCCGACCGAGCAGCCGAGCCCGGTAGCGGACCGGATCTCGTGCGCCACAAGCCGCATCGCGGCGTGCGGAGCCGCCAGCCCGGTCAGCTCCAGGTACGCCTCGTCCAGCCCCACGACCTCGACCGTCGCCACGTGCGAGCGCACGATCGCCATCACCGTCGCCGAGGTCTCGCGGTAGTGGGTGAAGTCGGGCTCGATCACGACCGCGTCGGGACACAGCCGTCTCGCCCGCGCCGCCGGCATCGCCGAGCCGACTCCGAATCGCCGTGCCTCGTAGGAGGCGGTCGTGACCACCGCGCGCGGGCCACTGCCGGCGACGATCACGGGCCGCCCGCGCAGCTCCGGCCGCCGCCGCAACTCGACCGACACGTAGAACGCGTCCATGTCCAGATGCGCCACGCAGCGGCCGCTCATCGCGGTCCTGAGGCTACGCGAGCGGCCAGACGCGGCCGGGCTGCCGGGCACTCTCAGCGCCCGCGCGGGATCGCCGTGACGTGTGGCGGCAGTCCGCCGGATCCGGGCGCTCGGAGTCCGTCCAGGATCAGCTCCAGCAGCCGGCGCCAGTTCGCGTACACGCCGCGAGTGTTGTTCAGCGACCCGAGCGAGCACATGATCGCCGGCACGTCCTCGAGCTGGAAATCCCGGCGCAGCGCCCCGGCGTCCTGGGCCCGGGCGATCAGCGTCTCCACCGTGTCGAAGAAGCCGCTCTCGGCCTGGGCCTGCTCGGCCGCGCGCTGCATCGTCTCCGGCCGGTCGGAGGCGATCTGGGCCAGCGCTCGGTTCTCGGCCATCAGCTCGGCGCCGCCGCGCATGTAGCCGGTGAACGCCTGCCACGGATCCTCGAGCGAGCGAGCCAGCGCCTCCCGCGCCGCCTGCGCCTGGCTGGCGAAATAGTCCTCGGCGAGCGCGTCGAGCAGCGCCTCCTTGGTCGGGAAGTGGCGGTACACGGTCCCCACGCCGACCTCTGCACAGGCGGCGATCTCGTCGATCTGGGCCCGCATCCCGTCGCGCGCGAAACATCCGCGAGCGGCGTCGAGCACGCGCTGGCGGTTGCGCCGGGCGTCGGCGCGGAGCGGCCGGGGCTGCGTGTCGGGGGTGCTCACAATTCGTAGGGTCGGAGGCTGTGAATTCTAGTTGACAAACGGAGCCGTGGTTCCGTAAAGTTCTGAACCGGAACTCCGGTTCCCCCTAACCTTAGCCGCCGTCCAGCCCAAGGAGCAAGCCGTATGTCCACCGTCAGCTCTGATCGACGCCGATGGATCGCCCTCGCGCTGCTGGCGATGGCGCAGTTCGTCGTCGTCCTCGACGCCTCGATCGTCAACGTCGCGCTCCCCTCGATCGGACGTGGGCTGCACTTCAGCCAGGACTCGCTGTCCTGGGTCGTCAACGCCTACGTGCTGACCTTCGGCGGCTTCCTGCTGCTGGGCGGCAGGATGGCCGACCTGATCGGACGGCGCAAGATGTTCATCGCCGGCCTGATCGTGTTCGCCCTCGCCTCACTCGCCGGCGGCCTCGCGCAGAGCGAGGGCTGGCTGATCGCCGCTCGCGCGGTCCAGGGCCTCGGCGCCGCCATCCTCTCCCCCGCCGCCCTGTCGATCGTCACCACCACCTTTGCCGAGGGCGCCGATCGCAACAAGGCGCTTGGGGTGTGGGGCGCCGTCGCGGGCTCCGGCGGCGCGGCCGGCGTGCTGCTCGGGGGCATCCTGACCAGCGGCCTGGGCTGGCAGTGGGTGCTGTTCGTGAACACCCCGATCGGCCTGCTGGCGGCGCTGCTGGCGCCACGGCTGATCGACGAGAGCCGGGCCGAGGTCGAGTCGCGCAGCTTCGACGTCGCCGGGGCCGTGACGGTGACCGCCGGCCTCTCGATCCTCGTGTACGCGCTCGTGGACGCGCAGCGGGCCGGCTGGGGGTCGTTGCAGACGGTCGGGCTGCTCGCGGTGGCGGTGCTGCTGCTCGGCGCCTTCGCGCTGATCGAATCGCGGGCCTCGGCACCGCTGGTGCCGTTCCGGATCTTCCGCCAGCAGACGGTGCTCGGCGCCAACGTCACCGGCCTGCTGATCGGCGCGTCGTTGTTCTCGATGTTCTTCTTCATCTCCCTGTACATGCAGCAGGTGCTGGGCTACGGGGCGCTCAAGGCGGGGATCTCGTACCTGCCGCTGGCGGGCTCGATCGTCGTCTCCGCCGGAGTGGCGTCGCAACTCGTGACCAAGGTCGGCTTCAAGCCGGTGCTGCTGGCGGGGCTGGTGCTGATCGCGATCGGCCTGGTGTGGTTCGGCCAGATCAGCGCCGACGGATCGTTCGCGTCCGACATCCTCGGGCCCTCGCTGGTGGCCGCGGTCGGGCTCGGGTTTGCGTTCGTGCCGGTGACGATCGCCGCGGTGGCGGGCGTCAAAGACCGCGATCAGGGGCTCGCCAGCGGTCTGATCAACACCTCCCAGCAGGTCGGCGGCGCATTGGGCCTGGCCGTTCTGGCCACGATCGCCAACTCGCGTACGGCAAGCCTGCTGAGCGATGCCCACGGTGCGCCCGGCGCCGTCAAGGGGGCGCTCACTTCGGGATTCCAGTCCGCCTTCCTGACCGCCGCCGGATTCGCGATTCTCGGCCTGGTGTTCGGGTTCCTGCTGATCCGTCGCGAGGACTCCCGTCGTCACGTCGAGGCGGCGATCGCCGAGAGCGCGGCCTGAACGGGCCGCGCTCTCGGCGGGTTACTGGGAGGACCAGACGGTGTCGACGCCGTTGAAGCCGAGGGCGCCGGCGGTGGTCTGGTTGAGATCCCACTCGCGACCGCCCACGTAGGGGCCGCGGTCATCCACGGTGGCCGTGACCGTGCGCCCGCCGTAGCGGAACGTTACGTGGGTGCCGCACGGCAGCGACACGTTGGCCACACCCATGCCGGCATGGAAGCCGCACGCGGTGTTGCCGCCGTCGTCGTACCACGACGCGACGCTCTCGCGGTACGCGGTCAGGCGCCGGCCCCGTCCCCACGCGGCGACGTTGAATGCGTCGCCGCCGAACAGCGCGCGGACCTCTGAGGCGCCGGTGCCGGACGGGGTGTAGCGCAGCACGAAATGGCCGTTGGCCTGCGTGCGCGCCGAGGCGACCGAGCGCCAGCCGTGGCCGTTGCCGAGCTCGAGCCGGACGACGCGTCCGGCATGGCGCGGGAGCAGCGTCCCCAGCACGGCCGTGTGCTGCCCGGCCTGGGTGTCGAGCGGACCGGTCGCGGAGACCAGCTTGGCTGCGACCACCACGCCCTTGGGCGTGCTGGCGGGGATCGCGGCGCCGGTACCGGGGATCACCTCAGCGGCCACGACGGCCCGGGAGCTCGACCCGCTGGGGGCGGCGATCACCCGGATCGAGCCCGACTGGCGCATCGTCGCGACGAGCCGGAAGCGGCCGTCGGAGCCGACGCTGCCGGAGCCGACGACCGTCCACGCGCCGCGGTTGGGCGCGTACTCGAGCAGCAGCCGGCGCCCCGCGTTGAACGCGGAGGCGTTCCCGGTGACCGCCAGCTTCTGGCCGTAAGCCATCCAATGGCGGTCCAGCGACACCGGCAATGCGGTCTGTGGTTGTGCGCTCTGGGCATCTGCGACTCCGTCGGAGAGCGCGACCGCCGTAGCTGGAACTGCGAGCACAAGCGCGACACCGGCCACGTAGACCGCGCGTGCGCGCAGGCTGATCTTGGTCCTCATCTCGAGGGCCTCCTTCTGAACTTCGACCGGGCGCCTACGGAGTTAGCTGACGGGCTCGCGGCCAGCCGACAGCAGGCATCTCGCCGGCTGTCGAGTGGTCGCTACAGCTGCCAGCCGGTTGTGCGCCGGGCAGCCGATTCGCCCCGGCCGGACGGATGAATCACGTCCGGCAATGGGTCCCCCGTTCACCCCCGCACCGGGCAGGGGAAATTCGGCAGGTCGAATACGACACCGGTGATAATACCCGCAGACGGGAGAATCAGTGTGCGGTCGATCACACACGCCCGTTCCTGCAAGAATCCAGCTGTGGCGAACCCGGATCGACTGACGGGCCTCGACAGCTCGTTTCTGCACCTCGAGCGCGATTCCGCGCACATGCACGTGGCGGGCTGCGCGATCTTCCGCGGGCCGGCCCCGGCGTACAGCGAGCTGGTCGACGCGATCGTCTCCCGCTTGCACCTCGTCCCCCGCTATCGCCAGCGGCTCGCGTTCGTCCCGCTCGACCAGGGCCGGCCCGTGTGGGTGGACGACCCGCACTTCAAGCCCACGTATCACGTGCGCCACACGGCGCTGCCCCGACCCGGCGGCGAGGACGAGCTCAAGCGACTGGCCGGGCGCGTGTTCTCGCAGGCGCTCGATCGCTCCAAGCCGCTGTGGGAGCTGTGGTTGGTCGAGGGCGTCGAGCACGACCGCTTCGCGCTGCTCTCCAAGACCCACCACGCGCTCGTCGACGGAATCTCGGGCGTCGACATCGCCACCGTCCTGTTCGACGCCTCGCCGGACCCGGCGCCGGTCGCACCGCCGGAGCAGGAGTGGATCGCGCGGCCGCTGCCGAGCGACGCCCAGCTGCTGGCCGACGCCCTGCTGGAGCGAGCCACGGTGCCGACCGAGGTCGTGCGCGGCGTGCGCTCGGTCCTGCGCGGGCCACGGCATGTCGCCGCGCGCGTCGGCGAGGCCCTGGTGGGCGTCGGCGCGATGGCCTGGGCGGGGCTCAACGCGGCCCCGCCGAGCCCGTTCAACGTCAAGATCGGGCCCCACCGGCGGTTCACCTGGGTCCGCGGCGACCTGACCCAGTTCAAGTCGATCAAGAACTCCCTGGGCGGCACGGTCAACGACGTCGTGCTGGCCGTCGTGGCCGGCGCGCTCGGGCGCTACATGCGCCTGCACGGCGAGAGCACCGACGATGTGGTGCTGAAGGCGATGGTGCCGGTGTCGGTCCGCGCCGACGTCGAGCAGGGCGCGCTCGGCAACCGGGTCTCGGCGATGTGGGCACCGCTGCCGGTCGGGGTCACCGACCCGGTCCAGCGTCTGCTCCGGATCCGCCGCGCGATGGACGGGATCAAGGAATCGGGCCAGGCCGTGGGCGCGCAGATGATCACGCAACTGTCCGGGTTCGCCCCGCCGACGATCGTCGCCCAGGCGGCGCGGCTGCAGAGCCGCCAGCGGTTCTTCAACCTGGTCGTCACCAACGTGCCCGGGCCACAGTTCCCGCTCTACGTGCTCGGACGCGAGCTCGACGCGATCTTCCCCCTGGTGCCGCTGGCCAAGAACACGGCGCTGGGGATCGCGATCATGAGCTACAACGGTCAGCTCAACTTCGGCCTCACCGGCGACTTCGACGCGATGCCCGACCTCGAGACGCTCGCCGAGGAGCTCCAGTCCTCGATCGAGGAGCTGGCCGCCGTCGCGAGCGCGCCGACCGCCGACGAACCGGCCGTGCGAGGGCCGATCCCGGTCTCGTCGCCGATCGCCGGCGCCGACCGCTAGCGAGCCGGGGCCACCGCGTGAAGCTCGCGGGCACGGCGCTCGAGCGGGTGCTGGTCGTCGTCGTCGCCCTGGTGGTGACGATCGGGGCGATCGCGGCGCTGTCGGGGTTCTTCGCCGGCCGCGATCAGGCCGGCATCTCGGGCGCCGGCGGGGGCCCCGGCGCGAGCTTCCCCGACCTCGGGCACGCCCATCTGCGGCCGGGTCAGCTGCACCCGGTGTACAACTCCGACCCGCCCACCAGCGGGGCCCACGTGCCGCTGCCGGTGCTCCGCGACGGCGCCGAGCTGGGCGACGACCAGCTCCTCCAGGCGCTCGAGACCGGCAACGTCGTGATCGTCTACGGGGGTCATCGGGCGCCGGCGGGGCTGTCGGCGCTGGCGCGCTCGATCGCGGGACCGTTCAGCCCCGCCGTGGCCGCCGCCGGCCAGGCGGTGATCCTGGCCCGCCGCCCGGGCACGGCGGGGCTGAACGGTCTGGCCTGGGCGCACGAGGTGCGCGTCAGCGCACCCAAAGATCCGCTGCTGGGGGCATTCGCGCAGTACTGGCTCGGGCGCGGCGCGCCGGGGCGGTGACGCGCCGGAATAAGCTCCGAGCAGATGACCGGTCCCTTGACGCTCGCGCTCGCCCAGATCAACCCGACGGTCGGGGACATCGCCGGCAACGAGCGCAAGATCACCGACCAGATCAGCTCGGCCCGCGCCGCCGGGGCGCAGCTCGTGCTGTTCCCCGAGCTCTCGGTGACCGGCTACCCGCCCGAGGATCTGCTCCTCAAGGAGCACTTCCTCAGCGACGCCAGGGCGGCCGTGGAGCGGATCGCCGCCCACACGCACGGCGTCGTGGCGCTGGTCGGGTTCCCGGAGCGCGCGGAGGACGTCTACAACGCCTGCGCGGTGCTCGCCGACGGCGAGATCCAGGCGAGCTACCGCAAGGTCTTCCTGCCCAACTACGGCGTCTTCGACGAGCAGCGCTACTTCCAGTCCGGGACCCAGGGAGCGCTGATCGAGGTGGGCGACGTGACCGTCGGGCTGACCATCTGCGAGGACATCTGGGAGCCAGGGCCGCCCGCCTCCGACGAAGCCCAATCGGGCGCCAGCCTAATCGTCAACATCTCGGCCTCGCCCTTCCACGCCGGCAAGGGGCCCGACCGCGAGCTGATGCTGATCCAGCGTGCCCGCGACAGTGTCGCCGCGGTGGCGTTCTGCGCGCTCGTCGGCGGCCAGGACGAGCTCGTGTTCGACGGCCACTCGCTGGTGATCGACCACGAGGGCGAGGTGATCGCCCGCGCGGCGCAGTTCGAGGAGGAGCTGCTCCTGGCCACGATCGACCCCGAGAGCGCGCGCGGATCGCGCCTGCGCGACACCCGCCACCGCCCGGCCGTGCGCCGCGTCCGGCCTGAAGTGCCGGTGATCGCGCGGCTCGAGCTCGCGCCCGGCCCGGACCCCGCCCCATCCGTCGGCGGCCCGGTGGCCGAGCTGCTCGACCCGACGGCCGAGGTCTACGCGGCGCTCGTGCTGGGACTGCGCGACTACGTCGAGAAGAACGGCTTCCGCCATGTCGTGCTCGGCCTCTCGGGTGGGATCGACTCTGCGCTGGTGGCCGTGATCGCGGTCGACGCGCTCGGCGCCGAGCGCGTCTCCGCGGTCGTGATGCCGTCGCCGTACTCCTCCTCGGACACGCAGGGCGACGCCCGCCGCCTGGCCGCGAACCTCGGGATCGAGGCGCTCGAGCTGCCGATCGAGCGCGCGATGGGGGCCTACCAGGAGATGCTGAGCGACGTCTTCGGCGACCGGCCGCCCGACCTGACCGAAGAGAACCTGCAGGCGCGCATCCGCGGCAACCTGCTGATGGCGCTGTCGAACAAGTTCGGCTGGCTCGTGGTCACGACCGGAAACAAGTCCGAGATGGCGGTCGGCTACTCGACCCTGTATGGCGACAGCGCCGGCGGGTTCGCGGTGATCAAGGACTGCCCCAAGACGCTCGTCTACGAGCTGGCGCGCCATCGCAACGCGGCCGCGCCGACGAAGCTGATCCCGCCCTCGATCATCGATCGGGCACCGAGCGCCGAGCTCCGGCACGACCAGCGCGACGCCGACTCGCTCCCCCCCTACGACGTGCTCGACCCGATCCTCGACGGCTACATCGAAGACGACCTCGGACGCGAGCAGCTGATCCTGCGCGGCTTCGCGGCCGAGAACATCGATCGCGTGATCGCGCTCGTCGACCGCGCCGAGTACAAGCGACGCCAGGCGCCCCCGGGTATCAAGATCACCACCAAGGCGTTCGGCCGCGACCGGCGCGTGCCGATCACGAACCGCTACGGGGGCTGAAGGGCTGGGCCGGCGCCGGTGGCCCTGGCGTGCCTCCGGGCTCGGCGGGTCTACGCGCCCGGCGCGTCGCGGACCGCGACGGTCATCCGCGTGACGACGCACAGCCGTCCCTCGTCGTCGCGGATCTCGACGTCCCACACCCAGGTCGTGCGGCCGCCGTGCAGCCGCCGGGCGAGCGCGTGGACGGTGCCCGTCGTGATCGGGCGCAGGAAGCTCGTCTGGTTGGCCAGGCCCATCGCGACCTTGCCGTCGCCGAACACGTGGAAGGCCGTCGCAAGCGACGCCAGGCTCTCGGCGATCGACGCGTAGACACCGCCGTGCACGAGGCCGGCAGGCTGCTTGAGCTCGTCGCGCACCTCGACCCGTCCACGGACCTCGGTCTCCGAGATCTCGAGGATCTCGAGCCCGTACAGGCCGTCGAATCCGTGATCGGCGCGGTGGGGAAGTTCCAGCTCCACGAGGCGGGACCATACCCCGCTCGGCAGCGCCGCATGCAGCCGCCCGCTTCTCTACGCTTCCGCGGGCATGGCCACCGTCGACAGCCTCCCGCCCGACCAGCGCGCGGTCCTGCAGCTGGTGCTGCAGCGCGGGCGCAGCTACGACGACATCGCGACGCTGCTGTCGATCGACCGCGCGGCGGTCAGGCAGCGGGCGTTGGCCGGTCTCGACGCCCTCGGCCCACAGACCCGCCTGGCCCCCGAGCGCCGCTCGCTGATCACCGACTACCTGCTCGGCCAACTGCCCGGCCCGGTCAGCGACGACACGCGCAACAGCCTGGCCGGCTCGGCCGGCGAGCGAGCCTGGGCCCGGGTGGTCGCCTCCGAGCTCGCGCCACTGGCCACCCAAGGGCTGCCCGAGATCCCGGCCGAGGACTCCGCCGGGCGGTCGGAGGGTGCGGCGGCCACGCCGGCGGCAACGGCGGCCGCGGCCGTCGAAGCGTCCGAATCGACCGGGCGCGGAGCCGGCCGCGAAGCGGCGCCGGAGGCCGCGTCCTCGAGCTCGCTCGCGCAGGAAGAAGAGGAGCCGCCGGCGCGGATCGCCCAGGACTACGGCCGGCCCGAGCCCAAGCCCGCGGCCACTTCGGGTGGTGGTGGCGGCAAGCCGAGCTCCCGCATCGGCGGCGCCGTGCTGCTCGGCATCGGCGCGTTGATCGCCGTGGTCGTCGTCGTGATCGTGATCGCCTCGAACAGCGCCAGCTCGACCAAGAGCACCTCCAGCGCCGGCGCGACGACGCCGACGACCGCCTCGACGCCGGCCACGGGCACGACCACCACGGGCGCCAAGCCCATCGCCCAGATCAACCTCACCCCGCCCACGGGTGGCAGCTCCCCCACCGGCATCGCCGAGGTCGTCAAGCAGGGCAGCGCCAACGGGATCGTGATCGTCGCCCAGGGCGTGACAGCGAACTCCAAGCACGACGCGTACGCGGTCTGGCTCTACAAGTCCCCCACCCAGGCCAAGATCCTCGGCTTCGTGAACCCGGGCGTCGCCAGCAACGGCCGCCTCTCGACCGCGGGCCCGCTGCCCACAGATGCAGCGAACTACTCCCAGCTGCTCGTCACGCTCGAGACCCAGGCCGACCCCAAAGCCCCGGGCAAAATCGTGCTGCAGGGGAATTTGACGCTGGGGTAGACGGTTGTCGGGTTTCGTCTGTGCGGGTTGTGGCGCCTGCGCCCGACACCCGAGATGTGTGTGCTGGCGGAGCACCGGCGCGGGACACGCGAGAACGTGGCGGTGGGCGCCAGCGGCGCGCTGGGCTCACCGCCTGTAGGCGCCACCCCAAACTCGGGTGTCCCGCGACGGTGCCCCCACCCGCCCAACCGCCTACAGACAGATCTGCTCCAAAGCATCCAGTGCCTCGTCGAGCTTCTTGCCCGTCGCCCGCCTGAGCATCACCGACCCGACCCTCGAATACCCCCGCAGCTTCTGTCGCAGCTCGAGTTTGACCTTGGTGCCCTCGCCGGCCCGCTCGAGCTCGATCGCCGTCACGGCTTCGTTGAGCACTCGCTCGAACGGGGTGCCGATGATCTCCTGCTCCCAGCGCCGGCGCGCGGTGCCGGCGCCGACGGGATCGGGCTGCTCTGACTCGAGCAGCCGGAAGTCGACGCGCACGGGGCGCCCTTTCTTGGTCGTGAAGACCTCGGTCCAGCTGTCATCCTGGACGGCCTCCATCCGGGTCACGCCGGGCCACCAGCGGGGCAGGTGATGCGGGTCCTCGACCACCTCCCACACGCGCTCGGGCGCGGCGGCTAGCGTGCGGGTGCGGCGCGCGGTCGCCATCAGCCGACGGGGGTGCCCTCCCGCACCCTCACTCGGCCTGGAAGTCGATCACGGCGTTGACCTCGTACGGGGCGAGCCGTCCACGACCGCCGAGGAAGGACAGCTCGACCAGGAACGCGCAGCCGAGCACTTCGGCCCCGAGCCCGGTCACGAGGTCGCACAGGGCGCGGGCGGTGCCGCCGGTGGCGAGCAGGTCGTCGTGCACGAGCACTCGGGCGCCGCCCGCCAGCGCGTCGGCATGGACTTCGAGCGCGTCGATGCCGTACTCGAGCACGTACTCGGCGCTCACCGTCTCGTGGGGGAGCTTGCCGGGCTTGCGCGCGGGCACGAAGCCGGCCCCGAGCTGGCGGGCGATCGCCGCCCCGAGGATGAATCCGCGGGCCTCGGGCGCCACCACCAGATCGACCCCGAGTCCGTCGGCGTAGGCCGACAGCTGGTCGATCGCGACGTCCAGCGCACGGGGGTCGAGCAGCAGCGGCGTGATGTCCTTGAACACGATCCCGGGCTTCGGGAAGTCCGGGATGTCGCGGATGTGGGCGCGGAGGTCGACGGGTACTGCCACGTGGGGATGGTTCAGTGTCGTCCGGCCCTAGGTGGCGATCTTGCGCAGATCGCGGATCAGCAGCAGGTGCTTGAGGTGGGAGGTCACCGAGGCCAGGTTCTCGAGCGCCTCGATCGCCTCCCTGCGGCGCTCCGGGTTGCGGGAACGGAGCGCCGGGGCGAGGATGCTCTGCAGCAGTTGCGCCTCGCGGTCGGCCGAGCTGCGGAAGACGCGCAGGTTGCGTCCCCCCACGCCGTAGCGGGCGAGTTCGCTGACCGCCCGGACGATCTCGCGCTCGGTCTCGTCGTAGTAGCGCACGCCGGCGCGCACGTCTCCCTTGATCACCCCGAACTCCTCGAGCTCGCGGACGAGCTTGGGGTCGGCGCCCGTCTCCTCGACCACGTCGTCGAGCGAGTACAGCGCCCCCGCGTCACGGGTGCTGACCATCGCGCGGCGCATCGCCCGCGGATCTCCCGGCGGGGCGACCTCGCGTTCGGAGCGGCCGCCGGCAAGCTCCTGGCGGATCACCCGCAGCGGCAGGAACTCGTCGCGTTGGAGCCGCAGGATCGTCCGCAGGCGCTGGATGTCGTTCTGCGTGTAGAGCCGGTAGCCGCCCTGGGTGCGACGCGGCGCGAGCAGCTTCTGGTCCTCGAGGTAGCGGATCTTGGAGATCGAGATGTCCGGGAACTCCTGCACCAGCTGCTTGCAGACCGATCCGATCGTGACCGCCTTCTGACGCGGGGGCTCGGCTTCGGCGGCCGCCGGCTCGGGCAGCTCGAGCGCGGGCTGAGTCGTGTCGGAAGCGGCCATCAGCGGCTCAGGAACGCGAGCTTGTACTTGCCGATCTGCAGTTCATCGCCGTCGTGCAGCCGATGGGACTCGATCCGGCGCCGGTTCACGTAGGTGCCGTTGAGCGATCCGCAGTCGTCGAGGTGGTAGTCGCTGCCACGGCGCACGAGGATCGCGTGATCGCGCGAGACGGTCACGTCGTCGAGGAAGATGTCGCTGTCGGGACGCCGCCCGACCGTGAGCCGGTCCTTCTCGAGCGCGAAGCTCTCGCCCGCGCGGCCGCCGCCGGCGCGGATCACGAGCGCGGCGCCGCGCGCTACCACGTCTTCGAGCTCCACCGGCTCGAGCTCACCGGTGTCGCCGACCTTGTAGGTGGCCGTGGTCGCCCCCGGGGTGGGCTCGGACTGCACCAGGAAGGCGCCGCACCGTTGACAGTAATTGGCGCCGTCCGCATTGGCGAATCCGCACTCTGGACAGTGCTGTGCCACGGCGGGTGGGACTGCTATTCAGGGTCGCTGGCCGGGACACGCCCGGCGAGGATGTCGGTCAGCTGCTGGACGTCGGCGCCGGAGATGACGTCCTCACCGCCCTCGTGCTTCTTACGCAGGCGGTTGACCAGCTCCGCGCGGAGGATGTCGATCTTGCCGTGCAGGATGCGCCGCTTGTAGGAGATCTCCATCTCCTCTTCGGTGAGCTGCTTGATGAGGTCCTTGAGTTCCTGGTCCGTCAGGCTGCCGAGATCGGGAAACGTGTCCATACAGAGAGGTCCTCCACCAGGTTTGAGCGCTAAGCGCCGAGTATACCCCGCCGCCTCAGAGGGTCAATCTGAGCTTGAGGGTAGTCGTTGTCCCGCTCAATCCTGGGCGGATCGTTGCGCCCGCGTCTGCGTGATCCCGCTGCGCACGTACAGCACCGTCGCTGTGATCGAGAGTGTCATGCCCACGTAGAGCATCACGAGCGCGATCGCGTGCAGGCCGCACATGGCGAAGAACGGCGCCCCCATCGTCGGCGCCACCCCCAGCCGGCCCGGCCAGTTGATCTTCAGCTCCACCCCCCGCTTGAGCCCGTACCGGCTGAGCGCAAGCATGAACAGCTCCCGCACGATCACGATCACGATCGCCCATCTCGGCAGCAACGAGAACTGGAACGCCACCACCATCCCGGAGACCACCAGCAGGCGGTCGACGATCGGATCGAGCAGCGCCCCGAGGCGACTGTACTGGCCGGTGAGCCGGGCCGTGAAGCCGTCCAGGTAGTCGGCCCAGCCGATGACCGCGAACAGCACCGTCGCCGCCGGATCCATCCCGTCGGGGCTCGAGAGCGCGAGCACCAGGAACACCGGGATCCCGGCGAGACGCAGGAAGCCGATCGCGTTGGGCAGCGTCCACGGGTTCAGCGGCTGGTCCGACACCGTCGCCGGCGGCGGCGGTCCGGAGCGGTCGATGCCCAGCAGCCTGCTCGTGGTGATCCGACGCTCGGGTCCGCTCATCGGGGCGCCGCCTTCAGGGCAGTTGGCGCCAGAGCCCGGCGATCGCCTCGGCGGCCCCGTCGACGGGCACGCTCCGAGACTCCTGACCGCGGCGCACCTGGACCTCGATCTCGCCCGCGGCCAGCGTGCGCTTGCCGACGGTGAGCCGCAGCGGGCAGCCGATCAGCTCGGCATCGGCGAACTTCTCCCCCGGCCCCGCGTCGCGATCGTCGTAGAGCGTCCGCAGCCCGGCGTCGCGCAGCTGCTCGTACAGGCGGTCGGCGAACATGCGCTCCTCGCTGCCCTCGCGGCCGAGCACGACCAGCTCGACGTCGAACGGCGCCAGCGCCCGCGGCCACGAGATCCCCTGCTCGTCGGCGAACTGCTCGACGGCGGCAGCGGCGATCCGCGCCGGACCGATGCCATAGGAGCCCATCCACACGAGCTGGGTGTTGCCCCGCTCGTCCAGGTAGGTGGCGCCGAGCGGCTCGGAGTAGCGGGTGCCGAGCTTGAAGATGTTGCCGACCTCGATCGCGGGCTCGACCCGGATCGTGCTGCCGTTGATCGTGTCGCCCGCCAGAACGGTGCGGACGTCGACGGGCTCGAACGCGAAGTCGCGGCCCGGCTCGACCCCGCGCAGGTGCGCATCGGGTCGGTTCGCCCCGGTCACGTAGCCGCCCGGGGCGACGCCGCGGTCGAGCAGGATCGGGGTGTCGGTTCCGACCGGGCCGATGAAGCCCGGGGGCCCGAGCCGCTCCGCGACCTCATCGGGCCGCGCCGGCCGGAAGTCGCGCCGCAGGGCCGCCCGCAGCTTGAGCTCGTTGACGCGGTGATCGCCGCGCACCATCACGACCGTGAAGCTGCCATCGTCGACGACGACCGGGAACGCCTTCAGCAGCGCTCCGGCCGGGATCCCCAGCTCGCGCGCGACGCTGTCCACGGTGGTCATGCCCGGGGTCGAGACCTCCTCCGGGGCGGGCAGCGCCGGCGGCAGTTCGACCGGCTCGGGATCGGCGGAGGCGACCTCGAGGTTCGCCGCGTATCCGGACGCCACCGCCACCTCGTTCTCCCCCGCCGCACACGGAGCCATGTACTCGTGGGCGCCGAGGCCGCCCATCATCCCCACGTCGCCCTCGACGCGGTACCACTCCAGGCCGGTGCGATCGAAGATCCGGTCGTATGCCGCCACGTGCTTGTCGTAGGCGGCGTTCAGGCCCTCGGCGTCGCGATCGAACGTGTAGGAGTCCTTCATGATGAATTCGCGGGTGCGCAGCACGCCCGCCCGGGGGCGCGGCTCGTCGCGCTCCTTGGTCTGGAAGTGGTAGAGGATCAGCGGCAGGTCGCGATAGGAGCGCACCGACTGGGCGACGTGGCCGGTGACGATCTCCTCGTGAGAGAGCGCCAGCACCATGTCCGCGCCGCGGCGGTCGGAGAGCTTGAACAGCTCATCGATGTCGTAGCGGCCGCTGCGCCGCCAGGGCTCGGCCGGGTTCAGGACCGGCATCAGCATCTCCTGGGCACCGATCGCGTCGAGCTCCTCGCGGACGATCGCGACGATGCGCTGATGCACCTTCCAGCCCAGGGGCAACCACGACCACAGGCCCGACCCGACCTGGCGGATCAGCCCCGCCCTGACCATCAGCTTGTGAGAGGTGGCCTCGGCGTCCGACGGCGGGTCGCGCTGGGTCGGCAGGAAGTATCCGGACAGTCGGGTCACGCGGCTGTGAAGCCTATCCACGCCACCGCCCGCACCGGCGGCACGTCCCGCCGTGCTCCCCCCGCGCAGGGGCAGCCTTGGGGGCAGCCTGAGCGCTTCTGATAAAACGCCACCACCCCACGACCGAAGGAGCCCCGCAATGGCGTACTCCGTACCACCCCTTCCCTACGACTACGACGCGCTCGAGCCGCACATCGACGAGGCGACGATGCGCGTCCACCACGACAAGCATCACCAGGCATACGTCGACAAGGCGAACGCCGCGCTCGAGGGCACGCAGTGGGCCGACGCGCCGATCGAGGACGTGCTGAAGGACCTCTCAGCGCTGCCGGCCGACAAGCAGGCCCCGGTTCGCAACAACGGCGGTGGCCACTACAACCACACCCTGTTCTGGGAGTCGATGGCCCCGGGCGCCGGCGGCGAGCCTGACGGCGCGCTCGGCTCGGCGATCGACGCGGCGTTCGGATCCTTCGATGACTTCAAGGCCAAGCTGAAGGACGCGGGTGTCAACCGGTTCGGCTCCGGCTGGTCCTGGCTCGTCCACGACGGCTCCGGTCTCGCTGTCGTCTCCAGCGCCAACCAGGACAACCCGATCAGCGACGGGCAGACCCCGCTGCTGGGCGTGGACGTCTGGGAGCACGCCTACTACCTCAAGTACCAGAACCGGCGCCCCGATTACATCGATGCGTGGTGGAACGTCGTCAACTGGGCGAAGGTGGCGGAACGATACGGGGCGGTCAGCTAGCGGTCAGCGAACTGACACTGGGCCCGCTACTTTCGCGATCCGCTCGCGTTGAAGACAGGGGCCGGGCAGGGTAACTGCCCCTGTCTGACAACGCTGTCCAGGAAGGGGCAGGCTCAGCATGCCGTCGATTCAGTACGCCTTCGCACATACACGGATCCCCTCGTGCTCGCGGTGCTCGCCTCCGTCGCGGTGGCGCTCCCACGAGGCGCCCGCAGCGCGTGCCAACCCGAGCCAGACCTCGATCATGATGGACGACGATCAGCTCGTCTACGCGCCGGACACCCAGCGATCGCCGTGCTGGAGCGGATGAAGTCGCTGGGCGTGGATCTGGTCCGCACGACACTGCTGTGGAGCGTCGTGGCCCAGTTCGAGTTCCGCGACTCGCCACCCGTCCGGGCCCCCGACACGCTCACCGGCCGCAGCGTCCCGTACCCGTGAGCGTGCCCGGTCGCCGCGTCCGCTCCGCGCTCGTCGCGCTCGTCCTGCTCTGCGCAGGCGGCGCGACCGCCGCACCCGCAGGCGCGAGCCCGGGACAGTTCACCACCTTCGAGGCCCCGGCCGAGCTGTTGAGCAGCGGCGACGGCGTCCGCGTGCAGACGCTGACCGAGCTACAGGCGCTCGGCGTCGATTCGATCCGCATGACGATGTACTGGCAGAGCGTGGCGCCGAGCCCGGATGCGCGCCAGAGGCCGCGGTTCGACGCCACCGATCCGGCCGCGTACGCCTGGGGCGCCTACGGTCAGCTCGCCGACGAGGTCCACGCCCGCGGGATGCGGCTGCTGGTCACCGTCACCGGGCCGGTACCTCGCTGGGCGACCGCCGGGGCCAAGGACCACCTGACCAACCCCAGCCCGGGCGACTACGAGGCGTTGATGACCGCCGTGGGGCGGCGATTCGGGGCCGAAACGTACGCGTTCTCGGTCTGGAACGAGCCGAATCTGTCGAAGTTCCTCGCCCCTCAGTTCGCGCCGAGTGGACGCGCGGTCTCCCCCGCCCTGTATCGCGGGCTGTTCTTCGCCGGCTACGACGGATTGCGAGCGGCCGGCGTGCGGGCGCCGGTCCTGGCCGGCGAGACCGCGCCGGTGGGGAACGACATCACCGTCGCCCCGCTGCGTTTCCTGCGTGGGGTGCTGTGTCTGAACGAGAGCTACCGGCCCACCGCGCGCTGCCCGCGCCTGCCGGCGGCCGGGTGGGCGGTCCATCCCTACATGCGCCCCGCGTTCCCGACCGCCGCGCCACCCGGCCCCGACGACGTCACGATCGGCGGCCTCGGACGGCTCGGGCGGGCGCTCGACCGCGCAGCGGCAGCCGGCATGGTCGCTCGGAACCTGCCGATCTACGCCACCGAGTTCGGCGTCCAGAGCTACCCGAACGTGGTCGCCGGGCTGCCGCTCGCCACGCAGGCCGACTACCGCTCGGTGGCCGAGTTCCTCGCCTACGGCAACCCGCGGGTGGCGTCGTTCGCGCAGTATCTGCTCACCGACCCGGCGCCGCTCCCGGGCCCGGCGATCAGCCGCTACGTGTTCCAGATGGGCCTGTACCTGTTCAAGGGCCACCAGGCAAAGCCCGCCTACGATGCCTTCCGGCTTCCGCTGGTCGTGCGCCGTCGCGGCGCGTCGGTGAGCCTCTGGGGGCTCGTGAGGCCCGCGCGCTTCGCCCACACCGCCGGCACCGTGACGGTCGAGTACCTCGACGCTCACTCCGCGCAGTGGCGCGTCCTCAGCCGCCCGACGTTCGGGTCCTCGGGCTACTGGACCGCGCGCGCGGCCTGGCGGGCCGGGCGCCACTGGCGCGTCGAGTGGACCGGCCTCGGTGGCGCCCTCTACACGGGGCCGGCCACGGCCGCGTACGCGTTCTGAGCCGTCAGCGCCCGTCCCGCGGCCGGCGGGCGATCAGCATCAGCGTGTGCCCGAACAGCGCGGCACGGGGCCGGGATCCGAGTCGGTCGGCCGGCTCGGTCGCGCGCTGGAGCGAAGCCGGCAGGCGCCTCCAGGTGTAGGTCAGCGCGTACAACTCCGGGACCAGCCCCGCGGCCTGCGCCTCGCCGACCAGGAGGTGCGGCGAGAGCGGGATGTCGTCGGGAGTCCCGTGAATCGCGCTCGCCGCACCGATCCGGTTGGCCAGGGCGAGCCCGAGCCCGACCGGGTGCCACAGTCCGGGCTCGACGGCGACCAGCGCGCCGCCCGGACGAAGGGCGTCGGCGGCCTCGCGGAAGCAGGGGCCGAGCGGTCCCTGGTAGGCGATGTGGTGCAGGACCAGCCGATAGAGGACGACGTCGAAGGAGGCCGGTGGCAGGCCGAGCGCGCCGGCGACGCCCACGCGGGCCTCATCGGCCCGTCCCGAGCTCAGGACCCCGGCCACCCGATCGGGGTCGGCGTCGATCCCCAGCAGTCGCCACGCAGGGGCGGGAAACAGGTGCCGGCCGGGGTTCCATCCGCAGCCGACCGAGACCACGTCCCCTCCGGAACGCCGCAGGCGGCGCGCGAGCACCTGCTGCTCACGCGCCCTCACGCGCTGGTCGTGCAACTCCCGGGTCGACCGCGCGGTGATGCGGTCGAGCAGGTTCCCGGCGTCGAACGGCTCGCTGCGGGCGCTGAGGAGTCGGGCGGTCAGTCGATGCTCTTCTCGGAGCTACTAGCCAAAGTACTTCTTCCAGTGCGCGGTCAGCGAGTAGTACGCCTTGCGCGGCGTGAGGTCGGGACCCAGCAGCGACGAGTCGAAGCGGTTGGCGCCCGCATAGAAGAGGTCGTAGATGTAGATCCGCTGGATGCGCTTGTTCGATAGCGCCAGCTGCATCATCCAGTTCGTCGCCTTAGCCTGGCGCGCCAGGTCGTACCTGAGCCTGACCGTGCCCGAGCTGAGCGTGAACTCGGCGATCCCGCCCGTCTCCGTCAGCCACAGCTGCCCCGGGAGCACGCTCAGCGCTGCCCTCGTGCCGCTCGAGTGGAAGTAGTTCACGTCCACGTAGTTGTGCAGCCCCCAGAGCTGGGGCGTCCGCACGTGCGCCTTCCCGAAATCCCTCAGCAGCGTCTTGGCGTAGTTCACCATGTCGATCTGCGCCGGCACGCCGGGACCCTTGGCGAGATCCTCGAGATCCGCGCCGAGCACGGTGCAGGACGGGCAGTAGCGCTTCACGATCGCGTAGTAGGTGACGACCGCCTCCGGATGCAGCGCGGTTGGCTGCGTGAGCGAATTGACCTCGTTCCAGGGCTGGAAGATGTGTACGAACGGGTAGCGCTTGTGGAACGCCACGAACGCCTTCGTATACTGGCTCGAGCTCACCGGCTTGCACGGACGCCCCGGACACCTCGAGTCGGCGCCGGGGTTGAACGCGACCACGATCTCCTCGTGGGCAAGCCGAGCGGCGTTCATCCAGGCATCGGGAGCGCTCGACGTGGACAGAGCGCTGTCATACGCGGTGATCAGCCGCGTCCGCTTGACACCGAGGGCGGTGAAGGACGGATTCGTGAACGCCTGCGCGTGTTCGTCGCCGATCCCCATCGCCAGTCTCGCCGAGGCGGGCGAGGTGACGATCGCACCGGCCGCCAGCAGGCATGCAAGTGCAGCGCAGATTCTCATGCGGACGTTCACTGTTGCTTCCCTTTCGTCGTTTGTCCGGCCGAACGGACGCTCGAGCGATCCCCCTACGCCGAAGCGGCCCGGCACTCTAGCGAACCTCGCTCGGGCGCTCGCCGGTTGCCGCTAACGGCTCTCCCGCGGCCCACGCCGGGTGCCGGGGGGGCTCAGTTGCGAGTGAAGCGCCGGCCGGCGACCGGCGAGACGGCCTCGTCGAGCCGCGCCGGCTCGCGACCGAGCGCCGAGATCAGCTCGCCGTCGGCGGCCTCGTCATCCGCCGCCGCGGCCTCCATCGCCGCCAGGCGCTCGGGCGTCAACTCGCCGGCGTGCTCGGACTCGATCTGCTCCAGCCACCGCGCGCCCTCGACGGCGTCGGCGGCGTCGACCTCGACGCGCTTGGAGGCGACGTACTTGTCGATCTCGGCGAACAGGGTGCTGACGAGCTGCTCGGTGGGTACCTTGCGCAGCGGCTTGCCGCGACTGAACACCAGGCCCTCGTTCTTGGCGCCGGTGATCCCGAAGTCGGCATGTGACGCCTCGCCGATGCCGTTGACCGCGCATCCGAGCACGGCGACCTCGATGGGGTCCGCGTAGGCCTCGAGACGCTGTTCGATCTCCGCTACCACTGTGTCCATGTCGAACTGCAGGCGCCCGCAGGTCGGGCAGGCAATCAGCACCGGCCCGCGCTCGCGCAGCTGCAGCGCCTTGAGGATCTCCCAGGCCACCTTGACCTCTTCCTCGGCGTGGAAGGTCGACAGCGAGATCCGGATCGTGTCCCCGATCCCGTCGGCGAGCAGCGTGCCGAGGCCGACCGCGGACTTGAGCGATCCCGACCATTTCGTGCCTGCCTCGGTGATCCCGAGGTGCAGCGGATACGGGATCCGCTCCGAGAGCAGCCGGTTGGACGCGATCGTGTTGGGCACGTTGGTCGACTTGATCGAGACCTTGAAGTTCTCGAAGCGCAGGCGCTCCATCAGCTCGACGAACTCGGCCGCCGCCGCAACCAGCGCCTCGACGGGGTTCTCCCGCTCGAGCGCGTGCAGATGCTTGGGCAGGGAGCCCGAGTTGACCCCGATCCGCATCGGCGTGCCGAGCTCGGTCGCGCGAGCGGCGACCTCGGCGACCTTGTCCGGGCCACCGATGTTGCCCGGATTCAGGCGGACGCAGTGGGCACCGGCGTCGAGCGCCTTGAGCGCCAGCGTGTGGTTGAAGTGGATGTCGGCGATCACCGGGATCGGCGACTCACGCACGATCGTCTTCAGCGCCTCGGCGTCCTGATCGCGCGGGACCGCCACCCGGACGATGTCCGCACCCGCTTCGGCGACTCGGCTAATCTGCGCCATCGTCGCAGGGAGATCGGCGGTCTCCGTCTTGGTCATGGTCTGAACCGCGACCGGGGCACCCCCGCCGATCGGCACGTCTCCCACTCGGATCTGGCGTGCAGAAGCCATGCCGCCAGTGTAAGCGCTGACCTGCGCCGCAACTTCAGACCCGTTCAAACTGTTAGGTCGATCATGCCCCGAGCCCACAGACTCCTTTCTCCGTTCGCACTGCTGCTGGCCCTGACCGCCGCGGCGCTCGCTCTGCACGTGGCGCCGGCGCGGGCGTCGTCGACCCAGGAGCCGATGTTCCAGGACGATGGCGCGTTGCGGCGCGATCCCGCCGGGACCCTCGACACGCTGCGCACGCTCGGCGTCGCCCGGGTGCGGGTGTTCGTGTTCTGGAACTCGATCGCCCCGAGCCCGAACTCGCGCCACAAGCCAGGCGGGTTCTCCGCCTCCGATCCCGGCTCCTATCCGGCGCACAATTGGGCGCCCTATGACTCGATCGTCGAGTTGGCCCAGGCTCGCGGCATCGCCGTCGACTTCACGCTCACCGGACCGGCACCCGTGTGGGCGACCGGTTCGGGCTCCCCGGGCGGACCGCACGGCCAGTGGAAGCCCTCGGCATCGGAGTTCCACGCCTTCGCAACCGCCGTCGGGCGGCGCTACAGCGGCAGCTACACGCCGACCGGCGGCACGCAGTTGCCCGCCGTCCACTACTGGGCGCTGTGGAACGAGCCCAACTACGGGCCTAACCTGGCTCCGCAGGAGATCCACCGCACCGGCGTCGAGGTGGCGCCGATGCTCTACCGCAACCTGCTCGACGCGGGCTGGAGCGCGCTCCAGAGCACCGGACACCGCGGTGACACGATTCTGATCGGCGAGGTCGCGCCCCGGGGCATCACGACCGGCGGACAGCCCGGCGTCTTCGGTGGCATGGTCCCGCTGCGCTTCATCAACGCGCTCTATTGCGTCGATTCCTCCTACCGACCGCTGCAGGGACCCGCCGCGGCGGCGCGCGGCTGCCCTGCCACGGTGGCCGGGTCGCGTCGGTTCCGCCAGGCGCATCCTGGTCTGTTCCAGGCCACCGGGTTCGCCGATCACCCCTATCCGCAGGGGCTGGCCCCCAACCGCCAGACCTGGCCCAACCCGGGTCCGAACCAGTACACCGATCTGCCGCAGATCCCGGTCCTCGAACGGGTCCTCGACCGCCTCCAGCGGACCTACGGCTCCCCTGCCCAGCTCCCGATCTACTCCACGGAGTACGGATACCGCACCAATCCGCCCGAGCTCGGACAGCCCAACTACACCACCGCATCGCTGTACCTGAACTGGGCCGAGTACATCCACTATCGCGACCCGCGGATCAGGTCCTACATCCAGTACCTGCTCGTCGACCCGAGCTCCGGGAACTTCCCCAGCGGCCTGGTGACCGCACGCGGCAAGCGCAAGGCGACCTACGACGCATTCCGGATGCCGCTCTACCTCCCGGTCACCTCGACCCGCAAGGGCAGCACGCTCGAGGTCTGGGGCTGTGTCCGCCCGGCGGCCTTCGCCAAGCAGGACACCGGCACGGCACAGCAGGTCCAGATCGAGTACCAGCGCCATTCGCATGGCTCGTTCCAGGCCGTCAAGACGGTCACGATCACCAACCCTCGCGGCTACTTCGACGTCCGGACCGCGTTCCCGGCCAGCGGCGCCGTGCGCATCGCATGGGCGTATCCGAACGGCGCAGTGATCCAAAGCCGGGTGCAGAGCGTAACCGTCCGATAGGGCTACTAGGCGCAGGCAGGCCGAAGCCGCGGCGAGGCAGCCAGGGCCGAACCGCGACTTCGAGCCGGGTCAGCCGCTCTACAGCCCGACGGTGGCGATCCGCGTGCGCTGAGCTATCTTGGGCGCGATGCCCGTGAGCGCGCGACTGCTGGCCCGCCTGGAGCGCGGAGGATCCTCTCGGTGGCGCTCGATGACCTGCGCGTCGTCGTCGAGCCCCGGGGTGACGAACCTCGCGGTGTCGCGCGCGGTCGCTCCGACCCACTTCTATCCGCCCGACCCGTCGAGCCAGATCGTGTGCTCGATCGGCGGCAACGTGGCCGAGAACTCGGGCGGCGCCCATTGCTTCAAGTACGGCTTCACGACCAACTACGTGACCGGGCTGGAGGTGGTGCTGAGCGACGGCGAGGTTGTGCAGTTCGACCGCGACGCGCCCGGCTACGACCTGCTGGGGGCGTTCGTGGGCTCCGAGGGCACGCTCGGCGTGGCCACGCGGATCACGCTCCGGGTCACGCCCATGCCCGAGCACGTGCGCACGCTGGTGGCCTTCTTCGAAGAGACCGCGCAGGCCGGTGAGGCCGTGACCGCGATCGTCAGCGCCGGGATCGTGCCCGGGGCGATCGAGATGATGGATCGACTCTCGATCGAGGCTGCCGAGGCCGCGACCAACGCGGGCTACCGGCTCGACGCCGGAGCGGCGCTGATCGTGGAGCTGGACGGCCCGCGGATCGAGTGCCAGGCGCGGTTCGAGGAGGTACGCGCGCTGTGCGCCGAGAGCGGCGGCCGCGACATCCGGATCGCCGCCGGCGCGCCCGAGCGGGAGCTGATCTGGAAGGCCCGCCGGGCCGCCTTCGCCGCGATGGGCCGGATCGCCCCCGCCTACTACGTGCAGGACGGGGTGATCCCGCGCACGCGCCTGGCCGAGGTGCTGCGCCGGATCGACGAGCTGGCCGCGGAGTACGGATTGCAGGTCGCCAACGTGTTTCACGCCGGTGACGGCAACCTGCACCCGCTGGTCTGCTTCGATGCCGCCCGTCCCGGTGAGCCCGAGCGTGCCGAGCAGCTCGCCGGCAAGATCGTGCGGGCCTGCGTCGACGCCGGCGGCTCGATCACCGGTGAGCACGGCGTGGGCGTGGACAAGAAGGGGCACATGCCGACGATGTTCTCCGAGGCTGATCTGGACACGTTCCAGCGGCTGCGCTGCGCCTTCGACCCGTTGGGGCTGGCGAACCCGGGCAAGGTGATGCCCACCCCGCGGCTGTGCGGCGAGGTCCCCGGCCCCTACCGGGAGCATCCGCTGGAGCGGGCGGGCGTGGCGGAGCGCTTCTGAGAGCGGCGGTGCGCGGCGAGGAGCTGACACCCGAGTCGTTCGAGCAGGCGGCCGCGTCGCTGGCCCAGGCCGCGGTGGCGGGACGCTCGGTGCACCCGCGCGGCGGCGGCACCAAGGACGACTGGGGCGCTCCGGTGACCGCCCCGGATCTCGTGCTCCGCACCTCCGGCCTGAACCGCGTGCTCGAGCACAACGTCGGCGACCTGACGGCAGTTCTCGAGGCCGGGGTCCGCCTCGAGGACGCCCAGGACCAGTTCGCGGGCGCCGGCCAGATGCTTGCGCGCGACCCGCCGCTGGGCCGCGCCGGGGGGGCGCGCCGCTGCAGGAGATCCCGAGCCTCGAGCTGCTCGAGGTCACGTCCGAGCGCGACATCTGCTGCGGCTCGGCCGGGATCTACAACCTCGTCCAGCCCGGCGCGGCCGCGGCGCTCGGCGCCCGCAAGGCCCAGAACCTGATCGCCACGGGCGCGCAGGCGATCGCGGCGGGCAATCCCGGGTGCGCGGCCCAGCTCGACCTGCATCTGCGCGAGCTCGGACACCCGCTCCCGATCCACCACCCGATCGAGCTCGTGTGGCGCTCGATCGCGGCGGCGCCGGCGTGAGCGGCGCGCTATGAGCGCGGGCGCGGGCCGCGCCCGGATGGCGGGGGCCGCGGTGGCGGCGCTCGCGCTGGCGGGCTGCGGCGGCGGCTCGCAGACGTCGGCCTCCTCGCCGCCGAGCGCAAGCGTCACCGCGACCACGTCGGTGGCGGCCTCGATCACCGTGCGTCACAGCACGCCCGCCCGGCCCGCCGCCACGCATTCCCCGCACGCGACCACCTCCACCACCAGCGTGGCCACCCCGCCGCCAGGGACGGCCGCCGGGACGCCGTCTCCGACGGGAGCGCCCGACGGCCTGCGCGCGGCCCCCGGGTACGCCTCCTACGAGCTGTGCGCGAGCGTGTGCTCGGGATCGGTGCCGGCATCGATCCGCCGGCCGGTGCGGATCCCGTCCGGCTCGGCGTCGTCGTGCCCGGTGTCGTCCGGGCACTCGGCCGCCGGCTTCAGCGGGCCGGCGCTCGGGGGTGGTCCCGTGTTCGCGCTCGGGATCGACGCTCACGGCACGCTGGCCACGAACAGCTTCATCGGCAGCGCCTGGTCGGCCGGACGCGTCACCTGGGTCTCCTCACCGGGCTACACGGGTCCGGTGTTGATCCGCGGCCGCGAGGTCGGCGGCTCAGGCGCCGTCGGCTTCGGCGAAGGGCACGTGCCGGTGGACGAGATGCAGCTCTCCGGACCCGCCGGCACGTCGCCGGGCGAGCCCGCCGGCTCCCGTGAGTGGCCCTCGTTCGCGCGCGTGAAGTCGCCTGGCTGCTACGCGTTCCAGGTCGATGGAACGAGCTTCAGCACCACGATCGTGTTCCGGGCCACCAGCGCATAATTTTTCGGTCGGTCCGGTCGAAATCGTCGCGCTTGCGGCGTCGTAGATGATGAAGCCGCACAACCGAGCGGTACACAAGAGCCAGGAGGCCCCATGCCCCAGTACATGCTGCTGATCTACGGACCCGCCGACGGAGGACCGTCGCCCGCGGAGATGGCCGCCGAGATGCCCCGCTGGTATGAGTACACCCAGAGCCTGCAGGATGCCGGAGTCCACGTCGCCGGCGACCCGCTCCACGGCGTCGACGCCGCCACCACCGTGCGCGTCCGCGAGGGCCAGACGCAGATCACCGACGGGCCCTTCGCCGAGACGAAGGAATTCCTCGGCGGCTACTACATCATCGACGTCCCGGACCTCGATACGGCGCTGGCGCACGCCGAACGCGTGCCCAACGTCCACTACGGATCGATCGAGGTCCGCCCGGTGATGGACATGGCCTCGATGCCGTCGCCCGATCAGGCGGCGCAAGCCCAGGCGTGACCGCGCGCGGCGAGTGGCGGCCGGGTCCCCCCGACCCGGCGGCCACCGTCGAGCGTGCCTTCCGCGAGGAGCGGCCGGTCGTCCTCGCGACCCTGATCCGCCACGTCGGTGACTTCCAGCTCGCCGAAGACGCGGTGCAGGACGCTTTCGCCGCCGCCGTCGCCACCTGGCCGCGCGACGGCGTGCCGGCCAACCCGGGCGCGTGGATCACCGTCGCGGCGCGCCGGCGGGCGATCGATCGCCTGCGCCGCGACCGGGCGGCGGCGGACCGGACGGGCCGCCTCGCCGAGCTCGCGCGCATCGACTCCCAGGAGCATCACGTGAGCCCCGACGACAGCGCGGTCGAGGATGATCGCCTCCGACTGATCTTCACGTGCTGCCATCCGGCCCTCGCGCTCCCGGCCCGGGTGGCCCTCACCCTGCGGGCGCTCGGCGGCCTCTCGACGGCGGAGATCGCACGCGCCTTCCTGGTCAGCGAGACGACAATGGCCCAGCGACTGGTGCGGGCCAAGCGCAAGATCGCCGACGCGCGGATTCCCTACCGCGTGCCCTCCGACGAGCTGCTGCCGGATCGGCTCGGCGGCGTGCTCGCGGTGCTGTACCTGATCTTCAACGAGGGCTACGACGCCGCCGAGGGCGACCGGCTGGTGCGCGGCGAGCTGTGCAGCGAGGCGATCCGGCTCGGCCGGCTGCTCGCCAGGCTGATGCCCGACGATCCCGAGGTCTGGGGGCTGCTGGCGCTGATGCTGCTGCACGACGCCCGCCGCGCGGCCCGGATCGACGAGCGCGGCCGGTACGTGGCGCTCGATCGCCAGGACCGCGCCCTGTGGGACCGGGGCCGCATCCGCGAAGGGCTGCGGGCGCTCGAGACGGCGCTGCGGCTGCGCCGCCCCGGGCCCTACCAGCTGCAGGCGGCGATTGCGGCTCTGCACGTGGAGTCGCCCACGCCCGAGCAGACCGACTGGGAGCAGATCGCCGAGCTCTACGACGCCCTGGCCCGGCTCACCCCCTCCCCGGTGATCGAGGTCAACCGAGCGGTGGCGGTGGCGTTCGCCGCGAGCCCCGACGCCGGCCTCGCGCTGCTCGGCCCGCTGCTGCACGACACCACCCTGAACGGATATCAGCCGCTCCACGCCGCGCACGCCGAGCTGCTGCGCCGCGCCGGCGACCGGGCCGGCGCCGAGGCCGCCTACAGGCGCGCGATCGCGCTGAGCAACAACGTCGTCGAGCGCTCCGAGCTCGAGCGGCGGCTGGGGGCCCTGCGGGCCTGATCGGTACTGTTGCCGGTGTGGCAGAAGGCGCTGGCGTAGGGGCGGTTCGGGCGTGGAGCGTGGGAGAACCGCCCGGCCATGCTGAACCGCCTCCCTTCCCCAGGAGGCCGTTCAACGCCCGAACCGCCACAACGCGGTCGGAGACCTGTGCGCCAGCCAAAAAAGCCGGGCGGAGCTCGGCCCCTAACCCGAATACATCGCCTCGATCTCGGCCTCGTACTTGGCGGCGATCGGCCTGCGCTTGAGCTTCATCGTCGGCGTGAGCTCGTCGCCGCCCGGCGCCCAGTCGCCCGGCAGGACGGCGAACTTCTTGATCTGCTCGACCCGGGCCAGGCGCTGGTTGGCGGCGTCGACGCCGGCCTGCACGGCGGCGATCACGTCGGGTTCGACGGCCAGCTGTTCGAGGCTCTTGTCGGCCAGGCCGTGCTGCGTTGCCCACTGGGGCGCGTAGTCGGCGTCGAGCAGGATCAGGGCCGTGTTGTACGGGCGCCGGTCGCCGATGCAGCACGCCTGCCCGATCAGCGGGCTGCCGGACTTGATCGCGGCCTCGATGTTGGCCGGCGACATGTTCTTACCGGCGGCGTTGATGATCAGCTCCTTCTTGCGATCGACGATCTTGAGGAAGCCGTCCTCGTCGATCTCGCCGATGTCGCCGGTGTGGAGCCAGCCCTCGGAATCGAGCGCCTCGGCAGTCTTGGTCGGGTCGTTGCGGTAGCCGAGCATCACGAACTCGCCGCGGCACAGAACCTCGCCGTCCTCGGCCAGCGTGACCTCGACGCCGGGGGCGGGCGGCCCCACGGTGCCGATCTTGACCTGGCCCGGCCGGTTGACGGTTCCGAGCCCGCACGTCTCCGACATGCCCCACAGCTCGGCCAGCTCGATCCCCAGCGCGTGGAAGAACTCGAGCACGTCGGGCTGCGTGGGCGCGGCGCCCACGTTGACGGTGACCGCCTGATCGAGTCCGAGCATCGCGCGCAGCTTGGAGAACATCGCCTCGTCCGCGGCGGCCACGCGGGCCTCGAGCCCCTCCGGTACCGGCTCACCGCGCTGGCGCAGCCGGACCCGCTCGATCGACGCCGCGATCGCCTCCTCGATCGGCTTGCGCTGCTCCTCGGGCTGACCCGCCTGCATCGCCTCGAGGCCGGCCTTCAGCTTCTCCCAGATTCGCGGCACGGCGAAGAACCAGTTGGGGCGGACCTGGGGCAGGTGCGAGAGCACGTCGCGCGGGTTGGCGACGGTGGTGATCGAGCCCCCGTAGATGACCGGGATGTAATGATGTGCGTTGCGCTCGGCGATGTGGGCCGAGGGCAGCCACGAGACGACCCGCGAGCCGGCCTGGAGCTCGATGATCTCCTCGATCGCCCGGGCGGTGAACATGATGTTGTGGTGCGTGAGCTGAACGCCCTTGGGATGCCCGGTCGTGCCCGAGGTGTAGATCAGCGTCAGCACGTCGTCCGGGGCGACCATCGCCGCCGCGGCGTCGGCGTCGAAGTCGGGGTTCGAGCCCTCGACGTCGGCCAGCGCGATCGTGCCCTCCGGCGCCTCGCCGTCGACGACGATCACGTGCTCGACCTGGGGGATGTCCTTGATCGCCTCGAGCATCACGCCGAGCAGCGCCTGCTCGACGATCACGACCCGCGACTGCGCGTCGGAGAGCAGGTAGGCGATCGCCTCGGCCGGATAGGTGACGTAGATCGAGAACGGCGTCGCCCCGACGGTGACCGCGGCGAGGTCGACGATGTGGAACTCGGGGCGGTTGGAGAGCATGATCGCCACCGTGTCGCCGCGGCCGAGGCCGAGTTTGGCCAGGCCGCCGGCGACGGCGTCGACCCGCTCGAGCAGCTCGGACCAGGTGAGCGAGACGCTGTCGTCGGGCGTGCGCACCGCGACGATGTCCGGGTTGTTGGCGGCGGTGCGCCGAAGCGCCTCCGTCAGCGTCGGCGCATCGACGGCGCGCCCGGCCGTCGCCGTGATCGTGCTGCTCTCCATCCTCTGCTCCGCCTCTCAGCCGTGAAGTATTGGCCCGAACGCTATCGCAGCGCCGCCGATCGGGACGGCTTCTCAGAGGTTGTCTCAGTGCGGAACGGTGAAGCCCTTGCCGCTCAGCGTCGAGATGTCGTTCGTCAGCCCCACGACGAACAGCATCACGATCAACACGAAGCCGACCGCGCTCGCGCGCTCCATCACCGAGAAGGGGATCCGCTTGCCGCGGACCTTCTCGGCCAGCGCCCAGAAGATGTGGCCGCCGTCGAGCGGCAGGAACGGGAACAGGTTGATGATCGCCAGCGACAGCGAGATGACCGCCAGGACGTACAGCGCCTCGGTGGTGTCGAAGGCGAACGTCTGCTGGGTGACCTCGAAGGTCCCGACGACCCCGTGCAGCTGTTTGCGGACCTGGGGCTCGAAGATGGTGGCGATCGTGGTCACCGTCTTGTGGGTCACGTACCACATCTGCGAGATGCTCTTGCCGGCCGCCGTCACGGGCCCCACCGGCTGGACGAGCACGTCGAACCCGAAGCCGAGCCGGGTGCGGCCCAGCTGCGGGTCATAGCGCGGTGCGATCGAGTAGGCGATCAGCTTGCCGTTGCGCTGCACCACGATCCGCACCGGCGTGGTGGCCTGGCAGCCGTTCGTCGGCGTGCCCGCGCAGCGATGGCTCGAGATCGCCTTCGTGATCTGCGCGACGCTGAGCCCCGAGCGGCCGTCGACGGAGACGATCTTGTCGCCCGCCTTGAGGTACGCGGACGCGGGCGCCACCAGTGACCCGCTGGCGACCTTGCCCGTCGGCACGTCCTGGCCGTTCTTGGTCACCGCGACGCCGTTGGACCACACGATCGCGGTCAGCAGCAGGAACGCGATCAGCAGGTTGACGCCGGGGCCGGCGCTGATCACCACGATCCGCTTCCACACCGGCTGGCGGTAGTAGGCGCGGGGCGCCACGTCCTCGGGGACCTCCTCGTTCGGGTTCATCCCGGTGATCTTCACGTAGCCCCCGAGCGGGATCGGGCCGATCCCGTACTCGGTCTCGCCGCGGCGGACTTTCCACAGCATCGGCCCGAAGAACAGCGAGAAGCGCTCGACGCGCATCCCCACCGCCTTGGCGGCTGCGAAGTGGCCGGCCTCGTGCAGGATGATCAGCGAGGCGAAGCCGAGAAACGCGAGTACGTAGGACATCAGCGTCTTAGTGTGGCATGGCGCGCAGCTCGGTCCGCCGCCCGGTTCAAGCGCTGCCAAAGGGGCCTCCACGACGGCCGATCACCGGGGTGCGCCGTCTCCGGCGTCTCCCCCCACCGAGCCGCAGCGCTCGCGACAGAACGGTTCCGTGGACATGGCACTTGCGACAGATGAGGCCGTTGAACAGCTCAAGGAGCGTCTGGACAGCTTGGAGGGCAACTGTCTGAGGGCACTCGAGAAAGGACTCGCGGGGATGGTCAAGGGGGGCTTGACCCTGTCCGCACAGCCCGTGACCGCGCCGATCGACGCCACGTCCGAGGACCCCGCGATGCAGGAGCTGGTCGAGACCTTCAACCGCGTGCTCGGCCGCGCGCAGACCTCGCTGGAGGGCTACAACGCCGTGCGCGAGCAGCTGCGTGGCGTGCTCGGCGACCAGTCGTGCCTCGACGATTTGCGAAGCCGATTCAGGCCGAGGAGGGCCGCCAGCCCGGCGAGTTCGCCGGCGTCTTCAACTCGATGCTTCGCAAGGCGCAGATGGCGCTCGAGAGCTACGAGGAGATGCGCACCAAGCTGGCCGCGATGATCCGCGAGATCCAGCAGAACTCCGAGACTGTCGCGTCGGCCTCGACCCAGATGGCCTCGACCTCCGAGGAGGCCGGACGGGCCGTCGGCGAGATCGCCCGCGCGGTCGGCGAGGTCGCCCAGGGCGCTGAGCGCCAGGTCCACACCGTCGACGAGGCCAAGGCGATGGCCGAGGACGTGGCCACGGCTTCCCAGCTCTCGGCCGAGAACGCGCCGGAAACGGCCGGCGCCGCCCAGGAGGCTCGCGCCTACGCCGAAGAGGGTGCCACGGCGGTGACCCAGGCCACCGAGGCGATGCAGGCGGTGAAGGAGTCCTCCGCGGAGGTCACCGACGCGATCCGCTCGCTCGGCGACAAGTCCGGCCGCATCGGCGGCATCGTCGCCACGATCACCGGCATCGCCCAGCAGACGAACCTGCTGGCGCTGAACGCCGCGATCGAGGCGGCTCGCGCCGGCGGACGTGGCCGCGCTGGCCGAGCAGTCATCGACCGCCACCGAGCAGGTGTCGGCGTCGACGGAGCAGACGAGCTCATCGACGCAGGAGATCGCCGCCTCGGCGCAGCAGCTGGCCACCACCGCCGAGGATCTCGAGCGCCTTGTCGGCCGGTTCACTCTGGCATGAGCTCGCGCCGCTGACTGCTGCTGCGGCGCATGGGGGCAAGGCCCCGGGCGGTGGCCGTTCAGGCCGCCGCCCGGTGAGCCACCAGCTCGGCCGCGATCGCTCTCGCCTCGGAGTCGGCCACGGCCAGCGAGTCGAACGAGTGCAACCGCGAGGCCGGGAGCCGCAACAGCGTCTCCTCGATCACGGCGGCGATGTCCAGGAACCGCAGCCGCCCGGCGAGGAACGCGTGCACCGCGATCTCGTTGGCCGCGTTGAGCGTGCACGGGGCGGTGCCCGCAGCGCGGGCGGCCTCGCGCGCCAGCCGCAGGCAGGCGAACGTGACCTCGTCGACCGGCTCGAACGTGAGCGACCCGAGCGCCGCGAGGTCCAGCGGCGCGACCGGGACGTCGACCCGGTCGGGGTAGTTGAGCGCGTAGGAGATCGGCACCCGCATGTCCGGGTAGCCGAGGTGGGCCAGCGTGGCGCCGTCGCAGAGCCCGATCAGGCTGTGCACGATCGACTGCGGGTGCACGACGACCTCGATCTGCTCATACGGCGTCCCGAACAGGTGGTGCGCCTCGATCAGCTCGAGGCCCTTGTTCATCAGGGTCGCCGAGTCGATCGTGATCTTGCCGCCCATGGCCCAGGTGGGATGGGCCAGTGCCTGATCGACGGTCACGTCCTGGAGGTCGGCCGCGGTGCGGCCGCGGAACGGGCCGCCGGAGGCGGTCAGCACGAGCCGGTCGACGGTCCCGGGTCGCTCGGAGCTGAGCAGCTGGTGCAGCGCGGAGTGCTCGGAGTCGACGGGGATGATCGCCGCGCCGGTGGCCTCGGCGAGGTGGGTCACGAGCTCCCCGCCGACCACCAGCGACTCCTTGTTCGCCAGCGCGAGGTCGATCCCCTCCCCCAGCGTCGCGACCGTCGGCACGAGCCCGGCCGACCCGACGATCGCGTTCAGCACGAGGTCGCAGTCGGCCTCGGTGATCAGCCGCACGAGGCCGTCGGGGCCGGCCAGGACCTCGCCGTCGGTCCACGCCTCCCCCGCGCGCGCGGCGGCATCGGCGTCCATCAGGGCGATCCGCGTGACCTCGTGCTCGCGGGCCTGCGCGACCAGGGGCTCCCACGAGCGCCCGGCGGCGAGCGCGACCACGCGCAGCTCCTCCGAGCGCGAGACGACGTCGAGCGCCTGGAGCCCGATCGAGCCCGTCGAACCGAGGATCACCAGACGACGCGGCACGGCCGGGATTGTAGGTAGGGACGGCCGCAGCTCCGAGCGAGCCCCGCCTAGGCGTGCATCACCGCGACCCAGATGTAGTAGCCGGCGACGATCGTGAAGATGACGGCGTCGAGGCGATCGAGAGCGCCCCCGTGGGCGCCGAACAGGGTCCCGGCGTCCTTGGTTCCCGCGTCGCGCTTGACCAGCGACTCGAACAGGTCCCCGATCGGGCCCAGCAGGGCGACTCCGAGCCCCAGCAGCAGCGCATGGCCCTGGCTGAGCCAGGTCTGGTAGAGGCCGGCCAGGAAGACCGCCAGCACCGCGATCAGCATGCCGCAGAACAGGCCCTCGACCGTCTTGTTGGGCGAGATTGCGGGCGCCAGCGGCCGGCGGCCGAACAGGCGGCCGCCGAGATATGCCGCCGTGTCGCCCAGGAAGGTGCCCACGAGGATGTCGATCATCACCGAGTTGCCGTGCGGGAGCTGACGCAGCAGCTCGGCGTGGGCGAACGCGAGCCCGATCCAGTAGATGCCGAACATCGTCCCGGCGACGGCCACCGTCGCGCCGCCCGTCTGCGGTCGGGCCAGGATCATCAGGAACAGCACCGGCACCGCCGCGACGGTGACCAGCATCACCGACGACACGCCTCCGTGGCGGGCGGCCAGCACCATCCCCGCCAGCGCCAGGAACCCGGCCAGCGGCACCGGCTTCCAGCGCGCGAGCATCGTGTACAGCTCCCGCAGGCAGATGCACCCGAGCGCGATCATGAACAGCGCGAATGCGAGCCCACCGAGGTCGATGAACACGATCGCGACCACCGCGGCCGGGATCGCCACCAGCACGCGCGAGGTCAGATCGGACCGCGGTCGCCGCTCGCGCTTCGGCGGTGGCTGACGCCGCGTCCGGGCGGTGCCGCGCTCAGGCTGGCTGCGCGCCTCCACGTCGTAGAACTGGCGGCTCTCACGTGGCGCGCGGTCGCCCGAGCCGCCGCGAGAGGAACGCGCACTGCGCCCCGGGCGCGAGCGTGGACGCCGTTCCCGTGGGGGCTGCGGCATCTATGACCACCCCCACATCAGCGGCCACCGAAGCGGCGCCGGCGGGCAGCGAACTCCTCGAGGCTCTGCTCGAACGCCTCGCGCGAGAAGTCGGGCCAGAGCTCCTCGCGGAACACGAACTCGGAGTAGGCGGCCTGCCACAGCAGGTAGTTCGAGATCCGCTGCTCGCCGCTGGTGCGGATGATCAGGTCCGGGTCGTTCATGTCGGGTGCGTACAGGTGGGCGCGGAACTCGTCTTCGGTGCTCCCGGTAAAGGTTCGCGCCGCATCGACGATTTCCGCCCGGCCGCCGTAGTTGAAGGCGATGAACAGCGTGATCCGGGAGTTGTCCCGCGTGGTCCGCTCCGCCCACTCCATGCGCGTCACCAGCTCGGGCGGCACCGGATCGGTGCGACGGCCGATGAAGCGCATGCGGACGCCCTCGGCGTGGAGCTCCGGCGTCTCGGCCTGGATCCGGCGGCCGAACATCTCCATCAGCCCGGCCACCTCCTCCGGCGAGCGGCTCCAGTTCTCGGTCGAGAACGAGTACACCGTCAGCTCCTCGATGCCGAGCGTGACGGCGTCGCGCAGCCGGGCCTTGACGATGTCAGCGCCGGCCTCGTGGCCGGCCAGCGGCGGCAACCCGTGGCGCTGCGCCCAGCGACCGTTGCCGTCGGTGATGATCGCTACGTAGCGGGCCTCCGACCTGGCCACCGAGCTCGGCACCTAGACCTCGAGGATCTCGGCTTCCTTGTGCTTCAGCAGCTCGTCGAGTTCGGCGATCCGGGCGTCGGTGAGCTTCTGCAGCCCGACTTCGGCGCGTTTCTCCTCGTCCTCGCCGGTCTCACCGGCCTCCTTGAGCTCGCGCAGATCGTGCATCACGTCACGGCGGATGTTGCGGATCGCAACCCGGCCCTCCTCGGTGATGTGCCGGACGACCTTGACCAGCTGGCGACGGCGCTCCTCGGTCAGCTCGGGGACGCCCAGGCGGATCAGATTGCCGTCGTTGGACGGCGTCAGCCCGACATCGGACTCCATGATCGCGCGCTCGATCGCCTTGATCGAGCTCTTGTCGTAGGGCTGGACCGAGAGCAGCCGCGGCTCCGGGGCGGAGATCGTGGCCAGCTGCTTGAGCGGCGTCGTGGCGCCGTAGTAGTCGACCATGATCCGGTCCAGCAGGGCCGGACTGGCGCGGCCGGTCCGGACCGATCCGAACTCATGGCGGATCGACTCGACCGACTTGGCCATTCGATCTTGGGCGTCTTCGAGCAGCTCGTCGATCATGTGCGCACCAGCGTCCCTACGCGTTCACCGGACACTATCTTGTCGATGTTCCGGTCGTCGGCCATGTTGAACACGACGATTGGGAGGTTGTTGTCCATGCACAGCGCGAATGCGGTCGAGTCCATCACCTGCAGGCCGCGCGTGAGCGCGTCCTTGTGCGTGATCTCGGGGATGAACCGGGCGTCGGGGTCGGTGGCCGGGTCGGCCGTGTAGACGCCCTCGACGCCGTTCTTGGCCATCAGGATCATCTCGACGTGCAGCTCCGCGGCGCGCAGCGCGGCCGCCGTGTCGGTAGTGAAGAACGGGTTGCCGGTGCCGGCGGCGAAGATCACGATCCGCCCCTTCTCGAGGTGGCGTATCGCGCGGCGCCGGATGTACGGCTCGGCCACCTCGGAGATCGTGATCGCCGACTGCACGCGCGTGGCCACGCCCTCCTTCTCGAGCGCGTCCTGGAGCGCCAGCGCGTTCAGCACGGTGGCCAGCATCCCCATGTAGTCGCCCGTGGCCCGGTCCATGCCGCGGGCCGCCGCGGCCAGCCCGCGGTAGATATTGCCGCCGCCGACGACGATCGCGATCTCGACCCCGCGGCCGTGCACGGCCGCCACCTCACAGGCGATGCTGCGCACCCGATCGGGGTCGGTGCCGTAGTCCCGCGCGCCCATCAGCGCCTCGCCCGAGAGCTTCAGCAGGATGCGCGAGTAGGCCGGGGTGGGAAGCGAGCTCTCCGCGCTCACGCTCAGCCGCCGACCGCGAAGCGGGCGAATCGGCGGATGACGACGTTCTCGCGGAACTCGGCCGCGAGCTCGGCGCGCAGGTCCTCGATCGTCTTGCCGCCGTGCTTCTCCTCGTTCACGTGCTTCTGGCGCAGCAGAACGACCTCGTCGAGCCACTTGTCGAGCTTCCCGGTGACGATCCGCTCGCGGACGTTCTCGGGCTTGTCGGCCGCCTGCTCGGTCGCGATGCGCTCCTCGCGCTCGCGATCCTCGGCCGGCAGATCCCCCTCGGTCACCGCGAGCGGGGCCGCCGCCGCGATGTGCAGCGCCAGGTCCTTGGCGAACGCGGTGAACTTCTCGTTGCGCGCGACGAAGTCTGTCTGGCAGTTGACCTCCACCAGCACGCCGATCTTGTTCCCGGAGTGGATGTAGCTCTGCACGGCACCCTCGCGCGCCTCTTCGCCCGCGCGCTTGGCCGCCTGGGCCTCACCGCGGGTCCGGAGCAGCTCGACGGCCTGTTCGATGTCGCCGCCGGATTCGGTCAGCGCGTCCCGGCAGGCGAGCATCCCCGCGCCTGTGCGATCGCGCAGGGCCTTGACGTCCTTGGCGGTCACCTCGGTCATCGTGACTCCTCCGTGGTGCCGTCGCCAGCGGGCTCTGCGGGGGTCTGGGGCTCTGCCGGCGTCTCGGCCGCCGGTGCGGGTGCCGCGGGCTCAGCTGCCGGCGCGGGCGTCTCCGGTGCGGGCGCCGCTGCTGCGGGCTCGGGCGCCGCTGCTGCCGGCGCCGCCACGGCCGCCTGAGCCGCTGCCGCTGCCTCCGCCGCCGCGGCAGCCTCAGCCGCTGCTGCCGCGGCCGCCTCTGCCGCCGCGGCCGCCTCAGCCGCGGCCGCCTCAGCCGCTGCCGCCTCGGCTGCCTCAGCCGCTGCCGCCTCGGCTGCCGCTGCGGCCTCGGCCTCGCGCTTGGCCTGCTCCTCGGCCTCGCGACGGGCGCGCTCCTCGGCTTCGCGGCGCTCACGCTCGAGCCGGGCGCGCTCCTCCTCGGCGCGGAACACGCCGTGGCCCTCGGCGACGACATCGCCGATCGCCTGCGTGATCGCCGCGCACGACCGGATCGCGTCGTCGTTGCCGGGGATCACGAAGTCGATCCCGTCGGGGTCGCAGTTGGTATCGACGAGCCCGATGATCGGGATGCGCAGGCGCTGGGCCTCGCGAACCGCGATCGCTTCTGTCTTCAGATCGATCACGAACACGGCGTCGGGCACGCGCTGCATGTTCTTGACGCCCCCGAGATTGGCGCGCAGCTTCTCGAGGTCGGCCTGCGCAGCCATGCGCTCCCGGGTGGGCAGCAGCTGCAGCTGCCCCTCGGTCTCGTAGCGCTCGAGATCGTGCAGGCGCTTGATGCGCTGGTTGATCGTCTGGAAGTTGGTCAGCAGGCCGCCGAGCCAGCGATGGTTGACGTAGGGCATGTCGGCAGCCTCGGCCGTCTCCTTGACGGCGTCGCGGGCCTGCTTCTTGGTGCCGACGAACAGAACGGTGCCGCCACGATGGGCCACGTCGCCGGCGAAGCGGCGGGCGTTGTCCAGCAGCGCCTGGGTCTGCAATAGGTCGATGATGTAGATGCCATCCCGCTCACCATGGATGAAGCGGCGCATCTTGGGGTTCCAGCGACGTGTCTGGTGGCCGAAGTGAACACCGGCCTCCAGCAGCTCTTTGATTCCGACTTGAGCCACAGATCCTGCTCCCTTGAGTTTGTTGTGTTGCAGGCTCCCGCCGGGTGTGATCGCGAACCTCGGTGATCCGAGGCAGGGCCGCGACCCTGACCGATGGGGTTTGGGGAAGAAATTTGTGCTCAGAGTGTACGCAAGTTCCCTGACGCGGTACGTTTTGAGGTGTAACGGGTCATCACCTTCCCCTACCTTCGGTGGTGACCCGGAACGCGAACCGATCCTCCCTTCCCCTACCTCCGGTGGCTCGGTTCGCAGACGGTTCGCGATGGGGCGGCTTTGGACGGGCCGCCCCGTCGTGTAACCCCCCGCCACGTCCGTGCGCCGGCTAGGCCGAGTCGCCCTGCGCGAGCTCCAGCGCCCGCTTCAGATCCTCCGGCAGCGGCGAGACGACGTCGATCGGCTCGGCCGTGATCGGGTGCGCGAACGCGAGCCGGGTGGCGTGCAGGAACTGGCGCTGCAGGCCGTAGGCGCCGGCGGTCCCGTACTGCGCGTCGCCGCATACGGGATGCCCGATCGCGGCCATGTGGACCCGGATCTGGTGGGTGCGGCCGGTCTCGAGCGCCACCCTCAGCAGGGTCGCGCGCGGCAGCGCGAGCTCGATCCCGAAATGCGTCCGGGCCGCACGACCCTGGTCGGTGTCGATCGACATCAGCATCCGCCCGCGCCGGTCGCGCCCGATCGGCGCGTCGATCGTCCCCCAGCGCGCGCTGGGGCGTCCCGCCACCAGTGCCAGGTATTCGCGGCGCAGATCCCGGGCCGCCAGCAGCGCCTTGAGGGCGCGGTGCACCGCTTCGCTCTTGGCGACCACCAGCAGGCCCGAGGTGTGGCGGTCCAGGCGGTGCACGATCCCCGCCCGCCACGGATCCTCGCCGCCCGCCCCGACCCCGGCCAGCGCCTGGGCCAGGGTGCCGGTGCGGTGGCCGCGCGCCGGGTGCACGACAACGCCCGCGGGCTTGTCGACGACCAGGAGATACTCGTCCTCGTAGGCGACCGTGAACGGCGCCTCGGCGGCGGGCGCCTCGGCGACGGGGTCGAGGTCGTCGATCACGATCCCCTCCCCCGGCTTGATCGCGTAGCGCTTGGAGCGAGCGACCCCGTCGACGCGGACACGCTCGGACTCGATCAGCCGCTGCGCCCGGGCGCGGGACCCGAGCGGCTCGGCCAGGAACTGATCCAGACGCGTCCCGGCGGCGTCGGCCGGGACGGTCAGCGTCAGCGTCACCGCCGGCGCCCGCCGCCCTCGAGCACGAACAGCAGCGCCAGGACTCCGAAGGTGATCGCCATGTCGGCCACGTTGAACGCCGGCCACAGCGGCAGCTTGATGAAGTCCGTGACCGAGCCCTGATGGAGGCGGTCGTACAGATTCCCGAGCGCCCCGCCGATCAGCAGCCCGGTCGGCAGCCACAGCCAGGGGCGGTCGGGCCGCTTCGTGAAATAGACCACCAGCACCGCGAGCGCCGCCAGCGTGAACACGAGCACGAGCGCGCCGCCGCCGGCGAAGAAGCCGAATGCGACGCCGGTGTTGCGCACGTGCACGAGCTGCACGCCGGGGATGAAGCGCCGCACTTCCCCCTCACCGATCCCGGCCGCGACCGTGTGCTTCGTGACCTGATCGGCGATCAGCACCAGGACCATCACGATCAGGGCGCGACCCCACGCGCGGGAACGAACCCCTGGCGTCACGGCCGACTCCGGTTCGGGCGCGTCGGGGCCCACCGCCTGCATCCGGCTGATCGCCATCTCCGGCCGGCGGGTCAGCTGCCCGCGATCGCGTTGACCACGATCGTGCGCACGAAGTACAGGAGGATGATCCCGATCATCGGGGAGAGGTCGAACATCCCGATCGGCGGGATGAAGCGCCGGAACAGGCCGAGATAGGGCTCACACACGTCGCGCAGGAATTTGAGCACCGAGTCGGACCAGCGCGAGTACGGACGGCGCACACCGAGCGCGAAGATCAGGTTGAGCAGGATGTAGACGAAGATGATCAGGATGTAGACCAGGAACAGCGCGTCGACGTAGTGGGCGATGTCGACACGGGTGAGGGCGAGCGCGAACATCAGCCGCGGGCTCCGTGCACCACCGCGTCGATCGCGTGCTGGAAGGCGGTGCGCACGCCGGCGCGGTCGAGCTCGCGCAGCCCGCGCGCGGTCGAGCCTCCCGGCGAGGTCACCTCGCGGCGGACGGCGAGCGTGTCGTAGCCGCGGGCCGCGAGCAGCGCCGCGGTGCCGGCCATCGTCTCGACCACGAGCTCGGAGGCGAGCGGGGCGCCGAGCCCGAGCCGGACCGCGGCATCGACCTGGGCCTCGACGAGCAGCGCCTGGTAGGCGGGACCGACACCCATCACGGCCGTCGCCGGGTCGAGCAGCCGCTCATCGATCCGCACGACTCTGCCGAGCCGCTCGAACAGGGCCACCACCTCGGCCTCGAGCTGCGGGTCGATGTCCGGCGCGGGGGAATAGCAGACGATGCCGTGGCGCACCTCGACGGGAGTGTTGGGCATCAGGCGGAAGACGGGAACTCCCGGATACGCCTTCTGCAGTGCGGCGACCGGGGTCCCGCCGAGCACCGACGCGACCGCCTTGGCGTGACCCCCGATCTCGGCGGCCACCGCCTCGAGCTGGCCCGGCTTGTGGCACAGCACCACGAGGTCGGAGCGCTGGGCGACGGCGAGGTTCGTATCGAGCGCCTCGCCGCCCACTTCGGCGGCCAGCGCGCGGGCGCGGCCAGAGCCCGAGTCCGAGCACAGAACCGGCTCGCCCCAGCCGCGTGCGAGCGCACGTGCCATGTTGCCGGCTCCGATCAGGCCCACTCGCATACGTTGAAGGCTACTCACGGGGCTCGCGAAACCTCTCGCGGCCCGCAGCAGCAGGCTCAGCTCTGGTTGAAGAAGCCCTTCTCGATCAACCGCGCACGCTCCTCCGCCGAGACCTCGACGTTGCGCGGTGTGAGAAGGAAGACCTTGTCGGCGATGCGCTGCATGCCGCCGTCGAGCGCGTAGGTGAGGCCGCTCGAGAAGTCGATCAGCCGCTTCGACAGATCGGTGTCGGTGGCCTGCAGGTTCAGGATCACCGGAATCGCATCCTTGAACTTGTCGGCCACATCCTGGGCGTCGTTGAAGCTCTTGGGGATCACGAGGTGCACGCGCACATCTCCTCCCTCGCCACGTCCGTTGCCGCGACGGCCCACAGGGCGAAGCGCGCTCGTCCGCCGCTCGGTCCCCGGCTCGTCGGCGAAGATGTCGTCGAAGTCGTCCCGCCGGCGCCGCGTGCTGAGCCGGCGCACGTTGGGACGCTCGCGGTAGCGATCCTCGATCTCGACCTCGGGCTCCTGATAGGCCTCGATCTCCTCCTCATACGGGTGGTCCTCGGCGAGCCCGAAGTAGACGAGCGTTCGATGCCAGGTGTCGCGGAAAGCCATATGCGTGAGAGGGTTCGCGGAAGTGCTGCGTTTCCCTGCCAGTGATTATGACGCGCTCGGCAGGAACAGGAGCGATCCGAGTCGGACGATTGTCGCACCCTCCTGCACCGCGATCACGTAGTCCTGGCTCGTGCCCATCGAAAGCTGAGGCAGGCCGTGGCGCTCCGCGAGCTCCCGCAGCGCGGCGAAATGGGGGCGGCTGGCCTCCGGAGAGCTGGTCAGCGGCGGCATCGTCATCAGGCCGACCACGCGGACCGGACAGCGCTCGAGCAGGGCCGCCAGCGCATCCGGATCGATCCCCGACTTGCCCGGCTCCCGCGCGACGTTGACCTCGACCAGGACCTCCGTCTCCGGCGTGCCATGGCGAGCGAGCTGCGCCAGCACCGAGTCGGACGCGACGGAGTGGATGTAGCGCACGAGCGGCAGCAGCTGCTTGACCTTGCGGCTCTGCAGATGCCCGATGAAGTCCCAGGTGAAGCGCCCGGGGTGGGCGGCGGACTTGCGCTCGAGGTCCTGGGCCCGATTCTCGCCGGCGAGCCCGATCCCGGCATCCGCGAGCACGCCGAGCTCCTCCACCGGAACGTACTTGACCGCGGCCAGGATCTCGATGTCCTCGCCCGCGCGCCCGGCCACCGACGCGGCGGCCGCGATCTCGGCGCGAGCGTGCTTCAGGTTAGCCCGAACCGCCTCGGGATCCAGGCCCCGGATCAGCTCAACCATGCGATCCCCGCTTGGCGGCCGGTGACCCCGTGGTCGCGACGGTGGGAGTAGAAGAGCGACGCGTCGCTGCAGATCGTGCACAGGCCGCAGTCGTGGACGGTGTCCACGCCGGCCCGCTCCAGCTCGCGCCGGGCGATCGCCGGCAGGTCGAGCCTGCGGCCATGCCGCACCTCATCGCAATGGCCGGAGAACGCAGCGTGCACCTCCTCGCCCACCTCGTAGCAGCACGGTCCGGCGCCGGGGCCGATCGCCGCCGCCAGCGGACCGATCGCCCCGAGCTCGCGCACCGCCCGCACCCCCTCGGCCAGGACACCGCCGGCGAGGCCTCGCCAGCCGGCGTGCAGCATCGCGACCGCCCCCTCCCCGATCACCGCGACCGGAAGACAGTCGGCGGTCAGCACCATCGGCCCCAGGCCGGCGAGCGCGGTCGCCTGGCCGTCGGCGTCCGCCGGGATCGGCCGCGGGTCGGTTACCGGGGCCGGGTCGGTTGCGGGGACCGGATCCTCCGGGGGGCGGACCGTGACCCGTTTCACCACCGCCCCGTGCACCTGGCGCCCGTAGGCGAACGCCAGCCCCAGCTGCCCGGCGAGGTGCTCGCGGTTGCGAGCCACGTCGGCCGGCCGATCGTCGGTGAGAAACCCCAGGTTGAGGCTCGCGTAGGGCCCGGAGGAGTGGCCTCCGCGGCGGGTGGTGAAGATCGCGCTGCCGCCGCGCAGGTCGATCTGGACGTGCTCGCCGGCGGCGCGGAACGGGGTTGGCGGTCTCACCGGGTCAGCAGCTCGAGATCCGGGAGAGGCGTCCGCTGGGCGTACTCGAAGTGGGCCCGGCCCGGTGCCTCCAGCGTCGTGCGATGGACCCACCCGCGGACGGCACGTGAGCGCTCGTAGAGGTGCAGGCGCATCGAGCAGGTCTCGCTGTTGTAACAGTGGGCGAGCTCGCCGTCGGGGTCGTGATAGGTCACCCCCGCGAGCGACCCGCGCTCGGCCTCCACCTCGCCCACGAGCCGGCGGGATCCGTCCACCGCCTCGAAGCGCCAGCCGTCGGGCGAGAACCGGCTCCGGTTGGAGAGCACCCGCCGTGGCGAGGTCGACCGGAAGTCCCGGCCGTCGATCCGGCCCACGAGCGGGGTGCTCGGACCGACGTCGCGCCCGAACCGCGGCACGATCACCGAGACGCCGTCGACGAACGTGTCGGGGACCGGCTCGCCACCGGGCGTCGTGAAGTCGTTGCAGTGCACCCACGCCCAGGAGCCGGCGTGCTTGGAGCCCCACAGGTGCGCCTGTCCGCCGCGGGCGCCGCGCACGTCGAGCCGCCGGCCGGCGTAGGAGATCGTTCCCTCGATCGCCAGGTCGGCATGGGGCAGGACCAGGATCGTGCTCGCGACCCGGCGCAGCAGCGGATGCACGTGCTCGTACGCCCGCCCGGGCGTCCAGCGCAGGTCCCACTCGACGTCGTGCAGGGCGCCCGTCATCGAACCGTCGGTGAGCGTCGCGTCCCCGATCCGGAGTGCGAACGGCTCCGTCTCGGAGCTGAGCGACGTGATCGGGAACGATGCCTTGCGGCCGAACCGGCCGCCGCCCGGCGCGCGCGGGTCCACGGCCAGAAACCACAGTGCGGCGCTGCTCTGAGCGCCCGTCTGCGCGAGCGGCGCGACCATCGTGTACCTGATCCAGAAACCCGCTCCGGTGCCCGGGTCGGTGAGCGTGAGGTAGTAGACCTCGTAGTGGCCCGGACCACCGTTCCAGCGCAGGGCGTTCGGAGTGCTGGGCATCGGGCGCAGGCTATCGGGCACCCCGCAGCGCTTCAGCGAGCTCGGCCTCACGTCCGCTCACGCGGCCGTCGAGCTTGGCTGCCAGCGCAGCGCCGAGCCCCCGCCCGATCGCCGGGCCCTGCGGGAGTCCGGCCGCCAGCAGGTCGCCGCCGTCGATCTCGAGCCGCACGTGCCGGAGCTGCTCGAGCCACTGACGGGCCTGGTCGGCCGGCCCGAGCGCACCGGCGATCGCGGCCAGCTCGGCGCCGGCGCCGGCCAGTGCCGCGGCGATCTCCGAGCTGCGACGCGCGCGGGCGAGCGCAGCGGCCGCGGCCTGCGACCCCGTGGCCGCAGCGAGGATCGCGTCGCGATCCGCCGCCTCGAACGCGAGCGCGTCGAGTAGCGTCCTCAGCTCCCCCGGCTCGATGCCGCGCGCGGCCAGCGCGAGGATCAGCAGATCACAACGGCCGTCTGCGGGCAGCAGCGCCAGCGCCGCCTCGGCAAGCGCCGGGTCGTCGAGGCCGAAGCCGGGGTGCAGCGCCCGGTCGAGCCCCAGCTCGCGCAGAGCGCTGAGCGCGGCGACCGGATCGCGCTCGCGGGCCAGCAGCCGCAGCTCGGTTCCGATCCGTGCCCCGCTGACGGTCTCCAGGGCGCCCGAGTCGATCGCGGCCACGGCCAGCGCGCGCGTCCCGGGCTCGATCTCGAACCGCAGCCGGCTCGCGTAGCGGACCAGTCGCAACAGCCGCGTCGGATCGTCCACGAAGCTACGCTCGTGCAGGACGCGCAGCCGCCCGGCGGCGATGTCCTCCAGGGCTCCCGGCGCCACCGTCAGCTCTCCCGGCTGCTCGCCGCCGAGCGAGACGGCCGCCGCGTTGATCGTGAAGTCGCGTCGCAGCAGATCCTCGGCCAGCGGCGCCGGCTCGACCTCGGGGAGCGCGCCGGGCGCGGGATAGCGTTCGCGTCGCGCGCGGGCGAGGTCGTAGGTGAAGCCTTCGAGGATCACCGTGCAGGTCCCGAACCGGTCGTGGACCCGAACCGGGCCGCCGAGCCGCGTGGCCACCGCCACCGCGTCTCCCTCGACCACGAGATCGAGGTCCACGGGAGCGCCGCCCAGAATCAGGTCGCGCAGGGCGCCGCCGACCACGTGCACGCCGGCCGATCCGGCCAGCACAGGAAGCACCCGCGCGACCGCGGGAAGGCGCTCGACGCGGTGGCGCAACTCGGGCATCCAGGGAAGCTCCACGCGCCCATCTTCGCGTGCCCCGGGGACATCCGCCGGATCACTAGCATCACCCGCATGCCGAGTACGGGTCCGCGGCGGAGGCTGATGCGGTGGCTCGTGGCGGCGGTCGTGGTGGTGCTGATGATCGGCGCCGCGATTGCCTTCGCGTTCCTGCACCAGCCGGGCAATGTCTCCCATCCGAATCTGGAGTTCACGAGCCCAACCGCCACTCAGCCGCCCAAGCCACCGCCCAAGGCGGTGGTCCCGCCGCCGTTCATGTGGCCCCGCTACGGCTACGACGCCGGCCGCACGCGCCTCTTCCCCAACAGCGCCCACCTCGATCCGCCCCTGCGGCGCGGCTGGACCTACCGCGGCGGCTCGCTGCTCGAGTTCCCGCCCGTGATCCACGGCAACTCGCTGTTCATGCTCAACGACTCGGGCGTCGCGACCGCGATCGACAAGCGCACCGGCGCGGTGCTGTGGCAGCGACAGGTCGGCACCCTGGCCGCGGCGTCGCCCGCGGTCGGCAGTGGCCTCGTGCTCCTCTCGCTGCTGTCCACGAACCCGAACGCCGGCCAGAATCCGGGCAACGGCCGCTTCGTGGCGCTCTCGCAGCAGACGGGCAAGGTCGTGTGGTCACTGCCGATCGGGCCGGGCACGGAGTCCTCGCCGCTGGTGTGGGGCCCGACGGTGTACTTCGGCGACCAGTCCGGGGCCGTGTACGCGCTGCAGGTCAACGACGGGCACGAGCTGTGGACGTATCACGCGAGCGGGGCGGTCAAGGGCGGCCCGTCGCTATCGGCTGGGATTCTGTACTTCGGGGACTACGCCGGCCGCGCCTACGCGGTGCGCGCCGCCAACGGTCACGAGGTGTGGGCCGTGGGCACCAACGGTGCCCGGTTCGGCTTCGGGTCGGGAGAGTTCTACTCGACGCCGGCAATCGCGTTCGGACGGGTGTACATGGGCAACACCGACGGCCGCGTGTATTCGTTCGCGGCCCACTCCGGCCAGCTCGCCTGGGCGACGGGGACGGGCGCCTACGTGTACGCGTCGCCCGCGGTCGAGAACACGCCGGGGCTGGGACCGACCGTGTACATCGGCTCCTATGACGGCAACTTCTACGCCTTCGACGCCCGCACGGGCGCGGTCCGCTGGACGCACCCGGCCGGGGGCAAGATCTCCGGCTCGCCGACGATCGTCGGCAACGTCGTCTACTACGCCGACCTGGGATCGAAGACGACGGCCGGGCTCGACGTCCGCACCGGACATCAGGTGTTCGCGTTCCCCGCGGGCTCGTTCAACCCGGTCGTCGCCGACAGCACGGCGATCTACCTGACCGGCTACGGGGACCTGTTCCAGTTGCTGCCGCAGAATGGCGCCCGGGGTCATACACTGCAGCCGGCAGCGTCGACAAAGCGCAAATAGCGACGTTGCACTAACCCATCACAAACATGCGTTCGGGCCCGCTTTGGTAAGATTACGGGTCTATGCGCTGTCGTAGTGGAAGTCATTGTCAGGCACCGGCCGAAAAGGGCCGGCGTTTCTGTGCGGACCACGCCGCCGAGCTCGATCGCATGCGCGAAGAGCTGAAGGACGCGGCTGCTGCCCGCATCGGTCGTGGCCGACCCAAGCGGTCGTCCACTTGTTGCCGTCCAGGCTGTTATGAGCCTCGTGTCCCGCCCGCCGCGTATTGCGATACGTGCTCGGCCGCGGGATACGTGGAAGAGGCCGCCTAGCGGTCTCTGCAGCCCGGCGACCAGAGAAGAACCGCAACTGCCTCTAAAGGCCCGGTTAACCGGGTCCGCTGGCGCCTGCGCCAAAGCTATCCGCTCGGCGCAGGCGCCAGCGGGGGGCAGGCCTCCTACCGCCGGACCGCCACCCCCGCCCCGGCCAGATGGGCCTTGACCTCGTCCATCGTGTGGTGGCCGTAGTGGAAGATCGAGGCACACAGGACGGCGTCGGCGCCGGCGTCGATCGCCTGCACGAGGTCGTCGAGCTCGCCGGCGCCGCCGGAGGCGATCACCGGGACGCCGACCGTGTCGGCCACGGCGGCGGTGAGCGGCAGGTCGTAGCCGGCGTTGGTGCCGTCCCGGTCCATGCTGGTGAGCAGGATCTCCCCCGCCCCGCGCTCGACGCCCTCGCGAGCCCACGCGACGGCGTCGCGCCCCGTCGGGGTGCGGCCGCCGGCCAGGTACGCCTCCCAGGAGCAGCGGCCGTCGGCCTTGGCGTCGATGGCCAGGACCACGCACTGGGCGCCGAAGGTCGCCGACAGCTCGTCGAGCAGCTCCGGACGGGTGAGCGCGGCCGAGTTGACCGAGATCTTGTCCGCGCCGGCGTCGAGCACCGCCTGCGCGTCGGACACCGAGCGGATGCCGCCGCCGATCGTGAACGGGATGAACACGTCGTCGGCCGTGCGCCGGGCCAGCTCGACGACCGTTTCACGCTTGTCCGAGGTCGCGGTGATGTCGAGGAACACGAGCTCGTCGGCGCCGGCGGCGTCGTAGCGGCAGGCCAGCTCGACCGGGTCGCCGGCGTCGCGCAAATCGAGGAAGCCGACGCCCTTGACTACGCGGCCGCGATCGACGTCCAGGCACGGGATCACGCGCTTGTAGTGCACGCTCAGCTCACTCCTGACGCCCGTCCGCGCGCCCGTCGAGCACGGCCTGCGCCTCGGCGACGGTGAACCGCTGCTCGTACAGCGCCTTGCCGACGATCACGCCGGCGAGGTTGACCTGGCGCAGCGCCACCAGCGCCTCGAGGTCCGACACCGACGAGACCCCACCCGAGTACACGAAGCGGCCCCTGACGGCCTCGGCCACGCGGGCGACCTCCCCGAGGTCGGGACCGGTGAGCATCCCGTCGCGCTCGATGCTCGAATAGACGAAGCTCCTGACTCCCCGGCGCCCGAGCCGATCGATCACCGACTCGGCCGGGATCTCGGTCTGCTCGGTCCATCCGGACACGGCCAGCCTGCCGTTGCGGGCGTCGATCGAGACGACGATCCGCTCTCCGTGCTCGGCGAGCACGTCGTCGAGGAAATCGACGTCGCTGTAGGCGGCGGTGCCCAGCACCACCCTGGCCGCCCCCGCTCCGATCGCGTCGGCGACTGCGGCGGCCGTCCGCAGGCCGCCGCCGAGCTGCACCGGCACCTCGACGGCATCCGCGATCCGCCGCACGTGCTCGAGGTTGGCCGGGATGCCGCTGCGGGCGCCGTCGAGGTCGACGACGTGGAGCACGCGGGCGCCGCCGTCGACCCACCGCAGCGCCGCCTCCAGAGGATCCGCGTCGTAGACGGTCTTGGCGTCGAAGTCGCCCCGGGCGAGGCGCACCGCCTTACCGTCGAGGATGTCGATGGCCGGCAACAGGATCATGCGCGCACCGCGGCCGGCGACGCCGGCGCGCCGTCGCTGCGTCCCGCGCACAGCCGGGCGAAGTTGGCCAGCATCCGCAGTCCGTGGGCCGATGACTTCTCGGGATGGAACTGGACCCCGTAGACGGCGCCCCGGGCCACGATCGTGGCGAAGCGCTCGCCGTACTCGCTGGTCCCGACAACGTCGGTGGCGTCCGCGGGCCGCGCCGCCAGAGAGTGCACGTGGTAGAACGGGCATCCGTCCGCGGGCAGGCCGGCGGTGAGCGGCGAGGCCCGCTCGAACACGACCTCGTTCCAGCCGATGTGGGGAATCCGCAGGACGGTGGCGTCGAGCGGTGTGACCTCGCCGGGGATCAGCCCGAGCCCCTCGGTCGGCTCCATCTCCTGGGAGCGCTCGAACAGCAGTTGCATGCCCAGGCAGATCCCCAGGATCGGCGCTCCCTGGCCGGCCCGGGCCTGGAGCAGCCCGTCGAGTCCGAGCTCGCACAGGTTGCGCATCGCCAGCGGAAAAGCCCCCACGCCGGGCACCACGAGCCCGTCGGCGGCCCGCAGCTCGTCGTGGTCGCGCGTGATCGTCGCCTGCGCGCCGACGTGCTCGAAGGCCTTCTGGACCGAGCGCCGGTTGCCCATCCCGTAGTCCAGCACCACGAGTCGCGGGCCGCCGGACTGCAGGCTCATACGAGCGTTCCCTTGGTGCTCGGGATGCCCTGCTCGTTGGGGTCGAGTGCGACGGCTACCCGCAGGGCCCGCGCCAGCGCCTTGAACGAGGCCTCGATCACGTGGTGGACGTTGGTCCCGGCCTCGACCGTGAGGTGCAGCGTCAGCTTGGCGTTCATGGCCAGCGAGCGGAAGAACTCCTCGGCCAGCTCGTGGTCGAAGTTGCCGATCGCGCCCGGCGGCAGCGGCGCCTGGAACGCGCAGTAGCCGCGGCCGGAGATGTCGATCGCGCACGCGGCGCGCGACTCGTCCATCGGCACCGTCGCCTGTCCGTAGCGCACGATCCCGACGCGGTCCCCGAGCGCTTGGTCGAGCGCCTGCCCGATGCAGATACCGACGTCCTCGACCGTGTGGTGCGCGCCCGTTTGGAGGTCGCCGGTCGCCCGCACGACGAGATCCATGCGCCCGTGGCGCGCCAGCAGGTCGAGCATGTGGTCGAGGAAGCCGACCCCGGTGTCACGCTCGCCGGCGCCGGTCCCGTCCAGCGCCAGGCTCGCGAACACATCGGTCTCGCCGGTCCTGCGGTTGATCTCGGCGCTGCGGATCATCGCGGCCCATTGTCCCGGATGCGGGCCTCCATCGAGCGGGCGTGCAGCTCGAATCCCTCCGCCCGCGCGACCGGCGCCGCCGCGCGGGCCAGCGCCTCCGCCCCGTCGCCGATCCGGACCTCGGCGAAGCGGCGGCGGAAGTGGGCCGGGGAGAGCCCCGAGGAGAAGCGCGCGGCGCCGTTGGTCGGGAGAACGTGGTTCGACCCGGCCACGTAGTCGCCGAATGCGGTGGCGCCGCCGGCTCCGACGAACAGGCACCCGGCGCTCGCGACCGACGGCGCCAGCGCCTCGGCCTCGGCGCCTACGAGCTCCAGGTGCTCCGGTGCGAAGGCCTCCGCGAGCCCGAGCGCGAGACTGAGGTCCTCGGCGTGCACGAGCGCGGCGACCGCTCCAGTGTCGTTACCGGCCCCGACCCGCTGGCCCAGCAGATCCAGCAGCTGGGCAGAGGTCGAGACGGCGATCACGAGCGTGCCCGGACCGTGCTCGGACTGGGCCAGCAGGTCGAGCGCGATCGGCTCGGGATCCGCGTCGGCGTCGGCGATCACGAGCACGTCGCTGGGACCGGCGAACCCGTCGATCCCGACCTGACCGAAGACCTGGCGCTTGGCCTCCTGAACGTAGAGGTTCCCGGGGCCGACGATCACGTCCACCGGCCGAACGGACTCGGTCCCGTAGGCGAGCGCGGCGATGGCCTGGGCGCCGCCCATCCGGTAGACCGACGAGACGCCGGCCAGCCGGCAGGCGCCGAGCACGCTCGGATGCACGGCACCGTCGGGACCCGGCGGGGCGCACACGACGACGTTCGTGACGCCGGCCACCCGGGCAGTGACGGCGCCCATCACCACGGTGCTCGGGTACGGCGCCCGGCCGCCGGGGACATAGACGCCGGCCCGACGGACCGGAGCCTCGCGCAGGATCACTTCGTGGCCCGAGAATGCGACCGGCTCGGGCGTGTGCAACCCCGCTCTGGCCACCCGGCTGACGTTCTCGATCGTCAGCTCGAGCCCCTGGCGAACGTCGGACGCGAGCTGTCCGGCGGCCCGGTCGAGCTCGTCCTCGGTGACCAGCAGCGGACCCGGTTCGGCTCCGGCGGTGTCGAACCGGCGCGTGTAGGCCAGCAGCGCCTCGTCGCCCGCCTGGCGGACGCCGGTGATGATCTCGGCCACCATCTCGTGCACCGAGGCCGGTGCGGGCACGCGGGAGCGCAGCTGCGCGGCGAGGCCCTCCGGGTCGTCTCTCAGCTCGAGGCGCTCAAGCTGCATCGAGGCGCTCCAGGACCGCGTCCAGCGCCCTGGCCTTGAGCTTGTGGGCGACGGGGTTGGCGATCAGGCGGGCCGTGCACTCGGCGATCTCCTCGCGGATCACGAGACCGTTCTCGCGCAGGGTGCTGCCCGTGGCGGTCAGGTCGACGATGCCCTCGACCAGTCCGGTCAGCGGCGCCAGCTCCACTGAGCCCTTGACCTCCACGATCTCGGCCTGGCGGCCGGTGGCCAGGAAGTGGCGGGCGGCGATCTTCGGATACTTGGTCGCGATTCGCATGACACCGAGCCGACGCAGGGCCTCGGCCGCACGATCCTCGCCGGCGACGCTGGCCAGCACCATCCGGCAGCGCCCGTAGCCAAGGTCCACCAGTTCGTAGACCTCGCGCTCGGACTGCTCCATCAGCACGTCCTTGCCCGTCACCCCGAGGTCGGCGGCGCCGGCCTCCACGTACGTGGGCACGTCCGAAGGCCTCATCGTCACGATCCCGGACTGTTCGAACAGGAGTTTGCGGTCGTTGGACCGCACCTCGGCCGTGTCGAGGCCGAGGCGGTCGAGCAGGTCGAGCGTGTCGCCGAACAGAGCGCCGCGCGGTACCGCGATCCGCAGCTCAGGCATGGTGTTCCCGCGCCCCCGGCTGTGCCATGTCGTCCGGCTGTCCCTCGGCGGACAGGAACTCACCCCGCTCCTCGCCCGCGAGCGCGATGTGCAGCCGCTCGACGTTGAGCGCAAAGCCGACTGCGGGCAGCGGCCGGCCGAAGCGCCCGAGCAGTTCGTCGTACCGACCGCCGCTGCCGATCGGAACGCCGTGCGCGGGATCGTAGACCTGGAACACCGCGCCCGTGTAGTAGCCGAGGCTACGCACCAGGCCGAGATCGAAGATGATCCGCCCGGCCACGTCGGGCGCGAGCAGCGCATGCAGCTCGCGCATCCCGGAGACCGCCTCCTCGAGCGGCGCCGAGCGCCGCTCGAGCACCTCCGGGCCACCCCGCGTCCGGGGCACCTCGAGCAGCACCTGGGTGCTGTGAGCATCGAGCGCGAGGGCCTGGACCTCGCGCTCGAGTCCGACGAAATCACGCGTCACGAGCTCGCCCAGAATGCGCTCCCGGCGCTCGGGGTCGACAGCGTGCGCATCGAGCAGCGACGGGTACAGCGATGCGTCCCCGACCCCGATTCGATAGGTCCGCAGCCCGGCCGCGTCGAGCGCCTCGCACAGGACGGTGAGCACCTCGGCGGTCCCCTCAGGAGCCGCCGCGCCGACCAGCTCGACGCCGGCCTGCAGGAACTCACGCGACTGGCCGCGCTGGGGGCGCACGCCGCGGTAGACGTGGGCCAGGTAGCAGAACCGCAGCGGCGGCTGGACCCCCTCGTAGCGGTTGGCCACAAGCCGCGCGATCGGCACCGTCATGTCCGAGCGCAGCACCAGCACGTTGCCCTGCTCGTCGAACATCCGGTACGCGGGGCGAGCACCGGCGACCTCGGCGGCCCGCTCGAAGGTCTGCTCGTACTCGAGCGCCGGCGTGTACACCTCCCCGTAGCCGGAGCGGTCGAACACGCCGCGGAGCCGGTCGGTCATCGCCCGCAGCTCGCGCATCTCATCGGGCAGCACATCGCGCGTACCTGAAGGGATGCGGTCGTTCATCGAGTGGGAATCGGTCGGCTGGCGTGCGGGCGGCTGGCGTGCGGGCGGCTGCCGGTCACACCGGGCTCGGCACGTCGTCCAGCCGCTCGATTCGCGCCCCCAGGTCCCGCAGGCGCTCGTCGATCCGCTCGTAGCCGCGGTCGATCTGGCGAATGTTGCCGATCTCGGTCACGCCGTCGGCGCACAGGGCGGCGATCAGCATCGCCATCCCGGCGCGAATGTCCGGCGACTCGACGCGCTCGCCGCGCAGCCGCCGGGGTCCGACGACAAGCGCGCGGTGGGGATCGCAGATCGTGATCGCGGCGCCCATCAGCTGCAGCTTGTCGGTGAAGAACAGGCGGTTCTCGAACATCTTCTCGTGGATGATGACCGACCCCTCCGATTGGGTGGCGAGCGCCAGCGCGATCGAGGTCAGGTCGGCCGGAAACGCGGGCCACGGGCCGTCCTCGACCTTGGGCTGGTAGCCGCCGGCATCGTTGCGGATCACGAGCTTCTGATTGCCGGGCACGACCACATCGCAATCGTGGAGCTCTGAGTGCAGGCCCAGGCGCTCGAACACGAGCCGGATCATGCGCAGATCGTCGGGCACGGTGTCCTTGATCACCAGCTCTCCCCCGGTCACGCCCGCGAGTGCCATGAACGAGCCGATCTCGATGTGGTCCGGAGCGATCCAATGTACGCAGCCGTGCAACGTCCGGCGGCCGTGCACGATCATCACGTTCGAACCGATGCCGGAGATCTCGGCTCCCATCGCGACCAGCATGCGCGCCAGGTCCTGGACATGCGGCTCGGAGGCCGCGTTGTGGATCACGGTCGATCCGGGGGTCAGGGCCGCCGCCATGAGCGCGTTCTCGGTCGCCATCACCGACGGCTCGTCCATCAGGAAATCCGCCGCCCGCAGCCCCAGGGGCGCCGCGAGCACGATGTCGCGATCCTGGTCGACAGTGGCGCCGAGCGCCTTGAACGCGTCGAGATGCGGATCGAGGCGACGGCGACCGATCACGTCGCCGCCCGGCGGCGGCATGTGGGCCCGGCCGAACCGGGCGAGCAGGGGTCCCGCGAGCAGGAACGAGGCCCGGATCCGCTCCGAGAGGCCACGATCCACGTCGAACTCGTCGACGCCCGAGGCATCGACCACGACCTCTCCGGGCCCGTGCCAGGTGACCTTGGCCCCGAGCGTCTGTAGCAGCTGGGTCATCGTCTCGACGTCGCTGATCCGCGGCACGTTGCGGAGCACTACCTCCTCCTCGGTGAGCAGGCAGGCGGCCAGGATCGGCAGAGCGCCGTTCTTGTTACCAGCGGGGACGAGCGTGCCGGAGAGCGGCACGCCGCCTTCGATTACGAACTTCTCCATAAGGGGCGAGGGGGGCGAGGCCAGCGTAGCTGGTGATTCGGGGCCCACGCTCGCGGCGGGCCCAAATCGCTGAGCTAGGGTAACACCCATGCCATCTGAGATTTCGCGCGATCAGGCCTGGTCCCTCCTTTGCGAGTGGACGGAGAGCGAATCGCTGCGCCGCCACGCGCTCGCCGTCGAGGCGGCAATGCGCGCGTACGCACGGCGTTTCGGGGCCGATGAGGAGCTGTGGGGCGTCACCGGGCTGCTGCACGACCTCGACTACGAGCGCTACCCGAACCTCGAGGACGGCCACCCCCGCTACGCGATGGCCGAGCTCGAGGCCCGGGGCTACCCGCCCGAGCTGGTCCGCGCGGTGGCGTCCCACGCCGACTACCTGGAGGTGGCCCGCGAGTCTCCGATGGAGAAGACGCTGTACGCCGTGGACGAGCTGTCGGGTTTCGTGCTGGCGTGTGCCTACGTCCGGCCGGACGGGCTCGAGGGGATGACGCCCAAATCGGTCAAGAAGAAGCTCAAGCAGCCGAGCTTCGCCGCCGCCGTCGATCGCGACTCGTTGCACCACGGCGCGGAGGACCTCGGGATCGACTTCGACGAGCACCTCGAGGTCGTGATCGCGGCGCTCACCGACCAGCGCGAGCAGCTCCTGGGCAGCGCCTGAGGTCGGATATCGTGCCGCCGATGGCGGATCCGATCAAGATCGTTGTGCTGGACGGCGACGAGACCGGCCAGGAGCTGCTCGAGCAGGCGATTCGCGTGCTCGAACCGGCGCTGCTGGGGATCGCGACCCTGCTCGAGCACTTCGATCTATCGCTCGAGCACCGCCGCGAGACCTCCAACCAGGTCGTGATCGATGCAGCGGCGGCGATGCGCGAGGCCGGGCTCGGGCTGCCCGTGTCTATGGCGGTCCCAAGTGGACCGTCTCGCCCGTATACGAGGGCATGCTCAAGGAGGAGCTCGACGCCGCCGCGGGCCGACATCCCGACGTCGCCTACCAACCGGTCCTGATCGACGCGCTCTACGCCGGGCTCCTCTCCGGCGCCAAGACGCCCGATCTGGGCGGTCACGCCGGCACCACCGAGTTCACGACCGCCGTGATTGAGCGGATCCGGACCAAGATCGAGGTGTGGTCCTCGCTCGGGTCGGCGGCCTGATCGCCCGGCCCGGCGGGCTCGGGTCGGCGGCCTGATCGCCGGGCCCGCCGGGTTCCATCCGGCGGGCGAGCGCCGGGGTCGCGGTTCCGTCCGGCGGCCTCCCTACTCTTACGAACATATGTTCCAGTCTTCTCTGAGTCGAATGCGCGCGCTGCTGAGCCGGGCGGACGAGCAGACCCGCGAGCTTGCGGCGGTGCCCGCGCCACACCCGCACCGGGTGCCGCTGCGCATCGAGCGCACGCGTCGCGGGGGCAGCGTGCCCGCCCGTCCGGCCCACTGCATCTCGCCCGTCCGCGCCTCGCGTGAGTCCAAGTCGCGCGACGGCGCCTCGCGCTGACGGCCCACCCAGCGCTGCAGGACATGTCCGGGCGTAATCAGAAGCCGGCCAGCTCCCGTGTGCGCTCGCTCGCGGAGGCCGCGCTCGCACCGCGCTCGGCGACGAGGCGCTCGTGCTCCCGGATCGCCTCGGGCATGTGCTTGCCCGACTCGCGCTCGGCGAGCCGCGAGGCCAGCAGCTGGCGCAGCGCGATCGTCTTCACGAACCAGCGCGGGTAGGACACCCGCCGGCGACGCTCGGCGATCGCTGCGACCACCTCGTCGATCGCCGGGGCGAGCGGGTAGGTGCGGGACAGCACGCTCGGCATCTCTCCCTTGACCCGCTGCAGCAGCGGCATCTCGCGCTCGCCGTCGTTGACCATGTCGGTGTCCAGGAACAGGAAGTAGGCCACGCCCACCTGCACGCCGAGCGCGTTCTCCTCGATCCGGAGGCAGTCGCTGAGGGCCTCCACGCCGGCTTTGGCGGCGCAGTAGGCGGTCATCCCGGGGCCCCGGAGCACGGCCGCGGTCGACGCGATGTTGAGCAGATAACCGCCGCTGCGCTCGAGGTGCGGGAGCGCAGCACGGTCGGTATACATCACCCCGAGCAGGTTGATCTCGATCACGCGCTCCCAGGAGCGCACGTCCTGGGTGCGGAGCGGGCCGCCTGTGGCGATGCCCGCGTTCGCGACCACGACGTCGAGGCCTCCGAGCGCCGCGGCCGCCTCGTCGATCGCGCGGGTCACCTGCTCGTCGGCGGAGACGTCGCATTCGGCGATGAACGTGCCCTCGCCGCAGCGGCGCGCCACGTCGGCGAGGATGTCCGGCTCGAGTCCGATGAGTGCGAGACGGGCGCCGTGCACGGCCAACTTCTCAGCCAGCGCCGCGCCGATGCCGCGGGCTGCGCCGGTGATGAGAACCCGGCTGCCGCGCAGGCCGGAGAGATCTGTGGATGACATGGCCCAACCATATGTGCCGCGCGGCGCCGGCACAACCACGCGCGGCCCGCGCGCTCGCCGGGCCCGCTTACGGCCGCCCAGGGGCCCGATCGCGGCCGGCCGGCGGCCCGTGACCGGCGCGCGCGGCCTGCACGATCACAAAGCAAAATCCTCGTTTCTTGACCAGGCCTCAGGTTGTGGCAATATTGCGCGGAGTCAGGCGACGTTGGTCCCTCCCAAGGGTCAGATGCCACGTTCGTCGAGGGGCGCTGGGCCTGGGCGAGACCGACAGGCACGGACACTCGTGTGGCGCGCTATAGCGCCTGACCCCCGGCAGGATGCCCGAGCGACACAGCCAAAAGCGACGTTCCGCGAAGGCACCCACCGATCTCACGTGGGATGCCGAGCAGACGCTGACGATGACCCTCGACGTCCTCGGCGATGTCGGCGTGCTGTGCACCGACCGCGAGCTCAGGCTGACGCAGGTGCTCGGCTCAGCGATCTCCGACCTCGGCTGGGACGCCGACCTGATGGTGGGGCGGGCGCTCGTCGACGCGCTGCCGATCGAGCAGCGCGACCGGCTCGAAGCCGCATTCCTGGCCGCCCTCGACGGAGAGGAGGAGGTGCTGTCGCTCGCGGCCTCCGACCGGCAGACGATGTTCGACTTCAAGGTTCGCCCGATGCGAGCCGACGGCGACGACGAGAAGATCGCCGGCGTCACCGCAATCGTCCGGCAGGTGGCCCACGGCGAGTCCGCCGCCGCCCGCGACGAACGGCTCGGCCTGCTGGTCGATGCGGTGTCCGATTACGCGATCTTCATGCTCGATCCCGATGGCCACGTGGCGAGCTGGAATCCCGGCGCCGAGCGCGTCAAGGGCTACCGGCGCAAGGACATCATCGGGGAGCACTTCTCGCGCTTCTACTTGCCAGAGGACGTCGCCATCGGCAAGCCCGACGCGCAACTCGAGGCGGCCAGGCGCAAGGGGCGGATCGAGGCCGAGGGGTGGCGCGTGCGCAAGGACGGCACCCGCTTCTGGGCGAACGTCGTGATCACGGCGGTGCGCGACGCCGAGGGCCAGCTGCTCGGGTTCGGCAAGGTCACCCGGGAGCTGACCGAGCGCCACAAGGCCGAACAGGCGCTGCGGGAGAGCGAGACCCGCTTCCGCGGGCTGCTCGAGGCCGCTCCCGACGCGATCGTGATCGTCGATCAGAGCGGCATCATCACGCTCGTCAATGGGCAGACCGAGACGCTGCTCGGGTATCCCCGCGAGCAGCTCGTCGGGCTGCCGGTCGAGCTGCTGCTGCCGCAGCGACTCCGAGACGAGCAGCGCGCGTTGCGGACGGAGTTCTTCTCCAGCCCGGAGGTCCGGGCCATGGGAGAAGGCCGTGAGGTATGCGCGCTGCGCCACGACGGCGAGGAGCTGCCGGTCGAGATCAGGCTCAGTCCCTTGCGCAGCGACGGCGGCACGCTGGTCTCGGTCGCGATCCGCGACGTGAGCGCGAGGAAGGCGGCCGAGCGCGCGCTCCGGGAGAACCGCGAGCTGCTGTCGGGCATCCTCGGCGCCGCCGTCGACCACGCGATCATCGGCTGCGAGCAGGACGGCACGGTAATCGTGTTCAATCGCGGCGCCGAGCACATGCTCGGCTACCGGGCCGAGGAGGTCGTGGGCGTGGCCAACGCGGAGCTGTTCCACGACCCGATCGAGATCTCGGTCCGCGCCGCCGAGCTCGGCGTCAAGCACGGCTTCCAGGTGTTCGTGAACGCCGCGGCGGACGGGCGTTCCGAGACGCGGGAATGGACCTACGTCCGCAATGACGGCAGCCGCCTACCCGTGTCGCTGACGGTCACGCCGCGACGCGACACGTCCGGGCAGATCGTCGGCTTCATGGGACTGGCCACCGACATCACGCAATGCAAGGCGGCCGAAGAACGTCTGCGGCTCGCCGAGGACCGGTTCCGGACCGCGTTCGTCAATGCCCCGGTCGGTCTCGCCCTCGTCAGCGCGATGCCCCCCACGCTTGGCCGCTACCTGCAGGTCAACCGGGCCATGTGCGAGCTGGTCGGGATGTCCGAGGCGGCGCTGCTCGCCTCCGACATCCAGTCGCTGACGCTGTCGGACGACCGCGCGCGGAGCCTCGAGGCGGTCGGCGACCTGCTCGCCGGACGGCTCGACCACCACCAGTCCGAGCAGCGCTACCTGCACGCGACGGGGCATCCGATCGACGTGTCGGTGAGCCTCAGCCTGGTACGCGGCGCCGACAGCGCCCCGATGTATTTCATCGCCCAGGTCGAGGACGTCGGGCCGCGCAAGCGCTATGAGCGCGAGCTGCAATACATGGCCGGTCACGACCCGCTCACCGGGCACTACAACCGGGCGCACTTCCTGGAGCTGCTGGAGCGCCACCTGCACGGCATCCGCCGCTACGGCGTCGCGGGCGCCGTGCTGACCGTCGACCTCGATCACTTCAAGCAGATCAATGGTCGGGCCGGCCACGGCGTCGGCGATCAGACGATCTCGACCGTGGGGCGGCTGATCGGCGCTCGCGTGCGCGAGTCCGACGTCATCGCCCGGCTCGAGGGCGACGAATTCGTCGTGCTGATGCACGAGGGCGGCGAGCACGAGGCCGAGACACTCGCCTCCGACCTGTCGGACCGGATCCGCGCCGGCATCCGGATCGCGATCGACGCGGACGAGCTCGCGGTGACCGCCAGCATCGGCGTGCGGGTCATCGATGACGCCGAGGCGACGCCCGAGGAGCTGATGGCCGACTCCGAGGAGGCGATGTTCGCGGCCAAGCGCGCCGGACGCAACCGGATCGCCCTGCACGTCAAGCAGCCGACCAGCCAGCACCTGCAGCCAGCGCGGATGACGCTCCACAACCAGATCGAGCGCGCGCTGGAGACCGGCAGCTTCGAGCTCCACGCGCAGCCGGTCATGAGGCTCAGGGATCAGGCGGTGGTCAAGTACGAGCTGCTGCTGCGCATGCGCACCGACGACGGCACCCTGCTCGCTCCGGGAACGTTCCTGTACGTCGCCGAGCGGTTCGGCCAGGTCGGCCGCATCGATCGCTGGGTGGTCGACCGGGCAGTGAACCTCGCTATCGACGAACGCCTCGATCCCGCCGTCGAGCTCGAGATCAACCTGTCGGCGCGCTCGATCGGCGATCGCGAGCTGCTCGCGTTCATCGAGCGACGGATCGAGGCGTCGGGCGTCGACCCCACCCGGCTCGTGTTCGAGATCACAGAGACCGCGGCGGTCGAGAGCATCCAGAGCGCGCGCGAGTTCGCCGAGGAACTGCGGGGGCTCGGCTGCAAGTTCGCGCTCGACGACTTCGGCGCCGGCTTCGGCTCCTTCTACTACCTCAAGCACATCCCGTTCGACTTCCTCAAGATCGACGGAGAGTTCATCCGCACGGCGACCGAAGGACGGACCGACCAGCTCATCGTCCAGGCCTGCGTGCAGCTGGCCAAGGGGCTGGGCAAGGACACGATCGCCGAGTTTGTCGAGACGGCCGAGACGCTCCGCATGCTACGGGCGCTCGGAGTCGACTTCGCCCAGGGGTTCCACGTCGCCCGGCCGCGTCCGGTCGACGAGGCCTTCGCCAGCGGCCACGCCGCGATCGTCCGCCCGCCGACCGTGCCCGATGACCGCCGCTGATCCGCACGTTGGCCTCGTACTGGCCGGCGGCGGCGCCCGTGGCGCGTACGAGGCAGGCCCGCTGTCGGTCCTGCTGCCGGCGCTCGAACACAGCGGCGAGCGTCCCGGCGTGCTGCTGGGCACCAGCGTCGGCGCGGTCAACACGGCCTGGCTGGCGACGATGGCGAATCTCGACGCCGCGACCGCGACCGCGTCGATGCTGGACCGCTGGCGCTCGATCGGTTGGAGCGACGTGCTCGGCCCGCTGGTATCGCCGTTCGAGCTGTCGCGCGCGCTCGTCTACCTCGGCGAGCTGCTCGGCGTCCCCGGCGCCGAGCTGACGAGCCTGCTCGACACCAGTCCGCAGGCCGCGACGCTCAAGGAGCAGATCGACTTCGCCCAGCTCGCCCGGAACGTCGAGACCGGCGCGCTCCAGACCGCGGCGGTCGTCGCGACGTCGTACGCGACCGGAGACAGCGTCGTCTTCCACGACAGCCACGGAGGGCCGGTGGCGATCGCGGCCGATCTGCGGCGCGGCATCTGCTACGCGCCCACCCCCCTCTCCGCCGAGCACATCCAGGCCTCGGCGGCGATCGAGGCCCTGTTCCCGGCCGTCGACGTCCGCGCGCCCGCCGACCGCGCCGCCTGGTACGGCGACGGCGGCGCCCAGCTCAACACGCCGATCAAGCCGGCGCTGACCCTCGGGGCCGAGCGAGTGGTCGTGATCGGCCTGAACTCCCTGCAACCACCGCCCGACCCCGTGCTCACGCGCCCCGAGGTCTTCGACGGCCTCGCCCTGATCCTGCAGGCGATGCTGGCCAACCAGCTAGCCCACGACGTCCAGACCCTGGCCACGATCAACTCTTGCCTCGGCTGGTCGCCGACCGGAGGCACGGGCGATCGCGGCGGGGCGGCGGGTGGTGCGGGTGGCGTTGCGGACGCACGGAACCCCGCCGCTCCCTACCGCCGGGTGCCCTACATCTTCGTCGCCCCCAGCGACCGCTACGCGGTCGGGCGGGTGGCCCTCGACGTGTGGGAGCGCAACGTGGACAAGCTCAAGTGGCGCCTGCGCGAGCGCGATGTCGCCCTACTCGGGAAGCTGATCGACGCCGGCCGGGACCCTGTCCGCGGTGAGCTCCTCTCCTACCTCTTCTTCTCCCCTGAGTTCCACAGCGCGCTGATCGAGCACGGGCGCATCGACGCCCAGAACTGGCTTGATCAACCCCACGATCAGGGCCTGTGGCAGTACGCGCCGATCCCGCCAGGGAGGTAATCCGCCCGTCGGCAGCGCGGACCCCGCTCCTTGACCACGCACGCCGCCTGCACCATTGGGCGCAAGCGGCGTGAGTGACGAAACAACCGGCGGCGACCTACTCTCCCAGGCCCTTGCGGGCCAAGTACCATCGGCGCTGAGGGGCTTAACGGCTCTGTTCGGAATGGGAAGAGGTGTTTCCCCCTCGCCATAGCCACCGGAAACCGGTGAGGGACCGCCCCCGCGGGCCCTGAAAACTACACAGTGCCAATGCACGGATATCAAGATATCCGTCAAGCCCTCGACCCATTAGTACCGGTCTCCTGAGGGCGTTACCGCCTTTACAGATCCGGCCTATCAACCTGGTGGTCTACCAGGGGTCTTACTCCCTCTAGGGGATGGGAGAGCTCATCTCGAGGCCGGCTTCCCGCTTAGATGCTTTCAGCGGTTATCCGATCCGCACGTAGCTAACCTGCTGTGCCCTTGGCAGGACAACAGATACACCAGAGGTGCGTTCATCCCGGTCCTCTCGTACTAGGGACGAATCCTCTCAACTCTCCAACGCCCACGGCAGATAGGGACCGAACTGTCTCACGACGTTCTGAACCCAGCTCGCGTACCGCTTTAATGGGCGAACAGCCCAACCCTTGGGACCTACTTCAGCCCCAGGATGCGACGAGCCGACATCGAGGTGCCAAACCGGGCCGTCGATGTGGACTCTTGGGCCCGATAAGCCTGTTATCCCCGGAGTACCTTTTGTCCGTTGAGCGACGGCGCTTCCACTTGCTACCGCCGGATCACTAAGGCCTGCTTTCGCACCTGCTCGACCTGTCGGTCTCGCAGTCAAGCTCCCTTGCTGCCTTTACACTCTACGCACGATTTCCGACCGTGCTGAGGGAACCTTTGCGCGCCTCCGTTACATTTTGGGAGGCGACCGCCCCAGTCAAACTACCCACCTGTCACTGTCCGGCGCCCGGATTCACGGCGCGCCGTTAGAGATCCAATACACCAAGGGTGGTATCTCAAGGGTGGCTCCACGCCAGCCGCAGCCGGCGCTTCCAAGCCTCCCACCTATCCTGAGCGAGGTGCATCGAACCCCAATACCAGGTTGTAGTAAAGGTTCACGGGGTCTTTCCGTCTAGCCGCGGGTACTCGGCATCTTCACCGAGACTGCAATTTCACCGAGCCCCTCGTTGAGACAGCGTTCAAGTCGTTACGCCATTCGTGCAGGTCGGAACTTACCCGACAAGGAATTTCGCTACCTTAGGACCGTTATAGTTACGGCCGCCGTTTACCGGGGCTTAGTTTCGGTGCTTTGGGCCGAAGCCCTAACACCTCCACGTAACCTTCCGGCACCGGGCAGGCGTCAGCCCCTATACGTCGTCTTACGACTTAGCAGAGACCTGTGTTTTTGGTAAACAGTCGCTTGAACCAATTCACTGCGGCCCTCTCGGGCTCCACTCGCGAGGAGTTTCACCCTACTGGGGCGCCCCTTATCCCGAAGTTACGGGGCGATTTTGCCGAGTTCCTTAACGAGGGTTATCTCGATCACCTTAGTGTTCTCCACTTGCCCACCTGTGTCGGTTTTGGTACGGGCACGCGCTTCCTCCCTAGAGGCTTTTCTTGGAGGCATGGCATCCGGGACTCGCCGGCTTAGAGCCAGCTGGCATCGCGCCTCGGGTTATGCGGCCCCGGATTTACCTAGGGCCACCCCTACACGCTTACCCCAGGGCGACCATCGCCTGGGTTCCCATAGCCTTCCTCGTCCCCCCATCGGTCAAACGGAAGCGACGTGGTACGGGAATATCAACCCGTTGGCCATCGACTACGCCTTTCGGCCTCGCCTTAGGTCCCGACTAACCCTGAGCAGACGAACTTTACTCAGGAATCCTTGGGCAATCGGCGGAGGGGATTCTCACCCCTCTTTCGTTACTTATGCCGGCATTCTCACTTCCGGCGCCTCCACGGCTGGCTTACGCCGCCGCTTCGCTGGCGCCGGAACGCTCTCCTACCGCGCGATCGGTCCGAAGACCTCACGCACCCGCAGCTTCGGTGACTAGCTTGAGCCCCGTTACATTGTCCGCGCTCGAACACTTGACCAGTGAGCTGTTACGCACTCTTTCAAGGGTGGCTGCCTCTAAGCCAACCTCCTGGTTGTCTATGCACTCGAACATCGTTTACCACTTAGCTAGTACTTAGGGACCTTAGCTGGCGGTCTGGGCTGTTTCCCTTTTGACGCTGAAGTTTATCCCCCAGCAACTGACTCCCGGAGTAGCCGTGACGGTCTTCGGAGTTTGCCTGAAGTCGGTAACCTGGTAGGGCCCCTAGTCCAAACAGTGCTCTACGGCCGCCACGGAATTTATCCGAGGCTATACCTAAATATATTTCGGAGAGAACCAGATATCACTGAGCTTGATTAGCCTTTCACTCCGACCCACAGGTCATCCGCCCAGTTTTCAACCTAGGTCGGTTCGGTCCTCCACGAGGTCTTACCCCCGCTTCAACCTGCCCATGGGTAGCTCGCTCAGCTTCGGGTCTACCGCCTACGACTGTGTCGCCCTATTCGGACTCGCTTTCGCTACGGCTCCGCTCATCGCTTAACCTTGCCGCAGACGAGTAACTCGCCGGCTCGTTATGCAAAAAGCACGCGGTCACAGCACGAAGCTGCTCCCACCGCTTGTAGGCACGCGGTTTCAGGTACTATTTCACTCCCCTTCAGGGGTACTTTTCACCTTTCCCTCACGGTACTAGTCCGCTATCGGTCACCAAGGAGTACTTAGCCTTGGAGGGTGGTCCCCCCAGGTTCAGTCCGCGTTTCACGGGTGCGGACTTACTCAGGTACGCCTGCGGAAGGTCATGCAATTTCGTCTACGGGACGGTTGCCCTCTGTGGTGCGCGGTTCCACGCGCTTCGACTATCACATGTCTTTGTAACTTCCGCCGGATCGGTCACGACCCGGACCAGGCGCCCTACAACCCCCGACGCGCAACGCGTGACCGCTTACACGTGCCGGGTTTGGGCTATTCCCTTTTCGCTCGCCACTACTCAGGGAGTCTCGTTTGATTTACTTTCCTCGGGGTACTGAGATGTTTCACTTCCCCCGCTTGTCCTCGCCGCGCCTATGTGTTCAGCGCGGGATAACGTCGCATTACCGACGTTGGGTTTCCCCATTCGGGCATCCGCGGGTCACTGGCTATTCAGCGCCTCACCGCGGCTTATCGCAGCCGTTCACGCCCTTCATCGACTCTTGGTGCCAAGGCATCCACCGTGTGCCCTTACTATCTT
>CAWFKF010000029.1:0-94967 GCA_963816005.1 uncultured Solirubrobacteraceae bacterium | reverse complement strand
ACCAAGCGTAGGTTAGGTCTGGAGGACTCGGGGGCGGGCCCTGCAAGGCCGTTTGTCCGGGGTTTCGTGGGCCGACTGCGAGCCTTGATGCCTGATCGTCTGCGTGCGTGTTGAGGTGAAGCGTGCCCGGCTACGGATTGGGCTGCTTGTCTGAGCTTCAGCTCGGCGGCTTTGGCGGCGATCTGTCGCATCTGTTGGATGAGGTGTCGCAGTCGGCGGTCGTTGGCGATCCATTCCTGGTAGAGCTCCGCCTCGTTCTCGGTGAGTCGGCGTGTGACGGTCTTGCCGTTGATCTTGGCGGTCCACTGGTAGTAGGGGCCGTGGGGCTGGGGCGGGTCGGCGTGGCATTTGCAGCCGGGGGTCGCGCAGCGGGTATAGCGGCGGGTGACGCTGCCTGAGTGGATCAGGCCGATGGTCGCGAGTTCGGCGGCCAGGTCGCGATATTTCTGCTCGTAGTCGGCCAGTCGCTCGGCGGTGTTGGTAGGTGGCATCTCGTTTCTCTCCCGCGGTTAGTATCCACCACGATACCAGACAGTAGGACTACTGTCTGGTATCGTGTGTGGCACAGACTCAAGAGGCCAGGAGGAGAGACCGATGAGCACGAACCGCCGCACGCGAACCGCCCGACTGCGCGCCGAAGCGACCGCGATCCAGCGGCGTCTGGAGCGCGCCGTCAGACCCAACATGACCGGGCCGGTGCTCGGACGAGCGAACATCGCCTACGAGCTCTCGGCGCGCACGAAAGCAACAGGGCACGGCGGTATCGGCGCGATCGCGAAGCTGATCGGCAACGTCGGGCTGGCCAGCGAGATCGACAGCTCGCTGGATCTGCTCAAGCTGCACAAGCCCTACTACGAGTCCGATCACGTCCTGAACATCGCCTACAACGCCCTGTGCGGCGGGCAACGCCTGCAGGACATCGAGGCGCGCCGCTGCGACCGGGTGTTCCTCGACGGGTTGGGGACCGAGAGCCTCCCGGACCCGACGACCGCCGGGGACTTCTGCCGGCGCTTCGACGCAGCCTCGATCATGGCTCTCCAGGAGGCGGTCAACCTGGCCCGGTTGAAGGTGTGGCAACGTCAGCCGGACGCGTTCTTTCAGCAGCCGGCGGTGATCGACGCCGACGCCAGCATCGTGCCGACCGACGCGCAGACCAAAGAGGGGATGGATATCTCCTACAACGGCATCTGGGGGTACTCGGCGTTGGTGGTCTCGCTCGCGAACACCAAAGAACCCTTGTATCTGGGGCTTTTGGGTGCCAACCGGCCCAGCCACGAGGGCGTGGTCGACTACTACGACCGGGCGATCACCCTGTGCCGCGAGGCCGGATTCACAGAGATCCGTCTGCGGGGCGACACCGACTTCTCGCTCACCGCCGAGTTCGACCGCTGGGACGCCGACGGGGTGCGCTTCGTCTTCGGCTACGACGCCCGCGCCAACCTCATCGAGCAAGCCCAGAGCACCGACGAGGAGATCTACCACGAGCTCGTCACCCGCGCCGAACGACAGATCGCCACCACGACGCGCACCCGCCCGCGCAACCTGAAGGACGAGATCGTGCGCGAGCGCAACTACAAGACGCTGCGCCAGAAGGCCGAGGACGTCGTCGAGTTCTCCTACCGTCCCGGCAAGTGCAAGCGCGACTACCGAGTCGTCGCGCTACGCAAGAACATCTCCGTCGAGCGCGGCGAGAACGTCCTGTTCAGCGAGTACCGATACTTCTTCTACATCACCAACGACTGGGACATGACCGCCGACGAAGTGATCGACCAAGCCCGGCAACGCTGCAACCAGGAGAACCTCATCAGCCAGCTGAAGTCCGGCGTGCGCGCCCTGCACGCCCCAGTGAACACCCTGTGCGCGAACTGGGCCTACATGACCATGGCCGCGCTCGCTTGGAGCCTGAAGGCCTGGTGCGCCCTCCTACTACCAGTCAGCCCGCGCTGGGCCGAGCGCCACAACGAGCAACGCCGGCGCCTGCTCACCATGGACTTCCGCACCTTCCTCGCAGCCTTCATCGAGATCCCCTCCCAGATCATCACCACTGGCCGGCGCGTGCGATGGCGCATCCTCACCTACAACCCATGGCTGGGCGCGTTCTTCCGCCTCCTCGACACCCTCTGACGCTCTTTCCGCACCTCAGACGTGCGGAAAGAACGCCCTGACGAACCGCGACCCGCCATACCGACCGCCGGCCACACCAGGCCGGCACACCAGCAACCCCGAACAGGGGACAGACCGCGTCATGTGACACCCACCCACACCGAGCGCGAGTCCGATCGCCACCCAGATCCGTTCCTCACCCCCCACAACCGCGCTCAAACCTCAGCCGGTCGAGCCCAGAACCGTGAACCAGCCTCGCACGCCCGAGATCGCTTGTTTTAGGCCTAGTAGTGCTCTGGTAGGTGGTGTTACTCGCGTCTGGGTGGTCGGCGTAGTGGTAGAGCGTCGAGACTGATCGGCTGTTGGCAGGTGGAGCAGCGGCCGGTCCAGCACTTCCAGACGGGCTGCAGGAGCAGCACCGCTTGGGGGAGTGTCAGGCCGGCCGCGGGCGATTTGGGTCGGCCCGCTCCAGCGTCAAGAAGCCGTGGGCGGCCGTCACCAGCGTGCAGTGGTGGTGAAAGCCGAGGTAGCTGCGGCCCTCGTAGTGGTCAAGGCCGAGTTCGCCTTTGAGCTGTTTGTAGTCGAGCTCGATCATCCAGCGCAGGCGCGCGAGTCGCGCGAGCTGCTCTGGTTCGGTGTCGGCCGGCAGGTTGCTGATCCAGTAGTCGCTGGGCTGCTCGTGGCCTTCGGGCCATTCGATGATCAGCCATTCCTCGCGCGGTGCTTGGCGATCGCGGGTGACGGGGTGAGCGGCGATCACGCGCACGAACGCGAACCGCGAGACGAGCTGACCGCCGTCGATATCGCGAAACGCGACCGGCTGGAAGGCCTCTGGGTCAAGGCCGGCTACGAGCGCTGCGATCGGCCGCGGCTCGGCGTCGGTCGCTAGGAGCGTGGGTCAGTAATACTCAGTCTCGATTAACGACGCTCTGGGAGCCGTTCTGCGGCCATCCGAGCGATCGCCGCTGATGAATTGATCCCCTGAAACGGGCCAAAACGGCGCTCTGCGGGCATTGTGACCCACGCTCCTAGGGCGCTGGGCGCGGGGCCACGCGATCGGGGCTTGCGCTCAGGGACGACGAAGACGGTGCCGGGATCAAACACGTCGCACTCCGGGCCGATCGAGAGCACGTAGTCGATGCCGTCATCGTGCAGGCGGGTGCGGAGCTTGGCGTCGTTGCCGTAGGCCTGATCGCCGAGCACCGGCGCGCGGCGGACCTTCCAGCCCGCCGCCCTCGCGACGAGTTCCCCGCCGAGCGCCGGCTTGGTCGCAAACGTCAGCTCCGCGGGGATCTTCGCCTCCCGCCGGCGGACCGGGTCCTGACACCAGTCCTCGGGCACGTAGAGCCGGAACCCCAACGGGACCGTGCCCTTGGTGCTGACGGCGTGCAGCGACACCGCGATCTGGCAGCTGCCGATCTTCCCCAGCGTCCCGGAGTACTGACGCTTGACCCCCGGCGAATGCCGACCGTACTTCGGGACCCCGGTGTCATCCAGCACCCACGCCACAGGCTCGATCACCGCGCACACCCGCTCAGCGACCGCCCGATCAATCACCGCCGGATCCCACGGGCTATCAGCCAGAAAATGCTGCAGCGCCTCGTACTCCACACTCGTTCCGCCCATCCGCGCGACCATCGGCTCCAACGACTTACGCGCCCCCTCCATCATCAACGCCCGCGCGTAGTACTCCGCAGCCCACCGCTGCTCCGAGCGCACAAGACCCGACGCGACATCAACGAAGAACTCCGCCAACCGATCGACCACCGACGGCGCGACCCCAACCAACTCCTCAACGATCCCGATGTCCATCACACTCGCAGCAACCATGCCAACCAAGTTCACCGCCGAGCTACAAAACCCTTCCCACCACCTACCAGAGCACTACTAGGAGCGTGGGTCACAATGCCCGCAGAGCGCCGTTTTGGCCCGTTTCAGGGGATCAATTCATCAGCGGCGATCGCTCGGATGGCCGCAGAACGGCTCTCAGAGCGTCGTTAATGAGACTGAGTATTACTGACCCACGCTCCTAGGCCGAAGTTCCCCCTGTAGTCAGCGGTTGTAGAGGCCGGGATCCCTGTAGTTGCGGGGATTCCGGCCTTTTTGCTTGATCCTAAGTGTACCCACTACTATCAGGTCGACAAATGGGGTATTGTCCAGATATGGGAAGGCCAGCCAGGCAAAGCGGTGCGATGCATGTGAGCACGACTACCCGCCGGTCTGGGGAGAACGAGTACAACGCGACGTTGCTGCGCCGCTCCTACCGCCAGGACGGGAAGGTCAAGAAGGAAACGCTCGCGAACCTGTCACACCTCCCGCCCGAAGCGATCGACGCGATCCGTGCCGTGCTCGCCGGCAAGACGGTGATGAGCGTCGATCAGGCGTTCGAGATCGAGCGCTCCCTCCCGGCCGGGCACGTCACCGCGGCGCTGACGATGGCGCGTCGGCTCGGGCTGGCGAAGCTGCTGGACCGCTCACCGTGCCGGGAGCGGGATCTGTGCGTGGCGATGATCGTCGGCCGGGTGATCGGCCCGGGATCGAAACTCGGGATGGTCCGCACCCTCGGCCAGTCAACTCTGGCGCAGGAGTGCGGCGTGGTTGGAGCGGATGAGGATGACCTCTACGCGGCGATGGACTGGCTCGTGGAGCGCCAGGACCGGATCGAGGATCGTCTCGCTGCCCGCCACCTGCGTGACGGGGAGATGGTGCTCTACGACGTGTCCTCGAGTTACTTCGAGGGTCGCACGTGCCCGCTCGGGAAGCGTGGGTACTCGCGGGACGGGAGGCCCGGCCTGCCGCAGATCATCTACGGACTGTTGTGCGACACCGACGGGCGGCCGGTCGCGGTCGAGGTGTTCACCGGCGAGCTGCACGACGACAAGACGCTGCCGTCACAGGTCGTGAAGTTGAAGGACCGGTTCGGTCTCTCGCGGGTGGTGGTCGTCGCCGATCGTGGGATGGTCACGAAGGCGAACATCACGCTGCTGTCAGAGACCGACGGGGTGGACTGGATCACCGCGCTGAAAGCGCCGACGATCAAGAAACTCGCCCGGTCCGGGGTGTTTCAGCCGTCGCTGTTCGACGAGCAGAACCTCGGGGAGATCACCGACGTCGCGGAGTTCCCCGGCGAACGACTGGTCGTGTGCCGCAACCCGCTGGTCGGCGCGCAACGTGCCCGCAAGCGCAACGAACTGCTCGCCGCGACGGAGATCGACCTAGCCGCGATCGCTCACCGTGTCACCGCCGGGACGCTCACCGAGACCGACCTTCAGACCGGTGATGTCGTGCGCGCCTACAAGAACCTCGAACAGGCCGAACGGGCGTTCGGATCGATCAAGGGCCCGGACCTGCAGATCCGTCCGATCCATCATCACCTCGAGGACCGTGTTCGTGCGCACGTGCTGATCTGCATGCTCGCCTACTACCTCACCTGGCATCTGAAAGCCGCGTGGAAGCCGTTGTTGTTCACCGACGAGCACCGGCCCGTCAGTCCTGATCCCGTCGCGAAAGCTGAGCGCTCCCCCGCCGCGCGACACAAAGCGCAGACGAAACGGACCAGCACCGGGCAGTCCGCGCACAGCTATCGCACGCTCCTCACCGAGCTCGCGACCCAGACCCAGAACACCACCCGCCTGCACGACCACGCCAGCACCTTCGAGAAGCTCACCCAGCCTACCGCGCTGCAAGCCGAAGCGCTCGACCTCGCCGCCCACGCCCCCGTCGTGGTCGATCGGTAGACACGACCCGAACACCCCAGAACCCCCGAAAACCCTGGGAACAAGCGGAATCTGGCTACCTCACCACCGGGAACTTCGGCCTAGGTTGCGGGCCACCGCGACCACGGCGGCGGTCGCCGCGAGCATCGCCGCGACCGCGCCCAGGATCAGCATCGACGCCGTCGCTGGCGGGGGAGGGCGTCGCGCCGGCGCTCGGACCGGGCGCCGCGGCCGGCCCTGGCCGCGGCGGTGCAGAATCCCGGCCCCGCGCCCCGTCGGAGCCCGGCAGCTCGACCACACGCCGTCGGAGAGCTCGACCAGAAAGGCTGAAGGCCGCGCGTCGAGCAATCACGGGCGGCCACGCGGAGCAGCGCCGTTGCGGCAGTCGCCTGCACCCGCTCGAACTCTTGGAGCTCGACCGACGCGAGTTGTTCGGACACGTCAGACGAGTCCGCGAACGATGCAACGGCGACCCGGCTCGAGCGCCGATTTGCTGCGGCCCCCTCTCAGTCCGCATTCAAGTGACACGACGCGGGCGATTGTAGGTCTGTTATACCTGCCGCGCTCATGCGAGAGACCCTCTCCACAACCGCTGCAAGGGCGGTCGCATCGCGCGCGCACAGGTGCCGGTCGTGAAGCTGCTCGTCACCGGCGGCGCAGGCTACATCGGCTCGATCGTGGCCGCGCAGCTGCTCGCTGTCGGCCACGAGGTCGTCGTGTACGACAACCTCGAGCGCGGTCACCGCGAGGCGGTCCCGCCCGGAGCACGGCTCGTGCCGGGTGATCTGCTCGATCTCGACCTCGTCACCAGCACGGTCGCGGAGGGCTTCGACGGCGTCCTTCACTTCGCCGCACTGGCGCTCGTGGGCGAGTCGGTGCAGCAGCCGGAGCTGTACTACAGGACCAACGTCGGCGGCAGCCTCAACCTGCTCGACGCGATGCGGATCCATCATGTGCCGCGGCTCGTGTTCTCATCGACGTGCGCCGTCTACGGGCAGCCGGACGAGGTGCCGATCTCCGAGCAGGCACCGCCTCGCCCGGCCAATGCCTACGGAGGCTCCAAGCTCGCGGTGGACGGCATGATCGGTGACTTCTGCCTGGCCCACGGGATCGGCGCCGTCAGCCTCAGGTACTTCAATGTCGCCGGCGCGAGCGGCGAGCTGGGGGAGGACCACGAGCCGGAGACGCACCTCATCCCCAATGTCCTCCGCGCGGCCTTGGGGATCAGGGAGTACGTCCAGATCTTCGGCACCGACTATCCGACCCCGGACGGGACCGCGATCCGCGACTACATACACATCGAGGACCTCGCGGCCGCCCACTTGCTGGCACTCGACGGGGCGCGCGGCGGCGAGCACCAGATCTTCAACCTCGGCAACGGCAGCGGCTTCTCGGTGCGCGAGGTGATCGCGACCGCCGAGGAGGTCACCGGCCGCGAGATCGCGACGCGCGACGCGCCGCGGCGTCCCGGCGACCCGCCAATGCTCGTCGCCGCAAGCGAGCGGATCCGGTCCGAGCTCGGCTGGGAGGCGCGCCGGCCCGAGCTGGCCGGGATGGTCGCCGACGCCTGGGAGTTCGCCCAGGCCCGACCGCAGGGCTACGCCGGTCAGGCCTGATCGTCGTCCGTCCCGGGCTCGAGCAGGTCCTCGAGCTGCTCGAGTGACGCCTGCAGGACCTCGGCGGGCGAGAGCGAGGCGTCGATCACCCTGATGCGGCTCGGCTCGGCCGCCGCGAGCTCCGCGTAAGCGGTCGCGATCCGATCGAAGAATCGCTCGTGTTCGGACTCGAGACGATCGACCGGCTCATTGCGCTCGCGGGAGCGATCGCGGCCGAGGGCGGGATCGATCGCCAGCAGCAGCGTGCGGTCGGGCCGCAGGCCGCCGGTGGCGAACTCGTTGACGTGGCGCACCGGCTCGATGCCGAGCTCGCGCCCGGCCCCCTGGTAGGCGAGCGAGGAGTCGACGAACCGGTCGAGTAGCACCCAGTCGCCGGCGGCCAGCAGCGGCGCCAGCGCCTCGTCGACGAGCTGCGCCCGGGCGGCCGCGTAGAGCAGCGCCTCGGCCCGCGGGCCGATCCGCATGCCCGGGTCCTTGACGAGCTCGCGCACGCGCTCGGAGGCCCCTACGCCACCGGGCTCGCGCAGCAACCGCGCCCCGACCCCGCGCTCGCCGAGCGCGGCGACGAGAGACTGGGCGAGCGTCGTCTTGCCCGCGCCGTCGAGGCCCTCGATCGTGATCAGTCGTCCCGTGCTCATGTGCGCGCGACTCCGACATTATCGGCGGCTAGCATCGAGGCGCATGCTCCTCGACCTCGATCGCCACCCGCACGCGCGCGCGGTGCTCACGCCGGCCGTGCCGCCGGACGGGCGGCCCTCGCACGCGTACCTGTTCCACGGCCCGGGGGGCGCCGGCAAGCGCGCGGCCGCCCGCGCGTTCGCCGCCGAGCTGCTCGCCGAGGGGGCGCCGGATCCCGATGGCGCCCGTGCCCGCGTCCAGTCGGGGGCGCATTGCGACCTTACGTGGGTCGCGCCGAGCGGGGCCCACGAGATCCTCGTCAGCGATATCGGCGGGCCCGTGGTGGCGGCGGCGACCCGCACGCCGTTCGAGTCCGACCGACGCGTGTTCGTGATCGAGCGCGCCGACGAGCTCGGCGACGAGGCGGCGAACCGGATGCTCAAGACGCTCGAGGAGCCGGCCTCGTTCGTGCATCTGATCCTGCTCACCGACCGCCTGGTCGAGGTCCTGCCCACGATCCGGTCCCGCTGTCAGCTCGTGCGCTTCGACGCGCCCCCGATCGAGCAGGTCGCCGCGGGCATCGAGGCGCTCGGCGTCAGCCCCGAGACAGCACTGGCCTGTGCGCGCCTCGCGCTCGGGGATTCCGAGCGCGCGCGGGTGCTGGCCGGCGAGCAGGGCGCCGAGCTCAGATCGGGGGCCGAGCGCTTCGCACGGGCCGCGCTCGCCGGCGAGGTGGCCCGAGCGCGCCCGTGGTCGGAGCTGCTGGCGGGAGTGCGCGCGCAGGGGGAGGCGACCCGGATCGAGCTCGAGACGCTGGCCGCCGAGGAGCTCGAGCTCTACCCCCGCAAGGAACGCAAGCGGATCGAGAACGAGTGGACCGAGCGCATCCGGCGCGCCCGGCGACGGGTGGAGACGGGGGCGCTCGACCTCGCGCTCCAGATCGTCTCGCTGTGGTACCGCGATCTGGCCTGCATCGCGTGGGACGCCCGCGAGCTCGTCCACCACGCCGACCGCTCGCAGGAGCTCGAGGCCGACGCCGGCCGCGACCCCGGACGGCTCCGTGCCGCCTTGGAGCTCGTCGAGGAGACCCGGCAGCGCTTCCAGCTCAACGTGTCCGAGGATCTGGCCTGCGAATCGCTCGCCTACCGGCTGGAGTCCGCGCTTGCCTGAACCCGAGGACGCGGTCGTGCTCGACCTCGGCGACGCCCGCGCGCCGCGGGTCCTGCTCCGGCCGCCGACCGAGGCCGACCGCCCCGAGTTCGTCTCGCTGATGCGCGCCAGCCGTTCCTTTCACCGGCCGTGGGCCACCGCTCCCGTCGACGACGAGCGCTTTGCCGCCTACGTCGCCGACTCGCGCCGCCCCGACTTCGAGGCCTGTCTGATCTGCCGCCTGCACGACGGCGCCATCACTGGCTTCATCAACCTCTCCCAGATCGCCCGCGGCCGGCTCCAGAGTGCCTACGTCGGGTACGCCGTCGGGAAGCCGTTCGCCGGCCAGGGGTACATGGGCGAGGGGCTCGAGCTGGTGCTCCGCCACGCCTTCGTCGATCTCCGGCTGCATCGCCTCGAGGCCAACATCCAGCCCGGCAACGCGGCCTCGATTGCGCTCGCCCGCGGGGCCGGCTTCCAGCGCGAGGGCTTCTCGCCCCGCTACCTCAAGATCGGCGGCCGCTGGCGCGACCATGAGCGCTGGGCGCTCCTGGCCGAAGAGTGGCGCTCATCCCGTTCAGGGCACGCACGGACGCCGGCCGGGCGCCGATAGACTGAGCCCGCCAAGCGCCGACGTAGCTCAGCTGGTAGAGCACTTCACTCGTAATGAAGGGGTCCCCGGTTCGAGTCCGGGCGTCGGCTCTCCCAGATTCCCTGGTATTGCGCTAATTTCTCTCGCTCGCCTCTGTCAGGCAGCCTCCTGGACGACCGACGGGTCAACGTCGGGGTCAACATGGACTCTTCCGTCGCGGGGCTTGGCAACGACCCGAAGGGCGACGCAAGTGCTGTCCCCCTTGGGAACGAGGTGACTTACTCGCCCCGCTCCGCGCGACGTTGCGCCGCCCGCTCGTCCTTGAGTCGTGCCGCCTCCAAGATGTTGCGGGCGACGTTGGTCATCGAGGTCATCTCGACGAACGCCCGCCGGGCCAAATACTCGTACTGGTCGGGCGTGATGTTGATGTGGATCCGGCGAAAGGGGAGGCGGGGCATGGCGACCACAACCATATGGCGGGCCCATCATCGCCCCATTTTGGGGCCGGTTGCCATCTGGCCACCCGCCGCCATGGCGCGCTCTTCCTCGTCGGCGCGATCCTCACGTCGCTGCTCGCCTTGAGACGTTGACGATTAGCGTAGGGCGGTGTACCGCTTGGTGATAGCGGGACTATCGGTTCAGTCGGTCGCAGACGCCACGGCTGAGACGGGTGACATCAGCGCGGTCACCGGCTTGTCGTTGCCAGCAACTACCGCGACGTCGACGACACCACCGGCACAGCGACTGTTAGCCCCCGGTGGGGGAGAAGAGGCGGGGAGTGCGGCTCTGCCGCTCGTCGATCAGCGGTTGAAGGTCCGTCTCGGCGATCGCCCACTGATGGCCTATGCGCGAGGCTCCCAGCAGCCCCGCGCTGATGAGGCGCGAGACCCATGGTCTGGAAACACCGAGCCGTCTCGCAGCCTCGATGGTGTCGACCGTGCCTGTCGGCGTCGGGCCCGCGGCGCGCCTCTCTATAAGTGACTGGAGCTCGGTCTCCGCGATCGCCCGCCGATGGCCGACACGGGAGGCGGGCAACCGCCCGGTGGAGATGAGCTCTCGGACTCGTACTGGTGAAAGGCCCAGCCGTCTCGCCGCGTCGGCCACAGCAACTGTTCCCGTCGGCATCCGCTCGCGGTGGAACGGTCCAGCGGCCCGCTCCGCCACGAGTGACTCAAGGTCGGTCTCGGCGATCGCCCACCGACGCCCGACACGGAAGGCCGGCAACCGCCCGGTGGAGATGAGGTCCAGCACCGGCGCTTTGGAAACGCCCAGCCGTCTCGCCGCTTCCGACGTGCCAACCGTATCCGCCGGCAACTGCGCAGCGGTCAGCATCTCAGCGAGTGACTCGAGGTCGCTCTCGGCGATCGCCCATCCATTGCGAACATGGATGGCCGACAGCTTCCCGCCGTTGATACGCCGTAGGACCCAATACGGAGACACGCCCAGCCGTCTCGCCGCCTCGAATGCGTTGACGGTGCCCACTGGACGCTGCGCAGCGTCGCGCGCTTCGATCAGCGATTGGAGCGCGGTCTCCGCGATCGCCCAGCGGCGGCGGCCGACACGAAGGGCAGGCAACCGTCCACGTCTGATGAGGTCCAGCACCGGCGATGTGGAAACGCCCAGCCGTCGCGCCGCTTCCGACGTGTCGACCGTACCCGCCGGGGCGCCCAGCCCAACAAGTGATTGAAGGTCGGTCTCGGCGATCGCCCACCGCTGCCCGACACGAAAGGCGGGCACTCTCCCTCGGTGGATCTCGTTGAGGACGCACGATAGCGATGCATGGAGCTGTCTCGCCGCTTCGGAGGCGGTGACCGTGCCCGCAGGCATTGGCCGAGGGACACCATCTTCGATGAGTGCTTGGAGGTCGGTGTCGGCGATCGCCCACCGACGCCCGACGCGAGAGGCCCGCAGCCGTCCGGTGTAGATGAGCTCCAGGATCGGCGTGACTGAAACGCTGAGCCGTCTCGCCGCTTGGGAGGCGGTGACGCTGCCCGCGGGCATGCTCCGCTTGGTCGCGCCGACGGTCTCCGCGGGCCAGTTGGACCGCCGCGCTTCGCGCAACGCCCCGCTCGCAGGGTCGTTCTCCCCAATCGACACCGTCTCGTTCATATTTCGCAGACGCGACCCCCCCTGCTGTGTGGTGGTATGAGTTGCCGCGAAGGACCTGAGTGAAAGGCGATCGCCGATGCGGGCCGAATCGAAGTCTAAGGGCAGACCACCGTCAGATCGCACCATGCTCACCGCTCTGTAACCCAGGCGTACGTTGCCGGTGCGCGGCGCTCACGCGAACCCATCATCCCACCGCCGACAGTAACTGGCCGGCGGCCCGGCGGCGGCCCGTACGACCATCCCGTGACCGCACCGCACCCGCATGACCACCAATTCGCAACACATCACGGCTTATGGTGGCTTCAATGACTACTACTAGAGCGGGGCGCCCCGTCGCCCGAGCACGCGTCGGCCGCCGCGGCCTTCTCCGGCAGCGTGGCCAGGTCGTCCCGATCATCGCGCTCTCGCTCACGGTCCTGTGCGGCTTTTCCGCGCTGGCGCTCAATAGTGCGACCGGCAGCGCCACCCGGCTCTACGACCAGTTCGCATCGGACGCCGCGATGAGCAGCGCCGCCCACGTGTGGTCGACCTCGGCCCAGCAGCTTCCCCTCACGACGGCTGAGGCCACGGGGACGAGCGGTGTGGCGATGACCGCGCAGGAGGTCGCGGACGTCAACGGCATCGCGACCAACCAGGGCTACTACTGCCAGACGAACACGAGCTCCCAGTTCGACGAGATCTTCTGGGACACGGCAAACGGGGGGACGGCCGGCCAGGCGCTCGGGGCCGGCTGCTCAGCCCCGGCGAACTTCACGTACTCGTTCGAGGTGCAGATTCCCCCCATCATGGGCACCATTCCCTCGAAGTGCAGCCCCACCTACACGTGTGTGGCCGCCGTCGCCGGCCAGAAGGTCACCAACATCCTGGGGCAGACGCTGGGGGCGAACAAGACGACGGTGAGCAGCACGACGATTGCGTTTGGCTGCAACGGCACCGGCGCAGCGCCCACCCCCGCGAACGTGCAAGTGGGGCCGGTCGTCACCGCTCCCGTCGCCTACGTGCTCACCGTCAGTCTGCCGGCGCCGAGCACCGCGGCCACCATGCTCCTGATCAGCTGGACGACGGCGAGTCTGACGGCTATCGCGACGCCGACCGGTTGGACGTCAATCTCGAGCGGCACGGTCGGTGCGTCAGCGGGCTTCTTCTACTACCCAAACAACCCTGGCGGCATTCAAACCGTGACGACGAATTGTCCGACCTCGCCCTGCTATGGGCAGATCAGCGAGTGGAGCAACGTGAAGCCGGCAAGCCCAAGGGACAGGGTGGGGGGCAACGGAGATTCCGTTAGTCACACGTCGGAGACCGCCTCGACGGTCGGCGGAGCCACCACCCTTGGTGACCTGGCCGTTACGATGTTCTATCCCGCAAGCGGTGGTGCCGAGGCGTCATTCACTCCGGGGGCGGGGTGGACGAACCTCGGGAAGGTATTAGGCTCCTCCACGATTTGAGTGGGCAGCCGCAGGCTCCCTCTCACGATGCCGGAACGTATCTGCGCGATCGGACGCGACGGCGACGCCTGGGCGCGCGTCCTGACGGCAATGGCCACCTCGATGCCTGTTGGTCGACCGTCGGGTGCATTTGCGCTGCAAAGACGGGCATTGAAGGGGGTAAATGGGGCGCTACTCAGGCCGCGGGGACGCTGTCCGCGGGAGCTGCAAGCCTACGGTCCGGCCTCACGCCGATCGCAGTCTTCCGGTCGGGGGCTGGCTGCCAGCCCACACGGATCGTGGAGGAGCCAGGTATTAGCAGCCCCCGTGACGAGCGACTACGAATTAGCTGTCGCTGCATCGAACCCATTGAGTGAGTTGGAGTCGTGGCCCACTGCGAGCAGCCTCAACGCCTACGCGATCGCCACGTTCAAGAAGAACGTGTCGGCAATCGCGAAGGTCCAAGCGGGCGCCATGGTCGCCGGCTCCGTCTCCGGCTACCCATCGGTCACCCTCACGATCCCTGTGGCGAGCACCGCGGGCACCTTGCTCGTCGCGTCATTCGTCACGCCGGCGGACCAGGCGAACTTCGCGTCGGGCGTCTGGGACACGTATCAGATGGGTGACAACAGCGGCGTCGTCGGCACTTCAGGCTGGCTCGTCCTAACCGGCGTCAATAACCGGCTCTCCTCTCCGTTTAGACCCTATGGAGGAGCTGCCGGCTCCGTGTCGAAGTGGTCGGCACTCCCCGCGCAGGCTGCGGGGTAAGTCTTCGCGCTGAGGATTCCGGCCTCGGCGCGGGGCCCACAATCCACGAGAGGAGTGCCTAATGGCTGACGGTATCCGTTGGGTCGGTCTTGACGTGCACGCGCACGAGTCGACGATCGCGATCTTCGACCAGGGGACAGGCGAGCTGAGCACTGCCCGGATGGTTGGGCGTCCGCATCAGCTGCTGGAGCGGCTGATGGAGGTTCCCGTGCCGGCGCGGATGGTGTACGAGGCGGGCCCGACCGGCTATGGGCTGGCGCGTCGCGCGCGGGCGCGGGGGATCGAGGTGTCGGTGTGCGCACCGGGGCGCACGGAGCGGCGGCCTGGTGATCGGATCAAGACCGACAAGCGCGACGCGGTCCGGCTCGCACGGCTGCTGGCGGCCGGGGAGCTGGCGATCGTGACGGTCCCGTCGCTGGAGCGCGAGCGGCTGCGGGACCTCGTTCGCTGCCGGGAGGACATTCGCGCTGATCTGATGCGCGCCCGCCACCGGCTCGGGAAGTTCCTGTTGCGCCGCGAGGTGTATTGGGAGGGGCCGGGGCGTGCGTGGTCGCGAGCGCATCGCGCGTGGCTCGCCGGCCTGCGGTTCGTCGATCACGCGTCGCAGGTGACGATGGCCGACTACCTGCACGCGCACGACGTGCTCGTCGCCCGCCGTGACCGGGTCGAGGCCGAGCTCGAGAAGCTCGTGATTGAGTCGCCGTGCGCGCAGGCGGTCGGTCGGCTCAGGTGCCTGCGCGGGATCGACACGCTCTCTGCGCTCGGGCTGTGCGCCGAGATCGGCGAGTGGGAGCGCTTCGATCACCCCGACCGGCTGTCGGCCTACCTCGGGATCGTCCCGTCCGAGCACACCACCAGCAGCCAGCGTCGCCAGGGGTCGATCACGAAGGCCGGCTCGACGCACGCGCGCAGGCTGTTGATCGAGGCGTCCTACCACTACCGCCGTCAGCCGGGGGTCGGCGAGCTGCTCGAGCGCCGCCAGCGCGACCAGCCGCCAGAGGTGATCAACATCGCGTGGTCAGCGCAGCGGCGCCTGCACGCCCGCTGGCGTCAGCTCAAGGACGCGCGCAAGAAGCCCAACGGCGTCGTCGCGGTCGCGATCGCGCGCGAGCTCGCCTGCTTCTGCTGGGAGATCGCCACCTGGTCAGGCTCCCATCCCGACCCGGTTCCGCCGGCGTCCATGCCGGCGGGCGACCCCCTCACGCAGGCACGCTCCATCCCACCGAAGCAGGAGCCCACGATCGCCTGAGACCCCAACCCCCCTACAACCCGTTGCGGCTGACGAGGCGGCCCGAGCGTCCCGGCACTCGCGCACACCCAGTCCGCGGCACCCCCATGAGCAGCCCGGCGTCAGCCGACGGTGCTCGATTTTAGACAGCGGACGTGCGACGAAAACAAGGTCTTGGGGTACCCAGCCCCCGCATATGAGGCTGACCAAACGTCGCGAACTCCGCGGACGCCCGGACCGCCCCGCCAGCCGCAACCACATCAACTCAACCCCTGCCAGAAAGGAACCATGAACGCTGCTCGCTTGACAACCGCTCCTCCATATGGGGGGTGACTCATCGGTGAGGGAGCGCGATCGTGATGCCCGCGCAGCAGAGGTAGATCATCGCGATCAGGGCATCGGCGGAGTGGAATCCGTAGGCGCGGTGTGACAGGAGTCTCACCTTGCTGTTCAGGGCCTCGAGGCGCCCGTTGCTCAAGTTCAGTTCGATCGCAGCGAGCACGCCGGCCCTGTGTTTGCGGATCGTGCGGGCGAGCTTGACGAACGGTTTCAGGCGGGAGCGCGATGCCCACGCGAGCCACGCCTCGAGCCGCTCGACGGCCTCGTGGTAGGGCAGCCGGTAGATGTAGCGCAGCTCGCCGTAGAGCAGGAACGCGCGGTACAGGGGCTTGTTCGTCAGCACGACCTCGGCGAGCTTGAGCAGCTGCTTGGCGGTCTGTTTGGCGGTGTCCTTCAGCAGGCTGTAGCGCGTACCTTTGATCCACTTGCCGGCCTCGGTGCCCGAGCGTCCGTGCTGGTTGTACTCGTCGCGGCGGACCTTGTCGACCGCCTCGCCGCCGAGCTTTACGACATGAAACGGGTCAAAGCACACCCGGGCGTGCGGGAGCCCCTCGGGCGCTCGGATCGCCTTCTCATAGCCGGCGGACATGTCGATTGAGACCGCCTTGATCGAGGCCTTCTGCTGATCGCTGAGGCCGTCGAAGAACGCCTGCAAGCTGGCGGAGTTGCGGCCCTCGGTGGCCCACACGATGCTGCCGCGCTCGTGGTCGACCACCGAGGTCAGGAACTTGTGATCGGCGCCATAGCTGACCTCATCCACGCCGAGCAGCGCAAGCCCGTCCAGTCGGCCGGCCGGCAGCTTCTCAGCCACGACCCGCGCGAGGATCTTGCCGACCGTCTCCCAACCGATTCGCATCAGCCGGGTGACCTGCGTCTGGCTCATCTGCTGCGCCAGCCACGCCGTGAGGTCGTCGAAGTCGCGCGTGTACGGCGAGCCGGCGCGGGCCCACGGCACCATCTCGTAGACGTCGCCGCAGCCCGGGCAGTACAGCCGTCTCAGCCGGCACTCGATCCGGCAACGCAACCCGCCTTGATCGAGATGCCGCCAGGGCTTGGTGCGATGCTCCTTGACCGGCAGGCCTAGCGTCCCGCAGCCCGAGCAGACCGGCTTCTTGGCGCGCAGCACGACCGTCACGATCACCGCCCGCTCTGAGAACTCCACATCCCTGACCCATGCTCCCGGAAGCCCGAGCATCCGGTTGAATGCGGTGGTGACCCGCACGTCGCCCTCCTTCGTAGGCAGCTGACCATCTGACAGCCAGCAGCCTGTCAAAGGCGGGGGGCGGCGGGTCGCCCAGCACGTGCGCAACTTGCGAGCCCCTCACGCCGCCGTCGGGCCTCGGTCAGTAGCGGAGCCGTACGCCGCGCGTCAAGCGGCAGCCCCGATCACCCCAGCATCCCGACGAACCCCCACGCTTGCAGGAGATTCGGCCGCCTGACCCGGGCTTCGGCCCCGCTATCTGGCGATGATCGCCGGCCAGGGGACCGGCACCCGTCAGACCAACGACCAACCGGCCGAGACCCCCGATTCACCCCCAAACGACGAGGAGTCCCCAATAACCCGGGTGGCATCACGAGCGTCGTCGTCCCCTGCGACGCCTCCCCGCCGTCGGGACCGTGCGCCGGGCAGCTCAGCGAGTGGAGCGGGCTGGCGACCGGCTTTCCTGACGGGATCGACATGCTCACAATCCCGGGGGGCAGCGACGATGCGGTCAGTCACACGTCGGAGACGGTCTCCGCGACGACCACCAAGGCGGGGGATCTGGCGATCACGCTGTTCTACCCCAGGACCGCGGGTTCCGAAGCGTCATTCACTCCGCAGGGCGGGTGGACGAACCTCGGGAAGTCATTGACCACGCCGTACACGAGCGACTGGCAAATCGCGGGAGCGGCCGGGGCGTTGAGCGAGACGGAATCCTGGCCCACTGCGAGCAACAATAACCGCTACGACATCATGGCCTTCAAACCAGCCGCAGCCGGAGCAGGGAACTGCCCGGGGGGGATCACCCGCATCCAAACGAGCCCGACCGCCACGTACACGGGGGGGCTCACCGTCAGTCTGCCGGCGCCGAGCACCGTGGGGAACCTCGTCGTCATCAGCTGGGCGACCCACAGTTCCACGGCTCTCTCGGCCCCGTCGGGAAGCTGGACAGGGGTCACGCTCTCCTCTGGTGGCGTTTCGGAGGGCTTCTTCTACTTATCGCCCATCCAGGGGCTGTCCGTGCAAACCGTGACGTTCGGCTGTCTAGCCGCCTGCTCGGCGCAGATCAGCGAGTGGAGCAACGTGTCCGGCGGCATTCAGCCGCGCGACCAGATGGGGTCGGGAGCAGACCTCGTCAGTCATGTGTCGGAGACGGCCGCGACGAGCGGACCCACCACCATCGCTGGTGACCTGGCGATGACGAATTTCTATCCCGCCGCCGGGAGTGCCGAAACGTTCACGCCGGGGGCGGGGTGGACCAACCTGGGCAATTCCTCGTCCACGCCGCTCACGACCGACTACGAATTGGCTGTCCCCGTGTCGACCCCGACTGAGCTGGAGCAGTGGAACAACGCGAGCACCACTAACGACTGGGACATCGTCGCGTTCAAGAACAACGGGTCGGCAATCGCGAAGGTCCAAGCAAGCGCCCTTATCGTCGGCAGCGCAACGAGCCTCACCGCGACGCTCGGGACGGCGAGCACGGCGGGGACTCTGCTCGTCGCGTTCGTCGTGGGTGATTCTGCTGGTAGCCCTTCCGTCGCAGCAGGCTGGACAGCGGCGGGCATTGTCAATGACGGCACGGCGGTCTTGTACGCCGAGTACTACTACAACAACCCGGGTGGCATCACGAGCGTCGCCCTTCCCTGTGGAGCCGCTACGAAGTGCTATGCGCGGATAAGCGAGTGGAGCGGCGTCCAGAGCTCCAGCGATCCGTTGGACTATTTTCACGCGACCGGAGATGTTACGGCTCACACGTCGGAAACGATCTCGACGACGACGTTCGCCGCCGGGGATCTCGTGATCGACGAAGTCTTCGCGGAAGGCGCGGCTGCTCCCACCTTCACTCCGGGGGCGGGGTGGACTAACGTGGGGGCATCGTCGGCGGTGCCCGACACCACCGATTCCAAGGTTGCCGGGGCGGCCGGCGCAGTGAGCGAGACGTTGACCTGGAACAACGCGAGCACCAATGACGTGTATGGCTCCATGGCCTTCCTCGCAGCAGGAGCAGGAGGGGGACCCTCCCAGTCGAGCGTGATCGGCTAACCCGTTCAACCTACCGCGGCGCCCGGCCACCGCTTACCCGGGGAGGTACAGCGCAACGTGGAAGTTCAGTCTCGCGAGCGGGCTGAACCGTACTGGGTTTGATGGAGACTCTCTACCTATAGGAGGATGGAGAGACCATGGAAAAGACCAACAAGCCAGCGGAGACGGCGAAGCACCCGGCCCAGCGACGGTATCCGGCGGAGATGCGGGAACGCGCCGTGCGGATGGTTCAGGAGACGATTCGGGAAACTGGTGAGCGCCAGGGCGCGGTCGCCCGAGTGGCCCGCCAGCTCGGAGTCGGCGACCAGTCGCTCGGCAATTGGGTCCGGCAAGCGGAGGTCGATAAGGGCCGGCATCCGGGCGTGACCACGGATGAGCAGCGGCGTACCGCAGCACTGGAGCGGGAGAACCGGGAGCTCAAGCGGGCTAACGAAATCCTCAAGGCCGCTGCCAGTTTCTTCGCGCGGGAGCTCGACCCGCGACTGCCGAAGTAGTGCGTTTCATTACCGCGCACCGAAGCCGTTGGGGGGTTGAGCCGATCTGCAGAGTGCTGCAGTTCGCCCCGTCGACGTACTACGCCGCGATCTCGAGGGAGGCATCGCGTCGCGCCATTCACGACGACGCATTCAAGGTCGAGATTGCACGCATCCACCAAGACGACTTCGGCGTGTACGGCGTCGAGAAGGTCTGGCGGCAGCTGCGGCGCGAGGGCTTTCACCTGGGGCGTGACCGGGTGGCCCGGCTTATGCGCGACCTTTCACTCGTTGGTGTCGTCCGTGGCGCGAAGAAGCGCACCACCGTCGCCGGGGATCTCAGCGATCGTCCCTCGGATTTGGTCAAGCGCGTATTCACCGCTTCAACTCCAAACCGGTTGTGGGTCGCCGATCTCACGTATGTCAGCACGTGGTCGGGTTTCGTCTATACCTCGTTCATCATCGACGCGTTCAGCCGCTACATCGTCGGCTGGAAGGTCGCGACGACCCTGCACGCCGATCACTCGCTTGACGCCCTGGAAATGGCGATGTGGCAGCGTCAGCACGATGATTTGTGCGGCCTTGTGCATCACTCGGATCGTGGCGTGCAATTCGTGTCTATTCGCTACACCGAGCGCCTCGAGGAGGCCGGCGCCTTCGGATCCGTGGGCTCGAAGGGCGACAGCTACGACAACGCCCTGGCGGAGACGGTGAACGGGCTCTACAAGACGGAGCTCATCCGGATGCAGGGTCCGTGGCGTACCGCTGACGACGTGGAGCTCGCAACCGCTTCGTGGGTGGATTGGTGGAACAACCGCCGGATCCACTCAGCCGATGACTACGTGACACCAGCAGAGTTCGAAGCGAACTATTACGATGCCAACAACACGGCCACGTCGGCAGCGTGAATCATATGAATCGAGTCTCTACAAATCTCAGTACGGTTCAAAGATCCCGCCGCGTCGCGCTGAGGACACCCTCGATGTCACCCTGGTGACAATGGGTCGCACCTAAAAGGGTTGCGCCAACCTCTAAGCAGCACGTCCACTAGTCGAGGAGCCTTGTTAGGTCGAGGTCATAACCCGCTGCCTGCAGCTCTCGGGCGACCAGGGTCTTCCATGCGCCACCGTCATCCAGCGGGATATAGATGACGCCGAGGATGTCGGTCGGCAGCTCAACACCTTCTTGCAAGAGAGCGACAACCTTGTTCCGGCCAAGTTTGGCCATAAAGTAGCCGAGTTCGAGTATGACGTTCTGTCGTGCCCGATTCGGGGTCGGCGGTGGTTCATCGTCGGGGCCATAAGCACAGTCCTCGGGCGTGAGAAGCACGATCGCATAGCCGACATCTCCCGCGTTCGCTTCGAAACTTTCGATGACGGTGCGCCCTTCAATCGCCTGCTCGGCGAGGATAACGGCGCGGAGACCGAGCCTTTCAAGGAATCGCGCGGTGGCCTCGCGAAAGCCGCCGGCCGCTCTACCATGGACGACGAAGACCTTTCGGCCTCCTCGCGAGTCGCCTTGTTTCGGTGGCGGCTGCTCGGGCCCCGGACGAGCCTCCAGTGGTTCTGGCTCGACGGCGAGAGGCAGCCGCTCCACCAGGGAGCGGAGTTCCCGCAGACCCAGATCGAGAGCTGATTTCGAATATGGGAAGGTGTATTGCGGGCTGGAGTATTCGGCCGTTCGCGTAACGGCATCAAACGTTACGCGCTCGTCCTCGCTCTCATAGACCGCGTTGAGTTCGGCGATCGTGTGGTCACGCCATGTCGCGAAAAGATAGAGCCAATCGCGCCATCCGCCCGCCTTCTCGGCAATGTCTGCCTGGGTGGTGGCAAGTTCCTCACCAGCCTCAATGCGCCCGATAAGCACCGTCCGGACCTGTTCACGAGGGACTTGGAGGGTCGTCATGAACGAAGTTTACGAGCAGCGACTTGCGGGTCGAGGATGATCCGGCGGCCCGGCACCAAGGCCGCGACCGGCGCCGCTCGCAATTAGCACGCCGCCCCGATCCAAAGGCGCGCATCCTCAGGGGTATGCACGATGCGCTTGTTGCCAACGTCCGGCCTTTTACCCCCGCGCCCGGCACCAGAGCCGCCGTTCCATGACCGACCGGGCGTCGAGGGTGTCCCGTATCCCGGTGATGCGCGCCCTGATGTTCATGGCGCCGGTGATCGCGGGTGGCCTCCTGCTCTTCGCGGCCATTGCCTTCACCGCGACATGGCACCGTCTTGCCGCACTGCCTGGCGGAGCGACGGTTGGTTCGGGGTGGCCGGCGGTGCTGCTGGTTGCCACGGTGGTCCTGCTGCTCTTCGCGGCGACGGTGATGGCGGCAGTGGTGCGACCGCGCGGACGGCTCGTCCTCATCGGCGTCGAGGCGGTACTCCTCATCGCGGTGGTCCCGCTCGCGCTCTCCGGCGCCGACTGGCCCCTGTGGACCGCGGGCGTGAGCTTGCTGGTGGGGCTTGGTGCTGCGACGCGCGTGACGTGACTCCGCAGCCTCCGCACGAGCGTGGCCGCGTGGAGCGAGGGACAACGCGTGCCGTGCGCACGAGGGCCCGGCGAGTCCGTGCACACCCTCCGCCTCCCCTGCGGCCGATCGTAGGTCGCGAGAATAGGCGCTTCTCGCGGGCTCGCACTGAGGCGCTGGAGGTGGCGCTCGTCCCGGGTCCCACGCACGCCGGATACCGCGAGCAAACCCCAGAACGGTCCGTGCCGGCCCGACTTTCGGGCTCTCCGAGGGTGAGTTGGGGTGAAGTCACAGCGAGTTTTCGTGTGGGAGAGTGAGGGTGACTGGTCCGCAGGCGAGGTGGACGAGCGCGAGAGCGGCGTTCGCGGAGTGGAACCCGTAAGCGCGGCGGACCAGCAGTTTGACCTTGTTGTTGAGCGCCTCCGCCCGGGCGTTGCTCAACTTCAGGCGACGGGCGGCGAGTATGCCCTGACGGTGTTTGCGGATCGTGCAGCCCAAGCGGATGAACGGGGCGAGCCGGCAGCGGGAGAGGCGGGACAGCAGCCGGTCGAGCAGCTCGCTGACGGCCTCGACGGTGAGGCCGGGGGCGAAGATCGCTCTGACCATCTCTTTCATCGTCCAGGCACGCGCGACCTTCCCGCCGCCGGCCTGGATCGCGGCGAGTGTGGCCGCTTGGCGGTCGGTGAGATCGGAAGGGTTCTTGAGCAGCGCCCAGCGATCGTGCTTGAACTGTTTGGCGGCGCCGGCCTGGCCCGCGTGGCGCAGCTCGTTCCAGTACTCGCGGCGGACCTCGTCCAGCGCCTTGGTGGCGAGTTGCACAACGTGGTAGTTGTCGATCACGATCGTCGCCTGCGGCGCGTGCTCGCGGACGCTCTTGGCGTACCCGCCGGTCATGTCCATCGAGACCGCGGTCAGCCGGGACGCGCGTGCGAAGATCGCCGGCTCGATCTCGCTGCCGTCCTGGAGCCATGCGCCGGGGATGCCCTCGCCGGCCGGGACGATCGGGCACGGGCCGAACGGGACCATGATCGCCGGCTCAGGCTCCCACGACGGCCGCCCGGCGTGCGCCGGCGGGTCCTCGGCCGGCGGGTCGAGCTCGGCGAAGAACTGATCGGCGGCGGCCTGGCCCTTGCCCTCGGTGCCCCACACCACGCACCCGCGCGCGTGGTCGGCGATGAGCGTGAGGTAGCGGTGGCCCTTGCGCCACGCGACCTCGTCGATCGAGATCTCAAACAGCTCCCGGAGCCGGTCGGCCTGGGCGAGATGCTCCTCGCCGACGCGCTTGATGATCCGCCCGATCGTCTGCCACTCAATCCGCACCAGCCGTGTGATCGTCGTCTTGTCGGCCTTCGTCGCCAGCCACGCGACGAGATCGTCGAAGTCGCGGGTGAAACCGGCGCGGTGACGCGCGAACGGGACGCCCTCGACATGCACCCCGTGCTCGGGACACCGCAGCTGCCGCAGCGTCGCGCGGATCTCGAGTCGCCAGACGCCAAGGTCCAGATGGCGCCAGACCGACTCGTGATCCTGGATACCCTCGCGCGCCATCGTGGCGTACCCGCACACCGGACAGATGAGCCGCTGGCGGCGCAGCGCGACGCGCACAACGACACGATCAGAACCGAACCGCACGCCGCGCACCCACACCCCCTCCAAGCGCAGCAGACGACAGAATGCGGCAGTGATGCGCACGGGCCAAACCTCCAGCTCGAGGAACTTGAATACCCGCGAGCCTACGGCGCGGCTCGTGCGCGTCGCCTGCCGCTACGCCAAGAGCTCAGAACCGCTGCAACTAGCGCCAAACCAGCTCAAGATTCACCCCAGATCACCCTCGGAGCCTCGACTTTCGCACCATCACCGCCTGGCACCGCGGGCGGACCTTCTCCTGCAAGTCATCGGATACGCCGGGCTGTATCGCGTCTAAACCCCTTATGGGATAAGAGAGTTCGACACATTACCGCTTGACGGTTGCTTTTGCGGCGCGCATTAATCAGACATGAGTGGTCAATGCTCACAGAGTATGAGCTCCTCGAGCCACCGGTGCCCCCGGCGGTCTCGCGTTGTCCCACGTGAGGCTCCGATGGCAGGGCCGCTTGTCGGACATGCGACGTGTGACCGTTTGCAGAGTATGTCGTTGGACGTCGGTGTGATTCGGCATGTCCCATCGAGTGCACCACGCGACGGCGTCAGACACCACTACGGCGCAGCCGCACGCTGATGCTGCGCACTACTTCTTCACCGCGACGGCACACGGCAACAACCCAAAAGGCCAAGCCAGACTGTACGCACACTCTGTGTGCAGCCTCCGCGCCGCGCTTTCACGTGACGGTTCATCACCATGCTGACGCTCCATAAGATCCAAGCCCACCGCGCGATCGGCTACGCCGACTACCTGACCGCGGCCAAGCGGACCGGCGACTACTACGTCAGTGCCGACGGGGACCCATGGGCCGCGCCGGGACGCTTCGTCGGGCTTCTCGCCGCCGAGCTCGGGCTCACCGGTCGAAGCGTCGACATGGACACGCTGCTCATGCTCATGGACGGCCGCGACCCGCGAACGGGGCAACGCGTGGTCCGAATGTGGCTGCATCGTGATCGCGTCGCCGCGCACGACCTTGTCTTCAGTGCTCCGTCGTCGGTCTCGGTCGCGTGGGCGCTTGCCGATGAGGTGCTGCGCGACGCGATCCAGCGTGCACAAGATGAATCCGTCGCAGAGGCATTCGCATACATCGAGCGCACGTTTCCGCTTGTGCGGCGCCGCGACGCCTCGCAGCGGGCCAAGGGTATTGGCGCGCTCAGAAGGCGTCTCGGACGGCAGCCGACTCTCGACGAGGCCCAGCGCGCCCCTGCGCCGATCGTTCGTGAGCCGGCGGCCGCGCTGGTTGCAGCCGTCTTCTCCCATCACACGTCGCGGCAGACCGCGCACCAAGCGGCAGCCGACGTGCCGCCAGATCCCCAGCTCCACACGCACGTCGTCGTGCCGAATCTGGCGCAACGCCGTGACGGCGCACTCGTCGCCATCGACTCGCTGACGCTCTTTCGCGGCAGGCGCGAAGCGGGAGCGGTGTACCGCGCGGCCTTGGCTGCGCGCTTGAGCGACCTCGGATTTCCGATCGAACGCGGGACCGGCAAGGGCGGCCAGTACTTCGAGATTCCCGGCGTCTCTCAAGCGCTCCGCGACTGCTGGAGCAGCCGCACCGCGGAGGTCAAGGAGCGAGCCGACGTCTGGCGCGCACTGATGCGCGATCACCTCGGCCGTGACCCCACGATCGCAGAGGAGCATTCGTGGTCGGTCCGCATGCGCACGCCGAAGGGCTCGTACTCCCGTTATGACCTCTTCTCGTGGTGGGGCAGCGTGGCGGACTACCACGGCGTCTCCACGGCGACCATCCAAGGATTGCGACGCCCTGAGCATCGCCTTGTTCCGGCGGAAGACGGGCGCGCGCGACTCATCGCCGAGCTGCTTGGCCCGTCCGGCATCACGCGTGAGCGCGCAGCCTTCGACATGGCGACGCTCCGCACCGAGGCGTTCCAGCGAGCCCCAGGGCTCCTCGCTCCCGCCGATGTCGAGCAGGCGCTTCATGACCTCATCGCTCAGCGCGACGTCGTCGCGGTCGCCAGTGGCGTCTGGACCACCAAGGAAATCCTCGGTCTCGAAGACGATGTCCTCGCCTGGGCCGCAGCGATGACTCGCGCCCCGAAACGGGTGGCGCAGCCCGAGCTCTTCCGCTACGCCCTCGCTTCGGCGCCGGTCCTGCTCTCCGATGAGCAGCAGGGCGCGTTGCGCTACCTCCTCGAGCATCGCTACACCGCCCTCACCGGCGAGGCGGGCGTCGGCAAAGGAGTTGTGCTGCGTGTCGCCGCGCACATCTGGAAAGGGGAGGGCCGGCGCGTGTACGCCATCGCCGTGAGCGGAGCGCAGGCGCAACGGCTTGCCGCCGATCTCGGCGATGGAGCGGTGGCGCTGACCTTCGATGCGTTCGTCCGCCGTGTCGAGAACGGCCGGATTCAGCTCACTGAGCGCGACGTTATCGCGCTTGACGAAGCCAGCCAGGTCGACAGCCGCCGCTGGCATGCATTCACGCAGGCAATCGGACAGAAGCCAACTGTGGCTGTGCTCGGCGATCATGCTCAGCTCTCGTCGATCGCCGCCGGTGGTCTGTGGCCGATGCTTGCGGCCCGCGGGCCCCGCTTGACCGAGGTCCGCCGCACTCCGCTGCGCTGGCAGCGGGATGCGTGGGCGCATCTGCGCCGTGGCGCATCCACTCAGGCGCTCGAGCTTTATGCGCGCCACGGCTGCGTCGATGTCGCGGCCACCCGCGAGGAGGCGCTCGAGCACGCCATCGCGGCGTGGAATGCCGACGGTCGCGACGGGCTCATCATCACCGACGCCACCAACCAGGAACGCCACCGCGCAAACCGCGCTGCCCAGGCGTTGCGGCGTGAGCACGGTGAACTGGGACCTGAGTCGGTGAGCGTCCGCGCCGCCGTGGGCGTGATCGATCTGCACGCCGGCGACCGCATCATCTTCGTGCGCCAGCATCAGCGGGAACCGCACGAGCGCCGCGTCGAGAACGGTTCGACCGGCGAGGTCATCGCCGTGGAACCGGGCCGGGGCGTCGTGCGCGTCCGCACCGACGAGGCCGCATCACGGGAGATCGAGTTGCGAGCCGACGGCAACTGTCCCATCGATCTTTTATGGGGCTCCGTGGATGATCGGGGGTGACTCTCGATCGAGATTCCGTCCTGAGCAGGGCTTTTGGTCGTCGGAGCGGCGGGTGGAAGTCGCGTGCGCCTCTGCTGCTGGGTTGTGGACTGCTCGCTGGGCCCCGTGCCCGGCGATCGTGGGCACAGCGGATGCGTGCTCAAGCGGCCAGGGATGGCCGCGCCTGCGCGCAGGCGCATCCGGATGATCATGGCGAGACTCGCCCCATAGGGCGTCGTTGGGGGGCGTCGGGGTCGCTGCCCGCGTTGACGGGGGTCGTGGCGTGCCGGGGAGCTGCCTGCTCCATTCCCTTCTCGTTGCGCCGTTTGCCGTGCGTGCGCACCGGGTCATCCCGGGGTCGAGCGAGCGTCGTGGCGGAATACGGGTGACGCGGTTCGGAGGGCCAGAAAGAAAACGCGTGTTCGTGTGTCGTCACCCCCGATCATGCCCGGAGAGCCTCTTTTCTACGCCGCGCACGTCTACAAGAGTCAGGGTGCAACCGTGCGCCGCGCCTACGTGGTCGCGGGTGGCTGGCAAACCCATCGCGAGTCGCTCTACGTGGCCGTGTCGCGTTCCCGCGATGCGACGCGCCTCTTCGTCGATCGCGCCACCCTTGGCACGATCGATGCCAGTGCACTCGCAGAGCTCGCAGCACGAGCCGCAGAAAGCCGGGCGAAGGTCGCCGCCGCATCCCTGCGCAAGCCGATAACAGATCTACCGCGACGGTTCCGCGTGCTGCGCGGCCGCTCGGCACAGGTCGCCGCTCGCAAGCGCGCGAACCACGAAGAACAAGAGAGGCAGGCACCCTACGAGTGGCTGTTCCCACCGGGCCGTGGATGGCGCGGAAGTCGGATCGGCAACCGGGATGTCCCTGCTGTCATCAAGGACGCGCATGATGGACGAAACACCTGACCCCTCCCCGCCGATCGCTCGTTCGCGGCGCACGCCCGCCGAGCAACATGCCTGGTGGCTTCAGATGGACGCATGGGTAGCGCGGCTGCGCAACAACCACGACCATTTGTGGCCCGTTCACCCCGTCATCCAAAGCAAAGTACGGCGGCGTCCCTGGCCGGACTGCTGGCGGCGCCATCCTGGCCTCGTCGAGTTTCTCGATGGGTTGCGCCAGTGGCACACCACGCTGGTCACGGTGCCACCCACCGAGCACACCGCCAAAGCCATGGTGGACTGGCACATCGTCGTCGAGCACACGCTTGCGGAGCAAGTGCAGACCATCGCGAAGTTCTGCGAGCACGGGCACCGCGGACCCGGCGTTCGAGAAGACAAGAAGACCACCGACCTCAGCGGCAAGGCGCACGGCCCGTGGGACGATTCGCCTGCGGCCTCGCAGCGCGATGACCCGCCGAGGAAGCCCCATAGCGATCCAACGTCCAGCGAGGGCTTGTCGTGAACGTCGATGCCGTCGCGCACGGGCGGGTGGGCCAGCGGCCATTCAGCCGCAGCCCGGCGCACCGAGCGCATGAGCCACGAGAAGGACGATCGTCGCCGTCACGTGCGCTGCAAACGCGAGCAGCCAGTGCTCCGCGAATGCCGCACCGAGACGGCGCGGTGCGGACTTCCGGGTCCGGTGCCGGCGGGTGGAGGTGTGGGTTGCCATGGTCTTTCTCCAGTGGAATTGATCCGATGACCACCCACGGCCAGGGGAAGGCACGTCGCGGAGAGTCCCGCGTCGCAGACGCGTGCACTTCAGGACCGCAGCGGACGATTCCCCTGGCGAAGTCGGGTCTTGGGATCAGTGCCCCGGAGAAATGGCGACCCGCACCGTCGCCGGGTTCGGGCCGATGTCCCCGCGCGATGTCTCAGCGCGCGTTTCGGAGCAACCTCGCTACGAGTTGCAGCATCAGGAGATGGCGATGAGCCTTCCGATCAATACGGACCGGCTCATGCGCGAGATGGCGCGGCGCGGCTGGAGCCGCGGCGATCTCGCCCGTGCGGCGGGCATCAGCGCGCCGACGGTCACCATGGCGCTTGCTGGCCGTCCGATATCTCCGGCCACGCTCAAGCGCATCGCCATGGCGCTCCTAGCGGCCGAACCGGTGGAGGGAATCGATCACCTCTTGCTCGGCGACTGAGTCGGCTACGGAGTGCATCAGGACCTGATCCCGCAGGCACGGCCGGAAGCTGCCCGCGATGCTCAAGCGCATCGCGCTGGCGCTCCTCACAGCCGAGCCGGTTGAGGGACGATCGCCTCTTGCTCCGCGACTGAGCATCGAGCACAGATGGCGCCAGGCGACGAGCTCTTCCGCATTGACGGCCTCGTGCTTGCGGGGTGGGAAAATTGCAAGCGGCGGTGCGCGTGCTGGGGTGGCGCTGAGACTGCTAACGGTCTCGCACCTCCTGGGCCTGGTTCTGCGGCTATCCAGGACTCAGCACGCTGGTCAGTGCGGTCCCGGATTCCGCGCCAAACCAAGGCAGACACGCGCAGAGGCAGGATGCCCGAGACACGCCGAGAGCAGGCCTCCGCGCCTCCTGCACGTACGGGAGCGGGCGGCTGCTCTCACCAGTCGGCGTCTCCGACGGGAGCGCGACGATCTCCGCGGGCGGGCTTATCGTTGCTGGTATGCCCGAACCGTTCAGCACCGGTGTGAGCGCGGCGAAGACCGGTTTCGAGCTGGCGCTGAAAGCGAAGGGCTGGATGCAGCCGCGAGACACGACCGAGAGGTTGCTGTTTCTCGTTGGCACGAAGTTGTCCGATCGGACGGCGCTTGGTTATTCAGAGCTCCTGGTTTGGCTCGACGACGTTGAGTTCGCGCGCGAACTCGACCGGCTCGTTTCTCCTCCCCACGAGGCTCACTCCCAAGCCTTGGCGGCCGCCATTGCGCCTCTCGTCGGTCCGCCAGACCTGGAGACAACCGCCGAGGAGTTCGCGGATGAGGTCGCCGAATTGTGGCTCTCCGGGCATGATCGGGGGTGACGACACACGAACACGCGTTTTCTTTCTGGCCCTCCGAACCGCGTCACCCGTATTCCGCCACGACGCTCGCTCGACCCCGGGATGACCCGGTGCGCACGCACGGCAAACGGCGCAACGAGAAGGGAATGGAGCAGGCAGCTCCCCGGCACGCCACGACCCCCGTCAACGCGGGCAGCGACCCCGACGCCCCCCAACGACGCCCTATGGGGCGAGTCTCGCCATGATCATCCGGATGCGCCTGCGCGCAGGCGCGGCCATCCCTGGCCGCTTGAGCACGCATCCGCTGTGCCCACGATCGCCGGGCACGGGGCCCAGCGAGCAGTCCACAACCCAGCAGCAGAGGCGCACGCGACTTCCACCCGCCGCTCCGACGACCAAAAGCCCTGCTCAGGACGGAATCTCGATCGAGAGTCACCCCCGATCATCCACGGAGCCCCCGAATTGTTCATTACGCAGCTTCTATTCGCCCAGGAGGGCGATGATCTCGTGCGACGGCTCTTCTCGGCCCAGAGCCAGTCGCTGGCTGCCGGGCCGGTCCGATTCCTGGAGCTCGATTGGGCGCCCGAGCGTGCCCAAGACGAACTTCGTACGTTGGCTCGGACCAGCAAGCCGGAAGCTGGTGCGCTTCACGACGCGTTGGCGGACAAGGAGCTACGCGATTCGCTGCCGATGCTCGTGAATGAGCCGCAGCCCTGGCTCGAGCGCGGCAGCGCAGGGCTTTGGTCTGTGGTGGCCCGGCTCGCCGAGACGTCGGGCTGTTGGGAGGAAGCGAGAGTCGTCTGGAGGCGGGCCGGCGAGCAACCCGGTGTTGATCGTGTGCGGGCAGCGCTGCGTGAGGGGCGGGCGGCCGAGCAACTCGGAGACCATGCGCGTTGGATTGAGGCGCTGGCGTTCGCGCGTCAATTGGATCCAACTCATCCGCTGGTAGCGGTCGAGTCCGCACGCGCCGAGCCCGATGCCGAGTCGGCGTTGCGGCTCCTGGACGAAGCCCGGGAGCCGGCGGACCCTGAGCAGCGAGCGTCTCTCGAAGCTCACCGGTCGCTGATTCAATCGACTCTCGGACGGTTCGATGAAGCGGAGCGAAGCGCCCATCGGGCGCTCGAGAGCGCACCGCTCTTTCTTCCGGCGCGAGAGGCAGCCGCGGCTGTTGTGTTGCTCCGGGCTCGTTCGGATTGGTTGGCCGCTCGGCCTGTCGCACTGGCGGCGAGCCGCGAGGCCTCACGCGCCTACCAGCAACTTGCCGAAGATCTCCGCACATCGCGGGCTTTCGTTGAGAGCGCAGACATGCGAGTGCGTGCTGCCGAGCTCCTGACCCTTTGCCGCGACCGAGACGAGGCGCTCGCACTACTCGAGCCAGACGGATTCCTGGACGACGAACGGGAGCCGGAGAGCACGCTCGCCGAGGCCGCCGGACTCGCGATGATGCTCGTGGATTACGACCTAGCCTTGCGGTGGCTGACTGAAGACCGCGCCACGTCGGTCCGGCTGCGAACCCTGCGCGCGCTAGCGCTGATGCGCCACAGCGCCGACAACCTCCCGCAGGCAATCGCGATCTTCGACCAGCACGTCGCCGAACAAGGCGATTTCGAATCCGCGATGGCGCGTCTCATCGCCGCCGCGGCCGCTCCATCTGTCGGCTGGCATCAAGTAGCCGCGCAACTTGTCGCCGCTCACTCGCCTGCCACTGAGGCCCTACTTCGCTCCCATTACCTACTCGCGGCCGGGGACTGGGAGGGTGCCCAGGAAGCGTTGCTGGCCCATCCGGGCGACGTTAGGGTGCAGGGCGCGCTGCTGGAACTCTTCACCGCGGCGCCAAACCGTGCCGCGGTTGTCGCGCACGCCCGCGCATTGCTCGCGATGGAGCCCTCGTGGGAGCTCCGGATGGCAAGCGCAACGGCTTTGTGGGACGACGGCGAGATAGGCGAAGCGAGAGCAGTCCTCGAGGCGGTAGCGAGGAACGCCGGCGCACCGGTCGATCAGCGCGTGGAGGCCTATCGCGAGCTCGCTGGCCGTTTGGGCGACAGCCAGAAATATGCGGATGCGCTTGACGTAGTCGAACGGTGGCTCGTGCTCACTCCGAACTACTCCCGGGCCACGTGGTTTCGCGTCTACGTGTTGCATCGTCTGGTGCGCTGGTCCGAAGCGCATGAGGGCATCAAGAAAGCGGGCCTCGTGCCCCGGCGACTCAAGAGGCGCGGTTGCTCGCCGACGTGCTCTTGCACGCTGGCGACGCGGAGGCCTCGGTTACCGGTCTCGCTGACTTCGCAGACGGCTTGCCAGAGCCTGACGCGGAGCTTGTGGTCGACCTCGCCCGCACAGCCCAGTTCGCCGCCGCGCACCTCTCACAGAAGGTGCTTGAAAGGCTGCAGAGCCACGCCCAACTACCGACGCCGCATCGACCTCGGCGTCCAAGCGGAGCTGCTGACCCGGATCGCGCGGTCGCGCAACAGGAGCAGCTCGTTCGGGCAGTCGCCGCTGGCCGCGCCCACGTCGGCACGCTGGCCAGTGCGACGCAGCAGACCATGGCCGAGACGTTTGCGCGTTTCAAGAAGCTTCCCATGGTCGCCAGCGACGGAATTTCGCGGGACGAGATTGCGTCCGCGCGGGCAGCCCTCGGCGGGGGAGCCGTCGTCGGCACCGGGGCGTTGAACACGCTGTCTCTATTCGATGAAGACCTCGCTACGAAGCTCATGACCCGCTTACCACGCGAGGTTGTTGCCCAAGCGGTTCTGGACGACATCTCCCAAGCGCATCTACACCTGCTCTACCGCAACACCCCAGGCGGCGACCCCATCCTCCTCAGACGCATCGAGACGATGGCTCTGATTGCAGCACGAATGCGTGTCGAGCCTGACGTCGACGTTGTCACACCGTCGAGCAGTGACGCCGTATTTGCGCGGCAGAATCTAGACAGCCCGAGTCGGGCTGGCGTCAGCTCGCTTGGTCTCGCTGAGCGCACCGGATTCGCGCTCTGGTGCGATGACCGAGTGCTACGCGTGTCGGCGAGCGAAAGCGGGTCAGCGACATTCTCCACCGCCGCCTTGCTCGTCGCGCTAGACGAACGAGGAGCCCTCGACGGCGCTGAGCGCGAGCGGGCGACCAAGGTGCTCAGAGTGTTCTCGGTTGCCGTCTTCGGTGCGCGCGACTGAGTCCGATGACCCGGGAGGGCGTTCGGTGGAAACCACGGACTGGTTATTGCCGAGGCATCCGGCCAACACCCGTAGCGAGCCGCTACTAGGTGTCGAGGAAGTCCCATTCGCTGCCGGTGACCCATCGGAGTGCAGACAGCTTGCCGTTCAGCATCCCCCACTCGAAGTCGGTGTAGGGCCCAAGGTTCTCGACACCGTACTTGGCTTCCACCCGGCTACGGCCGGGCCCTGCAATGCGCCGGTGCGTCTCAATGTCGACGCCGTCGTCGTATTCGTGGCGCAACGATCGCTGGTACCAGATCCGATCGAAGAGCTCTTCTTCCGCCACGCGGATCTCGTCCCAGTTGCGCGGCTCCTCGTGGAAGTCGAACTCATCGAGCATGTCGTCGAAGTCCTCCGGGAAGTGTTGGGCGAGCCCGGCGACCAAGCTGATGAAGTAATTCGACCGAGAAGTCGGCGAACACATCCGCAATGTCTGGATGGGGCAGGCGATTGTCGCCATCGACGGCGGAGAAGTCCTTGACGTTGGCTGAGACGAAGCAGTAGGAATCGCTGGGGTTAGCGGCGCCGCTGACCCCTGCAACGAACATCGTCAGCAGCAAGGCATCCGCCACGCTGTTCCTCGAACGATGGAATGGTGCGCGTTTGTCGAGCGCCCAGCCGACCACGGTCGCGAGGTCATCAGAGGTTGGGCTCAATGACTCGCCCTTGACGAGCAGCTCAAGCACGTCGTCGAAGTTGCGGGTCGCGATCTGCTTGATGAGCGGCACGCGGAGCGTCAGGTTGTCCAATTCGGTCAGAGCAATGTCGCGGCCCTCTTGGCCGTATTGCTCGATCTCGTCTCGCACGCGACGGAAGTTCGCCGACAGGCTGCGAGTCATGTCGGCCTGGACTCGATCTCGGTTACGTCCGAACTCGTCTACGACGAGCTTCGGAACGAGGAGGGTCACACGGCGTTCGTGGACCAAGACTCGGACGGCGACGATGAGCTTCTGCCCGTTTACGTCTTTGGCTAGATCGAGCCAGACGCTCGTATCGGCAAGCACGTAGAGCACCACGAGAGGATATCTCTGTGGTGGGAAACCCGATCGCTGAGCACGGCCCCGAGCCCGCCGAGGCTTCCGGACCGCGAGAGCGGGGTCCGAAAGTCGGTCCGGGACGACCGCGCTGGTTCCGACGTCGTAGGCCCTCTGACGCGTTAGCGTCTTCAGCGTGGTCGCGACGCACGAATACACGGGCCTGTGGTGGCTGCCAAGCGGTGAAGGCCAAAGGCTCGCGGGGACACTGACCGTCACGGAGGGCGAGGCGACGCTAGAGCTGATCGGCCACTTCGGCTATGAGCTGCTCTCTGAGACCGAGGTAGAGAAGACCTACTCCCTCGCCCTGGCAGAGCAGCCGCGTATCGTCGGCCTTAGCACCGGCGGAAGACCAATCACGCTCGAGGGCCACCGGGTGGCAAACCACACGGAGAGCTTTCCCGGCATCCCGACTGCCACCTACACGCGGAACGTCACGCTCATCGGAAAGCAGTTCGCCGACGGCGAAGAAATTGGCTTCGACGAGATTTCGATCCGCGCGAGCGACCTCAATAGTTGGACCCAGATCTCGGGATTCAAGACCAAGGTCGGGATGGAGAAGCATGACGAGAAGGACTACTACGTCTTCTCAAACGTCGAGATCCGGTTCGAAGCACCCGACGACATCGAGATCGCACTCGCCCGAAGCGATCGGGCGTTCATCAGGTTCAACGCACCGAGCGAGGGGATCGGCCCCGGCACCGACCACGTTGCGCTAACCCAGGAAGCCGCTCTTCACCTACGGTTTGCTAAACGCGCCAGCCTCGAGCGGGTCTTCGATCGAGTCGGCCAGATCCGCAATTTCCTCAGCCTCGCCGCCGGTCGTCCTGTCGCAATCCTCTCCGTTATCGGCTACCAGGACGACTACGTACGCGAGAAGACCGAGACACCGCTTCCGATTGAGCTGCTCTGGGGGATCCCGCACAACCCGGACCCGCCGACTCGCCCCCGTGATCCCTCCGAGATGCTCTTCACGCTGTTCGAGGCGAAGCCGGCGATCTCAAGCGTGATGAGGAGCTGGTTCGCGAAGCAGGCGCGGCTGGAACCGGTCTTCAACCTCTTCTTTGGGATGCGCTACCGCCCGAATATGTATCTCGAGGTCAAGTTCCTCGCCTACGCGCAAGCGGTCGAGACCTACGACTACCGGCGCCGACGGAACCCCGGGAACAACGCGCTGGCGCAGCGGATGGGTGATGTTCTCGGTGAGTGCCGGACGGTCTCAAAACGAATCGTCGGAACGGAACCTGGAGATCAGGCGACGTTCATCGACGCCTTCAAGACCGCCCGCAACTACTACACGCACTACAACCCGAAGCTGGAGAAGAAGGCGGCACGAGGAGTTGCCCTCCTACTTCTCTCCATCCAGCTGCAGGCGATCATCGAGATGTCTCTGCTCCACGAGCTTGGCTTTGACTGCCGATCGATAGGTGCCATCCTTCAGCGCGTTCGACGCTACGAGGAGATCGAGCATCTCAAGGCGATCGTTGCCGAGGACAAAGCCGAGGACGCCTAGCCTGGCGCTCAATCGCGCATTCCGCGCAAAGCTGGTGTGCGCGCGACGTCGTCGACATACCCGTGCGAAAAGAAGAGCAGGTCCCCGCCAGCCACGGTCATCGGACTCGCGGAGACGACGCCCACACATGCGCGCATCGCCATCCTGACGTCGGCGCAGTCTTGGCCGTGTCTTGGTGCGCGACGGGAACCGGCGTCCGGCGGCACGTGCGCCGTCCCGATAGCCACCGCTTGTGCGAAAACAAACCGGACCGGCTATCCGGACACCGGCTTCCCCGAGGGGAGCGAGTGTCCGCGTCGGCAAGCCGCATCGCTTTGGGCGATCCGTATCGGGCCGTGCAAGCAGTCGGCCACGCGTGCCCCGTTTCGCGCCGCCGGCTGACGGCGCGCCGCGGAAGCAGACCAGAGCTCCCGCTCCGTGGATTCAAGCCGCAGTATTGCCCCGGCCGCGACGCGCAAGCAATCAAAACCGGCCGCTCGACTCGTCCGTACGTGGTAACCACGTACACGGGAGAAACATCACGATCAAATCGCCGCCAACCGTCGTCCGGATCCTCGCGGTCAAACGTCCACCTACCACGTCCGGAACCACCCATATATGTCTGGCATGGCCGAGCCGGATTGCGTTCTCGTCACCCGCGATTCAAACCCCCTCCTGACGCTACAACGCTTGGGCGCTCGCTAGAGCAAGCGGCTTCTGCGCGGGCTGGCCGCATTCGCCCACAGCTGTCCCTGGCGCCCGAGCTCGCCGGTGGCCACGACTCCGTTCGCGTGAACGCGATCACGATTCGTCAAGGCGATAGAACTGGCTTGCGTGATATGACGCAGCGCATCATTACCGCCTGTACCCGACTGTCGAACAGGTCACCGTGCTTGAGCGGCACTGTGGACTAGGCCGGCCACCGGCCCGTCATCGAGTCGCACCATCGGCTCGTTCCTATCCGCTCTGAATCGCGAACCCGCCGAGGCGTTCGATGACGGCGACAGCGTACGCCGGCTGCAGCCGTGGATCGTCAGTATCGGCGACCGCTGACTGCCACCAATCGTAAATCTCCCGATCGTGCGCTCGCAGCATGCCAGGCACCTCACGCGGCACTCGGAACAGGAGGATCGCCCGCTCGCCAATCAAAGCGGCGGTCCAATCGTCCCTATCACCGACGAACACGCGATGGAGACGCTCGACCTCCAGCGAGTGGACGCGGCGAAGCATCGACACGCCGGTCGACACCCGCCCGCCGAACACCGCGCAGACGCCCAACCGTTCGTGCTCTGTGGAGGACAGGGCGGCCGCGACTCCGAGGCTTGTGTGGAGCGACTTCGCCGTGGGCAGCGCCTCGACCACCGCTGCGAGGACTCGATCTCCGAGCGCCTCGATCACGGCCAGCTGCCGCTCCGGCGGCATCTGGAACCCAATCCGCTCGTTGGTGGCCCGGACCACCAGCGCCTCGGGAGTCAGGTGCCTGGCCGCGTTCTTCGCCACGTCCGCCGGCGTGTCGCTGCGAAGCGCGTCGACGACCTCTATCGGCAGGAACCGAACCACGCGCTGATCGACCCAGGCTACGTAGTACAGCTCGAGTCTGCGAAGCAGCTCTACAAGCTCGGCTGGTGAGCCGTCAAACAGGATCTCTGCTCCCGAGAACCAACTGGGGGCTTGGTAGTCGACGTCGAACTGACAGCCATCGAGGGGTGAGTGTTTGCTCGCGTCGTACTTGACGAGCGGTGGGAGTATCACCCCGGCGTCGGCGGCGGCGGAAACGGTCGCGCCCCAGAACCTCAGCAGCGCCTCGCTCGCCTTCGCCACCGGGAGGAACGGGAAATCGGCCAGCGCGAGCAGCTCGTCGTCGAGAACTGCAGCGGCGACCTCGATGAACACACGCCGGAACTTCTCCAGCCCTGGAAGCGATAGGCGTGACGCCTCCAGAAGCAGCTCCTCCAGCTCCGCCGCTTCCAAGCCAAAGTGCTGTCTAATCAGCCCGGCCGCCTGGTACAGGTGCCTCCAGGCGTCCGCCGGAAACCCGCCCGCGTCCTTCAAGCGCGCCGTCACGCGCGCCAGACGCTCGTCGGGGAGCAGCGACTTCTCTCCGAGGAGCTTGTCGATGACGATCGGGGATGACAGACCACCATCCGGCAGCGGAATGTTCATCGCCGCCTCGATGCAACTTCGGATCGCGTACTCCCGAAGCCGTGCTGGCGGGTCCGACAGCGCTGCCTCAAGGTCGGCGAGCGCCCGCTCGGCCTCGGCATAACCCGCCGGCGGCTGGATGGATAGCTGATAGAGCTCGATCCCCCGCCGCTCCCGATGAAGCGCCCACGTCTCGTGCACCGTGACACTCGCATCGACCGCCTTCTCCAACAGCTGCTCGGCCTCCATCGCCATAAAGGCTCTCCGGGCATGATCGGGGGTGACGACACACGAACACGCGTTTTCTTTCTGGCCCTCCGAACCGCGTCACCCGTATTCCGCCACGACGCTCGCTCGACCCCGGGATGACCCGGTGCGCACGCACGGCAAACGGCGCAACGAGAAGGGAATGGAGCAGGCAGCTCCCCGGCACGCCACGACCCCCGTCAACGCGGGCAGCGACCCCGACGCCCCCCAACGACGCCCTATGGGGCGAGTCTCGCCATGATCATCCGGATGCGCCTGCGCGCAGGCGCGGCCATCCCTGGCCGCTTGAGCACGCATCCGCTGTGCCCACGATCGCCGGGCACGGGGCCCAGCGAGCAGTCCACAACCCAGCAGCAGAGGCGCACGCGACTTCCACCCGCCGCTCCGACGACCAAAAGCCCTGCTCAGGACGGAATCTCGATCGAGAGTCACCCCCGATCATCCACGGAGCCCCCGGAAACCACGCGTCCCGGTGCGCGCGGGCCGCGCGAGCCAGCAGTGATTGCATCGTCCCGAATGTCGTGGTCGTCGTCAGCAGGCGATGCGCCGCCTCGTGCAGCTTCGTGACCTCGACCGCTTCCGCTGAGTCGTGCTCTGTCGGCCAGATTCGCACCTGCTCGACCAAGTCGAAGTCACCGAGCAGGAACCTTCGCAGTCGTTGCGAGCGGGCGGACACGAGCAGATCAGAAGCGGATCCAGTAGCGCTCACCGTCGCTCTTGAGGATCCCGCGATACGTGAGCCTCTGCAGCGCGGCCGCGGTCGCTTCGGGATCGCCCCGAGGCGCGACCGCGGCGATGAGGTCATGGGCGGTTGGCGCCACCTGACCGAACGCGTGCTCGTAGTTCCTGTCCGCCAGCGCGTCGAAGTTCACAATCAGCCAGCGATTCTGGAGATCGTGGACCGCCTCGAACACGTCACGGTCGAGACCCTCGAGCCGCGCGTACAGCGTTATCACCCGCGGCCGCCAACCGCTATCGAACCGAAGCAGGCGGCGCATGCTCCTGACGGCTGGCCCCGCCGCTACAAGATGCAGCAGTGGCCCGAGCACGATCGCAAGGCCGAGGCCGCCGAGATCGCCGACAGCAAGCCAACGCCCGTCGCCGATCCGACGTTCGACGCCAATCCAATCGGCGGTGCTCGCGGCGCTGCTCGCCGCGAGGACCGATCGCAGATGCGACTCGACGAGCTCTCGCTCGGCGGCATCGTCCCGGCCTGCTGGAGCGGGGCCGACGACTGCGAGCAGCTCATCGACATCGAGCAGCAGCCCCCCGCCCGAGCCTATGCGATACACGTCTTTGCTCACAGTGGGCGATCGTACGCACGGGATGGACGCAGCGCAAACACGCGTCCTCCCACGAGCGATGGACAGGAGCGTCTGGATCGCTGGTACGGCGAGCGCGAGTCCGCTAGGCGCCCGGTGGCGCTTGACAGCCGCTGTCGATGAGGAAACGGCAGAGATCGCGTTGCCGCTCAGGCTACTTTCCAATACGTCGTCGAGATTCCAGTGGCGACGCACGAGGGCGCCCTTTACGCGGAGGCGAGACGCTCGAAGTCGGCCGCGAGACTCCTGTGCGACGAATGCGGGCCGCCGGTCGCACCCCGGAGAAGCCCGTCGAAAGCGTGCTGCTTCCGGACGCGACCAGCGACCTCGGACGCCGGGCAGGGTGGTGTTGGTCGCGCGCCTGGCGGTGGACCGCACGGAGCAGGGCAACGACATCGGCGGGCACGTCCTCGTCGAGGCGCTGCGCCGCTGCGTGCGCGGAGGCCGCGAGTTCGGAGCGCGAGCCGTGATTGTCGACGCGATCGACGACCCGGCGGCCGCGTTTACCGCCACTTCGACACCCATCGTCTCGACCACCGCCGCCTATGGCGCCGCATGTCGGACGTCGCGCGCGTGATCGGGGGGTAGGCCACTACCGCCGGCCGACCGAAGCCGCCACGATGTCAGCCTCGTCGGCCCCGCCTACGGCCGCTGGATCCGGACACGGGCAGCCACGCGCGCGCCGCCAGTACGAGGCCCGCGCGAAAGCAAAGGCAGGCTCGACCCGGCGACGGCGTCCACCCTTCTTATCGGCAGACTCGCGACTCGCGTCGACAACGACCGGCCGCGACCGCGAACGCATCGCCCCTGAGCCTGCTTTCGACCGAGAGCAGGGCGCCTACGGCGCTGCCCCGCTTTGCGCTCAATCCGGGTCTCAGGGCGTTCGCAGGACGAGACCTCCTATTCGCCGGATGCGGGTCTTTGCCAGTCACGGCTCACTACCTGCTCAGTGACGAATCTGCGCACGGTGGCGGCCGCACGATTTGCTGGATCGGCGCGGCACAGCAAGCGCTTCTCCGTTTGCAACTCTGAGGGCCAGCAAGCACGAGGCACTCAAAGCGGCAGCCCGGGACATCGTTGCCCGCTGTGTCGCCCTGGACGAGGTGCGGCAGCGTTCGCGGCACCCCATGGCTGTCGCTCGCAGATCGCGAAGCGGACGGCTCTCGCCTTACGTAGACGGCATCGGGCGCTATACCTCGATCTTGCGGTAGCTCCCGAATCGCGTCGCTTGCAGTAGGCGGCCGGGCGGGCCGCGGTGGGGCGTTTGGGGGTGTCGGGCTGGGTGCTGCGGGGTGTTGGTTGGGCGTCTGGGGGGCGTGCGGTGGTGTTTTTGCCCGAACGCGGAGGTGTTGGGGTGCTTTGCGGGCAGGCTGACGCCCGGGGGTTCGCGTGGTTGGTCGTCGGGGAGGGCGCCGCTGGTGGCGCCGCGGGTCAGCCGGTTGGGGGTGGGAGCGCTTGCAGGCGCTTGAACGCGGCGGCGAGCTGCCCTGCCCAGGGCCAGTCGCGTGCGAGCCGCAGGATCGTTTTGCGGGCGTGGCGGGCGATCCGTCCTGATTGGTGTAGCAGGCGGTATCGCAGCCGCTTGAGCTCCCATGCGCGTGCTTGGTCAGCGAGGCACAGCTGCCTGGTCCACGCGACGATGTCTTGCGCGAGCATCACCAGCCACAGCCATACCTGGTTGTGCTCGAAGTCCTTGAACGGGAGGTTACGCATCCCGCAGTCCTTGCCTTGGCGGATGTGATCCTCGACGTGCGCGTGGCCGCGATGGGTCAGGTCGAGCTTGGCGACGTCCTCGCCGGACTGGTCTGTCAGGAACACCGAGAGCCGGTAGCCGTCATGGTCGGCAAACGACTGCTGGTCGCCTTCGCGCAGCTTCGTGCGCCTGGCGATCAGCCGCGATCGCGCAGCCCACGCGGACAGGTCGACACGATCGGTGATCTCGACCACGTGCGAGTGATCTCGCTCGCTGCCGTCTACGCGGATCGCGTTTATCCACAAGGCTTCCGGGACCGCGACGAGCGCCTCGCGGACCGGCTCTGAGAGGTCAAACCCGAACGAGAACAGCAGCTCCGCCTCGCGGCAATATGTGGTCAGCTCATGCGTTGCGCCGGCGCCGTCGGCGCGGATCAGGATCTCCCCGTCAAGCGCCTCCGGGTCGAGCTGCGCAAGCGCGAGATCCAACACGGCCTTGTGATCGGCGGCGGTGTTCGAGCCGGCGTTCCCCGGCCGCAGGATCCCTGCGGGCGCCTCGCCGGTCCCGTCGAGATAGCACAGCAGCGGATGATGGCCGTAGCCGCCCTTGAAGTTCCCGGCCGCGTGCTCCTTCTCCGAGCTGGCGCTCGTGAGCGTCGCGTCGATGTCGATCACCGTCCGCTCAGAACGACTGTGCCATCTCGCGATCGACCGCTCCGGCCGCGCCCCGAGCTTCCACGCCCGCGCTCTGGAGAGCGCGACCGCCGCGCGCAACCTGCCCAAGCACTCCTCGTCGATCGAATCGATCACCCGGAACGCCGTCGAGTCAGACGCGACGTTGCCATACAGGTCCGGCTGGTCACGCTGAGCTCCCAGGTCAGCCAGACAACTCCCGCCGTCGGCGAGCATCACCGCCAGGTCGCGCAGCACTATCCCCGGGTCATGCGCCGACGCGCGTTGCCGGGTCGGGGCCATCGCCGCCGACAGCGCTCTTGTCAGCCCGACCCGGTCAGCGACGCCGGCGATCAGCGCGCTGCCGGCATGCCCGACCATGCCCGTCCCGTCCGCCCGAACATCTAGCTTGTCAACCAGTCCATCACGCGCCACCATCTGGGTGATCCTCCTGAGATCGGGAATGCTGCTTCGCAACCCGCATTCTCCCTGCTCAGGCGGACGTTCCCGCGCCCCGGCCCGCCCGGGGCGCGGCCGTTAATGAACGATCCAGGTATACCCCGGCCGCACAGGGATTCATTCGGCGGCGAGCATTCGCATCATCGCGTCGTACGCGTCCGTCGCGGTCAGATGCGAGTACACGGAATCGATCATCCGAAGTCCGCTATGGCCGAGGATTTGCGCTAGCTGAATGGGATTCATGCCCCGGCGCAGTGCCTCCGTGGCAAAGCTATGGCGCAGAAGGTGCGGATGGACGCGCTTTCGTATGCCCGCTCGCTCGGCGAGCCCCCGCAAGAGCTGCGCGACTCCCGACGGGGTGATCACGTCGTACTGGCCATCCCGCCCGCGACGCCGCGAGAGAAAGAGGTGGTCGCCGTCTGCGTCCGCCGGTCGATACTTCGTGTGCCGCTCGACGCGCCGAGCAAGCTCCGGGCGCAGCGGGACGAGCCTCTCCTTGTCGCCCTTACCGCGAACTTTGAGCAGCGCGCCTCGTTCATGGCGGGTGATGTTCTCGATGCGGAGCCCGCAGAGTTCGCCGACGCGGATCCCGGTGTCCGCGAGAACGCGGACGATCAGCTTGTCTCGCTCCGTTTGCGCGGCGCCTTCCAATTGGTCGATCTCCTCACGCGAGAGGACCGCGAGAACGCGTTTCGGAATCCGCGGAAGCTGTGGCTGTGCGCTGCCGGTGGTTTCGCCCTCTTTCTTTGCCCAGTTGAGGAATTGCCGCACGTGGCGGATGTACGTGTGGCTCGTGTGCCGGGAGAGCGTCACTCCAGACCGACCGCCGCTCTCCAGCAGGTGTGAGGTGTAGCGATCGAGAACGCGCTGCGTGAGCTGCGCCGCGTCGGACATCTCCGCCGTCGCGCACCAGGGCAGGAAGATCTCCTGAAGGCTAAACGCGTATTGCACGACGGTGGCGCGAGCCAGCCCCCGCGCGCGGCAGGAAGCGAGGTAATCCGCGACGAGGACCTCAAGGGCGGAGGGGGTTGCGCTCGGAACGATCGTTGGAAGCGTTGCCATGACGCTTCCATCATGCGGTAGAGCGGTACCCAACAGCAAGGGTCTTGTGTTCATGGCCACTGGTTAGCAGCGGTACCCTGCTGAATTTTTCGCCATCGGTTCTACACACTCTTGCGTAGGTGGACTTTGCCGAAAGTCCTTATCACTCAACGCATTTCTGCGGAATGGAGCGGGAGACGAGGCTCGAACTCGCGACCCTTACCTTGGCAAAGTGACGTTCTACCAAACGGCCTCGCTGGATGATTTCGCAATTCAGTAAGAGCGCTACCCCGACAAAGCCCGCTCTTCAGCAGCGGTACCTCCGTGACATGCCATCACGCCCGCGGTAGAGCGGTTTTCTGCCCATTGATTCTTCGGGCGGACGGGGAACCGATTCGTGGAAACACCGGCAGGCCCCCCGGTCCTCTTCCTCCATCGCTCACCCTCGGAGCTGGGTCGGTTGACCGATCAGTGAGTCGTCGCCCATCTATCTGCTCGCCGAGTGCTGCCCGTCGACGGATCGGCCAACGGGCGGTCGACCGCGACCGTCGTAGCTGCTGAGGGGGCCTGAACCACACCACTGGTAGCGGCCTGCCCGACGACGGCGTCGCTCAGTTAGCCCGGTGTTCAGGGACTGACGCATGGTCCCAACCTCGGTGTTGCGGAGCTGGCGCGCGCACCGGAACACGTCATGACCACCCGTCGAGTCGGATCGCTGCCGTGAGCTTGGCGAATCGCTCTCCACCGGATCAACCCGCTGCGGCCCCCTCCATACCGGCCGACCCTCGGCCTTCGGGGTTGACAGGTGTCCGGCTCTTCGCCGGTGCGTCCGGCATCGATCAACTCAACGGAGGTCAAAGCCATGTCCCGCAGGACCAGCACCGCATCCGCCACCGAGGCCAGGGCCCAAGCGGCAGTCCCAACCACGCCGCCCTCCGCCGACGAGCCCACCGTTCTCATCGGACGACTCACCCGCGACCCGGAGCTGCGGCACACCGCCAGCGGCAAGGCGGTCACCACCCTCCGCGTGGCGGTCAATCACGCCGACGCAGAGGCAAGCTTCAGCGATGTCGTCTGCTGGGGACGCACCGCCGAGGTCGTCTGCCAGTACCTGAAGAAGGGCCGCCTCATCGAAGCCACCGGCCGCCTCCAGGAGCGCTCCTGGACCGGCAACGACGGCAATGAGCGCAGCACGACCGAGGTCGTGGCCTACCGCGTCGAGTTCGTGCGCAGCCAGCGTTCCGCACCGGCATCCGACCAGGAGATCGGCCAGGTCGACGATACGGCCAAGTCAGGGACAGCCTCATGACCGACTCGCCAACACCAAGCATTTATGTCGCCTGTCTCGCGGCGTACAACAGTGGCCGTCTGCACGGCGAGTGGATCGACGCCAACCAAGACGCCGAGGACATCGGGGAAGCCGTGCAGCGGATGCTCGGCCAGTCACCTGAGCCCGGTGCCGAGGAGTGGGCGATCCACGACTACGAGGGATTCGCTCCGCTGCGCCTGAGCGAATGGGAATCGTTCGAGCGTGTATCAGCAATCGCGGTCGGCATCGTCGAGCACGGCAGCGCCTTCGCGGCATGGCTCGCATACGACGAGTCGCGTGACCCCAGCGACGTGCGGGCGTTCGAGGACGCGTATCAGGGCGAATGGGATTCGCTGCGCGACTATGCCGAGGACTTCGCTGAGTCGACAGGCATGAATCAGCTCGCGGAAAGCGCGGGCTCGCCGTACATCACCGTCGACATCGACGCGCTCGAGCGTGACCTCGACATCGAGCTCTACACGGTCGAGACCGGTCACCACACGATCTACGTGTTCGACCCCAATGTCTGATGCACGGATCGCAGCGCAGCGCTACATCGCCGCTCTGGTTGCCGGAGCACCGGCCGCTTCGTTCGTCGAGATCCGCTGTCGCGCTTCGGCCGGGATGCGCCAGACGTTCTACGGAGTCAGCGATACCGCTGCTGCCGCATCAGACATCGTGCGGCTCGCAGGACGCAGCGACATCTACATCGGCGTGCTGCCTCGCACGCGCCGGGGCGGCGGTCGTCGCGACGTGGTGCATCGCGGTCGCGTTCTCTGGGTGGACTGCGATACACCCGATTCCGCATCGGCACTGTTGCGCTGGACTCCACCGCCGTCGATGACCGTGCTCTCCGGTACGGGGAGAAATCGTCACGCATACTGGCTGCTGGCGGAACCGGTCAGCGTCGATGTCATCGAGTGCGCGAACAGACGGCTCGCGGCCGAGCTGGCAGCCGACGTCGCGTCCTCGGACGTCGCGCGTATCCTTAGACCGCCGGGCTCACTCAACCACAAGCACGATCCGCCGGCCCAAGTGCGGATCGAACGATGTGATCCAGACGTGCGGCATTCGGTCGCTGACGTCGTCGGTCCGCTTCCCGAGAGCGCTGGCGGACCGGCACCCAGCTCGTGCCAGTGGCGAACCATGCCGGACGATCCCGTGCTCGCCCTTGACCCCGCCGCGTACATCGAACGGCTTGCGGGTGTGCAGGTACCGCGAAGCCGGAAGATCCACTGCCCGTTCCACCCCGACCGGACACCCAGCCTGCACGTCTACCCGGATGCCGAGCAGGGTTGGTTCTGCTTCGGATGCCGGCGCGGTGGGTCGGTGTACGACTTCGCGGCCGAAAGCTGGTCGATGTCGACGCGAGGCGATGACTTCATCGCACTCCGCGATCAGTTGCACGCCGTGTTGTTGCCGCTCACGCCAGTTTCTAATCGGCACGGTAGTCTCCACCCGTAGTTTCCAGTGTGGGCTGAAGTTTCCAGTCGACAACGCGTTGTCGAGTTCAGCCGGCTACCTCTGGAGCGTTCGATGGTAGCCCGAAGCGACCGTTGACCTGCTTGTGGCGAAATGCGCGTCTTTCGGGATTTCGGCCGGGAGACGCGCAGTTTCTGAATGCGGGGCTCTGGGATCGGGACGCGGCAGCGATGAGCGCGTGCCCCTGGCCGAAGAAAAGGAGGTCTTCGGGGCCGACGGTCACGACCACCGGCGGACCGACGGCGCGACGAGACCCGCCACTGGCGAATTGCTGGTCCTCTCGCCTCCGCCTCTACTAGCATAAGGCGTTGCTCAACAAGTGCCGCGTGATACTCCCGGTTGAACGCCTCAATCGAACGGACATCGATCCAACCTTGAATGGTGCGATGGCTTTGTCAACTGACACCCGAGGAAAGCGCCATCTCGATACCCGCGAAGACTTCCTCTGTCGTCTTCTTCCGAGCAATCAAATCTGCGATTGCAGTCGTGCGCCAATTCTGGATACCAGTCAAGATCGATACCTGCGTCTGCGTACCATCGCCAATCAGCGTGATTCGCATAGGCTGGTCTGACTTTGGCTTGAAGAGACGCTTTCTAGTCACGACTGAGATGGTTTGATTCTCAGCCACAAAATCAACAGTGCAACCAAGGCTTGCCACAGTTTGAAGCGCAGCTTGATAGACCTCTGATTTGGGCCTATTGTAGGTTCTGATTTGAGGCTTGACCGCCATCCGCTCACCTCCCATCGGTTGATCGTACGGAGATTTCTAAACTCTTGGGGTCATAACGAGATACGACTTTTGCTCGTCGGCATCACAGCCTCTGGCGTAATGAGGACCTATCGCGGCCGGTCGTTATCAGGCCACTTGTCTACTGATCGTGAGTCTTGGGTGCAGCCACTCGGGTGCCCTCACGGTGACTGAAGGTAACCCCGGGGCCGGTGCGAATCAGCCCCGGGCTGGCATGGCGTGACTCTTGGCGAGTCGTGATTCCCTACGCCGCCTTGCGGTTGGCCTCACAGCGACGGAACGCGTAGAAGCCGGCCATATAAACCGACTGGCTCACTTCCCATTGAGAGTGCGTAACGTTGATCACTTCCCAGCCCTGCCGGCAGACGTCATTGACCCTGTCCACAGGCTGCACAGGCACGAACGGAAGACCGTACTTGCCCGCGGTGAAGCCCCGCAGCAGGGTAGCGCTGTCGTAGAGCTCGAAGTAGAAGTCCCCGCGCTCGAACGCCTCCCTCGCCTTCGGGACGATGTCGACCTTGGGATCCCCGGTGTCTTGGAGCGACGGGTCTGTGGCCACTGTTCTCCCTTCTTCTCCCCCGCTTTGTAGAGTGCCCCGAGCGCCGGGGGGATAGCCGGCTCTGCCGCTGAGACAGGGCATCCATCCTTTTCAGCCAAGCCACGGAACTTCCTTCTGGCACTATTGGACGGCTTCGCATGTTTCCTCATGTGGGCCGGTGGATCATCCGTGGAAACCCGAGTTGCTCATCCGTGCAGACCGCGCAGGTGTAAGCCTCGATCCGGTTGGGCCCGTCGACGTTCGACGGCGCCGCGTTCTGGTCATTAAGCCGCTGGTAAGTGTGTTCGCGGCGCGGCCATCGCCAGAAGGCGGAGGCGCGCGAAGTGGCTGCACCGCCCTCGCTTCCGCTCTAATGCTGAGCGGCTCGTTATGCCGAGTGGACGCTCGCGCTGGCCACATTTTCCCTGCTCAATGAGATTCGGGTTGCCGTGCCACTCGGCATAATCGGAAGCCTTGGCTCGAAGGGCTGTGGTCTCACGATCCGAGATCCGTAGACGCCTGCGGTACACGAGCGGTCGACGTCGGCAACAGCGTCGGCGCTCGCATCCCCTTACACGGTGGGCGTTTTGCCGTCGCGTCGTCCAGTGACGCGTGCCGTGCCCTAACAGCCGTCGGCTGCCGTTACCCGCCAATCAACCGGAGACGGCGCGTCCGTCGCGGGTAGTGATTATGCCGAGTATCCCAGTGGTCGATTTTGCGTTGAGCAGCCAAAACGTCGGTTCGTACACGCCCCGCTCGGCATAACCGGCCGCTCGGCATGAGAGCAGTTATGCCGATGTCGGCATAACTGCTCTCCACGCTGACGGGCAGCGATCTGACGGTCGGAGGCCCCGGCGCCTGACCGTTGTCGGCACACGCGGACACCAATTCACACCAGCTTTCCAAGACTCGCTCGGGCATGAATACGGCTCTCGGCCCGCCCGCCACCTGCTCATCGCCGCCTGCAGGGCGACCGCCGCCCGCGGTGGCAGCCCTGCCTTCGCGGCGATGCGTGTCTGTCCCGTCTGCCCTGCTCCGCCGGCTCGGCAGGTGCCCGCCGCCGCCAACGGTCTGCCCTCCTCAGCGCGGAAACCAGGACGGCGACAGGACTGGAATCTAGACATCAAAGTGGAAACTAGCCTGAGCGGCAACACGTGTTCGCCGACATCGTCGCCGCGTAGCGTTTCCAACGCCGGACATCGGCACCTGTCGCCCTGCATTCGTCGAACCCACATCGGCCCTCGCGCGTCGCGTCTCCGTGCCGGCAGCTACCCCGCGGAAACATGAATGCAAGTGACCATCAGCGCTGCACGCACGACCTGCTCGTCGCCCACAAGCAGGGCGGCCCTGCTGCTGCGCCGTTGCTACTGGAAGCTCATCCGCCAGACCGTGCATCGGCCCCTGTCGCAGTCGCACACGAACCCTCGGATTGGCCTGCAGGTTGCGGACATACGCCGCATGCAAGCGAGGAGATGACTGACCTCGCAGGCCGGTCCGGGGGGGGCAGTACTCGCTTTTGAACGCGAAGAAGGAACCGCGAATGGTTCCGGCCAGCTTCGACTTCTGGCTCGCGAACTTGAACCGCGGGGCGAGCTCCGCGGGGACTTCCATGCCTTCGGACAGCTTGAACCCGACCGCCCGCTTCTTGGGGTCGTCGAGTGTGTACATCACATTGATCGACAGGCCGCTCTCATAGAAGACGTAGGCGATTCGGATGTTTTCGACCTGGAAGGCCGTAGCCTCGAGAGGGGGAGATGAGATGACGATGTCACGTTCTTCCTTGAGGATCCGCTGCACCCAGTCGATGGTCGTCTTGGCGTTGCTGGCAGGCTCCACCGTGAAGACGTGGTCGTACTTGTTCTTGAAGTAGCGGGCCTCGTGCGCCCGCAGACCAGCGAGCGCGGTCGCGACCGGGGACGACTCCAGACCGACGGTCGAAACGGTGGTGTTGAAATCCACGGCATACGGCATGACGCACTCCCGAACGCGTATCGCGTTTTCAGTCGGCCGGAGGATACCTCGGCCGTGAAGCCTGCTGACCAGCACTTGGGCGCCGCCGACCCCCGATCCAAGCTTCATGTCGCGGAGTTCTACTTGGACGGTCAAACCGCCGGCGAACCTCGTCCGCGGGGGTGGCCGGCGGCATCCCCATCAGCCACCGTTGCCAGTCCCTTCCGGATAACCCGTACGCAACCGGGGAAACCGAGGCTTCAGACGCCCCTTGACCTCCGTTGCGTACGCGCCCCAGTCACTTCCGGATTTCACAAGGACGATACGCCGAGCCTGCACGTGTACGCCCATCCGGCGCGCGGCTGGTACTGCTATGGCTGCGGACGAGGCGGCTCTGCGTACGACTTCGCAGCCCTGCTCTGGGGACTATCGACTCGCGGCGATGAGTTCCTCGCGCTCCGCGACCGCCTGCATGATGCCCTCGAGATCCACCGTGCGGTGTAAGAGGCATCGGGGCCCGCCGACAGAACTCTGGCGTCTACGACGAGCCGGAGCGCGGCTGGTACTGCTGCGGCTGCCATCGGGCCAGCGCGGCGGTTCGATCTAGGAGTTCGCCGCGCTGCCCTGCGTCGCGCCGCGCGTGGACGCGACGTTATCGCACTGCGTAATGAGCCTCGGCGTCACCTGTTCGGCGACGTCATGGAGGGTGAAGCACCCACGCTACGCGTCCTGACTCATGCGTGTACGACGACGGCTGTCGCACCCACAGCGGTGGGCGAGGCTGCGCGACCCAAGTCAAAGAAGGGTTCGCTCACCTCGGGTGCGCACACGCATCGTCGAAAATGGGGGGCTCCGTGGATGATCGGGGGTGACTCTCGATCGAGATTCCGTCCTGAGCAGGGCTTTTGCTCTCGTTCCGCACTTCTCGGGCGTCATTTCTCCCCCCACCCCTCGGCAGCCTGAGCGGCTCGGATCGCGAGCGTTTCGAGTTCGCGTACGAGGTCGTGTAGGCGCTTGTCGTTCTGTAGCCAGGGCCGGTAACGGTCGGCCTGTTCTGGGCTGAGCAGCTTGCTGGCGGTCTTGGCGGAGACCTTGCGCGTCCAGTACAGGTAGGGGCCGTGACGCTGGTCGCTGTTCTCGTCGCGGCAGCGGCAGCGCGGGTTGCCGCAGCGCAACCATCGCTCGCTGATCGTGCCGGGTAGGCAGGGTCCGAGTGCGGCGATTTCGGCGTGGATCTGCGCTGCGCGCTTGTGGTCGGGGTTCTTGCTCATCTCGCCGGTGGGTGGTGGGTCCGTCCGCTACCTACTGTATATATATCGTAGGCAACGGACGGATACGAAAGGGAGCCGTATGACCGAGAACCCACAGGCGCCATTCGAGCTGCGCTCCGAGCGTTTGGGTGCCCTGCCGATCATCGATGTGTTCCTGGGGCGGATCGGCCTGCGGTCGTTGCTGGAGCGCTACTTGGCGACCGGTGATGAGCGCGTTGCGCTGCCGGCCGCGCAAGTGATCGGCGTGCTGGTGCGTAACCTGTGCGTCGCACGCGAGCCGCTCTACGGCCTGGCTGAGTGGGCGGCGCGGTTTGACGGCGGGCTGCTGGGTTTGCGACCGGGCGAGGCGGCGCTGCTCAACGACGACCGCGTCGGCCGCGCGCTTGATCAGCTGTTTGACGCTGACCGCGGGTCGCTGCTGGTGGAGTTGATGCTCGGCGTGATCGGCGAGTTTCGGGTCGACACATCGCAGTTACACAACGACTCGACATCAATCTCGCTGCACGGCGATTACACGGCCGCGGACGGTGCCGAGCGTGGCGGCAAGCCGACCGTCGTGGCGGCGCTGGGTCATTCCAAGGACCACCGCCCCGAGCTCAAGCAGTTCGTCCTGACGCTCACGGTCAGCGCGGATGGCGCGGTCCCGCTCGCGCACCGCTTGCTGGACGGCAACATCACTGATGACCAGACGCACATCGAGACCTGGGACGGCCTCGTCAAACTGGTCGGGCGCTCGGACTTCCTCTACGTGGCGGATTGCAAGCTCGCCACGCGTGAGCAGATGGCACACATCCACTCCCGCCGCGGGCGGTTCCTGAGCATCCTGCCGCGTTCACGCGCCGAGGACGGCCAGATCCGCCTGTGGGCACAGACGCACGCGTTCGAGTGGGACGAGGCAGCACGGCGGCCCGGCAAACGCAAGGACGACCCCGACCAGATCTATTGGACGGCTCCGGCGCCGATCCCCAGCTCGGAGGGGCATCGCATCATCTGGGTCCGCAGCTCGCAGAAGAACGAGTGTGACGCAGAGGCCCGCCGCGCCAGGATCGAGCGCGGGATGCTCGCTCTGGAAAGCGTCCAAGCACGCCTCGCCGGGCCACGCTCACGGCTGCGGACGCTCGTCGCCGCCCACGACGCCGCACAGTCCGCGCTCACCGCAGCGGGCGCGGAGCGCTGGATCACCTACGACATCCAGCAGACAACCGAAGAAGGCTTCCGCCAGGAGACACGCGGACGCCCCGGCTCGGAAACCCGCTACCGCAAAACCACCAAGACGATCTTCAAGCTCACCTTCAACGTCGACGAGGAGAAGGTCGCCTATGACGCCGCGACAGACGGCTGCTTCCCGCTGGTCAGCAACGATCGCGACCTCACCGACCCCGAACTGCTCGCCGCCTACCGCTACCAGCCGAACCTCGAGAAACGCCACCACCAACTCAAGACCGTCCTACAAGCCGCCCCAGTGACACTGAAGTCACCATCCAGGATCGAGGCGCTCGCGTGTGCCGAGTTCATCGCGCTGCTCACCCAATGCCTGATCGAGCGCGAGCTACGCACCGCGATGACCACCCACAACGTCACGGACCTCGCGCTCTACCACGAAGGCCGCAGCAGCAAAGCACCAACAGCAGCACGCGTGTTCGACCTCTACGCCGAGACAACCCGCAACCACCTCACCCAAGACGGCAGGACCATCCAGATCTTCGAGCCCGACCTCACGCCCCTCCAGCGCAAGGTACTCGACCTCCTCGCCATCCCCCAAAACGCTTACCTCACCGCGACCAACAAGCCCTGAGCGCCCGCTCATCCGCTCGCCAGATGGGGGGAGATATCGACCCCGAGAAGTGCGGAACGAGAGCTTTTGGTCGTCGGAGCGGCGGGTGGAAGTCGCGTGCGCCTCTGCTGCTGGGTTGTGGACTGCTCGCTGGGCCCCGTGCCCGGCGATCGTGGGCACAGCGGATGCGTGCTCAAGCGGCCAGGGATGGCCGCGCCTGCGCGCAGGCGCATCCGGATGATCATGGCGAGACTCGCCCCATAGGGCGTCGTTGGGGGGCGTCGGGGTCGCTGCCCGCGTTGACGGGGGTCGTGGCGTGCCGGGGAGCTGCCTGCTCCATTCCCTTCTCGTTGCGCCGTTTGCCGTGCGTGCGCACCGGGTCATCCCGGGGTCGAGCGAGCGTCGTGGCGGAATACGGGTGACGCGGTTCGGAGGGCCAGAAAGAAAACGCGTGTTCGTGTGTCGTCACCCCCGATCATGCCCGGAGAGCCGAAAATGGACGACGGATTCAACTCTCCGCAGCGTCTTCGACCGGATAGGTGCGCCGCGCCTCGTCTAACCAAAGCAGATGGCTGCACAAGTCCTTTGTGGACTGGAGGAGCCTCCTGGCCGCCTCGCGCTCGAAAGCGATCACCGGGCATAGGTCGACGCGTCGTTCGTCCACCCCGGGGTGCAATGGCAGCGCGACCCGGCATTCACGCTCGTTGCAAACCAGGACGGGGCCGAGAGGATATCTGGCGGGACCGTAGAGGACGGTGCGCACACGGCGCGGCTCAAGACCGTCGAGCTCGAAGGTCAGTGCTTGATGTTGACGGAGATCGCTCTGTTCGCCGGACATCACGAGATACACGTCGAGATCGGGGTGATGGATGATCTTCTGTGCGATGACATGCGTGATCGCAGACAGGGGCTCCGACGAACCGGCGGGGAAGCCCACGCAGGCCAGAACCTCGCGGGCATGGTTGACGACACCGACGAGCTCCATCTTGAGTTGGTCCGGCCGGCGGTACCGGCGGACCACGCCCCGCTCTTCCATGCCGAGCTCTTCGTAGACCCAGTCAGGCATCAGCTCTTCCGCCTGCTCCGCATCCTCGTAGCGAGCGAGTTGCCCCGCGATGAGTCCGCGAAGGACGTGCTCCTCTTGGCGGCGGAAGCGCTCGGCAGACTTGCCGCGGCGTTCTGCAATGACCTCCCGACGCGTCGCCAGAGTGGCTCTGCGCAGTACCGGGTCGTCGTCGAGGCCGATGTAGGTCAGGCCATCGCGTGACATTTCAGGATCCCCAGAGTCGGCGAGCGCCATGCAGAAGAGGATCCCGAGCGCGATTAGCCGCTCGTTGAAGGCATCGGTCTCTCCGCGTGCTTGGAGCGTCACGGAGTCCAAGCCGATTAGCGTCTTGATCTTCTTCTGGTCCAGCTTTTCGGGGCGCTCATACCACCGCTGCACCCCGACGAGATACGCGATCTCGTCGGCGAGGCGCCATACATCGACCGGTTTCATGCTTCGGCCTTTTCCTTGTTAAGGCTACCAGCGCCGTCGCGGCCGAAACTCTCCAGATTTGGCCCACATCTGGTGCGGATGTGGGCCTGGACTCCTGCCTCTGACGGCGCGATCTTGTGTCGGGGAGACAGCGCCGGAGACTCCGATCGGTCTCTCGTCCAGCCGAAGATCCCGATGATCCGAGGATGCTCCCGTGAGGCATTTATTCCTATGAAGGGAGAACCATGAGCAATGAGTTGGCTCGCAACGGCGCCGGAGACGTAGTGCGCGCCGGCCCGCAAGACCTCGCCCGTCAGCCCAATGACCTGACCTCGGGTGAGAAAAAGGCGTATCTCGCCGTGCGGGGCGCTGAGGCCCGCGTTCAAGGTGCTGCCTGGGTAACCCGGGTCGCCTTGGTCCACGCACAGCTGCTTTCCGCGCAACAGGCCGAGGCCATGGACCGCGCCCCGCTTGGTGACCAAGCCTACGCCGCGATCGTCGCACGCTACGTCGCAGTCGCGTGCGACGAGATCTCGCGCCTGAATGGCCGTCCGCCATGGGCGTAGTCGAAGCGGTTCTCGCGCTCGTCGGCTTGGTCACCATGATCGCTCTCGGGGCACTGTGGGTCATCGAGCGGAACACCGAAGCTCCGTCCGATGACGTCCTCTCGGCCGTCCAGCGGATCTCCTCCGCGGCACACGAGACGGAGCTCCAACTGCTCGAGGAGCAGGAGCGCTGTGAAGCCGCGGGCTTGCGGAAGCAGTTGGCCCGGTAGCGCGAAGAACGGGCAAGCGGGAGACATCTGGTGCGGAAACTCGAGCATACGGCGTTCCTCGTGCTGGTCGTGATCGTCATGGCGCCGGTCCTACTGCAACTCGCGGACGCGGCGCTGCCGACGGTGCTGGCGATCCTCGCCGTGCTGTGGCTGGCCCGGATGCTCTGGCCGCTCCGTTGACCACGCGAGTCATTGGAGGACTTCGTCGATGTTGCCCGAGCTCACCACCTTGGCAGCGGCAGGCGGAACGGCCGCTCTCCTCACGGTTCGCACGGTGCGCCAGCAGCGCATCGGGAGCGACACTTCCTGGTTTGCGCTGACGCTTCCGCGCCACCTTGACGGTGACGGGGTCGTCAGCGCTCTCAGGTCGCTTGCCGGGCTCACATCGAACCGCATGAGCGTCGTGCTCGGAACCGGCGCGGTCGTGTTCGAGGTGGCCGTCCAGGATGCCGAGATCGTGCACCGCATTGCTGTTCCTGCGAACTGGGAAGCCTCGGTACTCGGACAGGTTCGTGCCGCGATGCCTGGAGTGCACATCAGCCTGGGTCCTCCGCGGCCAGCTGTTCCGTTTGCCGTCGAGCTTCGTCGGCACGGCGAGCTGCCGCTACGTGAAGCCGATCCCGAGACGGTGGCTGGCGGCGTGCTGATGGCGCTGTCCGGGATTTCAGGCGCCGCAGTCATCCAATGGATGATCACGCCCGTTCCCGGCTCGCGTCTCGAACGCACGCCCGACCGGCGCGACCGCCGAAACGAGGGGGAGCCGCTGCTCGCCGCGTCCGTCCGCATTGGAGCGACGAACCCGGCCGAGCTTCCCCAGCTCGTCGCGGCGGTGCGGGCATCCTCGACACCGGGCGCGCGCCTCGTCCGGCGCGCACTCCCTTCCCGTTGGGTCGCGGCAGAACTTGTCCGAGCCAGATCCCCGCTGCTTTGGTGGCCCTGTCCCATCACTGCGCCGGAGCTCGCCGGTCTCGTCGGCTTTCCGCTTGGCGGCTCGACGCTACCGTCGGTTGCGCGTGCCGGTGCACGGGTGCTGCCGCCGTCTCCGCGGCTTCCCTCCCGAGGACGAGTGCTCGGCGTGGCCACTGGCACGTCGAAGCCGGTGGCGCTCACTCCGGACGACGCTCTGCGCCACCTATATGTCGTCGGGCCTACCGGCGTTGGGAAATCAACGCTGCTTCTCCAGTGCATCGTGCGGGACCTCGAGTCGGGGCACGGCGTCGTGGTCATGGATCCCAAGGGCGATCTCGCCGCCGACGTGCTGGCGCGTGTGCCACCGGAGCGGCGGGGCGATGTTGCTGTCCTCGATCCGGCGGATGCCGCTTGTCCCGTCGGGCTCAATGTGCTCGTCGCTGACGAATACAGCGCGGACCTCGTCGTCGACCAGGTCGCGGGTCCTCTGCGCCGGCTCTTCCATGCCTCCTACTGGGGACCGCGGCTGGACGACATCCTCCGTGCGTCGCTCGCCACGCTCGCGCGCGTGCCCGGGATGACGCTCTGCGAAGTTCCCGCTCTCCTTACCAACGCCGGATTCCGCCGGCGCCTCATCGCCGGCATCGACGATCCGGTTGCACTGGGACCCTTCTGGGAAGAGTTCGAGCAGCTCAGTGACGGCGCCCGGGCGGCGTGGATTGGACCGGTGCAGAACAAGCTCCGCGCGGTGCTCGGCCGCCGCGCCATCCGGAACGTGGTTGGCCAATCCGATGGGCTCGTCATTGCCGATCTCCTCGCGGAACGCAAGGTGCTCGTCGTCAACCTCGCCAAAGGACTTGTCGGTGAGGATGCCGCGACGCTCCTCGGCTCGCTCGTGCTCACGTGCCTCTGGCAGGCGCTTCAGGCCCGCGCAGGCCCGCGCAGGCCTGGCGCCCGCCGAGCGACACCGCACATACGTCTACCTCGACGAGTTTCAGGACTACCTCAGCACGCGCGTGAGCCTCGCCGACGCCCTTGCACAGGCACGCGGATACCGCGTCGGATTCGTCCTCGCTCACCAGTTCGTCGGCCAGCTCCCGGCCGACATCCGCCAAGCAGTGCTCGGCACCGTCGCCTCCAAGATCGCCTTCCAGACCGGCGCCGAGGACGCTCGCACCCTGACGCGAGAGTTCGCTCCGTACGTGGACCCCGAAGATCTCCAGGGATTGCCTGCGTTCACTGCCTACGCCCAGCTCTCGGTCGACACGGCAGTGCTCCCGCCCACCTCGCTCACGACGCTCCCGCCACCCCCGGCGACATCCGACTCCGCGGAGATCCGCGCGGCGTCGCGGCGTCGCTATGGCACTCCCATCGCCGAGGTGGAGAGAGCGATTCGGTCCCGCCGTGACGCACCGCACGAGCTTCCGGCGCTCGGCCGCCGCAGAAGAACATGAGTCCGGTCGGTTATCCCATCGGTGCACGTCGAACCGCGTGCAATTGTCCAGACGACGGGACATCGCGCGTCGGTTTGACCACGACTGTGTCCCTCCGGGACGGAGTCGGGATGTGCCGCGCTTGCGACCTGCCGATGCGCTCGCTTCGGCGTCAGCGCGAGAACGGGGCGTCGTGATGCGCGTGCTGCCTGAAACAGCCGCGGCGCCTGCGTATGACGACGGGATGGCAGCTCTGTACTGCGGCGACGCACGTTCGGTGCTTGCCCACATGGACGCAGAGTCGGTCGATTGCGTAGTGACCTCGCCGCCGTACTGGGGCTTGAGGGACTTCGGCACGGCTGCGTGGATGGGCGGCGACGGTGTCTGCGACCACAGCGTTCGGACGGCGCACGCCGTGGCGGCCTCGGTGGCGTCCTCGACGCTCGTCGGACAGAGTCGTGCCACCGTCGGACATAGCCGTGAGGGATACCGGGGCGAGTGCGGGCGCTGTGGCGCCTACCGCTTTGACGCTCAGTTGGGCCTCGAGCCATCAGTTGCCGACTACGTCTCCGCGATGGTCGCTGTCTTTCAATGCGTCCACCGCGTCCTCAAGCCGACGGGGACGCTGTGGCTGAACATGGGCGATTGCTACGCATCGTCGGTGAACGGCACCAAGCATGACCGTGGGTCTCCCCGTGGCTCCGACAAGAGCACCCTGCAAGGGAACGGACATGCCGGCGGCGGTCCGAAGCTCAAAGATGATCGCGCCTTCGTTGACAAGCCCTTCTCCACCGTGGGGCACGGGCTGAAGCCGAAAGACAAGGTGCTGATGCCGCACCGCCTCGCCATCGCGCTCTGCGATGCGGGCTGGTACGTCCGCCAGGACATCGTGTGGTCCAAGCGCAACCCGATGCCCGAGAGCGTGAGGGACCGTCCGACCAGCGCGCATGAGTACGTGTTCCTGCTGAGCAAGAGCAGGCATTACTACTACGACGCGGACGCGATCAAGGAGCCCGTGAGCGGTGGTAGCCATTCGCGGGGTACGAGGCACGTCCTGCCAAAGGCTGGCGCGCACGACGGCACAGGAAGGATCCGTCCCCGCAACAATGCGTCCGCATCGGTCGCGATGTGGGATGCCGTGACGAAGCGCAACAAGCGGTCGGTCTGGTCGATCGCCACCCAGCCATTCCCTGCCGCGCATTTCGCGACATTCCCCGAGGCGCTGGTCACCCCCTGCATTCTTGCGGGCTGCCCCGAGCAGGGGATCGTGCTCGACCCGTTCGCGGGAAGCGGGACGACGCTCGCAGTAGCCAAGCGTCTTGGCCGGCGTGCAATCGGCATCGAACTGAATCCCGAGTACGTCGCGCTCGCACTTGAGCGGATCGGCAACGAAGGCGCGAAGACGAGGCTCGCGATATGAGCACACGTGATCTTCCCTCCGTCGCCTCAGCCATGCCGGACGGAGCCCGGTATGTGTCGCGTGCACGAGCCGCGGAGGTGCTCGCCTCGATCTCGCCACGCGAACAGGCGATTGTCGAGTCGTTGCGCACGCTGTGTCTCGCATCCGGCGCGCAACTCCGGCGCCTGCACTTCGCTGACGCTGCCACACCAGCCACGGCGGCGCGGCTCTGCCGGCGCATTCTGGCTCATCTCACAGCGCTTCGTGTCGTGGCTCGTCTCGACCGGCGAGTTGGTGGCGCACGTTCGGGCTCAGAGACCTTTGTGTATGCGCTCGACATCGCCGGTCAAGATTTCGAGTCCCGGCGGCGACGGCCGCGGGCGCCGGGATCTGCGTTCACCGCCCACGCCCTCGATATCGCGGAACTGTATGTCCGGCTCCACGAGGCCGCGCGCGACGGGCTGGAGCTTCTGACGGCGTCGCCCGAGCCCGCCTGCTGGCGGACCTATCCTGCAGCAACCGGAAACCGCTGGTGCAAGCCGGACCTGTTCGTGCGCGTGGGCATCGACGACTTCGAGGATCACTGGTTCATCGAGGTCGATCGAGCGACGCAGTCGGGTTCGGTGCTCCGCCGCAAGGCCGCCACCTATGTCGACTACTGGCGCTCCGGTCTGCTCGACCCGTTCCCACTGGTCCTCTTCACCGTCCCTGATCGGCGGCGGCAGAGCTTCGTCATTGAGATCCTGCGACGGCTTCCCGCGGATTCACGCCCCCTCTTTCACGTCGTCCTGTTCGACGATGCCGTGCCCATCATCGGACGCGGCGTCGATCCGGTTTGAGGCCGTGGACGCCGATCCGGCAGTCAGGCTGTGGCTCGATGACGAGGCGCTGGAAACTCTGGCGTCGCTCGTTGAACGACGATTGGAACAACATCGCGCGAAGTCGACGCGCTCCCCATGGATGACCGCGGCAGAGGCCGCCACTTACCTGCGCTGTCCTGTCTCGCGCGTCCGCAAACTGACGATGACCCGCGAGCTCCCATGCCACCGGGATGGCCGCCGCACGCTCTACAACGCCGCCGACCTCGACGAGTTCATCCGGCGTGGAGGCGCCAGGTCGCCGTGATTTCGCGCTGGAGGTAGAGTCCGGATTTCCTGGCTGCGCCGACTTGCGAATGCAAGCTCCGCGGCCAAACCCCTGACCGCCTTGGACGCTATGGATCGCCAGCCCGATAACCGCCGCAAAACGTCCGTCGCGCACCATCCGGGCATCTTCCGGAAGGGGGAGCGCTATCTCGTCGCGTGGCGGCACAACGGCCGTCAACGCGCGAGAAGCTTCCGCACGCTGAGCGAGGCGACCCGGTTCAAGGCGCAAACGGTCGCGGGCGACACGCAGCCGACCTCCCGCGAGCCGTTCAAGCGCTACGCAGCCCGCTGGCTCGAGACGTATCGAGGACGCACCGGCCGCGGCCTTTCCGAAACCACGCGCGAGACCTACGCCGATGCCCTGACGCGCGTCGCCGTCCCGTACTTCGGTACGGCGCGGATGGACGAGATCGACCCGCCGATGGTCCGCGACTACATCGCCCACCTCGCTCGCAAGGGGTTGTCCCCAGCCACCGTTCGTCGCTATCTCGCGCCGCTCCGCGCTTTGCTTGCGACCGCCTACGAGGATGGTGTTATCCGGACCAATCCGGCGGCGGGGGTACGCGTGGTCGTAGCCGACCACCGCTCAAGTCGGCGCCGGCGCCTGACCCTCGAGCAGACGCGCGCCTTGCTGGCAGAGATGCCATCCGATCACGCCGACCTCGCGTACTTCCTGGCGGCGACCGGAGTCCGGATCTCGGAAGCGCTGGCGGCCCGGTGGGGCGACCTTGAGCAAGACAGCACCGGGCGGCCGGTGCTCGCAGTTCCGAAGTCGAAGACGCCATCCGGCGAGCGCATCCTTCCGCTCTCGCCGCAGACGGTGCGCCGGCTCCTGCGGCGTCGAGCGGACTCGACCTTTGCGTCCGACAGCGATGCGATCTTCCCCAGCGACGCCGGGACGCCGATCGAGCCGCACAACTATCGGCGCCGAGTGTTTCGGCCTGCTGCCCGGCGAGCCGGGGTGCCATGGGCGACGCCGCATGCTCTTCGTCACGGCCTGGCCTCCCTTATGGTCGAACGCGGCTACTCACCAGCGCAGATCGCTGCCCACCTCGGCCATGCAGACGGCGGCGTCTTGGCCCTCCGCACCTACGTCCATGCAGATCCGATCGATGTTGCGGATTTCATCGACGACGCACTGACCGGCGGAACCTGAAGCTGTTGCATCTCGCGGCGCTCGTGCGCGATCGTGCACCGTGCCCAATCCCGCGGAGACACGCCGGACGACGATTCGTCCTGCACTGTCGACGCCGCGCTCTTTTCAGAGGCCGCTGGGACGCCTCGAAACGCCGGGCGCGTAGTTCACGCTGAGCAGCTCGGCAGGCGGACGAGCCCGCTCGTGTCTGGCTCGTCTTGTTCACCGAGCGCGTCTTCCCGGCGTCCCGCATAGTCGGCGGAGTGCCGGGCACGGTGCTCCACCTGACCGTCTCCATCGCCCCGCTTCCGTAGCGCCCAACTGTCTCGGCACACGTCACCCCTGAGCCTTACGCTATCCGAGCCCTGGACAACGAGAGGACCCCAAAACGAGTGAGCAAGCTCACGCTGCCCCAACTGGAACGCCATCTCTTCGCGGCGGCGGACATCCTGCGCGGAAAGATGGATGCTTCCGAGTTCAAGGAGTACATCTTCGGGATGTTGTTCTTGAAGCGGTCGTCCGACCAGTTCGAGGGCGCGCACCAAAGGGTCATCGCTAGCGAGCTGGCCAAGGGCAGAACGCAAGCGCAGGCAGCGCAGAGGGCCGGCCGTCCCGACTTCTACACGGAATCGTTCTTCGTCCCCGAGAAGGCCCGCTGGGCGTACCTCCTCAACGAGGTCCACCTCAACGTGGGCGACGGGCTCAACAAAGCCCTCTCGGCGCTGGAGGAGGCCAACCCCGCGCTCGAAGGCGTTGTCCAGCACATCGACTTCACCCGCAAGGTCGGCCAGTCGTCGATCCCAGACAAGAAGCTACGCGAACTGATCGTCCACTTCGCCAAGCATCGGCTGCGCAATGAGGATTTCGAGTTCCCCGACCTCCTCGGTGCCGCTTACGAGTACCTCATCGGTGAGTTCGCGGACTCGGCCGGCAAGAAGGGCGGCGAGTTCTACACGCCACGCTCCGTCGTCCGAATGATGGTCCGACTCATCGAACCTCGCGAGGGCATGCGGATCTACGATCCGTGCTCAGGCTCCGGCGGCATGCTCATCCTGTCCAAGGAGTACGTCGAGGAGCACCGCGGCAACGCACGGAACCTCGCCCTATTCGGCCAGGAGAACAACGGCGGAGTCTGGTCCATCTCCAAGATGAATCTTCTCCTCCACGGCATTCCCGACGCGGACATCAAGAACGCGGACACGCTCGCGGAGCCGCTCCACACAGAGGGCGGCGAGCTGATGCGCTTCGACCGCGTCATCACCAATCCTCCATTTTCGCAGAACTACACACAGGACGGCATGCTGTTCCCCGAGGGCTTCCGGTACGGGTGGTGCCCGGAGGGCGGCAAGAAGGCCGACCTCATGTTCGTGCAGCACATGGTGTCGGTCCTGCGGCCCGGAGGAACCGTCGCAACGGTCATGCCACATGGCGTGCTATTCCGCGGCGGCGCCGAGCGCGAGATTCGCAAGGGCCTGCTCGACGATGATCTCCTCGATGCCGTCATCGGGCTCGCCCCAAACCTCTTCTATGGCACCGGTATCCCCGCGTGCATCCTGCTGCTGCGTGCGAAGGGCGCGAAGCCACCAAATCGCCGAGGCAAGGTGCTATTCATCAATGCCGATGCCGAGTTCTCGGCAGGGCGGGCGCAGAACTACCTCCTACCCGAGCACATCGAGAAGATCGTGTCTGCGTACCACGCGTTCGCCGACATCCCCGGCTACGCCACCATCGTCACCCACGACGAGCTGGTCGCCAACGACGTCAACCTCAACATCCGCCGCTACGCCGACAACGCACCGCCACCCGAACCGCACGATGTACGCGCCCACCTCGCCGGCGGCATCCCCAAGCGCGAGGTCGCCGACAAGGCGGACCTCTTCGCCGCGCACGGCTTCGACCCGATGCACGTCTTCGTCGAACGCGAGGCCGAGTACTACGACTTCCGGGACTCCATCGCGTCGAGGGCAAAACTGCAAGAGCTCGTAACCGAGGATCCGGGTGTTGCTGCCCGTGAGGCCCAGCTTACTCAAGCGTTCGACGCCTGGTGGGAGGCGAACGCCAAGTACATCGTCGAGCTACCCGAGACGAAGGCCCTCATGACTGCACGAGCGGCCCTTCTCGACAGCTTCGTGAAGGCGCTCACGCCCGTCGGTCTGCTCGATCGCTTCCAGGTCGCAGGCGCGATCGCAAGGTGGTGGGGCGACATCCAGTTCGACCTCCGCGCACTCGCAGCCGGTGGCTTCGGCGCCGTCGTCGACGGGTGGGTCACGACCATTACCACCGCGCTCGCCGACAAGACGGAAAAGGGCAACCCCCTCGACCATCGCTTCGTCAGAGTGCTGCTCCCGGAGTACCTCGACGAGATTGGAGCGGCCGAAGCTCGGCGGGCCGAGCTGGATGCGACCATCAACGGCGCAACAGGCAGCTCGAACGACCAGGATGACGACGACACGGGCGACCAGGAGGACACCCTCTCGGCGGCCGAGCTGGCGGCGCTCAAGAAGGAACTGACCGCGGCCAAGAAGAAGGCGAAGGCTCTCGAGCAGGAGTTCATGCTCAAGCTGACGGCAGCACGCGCTCACCTATCTCCCGACGAGGATCGGGAGATGGTCCTTCGCATTGCGCGGTCAGACCTCTGCGGTCACCTACAGGCATATGTGGGCCAGCACCGGCAGCGCGTCGTCGCAGCGGCGGAGAGGTGGTGGGACAAGTATGCGGTCACGCTACGCGCTATCCAAGACGATCGCGACAAAGCCCGTGCCAAAGTCGATGGATTCCTCCAGGAACTCGGTTATGAGTGAGGAGGCACGATGGCTGCGCGTGCCGCTGGGAGAGGTTGCTTCGTCGACGATGGGACAGTCGCCACCGTCCACGACCGTGGTTGACCTTGCGCTGACAAGCGGCGTGCCCTTTCTACAGGGGAACGCTGAATTCGGCGACGTACATCCCTCCCCGCGGTTCGTGTGCACTCGGCCCGCTCGAATGTGCAGCGCCGGGGAAGCGCTCATTAGCGTCAGAGCACCTGTCGGCGCCATGAACCGGGCAGATCAGTCTTACTGCATTGGCCGCGGATTAGCTGCGGTCGCCTTCGAAGGACTGGAGTCGGGCTTTGGGTGGCACGCACTCGTACACGCGGCTCGCTCACTGCGGAAGGTGGCGCAAGGCAGCACATTCGAAGCCATTGGCAAGACGGAACTCGCCGAATTGCTTATCGATTTTCCTGCTGACCGACGCGCGCAACGGCGGATCGCCGAGATTCTCGACAGGATCGACGATGCAATTCGCTCGACCGAGCGCGTCATCGCGAAGCTGGAACAGATGAAGCAGGGACTGCTTCACGACCTCCTGAGTTATGGGATCAACGAGAACTGGCGAACTCCGTGACCCAGTCGTCCACCCCGAACAGTTCGTTTCGACGCTGCTGGGCGTTCTTCCGAGAGCGTGGGAGATATTACGCTGCGTGGCAATTAGTGCGTGGTTACTTGGCGTAGGCGACGTACTCGCCGTCGAAGTACTTGCTGACAATCTCACTTGTGCGGGTTGCGAGATACTCGACGGTGAGAGTGACGAGCTTGGCGAGGTTGGATGGGCGGCGTCGCGCGACGTGGGTGTGAACGTCCTGGTTGAGCAGCTCATCGGGATTGAGCTCCGGGGCGTACGGTGGAAGGTAGAACAGCTCCATCCGCGGATGGTCCAGCAGCCAGTACTCGACCGCGGGAGACTTGTGGAAGGAGGCGTTGTCAACGATCAAGAAGATCTTGCGCTCGGGGAAATGCTCGAGCAGCTTGTCGAGGAAGTCCAGGAAGCGGATCTCATCGCAGCTGCCCTCGAAGATCTCGAACACCAGCGTGCCGTCGGCACCGATCGCGCTGATCACGTTGGCCGAGAAGCGCTTGCCGGTCAGCGGCACGATCGCGCGCTCGCCGATCGGCGCGTAGCTCTTGCCGGCGGTCTGCCCGGCGCGCACGCCCATCTCATCGCCGAACAGCATCCGCGCCCCTTCGCGCCGCGCGCGCGCCTGGATCGCCGGGAACTCGTCCTGGAGCCACACCCGCACCCGCTCGGGGTCCTGCTCGAGCCACCGCCGCTGCGGCTTCTTGCCCGAGAACCCCCAGCGCCGCAGGTAGACACCGACCGTCTGGCGACTGAGCCCGAGCCCGAACCGCCGCTCGATCAGCGCCTTGACGGCCTGCCTTGACCACAACACGCCGGGAATCTGCAGCTGATCGGGGTTCGTGCCCTTCATCAGTCGGATCAGCTCTGCCTGTTGGGCGTCGGTGAGCGCCATCTGCTCGCGCGAGCGCCGACCACGCCGCCCCTCCCTCAGTCCCTCAAACCCCCTGAGCTGGTGGCGAGCCATCCACAGCGACACCGTCCGCAGATGCACCCCCAAGGACTGCGCCACAACCGCGTGAGTGCGTCCGGCCAACACCATTTTCACACCCCGCTCACGCAGCGCTTCCCGAGTCGTGCCTGACACCCGTCTAGCGTCACTCTTCACACAGTCAATACTATCACGCTGACACACCCAAATGCACTGCCACATGGCGTAGTAATTGCCACGCGCCGTAATACGCCCCTTGCAGGACGTCGCCGACGTGTCGAGGGGAAGGTTCACTCATCGCCCGCGCAACGATCGAGCGTATACGGAGGCGAAGTCCCATTCATCCAGACCGGCGACGTGGCCGCGGCGAACGGCTCAATGATCACACACGCCTCGCAGTCACTGAGCAAGCGCGGCGTCGCGGTGAGCTTGGAGTTCCCGGCCGGGACAATCGCCGTAACTATCGCTGCCAATATCGCTGACACAGCGATTCTTGCCTCGATCTTGCAGTAGGCGCGGGATCGCGTCGCTTGCAGTAAGCATCGCGCGGGGTTCTGCGAGCGGTCTGGATGGGGTGTGTCGGGGTGTGTCGGGTTGTGGCTGGTGAGGATCGGTGTGGTGGCGGTGGCGCCGGCGGCTTGGACACGTTCACTTTGGGGCTGGCCGGCGGTTTGTGGGCAGGCTGACGCCCGGGGTGTGGGGCGATTGGCCGTCGGGTGGCGGCGCCCAGCGGCGCCGCGGTCAGCCTGTTGGGGGTGGGAGCGCTTGCAGCCGCTCGAACGCGGCGGCGAGCTGTCCTGCCCAGGGCCAGTGGCGTGAGAGGCGCAGAATCGTGCGGCGGGCGTGGCGGGCGATCCGCCCCGACTGGTGCAGCAGCCGGTAGCGCAGCCGTTTGAGCTCCCACGCGCGTGCTTGGTCGGTAAGGCACAGCTGCTGAGTCCAGGCGACGAGGTCTTGGGCGAGCTGCACGAGCCACAGCCACACCTGGTTGTTCGCGAAGCTGTGGAACGGGAGGTTAGACAGGCCGCAGTCCTTGGCTTGGCGGATGCGGTCCTCGACACGGGCGTGGCCGCGGTGGTCAAGGTCGAGCTGCGGAATGCTCTCGCCCGGCTGGTCGCAGAGGAACACCGCGAGGCGGTAGCCGTCATGGTCGGCGAAGGACTGCTGGTCGCCCTCCGTGAGCTTCGTGCGCCGGGCGATCAGCCTTGAGCCCCGCGGCCACGCGGACAGATCCACTTGGTCGGTGATCTCGCACACCTGGCTGTGCTCGCGCTCTGTGCCGTCTGAGCGGATCGCCTTGACCCACACGGCCTCAGGCACGGCGATGATCGCCTCGCGCACCGGCTCGGAGAGATCAAACCCGAACGAGAACCGCATGTTCGCCTCGCGGCAGTACATGGTCAGCTCGTGCGTTGAGCCGGCGCCGTCGGCCCTGACCAGGATCTCGCCGTCGAGCGCTTGTTGGTCGAGCTGGGCGAGCGCGAGGTTGAGCACCAGCGTGTGATCGCTCGCGGTGTTCGACCCGGCGTTGCCCGGCCGCAGCACCCCCGCCGGCGCCTCCCCTGTCCCATCGAGGTAGCAGAGCAGCGGATGATGACCATAGCCGCCTTTGAAGTTCCCCTTGGCGTCCTCCTTCTCCGAGTGGGCGGTGGTGAGCGTCGCGTCCAGGTCGAGCACCGTCCGCTCGGGGCCGTCCGGCTTGACCCTGCGCTGCGGACGCGCCCCGAGCTTCCACGCCCGCGCCCTCGCGACCGCGACCGCCACACGCAGCCGGCCAAGGCACTCCGCGTCGATCGAGTCGATCACGCGGAACGCCGTTGAGTCAGACGCGACATTGCCGAACAGGTCAGGCTGATCACGCTGAGCTCCCAGGTCAGCCAGGCACTCCCCGCCGTCGGCGAGCATCACCGCCAGATCGCGCAGCACCACCCCTGGGTCATGCGCCGAGCGCCGCTCCCTGGTCGGCGCCATCGCCCCCGACAGCGCCCGTGTCAACCCGACGCGGTCCGCGACCCCGGCCAGCAGCGCACTGCCAGCATGACCGACCTGACCCGTGCCGTCCGCCCTCACAGTTAGCTTGTCAACCAGCCCATCACGCTTCACCATTTGGGTGATCCTCCTGAGGTCGGGACGCGAGTTTCAGCACCCCGCATTCTCCTTGCCCAGGCGGACGTTTCCGACGTTTCCGCGCCCCGGCCAGCCCCGGGGCGCGGTCGTTAATGCAAGATCCAGGCTTGGCAGGCCGATGGACTTCCCGGACTCCGTCGTGGGGGTCCAAGTCAAGCATTCTCACTCTGTTAGATACGTCCAACTATGCATCAGCGCCGCACAGCCGCGCCTCGAAGCTCGGGCGCCGCAGAGCGCACAGAAGAACATCAACCTTCAAGATCTGCGCCCACTGGTGATCCCCGTTCCCGGTCCCAGTGAACAAATGGCCATCACCGCAATTCACGATGCGCACGCGTCCGAAGTTGCCAACGAAGTGGCCAGGCTCAGCAAGCTCCGTCTCCTCAAGGCTGGCGTGATGGATGATCTGCTTACCGGACGTATGCGCGTCCGCGTCGACAACGAGGATGCGGCGTGACGTCGTCGCTCCCCAACGAATACACGGAGGTCGAGCTCCCCCTCCTGCGGCAGCTTCTCGTCATGGGGAGCTGGTCGCACATCGAAGGATCGAAGAGTGACCCGTCCGCGTCGGAGCGGGAGACATTCCGCGAGGTCGTCCTATCGCGCCGGCTGCGCGCGGCGCTGCGCCGGATCAACCTTGACGACGATGGCAACGAGTGGCTGGACGAGAGCCGCGTCGCGCAGGCAGAGGCCGCGCTCCTGCGAACGTCGGCGCTGAAGCTGATCGAAACCAACCAGGAGGCGACGTCCCTTCTCCTCACCGGCACAACGGTGGACGGTGTTGAGGGCCGGGACGGCGGGCGCGGGCAGACGGTGCACTACATCGACTGGGAGCACCCCGCGCGCAACGATTTCCTTGCCGTCAACCAGTTTCGAGTCGACGAGCCCGGGGGTCAGGCGCACAAGTTCGTCGTTCCCGACATCGTCCTTTTCGTCAACGGCATCCCGCTCGTCGTCATTGAATGCAAGAGCCCGTACGTCACTAATCCGGCCGTAGAGGCGATCGATCAGTTGCAGCGCTACGCGAACCAGCGTACGCGCGTGCACGATGACGAGGGAAACGAACGCCTCTTTCATACGAACCAGTTCGTCGTCGCCACGTACTTCGACAAGGCGATGGTCGGAACGTTCACCTCAGACCTAGTTCAGTGAGTACGGCGGGGCGGGTTGCTGAGTGGCGTGTTCGGGGTGATGGTTGACGCTCGTTCCGGGTGTTGACGCTGTTCGTGGCGCGTGGCGCGCGTGTTGGGCCGGCCGGCGGACGGTTGTCGGCGCCGTTTCGGGGTCGCTGACGGAGCGGGTCCGGCACGGCTGGTGTTCGATGGCGCTGGCCGGGTTGGTTATGGAACGCCGAGAGCGGTGACGGCGTCGTAGGTCGCTTGGAAGGTCTTGAGGTAGCGAAAGCCGGTGGGGAGCCGGAGCGTGATCTGGCGTGCGGTGCGGGTGATGCGGGCAGGGACGCAGAACAGGATCCGTCGTAGCGCTTTGGCGTGACGGCGCAGCGGCGTGTCGTTGGGTGCTTTGCCGGAGGCTGCGGCGGCCGGTGAGAGGTCGCACAGCAGCGCGGTGATGTTCAGCGCGATCAGGCTGGCGGTGAGCCACACGCGGTTCGCGTTCAGATCGCCGCTCGGGAGGTGACGTAACGGCTGGCCGAGCTTTGCGTCCTTGAAGCGTTCCTCGATGTGCGCGCGGTGGCGGTGGAAGTGCTCGACCTCGACCGTCGACTTCTCCTCGGCGGGGATGTCGGTCACGATGAAGCTGTACGCGTAGGTCGAGTCCAGTTGGCCGTCGAGCACCATCTGCAGCTGATCTGGCGGGATCGTGGAGCGTCTGCGCGCGCGTGGGGATCCGCGGTGGATCTCCTCGGCTGAGACGCTGACGCGGCGGACGATCAATCGCAGCGGCTCGTGGCCCCAGCCGTGCGGGGTGAGCGTGGTCTCAGCGACCTCCGCGTCGCGCATCTCCTCCGCGTCGGCCCAGTGCTGCTCGGGGATCTCGGCCATCGCACGCCACATGCTGCTGGTCCGCGGCGCGCTCATCGAGAACCGCACCTGCTGCCGGCGCAGCCCGGTCATCAGCTCGACGGAGTAGAACCCGCTGTCGACCCTGGCAGTGAGCTGGCCATGCCCCGCCGGCAGCAAGCTCTTGGCGCGGGCGATCATCCGCGCAGACTCCGGCGCGGTGATCCTCGCGCGGTTCCCCGGCTCGAGCTCGCTGGTCAGCGCGCGGCCGCGCTCGGCCCAGGTCACGACATAGGACTGGTACGCCAGCGCGCCTGAGTGACTGCGCGCCGCGCCGCGCCGCCGCGGGCCGCGGCCGTACACCTCCGTCTCGGTCGCGTCCAGATCGAACGTCACCTCTTCAGTCACGTCTCGACCGAGCTGGCGGTCGACGCGGTCACCGACCCGCGCGAGCGCCCGCTCGATCGCGCGGACATGGGTACGCCGGTAACGCATCGCGAGTTGGCGTGCCGTCGGTGCCGACGGCGTCGCGGCGACTGCGCGCAGCGCCGCGCCCGCGGTGTCCGCGCGGACGTTCTCGATGTCATCGAAGCACTCCGCCCCCGCGATCTGGCACTCCGACAGCGACACCACCAGCGCACCGGGCGACAGCCCACGCCGGCGGGACTTGACCGCCCGCACCCCACGAGCGGCCGACAGCTCCGCGTCGACGAGCTCGACCAGCCGCGTGCGGCGCGCCAGCTCACCCACGATCGCCAGCCCGGCATACGGGGTCAAGCTCGGATCGTCCGCTCTGAACGACAGCCGTCCGGGTCCTCTGTAACAGTCACTGTCGTTCACCCGCAAGGTGGCATCCCCTCACCGTCAAAGTTGGACTTCGCACCCCAAACAATGACGGCCCAGTCGGACGGAAAGCCCCGCATTTGCGGGGCTTTTCTATGCCCCAACCAAATATCTCATCGATCCCGGCAGACGATCCCCTACCAGCTAACCCACTGATCTAGGTCAGAGGGCGAGCACTTCGCTGAGTGGAAGGAAACAGAGCCGGTCTCGCGGGACGACGTCGCGGCGGAGCTCGGGAAGGCTCCCGGCGAGCTGTCGAGCCAGGAGGTTCTGGTCGCCGGCATGCTTCGCCCCGCTCACCTGCTCGACATCGTCCGCAACTTCACGCTCTTCATGCCGATCGAGGGGCGCACGGTCAAGATCGTCGGCTCGGTACCAGCAGTACCGAGCAGTACAGCGATCGATCGAGCGCCTCACCACCGGGAAGACGCGGGTCGAAGACGGAGAGTTCGACCGGCGCGGTGGCATCGTGTGGCATACCCAGGGCTCCGGCAAGAGCCTGACGATGGTGTTCCTGATCCGCAAGATGCGAACGCTCCCGGAGCTTCGCCGGTTCAAGGTGGTTGCGGTCACGGACCGCACAGATCTTCAGCGACAGCTCAGCGAGACCGCCGCGCTCACCGGCGAGACGGTCGACGTCGGCAAGTCGGTCGCGAAGGTGAAGGAGCTTGCTCGCGCGACCGGGACCTGGCTTGGTCTTCGCCATGATTCAGAAGTACCGAGAGGTCGACGCCGAGCTTGCCGGCGAGAACGAGCCGCGCCAAGAGCGAGTCGGCCGAGAAGGAACCGTTCGGACTCCTCAACGACAGTGATGCGATCGTCGTCCTGGTGGACGAGGCGCACCGCTCTCACGCCAGCGCGCTGCACGCAAACCTGCTGAGCGCGCTCCCCAACTGCGCGCGGATCGGCTTCACCGGCACCCCGATCATCATGGGCGAGAGGAAGCGCACGCACGAGATCTTCGGGGAGTTCATCGACACGTACACGATCCGCGAGTCCGAGGCGGACGGCACCACCGTGCCGATCCTGTACGAGGGCCGGACCACGCGGGGTGCGGTCACCGAGGGGCGCGACCTCGACGAGGTCTTCGAGGACATGTTCGCCGAGAGGACCGCCGAGGAGCTTGACGCCATCAAGAAGCGGTGGGCGACCAAGGGCAACGTCCTTGAAGCGCCGAAGATGATCGAGGCCAAGGCGCGCGACATGCTGCGCCACTACGTCGACTCCGTGATGCCCAACGGCTTCAAGGCCCAGGTGGTCGCGACGAGCCGGCTGGCCGCGGTGCGGTACCGGGAGGCGATTCCTGCGTGCCCGAGATGAGTTGGTGGCTGACGATCGAGGCGCTCGACCCCGCGCTCACCACTCCCGAGGCCATCGACCGCGCCGGCGAGCTGCCGACCAAGACGGCACGCCTCGTGCGCGCATCGGCCCATCTCCCGCTCATCAGGGCTGCTCGACTTCGTGCCCGTGATCTCCGGTGGTCACAACGACGACCCTGACTGGCTCCAGTGGTCCGATGCCGACAAGCACAAGACCAACATCGCCGCCTTCAAGCTCCCGCTGGCGGTGGCATCCGGAGACGATCCCGGGCACGTCTCCCCGGTGGCGTTTCTCATCGTGAAGTCGATGCTGCTTGACCGGATTCGATGCACCGGTTGAGCAGGTCCTCTACCTCGACCGGTCGATCAAAGAGGCGGAGCTGCTCCAGGCGATCGCGCGGGTGAACCGAACGGCCTCAGGCAAGAACGTCGGCTACGTCGTCGACTACTACGGCGTTGGTGAGCATCTCAAGGAGGCGCTCGCCGCGTACTCCAGCGACGACCTCGAAGGGCTGCTCCAGAGCATCGCTGACGAGCTGCCGAAGCTCGCCGACCGACGTCAGCGAGTCCGCAACATCTTCTTGGAGCGTGGCGTCGACCGTTTCGACAACGAGGATGACGTCGAGGCGTGCGTCACCCTCCTGGAGGACGAGCGACTGCGCGCCGCCTTCGAGATGGTGCTGAAGCAGTTCCTCACCACGCTCGACATCGTGATGCCGCGGCCGGAGTCTCTGCCGTTCCAGCGCGACGCCAAGTTCTTCGGGATGGTGCAGGTCAGAGCGCGTCGCCGGTACCGTGAGGGCGACACCTTCGACGTCTCGCTCTACGGCGAGAAGGTGCGCAATCTCATCGACGACCACGTGCTCGCCCTGGGGGTTGACCAGAAGATCCCCCCGGTCTCGATCACGGCGCCGGACTTTCGCTCCAAGGTCTCGGGCCTTCGCACCGATCGTGCCAAGGCATCGGAGATGGAGCATGCGATCCGGTACCACATCCGCAAGCACTTCGATGAGGACCCGGCCCACTACACCAAGCTCTCCGAGAAGCTGGATCGGATCCTGGAAGCACTGAAGGAGCAGTGGGACCAGCTCGCCCTGGCGCTGTCCGATCTTGTCGACGAGGCGCTCAAGGGCCGGCAGGTCGACTCGACCGGGCTCGATCCGAAGACCGAAGCGCCCTTCTATGGGCTCCTCGGCCAAGAGCTGGAAGCCGAGGCAACCGCTGACCGGGAGCTGGTGTTCCGCGACGCCCCGCCGGCAGAGCTGTCGCCGCCCCAGGCGGCAGTCCTGCGGCAGGCGACGATCGAGTTGGTGGCGCATCTGCGGCATGAGATCGCCGTGGTCGGGTTCTGGCAGAACAGCTATGCGCAGGATGTCCTGCGCAAGTGGGTCGTGCAGCACCTCGACGGCCAGCAAGTCGACGGCCATGACCTCTTCAAGCTGGATCGGCTCTCCGAGGTCGCGGACCGCGTCGTTGAGCTGGCGCGCGCCAACCACTCGAAGCTGGTGGGTGAAGGATGAGCAGTCCCGTCACCCACGCTGCCGTCGCGAATCGCCGTCGCCGGGCTCGATTTCGAGGTCCAGCTCTCCGGCGCGCGACGCTCGATCGGCATCACCGTTGACCGCGATGGCTCGCTGATCGTGAACGCGCCTCACGGCTGCGACGAAGCCGAGCTTGCGGCGTTCGCCCACGAGAAGCGGATGTGGGTCTACAAGAAGCTCGCCGAGAAGGACCTCCTCCTCTCGCATCGACCGTCGAAGGAGTTCGTGAGCGGTGAGGGCTTCGCCTACCTCGGTCGCTCGCATCGTCTGCTCCTTGCCGATCGTCGCGACGACACGGTGAAGCTCGAACGCGGCCGTCTGGTGATGCGGCGCGACCTCGCAGCCGGCGGGTTCGGGGCGCGAGCGATGATCGACTGGTACCGCACGCGAGCTCTGCGCTGGCTACCCCGGCGGATCGAGCCGTGGGCGCGACGGATGGGGGTGTACCCTGCGGCGATCGACGTCCGCGACCTCGGCTACCGATGGGGCTCGCTCGGCAAGAGCGATCGCGTCAACTTCCACTGGGCAACGATGCAGCTCCCACCCAGCCTTGTCGACTACGTGATCGTTCACGAGCTGGCACACGTTCACGAACCGCACCACACGCCCGAGTTCTGGCTCCGCGTCGAGAGGGCGCTGCCCACATTCCAAGGTGCGAAGTCGGACCTGGCGCGGGTCGGGGCCCGCTTGTGGCTCGGCGACGCGATCCCCGTTCGAGAGTTCCATGACGGTGAGGGTTAGCCGCCGATGTCGACGTCGACCACATCCACGCTCACTGCAACGCACCACGAAACGCACGTGAAACGACAAGAAAGGCCCTGAGCTTCGGGCCCGCACGCCCCAGGACCAGTACGGCGCGGCGGCGAGGGCAGCTAGTTCGCTGTGGGTGCCCGGTTGTTCGCTTCCACGGTACCTGGCCGGTCAGGGGTGGTTACCGATGCAGGCGAGCCTGGAGCGTCCCGCTGTGCCTGGGAGTCGGATCGCGGGCGGGGCCGACTAACCACGATCTGGATCGTGACAATCATCAGGACGATCACGGTCAGGATGCGCTCGCTCCGTGGGATCTCGTCGAAGATGGCGTAGATCTGGATCGACACGGCTATGGCTTGGGCCGTGAGCGCGAGGGCGATCGCTCGCCACCCGGTCACCTCTCGCCGCTCGAGTCGACCGGGGTGCGGTTGCCAGGCCGCGTAGGCGACGAGAATCGCGGAGCCCGCCCATGCCGCGTCGTAGACGCCCCGGTCATGAGAGTGCGCCAGAGCCTGCACCGAAGAGATCGCGTCGGCAACCCCCATCACCGTTAGCGCGATACCGAGCGCCAGCCACATCCGACCCGGATGCCAGGCCATCAGGGCAAACACGCCGAGGATCGCCCCGACGAGGACCGCGTCGCCCAGCGGATACGCAAAGTTGAGCACAACGGCCAGCCCCGTGGCGCTCGAGTGCTCCGCGACCGGCTGTAGGAACAGGGCCACCCAGGGCGTCGCAAGGAGCAGCATCACCGCGACGCCGTCGATCCAGCGGTGGAGCTCGAAGCCAGGGACCCGGTCCCGGACTAGCAGCGCTAGCGCCGCGACGATCAGCGGATACCAGGCCAGCCAGAACACGTCGGAGATGCTCGTCAGCGGTGGTGCGGCGGCGTCCCCAAAGCGAATACTCCAGATCGTGTCGCCGATAGCCCAGCTCGCGAGCGCGAGGGCGACCAGCAACCACGCCGTGCGGCTCCGGCTTGCGCGCAGCGCTCCCCCGAGGCAGGCGAGCGCGGCGCACCACAGCAGCACATTGTTGATCCAGTCGTCAAAGAGGCGGTCAACGCCCCGGCCTCCCAGCCCGAGGCCTTGCTGGGCAGCGTAAAGTGCGACCAGTACGGCCATAATCGGCCAGAGGACACCGATAGGCGGAAGATGCAAGAGCGCGCTCCGCCGCCGGGCCGCTTGAATCTCCACGGACAGAGACTAGCTGGAGCATTCGCTGGGCGCGATCAGACCGTGGGGCGCGACTCGCGCACACATCACGCAGTCATAGCCGCGGTGAGGGAGGAACACCGGCGGGTGCTCGGCCAGCTCTACAGGCCAGTGCAACAGCGCAGCCGGGGGCCGGTCCACCGCTGCCGGGCTACAACCAGAAGCCCGGAGCAGTGGTCGCTGGCTCTCGCGAGCCGTCGCGTGCGCGGCAGGGACGGCGGCGCCAGGCTCCTGCCCTCGGTGGCCCTCTGACCCTTCACCGGCCATTGAGGTCAACATCGGGGTCAACACTCCAGCCGAAGCGGGCCGAATGCCGGAGAATGAAATTCCGCTCTGCCAGGGGATTTCCGCACGTGCCGAACGCTGCCGAACCGGCCGACCATAACTCGTAATGAAGGGGTCCCCGGTTCGAGTCCGGGCGTCGGCTCTGAGGGAAGTGCCTGCAAAGGGACCACGTTTCGGGTAGGCATCGTCGGACCGGCCGTCGTCACTTGACCCGAATGGGCAACTGAGGGGCAGCCGAGCTTGAGCGGGCGGCGAGAATCGCTGTTTCGGCCTCGGTGCTCGGTTGGTCGTCAAGCTCGTCGATCACGTGGCCGTACGTGCCGAGAGTCAACTGCGCACCGTGGCCCAGCTGGCGAGCGACGTAGATCACCGATCGGCCCTCGTGCAAGAGCAAGCTCGCGAAGGAGTGGCGTAGGTCATAGGGTCGAGTGGCTCGCTCAAGCTCGGCGGCTTTGACCGCACGAGCGAATCCACGTCGGCGCCAGTTCTTGTAGGCGGTCTCGGTCCACGGTTGTCCGTCGTGGCCGGGGACGACGAGCGCGCTCTCAGCCGGTCGGCCGGACGCCATGCGCCATTCGCGCAGATCGGCAGCGAGTGGCGCCAGCAAGCGCACCGTGCGGTGCTTCGTGGTCTTGGTGTCCTTCACGTCGCCGAGCGAGACTGAGCGTTCGACCAGCAGCGTCCGGTCCCGCACATCGCTCCAGCGCAGTGCGAGCGCTTCACCGGGACGCAGACCGGCGTAAGCCAGCAGCGATAGCAGGGCGCGGTCCCGTGCGCTCGACGCAGTACGCATGCGCTCGACCGTGACCGGCGCAAGCGGGCGAATCTCGCACCGGCGCGGCATCGGCGCTTTTCTAACGACGCGAGCCGGGTTGCTCGCGATCCTCGACGACTCGAAGGCGCGTTGAAGCACGTTGCCGAGCAGCCCGAGCGCTTGGCGCACCGCGGCCGGGCCAGCACCAGCGGCGAGCCGGTCCGACTGCCATCGTGCGATCAGCTCAGGGGTCAGCTCACGGAGCGGTATCGCTCCTAGCACCGGAGCGACGTGACCGTCATACAAGCTCGTGTAGGTCTTGCGGGTCTTGGGAGCCAGCATCGCCGCGTAGATCGGCGCCCACGTATCGACCACGTATCGACCACGTATCGGTCGAGGGTCTCGGTGCCCGCGTCGATCGTCGTGACGAGCTGGCCCAGCTTGCGGCGACGCTTGACCTCGGCATCAAAACAGCTGCGCATCCGCCTTGCGCTCGAAGGTTCTCGACGGCCAGCGGTCACCTTCCTGCCAGCGCACGCGCCAGGCCCGAGGTCCGCGCTTCTGGACGCTCATCGCTTCGTCGTCCTACTCTCCTGCGCCTTGAGAGCTTTGTCGAGCAGGTCACGGACGTATGCCTCCCGTGGTATGAGCCCACGCAAGCGGTCGATGCGTGCGACCATCTCGGGCGGGATGCGGACGGGGACGGGTTTCGCGGGATTCATGTAGCAGACGATAGCAACTGTTAGCATGTCTCTGCGCGTCGGTCCATGCGCGCGAGTGCATCGGCGAGCGGGCGCCCAGTTCTCGGCCGACGACGCGCCCGCGGCGCTTGGGCTGGTCGGTTGCCGCGGTCGAGCCATACATTGAGGTCTGCCGGTGAAATGCGCAGCACGCGGCCCGCTCGGCTCGCGGGAAGTGCACCGGAGCGCGCAGCGCGTCGGATCGTCTCTTCGCACACGTGCGCCCGCTCGGCAGCTTCCGAGCATGTCAGCATCCGTTCGGCCGCATCGACCGGGGCTGGCATGAAGGCTTCAAGCCGGGGTGCAAGCAGCTCGGCGAGCCGGTCGAGCGTGTCGCCATCGAGATCGGCGACCAGTGCGCGAGCAAGGTCGGACATGCAGCGTTATCGCTCTCTGGCCCTGGCTGCGATATCGCTGATTGTGCGAAACGTGGTCATCCTTTGGTGGTCCTCTCGGTCGGTTGGTTTGGGTCCATGCCTGCACGATCCCACACGCGGTGGTCGCCACCACGCCGATTTGTAGTTCATCGGGATGAGTTGGGGATCCATGCCTGCACCCACCGCATGTGTGTGGACCCAGCAAGGCGGGAGCGTTTAACGGCGGTCGGGGACGTACCGGCGGTGGCTCGACGGCTGGTAGCGGGCTGAAGGCGTCAGGCGCGGCGTCTGCGGGCCTAAGAGCCATAACGTCACCCAACGGCAAGGACTGAGGGCTCAGGTCATAAAGCACGGACCACGAGGCATTCCTACATTCGTCGAGGTCAAGTGTCAGCGCGTCGGCACCCGAGCCCTATCGCTCTCTCTGTTCCTCTCGAAGGCCGAAACCGCCGCCATCAATTGCCGCGTAGTTGCACATGACATAGCCACAACGTCGGCGCCACACACACAGAGTGGATTCGACCGAGGCCCTATGGCGCGCGTTGGCTTGAGCGTCGAGGTCGAGCTGCCGTCTTGGTGAAGCGGGCCCACAGTGAGCGACGAGGCCGTGTGAGCGCGCTAACCCTATGTCCTGCTTAAGATCCCACGCGCCCGAGCCCTCCCCTGACCAAGGAGCTGCCGTGATTGCTGAGGCTGACCGCCGTAAACACCAATGGCAAGGCCCGGCATTCCGTATCACGCCGACGGTGGAGGCGGCAGCGCGCGGACGGATGAAAGTGCTCCAGCGTTGGCGCCACGGGGCGCGTGCCGCAAGTCTGACGTGCCACTGGGAGACGAGCGTGTGGCGGCGCCCCGCAGAGCGACGAACCGGCTCGCATGGTTGCGCGTTCGCGACGGCGACTGCCGAGCTATCGTCCGAAGGGTGGTCCGAGTCTTCTGCCTGGAGGGCAACTGGCGGCCAGAGGATCTGGCCCTTCAGGATTCGCTGGAGCCTCTGCTGCAGCTCCTCCAGAGGCACCGCCTCATCGAGTACATCAGGCGGGACATCGCTACGCGAGGCGAGCTCGAGCAGTACCTCAAAGTCTGGGGGCACCCTGACTACGCAGAGTACGAATTCTGCTACCTCGCGTTCCACGGCAACCGCGGCAAGGCCATTCTGCTCGATGACGATGCATTGAGCCTGCGGGACCTCGGGAGAATGCTCCGCAAGCACCGAGCCGCCAATAACGCCGTCATCCACATCGCGAGCTGCTATGGACTCCGAGTCACGGAGGACGCGCCACAGGAGTTCCTCGAGCAGACTCGCGCCTGGGCCGTCAGCGGCTACACCAAGAGCGTCGACGCAACGGAGGCAGCTGCCTTTGAGCTGCTTCTCTTCAACACTCTCGGGGGACCTTGGCGCGAGATCGGCGCACGCTACGCGTTGCTGGAGGAGAAGTACCCAAACCTCTGCGATGTCGTCGGCTTCACATGGGCGCAGTGATCGTCAACGGCAGCGCGGAGCTTGCGCGCGTCCTACCCATGAGTCCGCCAGAGGGTGTTTGCGGACGATAACCCTGTCTGTGTCTTAGGTTCCACGAAAGCGGGGAGGTATCTGGACCATTCCCCTAGGCAAGCATGTTGTCCCGTGCCGCGGCTTGGAAGTAACAACGCGAGCGTGGCATGCGCTGCGGCGCGCATTGTGTTGTCGCACCCGCCCGGTCTCAGGGGCCGGGCGAGCTCCCGTGAGTCTTGCTTATCGAATCATTGCGAAAGCAGTCTGCCCTCCAGGGTCGGCTGCTGCGTCTCGTCCAAAGCGGCAATCGTCGGTCAAGCTAGGACATGGCGAGGACATCGGCCCACCGCTCGGTGCGGTGCCCACGCGACCGTTCACGCACGGCCGCGCGCGAGCAGGACGTCGAGACCGTAGTCGACGATCAGAGCGCAGAGCTCGTCACCATCAATCAGGCGAAGCTGCTTGCCAACCTCTGCCGCGCGATCCGCGGCGTACTGCCGAACATCATCACCAAACGCTGCCGTCGTCACGACCACACCGAGATCAACATCGTCCATGGCCTGCAGCAGCTGATCGATTGGGTACGGCCCCGCGTCGCCACGCCAGTACTTGACCTGAATGCGCACCGGTATCGTCGCGAAATGCCCGACTGAGAACTCGGCCTCAATGTCTGCGCCCTTGTCTTGGCGTCTCGGGACGACGTGCGCCGCGATTGCCCCGAGGGACAGAACGAGGTCTCGCACGAGCTCTTCAAACCGTCGCTCGTTCATATGACCAGTCAAGAGCTGCTTCTTAGTGGTTGCGATTAACTCTCGACGCAGCTCGGCAGCCAAGGTTGGCGCCTCATTTCCACTTGCAGCATCAACGGCCTCGAGGATCTCCGCGACGAGGTCGGTTGCAGAGGTAACGGTCTTGCGCGAGTTCATGCGCGAGATCAGCGCCGAGCGAGCGTAGCTGCGCGGAATGGGGGCAGCGCTGTTTCGCCAGCGGACAGGTCGCCGATGAGCCGTGTCCTCGGGGCCCTCGTCCCATGTCTCACTTGCAGGCCCGGAGACCTCGCCAACGTAGAAACTGGAGCCGTGGGGGACGACGACGAGGTCGCCCTCATTCATCTCGTGTATGAACGCCCACAGCTGGCTCGCCGCGTGACCCGACCGTCGGTAATCCTCATCGTTGCCGTAGTGCGCGTTGTGCACAATGTCGCGGAATTGCCAATAAGCGTCGCATGAGACGAGACCCTGAGCTCCACTCCAGCCGAGCAATAGAAGGCGACTCTCAACGCCAAAATCAACGACGTCTCCGCCACCGGTGCGCATCCGCACGACCCATGCCTGTTGATCGACGTCGGTCATCTTCAGCTGGTCCCTCGAACCTTCACTCTATTCCCTTCGAGCCTGGCGTCTCATCCATCGGAGGACAGCCGACTGGATGTGAGGTGTTCGAGTCGTGGGATTGGGAGTCGTCTCCTCGAGGTCGCCAAGCGTGAGTCGGCCCGGCGATCTCCGCCTATCGACGTTCGCGTCCAGCCACGGCAGCGCAGCGGTTCTACGAACGCCACGGCTTCGTGGAGGTCGACCGGACCGATGGCGGCAACAACGACAGAACCGCACAAGGATCACCCACACGCTCAGCAGACCAGCTCCCTGCCGACGGACGTTCTCCTATCAGCCATATCGCGCACGCCATTCCCACAAAGCTGCCTTTCCGCACTTCTCAGGCGCGATATCCGCCCCCACTTGCGCGGGTCTGATCAGCCGGTGTAGACGGCCGCCGGTACGCCGAGGAGCTCCAGCACGTGTGCTTGGAGTGGCGTGAGTTCGGGCGCGAAGTCTTTGAGGTGCCGCGTGTCGTTGTAGAGGCGGTGGCGGGCCAGGCGTGAGAACATCTCGAGCGTGCGCGCCGCGGTCGGCTGCTTGCAGGCGCGCTGTTCGGGGAACAGTGGCAGCTCGGCGATCTCCTCACGCGCCATTGCCTGGCGTAGCTCGCGTTCGATCAGGCAGCAGCACAACAGCGCGACGAAATGGCAGCAGAACAGCGCTTCGATCCGTTCGGCGCTCTTGAGCAGCACCGGCGCTGCGTCCTGGACGGACTTGAGCTGGTGGTGTCGTTTCTCGAGGTTGGGCTGGTAGCGGTAGGCAGCGAGTAGCTCGGCGTCGGCGAGCTGTTGGTCGTTGGTGATCAGCGGGAAGCACCCGTCGGTGTGGGCGTCGTAGGCGACGGTGTCGGCGTTGACGGTGAACTGCAGCTCGAAGCGGGTCGTGGTGTGCTTGCGGTAGCGGGTGTCTTTGCCGGGCCGGCCGCGTTTCTCCTGGCGGTAGGTCTCCTGCACGGTCTCGGTGACGGTGACGGCGATCCAGCGCTCGGCGCTGGCCTGGTCGAGCGCGGCCGCGGCGGCTTGCTCGACCGCCTGGCGGGTGCGCAGGCGGCTCTTGGGGCCGGCGAGCCTGGCTTGGAGCTCTGCGAGCGCTCCCAGCCCCCGCTCGATGCGTTGCTGGCGGGCTTGGGCGTCGCGGCCGATCTTGGCGCTGGAGCGCACCCAGATGATCCGGTAGCCCTCGCCGGAGGGGATCGGCGCGGGCGCCGTGCACCACACCAGATCGGGATCGTCGCCTCGCTTGCCGGGCTTGCGCTCCGCCTCGCTCCACTGGGGCGTGTTGGTCTGCACCCAGTCGCGCAAGAAGCCGTCCTCCTTGCGGCTTCTGGGGAGCACCGTCACGAACCGCCCGCCGCGCTGATCGATGTGGGTCATCTGCTCGCGCGTGCATAGCTTGCAGTCCGCGACATACAGAAAGCCCGCGTAGCCGACGAGCGCCCGCAGCCCCTCCCAGGTCTCGATGTGGGTCTGATCGTCGTTGGTGTTGCCGTCGGTGAGCCGGTAGGCCAACGGCACCGCCTCGTCAGCGGACACCGTCAGGATCCACAGCAGCTGCTTGAGGTCCGGACGATGATCCTTGTTATGGCCGTGGCAGACCTTGGGCGTCGGCTGGCCGGCAGACTCGTGCCCGTCCGCCGCGCGGTAGGCGCCGTGCACGGTGATCGACGTCGAGTCGTTGTGCAACTGCGAGCAGTCGACCTCGAACACCGCGATCACGCCGAGCACGAGCTCGGTAAGAAGCGACGCGCGGTCACAGCAGAACAGTCGATCGAGCGCCCGGCCGACCTGATCATCGCCCAGCTCCGCCACCTGCGCGGCGTTCAGCCCGAGCAGCGCCGGGTCAAACGGTGCAGCCCATTCACCGAGGCTGTAGAGCGGCTCATGCGATACGCATAGGTTGCGCACCAGCAAGCCGATCGCCCGCGCCGGCTCAAGACGGCAGCGCGCGTCGGGCGGCGGCAGATGGCGCTCGAGCAACACCCCCAGGCGCATCCGATCCAAGAAGTGGCAGACGATCGGTAACGCGCCGAGCGTCTGCGAGGCAAGCTCCAACCTCTCGGCGGGATCGCTCGGCGTGTGGGCGATCATCAGTCCATGATTTCTCATCCGTCCGAGAGTAGAGATACTCTCGGACGGAACAGATCCATGCCTAACAAGCCCCAGCCACCCGACCCGCGCCTCCAACAGCTGCAAGCCAAGCTCGCGCAGATCGGCCCAGTACTGCCCGGCACGATCAACGTCGCGATGAACCGCTGCGGCAAGCGAAACTGCGCCTGCCACGCAGACCCACCCCGCCTGCACGGCCCCTACATCACCTGGACACGCAAGGTTCAGGGCAAGACCGTCACCCGCCGACTCACCACCGAGCAGCTAGAGCGCTACCAGCCCTGGTTCGAGAACAACCGCCGGCTGCGCCAGCTCATCTCAGAACTCGAAGCGCTCTCCATGCAGGCCGCCGAGCAGGCCGAAGGATGGGGGGCCAAATAGCGATCCAGAAGTGCGGAAAGGCAGACAAAGCATCAGTCCAGCGACGAATCGGCGCCAACCCAGCCAAGCCCTTCCACGATGCTCACGGAGCATTGCCTCAGATTCACTGCCTGGAGGGTCTGGGCCCGGAGCTTGGCCACTGCCTCGGGCGACACGAAGGTGGCGTGTCGATAGAGCAAGAAGTTTGAAGCCTTACGTTGTGTGGCAAGGCGGATTCCAGTCTTCTCGAAGAGCATTAACCTGACTCCTCACCAAGCGTATTCGCCAATGGCGCGTAGTCCTACGGAAGCTCGGGCGCCATCAGGCCAAGCTTTTCTCGGGGCCAGCGCTTGGCGCATGCGCGTCAGTGTGTCCTGTATGTCCTGTAGTTGCTCTAGATCAAGCCCATCCATGCAAACATCACCTCGTTTGGTAGCTCAGGCACCAGTTGATCCTCGCTCTCGTTATCTCTTCGCACCTGACTGGCAACCCTGACCTGTTCCTTCCTGCTCGCAGAGCGGCACGCATCTGAGCAGTACTGCCCACGAGTTGTATGAGACTTACCACACCAGCGACAAGGCTTCGTCAGGTCACCACGCTTGATGGCTCGACTGCGACGCTGGCGCTCAGCGCTGTTACTTGCGTCATCAATTTGTGAACATGTTGTACCCTCAATCCCCTGTGCTGGTGGGCTGTTGCGCTCTGGTACGTATTGGGTTCCCAATCGACCTGTGAGGCCGGGGAGAAATTTTTTGCACCACATTGCGGTCATGTCACTCCCCTCAGGAAGCTCGACCCCGCCCCCCACTTTGCCAGCCAGGCATCAAGATGGTCTGTGGCAAGCGATTCCCTATGCTGGGCTAGGCTAGTGAAAAAAGCATAGGGGAAGAAGGGTTCTATTACGGCGCGTGGCAATTACTACGCCATGTGGCAGTGCATTGGGTGTGTCAGCGTGATAGTATTGACTGTGTGAAGAGTGACGCTAGACGGGTGTCAGGCACGACTCGGGAAGCGCTGCGTGAGCGGGGTGTGAAAATGGTGTTGGCCGGACGCACTCACGCGGTTGTGGCGCAGTCCTTGGGGGTGCATCTGCGGACGGTGTCGCTGTGGATGGCTCGCCACCAGCTCAGGGGGTTTGAGGGACTGAGGGAGGGGCGGCGTGGTCGGCGCTCGCGCGAGCAGATGGCGCTCACCGACGCCCAGCAGGCAGAGCTGATCCGACTGATGAAGGGCACGAACCCCGATCAGCTGCAGATTCCCGGCGTGTTGTGGTCAAGGCAGGCCGTCAAGGCGCTGATCGAGCGGCGGTTCGGGCTCGGGCTCAGTCGCCAGACGGTCGGTGTCTACCTGCGGCGCTGGGGGTTCTCGGGCAAGAAGCCGCAGCGGCGGTGGCTCGAGCAGGACCCCGAGCGGGTGCGGGTGTGGCTCCAGGACGAGTTCCCGGCGATCCAGGCGCGCGCGCGGCGCGAAGGGGCGCGGATGCTGTTCGGCGATGAGATGGGCGTGCGCGCCGGGCAGACCGCCGGCAAGAGCTACGCGCCGATCGGCGAGCGCGCGATCGTGCCGCTGACCGGCAAGCGCTTCTCGGCCAACGTGATCAGCGCGATCGGTGCCGACGGCACGCTGGTGTTCGAGATCTTCGAGGGCAGCTGCGATGAGATCCGCTTCCTGGACTTCCTCGACAAGCTGCTCGAGCATTTCCCCGAGCGCAAGATCTTCTTGATCGTTGACAACGCCTCCTTCCACAAGTCTCCCGCGGTCGAGTACTGGCTGCTGGACCATCCGCGGATGGAGCTGTTCTACCTTCCACCGTACGCCCCGGAGCTCAATCCCGATGAGCTGCTCAACCAGGACGTTCACACCCACGTCGCGCGACGCCGCCCATCCAACCTCGCCAAGCTCGTCACTCTCACCGTCGAGTATCTCGCAACCCGCACAAGTGAGATTGTCAGCAAGTACTTCGACGGCGAGTACGTCGCCTACGCCAAGTAACCACGCACTAATTGCCACGCAGCGTAATACTACGCCTTCGGCTACACTGTGTGTGATACAGGGGATACATACAGGGTTCTACATTCTTGGGGTCTTGGTTCAAGGCGAGCCCGCTTTGTAAGCCATCGCGCTGTCCGGTCCGTGCCACGGTGCTCGCATTCCTGCGGGCGCTCATTCGAAACGTGACAGGCTGGTGACCTGGGCTGAGATTGTCGCATCAAGCAGTACCTTCGCTTTGCTTGCGGTTTCCAGCCTGCGAGCGGAGCATGCCCGTGCTTCATTGACGACAGGCTTATCCGCTGGCCCGTATGCTGCAACGACAGGTGGTTTGTGAGGGGTCAGGAGCTTGCGCGCAGGAATTGGTACTGAAACCTCGACCAATGTTGACGCGCCGCCGCACTGCGCCGCCAGTGCACTCGTCGAACACGGTGTGGAGGTTCGCGACTACCTCCGTGACTCTGTCGCACCTAATGAGTCGCGTGGTTCAGTGACGCGAGCGATGCATGGCGTGCTTAGTCCAGGGTCATCCGGGATTTCCGTGGGTGAGGGGGTGGTCGGGGTAGAGTTGCAGGCCCCCGCAGTGGAAGAAGATGGCGGTCTTGAAGTGCTCCCGGTTGCGGTAGCCGTAGGCCATCTTCTTGATCGTCTGGATCTTGGAGTTGAGGCCTTCGGCCGTGGCGTTGGTGATCCGCGCGGTGGCGAAGTAGTTGAGCACTCCTGTCAGGTGGCGGTTGATCATGCGGGCCACGTCGATGACCGAGGCAAGCCGTGAGTGGGTGGCCCAGAAGCCTGGATCGTGCATTAAGCGCCGCGCCCCGGACTGGCCGGGGCGCGGGAACGTCCGCCTGAGCAGAGAGAATGCGGGTTGCGAAGCTCGCGTTCCCGGCTCAGGAGGTTCACCCAGATGGTGCAGCGTGAAGGGCTCGTTGAGAAGCTATCGGTGACGGCGGACGGCAGCGGTTTGGTGGGGCATGCCGGCAGCGCGCTGATCGCTGGCGTGGCTGACCGGGTCGGGCTGACCAAAGCGCTGTCGGCGGCGATGGCCCCGTCGCGGCAACGCGCGTCGGCGCATGACCCGGCGGTGGTGCTGCGCGATCTGGCGGTGATGCTCGCCGACGGCGGCGAGTGCCTGGCTGACCTGGGAGCTCAGCGCGATCAGCCCGACCTGTACGGGAACGTGGCGTCTGACTCGACCGCGTTCCGGGTGATCGATTCCGTCGACGAGGAGTGCCTTTCCCGGTTGCGGGCGGCGGTCGCGCTCGGACGGGCGGGGGCGTGGAGGGTCGGGGCGCGGCCGGAGCGCTCGCTCGCGCGGTGGCACGGTCGTTCTGAGCGGACGGTGATCGATCTCGACGCGACGCTCACGTGCGCCTCCTCGGAGAAGGAGCAGGCGCACGGGAACTTCAAGGGTGGCTACGGTCATCATCCGCTGCTGTGCTATCTCGACGGGACGGGCGAGGCGCCCGCAGGGATCCTGCGGCCCGGGAACGCCGGGTCGAACACGGCGGCTGATCACAAGCTGGTGCTCGACCTCGCGCTCGAGCAGCTCGACCCCGCCGCGCTGCAGGGCGAGATCCTGGTGCGCGCCGACGGCGCCGGCGCGACGCACGATCTGACCGTGTACTGCCGTGAGGGGCGGATGCGTTTCTCGTTCGGGTTCGACCTCTCCGAGCCGGTCCGCGACGCGATCGTCAACATGCCCGAGACCGCGTGGGTAAAGGCGATCCGCTCTGACGGCACAGAGCGCGAGCACAGCCAGGTGTGCGAGATCACCGCCCGCGTCGACCTCTCGACATGGCCCGAAGGCTCGCGGTTGATCGCCCGGCGCACGAAGCTCAAAGAAGGCGACCAGCAGTCGTTCGCCGACCACGACGGCTACCGCCTCGCGGTGTTCCTCACCGACCAGGAAGGCGAGAGCATCCCCCATCTCGACCTTAACCACCGCGGCCACGCCCGCGTTGAGGACCGCATCCGCTAAGCCAAGGACTGCGGCCTGTCCAACCTCCCGTTCCGCAGCTTTCACCACAACCAGGTGTGGCTATGGCTCGTTCAGCTCGCCCAAGACCTCGTCGCATGGACCCAGCAGCTCTGCCTCGCAGACGAAGCCCGCGCGTGGGAGCTCAAAAGATTGCGCTACCGGCTGCTGCACCAGTCAGGGCGGATCGCCCGCCACGCCCGCCGCACGATCCTGCGGCTCTCACGCGACTGGCCCTGGGCAGGGCAGCTCGCCGCCGCATTCTCACGCCTGCAAGCGCTCCCAGCCCCGACAGGCTGACCGGGGCGCCGCCGGCGCCGCCACCGACGGCCATTCATGGGACACCCGGGCGTCAGCCTGCCCACAAACCGCTCACCAACCACCAACTGAACGTGCCAGAACCGCCGGCGCCACCGTCAACACGCCAATCGCCACCCGCCACGCCCCGACACACCCCATCTCAACCGCTCGGAGAGCCCCGCACGATCGTTACTGCAAGCGACGCGATTCCGCGCCTGCTGCAAGATCGAGGGAAGTACCAGTGCTTATAGAAGCGACGGGCCCAGCCGAGGCGGTGGTAGTGCCACAGGGCGCGTAGGCTCTCCTTGATCGCCCACGCCCGTCCGGTCTTGAGATTGGTGGCTCTCAGCGCGGCGAAGCGCTGCTTGTGGCGTTCGGGGAGATTCTCTTGCGAGTACAGCCACAGGTACTTTGAGCCGGTGAGGAGATCCAGACCCTCGGCTTGCAGTGCGCGGTGCTCGCGCTTTCTGACCGTGTCGACGGCCTCGACCATGTGCTTCATGATGTGGAAGCGGTCAAAGACGATCTTCTCCTCGGCGTCGGGCAGATGGGCGCAGACGGAGTTGACGTAGGGCTCCCACATGTCCATCGCGACCGCCTTGATCTGGGCGCGCTCGTCCTCGCTGAGAGCTTCGAAGTAGCCGTCCAGGCTGGCCTGCTTGCGCTCATCAGCGATGTACTCCACCGTCGCGCGCTCCAGATCGCACACCAAGGTCAGGTAACGCTGCCCCTTGGCGGCGGCCTTCTCATCGACCCCGATCAGGGTCGGCACCCGGCGCTCTTTGCGGGCCATGCCCCGCGCCACTGCGCGCTGGATCAGATGCCAGCCCTCATCCCAGCTGATCTCCAAGATCTTGCACGCCCCGGTGATGTCGGTCTCGGTGAGCACGTCGATCGCGAACCGCTCAAACAGCGTGGTGAAGCGGGCATGCGGCTCGGCCCACGGCAGCAGCACCTGGCGCACCCCGTGAGCAGGGCAGGACACCCTCGGCGGGCGGGCGTGAAGCCAGGTGATAAACCCGCAGGAGTCAAGATGGCGCCACGCCCGCTCCTCGGCGTGATCGTAGACCGACAGCTCCGTGCCGCACTCGGGGCAGGGCCAGCGCACCCTCTTGGTGTGGCCGACCATCACGTCGACCTTCTGATCGGCCACCGACAGATCCACGCTCTGCACCTCCCAGGGCGCCTCGATCCCCAACAGCAGCCGGTAGAGCTCCACATCGCGCATCGCTACCTCCCAGGTTTCTCCGACGATGCGCAGGATAGGATCCCGTCGGCCAGATTCTGCCGGCGCGCGACGCCCCCTCGAACCCCTCCCCCCCGCGGGTTGACCGCAGTCTCCGGGTGGGGTCCGGACCCCCCGCAGATCAAGCGGCACGGACGCCGCGCCCTGATATCCGGATGATCCCCGGCGGGACTCGCCCGCAGGGCGTCGTAGACGCTTGGGTGACCGCTGCCGATAACGCGCAACCCCGGCTCCGGGATCGCCCAACCATCTTCGCCCCTTCGCTGCCCGGTCGTATTGCGCCTGCGAACCCCGCCGCCGCCCAAAAGTGGCTCTCCGGGCATGATCGGGGGTGACGACACACGAACACGCGCTTTCTTTCTGGCCCTCCGAACCGCGTCACCCGTATTCCGCCACGACGCTCGCTCGACCCCGGGATGACCCGGTGCGCACGCACGGCAAACGGCGCAACGAGAAGGGAATGGAGCAGGCAGCTCCCCGGCACGCCACGACCCCCGTCAACGCGGGCAGCGACCCCGACGCCCCCCAACGACGCCCTATGGGGCGAGTCTCGCCATGATCATCCGGATGCGCCTGCGCGCAGGCGCGGCCATCCCTGGCCGCTTGAGCACGCATCCGCTGTGCCCACGATCGCCGGGCACGGGGCCCAGCGAGCAGTCCACAACCCAGCAGCAGAGGCGCACGCGACTTCCACCCGCCGCTCCGACGACCAAAAGCCCTGCTCAGGACGGAATCTCGATCGAGAGTCACCCCCGATCATCCACGGAGCCCCCCAAAAGTAGCCCGGGATACCGCAGCGTCAACCCCAGCGCACCCCGTGGAACCCACGGAAAACCCGGAACAACCTTAGTCCAGAAGCCCGTGGCTGCGGTTGACACAAGGCGGTTTACTCTTAGTTCCGTCTCGGAGCATCTCAGCGAATGGCACTTCGACCTGGAAGCTCGACCCAGGCCTCCCACTTGAGGGCAAGCCGAGGCAGACAGGTCGTCTGGCACCCTGTACCCTTACATGCAGAATGACCGAGGTCGCTCGCGAGGTAATGCTGGCTAACCTCAGGGGCCCCTTGGACGTAACTCAGTCACAACAACGCCCCGCGTCCCACCGCCTGTGCTGCGGTACGTCCAGGGCCCGCGCCAAGCCGCCTTTGCGATGACCGGCCCGAATATAATACCTATCCCAGGTAAATCGAATATACGCTTCCATGTTTATACTGTTCTTTGCCATGGTTAGCGTTAGAACTGAGATTCCTCTACCCCGAAGTTCCGGTATGGCTTGCTGTTGCTGCGCCGTGGGGCTCTCGTCACTAATCCAGCCTTGCCATCCGGCTATTGTAACTTGCTTACGCAAGCTCTTGGCATCCGTGGGGATACTGACATCCACCCCAACCCAATGAGGTTTGCCGTTAGCATCTACATAATCAACGCGACCCTTTTCCCCGGGAGCGAGGTTAGAGTCGATATACACTTGGATACTGGAGCCCGCGAAGTGAGACAAGTCAAGCGGAGGGTGTGCACCATCGGTATAGTCGACCCCATCATTCACGGGCTCCATCGTGAGGTTCTCGCCTCGCTGGGCTCTCGGCCTCGATCTTGCGGTAGCTCCCGAATCGCGTCGCTTGCAGTAGGCGGCCGGGCGGGCCGCGGTGGGGCGTTTGGGGGTGTCGGGCTGGGTGCTGCGGGGTGTTGGTTGGGCGTCTGGGGGGCGCGCGGTGGTGTTTTTGCCCGAACGCGGAGGTGTTGGGGTGCTTTGCGGGCAGGCTGACGCCCGGGGGTTCGCGTGGTTGGTCGTCGGGGAGGGCGCCGCTGGTGGCGCCGCGGGTCAGCCGGTTGGGGGTGGGAGCGCTTGCAGGCGCTTGAACGCGGCGGCGAGCTGCCCTGCCCAGGGCCAGTCGCGTGCGAGCCGCAGGATCGTTTTGCGGGCGTGGCGGGCGATCCGTCCTGATTGGTGTAGCAGGCGGTATCGCAGCCGCTTGAGCTCCCATGCGCGTGCTTGGTCAGCGAGGCACAGCTGCCTGGTCCACGCGACGATGTCTTGCGCGAGCATCACCAGCCACAGCCATACCTGGTTGTGCTCGAAGTCCTTGAACGGGAGGTTACGCATCCCGCAGTCCTTGCCTTGGCGGATGTGATCCTCGACGTGCGCGTGGCCGCGATGGGTCAGGTCGAGCTTGGCGACGTCCTCGCCGGACTGGTCTGTCAGGAACACCGAGAGCCGGTAGCCGTCATGGTCGGCAAACGACTGCTGGTCGCCTTCGCGCAGCTTCGTGCGCCTGGCGATCAGCCGCGATCGCGCAGCCCACGCGGACAGGTCGACACGATCGGTGATCTCGACCACGTGCGAGTGATCTCGCTCGCTGCCGTCTACGCGGATCGCGTTTATCCACAAGGCTTCCGGGACCGCGACGAGCGCCTCGCGGACCGGCTCTGAGAGGTCAAACCCGAACGAGAACAGCAGCTCCGCCTCGCGGCAATATGTGGTCAGCTCATGCGTTGCGCCGGCGCCGTCGGCGCGGATCAGGATCTCCCCGTCAAGCGCCTCCGGGTCGAGCTGCGCAAGCGCGAGATCCAACACGGCCTTGTGATCGGCGGCGGTGTTCGAGCCGGCGTTCCCCGGCCGCAGGATCCCTGCGGGCGCCTCGCCGGTCCCGTCGAGATAGCACAGCAGCGGATGATGGCCGTAGCCGCCCTTGAAGTTCCCGGCCGCGTGCTCCTTCTCCGAGCTGGCGCTCGTGAGCGTCGCGTCGATGTCGATCACCGTCCGCTCAGAACGACTGTGCCATCTCGCGATCGACCGCTCCGGCCGCGCCCCGAGCTTCCACGCCCGCGCTCTGGAGAGCGCGACCGCCGCGCGCAACCTGCCCAAGCACTCCTCGTCGATCGAATCGATCACCCGGAACGCCGTCGAGTCAGACGCGACGTTGCCATACAGGTCCGGCTGGTCACGCTGAGCTCCCAGGTCAGCCAGACAACTCCCGCCGTCGGCGAGCATCACCGCCAGGTCGCGCAGCACTATCCCCGGGTCATGCGCCGACGCGCGTTGCCGGGTCGGGGCCATCGCCGCCGACAGCGCTCTTGTCAGCCCGACCCGGTCAGCGACGCCGGCGATCAGCGCGCTGCCGGCATGCCCGACCATGCCCGTCCCGTCCGCCCGAACATCTAGCTTGTCAACCAGTCCATCACGCGCCACCATCTGGGTGATCCTCCTGAGATCGGGAATGCTGCTTCGCAACCCGCATTCTCCCTGCTCAGGCGGACGTTCCCGCGCCCCGGCCCGCCCGGGGCGCGGCCGTTAATGAACGATCCAGGTCGGTGTTCGGCTTCCAGGTAAATTCTGTCCCCACCTGGCCTCGTCCCTAGTCAGAAGGGCCACACGGCTGATTTGCTGTAGTTCAGCCAAGTCGGCGTGGATGGCTTCTGTGCTCTGTTGCGGCGGCGCCGCGGCCTCGGTCTGTGATGGCTGATCATTCGTACCAGGCACATGCTCGTGTGCCGTTGTTTGGACCTGACCCGAACCGCAGGCGGCCATGACGACGGACGCGATTGCCGCAACGGCTGTCCGCAGAAGCATGGCGAACAGTTTCCGTGTGTTGGTACACGGCTTCATCGGTCAGGCTCCCTCAAAGCGCCACACAGTTCGTGCGGATGGAGGACTGAATAACGCTGAGGGTGTGTTGAGCAGCAGTCAGGCGTCGTTTATGAACGGCAAGGTTACGCTGATCGGCAACCAGCCTACGCTGCCAAATGTGCCACTTCGGTCCTTTACCGGTTCTTCCCTCGCGCCGCATGCCAGCCTTATCGCGTCCGATAGCAGCGTTGTCCTTGTTCACCGCAGACCGTGCCCTTGTTACTGCTGCTTGCGCGGGTCCCAGTCGAAACTGGGTGTCCAGGCATGTCTGGTTGACGAAGCGGTCTGACGGGACCAGTCGCAACACGTACGGACCCAGCTCGTATTGCGACGTGCCGCCAAGATAGATTCTGACGTAATAGCGACCTTGCGTAACAGCCAAATAGTGGGTGAACGGGCTCCCGCTAGAGGCCTGTTGACGAAAGACTGGGCTGCCATCGGGAGCGATTACATCTACATTTTGGTTCCAACCGACACGTGTTGCGGTGCTAAAGGATAGTATGACTTGCTGCACACCGGGCGAGTAGAACACGTACCAGTCTTGGTCGACAATTGTGTCGATCGAACCGTTGTAATCAGTTGCCCCGTGTATTAGCGTCGCCTGAATGGGCGAATCGTTAGGTTCATACGGGTCTGCTGCGATAGCAGGTGCCGCTGCAAGGCCAAGCACCACGCTTGCTATGAGTGCCGTTACCATCGTTCTCATCTATACGACCCCCTCAGTACCTTGGCACGGCGTTTTCCTGCTCTATGGTGCGAAGCGGATTCGCACCGGTCGAGCTGCTACGCCTTTGAGAAGCGACTGGCGGCGCTAGATGCCCGGACCCTCCTTCCCTTCGGCTCCTCCACGATCCGTGTGGGCTGGCAGCCAGCCCCCGACCGGAAGACTGCGATCGGCGTGAGGCCGGACCGTAGGCTTGCAGCTCCCGCGGACAGCGTCCCCGCGGCCTGAGTAGCGCCCCATTTACCCCCTTCAATGCCCGTCTTTGCAGCGCAAATGCACCCGACGGTCGACCAACAGGCATCGAGGTGGCCATTGCCGTCAGGACGCGCGCCCACGCGTCGCCGTCGCGTCCGATCGCGCAGATACGTTCCGGCATCGTGAGAGGGAGCCTGCGGCTGCCCACTCAAATCGTGGAGGAGCCTTCCCTTCTCGGGAGAATGCTGCAATCAACGTCTTAACGTGGCCTCTCTGAGAGTGCTTGTCATCCGCAATAGACCACACGTGGCGTCCGCAGTGTCCCACTCGCAGGTTGCTTGCCTTCTGGCCTTGGGCGGGTGGATGCAAGTTGCGCAGTTGCGCCGGCTGAGGCGTGCTGTTGCGGGCCGCTGAGGCCCGGTCGATGCCGTGGGCAAGGTTGGGCAAGGGAAGGCCCGAAAATGGCCCGCAAAGCGGGGGAGGATGGCTGCCCCGTGCGGCCCGCTTTTTCCCTGCTCAGGTTGTGAGTATGGGGGCATTGCCGGGCAATCTCTGGCAACGCTGTACCAAGCTCGTAATGAAGGGGTCCCCGGTTCGAGTCCGGGCGTCGGCTCTGACACAGGATTGTACCGCTAATCAGCATATTCTTGCAGCACTGTTCTGAAGTCTCATTTTGGCCGCGACGTCCATTTAGCGTCCACCAGCTCCGCGTAGCTCGCGCTCGGCGGCCGCGCGGGCGGCCGCCGCTTCGTCCTTCGTGGCGAACATTCCGAGGTGGATCAGTCTCCCGTTCGCGCCCATCTGGGCACGCCAAGGCTTGGCTTTGGAGGCCGTGGGGACGTAGTAGACGCCGACGATCCCGGACGCGGTACGCGGTGCTCGGGGCTTCCTTGGGCGTGCGCGCTGCTTCGCAGCGATCTCGTCCTGATGTTGCTCGCGGTACTGGGCGTTGCGGCGAGACTTGGCCGCGCGGCAGGCGTCGCAGCGGCAGCCCTTCTCGTAGCGGCCGCGCGTCCCGTGACGCAACTGCCGCCCGGCGAGTCGGTTGGGGCGGCAAGAGGCGCAGCGGATCTCGTACTTCGTGAGCTCGGCTTCGCGGCGTGCGGTCGACCACGACCAGATGCGATGGTTGACCTTCTCGGCGGGGTCGCGGCGGTCGAGTTCGAGCTGCTTGTTCGTCCCACAGCCGGTGCACGTCTTGTCGACGAAGAACTCGGCGCGCCGCTTAGCGATCCACTCGCGGTGGTAGCGGCGCCTTGCGTCGGCGTCGAGGATCGGGCTCATCCTGTGCTCCTCAGCCGGCGCTGCTCTCGCGCGGCCCTGATCTGGGCCTCGGCGGGGATCTGCTTGCCGTCCCAGTTCTCGATCACGCCCGCGTAGTGCTGCTCGATCATTGTGACGCTCGTGCCGCACTGCTTGGAGATCGTCGTGAGCGGGACACCGGCGTACACCTGGACGGTAATGAAGCTCGAGCGGAGGTCGCGCGGGCGTGTGTCCGCGGGCGCGACGCCGGGGTAGGTCGGGACGTTGCGGCGGTTCGCGGGTCGCTCCTGGCCTCGCCAGATCCGCGCACGCCAGTTGCGCCAGTCGTCGTCGCTCCAGAAGCCGCCGTCGTGCGCCGGGATCACCGGCTTCTTGCCGTCCGGGCGGCCCGAGGCGAGGAACCATTCGCGCAGGTCCTCGCCCAGCGGTGCGAGCAGTGGCGTGTAGCGGACGCGGTGGCGCTTGGTGTCGCGGTAGCGAATCGCGCGCTCGCCGATGTCGTCCCAGGCGAGCCGGCAGACGACCTCTTCTGGCCGCGGACCAGAGTAGGCGAGCAGCGAGACGAGTGTGCGGTTGCGCAGGCTCGTGAGCTTGCCGCGGATCTCCTCGACATCGGCCGGGAGGAAGATATGGGGTTCCCGCTGTCGCTGGTAGCGCGGCTTGCGGGTGCTCGCGGCGGCGTTGTACTCGACAGCTCCTCGGCGACGGCGAAGCTCAGGATCGACTGGATGATCGCCATCGACTTGCGCACGGTGGCGGCGCCGACGCCGGCCTTCTCGAGCTCCTCACGGAAACGGGTGAGGCGTTTCGGGGTCAGCTCGCGGACGCCGTACTCGCCGAGCCGGGGCATGATGTGGTTGACCCAGGTCCGGGCGTAGAAGTCGCGTGTCGACTCGGCGAGGTTCGGGCGACAGTCTCGACCACGCTGCCAGTTTGTAGCCGGCGGTACGCTCGGCCGGCGGTTGCGGCGCCACTGCTTCTCGCGGTTGCAGGGGAGTCTTCCGGCTGGCACCGTGACTGCTGAGTGGCCGAGATCTGATCGCCGGAGCCGACGGCGCCAGCTCCTGCATCCGTGGCGACCCAGCAAGCCTCATCAGGTGCCGGATGATCCGGTGACCAAGGCTCAGACGATTCAAACGATCCTCCCTGAGGTCGGACCACCGTCGGGCCGTCCCCACCGCACATAGTCCCCGAGGGCTCCCCGCGGCCTCCCGCGGATCAGAGAACGCCACGGAATACCTGAGTAGCTATTCGACCTTCCGGGATCACCGGAGGCCTCGTCGTGGCTCTGGCCCCCGCCAGGTAGGCCGAGGTCGTTGCCTGCGCTGATGCTCATTCTCGACACTGTGTCCGGGCGTAAGCTCGACCTGGACGACCCGAAGCCTGACCAAATCTGCCTCGAGGGTCTCGCGTCGGCGCTGTCGAAGGTCTGCCGGTTCGGGGCGCAGTCGCTCGAGTTCTATCGGTGGCGCAGCATGCTGTGCACGTGAGCCGGATGGTCGAGGAGTCCGGCCGGCCGGACCTCGCGCTCGCCGCTCTGCATCACGACTCTCACGAGGCGTACTTGTGCGACCTCCCCAAACCCGTGAAGAACAAGCTGGAGGACGCGAAGAACTTCGTCCTATGCGGACGTTCGCATAGCTGCCTTTAAGCTGAAGGGAAAATAGCCGTCGGGGAGCGGCAGCGCTTGGGGTTCGACAGCCTCCGTGAATAGCGTTGGGGAGCGGTAGCGTTGCCGGTCAGGCAGCCTCGGGTAGGGGCTCGAGGGTGACTTGGTGGCCGAGGCGTTGGAGCTGTTTGATCAGGCGGCGGCGGTAGCGTTCGGTTGCTTCGGTGTCGCGGCGGTAGAAGAACTGTTCGCCGAGTTCGTGGTAGGGGACGCCTTGGTCCAGGACGTGGTAGGCGGCGGTGAGGATCTTGGGGACTCCTCGTC
>CAWFKF010000028.1:0-20383 GCA_963816005.1 uncultured Solirubrobacteraceae bacterium | reverse complement strand
CAGCACGGATTGCCAGAAGGACGTCAGCAAATCGATAACTGCGGGGACAGGAAGCTGCAATGAGTGAATCGCGTAAGGACGTGCTATTGAAGGCGCTCGAGGCCGAGGTCGGTAGCGCATCGGTTGATCTGGGCACTCTGTTCACCGACGATGTCGTCGGGTGGTCGCCGTACGCAAGTGTCTCGGGGCTGACAGCACTCACCGAACTCGCCGCCCTCCGTGAGGAGGCGTTCTCCAACGTGGTCATCGGGTTGCGGGGACTCGACGAGGTGGGCAACAGGGCTTTCGCCGAATGGCTCATCGAAGCCGATCACACCGGGCCGCTCGTCCTCGGCGACGATGCGGTCGTGGAGGCAACGGGACGGCATGTTCGGTTGCCGGGCGTCACGGTGGCCGACTTCCGCGAAGGGAAGATCCGGTCGTTCCGGACGTACTTCGACGACGTCTCGCTGATCGAGCAGATCGTCGGCGCCTGACATGTCGATCGCGGTGGCGGTGGAGTACCAGGTCGAGGACGATCCGGACCCGCTCGACATCGAATTCCTGGAGACGCAGATCCGTCGTGAGGCGTCCGCCGCCATGGGACTGGGTGACGAGGTCGAGCTGGCGATCTTCGTGCGCGACGCTGGCGCGATCGTCGCCGGCATTAGCGGATGGACGTGGGGTGATTGCTGCGAGCTGCAGAGCCTCTGGGTGCAGCCGAGTCTCCGAGGTCGCGGCCTCGCGACTCGGCTCATTGCCGCCGCCGAGACCGAGGCGGCGGCGCGCGGGTGCTCACAGACCGTCCATTTCACGTACGACTTTCAGGCTCGCGGTCTCTATGCGCGGAACGGCTACGAACTGGTGGGTCGAGTCGAGGACTTCCCATCGGGAACAGACGTCCTCTGGTACCGCAAGCGCCTGAGCCCACAACTCAGGGCCCTAACGGTCGTCGTCGAGAATGCTGGATTCAGGGCGCGATCCGGCAGTGAAGGCGAGAGTGCTCCAACTGAGAGGTAAGAGCTGTTTCGGCTGTCCTAGGCTGGAGTGCTGGCGTGACCGGCGGGCTGCTTCAGGCCCAGCACCATCTTCCGTTCCATCACAAAGCGCAGCGGCTCTCCAAACGCGTAGTCGCTCTACTCGTTGTGGACCATCGAGCGCACGAGCCGCAGCCTCGCTTGTTTTGAGAAGCAAGACGATCGCGGGCATCGCGCGCCCGCGTTCGAGACGAGTTTGGCGAACAGGAGGAGGCTCGGTGACCGGTGCGGCGTGCGCCTGCTCTCGCCTCGGCACGAGTGCTGCACGCCCCAACGACGAGGCTGGTCCCGCTGGCACCATCAGCCGGGACGTGCCCATCGGCCGTGACCGCCCCACCGGTCGGAAAGTCACCGAGCGCCACCTGGGCATCCTGCGGAGTGAGCTGACGACCATTCGGGAGAAGACCCGTGACGGGCCGCGAGGGCGAAGGGGATCGCGCGCCGAGCTTCTGGGGCCACGAAGCCGTGGCGCGTTCTTGTCGTTCAACACGAGCCGCGAGTCATTTCTGGGCTCTTGTGCGAGGTCGTCGTGAGGGCGGGTCGCCGTCCTCGGCGTTGGCGTGTGCGTCGGCCTATCGCCGGTTGGCGAGGACGGACGCGGCGAGGACGAGGGAGACCGCGGCGAGGGCGCCGAGCGCGCCGACCCAGTTGATGCCGGTGCTCTGGCGGACGTGGTCGGCGTAGGCGACGAAGCCGATCGGCACGGCGATGGACAGGACGAGGAGCGTCGCGCGGAGGATCTCGCGCTTGCCGTGCCCGCGGTCCTTGCGCTGCTTGGCGGCGGCGATCGCCGCCTGCGCGCTGTCAGCGTCGCCGTCGTAGAACAGCAGCGCGCGTCGTCCGAGCTGCCTGGCGTGGGTCTCGCAGCCCCACGCCATCGCGACCATGAACGTGACGGGCAGCACCCACGTAGTCACCCAGATCCCGGCGCCGATCAAGAAGCCCAAGGAGGCCTTCAACCACGGGTGAGCGGCCTCCTCGCGCTCATCGGACGGGGCGGCGAGGAACCCGCCGAAGATCAGCAGCACGGTGACGCTCCGGACCCAGGTGCGCACGGAGCGCCGCTTGACCGGCTTCTCCGGCAGCGGCACGTCGCGCACCTGCTCCAGGGCCGCGCGAGCCGCATCAACGGTTGGGTGCACTCCGCGCAACACGAGTACCTCGGCCGAGGTCTCGAGCTCACGCGGATCCCGGTCGTAGAGAGCCGCGGTGCGCAGGACCATGCGTCCCTCCTCCCGGAGATAGGCCAGATACCCGGGCACGAGCGCGATCAGGAACGGCGTTCCTGAGACGGCCCCGTCGATTCGTGCCACCTGGGCGGTCTGCGTGCGAAGCTCCTCGGCGATCACCGCGCGCGGCACGTCCGGGCGCTGCTCACGGACGCGGTTGGCCCATTCCAGCGATGGTTGCCCAAGGTTTCCCGCGCCGTACAGCGTGAGCCGTTCGGCGACATGTTGCGGATCGCGGTAGGCGATCCGTGCGAGCGCTCGCCACCCCGATAGCGTGCGCCGGATGCGGCCCTTCCCGGGGAGCGGGGGTTCTTCCTCAGCTTCGCCAACCAGCGTCTCGGTCGGCGGACTTGCCGGCGAGGGGCCACTTCCCGCACGGGCGTGGGCTGGCTGCGATTGGACGTCGTGCGGTGCTTGGCGGTGTGCGATGCCGGGGAACTCGTGCTGGGTCTCGCGCCGGAGCATCGTCACGCCGAGCGCGAGCAGCGCGGCGAAGACGAGGATCCACCAGACATTGCGGAATGCGGGCGTCGGGCCCCACAGCACGATCAAGAACAGCAGGCCGCCGACCGCCGCGTAGGCAACAGCCGGACTGTCACGCAGCGACGGCGCCAGCGCCTTCCGAATCGCCGTCGCCGGACGGGTCGGCCCCGCCAACCACGCCGCGGCGACGATCACCAGCCCGTAGACGATCATCGCCACCGCGATCGCGAACAGCAGCGAGGTGGCGATGGTCCACACATCGTGCACCGCCGGCTTGTTCGACCCCACCTTGACCAGGCCGTTGACGACCGCGTCACCGGCGACCCTGCGAATCAGCAGCAGCGCTATGCCGATCAGCACGAAGCACCAGCCGGTCGTGCGCAGCGTCTGGCGGCGCCGACCGCGAGCGAGGTAGACGGCCAGCGCGAACAGCAACAGGGCGATCACCGGCAGCACGATCGCGAGGCTCGTGACCGCGTTGGCGATGTCCTGGGCGCTCTTGAGCTGATCGGAGCGCATGATCACCAACTGCCCGGCGGAGGGCGGCACGGTGATCCCGAGCTTCTGCTTGACCGCCGCGACCTGGCTCGAGACGCCAAGCGTCGCCGCGAGCTGACTGACGACCGCTTGCAGATTCAACGTCACCACGCCCGACTTGGTCGAGACGACCGGCCCACCGCCGTTCAACACCTTGAGCAGCTCCTTGTGCGCGGCGATGTTGGCCTGCACCCACGCCGCCTGCACCTGAGGGGTGGCCAGCACCTTTGGCGCGAGTTGACCGGCGAGCTGCTGCAACCCCCCCGCCGCCGGACCCGCCAGCGGCTGCAACGGCTTAGGCAGGATCGTCTGCAGCTCCGCCGACACGTTGACGTTGGTGAACAGCTCATGCACCAGGTAGGCGCTCAGCGCGGTCTGAACCTGCTTGTCCTCCAGAATCTGGCTGCTCGTCGAGGACCAGTTGTTCGTGTTCAGCGCCTGGCGATTGACCCACACCGCAAACGCGGCCCCGATACCGACGATGGTCGCCAAGACGAGCAACAACGGCACCAGCACACGATGCGTAGGCCCGACGCGCGGTCCCGGTTCGAGTGCTTGTGGTGCGTCTGTGGCCGGGCCCAGGCGGCTCAGCTGTGTCGTCGCCTGTTCAGACTCGAGCATCGTGAGCCGTCCTGGTTGCTTCTGACTGGGGCTGCCCGACTACGAAACACTGCTCGCCGTCCGCTCACAACGTGCCAAACCAACGCACGGCGTCCGTACTTAACCCAGGCTGGGACGATCGTTCGGTTGTGCGCGCACCACTCCTGGGCCCGAGAGTGGTTGCTCACCATCGTGGAGTCGTCGTCGTGGGGCATCGCCTCCGCGTCGACAGCGAGGGACCACCCCCTTTGGCCGGACATCCCCAGCGCCCCTCCGTGGTGCGGCTTCGCCGACGTCCCGCGCAGGCGCCAACACACGACCGAGAAGGGACGCACCGATGTCAGACAAGCAACTCATCCTCGCCGTCTTCCCCCCGGAACTCGCCGCCGACAACGCCGCCATGGCGCTGAAGGACACCGGCCTTGCGAACGGCGATGCGATCGGAATCCTTGCCCTCGACTAGGCGGAAGTTTTTGAGGGTAAATGCGAAAACTTCCGACTAGGACGGGAAGCTCAAGGCGGACAAGGTCGGCGCACGCAGCACCGGCACGGGCGCCGCCATCGGGGACGTGCTCCTTCTGCTGGGCCCAGCAGGCGTCGGGGTCGGCATCCTCGGCGGCGCGGCGGCAGGTGCACTCCACCCACAAGAACCTGGGACTGACCGACGCCGACAAGGCGCGCCTCACCGACGAACTGACATCGGGCAAGGCAGCAGTCGGCGTGATGTCCCCCATCGACACCGCCCCCACAATCTCCGACCAACTGACCGAGCTCGGCGGCGAGCCCGAGGCCCACGAGCCCACCGACGAGGGAGTCCAAGCCGCGACAGCGGCGGGCGCCTCGGCCGCCTGATCGACCAAGCCTCAGGCTGTGCGACACGAAGCCCGACGCTACAACAAGGGACACGGCTCGGCTGTCCCCACCGGGACGGCCGAGCCGACCGGGCGTCTGACGGAATAGGACTGCGCTTATATCATGCCGGCCGCGCGCGGAGTCGGGCCAATCAGTGCGCCGATGATCCACAGGAACGGGAGGAAGAACCCGATCCAGAACAGCCAGTAGTGACCCTTGCGGAACGTGGCCAGTCCAAAGTAGATCCAGCACGCCACATAGATGATGCCCAGCAGAATCCAGAGGAAGTCATCTTCCGCACCTCGTTAGGTACTGCAGCCGACCCCGGCCAGCTGTATCTGTCTGGTCAGACGCAGACTTCCACCTGTGACCGCGACGCACAACGGCCCAAAACCAGCGCTTTAGCTGAGTAGTTCGCCTCAACGACCGGGTCTGGTAAACGATGGCGCCTGCTCGCGCGACGGAGAGAACGCGGCTGATTAGAGCCCTCCTTGCGCGGGCGCCTCGCGCCAGCAGGAGAGGGCCGGACTTCTCTCAGCGGTTATCGGGTGGAGATGGCGGCGCCGGTTGATCGAATGCCGCCTCGATCCTCGCCAGTCGTTCGTTGACCTCAACGAGCTGCCGCGTCACGTCTACCTCGGACTGCGCGGCGAACCGCCGCCGGCTGCTTTCGATCAGCGACGCGGTGACCGAGGCCGTGATCACGGCAAGAAACCCGATCCCCGCGAGCATCACGACCGCGGCGATGAATCGTCCATCGGCCTGCTTGGGCGTAACGTCGCCGTATCCGACGGTCGTCACCGTCTGCAGCGCGAACCAGAGCCCCCGGCCGATCGTAGGGAACTCCTGATGGTCGATCACCCGTTCGAGGATCCCGCCAGCGACGGTGATCAGCACCGTGAAGGTGGCGATGATCCCGGCAGCGCGGCGCGCCGTGAGCGACTCGCGCAGCACCAAGCGGGCGGTCAGCGGGACCTTCTCGGGAAGATCACCCGACTCACTCTCGGCAGTCAGAGCATCGCGATCGTTGAGCTCGCTCACCTTCGCCCCATCCTCTTTCGCGGGATCACTGAATCTCTCATCTCGGTCAGGCCTTGATTGCCGGCGCGTCGCCGCGACGAGACCCTCCGGTGAGGGTTGCGCTCATCTTTATTGCCCTGACCGCACCGGAAGCGCCCGCTTGCAGAGTGACTCCGAGCGCGAGCGCGAAGATCCCAAGAATGAAGATGATCACAGCGCTCGATCCGAGCGCCAGGATGCCCAGGCGCCCGAGGATGTAGGGCGCCGTGCACACGGTCGCGCTCAGTGCGCCGCTGACCGCCGTGGTTCCCGGTCTGTCGCGAGAGCCGCCGCGGGTGCTTACCGGTCAGCAACAGCAGCAGCACCAGCAGCGCTGGCGGGTAGAACGAGGCGCTGATCGCGAGCGGCAGCGCCTGCGGAAGCGCGCTCATTCACGCGCACCTCGACGACAGACGTGAACTCGACCGCCCGATCGAGAACCGCTACCCACGGCCGGCCTCGTGCGCCGGACTGCCAGCGGTGGCGTCGATGCAACCGCTCGCGACCCTTGTGTGCGCCGCGAGATTGATCGCGCGCGCAAGCTCGATCGCCGCCCGTTCCTCCTCGACGAGAGCGAAGATGTAGCGACGGTAGCGCTCTGCACGTTCGCCAGCGTCGGCCGCAAGCCACTCGTTCCACGCGCGCGTCACCCTCCGTGCCGCGCGCCGCCACACGCGCCACTCGAGAGGCTCCCGCGACTCATCCTCCTGAGCCGCTAACTCGATCGGACGCGAGGCGCCATCAGCGTACTCGTGCCGTTTCCTCAAACCAAAGAACATGGCGCGTCGCACCGGGCCTTCCTGACGAGAAGCCCTCGGTCGATCAAACGTCCGAGATACGGTGGCCGGAACCCGCAGAGACACTCATGTCGCCCTCCCTATCTCGGTAGCGCTCAACGCTCGCCACGCCCATTGGCGTGAGCGTTAGCGTCCTACGAATCACAGCGTGGCAGCCGCGACCAAAGGGAGCATCCGGTAAGCCGACGCATCAGTCCATCGGCCAATTACGGATTGACGAGGCCGACTCTCACCGGAGATCCTCCGCGAGGAGAACTACGGATTAGGGCCGGTTTGACCGGTTGCGTGGCCCGGTTTGTCCGATGTCAGCCTGAGAGGTTGAGGACGCAGCGTGAACCGTCCTACGCTGACGAGACCGGCAGATGTGAGGACGTCCAGAACCATCATCTCAGTGCATCGAGGGTGCAGATTGGGGACATGGCCGATATCAACGTTGACGAACTCGGGCCGGTCGACTACCTAGTGGTGGCATTCCCGGCGTACCGACCCCGTTTGTCGGTCCACCACGAGTGAGAGGGTGGTGGATGTGAGGGGCGAGAAGGTAGCGCCCTGGCCGGACGGACAGAGGAACTCTGCGCTCAAGGTTCCCGCGACCGTCGTCGCGAAGGCGCGAGCGTAGCGAGTGCCGAGCGGCGATGGCCGCGGCGCGCGCCGCCCGACACACCCCCTGCGGCCGGTCAGGCTGCCAGCGCTGCGTCGCCTTCGGCGGTCCACTCGGCGGCGAACATGGCCGGGGCGCGCATCCCGAGCGAGCTGTGCGGCCTGTGCCGGTTGTAGTCCTCGCGCCAGTCGCCGATCACGACACGCGCCTCGGCCAGGCAGGAGAATTCCTCGACGTCGAGCAGCTCGTCCCGCACCCGGGAGTGGAACGACTCCACGAACGGGTTCTGCCACGGCGAGCCGGGCTCGATGAACACGGTCCCGGCCTTCGACAGTACGCACCAGTCCCTGAGCGCATGTGCGGTCATCTCCGGACCGTTGTCACACCTCAGCAGCTCTGGCGCGCCGCGCGCGGCGACCAAGCGCTCCAGCGTCTCCACGACCGTGTCCGCGTCGATGTTACGCGCGACCAGCATCACCAGCGCCTCGCGCGTGAACTCATCAACGATGTTGAGCAGCTTCAACGCCCGCCCGTCGGCGGTCTGGTCGAACTGGAAGTCGAACGCCCACACGTGATTCGGCCGCTCCGCGCGGAGCCGCTCGGCCGGGACCGTCGACTCGCCGAGCCGGCGGCGCTTGCGCTTGCGCTGCGGCACCCGCAGCCCCTCCTCACGCCACAAACGCTGCACCCGCTTGCGATTCACCGACCAACCCAGCTCCCGCAGGTGATGGTGCGCGCGGCGGTACCCCCACCGCGGCCGCTTCACCGAGAACCTCCGCAACTCCGCGCGCAACACCGCGTCATCCTCGGCCGTCTTCGGCTCGTGACGCTGCGTGGAGCGATGCTGCCCCACCACCCGGCATGCCCAGCGCTCGCTGACGCCGAGACGATCGCGGAGCGTCGCGATCGCCCGGCGCCGACGGGCTGGGCTCACCAGTTTCCCTTCGCGACCTCCTTCAGCGCGACGACCTCGAGCTCCTTGTCGGCCACGATCCGCTTCAGCGTCGCGTTCTCGCGCTCGAGCGCCTTCAGCCGCTTCGCGTCGTTGGCCTTCATCCCGCCGTACTGGTTGCGCCACCGGTGATAGGTCTGCTCGCTGATCCCCAGCTCCTTCGCCGCTTCGGGGATCGTCTTCCCCTCGCCGATCAGCTTCTCCGCTTCTCGCAGCTTGCGGATGATCTGCTCCGGCGTGTGCCTGCGTCGCTTCATCGTGGAGTTCCTTCCTCGCCCATGATCGTGGGCGCGAGAAACTCTCACAAGGGTCGGACCGATCCTCCGGGGTCAGGCCAGGCGGACAAGGCGAACTTCTCCGGCGAGATGGCAGCCGAGCTGAAGGCGCTGATCGAGAGCAATACCGTCCGGGTGCGTGACCTGGTGGTGCTCATCAAGGACGAGGACGGCTCGGTCGAGGCGAGCGAGTTGCGCGAAGCCGACGACAGTCAGGTCGGGGAGCTGCGCGCGCCGGTGCGCGACCTCGCCGTCCTGCTGGCCGAGGAGGACGTCGCGGAGATCGGAGAATCGCTCGAGCCTGGCAGCGGGGCGGCGGTGCTGGTGTGGGAGAACAGTTGGGGGGCCGTTCGGCTTGGCCGTGCGCCGGTCGGGCGGGCAACTGGTGACGAGTGGCCGGATCCCCACCCAGGCGCTCATCGCGGCGGTCGAGGCGGATCGCGAGGCCGCCCAGATAGGAGTATGACATGGGGCTGCTCAGAGATAGAGGAGATCGCCCCCGCCTGATCGGTGGTGGTCACGATCGTCGCGATGACCGGCGTGACGACCGCGGTGACCGCCGCGATGATCGGCAGGACGACCGTGGTGACCCGCACGATGACCGCCGCGACCGCCGCCCCGGCCCAGGACTGCTCCGCTAGCCCCATTTTCCGCGTGATGACGCGGTAGGCCGGGTCGCTGCTCGCGGCTTGGTTGGTCGCGTTGTGCGGTGTTTGCTGGCATCGTGGGCGCGATGCTGGTCGGCGGTGCTGTTTCGCAAGCTTGGGATGTAGGGCCAAACACGCGGGTGCTGGCTGCTGCTCGGGTCTCGGGTGAAAGGCTTACGGACTGGGCGATCGTTCCGTCCGCGGCGTCCATTAGTGTAGGGCCAACATGTATGTCAAGCGTCATGCGGTGGTCCGGGGACGTACGCGCTATGTGTATCTCCGCTTGGTGCAGGCGTATCGCGATGAGCACGGGCGCGTGCGTCACCGTGTGCTGAAGACGTTGGGGCGTGAGGACGAGCTCAAGGCGTCGGGCCAACTCGAGCAGCTGATGGGCTCGTTCGCGAGGTTGGACCCGCCGATGACGGGGGTGCGCCGCGAGGTCGGGCCGTTGTTGCTCGCGTGGCACTTCATCGCCGAGCTTGATCTGATCGGCACGGTCGACCGGGCGTTGCCGCAGCGCGGGCGTCAGCAGCTGTCGGTCGGGGAGGCGGTCGCGGCGCTGATCTGCAGCCGCTTGTGTTCCCCCTCGCCGTTGTATGACATCGCCGGGTGGGCGTCCGGGGCGGCGCTGCAGGAGCTGCTCGGGATCCCGGCGGTGCTGCTCAACGATGATCGGTTGGGGCGGGCGCTGGAGATCCTCGCGATGTACGCGGAGACGCTGCGTGGCACGCTCGCCGCCAGGGCGATCGAGCGGTTCGGGATCGACGCCGGCCGTTTGCATGTCGATCTGACCGCCCTGCGGGTGTGTGGCGCGTACGAGAACTCGGCGCTGGTCGCGAACGGGTGGGCTCAGGGGCAGGGCGTTGGACGCCAGGTCCGGGCGTTGCAGGCAGCGACCGCGGACGGCGTGTCGTTGTACGTGCGCCCGGAGCCGGGGAACGCGGCCGAGGTGTCGCTGATCGCCCAGAGCCTCGAGCGGCTCAGACAGCTGTCCGGGCCGGGTGGGCTGTTGATCCTGGACTCCGCGTGCGGGCACCCCAAGACGCTGTGCGAGATCGCCCGCGCGGGCCTGTCGTTCATCGTGCCGTTGCGCGCCCAGACCGGGTTCCGGGAGCGGTTCCTGACCGATGTCGGCCCCGACAGCCTGCGGGCGGTGCGCTACGTCTCACAGCGTGAGCACAAGCTCCCGTCCGAGCTGCGCACCAAGTATCGCGGCGCGCTCAGGGACTGGGAGCTGACCGATCCCGAGACCGGCGAGACCCGCCGCCTCCGCGTCGCGTACATCCACTCCCCAGAAGAGCACCGCGAGACGGCCGCCGCCCGTGAACGCGCGCTGACCAAGGCCGAGGAGCAGCTCCAGCGCGTCAAAAACGGGCTCGGTGGGCGCTACTACAAGACCCGCAAGCAGGTCGAGACACGCGTCGCCAGGATCATCGCCCCGAACATCGAGGGGCTGATCACGACCACGACCAGCACCCGCAACGGCAAGCCGACACTCACCTGGACGCGCGACCAGGAGGCGATCAACACGGCCGCGCAGACCGACGGGATCTACGCGCTCGCGACCAACCTCCCCCAGAAACGGCTGACCGCCGGGCAGATCCTGCGCGACTACAAAGGGCAGCAGATCGTCGAGCGCCGCCACCGCGACTACAAACAATCACTCAAAGTCCGGCCGATCTTCCTGCACAACGACGACCGCATCTACGCGCTCACCAGCATCATCGGAATCGCGCTCCTGATCTTCGGACTGATCGAAACCGAGACACGCAACGCGCTCGGCGATACCGAGTTGCTCCCCGGCCTGCTGCCCGAGAACCGCTCAGCGAAACCCACCGGACGCAACGTGCTCGGCGTCTTCCAAGGACTCGGCCTCACCTACACACGCGCCGGCATCGAACTCGACCGCCTCACCCAGACTCAACGCCGTGTCCTCGAGCTACTCCAGATCACACCACCCTGGCCCGAGCAACAGCCAGCACCGCTAACCCTTTCCTAGCGCGGAAAATGGGGCTAGCCCCAGACGCTCGCCCGGCGCGCCCGCGACGGCCGGTCCACGCGTCCGGGCGCCCACGCGGAGGAGCGCGAGAATCATGCCCTCTCCTCCCGTGCGCGGCATGTCGGGACATCGCCGTCGAGTCGGTCGGAAACTCCAGACCTCCGACCGACAGCTTGCGACCCTCGATGCTCAGCCGGCCGGTTGCGTCACGCTTGCGGCGCCCCGCTGTCCCTGAGCCCCGACTCGATCGCGTCGAGGCGAGCGCCGATCTGGTCGAGCTTGGCGGACAGCACGTTGGTCGTATCGCCCTCGATACGACGACGCGCGGCTTCGATGAACGTCGAGGTATCGCCGCGGTGATCACGGTCAGGAAGCCGATCCCGACGATCATCACGAGCGCAGCCACGAGACGTCCAGTCTCGCTGGTCGGAACGAGGTCTCCGTATCCAACCGTCGTGACCGTCTGGATGGCCCACCACAGCCCGGCCCCGATGTTGGGGAAGTTCGTGGGATCGGTGAGCGTGATCAGCAGCCCGCCGATGATCGTCACCGACACCGTGACGGTCGCGACGATCCCCGCCGCTCGGTACGCCGTCAGGCGCTTACGCGCGAGGAGCTTCGCCGCGCGAGCTTGGACACGAGGCGGACCGCCTGCGCTCCCCTGAGAAGGTGTCATGATCGGGGCCTCCTTGACTCTCGGCTTCGCGTGGGACGGTTTCGGACGTGCAGCCACATCGTTGCAGGCCGCCGCCAGCCACAGTCGGGCGCCAAGTGTGGTGCGTCCATCCCTCGTGCTCGTGCGCGCCGGGCCTCTGTTCGTCGCCCTGTACAGCGCCAGGCCGCGAAGTGCCACAGACGAGATTCTTGTGCCGCTATCCGCGTCAATCGACGCATCCGCGCGCATCTCCGATCATGTGCCGGTCAGACCCGATCGCCCGCAGAGCCTGCGTTTCCGGGCCATCCGCCCGATCAGCGCCGTTCGAGCCCGGCCGTGCCCATCACCAAAAGCCCTGCTAATGAGACGCCTTTCGCCTTTCGATGCCGCGGCGTCGGCGCGGACTCGGCGGGAACCTCAAACTGGCGGGGGTGCCCAGCGGGTGCCCAATCCGAGCCCTCGATGAGCGCGCGCCAAGAACCGGGATCCGGGAGCCTGGCGACCGGCCAGGCCCCCCGGACCTATTGCCTAAGCGCGCGGCGTTGCGCGCGGCGCCGGCTCTTCCTCGCCGAAGACGATCAGGCCGTGCAGGACGTAAATGCACAGCGCGAAGATGCCGATCGACCACCATGGGTGTGCTCCGCCGATCGACAGCAGCGACTCGAGCGCGCCGATAGTGGCGGCGATGATCCCGATGATCCGGCCGTAGCCCCCGCCTCCGATGAGCGAGATCCCGGCGGTGAGCTGGATGACGCCCACGATGATCGTGATCCAGCCCCAGGTATGGAGGCTCGAGAACACGTACTGCGTGTTGTCGAAGAAATGAGCATTGCCCACCGCGGCGATGCCGTAGATGATGTTGAGCGTCCCCGCGATCAGCAACAGAATCGCGACGAAGATCGCCCGGCCCAGACCCTTCATATTGTGCTTCCTTTCTGTACGCGGCCACCCGTGCGGCGAGTCGCGTGGATGTCGCCTGACGAGTTCGCAGGCGGGTCCTTCGATCCTGCTTCTGCAGGCTCGGCTCCGGCACGAGCACCCGCCGCCTGGAGGTCAACGACTGGTGTGCGGTTCACGCTGCCGGCTCCGGGATCGGAGCTACGGCCGGCGGGTCTGGATCAGGGTCGGGGATCGGGGTCGCCGCGCGAGTTGGCCGCCACCCTGCGGTGTCCTGGGCTACTACCCCAATCTCGGCGTCGCGGCCGCCCTCGGAGAAGCCGGCAAGGGCACTCGGAGCACTCGCCCTGCTCGGTACCAATGTGGTGATGATTGTGGCGGGCGCCGCGATCACACCGGGCCTCCAACGGCTACGCACGCGGACCCGCCGAGCGAGACGGATCGGGTGATCGCTACGGGCACATGCGCGGAGGTCGAGGCGCGTAGCGCACCTGCCGACATCTGTTGAGAAGGACGCGCTCGGCGGGTCACGGACAGCGCCCTCGAACGGTTGATTTAATGCCGGAGTCGAGTAACCGTCGTCGGGTGGACCTTCTGACCGGGAGGAGCGTGTGGACGTCCGTCGCTACGAACAGCAACTGATCGGGACGTGAGTCGTGGCGGGTCCGCGGATGAGACTCGGGAATGTCTTTCGGGCGCTCGTTGATGACGATGCCCCGGTTGCGTTTCGGGGCTATGACGGGAGCGCGACCGGCCCGAGGGATTCGCTCGCCACGATCGAGGTGTGCTCGCCCGAGGCCGTTCGGTTCATGCTCACCGCCCCCGGGCAGCTCGGCGTCGCCCGAGCGTATGTCACGGGGGCCCTCGAGGTTCACGGCGACCTCCACGCCACCCTTCATGCGCTTCATGCGCACCGCCGGCGGGACATCCGTGCCGGCGAGTTGCTGCGGCTTCTGCGTGGCTTTGAGATCGGGTTGATGCGACGGCCGCGCGTGCCGGCGGAGGAGGCGCCCCCAGCCTGGCGGCGAGGTCTCGCGCGTCACAGCAGGCGGCGTGACGCAGCGGCGATCGCACACCATTACGACGTCTCGAACCGGTTCTACGAGCTCGTCCTCGGCCCTTCGATGGCCTACTCCTGCGCGGTCTTCCCGACCGCCGACACGACGCTGGATGACGCGCAGAGGGAGAAGTTCGACCTGATCTGCCGCAAGCTCGACCTCCGACCGGGGCAGCGCCTGCTCGACGTCGGCGCCGGATGGGGAGGCCTGCTGCGTCACGCCGCTGTGCATTACGGGGTCACGGCGGTCGGAGTCACCCTCTCGCGCCGGCAGGTCGAGTGGGCCAGACGGGCCAATGCGCGAGCCGGCGTCGAGCGCTCGGTCCAGGTCTTCCTGCTCGACTATCGTGACCTCCCCGACCGGACGTTCGATGCGATCGCCTCGATCGGCGCGATGGAGCACTTCGGCAGCTCCGAGCTCGGGCGGTACTTCGCGACCATGGCGACTCACCTACGCCCCGGCGGCCGGATGCTCAACCACTGCATCACCCGACCCTCCAACCGCGAGCGGCACCGCACCCGAGCGTTCATCGACCGCTACATCTTCCCCGACGGCGAGCTACAAGGACCAGGAACGGTCATCGGCGCGATGCACGACCACGGCTTCGAGGTCCGACACGAAGAGAACCTGCGCGAGCACTACGCAATGACCCTACGTGAGTGGGGAGCGAACCTCGAGCGCCACTGGTCCCGAGCCGTCGCCGAAGTCGGCCAGCACCGAGCCCGGACCTGGCGCCTCTACATGGCGTACTCGCGCGTTGGGTTCGACCTCGGCCACATCCAGGTGCACCAGATGCTCGGCGTCCGACCCGACCACGGAGGCCGATCCGGAATGCCGCTACGCCCGGACTGGCAGCATGGGTCACCGCGTTCGCCCGAGCGAGCGGGACGCGCTCAACGGGCAGCCGTACCGGGGGCCTGCGCCCGACGCCCAGAGCCCACCAGCGCGGACTGACACACCGGCCGCACCCCTCGCGATTCGTGGCTTCGACCCGGTCGGGTTCCCATCTGCGGGTCTTCCGTGTCGGAGCGGCAGGTCCCACGATTCAGTCCATCGCCTTGACCCTCAGATTCAGAGCTGCCATTTACTCGCCGCTTCGGCACTGAACGAGGACACGATCCCGTACAGCTCGATTCATGATCGAGGACGGGCCGGCTTCTGCTCTACGACGCTCTGGAATTCGCACTCTGGTCAGTAGTTGACCGCACGATCGGTGTGAGAATCGACGGTAGTGCCGATCAACCGCTCCGTCCTACGCTGTCCGGGCACGCGCCACCGACGCAGGGGGCGGATCGGCCTGCACACCCGTGTGTGAACGTCATGCCTGACACAGAGATACCGACCCCTATCATTCACGACCCGCAGCGGGCCAATCACCTGCTGATGCTGGAGTTCGGGGACCGCAAGGACTTCGACGATCCGAAGCTCGAGTACCGGCGCCTGTTCTCGGAGCTGCTGGGAACGTTCTTCCTCGTGCTGGTCGCGGCCGGCGGCGGGATCCTGCACAGCGAGGGGCAGATCAGCCTGGCGGCAGCGGTCGTCGCCCCCGGCCTGATGGTCCTCGGAATCATCCTGTTCATGGGCGGGATATCCGGCGCGCACCTGAACCCCGGGGTGTCGCTCGCGTTCGCGGTCCGCGGCGATTTCCCCTGGAAGCGGGTGCCCGGCTACATCATCGTCCAACTCGTCGGCGCCACCCTGGCGTGCCTGTTCCTGCTCGCCGTGTTCGGCAACATCCAGCACCTCGGCGCCACGCTGCCAGGGCCGGGCTACAAGGATTGGCAGGCGTTCCTGATGGAGGTCGTGCTCACCGCTGGCCTGTTGAGCGTAATCCTCGGGACCGCGTCGGCGGCCCAGAACGTCGGCGCGATCGGCGCGCTCGGGGTCGGCGGCTACATCGCGCTGGCCGGACTGTGGTCAGCGCCGGTGAGCGGCACCTCGATGAACCCCGCCCGCTCGTTCGGGCCCGCCCTGGTCAGCGGCGACTGGACCGCCTACTGGGTCTACATCGCCGGGCCACTCCTCGGCGCGGCGATCGCCGTCGGCTGCGCGGTCATCCTGCGCGGCCGCGGCGGAGACCCGATCTCCCACGCCGCCGGCTCCGGCGTGCTCGATCCCGGCGACTTGGCGCAGAAGGCCAAGCTCGCCAAGGACATTGATACAGGAAAGGTCGTCCCACCAGGACTCAAGCCGACCGGCACACAAACAGACACCTAAACTAAACCGATGGCCCCGACGGCTCGGCGCGTCTCATGACAGACCCTCACAATCCTGTAGGTCGCGATCGCAGCGGGTTGTTCCTGAACTGTCCACGTTGCGGGTTGAGCATCAAGCCCAAGGCCCGATGGCTCGCGCTCGAGTACTGCCCGCGCTGCATGGCGCGCGCACGGATCCCGGTCAAGTTGTTCTCCTCGACGCTACCGGCAGCGGAGCTCTACTCAGACGAAGCAGCACCCAGTGCCGAGCCCAGGCAGCGAACGCAAGTGCGGACCCGAGTAGGTCCGGGACGAAGCCCAATTCCGTGGCCCGGCACGCGGGAAGAATTTCCCCGGAAATTCCGGCGTGAAATAGACTCGCGCGCGGGTGACCGGTAGACGCGGCATTAGTGCCTTGGGGGCGCTCATGTCGTTGTGAGGTGGTCGGCCGATCCCCAGGCGGCGTCCTGCCGCCGGGGCACGCGGGTGCTGACTGCTGGCAGCACCGGCGGCGACTCTCCGGGGCGACTACGGAGTCGGTTCGCTGGTTTGAACCGATGCGTGGGCGAGCTGCCGGTGAAAGGCTCGCTGAGAGGGATCAAATGCAGGTGAATCCGCGAAAGCCATGTTCCAATCCGGTGCGCGCCGGCTGCCCGGGCCGCGCTATCGCGGAAGGCGAGCTGAGCACGACGTTGCCCTAACCGATAAGGAGCGGAACGATGGGAGTGGTTACCGACACTCCGACACTGACCGACCGATCGCGTCACGGCCCGACTCTTTGCAGCAGGACCGGGAGAGGAACGGTTCCGCGCGAGGAGCGATTGCGCGCGGGGGTGGTGTGGGGGCGACCGGGACGCCATTGTCCCGGCAACCGCAGGTCGTCGGAGCGGCGGACGGGGCTACTGCCGGCGGCGAGCACGGCATCGCGCAGGAGGGTGTCGGCAGCGCCAGGCTGCTCGTGTCCGACGTGGGAACGGCGCTTCTGCTGTTGGATGAGGCGCGCTACCGCGTTGTGAAGCGGTTGTTTGGGGTCTCGCGAGATCGGTCGTGGGCCGTGACCTTGATCGCGCTTGCGGTGCTTGCGCAGGCGGCTCACGACAAGTCGGATCAGATGCTCAAGGGGCCGGGTGGCCCGACCCGGGCCGACGTGGTGCTTGGAGCCGCTGCGCTGAGGGAGCTGCTCGCCGGGATCCCCGGGCCGTCATCGCGAGACACCCCGTTGGTTGCCACCCTGGTGATGATCGCGGTGGCGGGAGCCCTGGTTCGCCCCGCACTGAGCCGGACGGCTCACGGCATCAGGACCTCCTCACACCGCGCCCGGCTGTCGTTCAGGCATCGCTACGGTCATCTCCTGCCCGCGTCCGCGCGCTAGGGCATTCGGTTTCCCTCGATGGAAGATCCAAGCACGACAGTGGACGTTGAGCCGCCGGGCGACAAGGTCTCCGAGAACGTCGCGCGTCCCGTCGCGCCACAGTCGAACACCCCCGGCCCAACGAACGGTCCGGAGTCCCCCGGACCTGTTATCGACTCCTCGAGCCAGGGCACCAAGCGACGGTTCGCTGGCCTGTCGGGGCGCATCGGTGCGCTGGTGCGGGCTATCCAAGACAACGACGAGGCCAGGATCGAGGAGGCGATCCTCCACCTGAGCGAGTCGCGGCGCGTGTTCGCGCCGCTCGGCTTCGCCGTCGGCGCGTTCGTCATGCTGTTCAACGGGCTCAGGCTGCTGGTGACCAACTGGCGGCTTACGCTCGTTCAGATCCTGCCGGCGATGTGGATCTGGCTGGCGATGTTCGATCTCAAGGCGCATGTGCTGCACGGCAAATCCTTCCACGTGCTCCGCGGCCCGATCCTGATCCCGCCCATCCTGCTCGTCATCGCGATCACCGTCGCGAGCTTCTTCCTCAACGCCGTCTTCGCCTTCGCGGTCTCCCGACCCGGGCGGCCCGAGGTCCGACCGGCCATCGCGCAGGCACGCACACACGTTACGACCATCGCGGCTTGGGGGGTCGTCGTCGGGGCAATGCTTGCGTTTTCGACGTTGATCGTCACGCGCTGGGGCAAGCCATGGTTCACCATCTCCCTGGGGATCGTGGTTGGCGTGATGATGGTCTGCTACCTGGCGATCCCCTCGCGCCTGATCGGCGCCAAGCCACCCAAACAGTCAACACGCGACAAGCTTGCGGCCACGGCCGTCGGCGGCGCGCTCAGCGTGACCGTGTGCACGCCGCCCTACGTCCTCGGACGTGCCGGCATCCTGATGCTCGGATCCAGCGGCGTGATCATCTTCATCGTCGGCATCTTCCTCGTCGCGTTGGGAGTCACCCTGCAGGCCGGGGCGACCGGAGCCGTCCGAGCGATCAAGATGAGCGCAACCCTCACCGCAGCGTCACGTCGAGATGGAGCGGCGAGAGCAGTTCCGACTGATCGGTAGGCCGGTCCGCGTTCGGGTCGCGATCCGAACGCGGGGAGAACCGTCGTCGGGTGCCGCCGCGGGCTGGTCACCGTGCAGCGCGCGGAGAAATCGGATCCCAGATCCGAGGGGATCATGGAGCGGTTCGTGGCGCGGGGACGCTTGACGGCGCTGCGCACGGCGCAAACAAGCGCTCCTGCCCGATCGCGGCTACCAGTCCCGCCTCGCTCAGCCGGTCGAGCACGGGTTGCCGGGTTCGAGCCATGCGGAGTTCGGCGCCGGGGGATGTGACGTGCGGGAGTAGTCGTTTCAGGGCGCGGGCGGCGGTCAGGTCGATGGAGGCGACCGCCTCGAATTCGAGCACGAACCGTTCAATGAGCTGACCATGCAGAACGGGATCCGCTGAGCGGCGAGATGCAGCTGCAGCTCGGCCAGCGCTACGGCGGGATCAAGGCGTGGGGAGGGGAGATGATGGACCCCCACTACTCCGCGGCCTGGGCGTGGGGGGGCAACACGCCGTTGCAGGGGGGAAAGCAGGTCGGCTCGGATCTTGGCGGCACCCGCAACCCGCTCGTCGTCCATTGGCCCGAGCGGATCCGCACCGAACGCGGCTACATGGCAGTGTGCCGTACCCCTGGCTGGCCGCCGGCGGCGAAACCTCGCCGTGGCGCGCGGTCCAAGCCACGTGCGTTAGCAAAGTAGGCCCGTGGCGAGCAAGCGGTGGTCGCTCGAGAGGAGCATTCCCGGCCACGGGAGCCGCGGCGGTGCTTAATCGAGCAAGAGCGCTGACGCCTGGCTGCTGCTTGCCCGGCGCATTGACGCTCACAATCGAGGGTCCCGCGAGCTCCGGTTCGGGACGCGCGCCGACTTCTGCACCCGTGGCCGGACGCAACAGTCTGGCGCCCGCGCTGAGAATGGTGGTGCTAGACCGGAGGGGCCACTCGGGCGATGGGTGCTCGATATTGTCGCCTCAGTGACGGCGTGGCCACGCCTGCATTCGACGAGGTGTCGTCGAGTGCGGCGTACCGGGGTGCTGGCGGCCAACTCCCTTATGCCAGCGCGATGACGCCGCTAATGACCAGCCAGAGGCCGATCACGGCTGCGCCGATCATGGCGGCGGTGCGGCCTCGACGTGCCATCCAGGCTTTGAAGCGGTCGACTCTGTCCCTTGTGCTGTCGGGCGCGAAGACATAGCCGAGTAGGGGCAGCTCGAGAATGATCTGCTGCATCAGGCAGAAGTAGAGGATCAGCAGCACGCTGGCGGCGGTTCCCGCGTTTAGCTTGTGGATGTGATCCATCGCGGCGAGGAATGACGCGCCGGGGAAGCTCAGCACGGCTCCGACGAGGAACGTCACCTTCGGATCGCCTTTGCCCAGCATTCGCAGCGGTAGCGACTCGGTCGGTTTGCCGGCCTCGCGCTTGGCGGCCAGCTTGGCCTCCTTCTTCGCCCGTCGGCGGGCCTGAAACGGCTGGTCACGCCCGGTGCGGAGGACCCACGCGAGTCCCAGGCTGAGCATGCCGACGACGATGTCCTCGGCCGGGCTGATCGTGTGCTTGGCGGTGCTCGTCTCGCTGCTCGAGCCTCCCAGCGCGAACACGATCACGCACCCGCACGTGATGCTGGTCGTGTAGGCACCGAGCACGTAGCCGAGCATCAGCCGCTTCGGGTTTGGCATCAGCATCATGATGGTCACCGCCGCGAGCAGCGTCGGGTTGAACATCGCCACGAGAGACAGCAGGAAGATGTCAACCAGATCGCTGCTCACACCGGGCTCCTGTTTTGGGCCGGAGCTTCTCGACTCCGTGCCACGACCGCCCCACCGATCCAACCATCTCCGCGTCACATGGCCATCACCCCAAGCAGGTGAAGCCGGCCAGGCGCAAACCGTCGATCCAGGGAGATCGAGTGCGCTTGAATCTGCCGGTCTGGTGATCTTTGTGAAGTCGACGGGGGCGCTTGGTGTGTCGCCCGGTCAGCGGGTCAGGCGGTTTGTTCGGCCATCTTCTTCTGGGCGTCGGCGATTGCGCCCTTGAGCGCTTGGACGTGCCGTCCTTCGGCTTCGCCGATGGCTTTCTGCACGGCGCGGGTGACGGCGGGCTCGACCTTGTCGGCTTCGGGGT
>CAWFKF010000027.1:0-13794 GCA_963816005.1 uncultured Solirubrobacteraceae bacterium | reverse complement strand
ATCCGATTCCCGCCGGGGGGTTGGGCCCTCCTCGCGGTCGGCTTACCGGACCACGGGTCCGGACCTCGACGGGGTTACCGCGTTCCGCACGCGTGAGCTACGGCCGGGGTGGGTGCCCTCTCTACCCCGGGGACGGCGGTGCTCTTCCCGGCCAAGTCGATTCCTTGACCGGCGCCTGCCGCTCTACCGCGGCCAGTCCCTACACCCCGCTCCGGCATCCCATCGCGCGGGGCTCCGCTTGACGAGGCATCAACGAGAGTTCAAGCAATTCACCCGTCCGACCATTCCCCTCGCCTGTGGCCGCCCAGATGGAACGGGCAGCCCTCGGGCTTTCCCCCGGGCTTCGCACCCCGCCGACCAAGAGCCAACGACGCACGCCGAGGTGGAGACAGGCCACCGAGCACGGACCTGGAACTACACGCTCAACATCACATCAGCCGATCCTCCAATCGTGTAGTTCACTCACAACGTGCGACCTCGCGTCGCACATCGAGATGCGGCAGTCTCGAACGCGCTGCCCAGTTTGAGCAATCTCAGCAGCCTGCGAGCCGGCGCGGGCCAGACTGCCGCTCCACGGCGATTGCAGAAGCCGACGCCTCCTGGCGTTAGCCGAACCAGCGCGGGCCAGCAAGCACCTGACGGCAGTCCCTCGGAGATCCGCGACCGCTTGCCGATGATCGGCTCCGGCTCCAGTGAGCTAGCACAGGCGGCATTTCCGAGACGCTCGCAATCGCCCAGATCCGAGCGTCCGCTAGTCCGGGCTCGCACGACTGCTTTTGTTCCTGCGCTGGCGCACACCGGGCGATCGCAGAGGCGACGTTGCGATCGTCCCGATGCGGCTGCTCGTGCCCCGCAACGCGCTTGCGCATCCGCCCATCAGCAGGCGCGCGTGGACGCGGCGGCGGACGAGTGCTTTGCTCGGCCCGCCGTCGCAGAGCTCACGATGCCTATGGCGACGTTGGAATCACCCCACCCGAGCCTGGTCGAGGCCACGAATACGATCGGATCCGCCCAAACGCGGGCGTCCGGGGCAGCCCACTGCCGCTCAGCTGGCACGGGCGTCCAGTTCGAGTTCGTCGGCGAGTCGCGCGCGCAGCTTGAGGAAGGCGCGGCCCTTCGCGTCCATTCGCCACGTGCGCGCCGCGAAGTCGAAGATGGATCCACCGGCCTTGCAGGCGCGGTAGCAGTACCACGTGCCGTCGTCGTAGAGCTGGAGGCTGGCGGTGCGGTCGTCGTGAAATCCGGTAGGCAGAGGGTGGCGTACGCAACGGAGGTCAAAGGGCGTCTGAAGCCTCGGTTTCCCCGGTTGCGTACGGGTTATCCGGAAGGGATTGGCAACGGTGGCCGGCGGGCGCGGCTCGCCGGCCACCCGCGAACGAAGGCCGCCAGCGGTTTGACAGTCCAAGTAGAACTCCGCGACATGAAGCTTCGACCGGGGCTCGGCGGTGTCCAAGTCCTGCTCAGCAGGCTTCATGCCCGAGGTATCCTCCGGCCGACGTAAACCGCCATACGCGTTCGGGAGTTCGTCATGCCCTACGCCGTGGATTTCAACACCGTCTCGACCTTGGGTCTGGAGTCGTCGCCCGTCGCGGCCGCGCTCGCTGGTCTGCGGGCGCACGAGGCCCGCTACTTCAAGAACAAGTACGACCACGTCTTCACGGTGGAGCCTGCGAGCATCGCCAAGACGACCATCGACTGGGTGCACCGGATCCTCAAGGAAGAACGCGACATCGTCATCTCGTCTCGCCCTCTCGAGGCGACGGGCTTCCAGGTCGAGAACATCCGAATCGCCTATGTCTTCTACGACAGCGGTCTGTCGATCAACGTGATGTACACCGTCGACGACCCCAAGAAGCGGGCGGTCGGGTTCAAGCTCTCCGAAGGGATGGAAGTCCCCGCGGAGCTCGCCTCACGGTTTAAGTTCGCCAGCCAGAAGTCGAAGCTGGCCGGAACCATTCGCGGTTCCTACTTCGCGTTTAAGAACGAGTACTGACCCCAGACCCCCGGACCGGCCCGCAAGGTCAGTCATCTCCTCGCTTGCATGCGGCGCATGCCCGCAACCTGCAGGCCCATCCGAGGGTTCGTGTGCGACTGCGACGGGCGACGCACGGTCTGGCGGATGAGCTTCAGTAGTAACGGCGCAGAAGCAGCGCCGCCCTGCTTCTGGCGAAATCCAGGGAAGCTCCGACCGTCCTATGACGTCGGCGTCTTCCCTCAGATGAGGGCAAAGCAGGGAAGAGGCGCATGCGCCCTGCTGTCGCGGGAAACCAGGGCTCCGGCCTGATCGGCCGCGACGTCGTCCCGCAGACGACGCACTGAGTTGCGAGATTGGCGATTTGCGAGACCCGCGCCGTCAGCGGCGGTAGAGCTGCCTTCGTCTGCGCGCGGGTATCCAGAGCTGGGGCTAACTTCGTGACTCCCTCGGTCAGGTCAGAGACCTGCTCGTCTCCTCTGAGAGCGCCGCCGGAGGCCGAGCGGCCGCGCCGTGTCCACATCGGTCGCATCGGGATCGGTGAAGTGATCTCCGGTCACCTGCGGGGCAGAGCCACCAGCGAGTGCCTCGCGTCACCGACGCCGATCGCAACGTGGGCGGCCCGAGGCCTCGCCTGCGGCTCAGTCGTTCGCCCGAGGCGCGGCGGACGTGAACTCGACCTTGTCGGACGCCGCCGATCGCAACCAGTTACGCACCCCGCCGCCGATTCCCTCAGCGGGCGGAAGGTCGACACTGACCTCCACCGTCCCGTAGCCTTGCGGTTCCGCCTTCGGCGTCCCGAGCTCGTGAATGAGCGCCAGGCTGGCCTGATTGTTCGTGAGGATGAGTGCGGTAAAGCGCGTGATGCCCTCTTCGCGCGCGCGGTCGACCAGTCGATGCGTGATCGCGCTGCCCAACCCGTTGCCCTGCGCGTGGTCGACGACGGCGACCGCGAGCTCGGCGGCCGCGGGATCGTGGCGCGACCGTCCGAAGCGCGCGACGGCGAGCGGCTTCCCAGTCGCAACATCTTCGGCGACGAGCGCCTCGCGGTCGTGGTGGTCGACATCCAGCAGGAACGACAGCGTGTGCTCGTTCAATTGCGACATCGGCTGCAGAAACCGCCGGTAGCGCGATTCCGGACTGAGCGCCTCGAACGTCGCCGCGATCACCGGCCCGTCACCCACGGCGATCGGGCGGATCGCCGCCACGGAGCCGTCCGCGAGCGCCACGACGTTCGCATCGGATGCGGTCACACGACGACCGTATCCGGCCGCGCCCCTCGACGACGCTGTACGGCTACCACGGTGCCGGTCAGCGGCTCCGCCCGATGCCTTCAGCGACCGAGGGCGGACGCCGACGCCACACCGGTCATCCACGAAAGATCCGCTTCACAATCGGCTTCAAGTCGGCACCGAGCTCGCGTGGTCGTGCGCCCGGGATCGGGCGATCGTCTTCACCCGACCCGGCGACGAGGACCGTCCGCGGCGGCACGGCCGGCGGGTCAGACGCTTCCTCTCGCTGGCCAGACCGGATGCGAACGCAGAGGAAGGGGGGAGACGATTGTGCCGCGTCTCGACGATTCGAGCACTCTCGCTTCCGCCGATGTGGGGTATCCCCTTCGCTCCCCCTGCTCAGCCAGGGAAGGTGGCTCGGGGCTCTTCGGCGATCGCTTAGACCCGCCGCGCGGGACCGTGTGCGTCGCGGGCGACGCCGTCGACTCCCTCCACGTCCTCACGGCCGTGGCCGCCAGCGCTGCCTCACGCGCCTGAGACGACGTGGGGGAGCGAAGTGCATAGCCAGCCCGCCGATTTGCGAGCGCATTCGGACCGTAGCTCCAGACGTCTGCGATGGACGACTAGACTAGTAGTGCTTTGTGAGGTCGAAGTTTCTCCGCGACGTGCAGCGCCAAATTCCTTCTTTGGCTTGACCACACGTTGCGCTGGATTCCAGATAAATGAGATTTGAGGTCAACCTGGGCGACCTCACAAAGCACTACTAGAATGGGACCGCTTGACCGCCAAGCGCAAACCCAAACAGGCTCCCGACGATGCGGCGGCGACGCGCCGCACGGTGCTCTGGGTCGGGGTGGTCTTGGTTGCGATCGCGGTTATCGGGTTCGTGCTCGTTCCGGCACTGCGCCTTGTCTGGTGGCTACTCCTCGTGTTTGGGATCCTGGCCGTGCCGCAGGCATTATTCCGGCGCGAGTAGCGCAGGCCGGTCCGCTCTCAGTCGCATCGGCACTAATCGCGGGGTCCGTGTTCGTCGCGGTCATCTCCGCGTAAGCCGCAGAACCGCTGGCGCGCCGAACCTGAAACCCGGCCGTGGCCTCCCACTGTTAGCGTTAGCCAGCGGAGCAGTTCCGGCCGACTTCCGATCCCTGCGCGAAGCGGCGTGATCTCTACGTCTTAGGGCCGGAGGTGGCGCCCGAACATGCGCTCAGGTCGCGTCGTTCACTCGGTGCTCGCGGCCTCGATGTCTCCCGCGGCCTTCTCCGCTGGCAGGAGGAAGAGGAACGTGTAAGCCGCGGCCGCCCCGCCGAGGAACTCGGCGATCAAGTAGATCCAGATGTTGCTCCACTTGAACAAACCGGTGACCATCGCGCCCAGGGCGATCGCGGGATTGAACGCGCCGCCCGAGATCCCGCCAACGGCGAACGCCCCGACCACCACCGTGAATCCGATCGCAAGCCCGTAGAACGAGTTCCCCTCGGTCCCCCTCGCGGTTGCGACGTTCAACACGACCCACGCGAGCGCGAACGTGAACAGGAACTCGGCGATCAGCATCCTCCCCGCGCCGGCGACGCTTGCGTTCGCCTCATGCCCGCCGACCACACGAACGGTCAGCCCGGCCAAGACGGCCGCCACGAACTGCGTGACCATGTAGGCGCCGTACTCGTAGGAAGTCATCCTTCCCCTGACGAAGACGGCGGTGCTCACGGCGGGATTGAAGTGACCGCCGGAGATGTGGGCACCGGCAAAGACCATCACCATCAGCACCGAGCCGATCGCGAGCGGAGCCAGCGCGCCGGCACCGGCCTTGTTGGTCGCCATCCCGACGGTGAAGACGAACATGAACATTCCGATGAACTCGACGGCGAGCTTCCGGTTAAGCGGGTAGCTCATGCTGCTCCCTTTCTCGGTGTAATGCGGTCACAGACCCAGTGAACTTCGACCCGCGCGAGGAAGAACCTTCCGCGATCGCGGCTACGCATGAGATGTGCTGTTCCCGATCGCGGCGAGGGCGATCCAGAGCCCTCAGGAAGCCTGCAGGTTCTGCCCGCGATCACCGCGCGCCAATGCCGTGCACCGTGCGCATCCGGGCATCGCGGGCAATCCGCGAAGCGGTGGGTAGTTCCTCGCGGGGGCGAATCGTTGGCCCGCACGGATTACCGCACGATGGGCGCTCCCTATCGGTGATCTGCGATAGACGATCAGGCGCTGACCGCGCGTTGGCGCTCGCCGAAGGAGGCGACGATGAACTGCCACGAGTGCGCAATCCAGGGTCAGGAAGTCGCGGCGGTCGCGACGTGTCATCACTGCGGTGTGGGGCTGTGTCTCGCGCATCTTCAAGCCGCGCAGGAGTATCGGGTCGGTGGGACGTTCTATGGCTGCCCGCACGACCTGACCGCAGGACCGGCAACTGTCGCATCGACGGTCACAGCAACCGCCGGCGTCGCCTCGTCCAACGGACATACGCGACATTGGCATAGAGCAGCCCGGTGAGCGCCACGCCAGCCCAAGTCGAGGCGTCCGAGGAGATCTTCGACGCCGAGGTCGGTGGGCTCGCGAAGGCACTCGGGCATCCCGCACGAGTACGGATCCTGCGGCTGCTGCTCGCGCGAGATTCGTGCTTCTGTGGTGAGATCGTCGAGCAGGTGCCGCTCGCGCAGGCAACGGTCTCCCAGCACCTGAAGGTGCTCAAGGACTCCGGGCTGATTCAGGGCGAGATCGACGGGCTGCGCACCTGCTACTGCGCGAACCGTGAGCAGCTCGCGAGACTGCACGATCTCCTCGGCGCGGTTCTCGCCGATACGGTCGAGCTCGAGGACGATGGCCGTGGCTGTCACTGAGCGCCCACCCACACCACCTGCTGGACCGCCGCACGGGGGACCTCCGCCGTCGGGTGTTGTGTCGCGGCTGTCGACGCTTGACCGTTTCCTGCCGTTGTGGATCGCGCTGGCGATAGCCGGTGGGCTCGCGCTGGGCTCGCTGTTGCCCCACTTGAACGACTGGCTCGCAAAGCTGCAGGTGGGCACCGTCAGCCTGCCCATCGCCGCCGGGCTGCTGCTGATGATGTACCCAGTGCTCGCGAAGGTCCGCTACGAGGAGCTCGGCCACGCCCGTGCCGACGGCGTCAGCGACCCGCGTCCACGAACACGCGTCCTCCGCGATCGTCCGCGCCCACAAACCAGTGTTCGAGACCTGATGTAGCTTGCGCCGTTGGCGCATGGCGAGCGTCCAGGCGTAGCGGGACGCTACCACGGTTTTCCGCGGGACTATGAGTCTTGAGTCGCTCAGGCCGGCCCTTGTTCAGGCCGGGTGAGAGGCGTCGGCGAACTCGCGGAACAGGCCGGTGACGACGAACACCACCTGCTCGGCGATGTCGACCGTGTTGTCGCCAACCCGCTCGAGGCAGCGCGCGACCAGGATCATGAACATCGCCCACTCGCGCGTGTCGACGTCGTCGCCGATCTCGACGGCGCGGCGGAAGATCTCGCGGTTGAGGCTGTTGATCTCGGCGTCCTGGCGGACGAGGTCCTGGGCGAGGCCGACGTTGCGCGACGCGAACGCCTCCTTGGCCTGCGAGAGCTGCGAGCGGGCCAGCTGGCCCATGCGCTCGATCGCGTCGAGGATGTCCTTGTCCTTCGGGGACTCGTAGCCCGAGAGCGGGACCAGCTTGGCGATGTTCACGGCCTGATCGCCCATCCGCTCGATGCAGCGGATCACGTGCAGCAGCGCCGCCACGATCCGCAGGTCGGTCGCGACCGGGGTCTGGAGGGCCAGCAGTGACAGGATCCCCTGGTGCACCTCGAGGTAGCGACCGTCGATGAGGTCGTCGTCGGCCACGACCATGCCGGCCAGCTCGACGTCCTGGTACCCGACCGCCTCCAGCGCCCGGTCGAGCGCCGTGATGACCAGGTCGAGGCCGCCGAGGGCTTGGACCTCGAGTTGCTTGAGCGCCTCGCGGAAGTTGTGGCGTGTCTCTTGCATCGGTCCCCCTAGCCGAACTTGCCGGTCACGTAGCGCTCGGTGCGTTCGTCCTTGGGTCTCGTGAACAGCTCTTGGGTCGGGGCGTGTTCGATCAGCTCGCCGTCGAGCATGAATACGGTCGACGTCGACACACGGGCGGCCTGCTGCATGTTGTGGGTCACGATCACGATCGTGTAGCGCTCCTTGAGCTCGTCGATCAGCTCCTCGACCTTGAGCGTCGCGACCGGGTCCAGGGCCGAGCACGGCTCGTCCATCAGGATGACCTCGGGCTCGACGGCGATCGTCCGCGCGATGCACAGCCGCTGCTGCTGTCCGCCCGAGAGTCCCATGCCCGGCTCGCCCAACCGGTTCTTGACCTCGCCCCAGAGCCCGACCGCGCGCAACGAGCGGTGGACGGTCTCGCGCAGGTTCTCGCTCTTGGTCCCGGTCAGCTTCAGTCCCGCGGCGACATTGTCGAAGATCGACATGGTCGGGAACGGATTGGGCTTCTGGAACACCATCCCGATCAGGCGCCGGACGGACGTTACGTCCACGTCGGCGCCGTACACGTCGAGGTCATCGAGCGTCACGCTGCCCTCGGCCCGGGCGCCGGGAATCTCCTCGTGCATGCGGTTGATGCAGCGGACCATCGTCGACTTGCCGCACCCGGACGGCCCGATGATCGCCGTGACCTCGTTGGGCGGGAACTCGATCTCCACGCTCTTGACCGCTTCCTGCTTGCCGTAGAACGCTCTCAGGTCCTTGACCCGGATCGCGTGTCCCTCACCCTCACGAACCCCGATCGCGGAAGTGTCGGGCGCTTGGTCCTTCGCATCCTTCTGCTCCGAGGGGCCCCCGGCAGTGGACATGTCGGTCGCTTTCTTGCTCGTGGTGTCTGGTGGAATCATGCCAGGCTGCTCCTTCGCGAGATGGCGCGCGCGACCAGGTTGAGGATCAGGATCAGCGTGACGATCACGAGCGCCGCGCCCCAGGCGCGCGCCTGCAGGTCGTTGCTCGGCGACTGGATGTCGTTGTAGATCTGTAGAGGGAGCGAGTTCATCTGCTTAGAGAGGTTGAACGTCAGCGAGTCCGCGACCGCAACCGTGAAGAGCAGCGGCGCGGTCTCGCCGGTGCCGCGCGCGATCGCCAGCAGCGAGCCGGTGACCAGCCCCGTGCGCGCGGTCGGCAGCACGATGCGCGTGACCACGCGCCAGCGCGGCGCGCCGAGCGCGAGCGCCGCCTCGCGCAAGCTTTGGGGTACCAACAAAAGCACGACCTCAGCCGAGCGCGTCACGATCGGCAGCATCAGCAGCGCCAGCGCGATCGAACCCTTCCACCCAGCGAAGCTGCTGCCACCGATTTGCGACGCGACGAGGACGATGTAGATGAACAGGCCGAAGACGATCGACGGGACGCCAGTCATCACGTCCACGAAATAGCGGACGACGCTGGCGAATCGCGAGCCCTTCCCGTATTCGACGAGATAAAGCGCGACGCCGATCCCGATCGGGACGGAGATAACAGTCGCGAGCGCGACGATCTCGATCGTTCCGAGCAGCGCGCTTCGGATCCCGCCATGGAAACCGAAGAAGCTCCCGTTAGGGTCGGTGCTGAAGAACTTCCAACTCCAAGTGCGCAGACCCTTGTAGAGCAGGTAATAGATGACCAGCACGAGCGGAATGAGAGCAACCACCGTGCCGGCGGCGAGAACCGCTCGCATCGCACGGTCCGTACGCCGACGCCTGGCGCTGACCTGGGGCAGCGTAGTCATCCGCCCACCGTCGCGGCCTGGATGTCCGGCACCAAGCCGTCGTCGTCCGTATCCGGACCGCGCCCATGGTGCTGACCACGCGAGATGAAGAACCGAGCGATGATGTTCACAATCAACGTCAGAACAAAGAGCACGAGTCCGGCGGCGAACAGTGCCGACGTGTGAAGCCCGGTTGCCTCGCCGAACTCGTTCGCCGGCGCAGCCGCGAGCGAGTATCCCTGCTGGAATATCGAGTGTCCGAGGTTCGGCGAATCACCGATCACGAGCACAACCGCGATCGTCTCCCCGATCGCCCGTCCCAAGCCAAGCATCGCACCGCCGGTGATCCCCGCCCGCGAGTAGGGAAGGACGGCGATGCGGATCATCTCCCACCGGGTTGCTCCCAGCGCGAGCGCGGCCTCCTTGTCCTCGACGGGCACCGTGGCGATCACCTCACGGGAGATCGCCGAGACGATCGGGACGATCATGATCGCCAGGATCAGACCCGCGAGGAAGTAGCTGGGGCCCGCGACGTTGCCCCCGACGAACGGCAAGAACGAAAATGTGTTGGCCAGCCCCTGCTGGAAGCCCTTGAGGTGCGGGATCAGGACGAACACGCCCCACAGTCCGTAGACCACCGACGGGACGGCCGCGAGCAGATCGACAAGCATCGATATCGGCCTGCGGGCGCGGCGTGGGCACAGCTCCGTCAGGTACAACGCCGACGCGACCGCGACCGGCACTCCGAGGACGAGCGCAATTGCCGAGGTGACCAGGGTCCCTACGACCAATGGCCAGGCGCCGAAGATGTTGCGAGAGATGTCCCAGTCGTTACGGAAGACGAACCCGAACACCCCCATGTGCTTGAAGGCCGCCGTTGACTGCCCGAACAAGCGGACGAAGAAGTAGCCGAGCAGGATCAGGACGGCGGCGGCGAGGCCGGTCAGCCCCCAGCGCAGCACCTGGTCCGGAAGGCGGCCAAGCGGCGACCGCTCGAGCACCGAGCGGCCGCCGCTGACCGTGGTGGCGTGTGCCTCCACCTGGTACCAGCCCTACGAGAGCGGAGCCCCGTTGCAGGTCAGCGTGGCGATCTTCGCCGTCGCTGCCTGATCGATCGAGGGGGGAAGCGGCGCGTAATACAGCTTCTGCACCGTCGCCTGCCCCTGTGAGCCGAGCGCGTACGTGATCATCTTCTTGACGCCCCCCGCGATCGACTGGCTGAGCCCGGCCTTGCACATGTCCTGATAGGCGAGGATGAACGTCTGCCCCGCAATCGGATACGCAGCCGCGCTCTTGGAGTTGATCGCGCTGAAACGCAGGTCCGGCGGCAGCGTAATCCCAGTCCCTGCCGCCGACGTCGACGCCAGCGCCGGCAACACATACGCGCCCGAGGCGTTCTTGACGGCAGCGAATGTGAAGTTGTTCTGAAGCGCATACGCCAACTCGACGTAGCCAACGCCGCCAACCGTCTGCTTGACCGCAGCGGCTACGCCCGCATTGCCCTTGCCGCCGGTCCCGGTCGGGAACTTCACGGCCTTGCCGGCGCCGACCGAGGACTTCCACGTCGGGCTGTAGGCGGCGAGAAATGCCGTGTACTCGCTGGTGGTGCCCGACGAATCAGAGCGATACACGGGCGTGATCGCGGTGCTCGGCAGCGTCAACCCAGGGTTCAGGCTCGCGATAGCGGGATCATTCCACGTTTTGATCTTCCCGAGATATATGTCTGCGATCGTCGCGCCGTCGAGCTTGAGACCGCTCTTGACCCCAGGGAGGTTGTAGGAGATCGTGATCGACCCGAACGCGAGCGGGAAATGGACAACGGGGCCCTTTGCGGCCTTGATTTCCGCGTCCTTCATCGCTGGGTCGCTGCCCGCGAAGTCGATCGTGCCGGCTTGGAGCTGGGTCACGCCCGCGCCTGAACCGACCGCGTTGTAGTTCAGCGTCAACCCCTGCGAGGAGAGGTCGGAGCTGAACTGCTGGTAGATCGGAGCGGCGAACGTCGACCCAGCGCCGTTGATCGTCACCGGACTTGAGCCGGACGACGAGCTGCTGCTCGCGCTGCTCGCGCCACCCGAACTGCTCGAACTCGAACTGCTGCTCGAGCCGCACGCTGCGACTCCGAGCGATGCGGCGACCGCGAGTGCGACCGCGCCTATGCGACTTGTTCTCACAACATCTCCTTCAGGTAGGGTTGGCCCTGCACACGTTTGGGTGAGCGCAGTCTCAACAGCTTCGAAACTTCAGTTGTTAACGACTTGGAATCAGACTGTTAGGACTGCTTAAGCGCTCGGCGGTCAGCCGATAACCGGAACCGAAGTGCGTATGGATGAACCGCCAGTCGGGCAACGCCTGCTCGAGCTTGACCCGGAGCTTGCGCACGTACACGTCAACCGAACGGTCCCCAGGCCGCATCTGCTGACCCCAAACGAGCGAATACAGCTCCTCCCTGGAGACGGGACGATCTACACGCCGCCCGAGCTCGGTCAACAGGCGAAGCTCGTGAACTGTGAGCATCAGCGCGCGTCCCATCGCCCACGCCATGCTCTCGTGCGGAACAATCTCGAGCGGGCCGATCCGCAGCACCTCCCGGTGAGAGTCCGACATAGTTGCCATCTGGAAACCGATCCTAGGTCCTGCCCAGGCTCGTCCTCGTTACCGAGCTGTGACCCGGATGTGAAGATTCTGTGATCCTGGCTCCGGACCCGAGCTAACTGGTGCCCAGCCGCGCGCGCCGGGTGCGGCGGCGTCACCTCGAGCGGGCTACCGCCGTGCCGCCGCTGTCCAACGTCGCGCCAGCTGACCTCCCCGCAGCGATACGCCATGCGGTACTTGATCGCTCTTTCTCAGGGCGCGCTTGCTCGTGGCTTTCGGCTGCGCCGCCGCTCGTAGCATGCCGGGCAGCCGCGCCCCGCAGAGCGGCTCGAGACGACGGCCGCCCATTCGTGCCCGTGTGGGCAGCGCCACCACACCTTCCTGTTCGACGAGGCCGCCAGTGACCGAGGATCCAGACCGTCGTTACGGGTCGGGTGAAGCTCGGCGACCAGCTCGGGGTGCTTGATCGCAATCGAGCGCTCCTCAGCCACGCGCGTGCGCGAACAGACGGGGCAGGACGTCCCTCTGCTGCGCGCCGCGAGAGTTGCTCCCCATTCGTGACCGAGCGCGCAGCGCCACCACACCTTGACGTTGGAGCCGGCTGGCAACCCGAGCGGATCGAGCTTGCCGTTGCGGGTCGGGTGAAGCTCGGCGACGAGCTCGGGACGCCGGACGGCGAGCGAACGCGCCGGGGACAACGGCCGCTGCTTGGCGCAGACAGGACAGCCCGAGCCCTTGCTGCGGTCGTACACCCGGGCCTGCCATTTGTGTCCGTGACGGCATCGCCACCAAATCTTGCGGGCAGATCCAGCGCCGATCACACCCACGTCGAGGCTCCCGTTGCGACTCTGGTCAACCTCGGCGAGCAGCTCAGGGTGCTTGACCGCGAGAGAGCGATCCGGCGGTACCGCCCACACGCGAGCGCGAAGCGCCCGGGCTCGCCGCGCGGCGGAGCAGATGGGACAGCCCGTTCCGCTGCTGCGATCGGTTACCGTCGCCTGCCATTCGTGGCCCTCGCGACAAGACCACCACATCCTGCGGCCAGAGCCGGCAGCGAGCGTGGCGAGGTCTACGGCCCCGTTACGCGTAGGGTGGAGCTCGACGAACAGGTCGGGACGCTTCACGGCAAGCGATCGATCGGCCGACACCCTTTGATTGGGGTGCAGGTCGTTTGTAGTGGGTAGATAGTCCTGATTTGTCGGGCGAATGGCGCGTCGGTCGGCGCTTTCTGGCAGGGTTATGCACGTGGTTTCGGGAGGACTCCCGGTGAGCTGCGGCGAAAGTCAGGGGTGTTGTGTCTTTTTCGGACGGCGATACGGAGGTGATCGCGTGGCTCCTGATCTGCTGGACTTGTTCGTCGGCGCCCGGCAAGCTAACGGCTCTGTGAGCGAGCCGTCGTTGCCGTTGGTGGATGGTGATCGGCAGCCCACGGGTGGCGAGGACCCGCGCGCGGCGGGGTTGGATGCGCGCCCGGTCGCGGGGTTTGAGCGCTCGCAGGCTCTGTTTGCGAGGTTGCTCGAGTGGGCGGCGGGCGAGGAGGCGTTGGGGCTTGAGCATTCAGGGCTCGAGGCGCGGCTGGTCAAGGACGGTCGTGAGTTAGCCCGCCAGGTGTTGCAGGACCAGCTCGATCTGCGCGCTGTGCTCGAGCCGCGCGTCGGTGGGGTGATCGGCGCTGAGGGCACGCCGCGGCGTAGTGTCGAGCGTGGGCACGAGCGCGATCTGCACACCGTGCTTGGCGAGGTGCAGGTCACGCGGCTGGCCTACCGGGCGGTGGGCAGCGAGAACTTGTATCCCGCTGACGCGCAGCTGAACCTTCCCGCCTCGCGCCACTCGCATGGGATCCGCAGGCTGGCCGCGCTGGAAGCGCCGCGCGGCAGCTTTGAGGACGCGCAGGTCGCGATCGTGCGTCAGAGCGGCCAGCAGATCGGCACCCGTCAGCTCAGAGAGCTGACGCTCTCAGCCGCCCAAGACGTTGCTGCGTTCTACGCGCAGCGCGAGCGCACAGCGCCAGAGGAAAAGGATCTGCTGGTGCTCTCGTGCGATGCCAAGGGGGTGGTGATGCGCCCCGAGGCGCTGCGTGAGCCGACTCGCACCCAGGCGCACAGCGCCTCGGGCAAGCTCAAGACGCGCCTGTCCAAGGGCGAGAAGTCCAATCGCAAGCGGATGGCGGAGATCGTCACCGTGTACGAACTCACCCCCGAGCCGCGCACCGCGGCCGCCATCCTGCCCGACCCCGACAACCCTCCACCTTCAGCCACCCCGCGACCGAAGGCGAAGAACAAGTGGCTGGC
>CAWFKF010000026.1:0-25497 GCA_963816005.1 uncultured Solirubrobacteraceae bacterium | reverse complement strand
ATCACGCCGCCTCTACGCCGGGCACCACCTGGCCAGCAAACGGGTATCCGCCAGGCTGATCCCGAGGGGCTCGCTAGGACCCCCGGTTTTGATGCCGTCTCTGAGTTTCGACGCCTCAACAGCGCACGCCCCACCGGGTCACCCCGGCCGAGCGCTTCTGGAACGTCTTCCTGGTCCCCACCTGACGCGATCACAACCGCGCCTTTTCCGGATCGCTCACCACGACGGTCTTCAGCCAACGCAGCATCCGGTGGTTTAGCGCCCGCCCCCGTGGGCCGACGCTGGAGAGCCAACAAGTCTCCATCTCTTGCACAGTTCCGCCTATATGGGGGTCTTCTACACGACTCCTCCTTCAGCGTTCGTGACACACAGCGAGGCTCATACCGAACCCCGACCGCCTCCAGAATCACCCAGGCGTCCGCACCACCGCTCGGCGGTATGAGGCTCGCTCGTAAAGATTGGGGTCGAAATCGCGGTGAGCGAGCTATCCGGATCCGGTTTCGCTGAAGTGGGCTGTCAGCCCCAGAACACGCAGATCGGATCCTCGGCAAGCTCGCTGAGCAGGCCGGCGAGGCGACGAGACGGGCCGAGCAGCGGATAGCGCTCCCAGCGGCCGGTGTGGCGGTGGTAGTAGAGGGTCCACAGACGCTTCGACGCGACATACCGCAGGCGCGCGATCGGCAACCTCGACCATTCGGGTCCGTAATCCTCGCGCCACGGCGGCCGACGCTCGACGATGTTCACCGCCTGGCTTTCGCGTTCAAGCTCGACCCGGACGTGCTCGCGGACATCAGGAGGCACCCGCGCTTCGCACAGCTCGCGGATTGTGGCGACATCGGCCTCGGGCAGCACGAGCGGCATCCTAGAACTGAAGGCAGACGGCGAGCCCAGGCCAGGCGCCGCTGCCGCAGACAACGCAAGGCAGCAGCGGCCCGCTCGCGCTCGCGCCTGGCCGGGTCAGGCCTACTGCGGTCGCGGCGGCGGCGCCGACCCGCTTTCCATCCCGAGGCGAGAGCGACCCAGTCCGGCCACGACATAGCTGGGTTCGTTCCGTTGCGAGAGCCGGCCAGGCTCGTCCCCGACTTCCGCTTCGACACGATCGCTAGCAGAAACCGTGCAAGCACGGGGCTCGGCGCGTGCCCGAGTTCCGCGCGAGGCGGGTACGTGTGGCTCGACCGCCAAGAGGCCCGCCGCGAATCGAAAGCAGGACGCCGCGCGGCCGGCCGATCAGCTGTTTCGGATCTCGACGGGAAGGTCGGAAGCGACGCGAGCGCCGGGCGAGAATGAGGTCCGTTCCCGACAGCGGTCACCACCCGACATGGCTTGATTTGTGCGGTCGAGACAGTCCGTTCCACAAACCGGCGATTGCGACCGAGGGCGCCGCTGCCGCGACGCGGTCAACCCCCTCAGACCGGGGCTCCCCAGCCCGTCCCAAGGTGGGGAGATTTCCCTGATCGCGTGTGGGGAACTCCAGTGATCGTTGACAGTGGTGGGTTCTAATGTCTGGGTGGATGGGTTGCGTTGTCGTGAGTCGAAGGTTGGTGCCGCTCGCCGTGGCGGCTCTGGCCTTGGCCGGTTGCGGTTCTGGGGGCTCGACCGGGTCGGGGATGATGGGCGCTGGCGGTCGGTCGACCGCCACATCGACCGGTGGTGGGATGATGGGCGGCGGGGCGGGCTATCGCTTCGCGCACACGACGTGCTCGGCGCCGGGGTCATTGCCGGGGCGCATCGTCAACGTGACGCTGGCCGACATGGGGATGACGCGGATGATGGGCGGTACCGCCCCGTTGGGTGCGCACATGATGCTGCGGCTCTCGCAGACCACGATCCCCGCAGGGCAGATCACCGTGGTGGCGTCGAACCTGGGGTGGCGCACCCACGAACTCGTGATCCTGCCGCTGGCTGGCGGAGCCGCCGCAGGCCAACGCGTGCCGGGCAGCGACGGAAAGGTTGCCGAAACCGGAAGCCTGGGCGAGGCCTCCCACAGTTGCGGCAGCGGGACTGGCAACGGCATCACGACCGGCACCGCAGCTGGACCACTGTGACCTTGCCCCCCGGTCGCTACGAGCTGATCTGCAACCTCCCCAACCACTACGCCGACGGGATGTACCAAGAGCTCGTCGTCACGTGAGCCGCGCATCTAGCCGGTCCTGCGCCCGGCACGCGACGGGAAGCGCACCTTCCGCGCGATCCGGGTGCGCGAGTCCCAAACGCCACGAGGCCCCGACTCGGGTCGATTGCAGGTCGTTGGCTGAAGCGGCCGCCGGTCCGCTCCCCTTGCCCCACGGGATTTCCCGGCCACTCCTCAGTGGGCGGTACGGATGATCGTGGCGCCAGCTCGGGCGTAACCTCGTAACACCCAAAAGGACAGGAGGCCACGTCATGGGCGCAAAGAGCGATCAGACCATCGGCCGTGCGAAGCAGGCCGTCGGCGCCGTGACCGGCGATGAGGAGACCAAGCGCGAAGGGCAGCGCCAAGAGGACAAGGGCAAGCTCAAAGGCAAGCTCGACTCGGCCTTCGACAAGGCGCAGCATGCGCTCGAGGACCTAAAGCACAAGGTCGACAGGAAGTGAACAACCGTGCGTGCTCGCGGGAAGCAGGCTGTCGACTCGACCTCCCCGATGTCCAGGCCGACCACCTCCCGCACCCCGGTGTCTTGCACCGCATAGGCAACGACCAAGGCTTCGGAAGCACGTGAAGGTCCGCGACCACGGCCACGTGGTACTTGTCGGATCGGTACCCGCTCAACCCGCGGGGCTGGGACCGGTGTCGTGGCGCTGATTCGCAGGAAGCCCAGCGGATCGGTCAACGGTGCCGATCCGTCCGCGGAGCGCGATGCGGGCAAGCCGCCGGCGGCCCGGATGCTCACGGCCGGCGCCAAGGGCGCTGATCGAGTGGCGCGTGCCGCGGGCGTCGATCGCGTGTTCAACGAAGCGATCGAGGAAGCAATCGTCCGTGCGCTGCGCAGTCCCTCGGTCATCCGAGCGATCGAGCGCGCGATCGAGAGCCACGCGGAGACCGCGGAGTGGGGCAGCGACGAGATCGCGCAGATCGTCAAACAGGTCCTGGAATCGGACGCCGCTGAACACGCATGGTCGGAGATTCTCGAGAGCGAGCAGGCCCAAATGCTGGTGGAGCGAATCGCCGGCGCTCCTGAGATCCGGGCCGCGATCGCGTCGCAGAGCGCCGGCCTGATCACCGATATCGGCGTCCGCCTCACCATCATCACTGAGGGACTCGACGATGCGATGGAGCGGGTCGCCCGCCCACGCGATCCCGATTCAGAGACCGACCAGGCTGGACTCGCCACTCGGACCGTCGCGGCGAGCATCGACCTGGCGCTCCTGTTCGCCGGCTATGCGCTCGTTGCTGGCGCGGTTGGGTCACTGATCTCAGCCGTCTTCGCGGAACCCCTGTCGCTCGTTTCCGTCGTCGTGCTCTGCACGCTCGGCGTGATCATCGCGGGAGCGATCTTCGCTGCTTTCTGGGCTCTGGCGGGACAGACGCCGGGGATGCGCTTCCTGGCCATCCGCCTGACCTATCACGGCTCGCGCGAGATCACGTTCGGCTGCGCAGTTCGGCGCGTGCCCGCCGTCATCCTCAGCCTACTCCCGCTCGGTCTCGGATACCTCGCGATCCTGCGAGATCCGCGACGGCGGGCATGGGCCGATCGCATGACCGGAACCGAAGTCATCTACGACACCGTCACCCGCTCTGCGCCACACACAGGCGCCAGCCCCACCTCGGCGGCAGCTGCACGCCACCGACCTCGCCCTGCATGAGAACGTACCGCCGCCGTCGACATCCCTCAGCGATGGACTGCTCGATCGTCACCGCACATCACGCAGGCTGACCACAACTCTACGTTTGGTATCGACACGAACCGAAGGCGGGAGATGTCGTGATCGTCGGCCAGGAGGGCGAGTCGGTTGCTGTGGGCAGCGCCCGTCCGAGCAGGAAAGGGAGGTTTCCGGCGACCCCGAGCTACCCCGGCCACATATGGTCGTGCGCATAGGCTTCGAGCGCCTCGGTCGTGCTGTGTCCGGGACGTCGGTGAAAGCGCTCGGCGGTCGTGGCGCTGAAGTCCCGCAGCGCTTCTAGCAGCATCCAGGCCCGCAGCCGCGCACTCTCAGGCATCTCCGCGCGGGATCCGCGCTCTGCCAGCTCGTGCAGCCGCGGCGCGAGCGCCGCGAGCGCGAACCGTTCGTCGAGCTCCGCAAAGTAATAGGAAATCGGGAAGCTCACGAGGTCACGCTCTACGGCCACGAGGCGCGATGTCAGCTCGGCGTAGATCCCCGCGGCCGACGCGGGCTCGAGCTGCTCGAGCGCTACGCCTGTTTGCCCCTCGGCCTCGACCAGCAGCGAGATCTCGTATGCCAGCGAGCGCCGGCGCGAGATCGCTGGATAGATCAAGAGCAGCCAGGAGATGCTCGCGCTCAGCAGCCCGAAGCCCAGCAACGCCTCAAGCGGGGCCACCACTCGCAGCCAGCCGGCGTGGGGAATCACGTCAGCGAATCCGAGCGTCGTGATCGTCACCAGCGAGGTATGCAGAGCCTCGACGAACGTGCCAGGATGAACGGCCGTCAAGGCATGAAGCTCGCGACCGATGTGCGGCCAGAAGATCAGCGCCCAGCCGAGGATCAGCAGAGCGGCCCAGCTGCCGATAACGACCAGCAGGGCGGTCGGCCCCGCGAGCGCGAACGCGCCGCGCCGCCGGCTGGCCAGCCGGCGGAATGCAGCCCAGACGGTCCGCATGATCAAGCGACCGAGCGTCCCCTTGCCCTCAGGATGAAAGAGCGCGTCAAACACGTCCCGGCCGGCAAGCGCGATGAGTCCTACGCCAAGCGCGCTGACCGCGACGGTGGGCAGCGTGGACACGAGCCGCCAAGCTAACAGACAGCTCGGGCGCGCGGATCGGACGATTCGCGCGATCGAGCCTCGTGTTTCTCGGCATGCCGGCGCCTGATCTCGCTCCGGGATGTTCGACCGTTCGCGAGAGCTTCCCCGTGACGCGAAACATTGTCTTGAGGCACTTGTGTGCTGGGTCCGCGGTCACGCCGAACGTGTTGGGCACCGTCCCGCAATGATGCTGATCCCGTGCTGGTGGCAGAACTCGACGGCCTTCGCCGAGCTGCTTGACGGCCGACGCCGGGTGCAGCCATCCGCGGGCACGCCGGCCGCCGAGCACTCACCGGCGATACCCTGCGCCATGTCGGTGGCGCGACGACCACGACCCCGTCGAACCCTCGCGTATCGCGCTCACCGTCGAGTAGCAGCCGTCGCCCTCGACCTCCGTGGCGTTCGGGGTAAATGCGAAGACGTCGTGGCCCGTGTCTCTGAGCCGGACAGATCAGGTTGGCCGGCTGCTTGGGGTCGCGTGACACGCCCGACACGGCGGTCCCGTGTTGGGCGAAGGAACTCGCCGGCAGCTTCACCACGACTACCATGTTGTGGCGCTCCAATTGCCTGGTCGCTCGCTGCTTCTCAGCCCAGTCTGTCGGCAGCGATGTCGGCGCCCGCAGGGATGGTCGTTGCTGCAGACGCGAGCGGCGCTGTCATGTGGGGGGATCGGGATCACGGCTCCGTCCGTGCCCATTCCACCGGGCCGCGATGTCCGGCGGGCGAACCCCTCCCGTAGGCACCCCGCTCCGCCACAAGCACGAGGGATGGAACCGCTGCAGAGGGGAGGGCGGCGGGAGATTTGGGGACCTCCGAGTTGTCGGTTTCGGTCGAACGCTTGGGCGGCACAGCACTGAGCACCGATGACGTCGTGGACGGCGCGGCATAGAGTCTGCGGCGAAGCCGCGGAGGACGAGATGTTCGGAAAGGTGTTGATCGGGGTCGATGAACGGCCGGGTGGGCGCGACGCGATCGCCCTCGCCAAGCATCTGGTCGCTGATGGCGGCGAATTGGTGCTCGCCTACGTGCATCACGGGGATCTCCATCCGACGCGCGGCGCGAGCCCGGCGTTTGCCGTGGCCGAGGGCGAGCGGTCACGTGAGCTGCTCGAGGCGGCGCGAGCTGCGGAGGGTATCGAGGCGCCATTGGTGTGGACCGGGTCGCCCTCGGTTGGCCGTGGCTTGCACGAGCTGGCCGAGCGACAGGGTGCAGATCTGGTTGTTGTGGGGTCGAGCGGCCGGGGCTTGTTGGGCCGGGTTGCGGTCGGCGATCACACTCGGGATGCGCTGAACGGTGCTCCGTGCGCGGTGGCCGTCGCGCCCGCTGGCTATGCCCAGCGCCCGTCGACGGTGCGCAAGATCGGAGTCGGGTACGACGGTTCGCCCGAGAGCAAGCACGCGCTCGCCGTGGCACGTGAGCTGGCCGCAGCGCACGATGGGAAGGTGTCGGTGTTTGAGGCCGTCGCCCTCCCGTTGGACGCAGGCAACGTCGGGGCGCTCGATCAGCTCGTTGCTAACGCCGGCAACGCGATCGCCGAGCTCGGGGACGTCGAAGCGCACGCCGCATATGGCGACCCGGCTGAGGAGCTCGCGCTGTTTGGCGCCTCCGTTGACCTGCTCATTGTTGGCTCGCGCGGCTACGGGCCGATCGGGCGGCTCGTGCACGGGAGCACGTCGCAGCGCCTCGTCCGCTCAGCCCGGTGCCCGGTCCTGGTGCTACCGCGCGCCGCTGGTCCGGAGGATTAGGCATTCGTTGTGAGCTGGTCGGGGCTTCTGCTCGTGCCCATAGTGCCTGGAGGGCGGCGGCGACGTGGGCGGGCTCGGCGCGGTGGGGAGGGTCGAAGTGGTGGCGGCCGGAGTAGATGTCGACCGTGAAGTCGGGGAACACGGTGGCGAGCCGATCAGCCATTCGCTGGTAGTAGTCGGGGTTGCTGAGCCCCCCGAGCGCGAAGTAGACGGGCTGGTGAAAGCTCCGCAGCGCGTCGAGGTCGAGCTCGTCGGTGCGGAACGCGTGCATCATCGCCTTGAGCCCGGCCGGGCGGCTGGCCATCCAGGGTGGCGGTGGGCCCGGTGGCGGTGGTGGTGGTTCCACGCCGGGGCGGAGCTGGATGCGGACGAAGTCGCGCATCAGCTCGTCGCCCGACATGTGCTGGATCCGATCGAACTCCTGCCACACGGCCTGCTCTTCGGCGGTATGCGACGCATTGCCGGCCCAGGCCGGCTCCATCAGCACGAGGCTGAGCAACCGTTCTGGGTGGCGGGGCGTGAACGCGAGCGAACAGGCGCCGCCACCCGAGTAGCCGACGAGGTGAAACCGATCGAAGCCGGCGTGATCGGCGACGCGCACGATTCCCCCGACCTCATCCGCGAGCGTGTAGTCGGGGGGTGGACGGTCGCCGTTGTAGACCTCGAGATCCTTCGCGATCGCCTCGTTGCCCTCACCGAGCGCTTCGAGCAGCTGGCCTTAGGCCGGCGCGGCCGGCATCACGCCTCCCGGCAGCAGGATGATCGGTTGTCGGTGGCTCCTCATGGAGCGACGTCAACCGCCGCGGCCGGGGGTTGCAACCAGCTGCCTGCCCCTCGAGCGTCAGCCGGTGAGGGCGGTCACGAGGTGTCCGATCGCGAAGCCGACCGCTGCGCTGACGGAGCCGATCAGCGTCACCTGGAGGCCGGCGCGTAGCCACGCCTGCCGGGCGGTCCGGCCCTTGGCCACCCCCAGTGCGAACAGCGCGATGAGGGTGCAGACGATGCTCGTGATCAGCGCTGGGGCCATCAGCGGCAGAACGATGTACGGCCACAGCGGAATGACGGCAGCGCCCATGTACGTGAGGCCGACGACGAGCGCGTCACCGAGCGCGGCGCCCCCGACGTCGGGCGATAGGCCGAGCTCCTTCTGGACCTTGGTGCGCAGGAACATGGTCGGGTTGCTCGCGAGGCCGTTGGCGACGCGTTCGGCCGCCTCGCGCGGGAGGCCTTCGTCCTCGAGCACGAGCGCGAGCTCGGCGATCTCTCGGGCCGGCTCCTCGTCGATCTCGCGACCCTCGTCGGCGATTTCGGCCGCGTACAGTTCCTCCTCGGCCTCGCTGGCGAGATATGACCCCCCGCCCATCGCGATACACCCGGCGACGGCCTCGGCGAGACCGGCGACGAGGATCGCGCTGCGCCCGGGGTTGGCGGCGGCCATTCCGGTGACGACGCCGAGCGGGACGTGTTGTAGAGCACGATGCAGTTGACGACGAGTCCGAGCGCGCCGAGCTGCTCTTCTTGGCCGTCCCGGTATGGCTGGCGAAGCTCGCCCTTGTTGCCGTGGAATACGTCGCGGCAGAGGTCGTGGCGGCCCTCGCCGCGGTTGAGCTGGCCGATGATCGGCCGGCGCGCGCCTGGACCGTCTCGGCCGCTCACTGCGGCATCTGATCGAGTTGATCGGCGAGCTCGAGGAACGGCAGCTCGGCTTTCGCAGCCTCACGGAGGGGATCGACACGACCAGCTCGTCGGGGCGCCTCGCGTTCCACGTCTTCCGGGCGATCGCGGAGTTCGAGCGCCAGCTGATCCGTGAGCGCACGCAGGCGGGGTTGAAGGCGGCGCGCGCTCGCGGTCGCCTCGGTGGCCGCCCCACGACCATCACCGAGCCCAAGCTGCGCGTCGCCCGCGAGATGCTCGACGGTGCTCAGCACACGATGCAACAGATCGCCGACACGATCGGCGTCGGCCGCGCCACGCTGTATCGCCACCTCGATCACCGCCGCTCGCGCACGGCACCCCCACCCCCTCCTTCCGCCGCCCCCTCCGCGCCCGCGCAACCAGCCGCGGCGAGCGATCAGGCCCAGGCACTCACTGCGCAGCAGCCCAAGCCGGCACGTCGCGCACCCCGTCGGGCAGCACCGAAGACGGCCAAGTCCACAGGGTTCCCTCGGCGCCCGTGGGTCGGTCTTGTCGCCGACCGCAGCCGATGGCTGCGGGAGACGTGTCCCACCTGCAAGGCGTCGCCCGGGGCGCGCTGTCGCGACCCCCCGCGCACGCAAGACCCGCCTAGGAGCGTGGGTCGCTATCGGCTCGCGGGGCAGGTGAGCAGTGAAGATTGGTGCTCTTGGTGGTGGTGACGGGCGGCGGTCACAGCGGTCTGCGCGTCCGTCGCCGGGGTGGCTGAGCGTTGGGGGGGCTTCTGGCCCTGGGGAGCCGCCCCCGGGGCTTGTCAGCTGGTGTTGAGGATCGCCAGGCCGCCTGCGCGGTGCAGCTTGAGCAGGTTGTGGATCGCGCACTCCAGTCGCCACTGCGCACGGGCGGCCGGTTTGCCACGTATCAGGACTCGGCGGCCGTCTTGGACGGTGCCGATCTGGCCGAACACCGGCTCGACGATCGCTTTGCGCCGGCTGTAGATCGCCCGGCCTTTCTTGGTTCTGGTCTTGCGCGCCATCCGCTGCTTGGGGGTCGCGTCGGTGGGGATCGGTCCGCGCGGTGCCGGCGGCTGGGGCTCTGAGTGCTTGAACCGCCCAGTCGCGATGTAGGGATCAACTCCGTGCTGCTCGCAGGTCGTGACGTTCTCCTCGGAGAAGTAGCCGCCGTCCGCGGTCATCACCGCGCCGTCGGGCAGCTCGGCGCCGATCGCCTCGAGGTTCTGATCAAGCTGCTCGAGCGCCGGCTGAAGCTGACACTGATCGGCGGCCTCATCAGACAGCTCCGCGACGACGATCACCTGGGCGACGGAGTCAACGACCGCCTGGCCTGAGTAGCACTGGTGAAAGGACCCATCCGCGGTCTTCATGATCTTCGACTCAGGATCGGTGAAGTTGCGCTGTGCGGTGGGCTTGGGCGCGAACGGGTCGCGCCCATCACGCGGCGCTCGCGGCTGCTTGCCTTGGGCCTCAAGCTCGGCGCGCCGCGCGGTCTCCGCCTCGCGCCTCGGCCTCGAGTGCCTCCTTCGCCTTCCGGATCTTCGCCAAACGCTGCTCGCGACGCTGAAGCTCCTCAGCCTCGAGTGCCTCCTTGGCCTCCCGGATCTTCGCCAGCCGCTGCTCGCGACGCGTCAGCTCCTCGGGCAGCTCGTCGCCGCGGCGATCGGGACCGAAGCGCTCATCCTCTTCGGCATCGATCTGCTCGGCCTCGGACAGCAACGCCGCGACGTTCGCTTGGATCTCAGCGATTTCAGCCTCAAGCTGCTGCTCCTTGGTGACCATCCGCTCATAGCTCATCGCCTTATGCCGCGAAGCGTTCGCGCGCAGCTTCGTCCCATCCAACGCCAAGCTCCCAAGCCCGACCAACTTCGCCTGCTTGCACAACCGCAGCGCCTGCACGAACAACTCCCCCAACGCCTCCAGATGCCGCTTGCGAAACCTTGCGATCGAGCGGTAATCAGGGTGCTGGTCGGCGCATAACATCCGCACCGCCACATCCCTGAACGTCGCGCGCTCCAGCTTGCGCGAAGACATCACCGCGTTCGCGTACCCGTAGATCAGCAGCTTGACCATCAACCTCGGGTCATACGGCGGAAAGCCACGCTCCTCCTCATAAGAGTCATAGATCGCCTGAAGGTCAAGCGTGCCGGACTCCACCAAGTCAGACACGAAATGCGCCAGATCCCCCTCCGGAACCCACTCCGCCAACACCGGCGCCATCAACAACACCTGGTCGGGGTCATACCGACGAAAGGTCTTCTCCTCACCCACCGCCCGACGGTCAGCCACCACCGACTCGTCGGCCTCCACCTCCACCAACCGCTCCTGCGCCACCGCCATTGCCATCCGATCCTCCTGGTCGCGTGCACCAGGAATCGTCTTAAACGCACCGGACGTTCCCGCCGAACGGTTGACTACTCAACCGCCCGGCATAAAGCGGTTACTGACCCAGGCTCCTAGCGACAACCGAGCTGTACTTCGTGCGCGGCTGGCGAGCGCGCCGCTGCCCCACCTGCCACGCCCAACCCGGCGAAGGCTGCTTTACGCCGCGCGGCCGCAGCGCAGCACGCCCCCACAGCGCCCGCCTGCGCCCAAGCGCCGGCGAGCTGACCCGCAGCGAGGCGTGGGAGGAGCTGCAGCGCCGCGGCGCGAACATCGCCACCTTGCCGTTCACCGGCGAGCGACGTACCGGCGCGAGGTTTGGACCGACCCGGCTTGAGCGTCTCGAAAACGATCAGCTCATAGAAGTTGAGACGTGGTCTGAGCAGCGCTCTGGCGATGCGCTGATCGAAGCCCTCACAGCGCCCGTCGTGGCCCGCTTCGCCAGCTTCCTCGGCCAGCCACCAATCCGCGCCACGCTCACCTGGACCGTGCCCGATCGTCGCATCACAATCACCGGCAAACGCGGCGATCAGCCGTTTGAGGAGGTTCATCTGCGTGCGCGGACCGCTGAGAGGAACGACGCGTAGCTCCACGACAGGTCGCTCACGCTCTTCTCGTAGCCGCTCGTGGCGTCGAACTGCTCGCTGAGCTCGTAATGGTCGCTGTGGAAGACGACCGCCTGCAGCAGCTTGTCGCCGGCGGCCTGCAATGCCGCCACGGCCGCAGCCGGCGTTGTCTGCGCGTCGACGCTCAGCTGGCTGAAGAAGTTCGCGGAGAGCGGGTCGAGCGGAACTGCTCCGGCCATGGTGATCACGCTCGCCAAGCCGGTAGTAGAGCTCGGCGAGGGCGCACGTTGACACCGCCCACGGGTGATCCCCTACCTGCGCATCGGTGTTGCCGTCGTACACATCGCCGGGATAGCGGCCGAGCATTGGTCCGATGCCACGCTGCAGTTGGTCGGCCCCGTTGATCGGGTAGAAGTAGGGCGAGTTCGGGTCTGCCCACTGGCTGCGAAGCAGCGCCGCGGTCGCGAGCAACTTCATGTCGGTCACGGGAATGGCGCCGTGGATCGCCGCCAGGACGATGTCGATGTTGGGGTCATACTTGTTGCTCGGAGCGGGCACCAGCGACTGGTAGTACTGCCCGGTCCAGTGAGTCTGGATGGCGTTTTGAAGCCATGTGATCGCACCTGCGAGCGCGGACGGGACCGCGATCCCGATCGTGTTGCTCTGGATCGCCTCAAAGCAGCGCAGCTGCACGGCACGCGTGAAAAACGAGGCGCCGGTGTGCTCCTCCCAGAGGTTGAAGTACGTCGTGGTGTCCTGATAGGCGCCAAGCACGAAGCTCAGGTTCGCTTCGATCACGGCCTGTGCCACCGCCTGCGTCGGTCCGTCCAGCCGGGCGAACAGCTGCAGGATCGCCAGCGTCTGCAGGGCCGGGCCATCGCTCTGATCGGTCCATTGGTCCCGTGGATTGCCGTTGATCAAGAACGACGCACGCCCGAAATGACCAAAGGCTGCGGCTGAGTTCTGGCAGACCTGCGCGAACTGCACGTAGTCGATCAGCGGTTGGTTGGTGGACAGCGGGCCGGCCGCGAGCTCGATCGCGACGATCGCCGCGTCCCGCGTCCAGTTGTACACGTAATCCTGAGACACGTGCGTGGCGCTGTTCTCCCACGACGGAGACGCCAGCACACACCCCGGTGCCGACAAGACACCGGCGTGCACTGGATCGTTGAACACGAAGCCGTCCGACGCGACGTTGCGCATCATCAGCCAGAACATGTACGGGGCGACAGCGGTCGGATCCGTCGGCAAAGCGGAACCCGTCACGTCGCTGTAGTGCAGTGTCGTCATTCCCGGTCCCATCAGTAGCGGTACGCTCGCCTCGTAAGAGCCGTCCCCCCGACGGCGAGTCAAACCAGCGGGCTGTGCATCATCGACAATTCAACCGCCCACAGCGCGCTGCTGCGCGTGACATTTGTTGTAGACCTCCCCGGAGCGGCTCGGTCCGGGCACCACGCGGACCGGGTCGGCCCTGCCACCGCGTACACCGTCGCACGGCACCAATCACGGGGACCCGAGGCCGGCTACCCAAGAACCTACGCGTGCGCCCCGACGCCGGCGGTCGCCCACCCCACAGGTTGAACGAATATGCATTGTCGAGCGGTGATATGGACACTCACTCTTGAGTGGTCAGGGAATTGTGAGAGCCAGCCGTTATACTCGGGACATGCGGTCATCGCGAACGAGACTCGCGCTGCTGGTCGCATTGGTGGCGCTATGTGCCTTCGCCTTGGTTGGATGCGGCAGCAGCAGCAGCTCGAGCAGCACTCAGGCCTCTTCCTCGGCCCAGACCGCGGCGTCTGCAACGACGCAGACGGGGACGGCCACGACGGGGCAGTCGCATCTCGCAACGGCGAAGTTCTTGTTGCACTCCGGGCTTGCGTTCGGCGCGTTTCATCGCTGGATCTACAAGCCATACAAAGCTGGGAACTTCACCGGCGGAAACCTCAGCAAGCACAAGGCAGCTGCAGCCAAGGCGGCTCTGGCGGCCCTGTTTGCTTATCACGAGGTGAAGCTTGCCGTCGAGGCCGGGAAGTCGAGCCCGACTGTTTCTAAGCTGCTGGCGCCACTAACGGCCTTGCAGTCGAAGCTACAGACGCTCACGACCGGCTTGAAGAGCGGTACGGTCGATCCGGCGGCGATTACATCAGCGAACGCTGATATCGGCAATGTCAGCAGCGCTGCAAGCGCAGCGGGACAATCCATCAAAGAGCAAGTCCCGTCCGCCGGGCAATTGCTCAGCGGAGGTTAGCGTGGCGGATGAACGGGTGGGTGATGCGCCATCCGGACGTCTCGCAAGGAATATCGAGCGGTGTCGCCCCCCGAGCCTTTGATCTGCAAGGTCGAAGCCGCGACAGCGCCGGCTGAGGTGATCGCTATTGGCTGCGGCGACCGCTTCTGTTCTGCCTAGTTGGGCTGGCCTGGCGGCCGGTCGCGGGCGCGGATCGCCGGCGCCGATCGAGGAGTTCGCGCTGCTCGAGGCCCAGCGCAAGGTCGGCGAGCTCTCGATGGAGGTCGACATCACCCGCCGGTCCGAGCGCCACCAAACCGTCGGCGTCCCGGATTGCCTCGAGCGCCGCACGCACGCCCGCGACCTCGGCGTGCGGCCGCACGCCGTGGAACCGTCTCGGCACGGGCAGCTTGAGCTCGCGCCAGCGCTCGGTGCTGATCAGCAGCGGCCGGGAGATTGTCGAGCTCTCTGAGCACTCCTCCTCCCCAGCCGATGGATGAACCCTGACGGTGCCCACGCGCATCGCGACGCCGTCCACGCTGCAGGCACGTATCGGCAAGAAGGCATGCGCGCGATCCGGCCAGCGGCCCGGCCCGCGGCGTCGTGGCCGGTCGGACTTCGCCGGCGAGCGTCGGTCCGCCGGCGCCACCACAATGAGGCCGTGTCCGAGAACGCTTTCGGCGCCGTCTACGGCACGATCGTGGTTAGCGCGTTGCTGGCGGCTGAAACTGCGCGCCACGAGACGTATCTGGGAACGGTCGAGGCGGTCGTGATCGCGCTGCTCACGTACTGGCTCGCGCATTCGTACGCCAGGCTCGCCGCCGAGCGGCTGCGCACAGGCGAGAGTCTCGCGCTCGCCGCGGCGGCGCGCACGCTCGCGGGCGAGCTCACGATCCTGATCGGGGCCGCAGCGCCGCTGGCCGCCCTGCTGGCCTGCTGGGTCGCCGGCGTCAGCCTCACGAGTGCTGTGACGGCCAGCATCTGGACCTCAGCGGTGATGATCGTGGTGCTCGAGGTCGCGATCGGAGTTCGCGCGGAGCTGTCCGGACGCGAGCTCGTCGGGCAGGTGGCGATCGGGGTGCTGCTCGGCGGGCTCGTGATCGCGCTGCAGCTCGTCCTTCACTAGTGGACACTCAAACGCAACCCCGGCGTGCCGTCTCGGCCCAGCCGGACGCCGACGTGACGCCAACGGGTGGCAAGCTCGGGAAGTGGTGTAGCCACGGTCGCGACGAGCGCAAGGCGGGTCGGCTCAGCGCGGAGCGGGTGGCGGCGCTTGACGCGCTCGGGTTCGTGTGGGACCCACTACGACAGGCATTCGACAGCGGATACCCGATGTCACAGGAAACCGTTGCCCGGAATCGCGCGCCGATCAGCGCACACGTTGAGAGCAACCGCGACGGCACGCCGTCTCGCGAACCCTTGAGCCTAAGTGGTCGGTTTCGCAAGTGCCCGGCGTTTGTACCGGCCGTCTCAGCCCTTGCTGGTCGGGAGATTCGCGAATCGGATTCGTCAACGAACTTGCGAATACGACCACTAAGCTAGTCCCCCCAAACGCATCTAGCAGAGCATTCTGAAGGTCAGAATGCTCTGCTAGATGCGACACTTGACGTCCGGCGCGCCGTCTATGTTGAGCGTGGGATGTCGTCTGAAGGCAAGAGCTGGAGTAGCGCCAAGGCCGTCTGTCCCAGACCGGAGCACGTAGGCTCGCGGGTGCGGTTTGATGGCCGCTACGGCCCGCCTGAGCACCGGCGGTAGCTGTACAAGTGCGTGCCGGCTAACGGGATCCTCCACATCGCTTCACCGAGCCGCTGCCGCGTGAGGAGTCGTGGCATGACGCCTGCGAGCTGTGCGAGCGCGATGTCCATGTTCACGAGGGACCGCACGCCGCCCGTCACTACCAGTTCGTCGCCCGCGGGATCGCCGAGGCGCTGGTGATGGTGGGCGCCGGATCGACCTACCGCGATGCGGCGCTGGTGGCCCGGGAGCGGGCCAAGCGGCTACGAACGGGTCGCGACGGCGTGCCGCGGTTCTCGCGGCACGGGTCGCTGGTGATGGACTGGGTGGAGGTGTTCGCGCCCGTCGTTTTCGAGCCCAACCGCCCGCGCTCCTGGCCGGCCACCGGGTCGCTGCTGCTGGACGATCTGCCATTCCGGGTGCGCGACCCGGACACCGGCCGTTTCACGATCGCTTTTCGGGTGTTCGCCGCGATGGGATACGACGCTGGGCGGCCGAAGTTGTGGCGCCTTGAGGCGTTCACGACCAAGTCCGAGCACGATTGGACGGCGTTCCTCGGCGCCCTACCGGGCGCGCCGACACGGGTCGTGTGCGACAACGACACCGGCCTCAACCGCGCTGTTGCTGCTCGCTTCCCGGACGCCGAGCTGTACCTGTGCGAGTGGCGCCTGCGCCACGCGCTCGAGCGGCTGATGGGCAAGATCCGCACCGACCAACCCGGGCACCGCGAGGCGATCGACGAGCTGCTGGCCGACACCGAGGCTGCGTTCACCGGCCCCTCGTTCTGGGCGCCATTCACCGAGCGCTGCCACGCCGCCGACATCCCGCGACTGAGCGAGTGGCTGAACACCACCGGCCAGATCGTCGAAGACCAGTTCGAACGCCGCGGCCCACGATCCAGCCGCCCGGCAGACACGCCTCTATCGACCTCGCCGCTGGACGCCTTCACCAACCCGATCCGCGCTGGCCGCGCAAACCGAGACTGATGGCCCCCAGAGCGAGATGCCCGTGGCGCGAGCAAAGCAGGGGCCCCTCGCGAACGATCACGCGCTTCTCGGCGTGATGCACCGCGCACTGCTGCTCCACGCCTGGAGAAGCGGTGCCGGCGTCGACGCCGTCGTGGCCGCTTTGGTGCTTGCAGTGCCCCGAGCTTCAGTTAGCGCCCCGCGTAACCGTAGGACCGAGCCGTCTGCATGCTCATCGTGCCCGTGTCTGGCGAATACGGGCAAAGCACGACGCCGCGCTGCTAGTCCTGTTCTCGTTGCCCCCGCGTGCGGCAGATGTGCCCGTCGTCAGGGCGTTGGGACTGCGGCCGTTCAGCCGCGTGTCGACCGGCCGCTACTGCGTGTCCTCTCGTGCAGCCTGGTGCGTGGCTACCCGCGATATTCGAACGAGATCGATGCGGTGGTCGCGGACCGCTTCGATCGTGATGGAGAATCCCGCGATCGTGAGGCCGTCACCCGTCTTCGGGAGGTGGCCAACCGTGTCGAGAATGAGCCCGGCGATGGAGTTGTAGGTCTCGCTGACGAAGTCGAGCTCGATTCCGTAGTCGCGCAGGTCGGCAATGGTGACGTCGCCGCGGACGAGCCACTGGCCATCGGCGAGGGTGCGGACGGGGCCGGTGGCAGGATCGGTCTCGTCGCTGATTTCGCCGACGATCTCCTCGACGATGTCCTCGACGGCGACGACTCCGGCGGTGCGCCCGTATTCGTCGGCGACCACGGCGATCGACTTTCGGGTCCGCCGCAGCTCAGCGAGCAGCGTGTCGAGCGGTTTGTTCTCAGGCACGACTAGCGCGTCGCGCACGAGGTCGCGGATGCTCGCGGTCGGTCCGTCGGTGATGATCAGGCGCAGCAGCGAGTTGGCATGGATCACGCCTTTGATGTGGTCGGGGTTGGAGTCCTCGGTCACGACGAGCCGCGTGTGCCCGGAATCGATGCAGAGGCGCGATGCTGCCGCGGCGTCCTGGGAGAGATCGACGGTCACGACTCTCGGTGTCGGGGTCATGACGTGGCGCGCCTGCCGTTCGTGGAGTTCAAAGACGCCGGCAAGCATCAGTGCCTCGTCGGGTGCGAGCTGTCCGCCCTGGAGGGACTGTGCGATCAACAGTTTGAGGTCCTCCGGTGTTCCGCCCTCCTCAAACGCGAGGGACGGGTCGACGCGCATCAGCCGCAAGACGGCGTTTGACGCCCCGTTGAGAGCCGCGACAAGTGGGCGGAATGTTCTGGTGAACCAGTACAGCGGTCGGGCGACCGCGCGGGCGATTGTCTCCGCACGCGAGATCGCCAAGAGTTTCGGCACCTGCTCGCCAAAGGTGATGTGCAAGGCCGTAGTCAGCACGTAGGCGATCGTGAGGCTGATCGCGAACGCAAGGCCATAGGAGAGCACTCCGTGAAGCCAGGGATGGATCAGCTTGGCCACCGCAGGCTCGCCCAAGAACCCGATCCCCACGGACGCAAAGGTCACACCGAGCTGACACGCCGAGAGATACTCGGTGATCTCCGCGATCTCGCGCAGCACGAGCCGCGCACGCGGATCCCCGGCCGCGACCTGCTCCAGACGCGTTCGCCGCGCACGCACGAGGGAGAACTTCGGCCGCGACAAAGAATGCGTTGACGAGGATCAACGCGACCACGCCAGCCAGCAGGAGAGCCGTCATCCTGGCGCTCCGGCAAGACACGAACTGCGACGACGCCAGCGCGACCTCACATCGCCTCCAGCGCGCGATCGCGCTGCGCCATCGGTAGATCGGGATCGTGCCGCTCCGCGCGGGCCGGCGAACTGGGTCGGCGACCCGACACGACGCTCAAGCTCGAAGCGGCAGGTGGTCTCGACGGGAGGTCCTCGCACTGCCTGTAGGATCGCACCGCGCCTGTCGCCGACCCGCGGCACCCCATCGTCGGCGTCTGGGCCCGACGCGGTCCGCTGGCGGTCGCTGCCGGTCTCGGCGAGGATCATGCGGGCAGCGCCACCCGACGCGCGCGTGCCCGGGCCGGCCGCCGCTCTCGAGATTGGCGCGAGAAGCGGAACCGGTGTCGGCTGAGGCCCGCCGTTGGTTCAAGCGGACATGCAGATTCGGTAGTTCACCCGCGATCCGCAGCGTCCTCTGACCGTTCCCGGCCGGTATCGTCGCTCAGTGCCTCGCTACGTTCGGCCGCGCGGGTGGGGGCGCCGTCGTGCTCGACCCGGGGAGGCGGCGCGGGGCGGTGGTTCATGATCGTCGGCTTGCACGGAAAGCCACGGTCTGGGATCACTGGACCGACCGCGTGCGCCGTTTTCGCGGCACGCCAGAACCCGGCGCTGCCGGTATCGCCTCACGGTGCGCGATGTCAGGTTCGGGGAGGCGGGTTGTCCCGGTGTCGCCGCGGTGTTGGCGTAGTGCTCCCGCGTGGGCGTGGGAGCTCGGGTCGCGTCGGGCTTTGATCAGGCTGGCGATGGTGGTCGCGGTGAGCACGGCGGCGATCAGGGCGAGGGAGAGTCCGGTGGGGATCTCGGGGATCGAGTGATCTTGGTGGTGGGCGAATTCGAGGATCAGCTTGGCGCCGATGAAGGCGAGGATCGCGGCGAGGCCGGTTGAGAGGTAGACGAGCCGGTTCAGCAGGCCGGAGAGGAGGAAATACAGGGCGCGGAGACCGAGCAGCGCGAACGCGTTGGCGGCGAAGACGATGTAGGGGTGATCGGTGACGCCGAAGACGGCCGGGATCGAGTCGAACGCGAACAGGAGATCGGTGCTGCCGATCGCCAGCAGCGCGAGGAGCAGCGGGGTGAACACCCTGTGGCCGTGGAGGTGGGTGACGATCCGGCCCTGGTCGTAGCTGTCGCTGATCGGCAGCTTTCGGCGGGCGGCTGCGACGAGCGCGTTGTCGTCGACGCTGGGGTCCTGGTTGCGGTGACGGTAGAGCTGGACGGCGGTCGCGAGGAGCGTGAGGCCGAAGATCAGGAACATGAACGAGAAGGTGGCCAGCAGCGCGGCGCCGAGCGCGATGAACACCGCGCGCAGCCCGAGCGCGATGACGATCCCGATCGTGAGTGCCTTGGGCTGCTGCTCGGCCGGGACCGCGAACGCGCTGATGATGATCAGGAACACGAACAGGTTGTCGACCGAGAGGCTCTTCTCGACCAGGTAGCCGGCGAAGTACTGGGTGCCGAGGTCCCAGCCGGCGATCAGCCCGAACCCGACGCCGAACAGCACCGCGACGACGATGTAGAAAAGGGACCAGCGGATCGCCTCACCGAAACCCACCTTGTGCGGGCGGCGGCCGAGCAGGAGCCAGTCGAGGGCGAGCAGCCCGGCGATCAGCGTCAGTGTGACGGCCCAGGCTGCGGCGGTGACGTGCACGTCGAGCTTCTCGTCCGTTCAGAGGATCGACGAGATGCCGTGCAGGGCGGCGGCGCCGAGCGCGAGCTCGAGCGCGATTCCCGCGGTCACGAGCAGAATCGCGACGAGCGCGACGAGCGCGTCTTCCAGGAGCACGCCGAGCGAGAGCACGACGACGCCGAGCGCGGGGAGCGTGTCCAGCCCGCTGAACGGTGGCGCGAGGAACGCGCCCACGGTGCCAGCGATCGCCAGCAGGCCGAACAGGATGTCGGTGAAGCGCTGGTGAAAGAGGAACCTCATCCGGGGGCGTGAATAGCGCTCGAGCCGGCGGATCAGCCTCATCAGACCGGCGATGAACCGCTGCTGGCGCGGGCCGGCGAGCTCGAGTGCTCGCCATCGCTGCGGCAGCCAGACCTCGTGACGTCCGGCGATCAGCTCGACGGCGACCAGCCCGCCGATGAGCTCGAACACGTGCGTGACGCCGCCGGTCGGCAGCGGCAACGCCGGGACGCCAAGCAGCAGCACGAGCAGGATCGCAAAGCTCTTATCGCCGAACGTGTGGACGAGGGTTCCGAGGGTCTTCTCTCCCTCTCCGGTCAGCCATCGCTCGAGCTGATCGCTCAGCGCGACCGGTTCGGTGTGCGCCGTTGCCGGCATGGCTGGAGGCCGTCGTGTGGTCATTGGTCGCATTCGGGAGTCATGTTGGGTTGGGATGAGCGCGTCCGATGTGCGTGTGTGTCGCTCGGCCCTCGGGTTGCCAGTCGTGTCGATCGTCCTGTGCGACCCGGAGCGCGGGCCAGCCACGGCTCGCGGGGAATCGTGGCTGGCATGTTGCGGCATTGTTCGGGTTATGCCGCCAGCGCGACGACGCGGCTGCCGTCGAGCGCGCGCAGTCGCCGGATCCGCTCGGCGATCGGCGGGTGGGTCGTGAACAGGGTCGCCAGCCCCTTGCGGGGGAGTGGGTTGATCGCGTAGAGCGATGCTTCCGCGGGGTTGATGTTCATCGGGATCGCCTGCGCCCCGCGTTCGAGGTTCTCGAGCGCGTCCGCGAGCGGCGCCGCCCGGCCGAGCAACTGCGCACCCGTCGCGTCAGCCAGGTACTCGCGCTGGCGCGAGACGGCGAGCTGCAGCAGCATCGCCGCGATCGGCGCGACGATGATCGCCGCCAGCGTCCCGATCAGGCCCAGCGGCGAGTCCTCCTCCTCAGAGCCGCCGAACAGCATCGAGAACTGCAGGATGCTCGCGATCGCCGAGATCGCGCCGGCAACCATCGCCGCGATCGAAGAGATCAGGATGTCGTGGTTCTTGATGTGGGCAAACTCGTGCGCGAGCACGCCCTTGACCTGATCGGCCGGGAGCTGCTCAAGCAGCCCCTCGGTGACCGCGACGGCCGCGTGGTGCGGGTTGCGGCCGGTCGCGAACGCGTTCGGCTGCTCCGATGGGATCAGATACAGCCGCGGCACCGGCACGTCTGCCCGCTGCGCGAGGTCCTCGACCATCCGCCGCAGCCACAGTGCCTGTCCCGGCTCAAGCGGCTGCGCGCGGCTTGCCCGCAGCGCGATCCGGTCCGAGAACCAGTAGCCGGCGAGGTTCATCCCGACGGCCAGGATCACGAACAGGTACAGGGCACCGCCGCCGATCGCGGCGCCGATCGCGATCAGCAGACCGGTCAGGGCTGCGATCAGCAGCCAGGTACGGATATGGGTAGCGAAACGGGTCGCTGTGATGTTCATGGTCTCGAGTCTCCTTTCGACTGAGCGCCGTGATTTGACGTTCAGCCGAAGGTTTCTCCCGCCCCACATGGGGCCGGCGCGCCCGGGCCCGTAGGCCGTACTGACGAGCAACGCCCGTTCGGGGATACTGCCCCCCGGCACACATCATCGTAGCGCCTGGTCCGCCATGCCTTGCGCTGGCCGACAGGATTCAGAGCAAACTCTTATCAGGCTCAGCCGCCGCCGACGGCCGGTCTCGATCGCCCGCAAGAGCGACTTTCCCAACGCATACGCTCGCTGTGGGACCGCCCGCGCCTGACGATCCTCGACGCCTGTGGTTCATCCCGTTCGGGTGATGGCGCCGGGCGGGAGCGACCGAGATCCGGTTCACGAGGCCGGCCAGGCCCAGGCTCGTCGCCGCGGGCGGGTTTGCGTAGGCCACGAAGCGCAGCGGGCTGGTGTGGATTCCCGTGATCGGGAGCGTTACCGACGCCAGCTGGCAGCTCTGCGGACCGGTCGGGACGGGATAGCGAACGGTGAGCCGGTCGCCGATCCGCACGTGGAGGTCCTGGGCGGCACGGGCAGCGATCACAACGCCTGGGCGCTGGTCCGGTAGGCGCCCGGGGCTGAGTGTCGGATGCCAGAGCGGAGCGGCGTCTCGAGCGACGAACTCCAGGAAGGCGTCGAGCCGTCGCCCGCGTGCGCTGAGCGTTGTGGGCAAGCGGAGCGAGAGCTGCTCGTTGCCGATAACCGGACTGGTAGAGATCGCTCGGAGGGCTGACGAGTTGGCCGGTTGTGGCGCCGTCAAGTCGACGGTCAGACGCTGGCGCGCACCGGCGAGCGCTTCGGCTCGGCTTGTATCGAGCGTGGTGTTGAAGGAGTCGATCACGCCGGCGGGCGCGAGAGTGATCGCGACAACCGCTCCGATGCCCAGCACGGTCATGATCGTGCGCCGGGGCGTGCGCAGGACGTTTCGCAGCGGCATGTTGGCGAGGGTGCCGCCCGGGAGCCGGATCCCGCGCGTCAGCCAGGCCAGGCCGCTGCTCTTGGCGGCGCGCGCGCCGACGCTGATCGCCTCCAGCGGGGTGACCGCAAGCGCGCGCCTGAGCGCGATCACCGTGGCCAGGAGCGAGACCGCCACGCCGAGCGCGGCGCCTTGGATGAACACGCCGATTTGCATCGGGGTCTTGAGCACCGGCAGCGGGAAAAACGACTGCATCACGGACCTCAACCAGGCGTTGGCGGCGAATCCTGCGGGGATCCCCAGCGCGATCCCCAAAGCCGCGACCTGTCCTCCGCGCAGCAGCGGCCGGCGCGCCAGGGCCCGCGGACTGACGCCGAGCGCCATGCCGATCCCGATTTCGCGCCGCTGCGCCTCGATCGTGCGGCTGATCAGGTTGAACGCCGCAAATGCCGCGGCTCCGAGCAGCAGCGCGGCGAAGATGTCCATCATCTGCTGGTCGCCCTCGGCGTCCTTGTCAAGCAGCCGGCGGGCCGCCTCCTGAGAACCGGTCGTGAACGTGAACCCTGTGCCCGGCAGCGCCGCTCGTAGCGAGCGATCCAGCTCGGCCCGTACCTTCGCCAGCGTTCCGCTGTCGGGCTTCACGCGCAGGACGAGCTCGTTGACCCGGTCACGCTCGCCACTGAGCAGCTGCGCGGTTCGTAGCGTGGCGAACAGGACTGCGAAGTTCGCCTCGGCGCCGAAGTCGGCGCCCGGGGCGGTCACGATGAAATACTCCGGCGCAAGCGCCTGACCCACGTAGTGCACCGCTGTTCCGCCGGCGAGTCGGAGGCGGCCCACCTGCGGCAGCGCGTAGTGCTTGGCGAAGTTGCGCTCCAGCTCGACCACCGACCGCCCCTCGTCGGCTCGCCGCAACGCGCGTCCGCGCACCGTCGCCAGTCGGTCGACACCCGGCTGTATTGGCGAGCCGACGATCCGGCCGGGGACGATGATGCTCCGGCGTCCGACTGACGCGTCGACCTGGGTCGGGACGACGAGCCGCTCCGCCGCGGCCGTCACCAAGCCGCGGTCGGCGATTCTCGCCAGCGCGGCGCTCAGCTGCCCGGTGTTGGCGTAGCTTCCCGAGACGAGCGAGACGCGCAGATCATGGGAGCGCAGCGCAGCGCAGCGAAGCTGGCGTCGGCCGACGCGGTGCGCCAGCCGGCCATGCTGCTCATCGCTGAGGACTGCCAACCCCGAGCGCGAGCAGCAGTCCGATCGAGGTGAGCTGCAACCAGCGACGGCGAGCGTCGCGCAGCGCCCACCTGACCCACAGCCGAAGTCGCTGCGGGCGGCTCACGACTCACCATCGCAGATCCGCGATCTCGAGCTGCCCGCCCTCCGGAGGGCCGTCGCGCACGACGTGACCGGAGGAGAGCTCGACCACCGGTCGGCGACGCGCGCGATCTCCCGGTTGTGCGTGACGACAAGCACCGCACGCCCGGTATCGCCTGCGCGTGGAGCAGCTCCAGGATCTGGATGCCGGTCTGGAAGTCCAGCTCGCCCGTGGGCTCGTCCGCGAGCAGGATCGGGTTTCCGCTGGCCAGCGCCCGCGCGATCGATACCCGTTGCTGCTCGCCGCCCGACAGCTCGTGGGGGAAGTGAGCCGCTCGCTCGGCGAGCCCGACGCGATCCAGCATCTCGCGCGCTACTTCGCGCACGTGATCCTGGCCGGCGGCGTCGGCTCCGAACTCGACGTTCTCGGGTGCCGTCAGCGCCGGAAACAGGTTGAAGGTCTGAAACACGAAGCTCACGCCGTGCCGGCGGAATGCGAACAGCTCCTTCCGAGAGGTGCGCGTGATGTCCTGGCCGGCGACCACGACCCGTCCCTCGCTCGGCGAATCAAGCGCCCCGATGATGTTCAGCAGCGTCGTCTTGCCGCTGCCAGACGGACCCAACACCACGAACAGATCCTCCGCCGCCACGCGCAACGACACGTCGGCGAGTGCGACGACCTCGTTCGAACCGACCGTGTGGCGCCGCCCAACACCGGAGAGCTCGACCAGCGCGCCGGACGGGCCCACGACACCACCTGCGGTGCGGGCTGTGGTCGGAGGACCGCCATACCCGAGACCGTAGGCGCGGACCCCGACGATTCATCCGCATGCAGGGGCAGACCGGGTCCGTAGCGCCTACGGGGCGACGAGTGGGAGCCGCTCAGGGCGACTCGCGCGGACGCTTGAGCAGGACCACCGGCCACGCGACCAGGTCACCGCGCTTGAGCGTCAGACCGACGGCCTCCCAGCCCTGCGCACCGAGCTCATTGAGGCGATCCGGCCGCAGCTCAGCCGACCTCTTCTTGACTTTTCCCGCCTCCTCAAGCGGGACCAGCAGATACTCCCACCGTTGCATGCGCCGAGGATCCCGCTTCAGACGCGTTTGTCAAATCCGGGTCTCTCCGGAAGAGCGGTCCCGTAGGGAACCGGTGGAACGGTGCGCAGCAGATGGCTGCTGCTGCAGCTCGCTCTCTGGGTCGGGATCGTGCACGATATGAGTTCGTTGGACCCGCTCAGGCGGCGCGCGACAAGGGCGACAGCACGAATATCTGCGGGATGAGGGCGGAACACGATGACGTCAGAGCAGACAAAGGGAATCCTCGACCAGCTAGACGGGATTCGACGTCGTGTCGACGAGTTGCGCGATGACTGGGAGGCCCACCGCGACGTGGCGACCGTGATTCGCGGATTGGATGAGCTGTCGGCCAGCTCACCAGCGTATCCGTCGATCGAGGCGCTGCTCTTCGGCGCCGCCCGGCTGATCGAGCGCGATGAGCCCGCCGGGCAACGCCTGGAGAAGCTGTCTGACCACCTCCACGGCTACATGGTCGGCTGGGAGGACGCGGCTCAGGCCGCTGCCCAGTAGCTGCCACCACCTGCTGCGGACGGATTCGTCCGCGCCGGGCCAGCCGATCGGGAAGTCAGCATTCGGTAGTTGCGTGCGTTTCGCATGGGTCCAACGCGGCGCGTTGGGCTGGCGGAGATCGTGGTTCGGTCCATCTCAAGCGTCGCAGCAGCGATCGGGCGTGCCGTCCTGGCGCGGATAGTGCGCACGGCGAGACCACGACCGCTCCACCGCCGAGCTCAAAGCGTCCCGAGCTAGCTGACGTGCCCGCATGCTGCAAGCACGAGAGCAGCAGCCGCGCCGCCGGCGGTCGCGCCGCTGGGACAGACAGAGGGAGCCACGACGACCGCGATGGCTCCCGCGTATACGCGCCGACACGAGTGCAGGTCTCGGTGCCGTCGACGACGTCCGTCTCGCATCTCG
>CAWFKF010000025.1:0-25062 GCA_963816005.1 uncultured Solirubrobacteraceae bacterium | reverse complement strand
GGCAGCACATCGTAGGACAATCGCAAAGACTACGCACCTCGCGGAGGCAAACTACGGGTGCAACGTCCGCCGACCCGGCGCATCGAACGCGTCCTGCGGTAACCGCCGCGCCCTCAGCCGCAGGTTGAGATCGCTGAGTCGGTGACGACGCATCTTTTCGGGGTCGCGTCCCCTCAGGGCTGAGAACCAGAAATTGTCGAAAGGCGGGCTCTTGCGATCGCTGCCGATCGCTGCGCGACGCCGTGGCTACAGCGCCGGATCGCGCTGTTCAGGAATCCTCGAGTTGGCTGAGCGTGATCCTGCCGGCAATATCGTCAGCCTCCTGCTGCGAAACGTTCGAGCTCGGCCTCGGTGCGTCCGTGCTGGCGTGGTTAGCAGCATCAACCGCGCGCTGAAGGGCCCGGGCGAGCGATGGCGCCTCTCTTTCTTCGACGCCCTCGAGTACGATCTCGTTGCCTTGCACGATGTCGTTGACGTTCACTCGCGCAGGTGCCCGATGGCGGGGTGACCGACCAGCTCCCGGGTCAGGCGCCCGCCCAGGTCGCGCATCCACCCACGGCTTGGGTAGCCTGACAATTGGATGCGGACGCGCACGCCGACGCTGCCCGCAGCAAGCGGCTCGCCACGAGCCCGACTGACGATGTGGTGATCCTCGGACATGCTCTCCCCTCCTCGGAAGTCCGAGTATGTACTCCCCTCGAGGGCGAGGGTTTCCGGTACCTCGACGGCCCAAACGAAAGTCAACAACCCGGGCTTGTTATCGAGGCGCCATCCACGATCCTCCGTCGGCTGGTCGACTCCTGACTCGAGCCGACAACTCGCGGGAAACCCGCCGCGCTCCAGCCCGGATAGAGACACGCGGATATGGCGTGTCACCGAGGCCACGATCCGTCTTTCCCATCGGAGGATCCGAGACGCCTCAGCCCGCTGATCGCAGAGACTCCTATCCACGCGGTGCCGAGACCCGACGCGGCTGCCCAGGGACGATCCCGGCCGAGCGCAAGAGCAGGTGTCTCGCGATGGCGAGGGTTGCTCTCTCTGCCTCATGCCAAAGCGACCGTTGCGCAGCCGGATGGGGAGGGAGTCCACCGGGCGCGCCCAAGGCGCGCGGAAACGTCGAACCCGGGGGCGCTATCTGGCCGCGAGCCGGTCGGCGGCGTCAATGACACAAACGACGAATTCGGCGGCGTCACGGCAACGGCGGACGGGGCGCCCCGGGTACTGCGCTGACGGCGGCTTGCCGCGCCCGAAGGCGAGGGCGTCCTCGATCAGCCGGTGCCACCGTGGTTCGAAGACCTCAAGGGCGTAGTGCGCGGCGGCCTCCTTGGTCGCGATCCCGCCGGTGGCGATCGTGTAGTGCAGCCGTGGCGCGCCGAGCACGCCGGACGCGGCGAGGCACCGCGGGGGGACGCCTCTCGTGTTCAAGCCGCCGTGGCGGGCGCGCTCCACCCAGCGGCGCCAGTAGCCGTTGAGGTTGGCGAGCGTCCACGCGCGTAGCTCGGCTCCGTCGGTGCGGATGGGCAGTCGCTCACGCTCAGGGCCACGGATCGCAATGCCGAGGTGCGCGAGCACCTGCCAGGTCACCGGGTTCACATCGAACCCCTCGCGAGTCGCAGCCCTGAATCGCCCTCACGTGGCCGGCGAGCGGAACGACCTCGAGCGGCGAGAGCGAGAGATCGCCAGCCCGGAGGTAGATCCCGTTGCACACCAGCGGCCACCGCCTCACAAAGATGGCATGAGCAGGCGACGTGGCGGCCGGTGAAGGCGGCCGGCCCTCCGCGTCGAATGACGTAAGTTGAAGGCGCGCGCGGTGCTAGCCGCGCGGCCGGTCAATCGAATGCGAAGGGCCGACCGTGACCCACGGTAGGTGGTGGGTCGGGCTGAACGCTGCTCGCGCGGGTTCGACGAGGAGGGTTGACGTATGGCGATCGTGATGGGACTCGATCAGCATCGGGCGCAGATCACCGCGGAGTGGATCGACACTGTGACCGGCGAGGTACGCGTGGTCGGATCGTGCCGGCGGACCGCTCGGGCGTGCGGAAATTCTTGGCCCGGTTTGCGGGTTCAGAGCTCGAGGTGGCGCTGGAGGCGACGACGGGCTGGCGGTTCGTGGTCGAGGAGCTGCGGCGGATTGGCGCCAGCGTGCATCTCGCGGAGCCGGCGGAGACGAGCGCGCTGCGCGGGAACAAGCAGCGCGCGAAGAACGACCGCGCGGACGCCAGGCATCTGCGGGAGCTGTTGATGGCCGGCCGGTTGCCGGAGTGCTGGATCGCGCCGGACCATCTGTTGGATCTCCGCGCCAGGGTCCGGTTGCGGCACACGCTCGTGGACGAGCGTGGCGAGTGGCAGCAGCGGATGCAGGCGGTGCTGTATCACCATGGGCTGCCCAAGCGCGCTGGTCTGCTCACCTGCGAGAACCGGGCATGGATCGAGCAGCTGCCGTTGCCGGCCGCGGGACGCGAGCAGATCACGGTCGCGCTCGGGATGATCGACGCGCTCGAGGTTCGGGTCGCACCGCTAGATAAGGAGCTCGCTGCTACGCGCGGCGCCAGACCGGCTGCCGGGCGCTGCAGACCGCGCATTACGGGATCGGCGCGCTGACCAGTGTCGTGATCCTCGCCGAGCTCGGCGACACACGCCGTTTCTCCTCCCCGCGAGCGGTCCGCTGGGCGGCATGGACATCACCGTCCACGCCTCCGACAAGCGCCGCGCCCCAGGGCACCTCTCCCGCCAAGGCCCGCCAGCTCTGCGCTGGGCGCTATACGAGGCCGCCCAGGCCGCCAGGCGTCCAGGGTCGCCGGACCGCGACTACTACCGGCAAGCCGCCGAGCGGCTCGGCGGTAACCGCGCGTGCCTGGCGCTTGCTCGCAAGCTGCTCAAACGCAGCTACCACACACTTCGAGAACTCGGAGACGAGGCGCTCGCGCCTGCGTGAAACCTCCCGTGCGCGCAACGCCTGAATGTCACCGATGCACCGCGGCCGGCTCCCGGCATGCTGCTGCCGCCACGTTCGCGTGGACGGCCTCCAAAGACCGAGCGGCCGCAACGCTTCACCCAGCGGGAACAACACCCCATCAACCATCATGTCGCCGGCCGGGGAGCCAACCCCAGGTCGTCGACCGAGATAAGCCTGGGCGCCCGCGCGTACCCGACCAACCTCAACAACCTCAAACCCCCTCGGGAGGCTTGACAAGGACCGCCCTGCACAGATAAGCCACATCGTGAAGTACAGCCGCGGTACAGCGACCCACGTGCATGGCCCGGAGCCTTGCAAGCTCGGCACGCCCGAGCGCGCCGTTGACGATCGCCACGAAGTCGACATCACTCCGGCCCGCGCAAAACGCTCCCATACTCGCCGAGCCGACGACGTAGAAGCCCTCGATGCGATCGGGAACGACGCGATCCAGTCGACCAAGGAGATCGTCAACAGCACCTCGGGCCAGCTCGGGCAACACGGCACCAGTGTGCCAACACTCGCCGACCGGCTCCCCGAGATGACCCGACACGTGTCACCGGCAGCGTGCAGCGTGACGGAGCAAGCCCGCCATCCAGCGCAAAGAGGCACCGTGCCGGGGACGCCCAGGCGCTCGTCCTGGCGCGATAGCAGGTGTGGGAGAACGGCGTGATCCTGCTGCCACTCTGGAGTCAGTGCTGTGCGTGGCGACTCTCGGGGTAGCACGGCAACCCATCGTCCGGGATCGGCTCCCACGGCGCGGCGTACGCCACGAACTGGCGGACGCTCGGGCGAATCCCGGGATCATCATCGAACGCCCCCATGCGAATGCCGATCGGATCGGTGTGGGAGGGATTGCGGCCAAACAACGACGAGCCGCAGTCGCCGCAGAACCACTTCTCGCCACCGCCGTCCGGCTTCCACACGCGGAGCCTGTTCTCACCCGCGACGATCCGAAAGGTGTCACCTGCGGGGTGGGCGTTCGCCGATGTCGCCGCGCCGCTACGACGCTGGCAGCGTTTGCAGTGGCAGTAGCTCGCGATCACGAGCGGCGCGCTCACTTCGAACCGGACGGCCCCGCAGTTGCAGCCACCCGTGAGCGGGAACTCGGTCATCGTCAGCGGTACCTCCTGATCTCGGGGACGTGAGCGAGAACAGTACGGACGATCGTGAGCGACCCCTCTGAGATGGGTTCGGCCCGCGACGGCGCCGACGCCACGACGCCTGACGAGCCACGCGCCCTCCCTACGGCGCACACCGGCCAGATGCCGGTGGAGTGCAGATACCCGGACCGGCAGAGGTCGAGGAGACCCGATGCCGACGCCGCAACTGCGTCTCCGCTGGTGCGCGACGAATGGGCGCGTGTGCCCGGCAGGGGTGGTGAGTGTTACGACGGCGGTGGGCGGACAGGAAGGCGTGCGTGCCAGTTTCCGCTCAGGTAGGTCATGTGGCCTTGCGTACGGCGGTCGTGCCTCGGTGGGAGTGATCGGCTGGGGTTGGGTGTCTCCCGCGCGGCGCCGCTGTTGTGGCCAGCCTCGAACCGTCGCCGCTTGATGCCAAGGCGATCGCTAGCGCCGTGACGTAGGCGATCGTGATGATCGCCGTCACGACGACAACTGCAGAACGTCTCGCTCGGAGCCGAGGGCGTTCGTGCGCGTTGGTTGTGCCTGTTGGCATGGGGTCCGTTTCGGTTGGTGTGGTGGAGTGTGTGCAGTCGGGGTATGTCTGGTTTCGCCACATGCCTGACCTCGGAGTCGGATCGCTTCGCTTGGCTTGTCCCGGGCTGACCGCGTCGTGTTAGCCGTCGAGCAGGACGTGGCGTAGGGCAACGAACTGCTCGAGGCTTACCTGGTAGACGGCGTCGTAGATGCTGTGCACCTGGATCGTCGTGGGGTCGCGCCCGTCAAAGAACTCGAACGCGCCTGTGAGGTATCGGGCGGCGCCGGCGAGGAACTCCTCTTGCGTGGGCGCGTCGTCTGAGAGCATGAATGTCTCGCCGAGCAGCACCGGCTTCTGGGACGCCGCGAAGGCGTGGATCAGCGACACGGCTGCTGGCGCGTGGCCGGTCGTGGGGTATTCGTGGACAATGAGCATGTCGAGGAGACCGGCGATCTTGGCCGGTGCGAACGGACCGGTGATGCTCGGTAGGAGCCCAATGCCGACGGGCCGGTCATCTTGGGAGCGGACTGCCTTTGCGAGCAGCCGCGTCCAGGCCCGGGCGAGCGCGTCGGCGTGGCGAGCCTGGTCGGTGGCGATGCTTTGCACGAACCACCAGTGGCCGATCTGGCCGTAGTAGTAGTAGCCGGGTGTCTGGGCGACGGTCGGCTCGGATGTGAGCTCGTAGCAGAGCACTGCTGGCGAGGTGGCGGCGGCGTGCGCGACCGCTTTCCAGAACTGTGCCTGTACCTGCCAGCGCGCCTTCCAGTCCAATGCCCCGTACCAAGCGGGCGCGAGCGAGGGTTGCCAAACCAGATCGCCCGTGATGTCGAGGTAGATGTCCTGGCTCTGCGCGAGCGCCAGGAGCCGCCGCAGTGCGGTCAGCGTTTGCCGACGCGGCTGGGTGGGCGTGGCCATGACCTGTCCGAGCTGGAGGTAGATGCGCATGCTGTTGGCGCCCATCTCCTTCGCGGTCTGAAGCTCTGCTCTGAGCGCCGACAGGTGCGCGCCGGTCGGGTCGTCGAAGTACGCGATCACGGGCGCGTGGTCGCCGACGCCCCAGTTCAGTCCCCATGCGCGCCACGGTCTGGCGCCGGCGTACAGGCGGCTGCCGTGGACGCTGATCCGCGGCATCTCGGCTGCTCCGGCCGCGGGTGAGAGAGCCGTGCCCAGAAGCGCGAGCAGTAGACCGCACAGGACCCGGACATGCGGTCTCGCGTTGCGCGATGGCTCTGCGAAACGGCTGACCCCGCCCGGCTTCCGCTCGACGTCGAGTCGGCTCATCGATGCGTTTGCGCATCGGCGCGTGCCTGGGCAAAGCCCGGGCTGGGCGTGGACAGACGTCAGCACTCCTCTGCCCCCGGTCAGATCGGGGCGTCGGACGAACGCTGCGTTCCGAGTCAGGTCGGGCCCTGAGAGCTCGGCTCACAAATGCGGCTCTCCTCTCGGTTTGGGGGTGACTCATCGGTGAGGGAGGGCGATCTGGATGCCGGCGCAGCAGAGGTAGATCATCGCGATCAGCGCGTCGGCTGAGTGGAATCCGTAGGCGCGGTGGGAGAGCAACCTGACCTTGCTGTTTAGCGCCTCGAGGCGTCCGTTGCTGATCCCGAGCTCGACCGCGGCGAGCACGCCGGCTTTGTGTTTGCGGATCGTGCGGGCGAGCTTGACGAACGGTTTGAGCCGCGATCGGGATGCCCACGCCAGCCACGCGTCCAGGCGCTCGGTGGCTTGGTCCTTGGGGACCTTGTAGATGTAGCGCAGCTCGCCGTAGAGCAGCGCGGCGCGGAACATGTGCTTGTTGGTCTGCTGCACCTCGCAGAGCCTGAGTAGCTGCTCAGTGGTCTGCTTGGCGGGGTCCTTCAGCAGCGAGTAGCGCACGCCCTTGATCCACTTGCCGGTGTCGCTGCCGGAGCGGCCGTGCTTGTTGTACTCGGCGCGGCGGACCTGGTCGGTCGCCTTGGAGCCCAACTGCACCACGTGGAACGGGTCAAAGCACACCCGGGCGTCAGGGACGGCGTTGCGGATCGCTTTCTCATACCCGGCGGACATGTCGATCGAGACGGCCTTGATCGACGAGCGCTGCTCGTCTGTGAGCCCGTCGAAGAACGCCTGCAACGTCTTGGCGTTGCGGCCCGGCGCCGCCCACACGATCCGGCCCTGCTGGTGATCGGCGACGCAGGTCAGGAACTTGTGCTCGGCGCCGTATGAGACCTCGTCGCAGCCGATCCACACGAGCCCGTCCAAGCGGTGACGGTCGAGCTTGTCCGCGACGACGCGCTCGAGGATGCTGCCGACCGACTTCCAGCCGATCCGCATCAGCTTCGTGACCTGGGTCTGGCTCATCTGCTGCGCCAGCCACGCAGCCAGGTCGTCGAACTCGCGCGTGTACTTCGCGCCCGCGCGGGCCCATGGCACCGCCTCGTACACGTCGCCGCAGCCCGGGCAGTACAGCCGTCTGAGCCGGCACTCGATCACGCACCGACAGGCGCCTAGATCCAGATGCCGCCAGCGCTTCTCACGATGCTCCTTGACCTGAAGGCCGCGCGCGCCGCAGCCCGAACAGACCGGCTTGTGTGAGCGCAGCACGACGGTCACGATCATCGCCTCCGACCCGAACGCCACGTCCCTGACCCAAGCGCCCGGAAGCCCGAGCATCCGGTTGAATGCGGTGGTGACCCGCACGTCGCCCTCCTCGTAGTTGCTGACCGTCGAACAGCCAGCAGCCTGCCGCAGAAGAGCGGCGGCGGGTCGCCCAACACGTGCGCAACTTGCAAGCCTCGCTACCAGCCGCCTCGCTGGCGGTGGTAGCGGAGCCGCGCGCCGCGCGTCAAGCGCCAGCCCCGCCCAGCTCCAGCGTCCCCGCGAACCCGATGCTTGCAGGAGATTCGCCCGCTTGACCCGCGCTTCGGCCCCGCTATCTCGCAACGATCGCCGGGCAGAGCCCGGCACCCCATCAGGTCAACAACCCGGCCGCCCCCACACCGGCGTCACCCCCAAATCGACCGGAGTCCCACAAATGCTCACCACCGCCTTGGTCGCGGCGTGACCGCAATCGCCGGGGCGCTCTCCGACCCCTTACTGACTCTGGAACACAATCACCAGTTCAGGTACTCACTGAAAGCCTGCTCCTGCCAACGCCTCCCACCACGCAGTTCTGGATTCTCACGCACCCAGTTTCGGTCGGGCGCGGCGGCCTGCGAGGCCAAGGGGACACTCCGGCACTGTGGGCTCCGGAAATGCGCATGTCTTTGTGGTTCGCGGTCAACGGCGTCAGCTAGTTTGGTTGTTTCGGCAAAGACGACGATAGGATGCCTGCGGTGGTTCCGCATCGGGAAGAACCCTTAACTTTTCCTAACGAATCAGAGCAGCACAGCTCATTCCTGACGGGTGGCGGTGCTCGGGGTCGGGCGGTGCTGACGAGTAGCCCAGTCTTCGTTGTTGGCCGAGATGCTGAGCGCGTACGACTTCAGGCGCTGATAGACGGCGCCCGCGATGGGAGGAGCACCTCGACGGTCATACGAGGTGAAGCCGGCGTCGGCAAGTCGACGCTGCTGCTACTCGCGCGTACGTTGGCCCAGGACTTCCATCTGCTGAGCGCCGTGGGGTCTCAGTCGGAGTCTGACTTGGCGTTTGCGGGTCTCGCGACTCTGCTGGGGCCATTGTTGGGAGCTGTTGACGAGCTGTCGCCGGTTCAGGCGAAGACAGTGAGTGTGGCACTCGGACTCGCACCAGCCGAGCCGGTGGAGCGGCTCGCCTGCTACGCGGGCGTGTTGAATCTCATCGGTGCGGGGGCCTGGGACAGGCCGGTGTTGCTCCTAGTCGATGACTTTCAGTGGTTCGATGGTGGCTCGCGCGAGGCCGTGTTGTTCGTCGCGCGGCGCCTGGACGCGGAGCAGGTGATGATGCTGCTTGCGGTCCGTGACGGAGAAGTGCCCGTTACTGACACGGCGGGTCTTTCAGAGATCCAGCTACTGGGTCTCGAAGAGCGGCACGCCTACACGCTGTTGGAACGGGCCGCGCCGGGGCTTGCGCCTGGCGTCGCACGAAAGCTCTGGTCAGACACGGCGGGGAACCCGCTTGCAATGTTGGAAATCCGGCGCCTGCTAAGCGGAGATCAGCTGTTGGGTCGCAGCGAGCTCGACGATCGACTTCCGATCGGCCGACGGCTGGAAGAGGTCTACGCGCGACAGGTTGCTGCACTTCCGAGCGCATGTCGGCGCGCCCTGTTGATCGCAGCTGCCAGCCACACTGGTGCGATGAACGCGATCATCGCCGCAAGTCGCGAGTTGGGGTTACCTCCCGGGGGGCTGAAAGCGGCCGAAGAGGCCGGACTGGTGATGATCTCGGACGGCGAGCTCACGTGGCGGCACCCACTGTTACGATCGGCTGTCTATCACGGCGCAACCGCCCCCGACCGCCGAGTTGCGCACCGGGCGCTCGCGCACCTCGGAGGCGAGGAGCTACTCGACGACCACCAACTGTGGCACCTCGCGGCGGCCTCCGAGACGCAAGACGAGTCCGTGGCGAATGGGCTCGAGCAATTGGCAGACAGGGCGGCTCAGCGGCGAGCAATTGCCACAGGCGCACGCGCGTTGGTACAAGCAGGTCGATTGACGCCAGATCACGCGGAACGTGCGCGGCGGGAAGTGAAGGCCGCGGAGGCCGCGGTTGCCATAGGCCGCTGGGAGCAAGCCATGACGCTGCTCGAGGATGCCCGAGCACGTACCGACGAGGTTCTCGTGCTCGCTCAGGCTGAGCGTGTACAGGCGCGGGCGGAGATATTGCGCGGTGAGCCGCGTTCCGCCTACCTCGATCTTGCAGTAGGCGCGGGATCGCGTCGCTTGCAGTAAGCATCGCGCGGGGTTCTGCGAGCGGTCTGGATGGGGTGTGTCGGGGTGTGTCGGGTTGTGGCTGGTGAGGATCGGTGTGGTGGCGGTGGCGCCGGCGGCTTGGACACGTTCACTTTGGGGCTGGCCGGCGGTTTGTGGGCAGGCTGACGCCCGGGGTGTGGGGCGATTGGCCGTCGGGTGGCGGCGCCCAGCGGCGCCGCGGTCAGCCTGTTGGGGGTGGGAGCGCTTGCAGCCGCTCGAACGCGGCGGCGAGCTGTCCTGCCCAGGGCCAGTGGCGTGAGAGGCGCAGAATCGTGCGGCGGGCGTGGCGGGCGATCCGCCCCGACTGGTGCAGCAGCCGGTAGCGCAGCCGTTTGAGCTCCCACGCGCGTGCTTGGTCGGTAAGGCACAGCTGCTGAGTCCAGGCGACGAGGTCTTGGGCGAGCTGCACGAGCCACAGCCACACCTGGTTGTTCGCGAAGCTGTGGAACGGGAGGTTAGACAGGCCGCAGTCCTTGGCTTGGCGGATGCGGTCCTCGACACGGGCGTGGCCGCGGTGGTCAAGGTCGAGCTGCGGAATGCTCTCGCCCGGCTGGTCGCAGAGGAACACCGCGAGGCGGTAGCCGTCATGGTCGGCGAAGGACTGCTGGTCGCCCTCCGTGAGCTTCGTGCGCCGGGCGATCAGCCTTGAGCCCCGCGGCCACGCGGACAGATCCACTTGGTCGGTGATCTCGCACACCTGGCTGTGCTCGCGCTCTGTGCCGTCTGAGCGGATCGCCTTGACCCACACGGCCTCAGGCACGGCGATGATCGCCTCGCGCACCGGCTCGGAGAGATCAAACCCGAACGAGAACCGCATGTTCGCCTCGCGGCAGTACATGGTCAGCTCGTGCGTTGAGCCGGCGCCGTCGGCCCTGACCAGGATCTCGCCGTCGAGCGCTTGTTGGTCGAGCTGGGCGAGCGCGAGGTCGAGCACCAGCGTGTGATCGCTCGCGGTGTTCGACCCGGCGTTGCCCGGCCGCAGCACCCCCGCCGGCGCCTCCCCTGTCCCATCGAGGTAGCAGAGCAGCGGATGATGACCATAGCCGCCTTTGAAGTTCCCCTTGGCGTCCTCCTTCTCCGAGTGGGCGGTGGTGAGCGTCGCGTCCAGGTCGAGCACCGTCCGCTCGGGGCCGTCCGGCTTGACCCTGCGCTGCGGACGCGCCCCGAGCTTCCACGCCCGCGCCCTCGCGACCGCGACCGCCACACGCAGCCGGCCAAGGCACTCCGCGTCGATCGAGTCGATCACGCGGAACGCCGTTGAGTCAGACGCGACATTGCCGAACAGGTCAGGCTGATCACGCTGAGCTCCCAGGTCAGCCAGGCACTCCCCGCCGTCGGCGAGCATCACCGCCAGATCGCGCAGCACCACCCCTGGGTCATGCGCCGAGCGCCGCTCCCTGGTCGGCGCCATCGCCCCCGACAGCGCCCGTGTCAACCCGACGCGGTCCGCGACCCCGGCCAGCAGCGCACTGCCAGCATGACCGACCTGACCCGTGCCGTCCGCCCTCACAGTTAGCTTGTCAACCAGCCCATCACGCTTCACCATTTGGGTGATCCTCCTGAGGTCGGGACGCGAGTTTCAGCACCCCGCATTCTCCTTGCCCAGGCGGACGTTTCCGACGTTTCCGCGCCCCGGCCAGCCCCGGGGCGCGGTCGTTAATGCAAGATCCAGGCCTACGGTCGCCTGGTGGCAGTCGCTGAACGAGTCGCCGAGTCCGACGTTGCGCTCGCCGCCGCCATGCTTGCAGAGGCTGTGGTGGCGCATATTACGGCGCGTGGCAATTACTACGCCATGTGGCAGTGCATTTGGGTGTGTCAGCGTGATAGTATTGACTGTGTGAAGAGTGACGCTAGACGGGTGTCAGGCACGACTCGGGAAGCGCTGCGTGAGCGGGGTGTGAAAATGGTGTTGGCCGGACGCACTCACGCGGTTGTGGCGCAGTCCTTGGGGGTGCATCTGCGGACGGTGTCGCTGTGGATGGCTCGCCACCAGCTCAGGGGGTTTGAGGGACTGAGGGAGGGGCGGCGTGGTCGGCGCTCGCGCGAGCAGATGGCGCTCACCGACGCCCAACAGGCAGAGCTGATCCGACTGATGAAGGGCACGAACCCCGATCAGCTGCAGATTCCCGGCGTGTTGTGGTCAAGGCAGGCCGTCAAGGCGCTGATCGAGCGGCGGTTCGGGCTCGGGCTCAGTCGCCAGACGGTCGGTGTCTACCTGCGGCGCTGGGGGTTCTCGGGCAAGAAGCCGCAGCGGCGGTGGCTCGAGCAGGACCCCGAGCGGGTGCGGGTGTGGCTCCAGGACGAGTTCCCGGCGATCCAGGCGCGCGCGCGGCGCGAAGGGGCGCGGATGCTGTTCGGCGATGAGATGGGCGTGCGCGCCGGGCAGACCGCCGGCAAGAGCTACGCGCCGATCGGCGAGCGCGCGATCGTGCCGCTGACCGGCAAGCGCTTCTCGGCCAACGTGATCAGCGCGATCGGTGCCGACGGCACGCTGGTGTTCGAGATCTTCGAGGGCAGCTGCGATGAGATCCGCTTCCTGGACTTCCTCGACAAGCTGCTCGAGCATTTCCCCGAGCGCAAGATCTTCTTGATCGTTGACAACGCCTCCTTCCACAAGTCTCCCGCGGTCGAGTACTGGCTGCTGGACCATCCGCGGATGGAGCTGTTCTACCTTCCACCGTACGCCCCGGAGCTCAATCCCGATGAGCTGCTCAACCAGGACGTTCACACCCACGTCGCGCGACGCCGCCCATCCAACCTCGCCAAGCTCGTCACTCTCACCGTCGAGTATCTCGCAACCCGCACAAGTGAGATTGTCAGCAAGTACTTCGACGGCGAGTACGTCGCCTACGCCAAGTAACCACGCACTAATTGCCACGCAGCGTAATATGGCCGCTGGAGACCACGAGGCATACCAGGCAACGGCAGCAGGGGCGTACGACCTCGCCAGGCAGGCTGGAGGTGAAGTCGAAGTTATCGCCGGGCTCCTGCTCGGCGCGGGACTCATCGCCGACCTCAAGACCGAGGCGGGCCTGATCTTGTTCGACCGATATCGAGCCCACACGAACAATCCGGCTATTTGGCGCTCGGCACCGGAGATCGGCGGAATCTTTGCATTCGCTCACTTGTGGGTCGAGCGATTCGAAGCCGCCGAACATTTGATGCGGGGGATGACTGACGCTGCTCGGTCGTCCGGCGCCGTGCGGGCGCTCGCATATCCGCTGGCGTTACGCGCCCAGCTCGACCTGCGCCTCGGCCACTGGCCAGCCGCGTTGGGGTTCGCGCAGGAGTCCGTCGAGCTCTCCCGGGCTCTGCTCGGAGGAGCCATGCTGGCCTACACTCTCGCCGTCCTCGCCCAGGCAGAAGCAATGCTCGGGCGCGCCGATGACGCCCAGACGCACGCTGCCGAATGCCTCCAGCTCTCGGAGACTCTTGGGCTGGGGGGCATCAGTCCTTATGCGCTTCACGCGCTCGCACTCCTAGACCTAAGCGCCGGGCAGAACGAGGCTGCAGCCCGCCATCTCGAGCAGAGCCACGCGGACTTGGCCGGCTGGGCGAAAGAGCCGAACATCCTGCAGTCGAGCCCGGTCCTTATCGAGGCCCACATCCGCAGCGGACAGCGAGAGCAGGCAGACGCCGTTCTCGCTGCCCTTGAGCGGAATACGATCTCCGCCGAGCAAACATGGTGTCAGGCCGTTTGCTCGCGTTGTCGAGGACTCCTCGCTGCCGACGACTCTTTCGACGAGCAATTCCGCGCGGCGCTGCAGTGGCACGAGAAGGCACCGCTTCCATTCGAGCGAGCACGCACCCAACTCTGTTATGGCGAGCGGCTCCGTCGCGCTCGCCGCCGAGTCGACGCCCGCGCGCAGCTCGCCAGCGCGGCGAGGACATTCCAGATTCTTGGCGCGACGATTGGTCAGAGAGGGCAGTGGCCGAGTTGGCTGCAGCAGGCAGCCCTCCCCCAGCTCAGCTTCATCAGCTTCAAAGGTCTCCGTGGACGGAGCTGACTGCGCAAGAAACACGCGTAGCCCGGGCGATCGTTGATGGCGCTACGTACCAAGAGGCGGCTGACGCGCTGTTCCTCAGCCCACGCACAGTCGAAGCTCATCTGCGCAACACCTACCGCAAGCTTGGCGTACGTTCCCGCACTGAATTGACACGTCGCCTTTCTCCCTGGTTGTCTGCGGACCTAATGGCTCACGACTGAGCGTGTGACGGGGTGATGGTGTAGTTCCGGTCGCCGTGGAACGTGTTGCGGGCTATGTTGACCGTGGCGAGCTGTTCGTCGCTGGCTTTGACGCCTTTCTCGTATGCGCGGTCGTCACCCTGGGCGTAGACCTTCAAGCCGGTGGTGGTTGTCGTGCCGGCGATGAGGTTGACGATGACCTCGAGCGAGACCCCTCTCCCACCACTCGGGCGTGGCCATTCGCGGTTCTCACCCCCACGAGTTAATCCGCGGGAAGTAGTTGGATTAGAATTAGACGCAGCAGCCACGTCTCTTCCGGCCCGTATGTATCGACCGACGCAAACGCTACACACTGCCCGGGCACGTAATCACGAAGGGTCGCAAGGGGGGCCGCGGTTCGCGGCTGTTGTTCGGCTCCTGAAGTCAAGCGGCGGCTCTGACGCCGCCGCTTGGAGGGCAGAGACTACGCGAGGCTACAAGCGCGACGACCACGTGCCCAAGGTCTCCATCACGTGGCGGAGAGCCTCATCGAGGACCAGTTGATCGACGCGAACGTCCTTGATCAGCATCTCCGCGCGGTGAACGTATGCCAGGAACTCGTCGTCGTGACGCAGGATGGTGATCTGCTCCGGGGTGCCCCGGACGATCATGAAGCCGCGAAGACCGCCGAGACCGCCGCCATGAGGCCTGAGCACACACGGCTCGAAGCTGCTGATGCGACCGTCCTCCAGCAGCTTGTCGTGGTAGGCGACGACCTCGGAGAACAGACGAAAGACTTGCTCCGCGGGATGACCGGGATACACCTCCCCCCAGCTGGTGAGCAACCCTGAATCGAGCATTCGGGCCACCTCCTTCTCTCGAGCGCCCCGTCACCGCAACGCACAGATCTAGCCATTCTCAACGCTAGATCCGAAGCGATCGGGCCACAGCCGAGCGGACTACGGCACGGCGCCAGTAGAAGCGTGCAATCGCAGGGCCGCAGGCAGGTGTGGCTGCAGGGGAGGAGGGCCCAGCTCGCCAAGAAGGAGTTCGCGCTGCTCATGGCGCTCGTCTCCGATCCCACCCGTGTCTTCCCGTGCGAGGAGCTCCTGGCCTGCCGCGTTTCGATCAAGGCGGGCGTCTCGACGGCGGGTCCGACGAATCCTGCTCGTAAGGTCGGCGGGAGGCGTCCGGGGACTGCGCGGCCTGGGCCGACTGGTCCGGGTTTGCCTCCCGCCGCCCCTAAGAATCGGGTAGGGGTCGGTGAACCTTTTCACGCCCATGGTCTTGTGCCAGTAGGCGTTCGGTAGTGCCCGTGGGAGTGGTCAGGACCCGGTGACGCGCCAGTACCCCTTCTGTGACGGCCCCCATGGGTGGGCGTCGTGGTCGGCGATACCGAGCGTGCGGCGAAGTACCAATCTGAAACCGCCGCCCCGCCCGCAGCGAGCCCGACGAAGCTGCCCGGGATCTCGTTGCCAGCGCCAAGGGGATGAGTCGCTAATCAGCCGAGGCCGCGCTTTCCTCACGCGCTCATTGGGGCTCGTTGGACAGGATCGGGATCGGCGGTGCCATGGGCGGATCCGGGAACTGGTAGAAGCGACCCGCCGCTGTCCCTGCTGCCCGAAGCCGAACCCGACGCCTTCGAGCGCCGCCTTGATCGCACTCACGCGTTCGAACTTGAACGCTTCGAATCCCAGGTTGTTGGGCGGGTTTGCGCCGACCAGCGTTTGTGCAAGCACCCGATGCTCAGCCTCGACCCCAGCAAGCTCGGCTGAGTAACGGGCCAAGGTTGAGCGCCCCGCAGCCGCGAACGTGGTTACGCCAATCAGATACGTGTTCACGAGTGTCTCGCCAGCCACGAGCGCCGCGCCGACTGACGCCAGGGCGAGATCGTTGCCAGCGCCGCCGAAAACTCCATCCGGAATCCAGAAGCGCTTCGTGCTCGGGCGGAAGAACTTGCTAATGAAACGCCAGTGGTCCAGCTCGGCGGCATAGGCCCCATCGAAAACGGCCACCACTCCGCTTGGCCTCGATCTTGCAGTAGGCGCGGGATCGCGTCGCTTGCAGTAAGCATCGCGCGGGGTTCTGCGAGCGGTCTGGATGGGGTGTGTCGGGGTGTGTCGGGTTGTGGCTGGTGAGGATCGGTGTGGTGGCGGTGGCGCCGGCGGCTTGGACACGTTCACTTTGGGGCTGGCCGGCGGTTTGTGGGCAGGCTGACGCCCGGGGTGTGGGGCGATTGGCCGTCGGGTGGCGGCGCCCAGCGGCGCCGCGGTCAGCCTGTTGGGGGTGGGAGCGCTTGCAGCCGCTCGAACGCGGCGGCGAGCTGTCCTGCCCAGGGCCAGTGGCGTGAGAGGCGCAGAATCGTGCGGCGGGCGTGGCGGGCGATCCGCCCCGACTGGTGCAGCAGCCGGTAGCGCAGCCGTTTGAGCTCCCACGCGCGTGCTTGGTCGGTAAGGCACAGCTGCTGAGTCCAGGCGACGAGGTCTTGGGCGAGCTGCACGAGCCACAGCCACACCTGGTTGTTCGCGAAGCTGTGGAACGGGAGGTTAGACAGGCCGCAGTCCTTGGCTTGGCGGATGCGGTCCTCGACACGGGCGTGGCCGCGGTGGTCAAGGTCGAGCTGCGGAATGCTCTCGCCCGGCTGGTCGCAGAGGAACACCGCGAGGCGGTAGCCGTCATGGTCGGCGAAGGACTGCTGGTCGCCCTCCGTGAGCTTCGTGCGCCGGGCGATCAGCCTTGAGCCCCGCGGCCACGCGGACAGATCCACTTGGTCGGTGATCTCGCACACCTGGCTGTGCTCGCGCTCTGTGCCGTCTGAGCGGATCGCCTTGACCCACACGGCCTCAGGCACGGCGATGATCGCCTCGCGCACCGGCTCGGAGAGATCAAACCCGAACGAGAACCGCATGTTCGCCTCGCGGCAGTACATGGTCAGCTCGTGCGTTGAGCCGGCGCCGTCGGCCCTGACCAGGATCTCGCCGTCGAGCGCTTGTTGGTCGAGCTGGGCGAGCGCGAGGTTGAGCACCAGCGTGTGATCGCTCGCGGTGTTCGACCCGGCGTTGCCCGGCCGCAGCACCCCCGCCGGCGCCTCCCCTGTCCCATCGAGGTAGCAGAGCAGCGGATGATGACCATAGCCGCCTTTGAAGTTCCCCTTGGCGTCCTCCTTCTCCGAGTGGGCGGTGGTGAGCGTCGCGTCCAGGTCGAGCACCGTCCGCTCGGGGCCGTCCGGCTTGACCCTGCGCTGCGGACGCGCCCCGAGCTTCCACGCCCGCGCCCTCGCGACCGCGACCGCCACACGCAGCCGGCCAAGGCACTCCGCGTCGATCGAGTCGATCACGCGGAACGCCGTTGAGTCAGACGCGACATTGCCGAACAGGTCAGGCTGATCACGCTGAGCTCCCAGGTCAGCCAGGCACTCCCCGCCGTCGGCGAGCATCACCGCCAGATCGCGCAGCACCACCCCTGGGTCATGCGCCGAGCGCCGCTCCCTGGTCGGCGCCATCGCCCCCGACAGCGCCCGTGTCAACCCGACGCGGTCCGCGACCCCGGCCAGCAGCGCACTGCCAGCATGACCGACCTGACCCGTGCCGTCCGCCCTCACAGTTAGCTTGTCAACCAGCCCATCACGCTTCACCAATTGGGTGATCCTCCTGAGGTCGGGACGCGAGTTTCAGCACCCCGCATTCTCCTTGCCCAGGCGGACGTTTCCGACGTTTCCGCGCCCCGGCCAGCCCCGGGGCGCGGTCGTTAATCCTAAAACAAGCGATCTCGGTCATGTGAGGCTGGGTCTCGGGCTCGGATCGACTCGATGAGGCTTGAGCGGGGTTGTGGGGGCGTTGAGGAGCGATCGGGATGGCGATCGGAGCCGCGATCGGTGTGGGTGGGTGTCATATGACGGCGGTTTGGCCGTTGTTCGGGGTCGCTGGTGCGCCGGCCGGTCTGGCCGGTGGTCGATATCGCACTTCGGCTGTGGCGACGCGGGTGGCGGTTGTGGTCAGAGGGTGTCGGTCAGGCGGAAGAGTGCGCTGAGCCATGGGTTGTAGGTGAGGACGCGCCACCTGACGCGTCGGCCGGTGGTGATGATCTGGCAGGGGATCTCGATGAACGCGGTGCGGAAGGTCCGGAAGTCCATGGTCAACAGGCGACGGCGTTGCTCGTTGTGAGGTTCGGCCCAGCGCGGGGTGATTGGTAGTAGCAGGGCGCACCAGGCTTTTAGGGTCCAGGCGAGTGCGGCCATCGTCATGTACGCCCAGTTGGCGCAGAGGGTGTTGACCGGGGCGTGCAGCGCGCGCACGTCGGACTTCAGCTGGCTGATGAGGTTCTCCTGGTTGCAGCGTTGCCGGGCTTGGTCGATGATCTCGTCGGCGGTCATGTTCGGGTCGTTGGTGATGTAGAAGAAGTAGCGGTACTCGCTGAACAGGACGTTCTCGCCGCGCTCGACCGAGATGTTCTTGCGCAGCGCGATCACCCGGTAGTCGCGCTTGCACTTCCCGGGCCGGTAGGAGAACTCGACGACGTCCTCGGCTGCCTGGCGCAGCGTCTTGTAGTTGCGCTCGCGGACGATCTCGTCCTTGACGTTGCGGGGGCGGGTGCGGGCGGTGGTGGCGATCTGTCGCTCGGTGCGGGTCACGAGCTCGTGGTAGGTCTCCTCCCCTTCGCGCTCGGCGGCTTGGACGAGGTTGGCCTTGGCGTCATAGCCGAACACGAACCGCACCCCGTCTGCGTCCCAGCGGTCGAACTCGGCGGTCAGCGAGAAGTCGGTGTCGCCCCGCAGGCGGACCTGCGTGAACCCGGCCTCGCGGCACAGGCTGATCGCCCGGTCGTAGTAGTCGACCACGCCCTCGTGGCTGGGCCGGTTCGCGCCCAAAAGCCCCAGATACAAGGGTTCCTTGGTGTTCGCGAGCGAAACGACCAACGCCGAGTACCCCCAGATGCCGTTGTAGGAGATGTCCATCCCCTCTTTCGTCTGCGCGTCGGTCGGGACGATGCTGGCGTCCGCGTCGATCACCGCCGGCTGCTTGAAGAACTCCTCCGGCTGACGTTGCCACACCTTCAGCCGAGCGCGGTTGACAGCCTCCTGGAGAGCCAGGATCGAGGCCTCGTCGAAGCGCCGGCAGAAGTCTCCGGCGGTGGTCGGGTCGGGGAGGCTCTCGATCCCCAGCCCGTCGAGGAACACCCGGTCGCAGCGGCGCGCCTCGATGTCCTGCAGGCGTTGCCCGCCGCACAGCGCGTTGTACGCGATGTTCAACACGTGGTCGGACTCGTAGTAGGGCTTGCGCAGCTTCAGCAACTCCAGCGCCGCGTCGATCTCGCCGGCCAACCCGACCTCGCCGATCAGCTTCGCGATCACGCCGATACCGCCGTGCGCGGTGCCCTTCGTGCGCGCTGAGAGCTCGTAGGCGATGTTCGCCCGGCCGAGCACCGGCCCGGTCACGTTCGGGCGCACGGCGCGCTCCAGACGCCGTGTGATCGCGGTCGCCTCGGCGCGCAGCCGGGCGGTTCGCGTGCGGCGTGTCTTGCTCATCGGTGTGCTCCCCCTGGTCTGGTGACGTGTCCCTCATCATACCAGACAGTAATATTACTGTCTGGTATGATGGTGGATACTGGCCGGCGGAGAAAGAAGACACGAGATGCCACCGACGAACACCACCGAGAGCCTCGCCGACCACGAGCAGCGCTACCGCGAGCTCGCCGCCCAGCTCCCGACGATCGGCATGATCCACTCAGGCAGCGTCACCCGCCGCTACACCCGCTGCGCGACGCCCGGCTGCAAATGCCACGCCGACCCGCCCCAGCCCCACGGCCCCTACTACCAGTGGACCGCCAAGGTCAACGGCAAGACCGTCACCCGCCGAATCACCGAACGCGAAGCGGACCTCTACCAGGAATGGATCGCCAACGACCGCCAACTACGACACCTCATTGACCAGATGCGTCAGATCGCCACCAAAGTCGCCGAGCTGACACTCAAGCAAGCAGCCGACACATAACCCAGCACGGCTTCACCCCAAACGCGCACCCACGCAGCCAGGCCCCAACGCGCAATCCGCCCCAAACCCCGCAACAACGGGCTTCCAGGACTCGCCCCCGAGCCAGCAGCCCCAACCTACGCTTGGTTTAGGGTTAACGCAAGATCCAGGTTGGAACCTCCCGGTGCAGGCTCACTCGTCGCAGCAGCTCGGTCAGCAATGTGACAGTGAGCGCCTCGGTGGTGGACGCGAACACGCCAAAGTCTTGAATTGATTCGTCGCTAGAGGCCCCTATGGCATTGGCGGTCGGAATGACGGCGCCCGCCACGGTGACTCCGGCGGTTCCCACCGCTGCACGTTCGAGCAGCCAGCGCCGGGTGTGGGTCGGCGTTGAGCCGGCCCGTAGCGCGCCATCGAGCACGTCGACGGACGATGAGGACAAACGATTGAACACCGCGGCACCCCCTGGTAACGGCGGATGAATCGGACACGCGCAGCCTAGTCGCGAACGCGCGGCGCTGCATAAATTTGGCCGTTCGGCAGCACCGAGCGGGCAATTGCTGCGAACCGCGCGGTCTCCGCTGATCGGCGCAACGAGGAGGGCCGCGCAGGAGCGCGGCCGGCGTTCGCTGAGCGTTGGTCGGCTGAGACGCCGGTCGCTGAGAGCCGGGGACCTCATGCGACGGCTGAGTGGATGCCCGCAAGCGCCGAGACCCACTCTTGTGTTGTCTCCGGCATCCGTCCTCCACCCGCAGCGGCCCTCGTTTACGCGGAGTCTGGAAGGAGAAGCACGCCGCTTCCGGCTCGCGGGGGGTGCCGGACCCGCGCGATGGTCCCGGGAGCGCCGACCGGCCGGAGCGAGGGGGGAGCCGGCGCGACGCTCAACCGAGAGTCCGCGACCGTGCTTCCGGGCTCATGGCGTGCACGCCGCCACGAGACGGCGTAGTGTTGTTGTGTGGCGATCCTGGCCGGGCTTGAGCGGCTGGGTGCCTGGAGCGTCCGGCGCCCGTGGCGCGCGCTCGTCGGGTGGTTCGGCTTCGTGGTGTGTCCCTGGCGGTGGGGCCGCCACGGGCACGCGTTCGCTCAGAAACGATGCCGCCAAGCGATGCGCAGCGCCTGAGCCGGATCGACACCGGCACCGGCGCTCCTGGACGTCGCGCGCGACGTAGAAGAGCGAGTGGTGGGGCGTCGGGGTTGATGGTCGTCTGCGACATGGTCTTGCTCCTGTGTCTTGGTCGGTTGGTGCTGGGTCAGGCGGTGGCCGCGGCGGGCTGCTTGGGGGTGTCGAGCGGCTGCCGGGCGGGGTCGGGAACGGGGGCTGGGCCGGGGAGGTAGCGGGCGGCGAGGATCGCTGCGGTCAGGGTGGTGGCGGCGGCGATCAGGAGGCCGTGGTTGGCGGCGTGCACGAATGAATGGTGCGCGCCGGTGATGAGTTGCTTGCCGGTGCTGCCGGGCATGTGCTTGCCGATCTCGGTCGCGAGTCCGACCGATTGGCCGACGAGTGTTTGCAGGTGCCGGCCGAGGTGGGTTGTGGCCGGTGCGAGTCCGGTCTTGTAGGCGGAGGCGACGATGCTGCCGATGATCGCGACGCCGAGCACGCCTCCGAGGTTGCGCGTGGTGTCGTTGATCGCGGAGCCGGCGCCTGCTTTGGCGGGTGGCACGGAGCTCATGATTGAGTGGGTGGCGGGTGCCATCGAGAGGCCGATGCCGAGCCCGACGAACGTCATCGCGATCATGTAGTGCAGGTATCCGGAGCCCGGGTTGGCGGTCGCGAACAGGCACAGGCCGCCGGTCGCGAGGGTCAGCCCGGCGGTGATCGGGAGGCGGGGTCCTTTGCCGGCGGCGATCTTGGCGCCGATCGGTGCGGCGATCGCGACCATCAGGGCTGGTGCCAGTGCGCGCAGGCCGGCGGCCAGTGGCGAGTAGCCGAGTACGAACTGGTAGATCTGGGTGAGCAGGAATGTGGCGGCGGTGAGTGCGAAGAAGAGCGCCATCACCGCGCCGGAGGCGGCTGAGAACCGCGGGTTCGTGAACAGCCGCAGGTCGATCAGCGGGTCGGTGTGGCGGACCTGCTGAATCGCGAATACCACGAGCAGGCCGGCGGCGGTCAGGCCGGTCGCGATTGTGCTGGTGGAGGTCCAGCCGTTCGATGGCGCCTGGATCAGGGTGTAGGTGAGTGCGGACAGGCCGGCGACCGACAGGGTTGCGCCGGTAAGGTCGATCCGCGGCGGCTTCGATGCGCGGGAGGCGGGCACCAGTCGCCGGCCGGCGATCAGAGCCACAACGATGACTGGGAGGTTGATCAGGAAGATGGAGCTCCAGGCGAAGTGCTCGAGCAGCAGCCCGCCGAGCGTCGGGCCGATGGCGACGCCGAGGCCGGAGACGGCGGACCAGATGCCGATCGCCTTCGCGCGCTCGGCCGGGTCGGTGAACACGCCGGTCAGGATCGACAGGGTGGCGGGCATCACGAGCGCGGCGCCGGCGCCCATCACCGCACGCGCGGCGATCAGCTGAGCGACGCTGCCAGCCAGGGCGGCGACCACGGAGCCGGTGCCGAAGATCACCAGGCCCGTTGGGAGTGCCCGGTGGCGGCCGTAACGGTCGCCGAGCGCCCCGCCGAGCATCAGCAGCCCGGCGAATACGAGCGTGTAGGCGTCGACGATCCATTCCAGGCCGCTCGAGCTCGCGTGCAGCGTGCGGTCGAGCGTCGGCAGCGCGACGTTGACGACGGTCGTGTCGAGCACCGTCATCAGCAGGCTCAGGCACAGCACCGCGAGCGTCTTCCAGCGCCGCCGTTCGTCGGTCGCCCGTGGATCTTCGGGTTCGATGGTGGGGATCGGTTTCGTTGCGGGCATCGCGTGGCTCCTCGGGATGGCGGTGGCGGGCTGGTAGGTGATCGAGTCGGTGGCTGACATCTGGCGGTCTCTTTCTGATTCGGGTTGCGCGCAGCACGATATCGTCAAGCTACTAGATCGTCAGGAGTATTGATGATTTGTGCCCTTTATCATCAGGCTGGTTGAGCTATAGTGGTCGGTGATGAACGCCGTCACGGACCAGAACGCCGACCTCAACGGCAGCCAGAGCACCCCGCCGGAGCGGTCGATCCCCGGCCCGGCCAGGAAGGAGACGGGGTTCCTGCTGCGACTCGCGCACGTGCGCGCGACCGAACAGCTCGCGGCCGCACTGCCGGACGGTCTGCTCCCGCGCTACCACGAGGTCCTTGCGGCGCTCGCCGAGTGGGGCCCCCGCTCCCAGCAGCAGCTTGCCGAGCGGCTGGGGATCAACCGCACCATCATGGTCTCCCTGATCGACGCGATGGAACAGGTCGGGCTTGTGGAGCGCAAACGTGATCCAGCCGACCGCCGCTCCTACGCGCTCCTATCGACCGGCAAGGCCGGTAGCACGCTTGCGGATATGGAGCGCGCGGCCGACCAAGCCAACGCACAGCTCACCTCGGTGCTCGCCGACCGCGAGCGGCAAGACCTCGACCGGATGCTGCAGAGGATCGTGGGCGCCGGCGGCCACTCGGAGCAACGTCCCACCGCACTCACCGGGCGCACCGTCCACCTGCTCTCGCTGGCTCACCACGCAGTCAGCGAGTCCTTCGCTCAGCGCCTGCGCGAGATCGGACTCACCGCGCCGCAATACGGAACGCTCAGAACCCTCGACGCAACCGGCCCAACCTCGCAACAGGCGATCGCCGAGCAACTCGGACTCAGCGGCACCGCGATCCTGCAAACCGTCGACCGCCTCGAAGCCGACCAACTCGTCAAACGCCACCGCAACCAGAACGACCGCCGCTCCTACGCACTCGAACTCACCCCACGAGGACGCAACGCCCTGCGCAACGTCACCGCCGCCCTCGACGCAATCAGCGCCGAGCTCGACCACACCCTCGACGGCCCCAAACAGCAGCAACGTCTCCAACGCCTCCTGCTCAAGCTGCTCGCCTCCGCAGACCGCCGTTGAAGACGCTCGGTGATCCACGCCGCAGAACGGTCGTCCCCCACGACGCGGTCAGCCCGCCACCAAGCCGCTAACCCGCGGCCGCACTCAGCACGCGGCCGACATCACCCAAGGTCGCGCCGACACACCTGGGTAGTACTCGAGCTCGCCGGCAACGAGGCCGACCGCCGTCGTGATCAGGGCCGGCCGCGTCCCCTCGTCGAGCCATCCCGAAGCCGCGCGTGCGCGGGCGATCGGTCGACATGCTGCCGGCGAGCTGGCAGGTCAAGCGCAGCGCGACCGTGGACATCCCGCTCGCATACACGTCCGCGGCCCTCGACCGAGCTTGAGGCGGGGTTGCTGCTCCCCACCTCGAGGCTGACGCGGCAGGCGAGGGACCGAGCCCCCGGCGATCGTACGGAGCGCGACTGGCTACACCATCGGTTCAGCCCGCCGGGGTGCCCGAAATGAGCGCGCTCGACGATATCCAGCGGGGCTGGCGATTGCCGGGCGACAGCGTCCCGCTGACCTTCGGCAGCCATTGCGTCGAACGCTCCACGGACTGCTGTCGACCGGGACTTCCGAGGGACGAGGCCCAGCGTCAAATTGCTACGGATGCTGTCGAGCGTGCGCGTCGTCGCGAAGCCGCCGAATTGGGTCGACAGCACGCAAGGCGCGGCGGCCTACCTACTGCTCGGCGACGCCTGTTTCCCGCTCTTCGCCCGCGGCGGCGAGCTTCTGGCCTCGACGTATTTGACGCCGAAGGACTTTGGTCCGGTGCTGAGGGAGGAGCGGACCCGGCGACGGGGCGCCGGCGGGCGGGCAAGGCAGCGGCCCGCAGAACCCAGCAGCACCATGAGGCCCGCCGCCCGCCCAGACCGGTCGTCGGCGCTGGCGCGCCGGTCATCCTGACTGCCGGAGTTCGTCCGCGGGGCAGTGCGACGAGCGCGTGAGGTGTCGGACGCCGGCGGGCCCGCCGCCGCCAGCGGGTGCTGTGATTCGCCGGCGTGAGCAGGAACTCCGTGGCGGCTCCCTTCGGGGAGCAGAGCGACCACCCTCGAAAACGGGGCGATCGGATTCGAAACGAAGCCACCTCTGTGTGTCGCGATGAGATTCGGTCTCACCGCAGCGTGTCCAACACCTCGATCACGCGCGCGGGCTGCGTGTCGGGGTTCACGAACGCCAGGCGTAGCACCGTGCGGCTATGCCACTTGGTCGGCACGCACAGGATCACGCCCGTCGTCGCCAGTGCGTTCGACCCAAACCGCGTACCCATCGTCGTCCCAGCCCGGCCGCTCGAACAGGAGCACCGAGAGCTCCGGCTCGCAGACGAGGTCCAGGTGGATCGGGGGCCCGGATCGCGTCGGCTACCGTGCGCGTTGTCTCGAGCGTCCGCTCGATAGCCGCGACGTAACGGTCTGTGCCGTGGGGTCCGTCCCTTCACGCGCCCATTGACTGCCCCTTTCGCCGCGTGATCTCGACAGCGGGCTCGCGCCCGCTTTC
>CAWFKF010000024.1:0-42069 GCA_963816005.1 uncultured Solirubrobacteraceae bacterium | reverse complement strand
GTCAGCGGACCGGCGGCGGTTGTCCCTCAGCACTGGCCGGGAGCGCTGGATCCCAGTCGCACACCAGGCAGGCGTGGTGGAACGCGGAGCGGGCAAACTCGAGCGCGGCTGCAAACGGGTCGGGGCTGGCGCAGACATCGTCCCAGTCGAGGATGAACTCGCCGAGCGTGGTGTCCCAGTGCGCCGCCGCGGGCGAGAGCGTCGCGTTAGCGAACCCCTCCGGGGCCGGATGGGCGTAGGCATAGAACGCCGCCCTGCCATAGCGCTGGTCGCCGGGCCACCAGCCGACCGCAACCTCTTGCGCGTCCATCGCGTTGCGCATGATGAAGTCATCCGAGGGGGGATCCGCCGGCAAGCCGGAGAACAGATTGGCCGCGAGATCGAACGAGCCCCACCAGGCGTTGACCGGGGTGCGGCGACCGCGATACGGGGCGCTGAACGCGGCCAGGACGAGCGCCGCGCGGGTCGCCGCGGCAAAGTAGGTGGCGACCTGGCCCGGGTCGTAGTGGCGGTGGTCGCCGTCCTCGTCGAGCCGCACGGTCCACGGAACCTCCTGTGGCGTGGGGTTGATCTTGACCGGGCCCGCGACGCCACGGATCGCGGCCAGCAGCTCTCGGGTGACCTCACCCACGGGTCGGTCGGGGGTAAGCGCGATCCGCCGCACCGCCCCGTCGCTGTGCTCGACGAGGGCCTGGTGGGTGCGCAGGTCGAGGGTGACGACCAGTGCCCCCGAGCCGTCGGGCGCCGGGAGCGGAGCGGTCTCCCACCCCCGCGCGGTCAGCCGCAAGGCCGCGTGCTGAAGCTGCGGCTCCGGCGGGGCGAGGGCCACGGCGAGCTTGCCCAGGACCTGGGTGTGCGCGTGCAGCGTGTCGCAGGTCGCGCTCCACTCCTCGTAGGACAGCGTGGGCCATCCGGACGGCATCCACGCAGACTACCCGGCGGCCGTCGCACGATGCACTGGGGCCCGCCCGAGTGATGCAGTAGGGTCGGCCCGAGGCGATATGCAGATCGGTAGCCCGGGGCCAGGAGTCAGTCACATCAGTCAGGCCTATCCCGACCGGGTGGAGGTGCGAGGCCGTGACCTGTGCGGCGATCTGATGGGCCGGCTGAGCTTCACCGAGTACTTCCACCTCCTGCTCACCGGACGCGAGGCGACCGAGGATCAGCGCTTCTTCCTCGATCTGCTGCTCATCGCGATCGCCGAGCACGGGATGATGCCCACCAACGTCGCCGCGCGGATGACGCTCGCCGCGGAGCCGGGATCGTTGCAGGGGGCCGTGGCGGCCGGGATCCTCGGCTGCGGCCCGGTGATCCTCGGCACCGCCGAGGCATGCGCGCGTCTGCTCGTGGACGCCCAGGAGCAGGTGGCGGCCGGCGCCACCCCCGCATCGGTGGCCGAGGGTGTGGCGCGGGCGATCCACGCCGCCGGCGGCCGGTTGGCGGGATTCGGTCATCCGGTTCACGGTCCGGTGGACCCCCGCGCCGAGCGGATCCTCGAGCTCGCGGACGTGCGGGGCATCAGCGGCCCCTACGTGACGCTCGCGCGATGCCTGCGCGATGCCGCGGCCGAGGTCTGGGGCAAGCCGCTGACAATGAATGTCTCGATGCCGATCGCGGCCGTGATGCTCGAGCTCGGCTTCTCGCCGGACGCGGTGAAGGCGATCCCGATCCTCGCCCGTACCGCCGGCCTGCTCGCCCACCTCGCCGAGGAGCAGCATCAGCCACTCGGGTTCCTGATGGCCGGCCGGGCCGAGGCGGCAATCGAGTATCAGCCGATGTCCGACGAGGACCCGTGACCGATGATCGCGCCGGAGCTCGAAACCCGCCCCTGGGCTGAGCAGCTCGCACTCGACGATCGGCACTACCGCGCCCAGGTCGCCTATCTGTTCGCCCGCTCGGCCTTCTACCAGGACAAGCTGGCAGGGGCGGGATGCGCCTCAGAACGGGATGCCGGCGGGCTGGCCGAGATCACGCACCTGCCGCTCACCGACAAGCACGAACTCAGGGCGACGTGCACGCCCGAGGACCCGATCGGCGCCCATCTCTGTGCCACCCCACCCGAGATCACCAGGATCTACTCGACGAGTGGAACCACCGGCGCGCCCAGCTACGTCCCGCTGACGGCGGCCGATCTCGAGAACTGGGTCACCGGCTCGGCGTGCAGCTATGCCGCCTCTGGCGTCAGCGCCGGGCAGCGCATCGTCTCGACCTACAACGCCGGGCCGTTCGTGGCCGGCGCCGCGCTCGCGGCCTTCGACCGAATCGGGCTGTGCCACGTTCCGATCGGTGGCGCCAACACCGAGCGCCTGTTGCAGGCGATTCAGCGCCTCGGGCCCCAGGCCGCCGTGCTGACACCCTCCTACGCCGCCCACGTGATCGAAGCGGCCGCCGAGCACGACGTCGATCTTCCGGCATCAAGCGTCGAGCGCGTGCTCGTCGCGGGCGAGCCGGGCGGCGGCGAGCCCGCGTTCCGGGCCAGGCTCGAGGAGGGCTGGGGCGCTCGGGTGACCGAAGCGATGGGCATTGGCGACATCGGTGTGTCGCTGTGGGGCGAGTGCGAGCGGCAGGACGGGATGCACCTCGGGGCGCGCGGCTTCGTTCATGCCGAGCTGATCGAGCCGGGCACGGGCGCGAGCATCGCCATGGAGGACGGCGCGACGGGGGAGCTCGTGCTCACCCATCTCCGCCATCGCGCGGCTCCGCTGCTGCGGTTCCGCACGCGCGATCACGTCACCGTCCGGACGAGTCCATGCCGATGCGGCCGGACGGGTCCGCGGGTGCGCTGCGTCGGGCGCACCGATGACATGCTCATCGTCCGGGGTGTCAACGTGTTCCCGTCGGCCGTGCGCGAAGTGGTGGGCGCATTCGTGCCCGATGTCAGCGGCCACATCCTGGTCGAGCCGGCCGCGCCGGGCGTGAAGCAGGAGCCTCCGCTTCCCGTGCGGGTCGAGCTCGCCCGCGGCCAGCCGGCCGATCCCGCTCTCGCCGAGGCGATCCGCGGCCGGCTGCGTGATGTACTCGTCGTCCAAACGCGCGTCGAGCTTGTGCCGTGGGGGAGCTTGCAGCGCAGCGACTACAAGTCGAAACTCGTTCACCACCAGCCGAGGTGAGGAATCGTGCGAAAGCTCCAGAGCCAGGGCGTCCACCACATCACCCTCGTCGGGGCCGACCGGCAGACGTCGATCGACTTGTGGGAGGGCGTGCTGGGCATGCCGTTCGTGTTCGAACAGCCCAACCTGGACAACGCGTCGGAGAGCCATCTCTACTTCGATCCGGGCGACGGCCGCTTGGTCACCGTCTTCACCAGCGAGGAGCGCACGCCCGATCCGCAGCGGACTCCGACCGACGTCGGGTGTGTGCACCACGTCGCGTTCTCGCTCTCGCGGGCGACCTTCCTCCAGGCGGTGGAACGGCTCGACGAGCGGCAGATCCGCCACAGCGGGGTCAAGGATCGTGGGTTCATGGACTCGATCTACTTCGAGGATCCGCTCGGGCTCCTGATCGAGCTCGCCTCGTACCGCTTCGAGCCGCCGGACGGCCACACCCACGCCGAGGTGCTGCTCGAGGCGCACAAGATCCGGGTCGCGCGCGGTGACTACAACATCGACCCCGTTCACCTCGCCGATGCAATCGAGGCGCTCGTCACCCGATCGCGGGCGTCGCTCTCGGAGGACCGATCGGCCAAGCATCCGTACGGGGAGTCGACCGTGCGGTAACCGCAGCATTCTGGAGGGACCACATGGCAGAGAACACGCTGAGCATCCTCAAGCCGAGCGTCAACAACCTCAGCGTCCGCATCTTCGTCCGCGCCGCCGGGCTCGAATTCGAAGAGCTCGACATGTGGGGGAAGAAGGGCACCCCCGAGTTCCTGCGCAAGGACCCGGCCGACCTCACGCCGCTGCTGGAGGAGCAGGGGCTGCCCAAGGGGTCGCTGTGGGAGAGCTGCGCGATCATGCAGTACCTGTGCAACAAACACGGGCTGGAGCAGTTCTATCCGCGCGACGCGAGCGAACGGGCGATGGTCGACAGCGCGATGTTCTACCTCATCGGTACGCTCTATCCCGTCGTCGCGCGCGCCACCTACCCGGTGCTCGGCTTTCCGCAGTACGCGGGCGAGGTCGGCTGTTCCGACGCCGGTGAGGACACGAAGGCGCGAGCCCAGAAGGACGCCCAAGCGGCGATCGCGGCGCCGCTCGAGGCCTACCGCGCGTTCTTCCTCGACGGCAGGCCGTTCATCGGCGGCTCCGAACCGTCGATCGCCGACATCCGTCTGGCCGCGACGCTCGAGTTCCTGGCCGCGATCGACTACGAGCTCCCCGACTGGGCCAAGGAGTACATGACCGCGATCGAGACGGCGCTCGGCGACGCCTACTCGGAGCCGGCATCCGACGTGCGCGGCTACATCGTCTCGGTGAAAGCGCCGGCGGCCTGAGTCTGGATCCACCTGCGCGGGCCTGATCGGATCGGCGGCCACATCGGGCGGCGTGCCCGCAGTCGATTCCGGTCAAGGCGACGATCACGCTCCAGCCGCCGCAGTGGTCGCGCAACGGGCATGGCGTCACCTTCGTCGGCAAGGTCGATGGCGGCGCGGGCTGCACCGTGGGCGGCCCCGGGGTGGCGATCGCTCGCCACCCCGGTCGCGTCGGTGTTTGTGTCAGCCGATGAAGGAGTGGAACTCGCCCAGCGGTTCGGGCAGGGTCGGGCTGAACGGCTTGAACTGGTAGGGCTTGGTGGTGTCGAACCCGGCCTTGGCGGCGGTTGTCTTGTCGGCGAACGGGGTCAGCGCGGTGATGGCCTTGCTGATCTTCGTCCATCGCAGGGTCCGTTCGTAGCCGTTGTTGTTGGGCGGGTCGACGCTCTCGGCCTTGCCCTGGATCCCGGTCACCCGCTCGATCGGGCCGCCGTCCTGGGCCGCCACGCCGGGGGCGACGACGCGGGCGAGGGTGCGGTGGTCACTCTCGATTCCCATGATCCGGGCGGCGGTGACACGAAGGTCGGGCGTGCTGAAGTTCCGCACGCCGACCAGGTAGGCGGCGATGAACGCGTCCTCGAGCGTGACCAGGATGTTCAACGTCGTCTGGGCGTCGGAGAACATCTTCGGGGGGTAGTAGAAGGTCGTGAACGGCGACGGCTTTCCGGTCACGCTCTTCTCGAGCAGGTAGTGCGACATCTCTTCCTGCCGGGCCGCTTTCAGATACCCCTGATCGTCTGAGGCCAGCCGGGCGAAGAACGGCGCCACCTCGATGATGTTGGTGTAGGTGGTGACGGCGAGCGCCTCGGCGATCTGCGCTGCCGCGAGGATCTCGATGTCGCCCTTGGTCACGCCGCCCTTCTTGGCGGCCGCGAACGACGGGACGAGAGCCCCCAACGCCGACGCGCCCGCGAACGCGCTAGCGCCGGCAGCGGCCGTGCGGCCGAGGAACTGCTTACGATCCAGGCCACTGCTCGGAACTTCGCGTGCATGAGACATTGCCCCTCCTGGGGTCGATGATGAATGGTGCTGGAGCCCGCTCAGCCCCGCCACCAAGCGCTCTCAACACCCCTCTACGCACGCGCACCGTCCGCGGATCAACGAAGGCTCAATCTCGGCCCCGACGATCGCGAGCTGCTCGAGCGGGGACTGGGGTGGGCGACGCTGACCGGATCGTGGGACGAGGTCGAGCGTTCGGGAGGATGCCGCGCAGATCGGCGGCGCCACCCCGCTGTGGCAGCGGATCGACGACGGCGCGACGATGTTCAGCTACTGACCGGCGCTCTCGGCGGCGACGTCTGAGCCCGGCCGGGCCTGCTCATCCCGGCGCTTGATCAGCAGCCATTGCGCCCGGCTCCCGGAGCGCGTGCGCTGCAGGGCGAAGCCGCCGCGGAGTTTCGCCCCGTGCAGCACGAAGACGGCGTGGCCGCGGGCGAGCGCCTCGGGCCACGGGACCCGTCCGCCCTGCTCGTAGGTCCCGCGATCCCACACGCTCACGTCGTCCGCGTCGCTCTTCCCGGTGGGGTCGTCGACCTCGACGGCGAAGCGCTTGACCGCGGGGTCGAGCGAGGGCCCCTTGGGGAGTGCCCAGGCGCGCATTGCGCCCTCGACCTCGAGTTGCAGCTCGAACCCGCGCGTCGGAGCTGCGCGCTCGAGCACGGCGAAGGTCCCAGCGCTCACGCCGCGGATCGCGAACTGCTCGTGGCCCTCGACTCCGACCGCTTCGATCTCGACATCGCTCACCCGGGCGGCCGGCGGCCCCTCCTGCAGGAAGCCCACGAGCTCAGCGAGCTTGTGCGGGTCGCCCTCGGCGTGGACGCGCACGGCGCCGTCCTCGTCGCTGCGCGCCCAGCCCATCAGGCCGAGCCGGTGCGCCTCCGCGACCGTGGCATCGCGGAACCCGACCCGCTGGGCCTGGCCGCGGAGGACGGCGCGAACGGCCTCCGCGACCTCACTCAACTGCGGCCCCGGCGGCGATGTGCTTGGCGGTGTCGACGTAATGGCGCATCCGGTTGAGTCTGCCGTCCGCGCCGAGCGTCCACAGGTGAAGCTCCTCGTCGCGAAAGCGGCGACCGGCGAGCGTCGAGGCGTCGATCAGGATCTCGGCGGCGACCTGGTCGGGCCAGGCAGCATGCCTCAGTGAGGCGAGTCGGTGCAAACGGTCTACGGCCGGCCCGCGGGCGCGCCGACGGCGGCGAGGCGCCACGGCTCGTCGGCCGGCCCGTCGAGGGCGAGCGTCCAGCGCTCGGTGAACTTCACTGCCCGTGACTGGCTGCCGGCCACAACCGCGGCAGTGTCGCGGTCCTCGATGTAGCGGCGGCCGGTGAGCTCGAGATCGATCGTCATCGTCGGCGGCTCGGCTGCGGCGTCGAGCGCGACGATCTGGATGTGCCGCACCTCGAGGCCGCGCACTACGAGTCGCGTGTGCCCGCTCGGGTCGCCCGGATGCAGCATCTCGCGCGCTGCCTCGGGGCGGGAGAGGGCCAGCAACGGGCCATCGTCGCCGTCGACGGCGTCGGCCCAGGCGGCCACGGCGCGCCGGGCGGCGACCTCGAGGATGTCGGGCGCGAAACGGCCGTCGGCGACCGACAGGTCGAGTGCGGCGGCGCGCCCATCGCCGGTGAAGTCCAGATCGGCGACCTCGGCGATCTTCGTGCCCTCGGGCACGGCATCCTGCACCGCGCCCTGGACCAGGGCCTCATCGCGCATCGCCTGCTCGTCGGCCCAGGGTGAGGCGAGGACCCCTTCGCTCAGCTGGTGCGAGCCCTCTGCGCCCTGTTCGATCGACTGCAGGATCCAGTGGCCGTCGCGCTTGACCAGCGTCCAGAACTCGCGCACTCGACTGGTGTCGCCGACCGCGTCGACGCGACCGACGCGCTGCCCGTAGGCGTCCTCGACGTAATCGCGCAGCTTGGCCTCGATCCGCACCACCACGCGGTCGGCGCGATTGTCGCCGCGGTTGGTGAGGCCCACGTATTCGACCGTCGGCCGGCCCACGGGCGCTACGCGGTTGTGCCAGCCCTTGCGGTCGAAGTCGTCGAGACGTCGCTCCCATTCGGCCAGCAGCTCCGGCGCGACGAGCCCACGCAGGCGGACGCGGTCACCGGCGTCCCAGGCCGCCTGGATCTCCAGGAACAGCTTCGCTGCCTGGGCGCGGACCTGGTCGGGGGCGAACGCGGCGTCGTCCTCGGCCGCCTCCGCCGCCGCCAGCTCCACGCGTCGCTTGCGCTCTGCCACCTTGCGGCGGGAGGCCGTGCCCGCGCTCTGCTGGCCCCGCCACCACATCATCACCCGCGGGAGCACGAAGAACACGATCACCAGGACGAGGATGAACAGCACCAGGCCGCCTCCGCCGCCGACCGGGATGAACAAGAAATGCCCATGACCGAGCCCGCTGAACCCGCCCCCACCGCCGCGACCGAAGCCGCTGAAGCCCGAGCTGCCGCCGCCCGCGCGCGCCAGCGCCTCGGGTGCGAGCAGCAACGCCGCCGAGATGGCCGTCGCGATCGCGCCCAGCGCCCGCCGGCTCACGCCCGCTTTGCCCTTAGAGCGTGTGCCCACGCGTCGCCCGCCCATTCACCTGATCAAGGCTACCGCGGCGCGCCAGGGTCGCCGACGGCGACGGCCGGGCGGCGTTCGTCCCCACCGCACCCACGGCTGACCCTCCACGATCACCGGTGCGCCCGCGCGGCCGCGCGGCGGCCGGAGCAGATCACCGCGATCATGGCCACCGCCGGGGCCGACCTTGAGCCTGCCCGGCCTCATACCGATGGGGTGATGCCCGACCGGGCCCCTCGCGCCACATTTACAGGCGGACCGAGTACAGGAACCTAGCGGCCGCCGGAGCCGGCGGGCGAAGGAGGAAGCGCAATGAAAGGTGCAGGTCGGGCCGTTTTCGTCGCGATCTTGCTGATGATCGCGGGCGTGCTCAACATCATCTACGGCATCGCGGCAGTGGGCAACGCTCACTTCTTCGACAACACCCAGTACGTCTTCTCGAGCCTCCATACCTGGGGATGGATCACGATCATCGTGGGCGTGATCCAGCTCACCGCCGGATTCTCCCTGATCGGCGGCGGAGGCTACGGCCGGGTGATCGGGATCGTCGCCGCCACCCTGGGCGCACTCGAATCGCTGCTGTCGATCGGCGGCGCCCACCCGTGGTGGTCGCTGGCCATCTTCGCGCTGTGCATCTACATCCTGCACGGGCTGATCGTGTTCGGCGAGGAGGAGGTGCCGGCCCGAGGGTAGCCGGGCTGTGGGAGCCCGGCCGCGGGTGGGCCGGGCTTCCGTGGTCGGATACCCTGCGCGTATGGACGACGCTCCGATTCTGGGCCGCATCGAGTCGCTCGTGCAGGAGGAGCACACGCTGCTCAGCCGCGAGGAGGCCGATGCGGAGAGCGAGGAGGCACTGGCGGCCGATCGCCGGCGCCTGGAGCACATCTCGGTCGAGCTCGACCGCTGCTGGGATCTGCTGCGTCAACGGCGGGCGCGCCGCAGCGCCGGTCAGGACCCGGACGAGGCCGGGGTCCGTGACGCCGACACGGTAGAGAAGTATCTCCAGTAGTCCGGCATGACCCTCGGCTTACCCGACGGCGTGACAGCGGGCCTGTTCGACCTCGACGGCGTGCTGACGCAGACGGCCAAAGTGCACGCCGCCGCGTGGAAGCACACGTTCGACGAGTACCTGCAGCGGCGGGCGGCGGCATCGGCAACCGCAAGAACGAGATCGTCCTGAAGATGATTCACGACCAGGGCGTGGAGCCGTACGAGGGGTCGGTGCGGTACGTCAAGGCGGTACGTGCGGCCGGTCTGCGGCGGGCCGTCGTGTCGTCGAGCACCAACTGCCGCGACGTCCTGGCCGCGGCCGGGATCGAGGATCTGTTCGAGGCGATCATCGATGGGCACGTGGTCGGCGTCGATCGCGCCGGGCAGGCCGACGCGTTGAAGGCGCACGGCGCCGACGTCGTGGTGCGCGACCTGGCCGAGCTCCTGCAGGCGCCGTGATCCAGCATCCGGCATTCCCGGCCGAGCCGTGGGCGGTGCGGGAGACCGAGCTGCACCTGGACAAGCTCGCGCAGACCGAATCGGTGTTCGCGCTGTCCAACGGACACATCGGGCTGCGCGGGAACCTGGACGAGGGGGAGCCGTTCGGGTTGCCGGGTACCTATCTGGCCGGCTTCTACGAGGTACGGCCACTCCCCTATGCGGAGGCCGGGTACGGCTTTCCGGAGGCCGGCCAGACGGTTCTCAACGTGACCAACGGCAAGATCCTGCGCCTCCTGGTCGAGGACGAGCCGTTCGATGTGCGCTACGGCACGCTGCGCAGCCACGAGCGGGTCCTCGACCTGCGCCTCGGCGTGCTGCGCCGGACGGCCGAATGGGTCTCGCCGACAGGAACCGCCGTTCGGGTCTCCTCGACCCGGATGGTGTCGTTCGCGCAGAGAGCCGTAGCCGCGATCCTGTATGAGGTCGAACCGCTCGAGCAGACGATCCCGGTGGTGGTCCAGTCCGAGCTGTTCGCCAACGAGCCGCTGCCCGACACGGAGGCGGACCCGCGGGCGGCGGCGATGCTGAGCGCTCCACTGCGCTCCCTGTACTCCGCCGCGCGCGACACAGGGGCGATCCTGGCCCACGTGACGACGGCGAGCGGCCTCACCATGGCGGCGGCGATGGAGCACGTGATCGACGGGCCGCCGGGCACGGACGCGAGCGAGGAGAGCTCCGAGGATGTGGCCCGCGTGATGGTCAGCGCGGAGGTCGCGCCGGGCACGCCGCTGCGGGTGATCAAGTTCCTCGCCTACGGGTGGTCGAGCCAGCGCTCGATGCCCTCGATCCGCGATCAGGTCTCGGCCGCGCTCGCCGAGGCCCATCACACGGGCTGGGACGCGCTCCTGGCCGCGCAGCGCGCCTATCTCGATGACTTCTGGGCGCGCTCCGACGTCGAGCTCGAGGGCGACGCCGAGCTGCAGCAGGCGGTGCGCTTCGGACTGTTTCACACGCTGCAGGCGGGCGCGCGCGCCGAGCAGCGGGCCATCGCCGCCAAGGGCCTGACGGGACCGGGCTACGACGGGCATGCGTTCTGGGACACGGAGACGTTCGTGTTGCCGGTGCTCACCTACACCGCGCCCCACGCGGCTCGCGATGCGCTGCGCTGGCGACACGCGACGATCGACCTCGCCCGCGAGCGCGCGCGGCAGCTCGGCTTCCAGGGCGCCGCGTTCCCGTGGCGGACGATCCGCGGTCACGAGTGCTCGGGCTACTGGCCGGCGGGGACCGCCGCGTTCCACATCAACGCCGACATCGCGGATGCCGTCGTGCGCTACCTGGCGGCGACCGGCGACGACGCGTTCGAGCGCGACGCGGGCCTCGAGCTGCTCGTCGAGACGGCCCGGTTGTGGCGCGTTCTCGGTCACCACGACGCCGTCGGTCGGTTCCGCATCGACGGCGTCACCGGACCCGACGAGTACAGCGCGATCGCCGACAACAACCTCTACACGAACCTGATGGCGCAGCGCAACCTGCGCGCGGCGGCGGAAGCGGCCGAGCGCCAGCCGGACCTCGCCGCCGAGCTCGGCGTCGACGACGAGGAGACGGCCGGCTGGCGCGACGCCGCACAGGCGATGCTCATTCCGTACGACGCCGCGCTCGGCGTCCATCTCCAGGCCGAGAGCTTCACCCAGCATCAGGTGTGGGACTTCGAGCACACGTCCCCCGAGCAGTACCCGCTGCTGCTGCACTTCCCCTACTTCGAGCTGTACCGCAAGCAGGTGGTCAAGCAGGCCGACCTGGTGATGGCGCTGTACCTGCGCGGCGATGCCTTCACCGCGGACCAGAAGGCGCGCGACTTCGAGTACTACGAGCGGCTGACGGTGCGCGACTCGTCGCTGTCGGCGTGCATCCAGTCCGTTATCGCGGCGGAGGTCGGGCACTCCGAGCTGGCCTACGACTATCTCGGCGAAGCGGCGCTTATGGATCTCGACGACCTCGAGCACAACACGCGCGACGGGCTCCACATCGCGTCCCTCGCCGGGACGTGGATCGGCACCGTGGCCGGGCTCGGGGGCATGCGTGACCACGGCGGGATCCTCAGCTTCGCCCCGCGGCTGCCCCAGGAGCTCACCCGGCTCGCGTTCCGGGTCTGTTACCGCGATCGCCGGCTGCTCGTGAACGTCGAGCCCGCGCAGGCGGCCTACACGCTGACCGAGGGCTCACCGCTCGATTTCGTTCATCACGGCGAGCGCGCGACCGTCCGGCTCGGGCGGCCGCTGGAGCGGGCGATCCCCGCACCGCCGGCCCGCGAAGCGCCGAGCCAGCCGCCCGGCCGCGCCCCCTCCCGCCGAGCAGCGCCGCGATGAGCGAGTCCCCGATCGACAGGCTGCTCGACGCGCTCGACGCACTCGATCTCGACGCTGCGATGGCCCTGGTGGCACCCGATTGCCGCCTGCTGACCGCGGATGGGCATCGCGCCGAAGGGGCGGAGGCGGTGCGCCGGCTGCTCGCGGAGTTCCTCGCCACGCTGCGCTCGACGCGACACGTGATCACCGCCCAGTGGCACCAGGACAACGTCTGGATCGCCGAGGTCGAGGCCGCCTATGAGTTGCAGGACCGCCTGCGGCTCGGCCGGCTTCCCCGCGCCTTCGTGCTCCGCGACGGACCCGACGGCGTCATCGACGTGCGTGTCTACGGAGCCCACGAGCGCCCGCTCGCCGAGCACCGCACCGGCGACGAAGGCATGTGGGTCCAGAACCGCTGGATCCCGCCGCTCTGAAGCGAAATCCACGTCAGGCGACGCCGCGGGCGGCTTCCGGCACGCTCTCGACCGCGGCCGGCTTGGGCTCTTCCTGGACGCCTGTGCGCAGACCGAGGAGAGCGACGATCGCCCCGACGGCCATGACGGCGGCCATGACGTAGAAGACCGAGCGCGTCGCGTAGGCGAAGTCCAGCCGGATGAAGTGGGGGATCGAGGCGACGGAGCCGGCGCTACGCGATTGCGAGACCGACGACGCCTGGGCGGCGGCGGCATGGGCCGGGACGCCCTGCGCGATCAGCGAGGTGGTGATCCGGGAGCGCAGTTGCGAGATCAGGATCGTGCCGAGGATCGCCAGGCCCAGGCTGCCGGCGTAGTTGCGCACGGTCTGTGTGATGCCGGTCGCCTCGCCGTAGGCGTACCGGGAGGCTCGATTGACCGCGTCGGTCTGGGCGGGGCCGAGCATCAGGCCCGTTCCGGCTCCGGCGAGGATGATGTACCACTGCTGGGAGCCGAGGCTCAGCGCCGTCACCTTCCCGGCCCACAGATAGAAGCCCACGGCGCTGACCGCGCAGCCTAGCACGACCGCGCGCTTGGCCCCGGCCCGGTCGAGCATCCGCCCGCCGATCTGGGCCGCCACGACGAAGCCGAGGAAGAAGTAGAGGATGAACAGCCCGGCCTCCGAGGCAGACTTACCGAGCGCGATCTGGGCGTACTCGCTGGCGAAGAAGAACACGGGCAGGAACACGAGCATCGCGACAGCGAGGACGATGTTCTCGACCAGGAACGGCCGGATGCGGAAGATCTCGACCTGGATCAGCGGCGAGGGCGTGCGACGCTCGACGAAGTAGAACGCGACCAGCAGGATCGCCCCGAGCACGATGCACAGCCAGGTGCCGGGGTTGCTCCACCCCCAGATCGCCGACTCCTGAAAGCCGAACACGCTCAGCGCCACGCCCCCGGCGATCAGCACCAGCCCGCGATAGTCCATGCGCGCCGGCTTGTGCACCGTGGTCGGCTTGGCGAGCGCGATCAGCACCAGCGCGACGATCGCCACGGGGACGTTGACCCAGAAGATCGCCCGCCAGGTCCACTGGGTCAGATAGCCGCCGAGGATCGGCCCGATCGCCGTCAGCCCCCCGGCCACGCCGAAGAACACCGCCAGCGCCCTCCCTCGCTCACGCAAGGGGAAGGTCTGCACGACGATCGCGATCGCCGCCGGGAACATGATGGCCCCGCCCGCGCCCTGAACCACCCGGAACGTCACGATCCACGCCTCGGCCAGGCTGCCCGTGGGGGTGAGCCCGCACATCACCGAAGCCAGCGCGAACACGATCACGCCCAGCACGACCATCTTGCGATGACCGACCGTGTCGGCGAGCCGGCCGCCAAACGCGAACAGCGCCGCCAGTGACAGCAGATAGGCGTTGATCGCCCACTGCATGCCCGTGTTCGTCAGTCCCAGCTCCTTCTGGATCTGGGGCGCGGCGATGGACACGATCGTCTGATCGATGAAGGTCATCGCCACGGCGAACACCATCGCCGCAAGCACCAAGCCCTTCGAGCGACCACCGGTAGCGCCGTCAACCGTCATGCCGCTTGCTCCCGCGGTTCAATCATGAGCAGTTCCGGGCGAGGGTACTCCGGCGGCGCGGTGGGGTCAACCGGCGCGAGCGCGTAGCGCGTCAGGCCGCCGGATGAGCACTGAGTCACCGTGGGCATAGGCGATCAATCGACACCTTTCGGCGCGGTCTCGAGTCCCGTGACGCCGCGCGCGGCGCGGGCCTCGGGCGCGCTCCGGTCGTGTGCGTGGTCAGAGCCAGCGTGTCCGGCGATGAGTCCGGCCGGTGGGTCGCGTCCTTCTTGTCTGAGTGCAATCCGATCCTGAAGGGAGCACACGATGTCGATCGATCATGTCCTGGCTGTGGTCGCGGTGGCCGACTTCGACGCCGCGCACGCGTGGTATGAACGCTTGTTCGGGCGACCGGCCGACAACCTGCCGATGGAGGGTCAGCTCGTCGAGTGGCGGGTCACCGACAGCGGGTGGGTACAGGTCACCCGCGACCGCGATCGCGCCGGCTCGGGGCTGTTGAACTTCGCGGTCACCGACCTCGAGCAGCACGTGGTCGAGCTCGCCGAGCGGGGCTTGACTGCCGGCGCGATCGAGACGGCGACGAAGGGCGTGCAGTTGTCGGCCATCCGCGATCCCGACGGCAACACGATCACCTTCATCGGCAACTTCCGCGAGGTGTACTGAAGATGCCCATCGTCAGGTCCGGCGATGAGGGTGAAACGGTGGCCGGGGAACTGCTGGCTGGGTCGCAGACGCCGATCCGCGTGTCGATTACTCGCGAGGTAAGACGGGTGCCGGATGGTCAACCGGCAGCGTTGGTGCTCGCGGCCCGAAGCCCATGCACGCCCGAGGCGTCCTCGGCCGTGCTCGGGACGACGGCGACGTGGTCGGCTCCGGCGTCGCGGTGGGCGTCGATGCGGTCGATGATCTCCCTCAGTTGGGCCTGGGCTTGAGCCCCGGGATTGAGCGCAATTGGCAGCCACACGGCCAGGCGCGGCGACGGCCGGCCGGCCGGCCGGTCGCGCGGGCCTCCAGCCCGATCTGGGCCCGAACGCCATGCGTGCGGATGTTTTCGGCCGTCCACCTCGGTGCGGTCCCCGGCGAGGATCGACCGCAGCGCGGGTATCGCCTCGTCGTCGGCGGTCGAGCCAGAACGGCAGCGCCACGCCGAGCGCGGCGCTCACAGCAGCGCCGTCTGCGTCGGCTGACCGACCAGCAGCCGGCCGGTCAGCTCCCAGCTCGCCGGGTTGACCTGGAAATGGGCCGTCGCAGCATGCGCGTCCCGGAAGCGGCGCTGCAGCGGTGAGTCTTCGTAGATGGCCGATCCGCCGCCCAGGTCATACATCGCGCGCGCGATCTCGGCCGAGGTGCGCACGGCGTGCGTCGCCGCCAGGCGGAGCGCGGCCCGCAGCTCGACCGACACCGGATCGGGCAGATGGGCGGCCTGCCACGCCTCATCGATCGCCTGGTAGTAGAACGCCCGGGCGGCTCGCAGCGCCGCCTCCGCCTCGGCAACGGCCGCCTGCGTCGCCGGCCGCTCGGCCAGCGTGCGGCTCGAGCCCTGGCCGACCTTGCCGGCGGCCAGCTCGATGAGGTCCTCGATCGCGCCGCGCGCGTTGCCCAGCGCGGCGGCGGCGATCGACAGCGCGAAGAAGCCGAAGATCGGGAAGCGGTACAGCGGGGCGTCGACGGTCAGGGGCCCCTCGAACAGTGACAGCGTCCGGCGCCTCGGGACGAACACGTCGCGGGCGACCGCGTCATGGCTGCCGGTGCCGCGCAGGCCGCTGGTGTGCCAGGTGTCGAGGATCTCGAGCTCGCCGGCGGGGATCCCGACAACGCGCAGTACTGGCGGACCGGACTCGCGGGGGGCGCCGATGTCGAGCGCGCATCCGGCGAACAGGTAGTCGGAGTGCGTGATGCCGCTGCAGAACCGCCACCGGCCCGAGACGTGCAGCCCGCCGTCGACCGGGTGAGCGGTTCCGCTCGGCGCCCACACACCGGCCGCCACAGCGTCGGCCGCCCCGAAGATCTCGGTCGCTCCGTCCTCCGGCAGATACGCCGAGAGGAGGCTGCTCGTGGCGGCGATCGACACACACCAGCCGGCCGAGGCATCACCCCGGGCGACCGTCTCCGCGCACCGTAACGTCACGGCGGGAGGGGCTTGCGCGGCGCCGAGCGCGGCCGGCGCACCGGCCCGCAGTAGGCCCGAGGCCTGCAGGTTCGAGATGAGCTCGTGAGGCAATCGGCGCTCCTGATCGGTACGGACGGCGAGCGCGCGCGCGAGCTCGCCCGCTGCCTGCGCCGAGCGGTCGAGACCGCCGTCAGCGAGCGAGGCGGTGTTGCGCGAGTTCATTCGGAGGGCGGCCGTTCGCTGTTTGCCGTTCAGGCGGTCGTGCCGCCGTCGAGGACGAGCTCGGTGCCCGTCATGTACGCGCTCTCGTCGGACGCGAGGTACAGCAGCCCCTGGGCGACCTCGTCTGGTGTGCCGATCCGCCGCATCGGGATCGCCCGGATCGCCTTGTCGATCAGCTCCGGGGTCGCCTCACGCTGCCGGGTGTTCACGTCGGTGTCGATCTGGCCCGGATGCACCGAGGTCACGTGGACGCCGGCCTGCGCCAGTTCCTTGGCCGCAGCCTTGGTCATCCCGCGCACCGCCCACTTGCTGGCCGCGTATGCGGTCAGGTATGGGGTACCGATCAGGCCGGCCACGACGAGACGTTGATGATCGAGCCCGACCCGCGCGCGCTCATCGCCGGCGCGAGCGCCCGCATCCCGAGGAACACGCCGACCGTGTTGACGTCGAGCACTCGCCGGAAGTCCTCGCTGGTGACGTCATGAGCGCGGGCGCCGGCCCGATCACCAAGCTCCGCGGCGAGGTGCCTGACTCGCCCCGCGTCGGCGTCGGCGTCGGTCAGCAGGATCAGTGCGCCCTCGCCCACGAACGCCTTGGCCGCCGCGGCTCCGATTCCGCCCGCCGCGCGCGTGATGATCGCGACCTTCCCGTCGAGCCGTGGCGTTGCCATGGCCGGACTATATGACGCGACCCGTGCGAGGCTTGAGAGGATCCGCTCGAGGCAGTGCGCAAGCTGCGCCGAGGAGTGCGCGCGTCACGCCCCGCATCACGCGCACTGCGGCGTGTGCGCGAAGGCCTGCCGGCCGTGCCAGCACGCGATCCGTGAGCTCCTCGACGCATATGTCGAGGCCCACGCGCTGCAGTCCGAGCGCCCGGACTGACGTGCTCGTCGATCTCCGGGGCATCGGGCGCCAGTGCGTCAGCTTCCGGGCCCCGGTGGCGTCATCCGCTCGACGTGGTCGCCGCGACCGATGAGCACCTCGGCGACCATGACCGCCGGGAACAGTCCGTGCTCGACGACGCCGGTGGTGGCCGACAACCGGGCCGCGAGCGTTTCGGGATCGTCGAACTCGCCGTAGTAATCGGCGATCACCCCGCCGTCGGGACTGCGCGAGGCGTCGCGAAGGCGCACCGGATGCAAGCGCTGGAGCGTGGCGGCGAGACCGAACTCGGCCAACTCGAGCGGCACCGGCGGGGCGAGCCGCTCGACGAGCTTGTCGGAGGACACGATCACCACGAACCGGTCGGCTGCCCCTGCGACCGCCTTCTCACGGGTGTGCGCGGCACCGCCGCCCTTGACCAGCCAGCCCGACGGCGCGACCTGATCGGCCCCGTCGATCGTCACGTCAAGCCGGGCGGGCGCATCCAACCCGGCGAACGAGACGATCTCCATCCCCAGGTCACGTGCTGCTCGCTCGGTGGCCGGTGAGGTGGCGACGCAGCGGAGCTCGAGCCCGCGCGCGGCCAGGGCCGGCAGCACGTAGGCGACGGTCGACCCCGTGCCCAACCCGACCGTCATACCGTTCTCGACGACCTGCGCCGCGGCCTCCGCCGCACGTCGCTTCTCGTGTTCGATCTCTCCGGTTTGGGTCGACGTCACGGGAGTGGCCTACGCGGAGATGAGGAACGTGGATTCGAGTAGGGCCTGATCAGCTGCTCAGGCTCTGGTGTGGAAGCGGGTCCAGATGTCACCGAGGGCGATCTGGTCGGTGGTGGTGAGCTGATCGAGGAAGGCTGGGTGATGGTTGAGCTGTCTCGGGGGGTGGTTACTCGGCGTGGCCGAATGCTGCGATTTCTTGTTTCTCTTGTTCGGAGAGCTCGCGTGGTTGCTGGCCGCGCGCGACTTTCTCGCTTTGTACGTGGTGGCGGATGTCGTCGACGATCTCGGGGTTCGCGAGCGTGGTCGTGTCGCCAACCTCGGCGAAGTTCGAGATCCCGGCGATCACTCGGCGCATGATCTTGCCGGAGCGGGTCTTTGGCATGTCGGCGACGATCCACACGTTCTTCGGGCGGGCGATCTTCCCGATCTCTCGGTCGATCGCGTCGCTGACCTTTTGCTCGATCTCCTTGCTGGGGCTGACCCCCGGCTTCAGCGCGACGTATACCTCCACGACCTTTCCGCGCACGTCGTCGATGACCGGGACGGCAGCGGCCTCGGCGATCTCATCGACGGTGATGCTCGCCGACTCGATCTCCTTGGTCCCGAGCCGGTGCCCGGCGACGTTGATCACGTCGTCGATCCGGCCGAGGATCCGGAAGTAGCCATCGGCGGCATCGACCGCGCCGTCACCGGCGAAGTACGGCCAGTCGTGCCAGTCCTTGCTGTCCTTGTCGCGGTTGTACTTCGCGTAATAGGTCTCGACGTACCGCTCGGGCTGGCCCCAGATCGACAAAAACGACCCGGGCCACGGGTTGCGGATGCAGATGTTGCCGGCCTTGCCGCTCCCCTTCGGGACCTGTTCGCCGTTCTCGTCGTAGATCACCGGGTAGATCCCGAGCACACCCGGCCCGCAGCTACCGGGCTTCATCGGCTGCAATCCCGGCAGCGTGCTACCCAAAAAGCCGCCGTTCTCGGTCTGCCACCACGTGTCGGTGATCGCGGCCTGACCCTTGCCCACGAACTCGTAGTACCAACGCCACACATCCGGCTCGATCGGCTCACCGACCGTCGTCATCGTCTTGAAGTGGTAGTTGTACTTGGCCGGCTCGCCCGGCCCCAGCTTACGCAGCATCCGGATCGTCGTCGGCGCGGTGTGGAAGATGTCCACCCCGAGCTGCTCCGCGATCCGCCACGGCCGCCCCGGGTCCGGGTACGTCGGGACGCCCTCGTACATCACGCTCGCGGTCCCCAACGACAACGGCCCGTACACGATGTACGAATGGCCGGTGATCCAGCCGATATCCGCAAAGCACCAATACGTGTCGTCGGGATGGATGTCCTGGTAGTACTTCGCCGTGCCCGTGACATACGACAGATAGCCGCCCGTCGAGTGCTGCGCGCCCTTCGGCCGACCGGTCGTACCGCTCGTGTACATCAAAAACAGGGTCGCCTCGGCCGGCATCGAGACCGGCTCGACAACCGCACCGCGGTAATCCCCGATCAACTCGTCGATAAAGAAATCGCGGCCCTCGACCATCGGCGTCCGCGACGAATACCGACCCGGATGCCGCCTCCAGACCAGCACCTTCTCGACCTCCACGCCCTCCTCGCGCGCAGCCGCGACCGCCTCATCAGCCTTCTCCTTGTGATCGATCAGCTCACCATTGCGGTAATAGCCATCCATCGTCACCAAGATCTTGCTCCGCGAATCCGCGATCCGATGACCACACGCCGCCCCAGCGAACCCACCGAACACCTCCGAATGGATCACCCCCATCCGAGCGCACGCCAGCATCGACACCGGCAACTCAGGCACCATCGGCAAATGGAACGTCACCCGATCACCCGTCCTCACACCACCGAAGTCCCTCAGCAACGCCGCGAACTCGTTCACCCGGCGATGGAGCTCCTCATAGGTGATCTCCTGCGTCTCCTCGTCCTCGGGCTCCGGCACCCAGATCAACGCGTTCTTGCCGCCCCGAGACTCCAAATGCCGATCAACGCAATTCACGCACGCATTCAAACGCCCACCAACCCACCACTTCCAAAACGGCGGATCGCTCGTATCCAACACCGTGTCCCACCGACGATCCCACGCCAACATCTCCGCATACTCAACAAAACAATCCGGAAAATGCTCCTCGCTAAACCGCTCCAAAATCGCCGGATCACTCGCATTCGCCTGCGCCACAAACGCCGGCGGCGGCGGGTAATACTCCTCCTCACGCCAATGAACCGCGATCTGCGCCTCCGACAACCCAGCCTCCGCAACCTCCGCCGCGGACGGCACTCGATCCTCTACACCCATCCCTCAACCCTCCTACCAAAGGCGGCCACCCGATCGACAGCCGCACGGGCACGATCGTCCCCGCCCACCGTACTCCTCCCCGACGAGAACGCAAGCGCGCCCACCAACCGCCACGACCTGGCGATGGCCGCGGCCCAACGGTTGCCATTCGTCGTGTGATATCGGCCCGTTCGTCGTCTCCAGTGCGCCGTCCACCGATCAGCTGTTGTCGCCAGCTCGGTGCGGATGCAACGTGCCGTCGACACTTCAACGCTCAGAGGAGGTAGTGATGGAAGCTAGTCAACCTGGTCGTCGCGAGGCCGACGTGGCGCCGGCTCCCCGCGTTACGACTCCGTCGGTGGGGTGGACTCCGGCCAATCCGGGCCCGCTCGGCCTCGCCGCTTTCGCAGCGACAACGTTCATGCTGAGCATGTTGAACGCCAACCTCGTCAGTCTGGCGGGCGGTGTAGGTGGTACGCTGGCCGTCGCGCTGGCGTACGGGGGTATCGTCCAGGTGTTGGCCGGGATGTGGGAGTTCCGGACCGGCAACACCTTCGGCGCGGTCGCGTTCAGCTCGTACGGCGCGTTCTGGATCTCGATCTTCGTGCTGTTCAAGATCACGGGGCCAGTGACCCACGCCGGGCTCTCGCTGTACCTGTACGCCTGGGCGATCTTCACGCTGCTGATGCTCGTCGCATCGCTGCGGACCAGCGGCGTGCTCCTGGCGGTGTTCGCGCTGCTCACGATCACGTTCTTCCTGTTGGCGATCGGCAACGCCGGCCTGACCGGCTTGCAGGCCACCAACAGCACGATCAAGCTCGGGGGCTGGTTCGGGCTCGCCACGGCGGCCGGGGCCTGGTATGGAGCGTTGGCGGGCGTCGCCAACTCGACCTTCGGCCGGGACGTGGTACCGACCTTCCCGCTCAACCGCTGAGCGAGAACCAAGACCAGCCCCGGAACCGTTCCAGGGTACTTCAGCCAACAATCGACACACATGTATGGGCATTTCGAGCGCCGGCGGTCACGCGCCTCCGGCGCTCTGGCCCGCCCAGCGACCGCTTGCCTTCTACTTGGGCTGCGGGTCGGCCGCGAACTCGCGGAACAGGCCAGTCACGATGAACACCGTCTGTTCGGCGATGTCGACGGTGTTGCCCGCGATGCGCTCGAGGCAACGCGCGACGAGGATCATGAACATCGCCCACTCGCGGACCTCGAGGTCGTCGCCGATGTCGACCGCCCGGTTGATGACCTCGCGGTTCAGCCGGTTGATCTCTCCGTCGAGGCTGACGAGGTCCTTTGCGATTGCGACGTTGCGAGTGGCAAACGCCTCTTTGGCCTCGGTCACCTGTGAACGGGCGAGCTGACCCATCCGCTCGATCGTGTCCACGATGCCCTTGTCCTTCGGCGCCTCGTAACCGGACAGCGACACGAGCTTGGCGATGTTCGCGCACTGGTCGCCCATCCGCTCGATGCAGCGAATGACCTGCAGCAGCGCCGCGACGATCCGCAAGTCACCGGCGACCGGCGTCTGCAAGGCGAGCAGCGACAGGACACCCTGATGCACCTCCAAGTAACGCCCGTCGATCCGGTCATCGTCGGCGACGACTATCTCGGCCAGCTCGACGTTCTGGTCGCGGACCGATTCGAGCGCCCGGTCGAGCTGCTGGACGACGATGTCCAAGCCGCCGAGCGTCTGTTGCTCGAGCTCCTTGAGCGATTCGTGGAATTGGTGGCGCGTTTCCTGCATCTCGTTCAGCCGAACTCCCATGTTACGCCGCGTCCGGTTCGCTCGTCGTCGGGCCGCGTGAAGAACTCGTGGTGGCCCGGCGCGCGGTAAGACCATCCACCCGGCAGCAACAACGAGCGTTGCTCCGACGTGGGATCCCACTCGGGCCCGCCGCCAGCCAGGGTTGGCCTTGCGCCCTCCACGGAGGGCGAGCGTATGGTCGCGGTTCGACGTGCCTGGTCGCCAACTATCGCACGATGGATGTTCGCCCTGGGTCGATGGGTCGCCCCGTGCCCGGCTACGACGTCACGATCGTCGATGACCACGGCCAGCCGGTCGAGCGCGGCGAGGTGGGAAACATCGTCGTACGCGCCGAACCGGAGCGTCCCGTCGGGTTGTTCCCCGGCTACTACAACAACCCGGAGGCTTCGGCCGAGGCGTTCCGCGGCCCGTTCTACTTCACCGGGGACAAGGCCGCGATGGACGAAGACGGCTACTTCTGGTTCGAGGGCCGCGACGATGACGTCATCACCTCGAGCGCCTACCGCATCGGACCGTTCGAGGTCGAGAGCATGCTCGTCGAGCACCCGGCCGTCATGGAGGCCGCCGCCGTCGGCAAGGACGACCCCGAACGCACGCAGATCGTCACTGCCTTCTGCGTGCTGACCGCGGGACACATCGGATCACCTGAGCTCGCCCACGAACTGCAGGACTTCGTCAAACACGGCACCGCCCCCTACAAATACCCGCGCGAGATCCACTTCGTGGAGGAACTGCCCAAGACGATCAGCGGCAAGATCCGGCGCTCCGAGCTGCGCGGTTGGCTGCGCGCTGGACACCTCGACGGCTAGCGGCGGCGATCCCTTACCGGTCGCTACGCAACGCCCGGGGCTGGTGGCCTTGCGCCAGCGGCCCAGCGCTTCCTAACGCTGGCGGGTTGGTCGAGAACGAGAGTGTTGAGCGCGGCGAATGCGTCGCTGTCGAGGCGCCGTGGCGATTCGGTGCGCATCAGCTCCAGAGCGCGGTGTGTGGTGTATGCGGGTCGGTAGGGACGCTCGACGGTGAGCGCCGCGTAGACGTCGGCGACTGCGAGGACTCGCATTGGCATAGTCAGCTCGGCTGCCGCTAACCCTCGGGGGTAGCCGGTGCCGTCGAGGCGCTCGTGATGCGCGCCGGCGATCGGCGCGAGAGCACCGAGGCTTGGGAAGCGCTCGAGGATTTGTTCGCTGAGCAGCGGGTGCGTCTTCATCTTGCGCCACTCCGCGTCGGAGAGCGGTCCGGGCTTGTCGAGAATGCGGTTAGAGATTGACAGCTTGCCGATGTCATGCAACCGCGCCGCCCGACCGAGATCGCGCCGGATGGTGGGGTCGAGTCCGAGCTGCGTGCCGACGCCGGTCGCAATCTCGGCCGTGCGATCGCAGTGCACGTGAGTCCATTTCGATTTCGCGCCAACCACGTCGCCGAACGCTTCCGCAATCCGATCAAGCCGGTCCTGATCAGTGATCAGGACCCGATCGCACGGCTCGACCGGGGACACATCTGGCTCGGCGAGCGACTCCCAGAAGCCCGCGTCCGCGCGGAACGAGACCAGCGCGGCCACGAGCTCGGGATCAAACCACTGCTCGCTTCGCCTCAGCGCCACCCGGCAAGCCGTCTCGACGCCGCGGACGAAATGGAAGACCTCCACCGTCTGCGCCAGGCACATGATCCTCGCCGCGAGCGGAATCTCCGCGCCGCTCAACCCTCGAGGCTGGCCGCGGCCGTCCCAGTGCTCATCCAGCGCAAGAATCGCGTCCGCAGTCCCCTCGGAGAATCCAAGCTTGCGCGCGATCTCAGCGCCCTGGTAGCACCTCGCCATCATCAGCGACCGCGTCACCGCGCCCTCGTTGCGGATCGCCCACAAACGCTCGGTCTTCGCCGCCAGCGACCTCCCCGGCGCGACCGTTCTCGCCGACCACACGAACGCCGACAACGGCCGGGACCAGTCGACGAACTTGGATGTTCGTTTGGCCACTTGATCATCGGCACCAAACAACGCCGCCATGTGTGCCGCGTTGGCCGTGCACCCGGCATCCTTGAGCAACAGCGCGTAGAACAGATCCGACCTCGCGTCTGCCGCGAGCGCCAGCTCCTCCGCCAAGCGCATCCCGATCAAGCACGACCGCTGCGCGTGACCGGGCGGTTCCCCCTCCGCGATGTCCAGCGCACACGACAGACCAGCAATCAGCTCAGACAAGGCGATCCCGCCAGGAGTTGCACCCACCTCGGTAGTATCCACCAACCGACAGCCGCCCGAACACGAGCCCAAGACGGGCAGCGCCGATCCTCACCACCCCGTCTATCGCCGACGCCTGAACGCGCGGGTCCAGGCCGTCGGGTCAATGACGGCAACCTCCCGCGGACATCGTGACCGCGGCGAGCCCGCCATGCTTCGCAACGCGCGGAGCGGCATGCCCACGGTCACGTCGCCGCGATCACTAACCGGACTCGCGGAGTCAAACAGGCAATCGACGGTGCGCCACACAAAAAGATCCGCTTGCTCCCAACCGAATCTCGAGCGTCCAGCTGCGGACGTCCGCGCGATCGCGTTCGCCTTCCGGTCCGCCTCGGTGGCGCGATCGAGTTGGCGACATTGCGAGCCCGTGAATCCGGCTGCTCAGTGATCACACGCTGTGGCCGTCGGAGCTCCGCCAGCGAGGACGCGGCCGTCGTGCCTCCCTCACGAGTTGGAAGGGCGTCAGCCGAGGGCATCCGTCGCCGGCGTTGCGGCGTCGTCCAGCGGAGGGCTTCTGGCCGGCGGGGAGGAGAGCTGGCGCGCGGGATCCGGTTCATCGGCGGCGGTCTCGCCGACGGCCGGGGGGACGGACAGTCGCACGAGCGGCTGCACGCCGTCCAGGCCGCGCAGCTGCCTGGTGAGCGTCTCGACCGAGAGGTTGGCGCGCCCGCCGGTCAACAGCTCGGAGGCCTGCGTGAACACATCGCCGAGCAGCACCACGTCGTGGCCCCGGCTCTGGTCGCCGAGCCGGGCGGCGATGTTGACCGTGCGGCCGAAGTAGTCGAGCCGGTCGTTGGCGGTGGTGGCGATCACCGGGCCCGTATGCACGCCGAGCTTGAGCGTCAGCGGCGGGTCGATGTCCTGCTCGCGGCACCATGCCGCCACTTGCTCCTGCATCCCGATCGCGGCCTCGAGGGCGTCGTCGAGCACCGGGAATGCGCACATCACGCCGTCGCCCATCGTCTTGACCACGGTGCCCCCGGCTCGGACGACGGCCTGCCGGATGAAGTCGAAGTGACGGTTGACGCGGCTGTAGGCGGCTGCGTCGCCGATGCCCTCGTACATGTGGGTCGAGCCTTTGAGATCGCTGAACAAGAGCGCCATGTGCCGGATCGCATGCTCCTTCCCGGGCGCGAGGACCTCTGAGCTGAACAGGTCCCGGAACTCCTGGAGCGCCGTCACACGCGCAGCGGTCGTCGCGTCCGTGGTCCAGGCGTCGTCCTCGAGCACCGCGAGCACGGCGCCCCCGGTCTGGTTGCGCAGCGACAGGGCGGCGCCCTCGGGTAATTGGAGCGAGCCAGCGTCGGCGAGGCTGTGGGGAGCGACCCAGGTCCCGTCTGCGTAGGTCACCTTCACGGCCGTGATGCGCTCGTTGCCCGGGCCGGCGACGATCCGCAACCGCCGCGTCGAGCCCACCGTCCGCAGTTGGAGCGGCGCGAAGGGGACGATCCTGATCTCGCGCTCCTCGCCCGGGCGCAGGTATTGCTGGGCGGCGAGGTGGGGCATCCGTAGTGGACCGCCGATGCAGTAGATCACGTCGGCAGCCTTGCGGACGGAGGGATGGATCGAGAAGCGCAGTTCGACGCTCTCGTCGAAGTCGGCGCCGTAGGAGATGCCGCAGATCTCGCAGTGAAAGCGGACCGGCAGCTTGGCGAGGCTGTCGACCTCCTCCTTGGGCACGCGGCAGTTCGGGCACATGAGCTCCCAGCGCAGCTCGAACAGGCCGCAGCGGGTAGCGTGGAGCATCAACCGTAGGACTTCGAGTCGGTCGGCGCGCCACGCGTCGGCCAGGGCGAACGCCCGCAGGCGGACGAGCTGGTCGTCGCTGCCCTCGATGATCCGCTCGCACAGCGGCACGATCAGCTCGGGGCGGACCGGAGCGGCCCTGAGCTTGGCGAGCAGCCGCTCGAGCCGGTCGGTGTCGATCTCGGCCCGCGCCTCAGGCGTGGGGACCGGATCGGCCCGGCCGCTCGCCTTGCGCGCGAGGTACCGGTCGCAGAAGTTCAGCAGCTGAGCGACCGGCGCCCGCCCCAGCCGCCACAGCACGCGCCCGGCGACGTTGTCCGCGCTGAAATCCGCGAACGACTTGACGAGCACATCGTCGCCGGCAGGGGTCAGCTCGATCCCCACCTCGACGCTGCTCATCGGGCCGTTCTCAAACTCCCGGCGCACGACGTAGCGCTGCTCGCGCACCCACTCGAATGGGAACTCCCGCCACCGGACCGGGAAGAACCGCAGAGCCTTGGCCTGCGCGGCGCGGACAAGCGGATCCGGCAGGGGCGTGAACTCGACCGGCGGCAGCCCGACGCTGCGGTTGAGATGCTCGGTGTCGGCCAGCAGCCGCCACGCCTCGGCCGGCGACATGCGGTAGCGGCGCTGCTGTTCGACGCGGATCGTCCTGGTTCTCATCGCGGCCCCGAGGAGTAGCGTATATTTGCGCTTCGTTAAGATCAATTGGGGGCCGAGGCAGTGGTTCAGCGGATCTTGGTCGCCACCGACCGATCCGACACCGCCAACCGGGCGGTCGAGTGGGCCGCGGAGATGGCGGAGCGATACGCCGCCGAGCTCGTCGTTGTGCAGGTTCTCGCTCCGGAGCATCTCGTCGGCAGCCTCGGCAACGGCGACGCCGCCGCCGCGGCGCTTGTGGAACTGGCCGCGCGCGTAGCCGGGCCGCGCGGCCGCGCGCGGCTGGAATACAACTCCCAACCCGCCGACGCGATCGTCCAGGTGGCGGCCGAGGAGGGCGCCGACCTGATCGTCGTCGGCAACGTGAGCATGAGCGCGCGCACCGAGTTCCTGCTGGGAAGCGTTCCCAACCGCGTGTCGCACACAGCGCCGTGCTCGGTGGTCATCGTCGATACGCGCTCCAGCGGCCCGGCCGGCGTCCCCCGGGCGCAGGCCGATGAGAAGGACCGGGAGCCGACCGAGGGTGAGCTCCTGGCGCGAGCCGCGCGGATCGCCGCGCTGCTCGCCAAGTATCGGCTCGGCGATGTCCTCGCCCGCCGCGACGACGAAGATTCCGGCGACCAGGCGCGCGCGCAGCGGTTCCGTCAGGTCCTTGAGGAGCTCGGGCCGACGTTCGCCAAGCTCGGGCAGATCCTCTCCACCCGCCCGGACCTCATCCCCCCGGACCTCCGGCGGGAGCTGGCCACCCTCCAGGACCAGGTCATGCCGCTGACCGAGACGGAGGTCGTGGAGGTCATGGAGCAGGAGCTCCGCGTCCCGTGGGAAGACGTCTTTGCGAGCATCGAGCCGCAGCCGATGGCGTCCGGAACGATCGCCCAGGTCCACCGCGCCATGCTCGTCGGGGGCGAGCGGGTGGTCATCAAGGTGCAGCGCCCAACCGCCCGCGAGGAGATCGGTCGCGACCTCGGGCTGCTGGAGCAGCTCGCCGCCAAGGCCGGGGACCGGCCTGTCTTCCGCGAGCTCGTCGACGTCCCGGCGATCATCGAGCACCTGTCGACGTCACTGCGCCGCGAGCTCGACTTTCACTACGAGGCGGCCAACCTCCAGCGCATGCGCGCGGTGCTGGCGCCGTTCGATCGTCTCGATGTCCCGGGCGTTCACGACGAGCTGTCGACCGGACGCCTGCTCGTGATGCAGGAAGTGCGGGGCATCCCGGTCGCCGAGGCCCCGGACGGCGATGCCCGCCGCGACGCCGGGCGCCAGATGCTCGAGGGCTATTACCAGCAGGTTCTGGGCGATGGCTTCTTCCACGCCGACCCCCACCCGGGCAACCTCATGTGGTGCGATGGCACGGTCTACCTGCTCGACCTCGGGATGGTCGGCGAGGTCGATGCCGAGCTGCGCCCCTCGCTCCTGCTCCTGCTGCTCGCCTTCTGGCAGGAAGACGCAGCGTTCCTCGCCGAGGTGATGCTGTCGCTGTCCTCCGAGCGGCTGCGCCCCGACTTCGACGAGGCCGGCTTCCGCGACGAGCTGGCTGAGCTGATCGCCGCCCACCGGCACCTATCGCTCAAGGACCTGCGCCTCGGGCCGCTGCTCGAGCAGCTCACCCGGATCGCGCTGCGCCACGGCGTTCGCCTGCCGGCCTCGGTCGCGCTGATCGGCAAGTCGTTCGGGCAAATGCAGCTCGCCGCCGCCGAGCTCGATCCGTCGCTGGATCCGTTCTCGGTCGCCGGCTCGTTCTACGCCCGCCTGCTCGCCGGCCGGCTGCGCAGCTCGGCCAGCCCCCGCCAGGTGTTCTACGAGGCCCAGAAGCTCCGCGTCCGCGCCGAGCGGCTGCTCACGGGCATCGAGCAGGTCGTCGGCGCCCGACCGGGCGCCGGGCTTCGGGTCCAGATGTCCGGCGATGACGCGCTCACTACCGCGATCAACCAGGCGGGACGCCGGATCGCGCTCGGCTTGGCCGCCGGCACGGCGATGATCGCCGCCGCCGCGAGCGCCTCGAGCACGGCCCGCTCGCGCTGGACCGCTCCAGGCTTCGGGGCCGGTGCCAGCCTGCTCACCGCGGCGCTGCTGGCCGACGCGATCAGGCGGCGATGACTCCTCGCAGCGCCGCCCTCCGACTGCGCGGGCTCGTTGAACGGACTCTCCTAGCGGCGCTGATGAGCGTCGCGGTGACCGTACTCGAGCGGCGCCTGCGCAAGTCATTCGACAGCCAGCGCCCTACGGACGCCGACCGCGCCGCCGGCTCGCCATCGGCGCGGTCATAGTGTCCGCCCCGCGTTCGCACGACGCGTGCTGTACCGACGCCCAAGACCGAGGCGCCGCCGTCATGTGGACCACCGGCGGCCACCTCACAGGATCCGCTGAGGCGCGAGTGTCCGGCCCGCCGTTTCATCGCGTTGTGTACCGACACGCAAGCGGTACTTGGTGGTCCGCACGCGGGAATGTGACTTCCTCACGATCCCCGCCTCGAGCACAGGTCGAGAATCCAGTTGAAACCGCGATGAGCTCCTCGTTGATTGCAGCAATCACTGCGCGGCGAACGGCCTCACGCGATCGTGGCGGGCCTCGTACTGGGCGAAGCCCAAGCACATGGCTCGCCCGGGCAAGCTGCTCGACGTAGAACGGGTTACCACGGCTTTGGCGCAGCGGTCCGCGGAACCGGCGCAACACGTGGATCAGCATCTCGACTTACCCCGCGTCGGCCCAGTGGACGCCTCTGAGCGGGGCGCTCCTGATTCGGCACGGGCCGGCGCCGCCGACAGCCATCCCGCTCGTGTCGCTCGTCTCAGGTGGCCGCGAGGACGCATGCGGCGTTGTGATGCTGGTGCTCGTACTGCCAGCCGTTCACATCATGACAACACAGCCCTCGCCGGCGCGACATACGACATCGACGGTGGCAGCAGCTCGTCGCGTGACAGACCAGGGCGCGCCAGGGCGCCGACCAGGGAGTCCACGGGCGCGACTGGTGGCGCTCAGCACGACCATGATCCCGACACGAACCTATGGAGGGTCAACATGAGCAGCACCGAAGTGAGCAGCAACGACGCGGGCGCGATCGTCAAGAACCTCGACATGAAGCTGGAGGTGGTCGTCATCCCCGTCTCGGATGTCGACCGCGCGAAGGAGTTCTACGGAACCCTCGGCTGGAGGCTCGACGCCGACGTCGCCGCCGGTGACGACTTCCGCCTGGTCCAGTTGACGCCTCCGGGCTCCGGGTGCTCGGTGCAATTTGGCACGAACCTCACGTCGGCCACGCCCGGTTCGGCCCAGAGCCTGTACCTGATCGTCTCCGACGCCCAGGCTGCGCGCGACGAGCTCTTCGCCCGCGGTGTCGAGGTCAGCGAGGTGTTCCACGAAGGGACGCGAGGCGCTCGGTTTCATCACGCGACGAACGGTCGCCTCAGCGGCCCTGCACCCGATCGCGGCAGCTACCGCTCGTTCGTCTCGTTCAGCGATCCCGACGGCAACGGCTGGCTGTTCCAGGAGGTCACAACGCGGCTGCCCGGCCGTATCGACTCAGCTGCGACATCCTTCGCGTCGGCGAACGAGCTGGCGAGCGCGCTTCGGCGCGCATCGACCGCCCACGGCGAGCACGAGGAGCGCACGGGCGAGGCAGATCTGAACTGGCCCGACTGGTACGCCGAGTACATGGTGGCGGAGCAGGCGGGCAAGGAACTGCCCTCGTGAGAGCGACTACGACGCGGACGCTATCGACGCTGGCTCGCCCGGCGAGCACTGCGCCGGCGCGCAGGCGGGAGCGGCCGATGTCGCGGCGCTCGCTCATCGCAGGGCTCGCTTGCATCTTCGGGCTCGACATCGCGTCCGCCCGCGGGCACGACCGGCTCTCGACCACGCTCCCGTTCGGTCTCGGGGTTGCTACTCGGGCTCGCGCTCGGTCCAGTGCTGAACGCCTACGCCAAAGCGGACCCGTCAGCCCCGTGGCAGGCGGCCGGTGCCACCGGTGCGTTCGTAGCCTGCCTCGACGCTGTGTCAGGTAGGAAACGTTACGAACATGCCCAGAGGGCAGACTCCTCGACCGCAGGCGCTCGCGGCGTCGATCAGAGACGACTGATTCGGGCGGCCAAGCCTTCGGGGCTACTACCTCACAGCGGCGCCCTATGAACTCCTGCAAGGTGCGCGTAGGTACTCCGGCCGCGGCCATGCGCGCGTGCGGGACGCCCACTACCACGGTGGTCGAGACGGTCACGACTTCTTGTAACGAGCCCGGCCAACCGCTCCTCCTCCACGTCCGTTGCGGCCGCGCATTCGGATGCCTACATGGACTGGCCCATCGCGATGCACGGCGACCACGCACGGAAGTTCACTTCCTGTCGACCTTGTGCTTCAGGTCCTCCAGCGCATGCTGCACCTTGTCGAAGGCCGAGTCGAGCTTGCCCTTGAGCTTGCCTTTGTCCTCTTGACGCTGCCCTTCGCGCTTGGTCTCCTCATCGCCAGTCACGGCGCCGACCGCCTGCTTCGCGCGGCCGATGGTCTGATCGGTCTTTGCACCCATGACGTGCCTCCTTGGTTCGATTGGTTCCTTGCGAGCTTACGCCCGAGCTGCGCCACGTGTCATCCGTGCCCCCCACTGAGCAGTAGCCGGGAAACCCCATGGGGCCATGGGACCGGGCTGGTCGCCGTTTCAGCCAAAGACCTGCAATCGACCCGAGTCGGCGAGTCGGCCCCCCGGCGTCTCGACTCGCGCACCCGGATTGCGCGGGGAGGGCGTGTCTGCCGCCGTTCGCCGCCTCCCGGCCGGCATCGAAACGCTGACGGTCTCGAGATCCGCGCGTTTCGTGCATTCGGCTGGTGAGTACCGCAGCGTGACCGAAGCAGGTCTGGCTACTCCGACCACGGCCCGCTCCACTGTTGGGGGTCGACCCACGCCGTCACGCCGCCGCTGCCGCAAGAACCGGTCGCGGCCTCCGCAGCTTGCGGTGACGAAGATCCCTAGATGAAGTCCTTGTGGTAATGCCAGTGACGGCCACCGTCGGTGCTGACGTAGGCCCAGAACTGGCCAGGGTTGGCCTCCACGATGGTCACGAGGGCAAGCCTGCCGCTGGTGAATGTCGGCTCCACGGTCAACGGAACGCCGTTGAAGTAGGCCCGCCACCAGTGCTTGCCTGAATCGGTGCTCACGATGACCGTCTGGCCACCGCCTGGCCCAGCATAGGCGAAGTAGGTGCTCCGCCCGGCCACATCGGTGCGCGTGATCACGTTGGGCGCATTGGCGGCATTGACATGGAAGTGTGGCCCGTCGACCCGCCAGGTCTTCCCGCCGTCGGTCGTGCTGGCCGGGTACTGGGCCTGGCCGACGCCGGCCAGCGCGAACCCGTTCTTGGCGTTGACAAATGAGCGGATTCCGAGCTGCGACGAGCGGACGAGGCGGCCCCGGTGGACGAATAAGGGGCCCGTGTCCGAGGACGCAAGGGCGGTGCCGGACACGGTGGCCGGAGGGGCGGCCGCGCTCGGGCGGCCGGAGGCCACCCCGGCGACAACCGCCACCGACGCCAGCGTCACCACCGCAGCCACGCCCAGCTTGGCGTTGCGGAACATGTCTTCCTCCTCGCGTGGTTTGACTTCCGCCCTCTGACTAAACCTAAAACAAGCGATCTCGGGCGTGCGAGGCTGGTTCACGGTTCTGGGCTCGACCGGCTGAGGTTTGAGCGCGGTTGTGGGGGGTGAGGAACGGATCTGGGTGGCGATCGGACTCGCGCTCGGTGTGGGTGGGTGTCACATGACGCGGTCTGTCCCCTGTTCGGGGTTGCTGGTGTGCCGGCCTGGTGTGGCCGGCGGTCGGTATGGCGGGTCGCGGTTCGTCAGGGCGTTCTTTCCGCACGTCTGAGGTGCGGAAAGAGCGTCAGAGGGTGTCGAGGAGGCGGAAGAACGCGCCCAGCCATGGGTTGTAGGTGAGGATGCGCCATCGCACGCGCCGGCCAGTGGTGATGATCTGGGAGGGGATCTCGATGAAGGCTGCGAGGAAGGTGCGGAAGTCCATGGTGAGCAGGCGCCGGCGTTGCTCGTTGTGGCGCTCGGCCCAGCGCGGGCTGACTGGTAGTAGGAGGGCGCACCAGGCCTTCAGGCTCCAAGCGAGCGCGGCCATGGTCATGTAGGCCCAGTTCGCGCACAGGGTGTTCACTGGGGCGTGCAGGGCGCGCACGCCGGACTTCAGCTGGCTGATGAGGTTCTCCTGGTTGCAGCGTTGCCGGGCTTGGTCGATCACTTCGTCGGCGGTCATGTCCCAGTCGTTGGTGATGTAGAAGAAGTATCGGTACTCGCTGAACAGGACGTTCTCGCCGCGCTCGACGGAGATGTTCTTGCGTAGCGCGACGACTCGGTAGTCGCGCTTGCACTTGCCGGGACGGTAGGAGAACTCGACGACGTCCTCGGCCTTCTGGCGCAGCGTCTTGTAGTTGCGCTCGCGCACGATCTCGTCCTTCAGGTTGCGCGGGCGGGTGCGCGTCGTGGTGGCGATCTGTCGTTCGGCGCGGGTGACGAGCTCGTGGTAGATCTCCTCGTCGGTGCTCTGGGCTTGCTCGATGAGGTTGGCGCGGGCGTCGTAGCCGAAGACGAAGCGCACCCCGTCGGCGTCCCAGCGGTCGAACTCGGCGGTGAGCGAGAAGTCGGTGTCGCCCCGCAGACGGATCTCTGTGAATCCGGCCTCGCGGCACAGGGTGATCGCCCGGTCGTAGTAGTCGACCACGCCCTCGTGGCTGGGCCGGTTGGCACCCAAAAGCCCCAGATACAAGGGTTCTTTGGTGTTCGCGAGCGAGACCACCAACGCCGAGTACCCCCAGATGCCGTTGTAGGAGATATCCATCCCCTCTTTGGTCTGCGCGTCGGTCGGCACGATGCTGGCGTCGGCGTCGATCACCGCCGGCTGCTGAAAGAACGCGTCCGGCTGACGTTGCCACACCTTCAACCGGGCCAGGTTGACCGCCTCCTGGAGAGCCATGATCGAGGCTGCGTCGAAGCGCCGGCAGAAGTCCCCGGCGGTCGTCGGGTCCGGGAGGCTCTCGGTCCCCAACCCGTCGAGGAACACCCGGTCGCAGCGGCGCGCCTCGATGTCCTGCAGGCGTTGCCCGCCGCACAGGGCGTTGTAGGCGATGTTCAGGACGTGATCGGACTCGTAGTAGGGCTTGTGCAGCTTGAGCAGATCCAGCGAGCTGTCGATCTCGCTGGCCAGCCCGACGTTGCCGATCAGCTTCGCGATCGCGCCGATACCGCCGTGCCCTGTTGCTTTCGTGCGCGCCGAGAGCTCGTAGGCGATGTTCGCTCGTCCGAGCACCGGCCCGGTCATGTTGGGTCTGACGGCGCGCTCCAGACGCCGCTGGATCGCGGTCGCTTCGGCGCGCAGTCGGGCGGTTCGCGTGCGGCGGTTCGTGCTCATCGGTCTCTCCTCCTGGCCTCTTGAGTCTGTGCCACACACGATACCAGACAGTAGCCCTACTGTCTGGTATCGTGGTGGATACTAACCGCGGGAGAGAAACGAGATGCCACCTACCAACACCGCCGAGCGACTGGCCGACTACGAGCAGAAATATCGCGACCTGGCCGCCGAACTCGCCACCATCGGCCTGATCCACTCAGGCAGCGTCACCCGCCGCTATACCCGCTGCGCGACCCCCGGCTGCAAATGCCACGCCGACCCGCCCCAGCCCCACGGCCCCTACTACCAGTGGACCGCCAAGATCAACGGCAAGACCGTCACACGCCGACTCACCGAGAACGAGGCGGAGCTCTACCAGGAATGGATCGCCAACGACCGCCGACTGCGACACCTCATCCAACAGATGCGACAGATCGCCGCCAAAGCCGCCGAGCTGAAGCTCAGACAAGCAGCCCAATCCGTAGCCGGGCACGCTTCACCTCAACACGCACGCAGACGATCAGGCATCGGCTCGCAGTCGGCCCACAAAACCCCGGAACAAACGGCCTTGCAGGGCCCGCCCCCGAGTCCTCCGACCTAACCTACGCTTGGTTTAGGACTAAACCACACCCAGCACCCACCGCAGGACCTTTCGCGCGCAGCCCGGGTAGATTGCCGCCCCACCACGCCAACCCGGCACGTGTCGAGGTGACGCCCATTTCGCTGATCGTGCAGATCGAGAGGGCAGCCTCGTGCAACCGAGAGACGAATCCGCCAGCCCGCCTCCTGCGCGTCCAAGAAAGCAGGACGAGGACTCCGACGGGTCCCAGCCTTGAGATTCGCCACGTGCGCAACCGGCCCCTCCGGCGGCGCCCCTCGGCCTGACTGGTCGCTCCGAGAACCTGCTCTTCAGCGGAAGGAGGAGCCTGTGCTAACCGACCCCGAGTTGACGCTGGTCGCCGTGCGGACAGCCGTGAGCGTCCACCGCCACGTCAGCGGACTGCTGCATCCATGAACGAACAGCAACATCCCCCTCGAGCGCCGCGCTGCTCCTCATATGGAGGAACGTCTGTCAAGTGAGCAGCGTTCATGCTCCCCTCGTTGCTGCCGTTGGGGGGTTGGTGGAGGTTTGCTCGGGTGGGGAGGCGTCGGGCGAAGTTCTCGACGTCGGTCAGTCTCATATGCGGGGGTTGGCTACCCCAGGTCCCTGGTTGCGTCGCTGGCTGGCGCGTGTCTAGAACCGGGCGTGGCTTGGTGAGGGCTGCCCATAGGAGCATCGCGTGTACCAGCGGACTTCGGGGCCCGGCGCCTCCCCACCCGAGCGGGAGCGGGCTGTCAGTTTGGGCTATGGGACAGTCGCGGCGGCCCAGAGGAAACAGGAGAGCTCGCGGGCGCACGCGACCGTGATCACGTTGCCGGGCTTCTTGCGCTCGCGCATCCGTTTGTGGATTCGGTAGAGGCGGCTCTGGGCGCGTCGTGCGATCTGCAGGACGTGGTCGGGCAGCCCCTCCTGGCGCTCGTAGAGCGTCTTGCCGACGCGGGGTGGGCGGGCGTAATGCCAAGCGGCCTCGACAAGGATCCGCCGGGCGTACTTCGAGCCGGTCTTCGTGATCGACCCGTGCACGTCTGACTCGCCGGACTGCTCGCGGGAGGGCACCAGCCCCAGCCACGATCCGAGCTGCACCGCGCGGGGGAACCTCGCGAAGTCCGCGACCTCGAGCAGCAGGATCAGCGCCGAGAGGGTGTCGATCCCGCGGAACGCGCGGAGCCGGCGAACGACCGGCCAGAACTCCGGGTCGGTCGCGACCCGGGAGAGCCGCTCGTCGAGCGCGTCGCGACGGGCACTCAGCCCGTCGCACGCCGCGAGGTTGTCGATGAACGCCAGCTCCGTGTTGTGATGCGCGAAGGTCTGCGATCCCAGCCACTCGCGATGCACCTTCGTCCACGCCGAGCGGTCCCACACGCGGCCGTGGCGTAGCAGCAGCTTCGAGAGCCGGTGCCGACAGCGCATCAGATCCAGGCGAACCTGCTCCCGCGCCCGCGCGAGATCGCGGGCCGCCTCGCACGTCGCGGACGGGACCGCCACCGCCGTCAACGCGCCGGCCATCAACTGCCGCAACAACAGATCGGTATCGCGACGATCGGACTTGTGCCGGTCCCCCGAGGGACGCGGCGTCTTGCTCGGCGCGATCACCTGACAATCGATCCCCGCCGCAACCGCCGCCCGGTACAACCCGAACCCGGTCGGGCCCGCCTCGTAGCACGCACGCACCGGCCCCGGCAACCCAGCCAGCCACCCCACGACCGGCTCCACCGCACCCGTATCGAACCTCTGCCGGCACAGCTCGCCGGTGATCACATCCAGCGACCCCGCGTAGGTCGAGCGCGCGTGGACATCCATCGCCGCCCATGTCATCGTTCCGGTCACGGCCGGACCTCCTTCGTATGGGGTCAGCCGGAGCCCATCTCCGGCCAGACAAACCCCCGCAAAATGCGATCGAGGTCCGGCCTTCAACGTCCCGGCGAATCATCCTCCATAGGGTCTACACACCCAGCACCCACCGCAGGACCTTTCGCGCGCAGCCCGGGTAGATTGCCGCCCCACCACGCCAACCCGGCACGTGTCGAGGTGACGCCCATTTCGCTGATCGTGCAGATCGAGAGGGCAGCCTCGTGCAACCGAGAGACGAATCCGCCAGCCCGCCTCCTGCGCGTCCAAGAAAGCAGGACGAGGACTCCGACGGGTCCCAGCCTTGAGATTCGCCACGTGCGCAACCGGCCCCTCCGGCGGCGCCCCTCGGCCTGACTGGTCGCTCCGAGAACCTGCTCTTCAGCGGAAGGAGGAGCCTGTGCTAACCGACCCCGAGTTGACGCTGGTCGCCGTGCGGACAGCCGTGAGCGTCCACCGCCACGTCAGCGGACTGCTGCATCCATGAACGAACAGCAACATCCCCCTCGAGCGCCGCGCTGCTCCTAGAGGGCGAAAGCGGGCGCGAGCCCGCTGTCGAGATCACGCGGCGAAAGGGGCAGTCAATGGGCGCGTGAAGGGACGGACCCCACGGCACAGACCGTTACGTCGCGGCTATCGAGCGGACGCTCGAGACAACGCGCACGGTAGCCGACGCGATCCGGGCCCGCGATCCACCTGGACCTCGTCTGCGAGCCGGAGCTCTCGGTGCTCCTGTTCGAGCGGCCGGGCTGGGACGACGATGGGTACGCGGTTTGGGTCGAACGCACTGGCGACGACGGGCGTGATCCTGTGCGTGCCGACCAAGTGGCATAGCCGCACGGTGCTACGCCTGGCGTTCGTGAACCCCGACACGCAGCCCGCGCGCGTGATCGAGGTGTTGGACACGCTGCGGTGAGACCGAATCTCATCGCGACACACAGAGGTGGCTTCGTTTCGAATCCGATCGCCCCGTTTTCGAGGGTGGTCGCTCTGCTCCCGAAGGGCCCCGCCACGGAGTTCCTGCTCACGCCGGCGAATCACAGCACCCGCTGGCGGCGGCGGGCCCGCCGGCGTCCGACACCTCACGCGCTCGTCGCACTGCCCCGCGGACGAACTCCGGCAGTCAGGATGACCGGCGCGCCAGCGCCGACGACCGGTCTGGGCGGGCGGCGGGCCTCATGGTGCTGCTGGGTTCTGCGGGCCGCTGCCTTGCCCGCCCGCCGGCGCCCCGTCGCCCGGGTCCGCTCCTCCCTCAGCACCGGACCAAAGTCCTTCGGCGTCAAATACGTCGAGGCCAGAAGCTCGCCGCCGCGGGCGAAGAGCGGGAAACAGGCGTCGCCGAGCAGTAGGTAGGCCGCCGCGCCTTGCGTGCTGTCGACCCAATTCGGCGGCTTCGCGACGACGCGCACGCTCGACAGCATCCGTAGCAATTTGACGCTGGGCCTCGTCCCTCGGAAGTCCCGGTCGACAGCAGTCCGTGGAGCGTTCGACGCAATGGCTGCCGAAGGTCAGCGGGACGCTGTCGCCCGGCAATCGCCAGCCCCGCTGGATATCGTCGAGCGCGCTCATTTCGGGCACCCCGGCGGGCTGAACCGATGGTGTAGCCAGTCGCGCTCCGTACGATCGCCGGGGGCTCGGTCCCTCGCCTGCCGCGTCAGCCTCGAGGTGGGGAGCAGCAACCCCGCCTCAAGCTCGGTCGAGGGCCGCGGACGTGTATGCGAGCGGGATGTCCACGGTCGCGCTGCGCTTGACCTGCCAGCTCGCCGGCAGCATGTCGACCGATCGCCCGCGCACGCGCGGCTTCGGGATGGCTCGACGAGGGGACGCGGCCGGCCCTGATCACGACGGCGGTCGGCCTCGTTGCCGGCGAGCTCGAGTACTACCCAGGTGTGTCGGCGCGACCTTGGGTGATGTCGGCCGCGTGCTGAGTGCGGCCGCGGGTTAGCGGCTTGGTGGCGGGCTGACCGCGTCGTGGGGGACGACCGTTCTGCGGCGTGGATCACCGAGCGTCTTCAACGGCGGTCTGCGGAGGCGAGCAGCTTGAGCAGGAGGCGTTGGAGACGTTGCTGCTGTTTGGGGCCGTCGAGGGTGTGGTCGAGCTCGGCGCTGATTGCGTCGAGGGCGGCGGTGACGTTGCGCAGGGCGTTGCGTCCTCGTGGGGTGAGTTCGAGTGCGTAGGAGCGGCGGTCGTTCTGGTTGCGGTGGCGTTTGACGAGTTGGTCGGCTTCGAGGCGGTCGACGGTTTGCAGGATCGCGGTGCCGCTGAGTCCGAGTTGCTCGGCGATCGCCTGTTGCGAGGTTGGGCCGGTTGCGTCGAGGGTTCTGAGCGTTCCGTATTGCGGCGCGGTGAGTCCGATCTCGCGCAGGCGCTGAGCGAAGGACTCGCTGACTGCGTGGTGAGCCAGCGAGAGCAGGTGGACGGTGCGCCCGGTGAGTGCGGTGGGACGTTGCTCCGAGTGGCCGCCGGCGCCCACGATCCTCTGCAGCATCCGGTCGAGGTCTTGCCGCTCGCGGTCGGCGAGCACCGAGGTGAGCTGTGCGTTGGCTTGGTCGGCCGCGCGCTCCATATCCGCAAGCGTGCTACCGGCCTTGCCGGTCGATAGGAGCGCGTAGGAGCGGCGGTCGGCTGGATCACGTTTGCGCTCCACAAGCCCGACCTGTTCCATCGCGTCGATCAGGGAGACCATGATGGTGCGGTTGATCCCCAGCCGCTCGGCAAGCTGCTGCTGGGAGCGGGGGCCCCACTCGGCGAGCGCCGCAAGGACCTCGTGGTAGCGCGGGAGCAGACCGTCCGGCAGTGCGGCCGCGAGCTGTTCGGTCGCGCGCACGTGCGCGAGTCGCAGCAGGAACCCCGTCTCCTTCCTGGCCGGGCCGGGGATCGACCGCTCCGGCGGGGTGCTCTGGCTGCCGTTGAGGTCGGCGTTCTGGTCCGTGACGGCGTTCATCACCGACCACTATAGCTCAACCAGCCTGATGATAAAGGGCACAAATCATCAATACTCTTGACGATCTAGTAGCTTGACGATATCGTGCTGCGCGCAACCCGAATCAGAAAGAGACCGCCAGATGTCAGCCACCAACTCGATCACCTACCAGCCCGCCACCGCCATCCCGAGGAGCCACGCGATGCCCGCAACGAAACCGATCCCCACCATCGAACCCGAAGATCCACGGGCGACCGACGAACGGCGGCGCTGGAAGACGCTCGCGGTGCTGTGCCTGAGCCTGCTGATGACGGTGCTCGACACGACCGTCGTCAACGTCGCGCTGCCGACGCTCGACCGCACGCTGCACGCGAGCTCGAGCGGCCTGGAATGGATCGTCGACGCCTACACGCTCGTATTCGCCGGGCTGCTGATGCTCGGCGGGGCGCTCGGCGACCGTTACGGCCGCCACCGGGCACTCCCAACGGGCCTGGTGATCTTCGGCACCGGCTCCGTGGTCGCCGCCCTGGCTGGCAGCGTCGCTCAGCTGATCGCCGCGCGTGCGGTGATGGGCGCCGGCGCCGCGCTCGTGATGCCCGCCACCCTGTCGATCCTGACCGGCGTGTTCACCGACCCGGCCGAGCGCGCGAAGGCGATCGGCATCTGGTCCGCCGTCTCCGGCCTCGGCGTCGCCATCGGCCCGACGCTCGGCGGGCTGCTGCTCGAGCACTTCGCCTGGAGCTCCATCTTCCTGATCAACCTCCCAGTCATCGTTGTGGCTCTGATCGCCGGCCGGCGACTGGTGCCCGCCTCCCGCGCATCGAAGCCGCCGCGGATCGACCTTACCGGCGCAACCCTGTCGGTCGCCGGCCTGTCCGCACTCACCTACACCCTGATCCAGGCGCCATCGAACGGCTGGACCTCCACCAGCACAATCGCGACCGGCCTGACCGCCGCCGGCCTGCTCGTCGTATTCGCGATTCAGCAGGTCCGCCACACCGACCCGCTGATCGACCTGCGGCTGTTCACGAACCCGCGGTTCTCAGCCGCCTCCGGCGCGGTGATGGCGCTCTTCTTCGCACTCACCGCCGCCACATTCCTGCTCACCCAGATCTACCAGTTCGTACTCGGCTACTCGCCACTGGCCGCCGGCCTGCGCGCACTGGCACCAGCCCTGATGGTCGCGATCGCCGCACCGATCGGCGCCAAGATCGCCGCCGGCAAAGGACCCCGCCTCCCGATCACCGCCGGGCTGACCCTCGCGACCGGCGGCCTGTGCCTGTTCGCGACCGCCAACCCGGGCTCCGGATACCTGCACTACATGATCGCGATGACGTTCGTCGGGCTCGGCATCGGCCTCTCGATGGCACCCGCCACCCACTCAATCATGAGCTCCGTGCCACCCGCCAAAGCAGGCGCCGGCTCCGCGATCAACGACACCACGCGCAACCTCGGAGGCGTGCTCGGCGTCGCGATCATCGGCAGCATCGTCGCCTCCGCCTACAAGACCGGACTCGCACCGGCCACAACCCACCTCGGCCGGCACCTGCAAACACTCGTCGGCCAATCGGTCGGACTCGCGACCGAGATCGGCAAGCACATGCCCGGCAGCACCGGCAAGCAACTCATCACCGGCGCGCACCATTCATTCGTGCACGCCGCCAACCACGGCCTCCTGATCGCCGCCGCCACCACCCTGACCGCAGCGATCCTCGCCGCCCGCTACCTCCCCGGCCCAGCCCCCGTTCCCGACCCCGCCCGGCAGCCGCTCGACACCCCCAAGCAGCCCGCCGCGGCCACCGCCTGACCCAGCACCAACCGACCAAGACACAGGAGCAAGACCATGTCGCAGACGACCATCAACCCCGACGCCCCACCACTCGCTCTTCTACGTCGCGCGCGACGTCCAGGAGCGCCGGTGCCGGTGTCGATCCGGCTCAGGCGCTGCGCATCGCTTGGCGGCATCGTTTCTGAGCGAACGCGTGCCCGTGGCGGCCCCACCGCCAGGGACACACCACGAAGCCGAACCACCCGACGAGCGCGCGCCACGGGCGCCGGACGCTCCAGGCACCCAGCCGCTCAAGCCCGGCCAGGATCGCCACACAACAACACTACGCCGTCTCGTGGCGGCGTGCACGCCATGAGCCCGGAAGCACGGTCGCGGACTCTCGGTTGAGCGTCGCGCCGGCTCCCCCCTCGCTCCGGCCGGTCGGCGCTCCCGGGACCATCGCGCGGGTCCGGCACCCCCCGCGAGCCGGAAGCGGCGTGCTTCTCCTTCCAGACTCCGCGTAAACGAGGGCCGCTGCGGGTGGAGGACGGATGCCGGAGACAACACAAGAGTGGGTCTCGGCGCTTGCGGGCATCCACTCAGCCGTCGCATGAGGTCCCCGGCTCTCAGCGACCGGCGTCTCAGCCGACCAACGCTCAGCGAACGCCGGCCGCGCTCCTGCGCGGCCCTCCTCGTTGCGCCGATCAGCGGAGACCGCGCGGTTCGCAGCAATTGCCCGCTCGGTGCTGCCGAACGGCCAAATTTATGCAGCGCCGCGCGTTCGCGACTAGGCTGCGCGTGTCCGATTCATCCGCCGTTACCAGGGGGTGCCGCGGTGTTCAATCGTTTGTCCTCATCGTCCGTCGACGTGCTCGATGGCGCGCTACGGGCCGGCTCAACGCCGACCCACACCCGGCGCTGGCTGCTCGAACGTGCAGCGGTGGGAACCGCCGGAGTCACCGTGGCGGGCGCCGTCATTCCGACCGCCAATGCCATAGGGGCCTCTAGCGACGAATCAATTCAAGACTTTGGCGTGTTCGCGTCCACCACCGAGGCGCTCACTGTCACATTGCTGACCGAGCTGCTGCGACGAGTGAGCCTGCACCGGGAGGTTC
>CAWFKF010000023.1:0-41070 GCA_963816005.1 uncultured Solirubrobacteraceae bacterium | reverse complement strand
AAAGCAGTAGCCGGGGGCTGGTGATCGGAAGTGCGGAGCGCGCGGCGTCAGCGGCTATCTGCTGCGTGGTGCGTAGCGCTACAGGCCCGCAACCGCGCGGGCTCCGGGCGGGTGTTGAGCGCGTGCAGGTCAGCGACGAACACGTACACGTCCCGGGTCGGTTCGGCAGCGAGACGGGCGAGCGGCCGGATCGCGCCGGCGTAGTTGCCGAGGTGCAGCTCTCCCGTCGGCTCGACCTCGGTGAGGGTGACGGTGCTGCGGCGCGTGGCAGTGGCGATCTGCGGCCGGGGCTGGAGTGTGGTCTGGGTCGTCATGGTGATCTCCTGGCCTTGGCGCCCGGGTCGGCGATCGGGCCTGGGAGGTCACCGGGGCGCGCGGTGGCCGGCCCCCGCACGGAGGTCGGGCCGGACCTGCGGCCGGGATTCAGATGGACGGTCTGATCTGAAGCGACCTGCCGGCTAGCGCAGGCCCACCACGGACTTCGGCGCGCGCACGGGCGGCCCCGAGAGGGCGCGTCGGCTGGTGTGCGAGAGGGCGCGTCGGCTGGTGTGCGAGAGGGCGCGTCGGCTGGTGTGCGCGGGCTGAGTCACAGTCGCCTAACGATATGGCATTGCAATGCGGTAGACCGCTCTTGTGGTTTGGACAGGACCGGTCACCCGGTCCTCCAGGACGGGTCTGGCGCGGGCTCCGGCTCCGCGCAGCAACAGGGCCTGCTCCGACTCGGCGGCGGGGCGGGCGACTATATGGCGCCCTGTTCCAGCGCCCGCTTGAGCCGCCGATGGAAGCGGCGGAATGCCAGCGCGGTCATCTTCTCCATCGCGCGGTTGGCGATGCGCGCCCGGCCGGGGAGGTGGGCGAGTGGCGTGAGCGTCACGCGCGTGCCGCCCCCCGGCGTCGGCGCGAACTCCCAGCGCCCGTCGACGGGCGGCCCCTCGACGACGCGAATGTGAAACAGCCGGCCGGGATCGCACTCGACCACCTCGGTCAGCTCGACCCGCCGCCGGCCCATGGCCTTGTGGACCTCGCGGAAGCGCGTTCCGGCCCGCACCGGCCCCTCCGTTAGCTGCTGCACCTCCTCGGCGTCCTGCCAGGCGGACAGCTTGGTGGGATCGGTGACGAAGGCGAAGACCTCGTCGGGCGGCCGGGCGATCTCCACCGTGGTGCTCGCCATGGCGCGACTCTACGGCGGCCCCGCGGTGCGCGCAAGGACCCGCCCAGACCGCTCGGCGCATCAGCGCGCGCGACGAACCCGACGGCGCTGAGGCGAACGGACGCTTCTGCGATGCGAGGTGACGCAGCAGCCAGCGACAAAGCGACGCGCAGTGCTCCTGCTCGTCCGGATCGGGCACGCGGCGGACCTGGATCCGAGCGCTCGCATTTGGGCGAAAGCGATCGCCGGCCGCGGCGCAGGTCGGGTCCGACCGGGACGACCGCTCTGTCGCCAAAGGGATCGTCGGGCCGGGAGCAGCTAGATCGTGAAAGCACTCGCCCGGGCGGCACTCCGGGCGCTGCCGGATTACGCCTGATGGAGGAGTCTGGCGACGGCCGGCGAGACTGCTCGGTCACGGATGGAGCCGTCCGTCATCAGGGCGGCGGGCTGCCGCTCCTCGGGGCATGAAAATGCATTTACAGGAAGTCTTGTCGTGGTCGCGTGCTTGTCGTGATCGGGACAGGGGCTTTCTTGGGAGAACGCAGTGTGGGCAGGCCGTTTTGGACGATGGGCTTCGAGCCCGTGCTTTTCGGTGGCCGCCCCTGCGACTTGCCCCGATTGTGCCGCGAGCACGTATCCGTCTGTGTCGTCTTGCCCGCTGCTTCTCCCGTTCACTCAACGCTAGGAGGCTGGCCGTGAAGGAGATCGGTAGAGCGATCGGGTTGGACGTGCACCTGGACTTCTGTGAGATCGCGATCTGCGAGGACGGGAGGGCGCGCTCGGCGGGTCGGGTTGCGTCGACGCCGGAGGCGCTGGAAGTGTTGGCGGAGAGCTTGTTGGCGACGGACAGGGTCGCGTTGGAGGTGACCGGAAGCTCGTGGGAGATTCTGCGGATCCTCGAGCCGCACGTCGCCAAGGTGATCGTGGTCAGCCCTGATGACACGGGCATCCGCCAGGCGAGGGCGAAGACCGACCGGCTGGACGCGCGGACGCTCGCGAAGCTGCTCTGGGGCGGCGAGCTTGACGGGGTGTGGACGCCAGATGAGCTCACGCGGGTGTTACGCCGGCGGCTGGGGCGCCGTGAGCAGCTGGTCCGGTCCCGCTCGCGCGCGAAGAACGAGGTTCACGCGGTGCTGATGCGCCGGCTGAAGGGCCGCCCGCCGGTCAGCGACCTGTTCGGCGTCAAGGGACGTCAGTGGTTGCGGCAGCTCGAGCTGCCGGTCGAAGAGTGCGAGCCGGTCGAGGGGTGCATGCGCCACGTCGAGTTTCTCGACTCCGAGATCGCCGAGGTCGAGAGACTGATCGCCCGCCAGATGCTTTCGTGCTCGGACGCCAGGCGGCTGATGAGCGTGCCGGGCGTCAACGTGATCTGCGCCGCGTCGTTCCTGGCGGCGATCGGCGACATCCGCCGGTTCAAGACCGCCCGGCAGCTGGCCGCGTATCTCGGCCTTGACCCGAAGGTCCGCCAGTCCGGCAGCGAGCCCGCGCGCAGCGGACGGATCTCCAAGCAGGGCTCGGCGTCCGCGCGCTGGGCGATGGTCGAGGCGGCATTCAGCGTCGTGCGCCAGCCCGGCCCGCTGCACGCGTTCTACGAGCGCCTGCGCGCCCGCCGCGGCCCATCAGATCGCGGTCGTCGCCGCCGCCCGCAAGCTCGCGTGCCTGTTCTGGTGCCTACCACCCGCGAAGAGCAATACGCCCACCAGCAGCCATCGCTGACCGCCAAGAAGCTCCGCCGCCTCGAGCTCACCGCCGGCGCGAAGCGCTACGACACGAAGGCGGCCGGCGTGTGGTCAACCAACCAGGCGATGCGCGACGCCGAGCGCAAGCTCGCCGAGCAGGCCGAGGCCTCCTACGTGCGGATGGTTCGCGACTGGCAAGCAACTGCGCCACGAACGGGAGTGGGCGCGAGCGTGACACCGGGGCGCGCATAACAGGCCCTCGAAAGGGCAAACGTCGCGCGGCAGACCACGAGCCCCTTGACGTCTGCTCTTTGACACGTCATCGACTCGCGCCCACCGGCAGCCTACAACCCACACGATCGACCGCCAACACGCCGCCAACCGCCGGTGCCGATCCCGCGCACCCCGCAAACAGCCGAATTTGCGCCGATCGAGCGCCACGCGGCCGAAACCGACTCCACAGGAGCCGATCTGCCGCCCTCGGAACAGCACGCGCGACCGATCCGCCGTCCGAAATCAACCCCAAAAGTTGGTCCAGGCCCTTGACTTTCATCTCTTTGAAGGCGCTCGCTTTGTCAACCCTCCCGGTGCTGGTGTTGAGGACTGCTCAGTTCTCTTTCGGCGCTTGGCGGCGCATCGTGTCGATTGGAGCTGTCCCGGCTTCTCAATTCCGTCGAGGGCCGTCAGGCGGCCAGATGAAAGTGGGAGCTTGCCGGGACAGGATCGGCGCCGCCGTCGACGCGGCTGGGTTTGAACGGCTCCTCGCGCGAGAGGACGTGCCAGGCGGCGATCAAGACTTTGCGTGCAACCGCGCTCTTGGCCGGGTTGGATTTCCCAGTGCGCTTTTTGACATCGACGTACAGCCGATTCCACGGGTTCGTTGGCCGCCACGCGCACTGCGCGGCCTCGATCGCCGCCCACCGCAGCGCGCGCGAGCCAGCCTTCGATAGCGCCCCGGTCCGCGAGCTCTGACCGGATTGAGCGACCCGCGGCGCCAGTCCTGCGAACCCGATCAGGTTCCGCGCCGAGGCAAATCTCGAGATGTCGCCGATCTCTGCGGCCATCATCAGCCCGAGGTGCTCGCCGACTCCCGGATCGTGAGCAACAGCTGCACACGCGGATCCGCACGCGACAGCGATCGAAGCTCGGCATCCAGCGGCGCGATCCGCCCATCAAGGATGTCGATCACGGCAAGGGCCTCGGCGATCGAGCGCCGCCACACTGGTGGCACGCCGCGCTGCTCGAGCTTCCCCATCGCCTCACCGGTGCGCAGTGTCTGGACCGGGATGCGCAGACCCCACTGGCTCAATGCGCCGAACACCCGGTTCTTCGCGGTGGTCCGCATGCGAATTAGGGCTCGTAGCTAAATAAAGTTGCAGGACTCGTTGATCGGGCCTCGAAAATGGGGTTGTGGTCGATGAGGCGGCGATCGGTGAGAAGTTCCGGGCGTTAGCCGGCGAGCTGAACGAGCGCCAACGCAGGTTGTGGGCGGCGTCTGAGGCGCGATCAGTTGGGCGGGGTGGGATCGCCGCCACGGCCCGGGCGACGGGGATCTCGGTCCCGACGATCCGGAAGGGAATCGCCGAGCTTGAGTCGGGCGAGCATCTCGATCCGGGCCGGGTACGCAAGCGGGGTGGTGGCCGCCACTCGTTGACCGAGAAGGACCCGACGCTGCTGAGCGATCTGGAACGGTTGCTGGTAGCTGGTCGTCGCGGTGACCCGGAGTCGCTCTTGGTGTGGACGTCTCGTAGTGTCAGGAATCTCGCCGCAGCGCTGCGGGAACAAGGACACACCGTGCATTTCACGACCGTCGCGAAGCTGTTGGGTCTGCTCGGCTACAGCCTGCAGGCGAACGTCAAGACCCGGGAGGGTTCATCGCACCCGGACCGTGACTCCCAGTTCGAGCACATCAACACCGTCGCAAATGCGGCTGTCGCGGCCGGTCAGCCGGTGATCAGCGTCGACTGCAAGAAGAAGGAACTGGTCGGCGACTTCAAGAACGCCGGACGGGAGTGGCATCCCAAAGGCGACCCGGAGCTGGTCCGGGTGCATGACTTCAAGGACAAGCAGCTCGGCAAAGCGATCCCCTACGGCGTGTATGACGTCGCCTCAAACCAGGGATGGGTCAACGTTGGTGTCGATCACGACACTGCCGCGTTTGCGGTCAACTCGATCCGGTCCTGGTGGCAGAACCTCGGTCAGGGCCGTTACCCGGCCGCGACCCGGCTGCAGATCACCGCGGACTGCGGCGGCTCGAACGGTAATCGTGTTCGACTATGGAAGGTCGAGCTGCAGAAACTCGCTGACGAGACCGGCCTTCAGATCAGCGTGTGCCATCTCCCGCCCGGGACCAGCAAATGGAACCGAATCGAGCACCGACTGTTCAGCTACATCACGATCAACTGGCGCGGGAAGCCGCTGCACTCCCTGGAGACCATGATCAACCTGATCTCAGCCACCACGACCAACACCGGCCTGAAGGTATACGCCCGCCTCGACAACGGCACCTACCCGGACAAGATTCGCGTCCCCGATCAGGACCTCCACGCGGTCAATCTCCACGGCGACGAGTTCCACCCCGAATGGAACTACACCATCAAACCGAAACCTTAATCACCGACAGGCCCTTAGATGCGCGCGGCGGTTGAGCCGCTCGCACAGCTCCCGGTCAGATCAGAGAACGACGGCACCCACACCGCCGGCACCAGATCACGGCGACACAGCTCCGCGAGCACCCGAGCATCGACCTTGTCGGTCTTGCACGCCAACGGCGCAACCGCCTTGACCTTGCGCGCATCCGCGATCTGCACCTGCCAGCCGGCCGATCGCAAGCAGTCCCGGACCCACACCGCGCCACTCATCATCTCCACGCACGCGGTGACCTCCTGGCCGAGAGCGAGCACCAGCTTCGCGAGGCCATCATCGTCGGCAGGCGTGACGCCCTCCGCCTGGATCTCCCCGCCGCGGCTCTTCGCGCACCAGGCCGCCCGCCGATACGCCCAATCGATCCCGACATACAACATTGCGAAAGCCTCCCTTCGCGGTCAGATAACGCGAAGGACTTCGACTCACGCCACAAAGACCCTCGCCTTCATGACATTCCGTCGTCCATTCCAGCAGCGACGAGGGTATGGACGCCGGTGGCTGCTCCGCCGGGAGAGCGACAGCCCGCTGCGCTTGCCGGCCGACGCGGATTGAGCCGCCCGCAAGCACCCGGCGACTGCCGTTCGCAAATGGCCGAGCCGTGGGCGCGGACGCCGCGCGCGGACGCCGCGCTTGTCATCTTCTGACAAACCCAGGCTCAGTGTACGGCGCCGACAGCCCTGCGTTCGGGTGCGACCAGGTCCCCGCGATCGGACCTCCAGTTCCCCGCGTGTGGCGAGGAGGAGGGCGAGGGCCATCGCGATGGGGCCGCCCTGCTTTCACGTCGCCGCGGGTACGCCGGCAGAGCGCAGACTGTCTCAGACCGTCAGCCTCGCGGCGTCGGCGAGCCGCTGTCCGGCGAGTCGGTGAAGGCACAAGTGGACCGTCGATCGACGCGCTCGATCTGCTGCTGGGGTGCCAGTTGAAGCGGCCACCGGACGGCCGGGGGCCCCGCGACACTCGCCATGCCGGAGGCTAGAGCACAGGCTCACACAGCTGACGCCATAGCAATGAGCAATCCGGCGCCAAGCCAGGCTTGAGACCAGCAGAGCCGCACGCGCCGCTCAGCGCGAGCCGGCCGCTTTGAGCGCCGCGGCCAACAGCTCGTCGCCGTGCGTGTGCAGCTGCTCGCGGCGCATGCGCAAAAAGTGCGCAACTGCGCGCAGTTGCGGGTCCGACGCGTCGAGCGCGCGCTCTGAAAGCTGATAGGCGGCCTCGTCGCCCAGCGCCAACAGCGCTTCGGCAGCCGCCGCAACCAGCCGCTCGTGTCCGGCTGGGATCTGACGCTCTGATGCAGGATGAGGTACGCGCGCCTCGCGGGGCCCAGGCCCAGGCATACGCGCTAGATGCTCGAGCAGCGCGTGCGGCGTTTGTGTGTAGGACTCGACCTCGAACCAGTCGGAGCCGAACTGCTCTGCCATGAACGCGCTGCCGTTTGCGCCTGGACGCTGGTGGCGGTTCTCGGGTTTTAGGGCGCCTATCACCCGCACCCCCTCGCTGGTGGCTGCGCGTGTTGCCTGGGCGCACTGCGCGGTGTCGTTCGCGGGAGCGTCGGTGACGACGACCACCAGTTTGTGCTCCGCGGCTGATGACCGCAGCATCCTCGCGGCGTGGGTGACCGCCTCAGCGGTTGGAGTGCCCCCGCCGCCGCAGTCGGCTAGCAGCAGCATCGCCCGGTCTGCTTCCTTCAGCGGCGTCTTGAACTCGAACAGGTTGACGTAGTCCCCAAACCCGCAAAAGCCGAGAATCCCGATCCGGTCACGCTCTGAGTCAATACTCGCGAAATGCGGCTCTCTCGGCATCGATGTGGTCAGGTTTCGGCTTTCTGGTCATGGGACCGGGTGACTTTGGAGGCACGGCAGACGCTCACGACGCTTGAGGCAATACGCCCGGATCGTGGATGGCGCTCGTGCGAACGGGCCGCGCTCCGTGGGGGAGCTGGTCGGACGCGATCTCCCTGGTAGCTGTGCTGTTCCGAGCTGTCAAGGACGCCGCTGCGCGGCTCGCTGCGCTCGGCCCTTCGGGCCATCCTTGACTGCACCGGCCCAGCTCCGCTGGCTGGCAATGAACGTCGCCCCGGAGGGCGACCTGCGCGTCAAGACATCCACCTCTGCAGCTCGGTCGACTCGTGCGCGACTTGCAAAAGCCCGTTCCCGGTACGAAGATCCTGCTCAGGACCACAATCGCGCTCTCACCCTGACCACATCGATGCCGGGAGACCCCGAAATGCCACGCCAGAGCCACCTGCTGGAGCTCGTCGCGGTCAAACAGCACAGAACCTGAACGGTCGATGAGCAGCCAGCACTCAAGGCGCTCCTCCTTACCGACTCCGAGCGCGGCGCGCAGCTCATCGACTCCCGGCTTGAAGCGCCCCTCGGCCACTTGCCCAGGGGCATCGGCCGCTTGGACGTAGAGCTCCGCGTGCGAATACAGGGTCACGCGGGAGCGGCTAGACGCTTCGTTCTCGGGCACGGATATCCCTCTGGTATCGGGACCTGCTCGATGCTTCCAGCTGTTGACTGCGGCAACATCCGAACCAAGCCCTCTCGGGAGTCCGCAAAAAGTGCCGTTGGCTGCACGGGGCGCGGCCGCCTTTGCGGCGTGAGAATCCTGCAGCGGGCAGCCTCAACCGCGCCTCTGGGCCGGAGTCGCGTTCGCGGAGGAGGCTAGGTCCGCGTCGATCTCGCTAGGAGATCGCCCCGCACCCGAAAAGAAAGTGGGGCTCCGTGGATGATCGGGGGTGACTCTCGATCGAGATTCCGTCCTGAGCAGGGCTTTTGGTCGTCGGAGCGGAGGGTGGAAGTCGCGTGCGCCTCTGCTGCTGGGTTGTGGACTGCTCGCTGGGCCCCGTGCCCGGCGATCGTGGGCACAGCGGATGCGTGCTCAAGCGGCCAGGGATGGCCGCGCCTGCGCGCAGGCGCATCCGGATGATCATGGCGAGACTCGCCCCATAGGGCGTCGTTGGGGGGCGTCGGGGTCGCTGCCCGCGTTGACGGGGGTCGTGGCGTGCCGGGGAGCTGCCTGCTCCATTCCCTTCTCGTTGCGCCGTTTGCCGTGCGTGCGCACCGGGTCATCCCGGGGTCGAGCGAGCGTCGTGGCGGAATACGGGTGACGCGGTTCGGAGGGCCAGAAAGAAAACGCGTGTTCGTGTGTCGTCACCCCCGATCATGCCCGGAGAGCCAAGAAAGCAGAATGCCGCTGCGCGGCTCGCTGCGCTCGGCCCTTCGGGCCATCCTTGACTGCACCGGCCCAGCTCCGCTGGCTGGCAATGAACGTCGCCCCGGAGGGCGACCTGCGCGTCAAGACATCCACCTCTGCAGCTCGGTCGACTCGTGCGCGACTTGCAAAAGCCCGTTCCCGGTACGAAGATCCTGCTCAGGACCACAATCGCGCTCTCACCCTGACCACATCGATGCCGGGAGACCCCGAAATGCCACGCCAGAGCCACCTGCTGGAGCTCGTCGCGGTCAAACAGCACAGAACCTGAACGGTCGATGAGCAGCCAGCACTCAAGGCGCTCCTCCTTACCGACTCCGAGCGCGGCGCGCAGCTCATCGACTCCCGGCTTGAAGCGCCCCTCGGCCACTTGCCCAGGGGCATCGGCCGCTTGGACGTAGAGCTCCGCGTGCGAATACAGGGTCACGCGGGAGCGGCTAGACGCTTCGTTCTCGGGCACGGATATCCCTCTGGTATCGGGACCTGCTCGATGCTTCCAGCTGTTGACTGCGGCAACATCCGAACCAAGCCCTCTCGGGAGTCCGCAAAAAGTGCCGTTGGCTGCACGGGGCGCGGCCGCCTTTGCGGCGTGAGAATCCTGCAGCGGGCAGCCTCAACCGCGCCTCTGGGCCGGAGTCGCGTTCGCGGAGGAGGCTAGGTCCGCGTCGATCTCGCTAGGAGATCGCCCCGCACCCGAAAAGAAAGTGGAACCGTTTCGAGGGGAATCCTCGCACCTCCGGCGCGGGATTTCACCTCTCCGCCGTCCCCGGCAATCGGGATTCACAGGTCAGCGCGCCCCGCCGGAAACCCGGATCTCGTCTGTCCTCGCCAGCGGATACGTGCCGGCGCACGCTGCGCACAGGCCCATCCCAGTCAGCTCGTGAGCAAGCCGGGCGCGGAGCGTCGTAAGCTGCGCTGCAGCTCCCGCGACATCCCGATGGATCTCTGTTGCCAACTCGATCACTGAGGCGTGCGTCTCGGGCGAGGTGTGCTTGAACAGCTCGCGCGAGAGCCGCTCAAGGACCGCGTCACCGGACGGTGCCGGCGAGTGATCCGGCGTTCGTTGAAGGAGCATCAGCTCCTGTTCCACCCCGATCGTGTACCGCCACTGTGTGCTGCCATTCCAGCGAGCCCAGAACGGTGGGATGCCGTCACCCGCGTCGTGGAGCGCTTTGCTGGCTCGCATTCGCCGCCGCCTACTTCGCACGAACCGATGGGACGGCCCTCGGTAATGGCGCGCGCGCATCGGTGGCCTGGCTCCGTTGGATGTCCGAGCGGTTCTCTGGGGCCCGCGATGCTTGGTCGGTCGCCGGGCTCTGCGCGCTCGGAGCGAAGCCCTCGCGGTAAAGCTCGATTGTGGGCAGTGGAGAGAAGAACAGCGTGATCGGGATCCGCGCACGCGCCATACATCGCGGGCAACGCTCGATCGTCAGCCAGCTGGCCCTCGGTCTGAGGCTAAGACCACAACGCGGGCAGTTCAGGAACGACACCTCGCACGCGCTCGCCTCCGGATCGTGAGCGCCCATCACCACTCACCCCTCCCTTTGCCGCCAGGAGGGGCTCCGGCCCCCTGCCCAGGCGCTCCTCGCCTCCGATGGGGCGCGGAGCAGAAGCTGAGACACGAACAGCCGATTCGAGGTCGAGCGCGCATCGCCATCCAAGACGTCAGTCCGACGAACCGATCCCCGGCCCGTGCTAACAGAGTCGCGATCGTCGTTTCCCGATCCCGTTGCCACCGCCGCCCCTCGCGAGCGATCGACACTGACCGCAACGTACAGTGTCGCGCGCAGTAATTCATCCGTATTCCAACCGAATCCGCCCCGCTCACCGGCGCGGTGGCCGGCACGGTGTTCGGGAAGCCGTCCATCCCCCCGCCCACGGGGACGCCGTAGCTGCTCGTGATCGCGTCCGCCGGACACGGCCTAGCCAGGGTCGTCGGCGTGGCGTCCGCACGATCGGACGGCGTCACCGATAGCTCACGTCGTTCGCCCGCTGTGAGCGGTGGGGGCAATACAAGCCCTCGGGTCTTGCGCGTTAGCGCCGAGGTTGACCGTTTGTGCGATCGCGGCGGCCGCGCGCTCCTCTTCGGCAAGCGCGGAGACGTAGCGGCGGTAGAGCTCGGTCGACTCGCGGCTGTTGGCCGCCAGCCATTCGTTCCACGCGCGGGTCACCTTCTGCGCGGACCGCCGCCAGGTCTGCCATTGCCGTGCCTGCCGCTCCCCTCCCTCGTCAGCGGCCACAGCGCTCGGATGCGAGACGCCACCGGTGGGCTTCTGTCGTTTCCTGGAACGGAAGTGCATGGCGCCTCGCACCGGGCGATTACGCGAGAGCTCGTGTCGATCAGCTTTCGGCGATTCGCTTGCCGTAGGCGATCAGTCCGTAGATCGCCAGGATGTCGAGCGTGAAGATCGACAGCGACCAGAACGGATACGCCGGGATCATCATCAACTGCACAATCGCGTTGCCGGCAAGGACGACCACGCCGGCCCAGCGTGAGAACTGATTCTTGACGAACACACCGACACCGACGACCCACTCGAGCACGCCGATGCACAGCACGACCCAGCCCCAGGTGTTGAGGCTGCCGGTAATGTAGTGCTGGCCGGCGTAAAAGAAGTGGGCGTTGCCGATCGCCGCGAGACCCTCGATGAAGTTCAGGGTGCCCAGCATCAGCAGCAGCACACCAGCGAACGCGACCCAGCCGTACCCGCGATCGTCCTCAAGCTCGTAGTCGCGAGTCGCATTCATCGCTTCGCGACCCGCCTGAGGTCCTTGGGGAACTTCAGAAGCGCTCATTGTGCTCTCCGGGTCTTGTAGCCCACGCGCCACTGCTTATCAGCGGGCGCCAGCATCGTTTGGAGCTAGCCTCTCAGCGCCTGACGGACCGAACATCCGTAGAGGCAGACCATCAGACCAGCGGCGAATTACGGATGCGCAAAGCGAGATAGCGGCCGCAGATTCTGGCGATGGCCGCGGCGCTGTTTGGAGTCGGTGATGCCGAAGGACCCGAGGCTCGAGGCGCTCAGCGAGGATCGCGGACTGCTGAGAGGCACGGGATGACTCGATCTGCGGGCACCGAACGCGTGGCCGGGAGCGATCGCGACGAGGACCTTTCGCGGCGTGAGCGGGCAATTCGCGATCACGAGCAGGCGGCGCTGATGGAGCGGCTTTCGGCCATCCGCGAGGAACTGCTCGAGGTCGCGGAGGGCTGGCATCCCTGGGTCGAGGGGCGCGACGCGGATCGGGATTCGAGCGCGCGCAACCTGTTGCAGTACCTGGCATTGCGCGGCCACGATCTGCGGGAGCTTCAGGACCCGCTGGTCGCGCTCGGGCTCTGCTCTGGGCGGCAGCGAAGGTCATGTCCAGGCGAGCCTCGATGCCGTGCTGGACGCTCTCGACGCGCTCGCCCGTCATCCGCCGGTGTCGAGATCGAACCCGGCGTCGATGGGCTTCGCGCGCAGTCGCGGGGTGCTCGCGGCCAGGACGGCTGCGCTGCTGGGGCCGGTCCCGCGGCGGCGGCCATCGCGAATCATGGTCACGATGCCGACCGAGGCGGCGCACGACCGGGCGTTGGTGCGCGAGATGCTCGTCGCGGGGATGGACTGCATGAGGGTCAACTGTGCCCACGACGCCGCACCGGAGTGGCGTGCGATGCTCGAGCATCTTCGCGTGGCGGAGGACGAGACACGACGCCGCGCGCGCGTGGTGGTCGATCTGCCGGGCCCGAAGCTCCGCACCGGACCGCTCGCTCCACAGTCGACGAGTGACCAGAAGGGCGACTATCTGCGGCTCGGTATCGGGGATCGCCTCCCACTGACCCGCGGGCCCGACGTGACGACGTCAAGCGCCGGTGAGCGGACGGCCGCTCGGATCGGGTGCTCGCTCGCGGAGGCGTTCACAGTCACCCACCGCGGCCATCACGTGTGGCTTGATGACGGCAAGCTCGGAGGAGTGGTGGAGTCGGTCGATCAGGACTCGATCGAGCTTCGCACCACCTCGGCCGGAGCGAAGGGCTCCAAGCTCCGCGCCGGCAAGGGAATCAACCTGCCCGACGCCGTGCTCGACATCGACCTGCTCGGCGCGCACAGCCAGGACGCCCTGCAGTTCGCCGCCGAGTTCGCCGACATCGTCGGGCTGTCGTTTATTAGCCGAGCGCGTGAGGTCGAGCGGGTCAACGGCGATCTCGCCGTGGAGTGCGGTTACGAGCGCCTGGCCGAGGTGCAAGAGGAAATCCTCTGGCTGTGTCAAGCTGCGCACGTGCCGGTGATCTGGGCCACGCAGGTGCTCGATCGGCTCGCCAAGACAGGCCGACCCTCACGCGCGGAGAGCACTGACGCGGCGATGGGTGTGCAGGCCGAGTGCGTGATGCTGAACAAAGGCCCACGGATCGTTGAGGCGATCTCCGTGCTCGACGACATCCTGCGACGTATGGAACGACATCACCGCAAGAAACGATCGCTACTGCCGCAGCTACAGGCCTCAGACTATGCGCACACCGAACGCTAAGCAGCCCGGTAGCGCGCCGCCGGCGTTGACCGGGCGTTTCCTTGCCGCGGTCGCCCTTGCTGAGCACGTTCACGGACACGAGCGTCGCACCGGCACCGAGATCCCATATCTTGCGCACCTGTTGGTCGTTACGGGGTTGGTCCTCGAGGACGGCGGGGACGAGGACCAAGCGATCGCGGCGATGCTGCACGACGCGGTCGAGGACGGCGGCGGCCGCGCGATGCTTGAACGGATCGCGCGTAGCTTCGGCCCGCGGGTCGCCGAGATCGTCGAGGGTTGCTCTGACTCGGTCGACGTCGACCCGACCGAGAGCTGGATCGAGCGGAAGCGTCGGTATCTCGCGCACTTGCCCGAGGTGAGCGACGGTGCGATCCTGCGCGTCGCGCTCGCCGACAAGGTTCACCACGCCCGCTCGATCGTCCGCGACTATCGCGAAGAAGGGCACGCCCTGTGGGAGCGGTTCACCCAGAAGACCGCCCGCGACCAGCTCTGGTACTACGGCGGCCTGCTCACATTCTTCGAGCAGCGCCGGCCAGGACCGCTCACGCAGGACCTGAGACGCGCCGTCGGGGAGCTCGCCTGGCTGGTCGCGAGCGACGACGCGCAGCGCGCGCGGGCGGTACGGATATGGCTGGACCCAGACCTCTACGGCGGCCAAGCACCAGACGGCTGGATCCAAGCCCGCACGGGCGACGAGACGATCCAACTGCTGGAGGCATTCGATGTGACCGCGCTCTCACTTGGCGCAGAGTCCGAGCCGAGCGACGTGATCAATTGGCTGATCGAACAAGCCGAGACGGAGGGGCGCGATCGATGGCCACGCGAGCAGATCTCTCAACACGGCAAGCCCAACGCTGCTGCACTCGGGCAGCTCGACGCCGCGGTCGAACGTCACTCACAACTCTGGCGCTCCGGTCCGCATGAGCTGGTATCGGCCATCACACCCACCGCTGGCAGGCGGGTCGAGCGAGGCGACGAGCGTGAAACCGCGGGCGCAGGCTGATGCAAGAGCGCGAGGTGAAGCTCTCAGCCAGCGACCGGTTCGAGCTCCCAGACCTCGACGGACTGCTTGCCGGTGTCACGGCAACCGCGAGAGAGGATGAGCGGCTCTCGACCACCTACCTGGACAGCGACGACTACCGTCTGGCTCGCTGGGGGCTTAGCTTCCGCCACCGGGCGGGTCAGGGCTGGACGGTGAAGCTTCCAGGCGAAGAGTCCGGTGCGCTACTCGTCCGCGACGAGATCGTGTTCAAAGGCGGCCTTCGCCAGCCGCCCCAGGAGGCAGTTGATCTCGTGACCGGGTATCTCCGCAAGGCTGAGCTGCGGCCGCAGGTCCGGCTGCGCACGCTCCGGCGAGGCGTCCTGCTGCACGACGGGCACGGTCGACTCGTTGCGGATGTCGTCGACGACGCCGTGTCCGTCCTACGCGGGCGGCGCGTCGCGACCGGCTTTCGCGAGCTCGAGGTGGAAACAACGCCGCACACACCACCCGGGCTGCTCGACGCGATCATCGATCGGCTACGCGCCGCCGGTGCGGGCGCGCCCGACCCGACACCAAAGTACCTGCGGGCGATCGGCGGACCCGAAGCCGCGCCGCCCGAGATCGTGCTTGCAGAACTTTCGTATACCGCGTCGCTCGCCGCGGTCGTCACCCGCGCGCTGCGCGACGGCGCTGTACGCCTGATTCGCTACGACCCAGTCGTTCGTCTCGACACCGATCCCGAGGGCGTGCACCAAGCACGCGTGGCGACCCGGCGGCTGCGTTCAGACCTACGCACGTTCCGAGCCGTCCTTGACCGCGAATGGGCGGCCGGACTGCGCGATGAACTCGGCTGGCTCGGGGGCGTGCTCGGCGCCGCCCGCGACGCCGACGTTCTCCTCGACCGGCTCACCACACACGCGCAAGGACTCCCCGAAGCGAGCGCCGACGGCGCCGCAGAACTGACATCCGCGCTCGAGCACCGACGCGTCGAAACCCACGCGATACTGCTGGACGCGGTGCGCGGTGATCGCTACCTCGACCTGATCGACCGGCTCATCAACGCAGCCCAAGCACCCGCGCTCCTGGCACCGAAAGCCGACCGGGCCGCCGCCAAAGCGCTCCCATCGCTCGTCGGGCGGGCATGGCGCGCTCTTGACCGCAAGGCCAGCTCACTCTCCGACCCGCCCACCAACGAGGAACTTCACATGGTCCGGATCCTCGCCAAACGCTGTCGATATGCCGCCGAGGCCTGCGCGCCATCCCTGGGCAAGCGGACCCACAAACTGGCCGCCGCAGCCAGAGACGTCCAAGACGTGCTCGGCGAGCTCAACGACGCCGTCGTCGCTGAGAAATGGCTACGCGACTGGACGGCCCAAACCGATTCACCGCCGGGAGCGTTCGCCGCCGGCGAGCTCGCCGCCCTCGAACGCGAAGCCGCACAACAAGCACGCTCACAATGGCCCCGGGCCTGGAAGCAAGCAAAGGCACATGCCCCAACCTGAGCGCTCAACCCCGACACGAACTTCACGACCCTGCGTCTGGGGACATCGAGGCGTCACCAGACCGGCCGAATCGGGATCCCGTGCGGAATTGCTCGAGCAGCGAAAATCCTTGCTCATGCAGCTCCAGCTAGCGCCGGCTGCCGGCCGGCCGCGCCGGGCAAGCTCTCGAGCTCCATCCGCAACTGCTCGATGAGCGGCGAGCCGCTGAGGGTGTCTTCGAGGAGCTCGAGGCAGTGATGGAAATGGGTCAGGCGCTGTTGCCGCGAGGGCGGTGCCTCGGGCAAGTGATGTGACCCCGCCGCGGGCGCGGGATCCAGCCGCAGCTCACGGGCCTTCGAGATCTTGTCGGCCGCGAACACCATCAGCGCCTCGTGGCCCACCTGCTGGCGCAGGGCGGCCTTACGCGCCCCCTATTCGGCGATCGCGGTGTTCTCGCTAACGGCCAGCACGAGCGCCGCGACGGCCGGACCGAACCGTGAGCGAAGATCGCCCGCGTTAGCGCTCGTCTTTTCGATCGTCATGTAGAACGCCGGCGGCGATCACGTGGTCGGGTGCGCCGGCGTAATAGAGGAGCGTCGCCACCTCAACTGGGTGCACGACGAACGGGGCGCCGTCGATGGTGCGGCGCTGGCCCGCGTGCAGCCGTTCGGCATAGGAGAGCGCAGCGCGACCGCGACCGCGATCACCCGGCCACCCCAGCCCTGCGGGGGCAACGTCATTGCCACCACGAACGTCGTGATGATCAGGACGAGAACGAGCCCGTAGGCATCGCCGATCCGCCCGACAAACTGAAGCACAGTCTCATCGCTCGGCCCACGCGCGAACCGACGCGCTCGCGCGGAATCTGATCCCTCCATCGGCACAACCAAAGGTTCGCGCCGGTACAGCGCGTTCCCTGCCCCGCGCGCAAGACCGCATGCCGCCAACGCGCTCGAAGACAGAGCTAAGCTCCGCCGTTTCTTCGCCAACGCAGAGGCTTCGTCACCTCCTCCGAAGAGCGTTGATCGAGTTCTCGAGGCGCCGGCGGCCGAGCAGTACGCCAGTCGACTCCGGTTCATCCGATTCAGGCGATGCGTCCAGAGCATACGGAGCCCATCGTCTACCGATATGACCACCTCCCGGACGCTTACCGCACGCCCCGCACGCCCCTCGGCCGCGCTCGGCTACGCACCACCTCGGCGCCACCGGGAGCCGTCCCATCAGAGAGGGGCACCGGCGCTATTCAGGAGGATGACCAATGCCTCGGTTCCTAACACGGTTCGTTCCACTTCATGGCACGCAGTGTTTGCGGGTCACGGTAACTTGGAGGAAGCGACGAGTTCGGAGAGTCAAGTTCGTGTATGCGAGGCCTCACTTGCTACGGCGCTTGATCGAAGCCTTGAAATGACAAATCATGGCCGATCTCCGGGCTAGCTCCGCGAGCGCACCCGACCCGTAGTCGCCCCCAGTGAGGATCAGCAGGGACCCCCGATGCGGCGCTCTGTCGGCGAGGGTTAGCGTGGGCGAAACGTACGTTCTGGCGATGCGGCACATCCTGGCCATATGACCGAAGATCTTGAGAACGGCGCACCGGGTCCTGATGGAGCGGGGGCCGCGGCGCCCGCACCGACGCCGCACCGGCACCGAATCCTGATCGGCACGCTGTTCGCGCTTGCGACGATCATCGGCATCGTCGCCGTGTTGGCGGTGTGGGCGAATCGGCAGGCGCTGAACACCGACAACTGGACCAACACGAGCTCCCAGCTGCTGGCGGACAAGCAGATCCAGACCGCCGTGGCCGCCTTCACGGTGAGCCAGCTGTTCAGCTCGGGCCTCGTCGAGGCGCAGCTCAAGGCGCGGCTACCGACGCAGTTGCAGTCACTCGCGGGCCCGATCAGCGGAGGCCTGCAGCAGCTTGCCGGGCAGGCCGCTCCGAAGCTGCTCGCGTCCTCGCAGGTCCAGGATGCCTGGCGTCAGGCGAATCGCGCCGCGCACGCGACCCTGTTGAAGATCATCAACGGCGGCGGCTCGCTCGCGTCGACGAACGGCGGTGTGGTCACGCTCAACCTCCACGCGATCGTCTCCCAACTTGCGACGACACTGGGGATTCAGCAGCAGGTCGCGGCAGCCCAGTCGAAGCTCCAATCGAACGCGGCCACGGTCCAGGGGGCAGCAAGCAAGGTCGGCATCACGCTGCCCCCGTCGAACGGCCAGATCGTGATCATGCGCTCATCGCAGCTGAAGACGGTGCAGGACATCGCCTCGGCGATCAAGGGCCTGGCGCTGGTGCTGCCGCTGATCACGTTCGCGCTGTTCATCCTCGCCGTGTGGCTGTCCAAGGGCCACCGACGGCCGGCCGTGCGAATGACCGGCTGGTGCTTCGTCGGTATCGGATTGTTCGCGCTGCTGGCCCGTCGCGTGATCGGCAACTACATCGTCAACAACCTGGTCAAGCACCCAGCGAACAAGCCGGCCGTCCACGACGTGTGGACGATCGGCACCACCATGCTCCACGACATCGCGGTCGCGCTCGTGATCTACGGCCTGATCTTCGTCCTCGCCGCCTGGATCGCCGGTCACACCCGCCCCGCGACGGCGCTGCGACGCGCACTGGCCCCGACCCTCCGCGACCGTCCCGCGGCCGCGTACGGCACCGTCTTCTTCGCGTTGCTGCTCGTGATCGTCTGGGGCCCCACGCCGGCGACCCGCCAGCTTGGATACATCGTGGCCTTTGCCGTCCTGCTCGCCCTCGGTGTCCACACCCTCCGCCGCCAAACGGCCACCGAGTTCCCCGACGCACACCCCCCGTCCCCGCCACGGGAACCAGCGGCCGCGGCACCGAGCTAGAGCGCCTCGCAAGGCTCCACGTCAGCGGCGCGCTACAGACGCGTAATTCGCAGGCGAAAAGCCGCGCCGATCAGCGGCCCGTGGAGACTGGCGGGAGTCAGTAACCGCCCGCAACATCGCAAGCGGGAGCGGGGAAGGTCCCACTGCCGCGAGGCCTGCGAGAACCTGAGCGGTCGACGCCATCCTGCTGCGGATGATCCGCAGGCTTTAGCTATCGCTCAGCTGCTCGAGCGCGACCGTCAGGGCCAAGAGCAATGGTTCGTCCTCGCCCTCCCGGATCTCGACGCCGTACGTGTCACGCAACCACTTCTTCGACACGGCTGCGATGACATCGCCGTCGAGCTTGACCTCGTACTCGTGGTCGACGACGTTGCCGTGCGCGTTGAGGTCCTCGCCGTCCTCGATGTCGATGTCGAAGCGGTCACGGATCCCCACGAGGGCCTTGTGGACCGTCGCCAGCCTGCGGCCATCACGCTCGACCGTCATCGTGTCGCGGGCGCGCAGCTTCTTCTCCTGGATCGTCACCACCTCGCTGCCGTCGCGGTCCTTGAGGATGAAGGTGTCACGAACCCGCAGCGCCTTACCGTCGACCTGTACACGCGATCACCCTGGTCGTCCTCGATCCACGAGTCACCGCCGATCGAAGCGAGCTTCTCCTGCGTCTGAAAGCGCCGGCCGTGGGAAGCGTCGTCTCGGTTCCGAAGAAGTCCCACGGTTTGTCCCTCCTTGGGCTGTCATTTCCGATGACCGTAACCCGCCCCGTGCGACGGGACATCACCCCAAAGAGATGACCGCCTCGCAAGGGCCCGGAGCCTCGTCCTGTCGCACCATTCGCACCTCAAGCGCCCGCTGCGCCTCAATGGCAGCTCAGAAAACGCGACCGAACAGAGCTGATTTTCGCTACTGCTTGACAAGGCCCGTGCCGCCGAGCACGGTCAGGGCGCTGCCGACGAGCAGAAGCAGGGTTGCGAGCACCACTGGCCAGCGGCGTTGCAGCCACGCTCCGCCCTTCTGAAGCCACGGGTCAGCGCGCTCCCCGGCGACGAGAAGGACCACGATTATGACCAACAGCGGCAGCACGAAGGCGACGTTGTAGAGGACAAGGAGGCCAATCTCCTGGGGAAGGGTTGCGCTCGAGGCCACGATCCCCGCGATCACCGCGAAATACGGCACGGCGGTCGGCAGCTCGACCGCCGCGATCGACGCTCCCGCGATCAACGCAGAGCCGCCCTCGCCGTTGCGCAGCGGAAGCTCGCGGCGCGCCAGGCCCCGACGCCCCCGCCAGAGAGCCACCGCGACGACCAGGAGAATCACACCCGCGACAAGTTCGATCACATGCCTGACGGCTCGCTGAGGATGCGGGACCAGTCCGAGCAGCAACCTCCCCGGCCCAATCGTCAGCACCAGGCCGACGACGAAATCCACGCTGAACACGCCGGTCGTGAACTGCGTCACGCGCAACACACGCTCTCGGACCGTGGCCAGGTACAGCGCAGGCCCGACCGTACTGGGATTGAGCGAGTCCGCCAGGCCCACCGAGACCACCACACCGACCAGCCGCAGCATCGCCCGCCGTCTCCTTCAGCGCTGCGCCCGAAGGCGCAATTCAGGGCCCTGCACCCGCACAACCGCGGTCTCCCTGCTCAGTATTTCGCCGGGATGTAGCGGCGTGAGTGGTCGGGCTCGCGGTAGCCACGCCGCTTCTCGCGCGCCGGGAGCACCACGGGCTCCCGCGGTGGGGACTCGTAGGGGACCTGCTCGAGCAAGTGGCTGATGACGTTCAACCGGGCGCGCTTCTTGTCGTTGGAGTCAGCGACGTACCACGGGGCGAAATCCGTGCTGGTGGCGGCGAACATCTCATCGCGGGCCCGCGAGTACTCATACCAGCGGCTGTAGGACTTCAGGTCCATCGGGGAGAGCTTCCACACCTTGCGCGGGTCGTCCATGCGCGACTCGATCCGCCTGGTCTGCTCCTCCTGGCCGACCTCGAGCCAGTACTTGACCAGGACGATCCCGGAATCGACCATCGCCCGCTCAACCAGCGGCACCAGCCGCAGGAACCGCATCGCCTCCTCCTCGGAGCAGAAGCCCATCACCCGCTCCACGCCGGCGCGGTTGTACCAGCTACGGTCGAAGATCACGACCTCGCCCGCCGCCGGAAAATGCGGCAAGTAGCGCTGGACATACATCTGGCTCTTTTCCCGCTCGGTCGGCGTGGGCAGGGCGACAACCCGGAACACGCGCGGGCTCACCCGCTCAGCGATCCGCTTGATCACACCACCCTTCCCGGCAGTGTCACGGCCCTCGAACACGACGCAGACCTTGATCCCCTCGCGCACGACCCACTCCTGAAGCCGAACTAACTCCCCCTGCAGGCGAGCGAGCTCCTTCTCGTACTTCTTGCGGTGGAGCTTCTCGACCGTCTGCCCGTTCTTGTTCGTCTCGTGCGTGTGACTCATAAGCCTCTCCATTGACGCCCGCAATTCGCGCGTCGTTGAGGTCGATAACCGATGCCCGCCACGCTGCCAGGACTCGACGAAATCGACGCGCCCACCCGTTCGGTTGCGGTCGGCCGAGCGCATCTCCGGAATCTATCGGAACAGCCCGAGCCCCCGGCGCACGTCTTCGAGTTGCCCTTCGAACGGGCCGTTCCAGATCGCGCGTGGCATCGTGGGCGACTATCCCTGACGACCACCGAGCCGGAACCGGGGAGCTGACGAAAACCCGCGAGCCGGAACTCGAAGGCGGCTCTTCACGCTGGAATCGCTGACCCGGGCTGCCCGGGGGCCGCGGTCTCCAACGGGCGCGGTGGTGTGGCGCGTGGACGCTTTCCATCAGCGGCCTGCGGTGCAGCGGGTGCGTCTCATACCAGCGGGCGTAACGCCTGGCCAGCGGCGCGGCCGTGATTCCGTGGGCGAACACGGACAGGCCGATGGTCAGGTACGTGGCGCGCAGGATCGTGTCGACGACGGCCAGGTGCGCCTGCTGGACGGTGATCACCGCGAACACGATCGACGCCAGGCCCCGCGGGCCGAACCAGCCGAGGAACCCGACCGTTGGCCACTTGGCGGCGCTGCCGAGCATCGCGATGGCGACCGGCAACATGCGGACGACGGTCAGGCTCAGCCCCGCGTAGAGCGCGATCTGCCAGCTCACGTGCTTCAGAGTTGGCCCCAGGAGCACGGCGCCGAAGATCAGCAACGTCACTCCCCCGAGCAGCGCCCCGAGCTCCTCGTTCAGGCGTGAGGCCTCCTCGGACTCCTTCGGGACGAGACCGCCAAAGATGGACCCGGCGAGGAAGGCCGCGATCAACCCCGAGCCGCCGAGCGCCGCCGCGAAACCGTAGGCGAGGGCCGCGCCGGCGATCGGGATGACCTGGAGCCAGGACCCGCTGATCAGGTCCCGGCGGTGGCCGATCGCGACCACGGCGGCGGCCGCCAGGCCCGCCGCCACGCCACCGAGAATCCCGTAGCCGATCTCCTCGGCCACGATGCTGACCGCATGATGGCTCGCGGTCGCCTTGGCCTCGACGTCCGCGGCCGCCAGCGCGATCAACAGCAGCGGCACGCAGAACCCGTCATTGGGCCCGCTCTCGACGTTGAGTCCCTGCCGAATCCGTGACGGGAGTCGCGGCTCGGTCACCACCGCTTGTCCGAGGGCGGCGTCCGTGGGCGCCAGCAGCACGCCCAGCACTACCGTCTCACCGGCGTTCAGATGCGCGAACATGGCCCCGCCGCCAGCAGCGCGCCGATCACGATCGTCAGCGGCAGCCCGATCGCGAGCAGTCGCAGCGGCACCGCGTACTCCTGCCTAAGCACGCGGAGCTTGATCCGCGATGCGCCGGCGAACAGCACGACGGCGAGCGTCGCCTCGGCTAGCGTCCGGACCGTCCCGCTCGCGGGGGACACCGTCACCCCGTCGAGCACGAACGGTCCGACCAGCAGCCCGATCAGCACGAAGGCCATGGCCGGCGTGAACGGCGTGTCGGTCAGCCGGCGCGACACCCCGGCCACGCCCAGCAGGGCCGCGGCGAGTAGCACCGTGGGTCTTCGCTTCGGTTGATCTGGCGGCCGCGAATTGGTCAGGCAGTCAAACGCCGACGCGGAGCGCGAGCTCAAACAGAAGCGACAGGCTCGCCGCGCAGCCCGCCGACGCGACCGGCGGATCAAGCCCTGAGCGAGCGCGATGATCCCACGACTCTCCGGGCCCGTGTCGCCGGCCAGAGGACCTACGGAGCGAGCCGTACGTCAGCGACCACCCCGGACGATGAGACCGAGGCGACCACGGATAGCGCCCCATCTGGGCCCCCTCGACGTCCGAGCGAACAATCGCCGTCGCCCCGAGGCGGTCGTCCGCGTCCGCGCACCGGATCGCTCGCCGGCGCGGCCGTTCGGCGGGAGCACGTCGCGGATCGTTACGACGCGCGCCCGCGCGGCGAGCCCGAACGCATGTGCGACCCGCTGGACGTGCCCGACGCGGGAATCGCTCCGAGCTTCGATCACAAGAGGCTCAGCAGGTATACGAGCGCCGCCACGCCCGGAATCGTCACCAGCACTACCACCGCCGTCACTGCAGCCAGCACGGCGATCCCGACACGTCGGGTCCAGCGCGCCAGCCGCGCCCGCGCGATCAGCGCACCGGCAGAAGCGCGGGCGTCGAACGGCACGCGATGCTGCAAGACAAGCGCCGCGCCGACTCGCTGCTCCCAGCGAACCGTCATCCGCACCGCCTCACGCCGCGCGCGTATCCGGTACCACGGCAGCCGCCTGCTGCGCCTACTCCAGAAGTCGAGCGACTCGACTCCATCATCGAGATCCGGAGGCGCAAGCAGCCGCCCCAAGAGTTGCTCGTCTGTCGATCCCCGGCGGCTCATCGTGCCCAATTCCTCGCGTCTCGCAGCCTACAGACCGAGCGCAGATCTCGTTGTCCCGCCGTGACGTCGCAGCCGCCGAAGACAACGACTGCGAAGGTGATGACAACCGTGACGCAGCCTGCGCGGAGCAGCACTTTGACAAGACCAGGACCGAGACGGCCTCGGTCCCGGTGGCGTCGGTCACCAACCAGACGACGAGCGTTCAGGTTGCCCCGACGTCAACTACGGGGGGCGGCTCCGGTGGGGGTGTGCCGGGTGGGGGTGGTTGCAGGTAGCGCTCGGCGTTGCCGGACTTGCGATCGGGTGTTCCTCTTCGGGCGCCGCCACGGCGACGGATCGAGCGAGAAGACGGATGGACCTGCGGCGGAGGCCGTCCCCAGCGCGAGCGTCGCTGAGGGTTCGCCAGCGCACCGACGCCGCTCCGGATACGGGACCTCAACCGACGGAGCGGCGCGAGGAGCCAACAATGCCGTCGTAGTATTCGTTGACGCGCGAGTCCTGCGTACTGACGGATCGAGGAATAACTCAGTCGAGTCTCTGGCGTCCTGCCAGGCATGGGTGCTGACGACGGCATGCCCTCCGCCGCTCAGGTCGAGGCGGCCGAGAGCGGTTCGTCAGTCATCATGGTCGCGGTCGATGAGCCGACTACCATCGGCGCTCACGATCCGGCCGGTAGACTTGGGTATCGCCAAAGCGGTCAACTCGTCTGTTCCCGCGTCGCTCCGGAGGCTGCGGCAGGTCGCCGACGCTCTCGTTCTGCAGGTGGACCCTGAGCTCGCGGCAGATGTTCCATCTCAGGAGCGTTCGCGGGCCGTCGAAGCGTCCAGGGCGCCGGTGCGCGATCTCTCGCTCGGCGAGTGGCAGTTCCAGCCTGTCCCTGGCTCGAGGTCGCTCGGAGCACTCATCCTCATGGGAGTGGTGGTGCTCAGGATGGAGTTCGGCGGATGCAGTCATCTTGAGGTGCTCGGCAAGGGCGATGTGCTCAATCCCTGGCAGCTCGAGACCGACACGAGGCTGCAGGAGCAGATCAGCGTGCAGGTGGTACAGAGCGGCTGCGTCGCGGTGCTGGACCGCCGCTTCGCCGAACAAATGACCCCTTGGCCGGAAGTGTTCGCGGCGCTGATGTCGCGGCAGATCATGCGCACCCGCCGGATGGTCTTGCAAGCCTGCATCCTGTCGCGCTCGCGGGTGGACGAGCGCCTTGAGCTGATGCTTTGGCGGCTAGGCGAGCAGTTCGGTAGCGTGACGCGCGAGGGGCTACTTGTACGGCTGCCGTTCACGCATGTGCAACTGGCCGAGATGATCGCCGCTCGGCGTTCTACCGTCACGATGGCGGTGAGCCGTCTCGTCGCCGAGGACCGGCTTCGCCGCCCGGGCCGGAACCAGTGGCTGCTGCCTCACCTCGAACTAACCCGGTTGACAGGGCTGGGGGCTGAGTTGCAGATATTTGCCTGAAAGTCGCAAAGTGACACAGGCATCTGCCTAACGTCGCAAAGCGACACAATTCGGTATGAGAAACTCGCTATGAGCGGGTTTTTCTGTCTGGGCCTACCTTGGCCATGTCATCCGACACCTACGCTCATGTTGCGCCAAGGAGGGGTGGGGGGCGATAAGGCGGGATCCCGGGGGGGCAGGGTCCCGGATGGCCCCAGATCAGCTAGGAGCCATCCAAGCCGGACCGGTTGGACCCCGAACGGGCGAACACAGCGTGGGTCCACCGGTCCGGCTTCCAAGATGACGACAATCGCCGACGAGTCGCCGGCGGTGTTCGCCGTGCCGTTAGCGCCTCGGGTCCCGAACCAGCCGTGTTCGGACGTGGGCCGAGATCGCTGCCTTGGCTACTTCCAGCAGTCTCGACCGGCCCGGTCGGACTGACCCATCGTGCTGAATCCAAAATAGACGTTCAGGGTTAGGCGCGGCTGGGGCCCGAGGCGGACCCCGGGACGGTTTGAGAGTCATCGCCGCGGTCAAGCGGCCAAGGGGTTCGAGGGTGACTTGGTGGCCGAGGCGTTCGAGTTGCTCGATCAGCCGTCGGCGGTAGCGTTCGGTGTTCTCGGTGTCGCGGCGGTAGAAGAACTCTTCGCCGAGTTCGTTGTAGGGGACGCCCTGGTCGAGGACGTGGTAGGCGGCGGTGAGGATCTTGTGGGCGGTCGCGACGGTCGCTTTGGCGTGCCCGCGGCGGCTCTTGATCCGGTGATAGCGGGCGCTGAGGTAGGTGCCTTTGGTGCGAACGACCGCTTTGGCGCACTCGGTCAGGGTCCCGCGCAGCCATTTCGAGCCTTTGCGGGTCGCGGCGGAGTGCTTCTTGCCGCCGGATTCGCGCTGGCCGGGGCACATCCCGCCCCGGGAGGCGAGGTGCGCGTCGGTCGGGAAGCGGCTCATGTCGGGGCCGATCTCGGCCAGGAGCATCTCGGCGGCGCATTTGTCGACGCCGGGGATCGTGTCGAGCAGTTCGATTTCACGGGAGAAAGGGCGGGTCAGCTCCTCGATCCGCTCCGATAGGGTCTGGATCGTCTCGTCCAGGAAGTCGATCTGGGCGAGCATCTGCCCGACGAGTAGTGCGTGGTGGCCGGTGAAGCGGCCCTGGAGCGCCTCCCGGAGCGCGGGGATCTCCTTGCGCAGCGTGCCCTTGGCGAGATCGGCGCGCACCTCCGGGTCGTGGGTCCCGGAGATCATCGCGTCGAGCATCTTGCGAGCGGACACGCCAAGCACCTCGGACGCGACCGAGGAGAGCTTGATCCCGGCGTCCTGCAACGTCTTCTCGATGCGCTGCACCTCGCGTCCGCGCTCTTGGATCTTGGCTTGCGGTAGCGGACCAGGTCGCGCAGTTCGCGCAGCGGCCGGGGCGGCACAAAGCTCGTGCGGACCAGGCCATGCTCGATCAACTGGCAGCCCCACTCCGCGTCTTGGACGCCGCTTTTGCGTCCGGGGACGTGACGCAGATGACGAGCGTTGAACAGCTGGCACTCGAACTCATCCTCGAGCAGGTACCAGATCGCTCGCCAGTACACCCCGGTGGACTCCATCCCAACGACCGTCACCGCCCAGCTGCGCAGCCAGTCGGCCAGCGTGATCAGCCCTGCGGTCGTCGTGCGGAACTCGCGGATCTCCTGCCGGCGGCCGCCGTCGCCGTCAGGAACGCGAACGCACGCGGTGACCTGCGCTTTGTGGACATCGAGCATCGCGCAGCGCTCGATCAAACGATTCACGACACACCTATCGAACATCGGATGACAGGGTGGCCGCCCGGGAGAGCCTCATGCTGTGGAGTCTGAATCACGTGCTCAAGGCAACAGTTCGGGGTACCCGAGACTCTCGCGTCTCACTGATTTCCGGGCTCAGCGGCACCCGCAGAGCCGACGTCTACCAAGACGGCCGCCCCAGATTGCAACCGTTCACCGCCCGCCCCGCCAGCGGCGCAACAACATTTTCATCCGTTCCGGGTACGCCCCGCCAGGGGCGCATGAATCACTGATTTGGAACGCCAACAGCCACGCCGACCGACACGGCCACGACTGCCCGTCCGCCCCGGCGATGCAGCATCCTGCCGGGCGCCCTCCACCGTTAGGAATCGTCGGTAAATTAGATGCAGGATTATTGGGTGTGGGTGTAGAACCAGTGAGGCATGGGTGATGCTGAAGCGGCGATCGCGGAGCGCTACCGGTTGATGTCTCCTGGATTGAATGAGCGGCAGCGGCGGCGGTTTGCTGCCTCTGAGGCTCGGACGTTTGGGTATGGCGGAATCGCGGCGGCGGCGCGGGCGTGTGGGCTGGCGGAGAACACGGTTCGCAAGGGTCTTGTGGAGCTTGACGAGCCGGAGTCGCTCGGACCGGACCGGGTTCGGCGTGAGGGTGCTGGACGCCCCGCGGCTGAGGACAGCGATCCGGAGCTGCTGGGCGCTTTGCGGGCGTTGGTCGGGGATGACGTCCGGGGCGATCCTGAGCGGGTGCTGTTGTGGACCTCCAAGAGCGTGCGCAACCTCGCTCAGGAGCTCGGTGCCCAAGGCCACCAGGCCGGCAAGGACCTCGTCGCTCGCCTGCTCAAAGGCAAGCTCGGCTTTAGCCTGCAGGCGGCTCGCAAGACGCTCGAGGGCAAGCAGCATCCCGATCGTGACGCCCAGTTTCGGCACATCAACGACCGCGTCAGGCAGGCGCTCGCCGCCGGTCAGCCCGCGATCAGCATCGACACCAAGAAGAAGGAGCTGGTCGGAGAGTTCAAGAACGCGGGGCGCGAGTGGCATCCCAAAGGCCAGCCACCGCGAGTCAACACGCACGACTTCCCGAGCATGGCGTCCGGGAAGGCGATCCCCTACGGGGTGTACGACATCGCCGATGACTCAGCGATGGTGTCGGTCGGGATTGACCGCGACACCGCCCAGTTCTCGGTCGCGGCGATCCGGGCGTGGTGGGAGCAGCTCGGCCAAGTCCGCTACCCCAAAGCCGAACAGCTCGTGATCACCGCTGACTGCGGAGGCTCAAACGGCAACCGCACCCGCTTGTGGAAAACCGAGCTGCAGAAGCTCGCCGACGACACCGGTCTTCAGATCACCGTCTGCCACTTCCCGCCCGGCACCTCGAAGTGGAACAAAATCGAGCATCGCCTGTTCAGCTTCATCTCCCGCAACTGGCGAGCTCAGCCACTGATCTCCTACGAGGTCATCATCAACCTGATCGCCGCGACAACCACCAGCACCGGGCTCGAGACCTACGCTCGCCTCGACAAGAACGAGTATCCCAAGGTCGAGGTCACCGACGCCGCGCTCGCCGCAGTCAACCTCACCCGCGATCCATTCCACGGCGAGTGGAACTACTCGATCAACCCCTCAACTAATTGATCGACGGTTCCTTAGCCACGAGCGCCTGGACGGCAAGCACAAGAGCAGTAGCATCGCCGGCACCGCCGGACTGCTGCATCAGACGTAATCGGGCAGCACACGGCGGATCGCGGGGCGAGTGCTTTCACGATCTGGGTGCTCTCCGACCGGACGACTCCTATGGCGACGAAGACGTCCTGTCGCCGCTCGCGGCAACCCACCACCGTCGGGAGGGGCAGGTCTTCGTCTGGCCCTCGGCATAAGGGCAAGCGATCGAGGCCCTCTCCCGGCGGCGGTCGAGGCCACCACAGCTTGCCCTATGAGCGGTCGTCCGGATCGAGCCGCATCTGCGCTGCAGCGCACGATCGGAATCGCCCAATCTCGCGCGTCCGGCGGTCGCCGGCCGCACGACTGCTATTGTTCTCTTGGGCGTTCGCAGCCAGCGATCGCGTTGGCGACGAAGCACTCGTCCGGGTCGTACGACATCGGCGCGCTGGCGGACGATTGCATTCGCCCAGAAGCGGTCGCCGGGAGAACCTGCAGCCGGCTCCGCACGACACTTCCCCTTTCACGAAACCCGAGGCGTCTCGACGTCGCTCGCGGACGGCCGCACCGCTTCCGCTTTAGCTAGGCCGAGCCCGAGAGCAGCCTCGGCGTCACGGCCGCTGCCGGCGACAAAGCAGGTCCAAGGCGCGTGCGTGACGCTCGGGTTTGGGCGATCTCACGCGCACGAGCATCTCGAGGGCGGCGGGTGTGTCGCCGATTGTGGGCGCCGGAATCTGATTGCTGCATGTCTGAACCGTCGTCCGGCGTCGTGCGCGGCGCGCAGGTCTCCGCGCCACGGGAGGTAGAGGTCGGCATCGATGAGCGTGAATCGTTGGCGTGGGTCGATGGCACCGCGGTTTAGTGCTCCTTCACGAGCACGGCGCGGGTATAGAGCAGGTGAAAGCCCCGGCGTTGCACGTTCTGTTGAGACTTGGATCCGGGTTGGGTGGTGACGACCGCGATGTCGCATCCGGCGGCCAAGGCGTCTGTCAGCCGGACCGCGAGCAGCGCGCTCTGGATTCCCCGGCGGCGGTGCGCGGGCGCGGTTGCCGAGCCGGCGAGCTGCGCCACGCCGTCGGCGATCCGGAGGCTGGCGCCGCCGGCGGGGACGACATCGCGCAGCGCGAGGTAGCGCCGGACGCCAGCGGCTGCGAAGTCACGTTCAGCCCGGGCGAGGGCATCGCGGGGAAAGTCCTCGTGCGACGGCACTCCTTGCGTGTCGGGGTGGGCGAAGCCGTCCGCGACGACGTCAAGCCAAGCGTCGAACTCATCCTCACCGCTTCGGCGTACCTCGATCCCTGTAGGCGTCACAGGCTCGACCTCACCATCAAGGATGAGGCCAAGCACGTTCTCAAACGACGTAAGCCGGTAACCCCGATCGGTTAGGAGAGCGCCGACTCGGGGGTCGCCGAGGTGCGAGAGTTCGACCTGAACGTCCGCGCCTTGGGCGGCGAACGCCTGCTCGATCTCGTCGAGGTCGGCCGCGGTTGGCGCGCCGGCGAAGCCGAGGCCCGCCACCTTGTTAAACGGCGAACCAGGCTCGGCGAAGGTCGCGACCCCGCCAGCAATCGGGATCACGAATCCATTGCTGCCGCCTTGGCGGCGATGGGCCGCTCGGCTGGCCTCGGCGACCAGCTGCGCCTCGACACGCTCCACCCGCTCGGCTAGGCCGGTATCGCAGAAGAGAGGTGTTCGCTCGCGGTGCACGTGCAGGGCTGGGTGACGTGTCAGCGGCCCCCGGTACTGCGACTCGCTGCGGTGTTGCGTCAGTCAAGCAAAGCGCGACGTTGTTAGACAGGGCGCTCGCATGAACTGCCGCGGCCGGATGGAGTTCACAGGTGCGTCGCTGCGGCTGCCGTAAGGTGACTGACCGTGATGATCGAGTGGTTTGAGGGGTCCCGCGCGGCGCTGGCCGATCTATTCGCGTTGGCCGATGACTCGCCCGAGCAGGTGCAGCGCTACCGAGACCTTGGGCGCGTTCTCGTGGCCCGGGACGGTCTGACGATGATCGGCCACCTGCAACTCATCCCCGGCGAGCGCTCCGACGAGGCCGAGGTCAAGAGCCTCGCCGTCCGCGAGGACCGCCAGGGATCCGGAGTCGGCCGCAGCCTCGTGAACCAAGCGATCGCCATCTGTCGTGAGGAGGACCGCTCGGCGCTTCTGGTGGCGACCGCGGCTGCCGACACGGGCGTATTGCGCTTCTACCAGCGGTTCGGGTTTCGGTTTCTCCGCGTCGAGCGAGACGTCTTCACATCCGAAGCCGGCTATCCGCCTACCGAGGTCAATGGCGTGCCTCTGCGCGATCAGATCTGGCTCTCATTGACCCTCGACGGCTCACGCGCGCGCCCGCGCGCAACGCAACTCCGTGTTGCCCGACACACCGAACGGCTTGAGGAACTCGTGCGGTTCTACTGCGACGGGCTTGGCCTCGTGGAAGTCGGCGGATTCCGAAACCACGACGGCTACGACGGTGCGTTTCTCGCTGTCCCGGGCACTGGTACGCACCTCGAATTCACCGCCGGCGGCGGCCACCGCGCTCCCGCGCCGAATCCGGAATCGCTACTGGTGCTCTACCTCGGAGATAAACAGGCCGTATAATACAAAGGGTCGCGGCGCGGCTTAGGAGCAACCCGGTGGTCCCTACCAACCCCTACTGGGCCGAACACGCAACCACCTTTGCCGACCCTGACGGATTTCACGTCGTCCTTGTACCGGACCGCTGACGGCCCTGACAGATCCAGGCCGCGGCGCTGACAAGACAGACCGACCGACGTCTCAAGCAAGTCCGAGATCGCGTCTCATCTCGCAAAGAGCCCCGCGACCGTCGGCACAGCCAGTGCTGCTTCCACGAAAGAGCGGCCGTGTGCCTCAGGGTCGCGTCGCTGCCGCTCCTGGTGCAAACCGGCAGTCTCAGGAAGCTTCGAAACGGCCAGCAAGACTGCGGGTGCGGAACGGATCCGATGGCGCAACTACGGACCGCTGGCGAGGGCAGGAGCGATCCCTTGCAGCCAGCGATCGCACGACGTCGTGGTAAGGGGTGGCCGTACGAACTCTCTGCCGAGCCTGGATTGTCACTGGATCAGCGCGGAGAGCGGTCGGGTCCCTGTTGTACCGTCGAGCGGCGGATGGGAACGAACACGGACGCACCGCGTGTCGTAGAGCGCCGCCGTGCCGTGGCGCTGGCGCGTCACTACCGGCGGGCCGAGGGTCTCTCGATCGCGGAGATCGCACGGCGTCTCGGGCGCTCACCGCGACCATCAAGAGCTACTTCTACGACCCCGGCGGTGAGAAAGCGCGGGCGGTGAAGGCCCGCTACCAGGGGGTGTGCCGTGGCTGCGGCGCTCCGACCCAGGCGCGCAACGGCAAGGGCGACGCCTACGCGTATTGCAAGGCGTGCCGGCCGGGTGCGATCGCGCGGGAGTGGACACGCGAGCGGGTGCGCGAGGCGATGCGCGCCTGGCACGCGCGCTACGGCCGTCTGCCTTCCTCCTACGACTGGTCGCGCACCCACGCCCGCCGCCGCGGAGGGCAGGCGCTGGAACGACTCGATGACGGCGACTGGCCGCCGGCGAGCGTGGTTGGCGACGTGCTCGGCAGCTGGAAGGCCGCGCGCGCCGCCGCGTTGCGCTGAGAGCGCGGTGGACGACGACGACGGGCCCGTTGAGGCACCCGCGTCCTCGTCTGGAGCGCTACCTACGGTCGGTGCTGCCACTCGCGTTCCGGTCCGATGCGGACGCCGTCATTGTCGACGGAACCGCGCACAGGACGACATGCCCCCTGCTGCCAGCTGCGCTTCCGGCTGACGCAACGCATGTCGTCGCCGGCGGGACGTACTGCGCACAGTGTTGTCGATGCGAATGCGACTGCGCCCCATCGCTCCAGACGCTGCTCAGCCACACGGCTGATTCAGTGGCGGCGCTGTCGATCCGGTAACCCGCGAGGTCGAGAGCGGTGGCGGTGCGGGGCCATCGGGCGCTCGCGCGTCTTAACGGGTAGCCTGGCCGGCGCCCGCCACCGTCATCAACCGCTACGGCAGATGGGCTGCGACGCCGTGCGGACGCGCTCCCTGCCCGATCGAGGCGATCGGGATGGCGGGGTTGGCCGCCTCGTCCGGTACCTATCAAGTGGGATGTCAAAGCAGCTCGCTCAATCCGACGGCGCGGCCGACCGCCACGTGGGCGGTGCAGACGGATGGCACGAGCTTGCCGTCGCGAACCCGACGTTCTTGCTGGAGCGGCTCGGCAGCGAGTGCACGGACCTTCAGGGTCTGCGTGAGCTGACCGCCAACGGGCTCGATGCGGTCGCGGCGCTGGGCGCTGATACCGGCGGTCGGGTGGTGTGGGATCTGGACTGGGAGCGGTTTGACGCCTCCGACGGCCGGGTGCGGAAGCTGTCGGTGATCGATACCGGGACTGGGATGACCGCCGGGCAGCTGCGCCATTACATCAACCAGCTGGCGGCGAGTGGTCGCGAGCAGTCGCTGACCGGGAACTTCGGCGTAGGAGCAAAGGTGGCCGCGGGCTCCCGGAACCCCCACGGACTTGAATATCGCTCCTGGCACGATGGCCAGGGCTCCCTGGTGTGTTTCAAGCGCCACCCCGACGGGCGGTGGGGGCTCGAACCGCAGCGCTGGGCAGATGGCCGCAGCGATTATTGGCGGCCGCTGGGTGAAGCGGAGAAGCCTTGGCTTCTGCGCGGCCAGGATCACGGCACCCAGGTCGTATTGCTCGGCCAGGATGAGCGGCACGACACTACGCAGGCGCCGCAGAGCGTGACGGGGGCCCGGCGGCAATGGATCACGCGCTACCTCAACGGCCGGTTCGTGCGCCTCCCGGTGCGGGTCGAGGTGCTGGTGCGCGAGGATCTTGGCCGCGGCGAGCCGGGGCAGCTGCGGCGGATCTGCGGCGAGCGCAACCACCTCGAGCGCCACGCCGTCGCGGCGGGCGCGGCGGAGCTGAGCGACGCGGTCGCGCACTGGTGGGTGCTCGACGACGATCATCGCGGGCGGCGGCGCGAGGCCGTTCTGTGGGCTTCCACCGGTCACGCCGCTGCGGTGTTCGGGGATGAGCTCTACGACGTGCTGCCGCAGACCCGAGGCGGGTACGGGCGCCTTCAGGACTTCGGCGTCCGGTTCGACTGTGAGCGGGTTGTGGTGCACCTCGAGCCGCATCTCGAAGCCGGTCGTCTGGAGTGCAACACCGCCCGCACGGTGCTGCTGCTCGAGCACGAACCGCTGCCGTGGTCTCGGTGGGGCGAGGAGTTCGTCGCCAAGATGCCCGATGAGGTCCTGCGACTCCAGGAGCGGGCGGCCGGCGCCGACTGCCTGCCGCGCCAGGAGGCGATCCGCAGCCGCGTCACCGCGATCCTGCCTCTCTACCGCCTCAGCCGCTACCGTCCACCGCGGTCGCCAATGCCGCGATCCCGAAAGCCGGCGACCGGCAGCACGGAAGACGAATCTGCGAACCCACGGGCCGGGATGTCCGCGCCGCCGAGTGACGAGCCGGTTACGGATACAACGTGGGCATCCCTCGATCGTGAGCGCGGGCGCGGGCCGGCAGGCGACGAGTCGCCGCCGATCGACGCCGACCACGAGGCGCGCTCGCCGACAAGCGTGGATTTGCCCGACGTCGCCTGGATCTCGGCACGCGTTGGAACCCGCGCGGCCGGCGACCTCGAAGACCAGGCTGCCCGCTACCACCGCAGTCGGCACGAGCTGACGATCAACTCAGACTTCCGGGCGATCAGCGACCTGATCACGCACTGGTGCTACCGCTACCAGGGCGTGCCCGGCGCCCGGACTGTGATCGAGGCCCAGGTCCGCGAATCGTGCGAACAGGTTCTCGTCGAGATCGTGCTCGTTGTCCGCAACTCGGACTGGAACGAGGAACGGCTAGACGCGCTCCTTTCACCGACGTCGTTCACCGCCGCCCTACTGCCGCGACACTTGCTCCATGCCACGCTCCAGAAGCGCCTCGCGCAGAAACTCGGAACACCGCGAAGCGAACGAACTCGACCCGCGTCGGGCGGAAGCGTCCCGCGGCGCGGTGAAGCCAGGTCGCGAGAGCTCCGCGAGCCCGACGAGAGCGATCAGGAATGCCAGCAGGACACCTCGCAGCTAGGCCACCAGTCGAGAGCTCAGACGACGTTGCCGGGAGGCGGGCATGCGCCCGCGTGAACGTCCGGATGTCAATGGCATCGGTGCCAACGACGCGCCTTGGCTGCATCCTGAACTGATCGATGCGGTAGCGAGGCGTTTCCTCGAGCTTGTGCGCGAGGCCGGCACCGCGACCGGGGCTGACCCCCCGGACTTGTTGACGGTGGCCGAGGTCGCAGAGCGCCTGAAGATGAGCCCGAAATGGGTCTATGCCCATCAGCGCCGCCTGGGGGTGATCAAGCTTGGCGACGGCCCGAAGGCGCGGCTACGGTTCGATCCACGAGCGGTCGAGGAGCTGAGGCAGCCCGACGCCGGGCCCGATCCGATCGCTGCGCCCCCCGAGCAGCCGCCCAGGGCGAAGAGAAGCCGCCGGCGCCTCGTCTCGAGGCCACTGCCTGCTGTGGACCCCGCGGCTCGTCGGGCGTAGGGTTCCCGCTGATGCCGACGCAAGGACACGGCTCAGCATCCAAACGAAACCCGCCACAGCAACCAGGCGCCAGGAAGGGTCGCAAGCGCGGTCGCCCGAAGACCGGGAGCGTTGAGACGTGGACGCGCAAGAATGGCGACGTCGGCTTCGGCGTGCGGTTCTTCGATCAGGACGGGATCAGGCGATACGAGCGCTGCGGCCTCGCGAGCGAGGGATGGTCGCACCGCCGCGCGGAAATCGAGCTCGAGAACTTCGAGCGGCTCGTCGCGGCCCGGGCATACATCCCGACCCCGGACGCCGTACCGACCGAGGATCGCGACCCGCCCTTCGGCGCGTTCGCGCGCACGTTCGTCGCCGAGCACGCCGTCGAGACAGCACCGAACACGCGGGATCTCAACGAGAACCTGCTCGAGCACCACCTGGCGCCGTACTTCGAGCGGATCCGGCTGTCGCAGATCACGTGGTCGGCGGTCGACAACTACAAGAAGCAGCGGCTGATGCTGATGCAGCGGATCCGGGCCGCAGGCGCGAGCGGCAGGCCGCTGCGCGACTGGAACGACAGGCCGATGAGGCTGAGCGAGCGGACGATCAACATGTCGATCGGCCTGCTCGCGATGATCCTCGACGAGGCCGTCCGCGGGCCTGACATCGACTTCGCCGCGAACCCAGCCCGGGACAGGAAGCTGCGCGTGAAGGTCCCAAAGAAGACGGTCCGCGACTGGCTCGAGCCCGACGAGGTGATCACGCTGCTGGAGGCCGCCGAGCGCATCGACAATCCGGTTAGGCCCGAGACCGAGCGCAAGGCACGCGAGGTCCGCCGCCTGCGGGACGAGGAGGGCTTGACCGTCAAGCAGATCGCCGAGCAGCTCGACATGAGCCAGGGCGGCATCTGTTGGCTCTACACCCGGCACCGGCCGCGGATCGTGTCCCGCCGCCGGGCGATCATCGCGACGCTGACCGCCAGCGGCACCCGCAACAGCGAGCTCTGCCTGCTTCGCTGGCAGGACCTCGACTTCCAGCGGTCCAAGATCCGCATCCCGGCGTCGAAGACCAACCGCGGCGTTCGCGAGATCGACATGACCCCATGGCTCCGAGAGCAACTCCTCACCTACAAGGCGAGCCTCGGCGAGGCTCGGCCCGAGGACCCGGTCTTCCCCACCCGCGACGCGACGTTCCGCGACAAGGACAACATGAACCGCCGCGTGATCAGTCCGGTCGAGCGGGCGGCGGCAGCGCTGAGGGTCGAACGGGGTCTGGCGCCGCTGCCGACCGGCCTCTCGGCGCACGCGTTCCGCCGCACGTACATCACACTCATGGCAGAGGCCGGGGCGCCGATCACCTACGTGCAGGACCAGGTCGGTCACGAGAGCGCGCGGCTCACGCTCGAGATCTACGCGCGCGTCTCCCGGTCCCGCGACCGAGCCAAGTGGGGACGCGCGTTCGACGAGATCATGGCTGGCGCGGTGCCGGCGGCCGCGTACGACCCGGCCAGTCCGATCGCGCTGCCCGTGATCGACGATGACACCAGTTCCGTCTCCGGCGTACGGCACAATTCCGGATCACGATGACAGGCCGTCTTTGCCCTCGGATTAGTCTGAATTCTGCCGAGAAACGGCTGAAAAATGCATTCTCTTGGCAGAAATATCGTCACGTCGCCACCGATGAGAATGCTGCAAACTAGTCAATTTGCAGCGCTTTCTTCAGTGGAGCCAGCCGGGATCGAACCGGCGACCTCCTGCGTGCAAAGCAGGCGCTCTCCCATCTGAGCTATGGCCCCTTCGGGGGCCGAGTCTAGCCCGAACCCGCGGGTGTTTCAGCGCTGGCGGCACCCGTGCGGCACCGTGCCGCCGCCGCCGCCTCAGAGCGTCAGCACCCCGGTGATCACGCTGACCACCGCGCCCGCGACGCGCACCCGGTCGCCGGCCATCTCGGCCTCGAGCCGGCTCGGCCGTCCGAGGGCGACCCCCTGCGTGATCGCGACCGCCTCGCAGCCCGCGTGTCGATGCAGGTACGCACACAGTGGCCCGGCCGCGGACCCCGTGGCCGGGTCCTCCCCGACCTGGGCGCCGCGCGGAACAGGCGCGCCTCGGCGGTCGCGTGCTCGGGCGTGCACGAGACGGCATACAGGCCGTACGCGTCGTGCGCCGCGAGCACCGCGTCCACCGCTCGCGAATTCGGATCGATCCGGGCCAGCGCCTCGGCCGAGGCGAGCGGCAGCATCACGTGCCGCAATCCGGTCGATACCGCCTGGGGCGCGAGCGTCGGGTCGGCGTCGTCGCGGGTGAGCCCGATCGCGGCCAGCAGCGGCTCCCGATCGAGCTCGGGCCCGAACTCGGCCCGCTCCTGGAGCATCGACGCGCGGGCGACGTCCCCGTCGATCACGACCTCGATCGGCTGCAGCCCGGCGCCCGTCTCCTGAACGTAGGCCGCCGCTCCGCTGACGCCGTGCCGGCGGGCTCGCGCGACCGCCGTCCCGAGCGACGGGTGGCCGGCGAACGGGAGCTCTCCGGCCATCGAGAAGATCCGGTTGCGGTAATCGGCCCCGGGCGCGTTGCTCGTCTGCACGAAGCAGGTCTCCGACAGCTTCGTCTCGACGGCGAACGCGAGCATCGCCTCATCGTCGAGGGCGTCGGCGTCGTGCACGACGGCAAGCTGGTTCCCGGCCAGGCGGACGTCGCTGAAGACGTCGAGCAGGGTGTAGGGGAACTCGGGCGTGCCGGGTCAGCCGTCGAAGTCGAAGTCGCGCGGTGGGCGCTGCTCGAACCAGAGGCGGTCGTGCTCGGGGGCGTCCTGGAGGAACTCGGGCGTCTCCTCGAGCGGATCCTCGTCCTCGGCGCGGGGGTCCTTGAGCGCGTCCTCGACGTTGTACTCGACCGTCTGCTCGTCGACTGGCTCGGCGACTTGCCCCGGCTTCGGTTCGATGCCGAACGGGGCGCGCGGTTCGGGCTCGGCGAACGGATCGTCGTCGGCGAACGGATCCCCGAGCGGGTCGGGCTGCGAGGGGTCCGGCGCCGCCACAGGGGCGGCGCTGCCCGCCGCCCCGGCGGCCGGAGACTCCCGATCGTCCTCGGGCTCGTACTCCCACTCGGCTCCTTCCGGCTCCTCGTACTCGAGCTCGTCCACGGCTCCAGTCGCATCTCCGAGCACCGAATCACCGGTGCCCCCGTCCTTGGGTTCGCGTCGCACGGGCCCGAGCGCCTCGCGCTCGGCGCGCTCAACCTCCGCCGGGTCAGCGCCGCGGCGTCGCTTGAGGTCCAGGTGCTCGCGAATCGCGTCGTCAAGCAGGCCGATGACCAAAAGCGGCCCCGGCGCCGACCACGTTCGTGGTCGGCGCCCCGGCTTGCACGGTCCTGTTCTTACCTGAGCGCTTGGCCACGTAGAGTGCCACATCAGTTTCGGCGATCAGTTCGTCCTTGTCTGCGGCCGACGATGCGCCGACGTCGACGCCGGCGGTGACCTCGAGCACGTTCTCATAGTCGAGCGCGGGGGATCCGCAGTCCCTCGATCGCCGTGCGGACGCGTTCGGCGGTGGCATGGGCGCCCTCCAGATCCATGTGAGGCAGGATCAGCGCCATCTCCCCGCCGCAGTTGGACCCTCCGCACCTCGTGCGAGGCACCGCCTCGAGCTGACGACCGGTCGAAACCTTGAGGTTTGCAGGACTTCTCGAAATCGAGCTAGCGAGACTCGAACTCGCGACCTCTGGGGTGCGATCCATCGGCTGGGGTTCCTGAGCGGTCATCCACGGGTCACGACCATCCCGCAAATCGTCAACATTGGGGCAGCCGAAGATGGCCGCCGCGCGCCCCGACGAGGCCGTGCTGATGTACCCGTTCGGTACCCGCGGATCGCGATGAGCGACAAGCCGACGCGACTCCGCACCGGCGCTCGCCTCCGGCGGCCGACCTGCCGAACCGTCAAGACGCTGGAGAGGCGGCCGTCTGGTGCGGGACGCGGGCGAATCCTGTCCGGAGAGCTTGAGCGGCGTCTCCGCCGGTCGCCGACGACCACCGCCCGCCTACATCACCCGGGTGCCAAACGTGCCGTGAGAGGACGCGGACGGCGTGCTTGCGATTGAGAACGATGGTCTGAACTGGCCCCACTGCGACGTCTTGAACTGGCCCCACCTGAGCGTCCGATCGTGACCTGACGCTTGGCGCTCATCTCGAGCGTTGAGCGGAGGGCACGGAGGAGTGGAATCCAGAGTGGAACAGTTCGAGCAGATCCGCAGGGACCGTGATCGTGAGGGGCTTTCGATCCGGGGGTTGGCGGTGCGTCATGGGGTGCATCGGCGGGCGGTCAGGCAGGCGTTGGCGTCGCCGGTGCCGCCGGCGAAGCGTTCGCCGGTTGGCCGCCCGGCGCCGAGGTTGGGGCCGTATCGGGCGGTGATCGACTGCTGGCTTGAGGCCGATCGCGTGGCGCCGCGCAAGCAGCGGCATACGGCCAAACGGATCCATCAGCGGCTCGTTGATGAGCACGGTGCGGATGTCGCGGAGACGACGGTGCGTCAGTATGTCCGTGGCCGCAAGCGTGCGATGGGGTGGCCGATCGGGGACGTGTTCGTGCCGCAGGTGCATGCGCCCGGGATGGAGGCGGAGGTCGACTGGGGCGAGGCGCTCGTGGTGCTCGCTGGCGTCGCGACTACGGTGCATTTGTTCGGGGCTCCGTGGATGATCGGGGGTGACTCTCGATCGAGATTCCGTCCTAGCAGGGCTTTTGGTCGTCGGAGCGGCGGGTGGAAGTCGCGTGCGCCTCTGCTGCTGGGTTGTGGACTGCTCGCGGCTCTGTGCCCGGCGATCGTGGGCACAGCGGATGCGTGCTCAAGCGGCCAGGGATGGCCGCGCCTGCGCGCAGGCGCATCCGGATGATCATGGCGAGACTCGCCCCATAGGGCGTCGTTGGGGGGCGTCGGGGTCGCTGCCCGCGTTGACGGGGGTCGTGGCGTGCCGGGGAGCTGCCTGCTCCATTCCCTTCTCGTTGCGCCGTTTGCCGTGCGTGCGCACCGGGTCATCCCGGGTCGAGCGAGCGTCGTGGCGGAATACGGGTGACGCGGTTCGGAGGGCCAGAAAGAAAACGCGTGTTCGTGTGTCGTCACCCCCGATCATGCCCGGAGAGCCATTTGTTCGTGATGCGCGCGTCGTTCTCCGGGGCCGCGTTCTGGTCAGGCGGGTCGGCGCTCTCCGACGCGCGGCGCGTCCAGATCGCACGTGCCGCCGGGCGTGATGGCCGCATCGATTCCCTTCGGGCGACTCGGTCCCGCCCTGGCCGCGCGCCGCTCAGCCAGAGGCTGCGGGCGCTCGTCGGAAGCGGGCACGATCCACCGCTACAACCCCACCGCCAACACGGTCGTGTTGGTGCTCACGACCGCGACCATGGCGGAACCCGAACCGCATCGGGGAAGGGGTGCTCGCCTGGTTGTGAGGAATGCCCGCTCATGGCGACACTGGCGGCGACGGCCGCGTCAGGCCGGTCGGTATCAGGCGACGCTAACCCCAGACTGCCGCATCTCGATCAAACCGGCACTCTGGTAGCCGGTTGCGACAATCGGCCAGGGAAGCCCCAGACTGGCGGACGGCTTCGGTTGCTCTATTCCTCAGACGCACCAACGACGCTCGAGGCAGGGTGGCGCGCCGTCTCCGTACTTGGTGTGGACGCAGGGCCCTCAGGTGCCGCTCAAATTGTCGATCGCGACCGTGAGGGCCAAGAGCAGTGGTTCGTCCTCGCCCTCTCGGATCTCGACACCGTAGGTGTCGCGCACCGGAACCACTTCTTCGACACGGTTGCGATGACCTCGTCGTCGCGCTTGACCTCGTACTCGTGGTCGACGACGTTGCCGTGCGCGCTGAGGTCCTTGCCGTCCTCGATGTCGATGTCGAAGCGGTCGCGGATCCCCACGAGGGCTTTGTGGATCGTCGCCAGCGTCCGGCCGTCACGCTCCATCTGCATCGTGTCGCGCGCGGAGCTTCTTCTCCTGGATCGACGCTACCTCGTTGCCGTCACTGTCCTTGAGGATGAAGGTGTCGCGGACCCGCAAGGCCTTGCCGTCGACCTTGTAGACGCGCTCGCCCTGGTCGTCCTTGATCCACGAGTCATCGCCGATCGAAACGAGCTTCTCCTGGATCTGGAAGCGCCGACCGCCCGGAGCATCGTCGCGGTGTTGAAGGGTTCCGACGGTTGTGCCTCCTTGGGCTGTCGTTTGCCGCGACCGTGACCCGCCACTGCGACGGGGGATTGTCGTCGGCGACGAATCCGGTCA
>CAWFKF010000022.1:0-63117 GCA_963816005.1 uncultured Solirubrobacteraceae bacterium | reverse complement strand
AATGGACTGTCAGGCAGTGAGGGCGAAAATGGCGCCTGCCGGAGCGAAGGGCTTGAACGGTTGGTTGCGGGTCAGCATGTACCAGATCGCCTCGGTCAGCTTTCTGGCGAGCTCGATCTGGGCGACCTTCGCGCCGCGCTGGCGACCGAGGCGGCGCTTGGTGCGCTGGTAGCGCTCCTTGTAGAGCGGGTGCGACGAGGCGGCGATCGCGGCCTCCATCAACCCCCAGCGCAAGTACTTGGGTCCGTGCTTGGAGAGCGGGCCGCGTCGGTCCATCTCACCGGACTGTCTCACGTGCGGGCACAGGCCCGTGTATCCGGTCAGCTTGACGGGCGAGGAGGACCGGTTGATCTCGCCGATCTCGGCGGCGATCGTGAACCCGGTCACCCAGCCGATCCCCGGAGCGCTCATCAACAACGGGATGTAGTGGCTCCGGAGCGGCGCAGCCAGCGCTCGATCTCGCCGATCCGCCGGTCGAGATCGGCGATCAGCTCAACACTCGCCCGGACGTGAGAACGCCACGGCTCGGGGAAATCAAGCTCGGCCAGCAGCTTGCGGCCGGCGACGCCGAACAGGTCCGCCATCGGGACCTGATGACCGAACACGGATCAACGACGAATGAACCCGATTCTTCAGCGTCGCGCGGTGCTTGACCAGGTGCAACCGCCACCGGGAACGCTCGCGCTCTGCCCGCAGCTCTGGTGTGGGCAGCCAGATCGCCGGCACCAAATCGCGGAACGACAACCCCGCCAGCACCCGCGAGTCGACCTTGTCGGTCTTGCACGCCAACGGCGCCAGCCCCTTGACCCGCTGCGCGTCAGCGACCAACACCTCCCACCCATACCTGACCAACTCGTCGTGCACGAACCGCGCGCCGTTCATCGACTCCACCACCCCGCGCACCGGCTCCCCGTACACAGCCACCCGCCGCGTCAGGCCGTACAGACCGTCCCGGTCACAAGCCGAGCGGAAACGCTCGACCAGCTCACCCTCGCTGGAGATCAAGCACACATCAACCCGCCTACGACTCAGATCCAACCCAACGTGCAACATCAGCGAACTCCTCCCTCCATCGGAACACAAGCAGGATCAGCCCGCCCCACGGCGTACCGTGAGCAACGTCGGTCCTTCGTTTCAAACAGCCGGCCGCGCGGACGCAACCGCGCGCGCCTGACCCACGTCGTTCGACACGGAGGACCGACCGCCTTCACACCTCGGCGGCCCCGCCCTCGTTCACCACATTCAAACGCGAGCGTCGGGCTGCCGCGGTCCGCACGATCGTTTCCATAGCGGAGCGCCGCTCCGGCGCACGAGCGCTTAGGCGACTTTGCGGTCGCCAGTGCGGACCCGATCTCGGCTGCGGCGCACGATCGGTTTCGCCCAGCAGCAGTCGTCAGACGCGCCGTGGCGCGACGACTGCTATGCCACGGAAGGAGGCGCCGCCCCTCGCAAGCCGCGCGCTCGAGTTCGTCGCATGGCGAGAGTGAGCTCCCGTTGTGGCTCGCTGCGACGCTGCGACAGGAAGTGTGAGGTCCCGCGGACGCCGCGATGCACTTCTCCTCGATCAGATCCGCAGCAACCTCAGGTGCCTTTACGCACGCACTGCCTCATGACTGAGGTCGCGTGCGGTCACAAAGCACCGCGAGCGCCACAGCATCTGGTCTCAGTGATTGGTGCGGGCGCACCGATGTGCTTGTCTAGAGAGCCTCCAGTTGGAGAAGAACGCCCATGAGGCCGCGGAGGCGCTTGGGCCACGCGGGTCGGAGAACTGCGCGGAGGACGAGGCTGCCGATCCGCCTGACCAGAAGTGGCCCATCCCATGGACGGTCCACAGCTGCGCGACCACACAACCCGCAGTGTCGGCGTAGGAGTCGACCGTGTACGCGTGCCCGCCGGGAACGGCCGCGCGCAAGACGCTCGTCGGCATGAGCGGGAGCAAGGCGCGGCGCTCCTGCTCCAGGATCAGATTATCGGTGTCGAGCCACTGCGCGACGGTCTGTTGACCGCACCGGTAGGGGATCGTGTCGTCTTGGTCGCCGTGAAGGACGATGACCGGCATCACTCGCACATGCGCGCCCATCGCGGCAAAGGCGGCGTGTGCCAGCGTGTTGGTATCGGTCGGGGACTCGCTCGGGGCGAGGCAGCCGGCCTCGCCGCCGCCGTAGGCGACTCCCGAGTGGATGCCAATCGCCGCGTACAAGTCCGGATAGTCGACAGCGAGAATCGGCGTCTCGAACCCGCCAGCGGAGATGCCGATCGCATACACGCGACTGCGATCGACGTGCCAGCGTGCGATGACGGCAGTCGTCATCTCGCCGATCGCGCCGGCGTCGCCTCGGCCCCTCCCCTCTGCGGCGGGCTCCCATATGCCTTTCCAACAGCGTCCGTAACCGGCATCGCTCGCGTCGACGTCGGGATAGAGAACGATGAATCGATGCCGCTCGGCGATGGCGTTGAAGTCACTCGCGGCCGCCATCTGATCAGCGGTCATGTTGCAACCATGAAGCACCACCACCAACGGCGCCGACAATCCTGCACGGCGAGTCGACGGAACGTACACCGCATAGCGGTAGACGTCCCCGCGCTCACTCACGTATCCGTGTTGATAGCTGCTGCGCCCAGGAGACGAAGCCCCGCCGCGGAACGAGATCCCGACCCCGACGGCGAGAGCCAGACAACACACTGCAACCGTGATCTGGAGGATTCTGCGTCGCATCGATCAGCGCACGGAAACGGAGCCGCGCGCGTTCCTTCCGGCCCATGATGGATGATGCCTCGGTAGCCCGCGCTCAGGTTCGGGCACAACTCGACACCGACTCGAGCTCGCTGAGCAACCGGAAGCCCACCGTCACCGAGCACCCTCACGCCTGCTTTGGTCAAGACGTCCCAGCCGGGACGCACTACTGAGATCAACGGGATCCGCGCGCTCAGATCAGTCGTGATGGCGGCTTCGCCACCCGCGGGGATGTGAAAATGGCAGCGCGTAGCTGGCCCTGTTGCCACGACGCGAAGCGAGCCGGACTCCGCGGGATGCGATCAGTGTGCAGGGATTTTGCCACGTTCCGGCCGACGGTTTTCGCTTCAGAAGGCTCAGCGCTCGCGAGTGCTTCGGCGACAAGGCGATCGTCGGGATCCGGCCCTGTCGACGCAGCAGCGGGCTTGCGGAATCGCCCAAGTGGGCTATGCCCTTCCGTACCCTTACTATCCTGGACTGCCGGCGGCCGAGCTAGTGGCATGGCCAGGCCGTAGCGGCATACGTGCACCGCTCCCGCGGTGTTCTGGAGCTGTTCCCAGCGCGGCCCCGGCGCCCCTCTGTGTTTGTGCCTAGCTGCGCGCGCAGCGTCGCCCAGTCCTCGACTAAAGGCGCTCACCAGTGAATAGGCCGCATAACCAGCCACGAAGCCGGATCGGGGGAGCGAACGGCATAGCCCACTCGCCCAATTCCGAGCGCGGGGGCGGCCGCCGATGAGGCACCGGACCCGCAGGCCGCGACGGTAGTCACGGGACTGCTCGGGCTGTGGCGAGTCCGATAGGTTCGGATTGTGCAGGTCAACGGCATTGAGCTCGCGGTCGCTGAATACGGCCCGGCGGACGGGCCGGTCGTGGTGCTGCTCCATGGCTTTCCTGAACTCGGGTTCTCGTGGCGACACCAGATCGGGCCGCTCGCGGCCGCGGGGTACCGGTTGCTGGTGCCTGATCTCCGCGGCTATGGAGACTCCGACGCGCCAAGCGCGGCGGAGGAGTACGCGATCGACGTCCTCGCGCGGGACGTACTCGGGCTGCTCGACCACGCCGATGCGGAGCAGGGAACGGTGATCGGGCACGACTGGGGTGCCGACCTGGCCTGGAAGACCGCATGGCTGCACCCCGAGCGGGTGCGCGCGGTCGGGGGGCTTTCGGTCCCGTTCGCGCCGAGAGCGCCCGCGCCGCCGCTCGGTTTGATGCGTGAGCACCTCGGCGCCGGCTTCTACATGGTCTGGTTCCAGGTGCCAGGCGTCGCCGAGGCGGCGCTCGAGCGTGATGTCCGACGGACGCTGGCCACACCGCGGGTGTGGGACGCGGCCTGGGCGGCGGATCGCGAGGAGAACCCCCCGACGCCTGCGTTCCTCACCGAGGCCGAGCTTCAGGTGTACGTCGATGTCTATACGCGAACCGGCTTTCGGGGCGGACTGAACTACTACCGAAACCTGGATCGCAACTGGGAGCGGACCGCTCCGGTGGCCGAGCGCCGCATCACCCAGCCCGCGTTGTTCCTAACTGGGGAGCGAGATCCTGTCCGTCGCTTCATGCCCGCGGCCGTGATGGACGGCTGGGTGCCCGGCCTGCGCGTGAGCGAGGTGATCCCAGACGCCGGTCATTGGCTGCAGCAACAGGCCCCCGAGCTCGTCACCCAGCATTTGCTGCGGTGGCTGGAATCCGTGCACTGAGGCCAGGCCGACGCCGGGCCAGGCTCAGTGGTTACCACCCGTCACGCTGATCAGTGCCGCGTCCGGGCCCGAGCGGGCAGCGATGATCCGCTGCGCCACGCTGAGTCATCGCGTCGATCGTCACGCGAACGCTCGCAACCGACGCGGAAGGCAAGCGCTGGCGCCATCGGCGGCTGACTTCCCGACCGCCGAGATCCGAGCGCACCAGTCGACGCCGGCGCGGACTGCGTCTCGGCATGAGGCCGCCCACTTGCGCTTTGATGGCGATGGGGTCGTGCGGGTCCCTGGTGCTTTCGCGGGGAAGCGCTCGCGCGGCGAGCGTCGCCCGAGGCAGCCGTCGGGCTGCCGCATGCCGGTGGACGCGCGCCTTGCTCGGTGTCCTGGATCAGGACGAGGAGCAGGTTCCCCCATCGGTTTCGTACCCTCACGGACATGTCTTACATCCCCACGCTCCTCGCCTCGCTCGACGCGCGCCTCGACGAACTCGCTACCGAGATCAGCACACTTGAGGACGGGCGCGCTGCGCTGCGGACACCGACCCCCGCCACGCCGCCAACGGCGATCGCCCACAACGGCGCCGCACGCAGGCGGCCACGTCGTCTCACCCCGCAGACCAAGACCCCAGCAGCGGAGCCCACTCCACCCGCCGCCGACCCGGAGGCCGAGCCCGCCGCTGCGGCGTCGAACGGTGCGAGCTTCGAGGCTCCCAACCCTCGTCGGCGAGCCGCCGCGAAAGCGACCCCGAAGAAGCGGTCGGGCGCGTCGTTGATTGCCGAGCAGCTCGAGCGGTCACTGGTGGACGTCACCTCCGGTCTCAGTGGCGGCGCGATCGCCGAGCGGGCCGGCGTCGGCTACAGCCGCGTGCTCGCGCTGCTGCGCGAGCACCAGGCATCCGGAAAGGTCCGGCGGACCGGAACCAGACGCTCAACCCTGTGGCTGCCGATCACCGATGAGGACCGGATCGCGCAGCGCGCGGCTGAGCCGCCTCGTCGGCGCCCGACGTGACGATCGCAGTCAGCGGCGAGGAAGGGCCCGGGCTTCGTAAGCTCGGCTCGTTGAACTCGGTCGCCAGGCTCGTTCACAGAGGTGACTGCTCATGGGCCGATAGGAGAAGTGCGTCCGCAGACGACCGCCCTTCACGGGCGCCCTCGGCGCAAACGGGAGCGCGCCGGAAGTCGGTCTGTCTATCGTGAGAGCGGTCGTCTGCGGACCCGTGGCGGACTGCGCTTCTCGCCGGAAGCAGGGCCCGCGAGGCGGTGTGCAGAAGTTCGGGTTTGCATGTGCAGGGCGCCTCGGGCGGGTTGGGTTAGCTGGCTCCCCGTCAGCCGGTGCGTTGCTGGGAGTACGGCATCCGGTGTCGCTCGCCGAGCGGCTTTCCGGGTTCCGGGATTGGTTGAATCCCGCCAGATGGCTGTCAGCCCGCGTCGCCGATCCAGGTCACTGCCCGGCCACCTCCCGCAAGCCGCCGCTGGCGAGGTGCTCGTCTGGACTGATGGTGCATGCCAGCGCAATCCCGGCCCTGGTGGGTGGGCTGCGGTGGTCTGCTGGGAGGATGGGGTCGTCGAGGAGCACAGCGGCGGGCTGGCCCACACGACGAACAACGTCATGGAGATGACCGCCGCTCTGGAGGGCCTGCGCACGCTGCCGTCCGGGTCGCGGGCCTGCGTCGTGACCGACTCGCGTTACCTGCACGACGGCATGACCTCCTGGATGGCTGGCTGGAAGCGCAAGGATTGGAAGACGGCTTCGGGCGACCCGGTTAAGAACAAGGAGATCTGGGTTCAGCTCGCCGCCGCGGCGTCAGACCACGAGCAGGTTCGCTGGCACTGGGTCAAGGGGCACATCGGCCACGCGCTCAACGAGCGAGCCGACGTGCTGGCGGTCGCCGCCACGCGGAACGCCGCTCGGTCCGGGCGCTGATATCCGGCCGCGGGCGGAGCTCGGTGCGAGCTGCCGGCCCGCGTCCGTCATCACGCTTCCGTCGCTGCTTGACTGAACGGGAATCGACGGAGACCGCGGGCTGATGCCTCAGAACCGGACGGCACGGGCTTGCGCTTCGTCGCCAGGGGGTATCTATCTAACTCAGGTGGCGAGTGGGGCTCCACGAGAAAAACGAAGCCCCCGGCAGCGCGCCCAGAGCCCGAGTGGCGGCATCGGTCCCGCCCATCCGGCTTTTCGGTGGCCCTTGTCCTATCCGACGCCCGACGCAACGGCGCGTAACGCCTCAACCTGATGTAGGTACTAGGTAGTACCCCCTTCGTCGCCTTTGCGATCGCCCGCCGCGCGCCGGTCGGATGGCAAAAGCGATCGTGGGGCCCCGGCGCGGCACTTTCGAGATTGGGCGATTGCGCAAGCCCGAGGGCCAAGCCGGCCAGCCGCGGCGGACTCCTGTTTCCGGCGCTGCTGCTTGCAGTCGAACAGGGTCGCAGCTAGCGATTCGCCCCGCCCTGCTTCTGGCGACAAGCGGGGCACGGTCCGATCTGAGCCGAGAGACGTCTCGCCGCACAAAAGCAGGGACGCCGATCCGTCGTGCCGCGCGCCCGCGCTCGTACATGCCACCGACGGAAAGCGGGTCTTCCGGGCCGACGGTCCGGTTGCCCGACCGAGGGCGGCGAAGCTGCCATGCGCGAGATTGGCGAGATGCAGGGCGCGTCTGATCGCAGGCGAGATACCTCTCGCCGGATGAAAGCGGCCGTGAATCCGTCGCGCCGCATGCCCGCTGCTTGTATACGCCGCCGCGGGAAAGCGGGTCTTCCGGGCCGACGGTCCGGTCGACCCACGACTCGACGACGCCGCGATGCGCGAGACTGGCGAATCTCGGGTTCGTTGGTTTGATGGCCGCGGCACCCGCTTTGCGGCTATCCGCAACTCTCGGGTGTCCTTGACGGTGGAGGTGCGTGGCGGTGATCATGCGATGCCATGGCATCCTTTACGGCGGCGGTCGTGCAGGCGGCCGCGGTGGGCTTTGATCTGGACCGGGGTCTGGACAAGGTCGCTCTGCTGGCGAGCGAGGCGAGCGCTGGTGGCGCGGCACTGGCGGTATTCCCGGAGGCGTTTCTGCCGGGTTACCCGCGTGGGATCACGTTCGGGACGGTCGTCGGTGACCGGACCGCCGAGGGGAGAGACCAGTTCCGGCGCTATTTCGAGGCTTCGCTGGACGTGCCGGGCCCCGCGGTCGACCGGTTGGTTCAGATCGCTGCCGAGAACTCGCTGCATCTCGTGATCGGTGTGGTGGAGCGCGATGGCGGGACGCTTTACTGCACGGCGTTGTTGTTCTCGCCTGAGGGTTATCTGGGCAAGCACCGCAAGTTGATGCCGACGGCGGCGGAGCGGATTGTGTGGGGGTTCGGCGATGGGTCGACGCTGCCGGTGTTCGACACGCGGCTGGGCCGGATCGGCGCGGTGATCTGCTGGGAGAACTACATGCCGCTCTTGCGGATGGCGATGTACGCCAAGGGCGTGCAGATCTATTGCGCGCCAACCGCGGACGGCCGCGAGACGTGGCTGTCAACGATGCGCCATGTCGCGCTCGAGGGCCGCTGCTTCGTGCTCTCCTGCAACCAGTTCACCCGCCGCAGCGACTTTCCCGCGGACATTCCGAACACGCTCGCGCAGGCGCCTGATGACGTCGTGAGCACTGGCGGCAGCTGCATAATCAGCCCGCTCGGCGAGGTGCTGGCCGGACCCGCGCGAGATGGTGATGGAATGCTGTTCGCCGACATCGATCTGGATGAGGTCGCCCGCGGGAAGTTCGACTTCGATGTTGCCGGCCACTACGCGCGACCCGACGTCTTCCGGCTGATCGTCGACGAGGCGCCCAAGCCGCCGGTTTCACCCGCTCAGTGATCCATCCGTCCGTTGGCGTGGACCGAGAGGATGTCGGCCACGGTGCGGTTCAGCGGCGTCTCGACACCGACCTCCTTGCCCAGCTCGACGACACCACCGGACAGCCAGCGAACCTCCAGGCGATTGCCGCGCTCGAGGTCGTGATGCATTGACGAGGTCATATCCGGTGACACGCCGTCGGCGAACTCGAGCCGCTGCTCGGCGTAGTCCTCCGGCAGCGGCACTCCCTGAGCGCGACCGACCGCGACGACCTCGCGCATCAGGTCGAGCAGCAGCGCACGGGACTGCGGGTTCTCACGGATCGGCCCGATAGGGATTCGCATCGTCGTCGTGGTCGCAGAGAGGCCAACCAGGAACACGAACTTCTCCCAGATCGCCCGTCGAATGTCGCCGCTGACCTCGGCGTCGATTCCGCCCGCCAAGGCAGCCGCATGAAACGCCTCCACCCGGGCTGAGGACCGTCCGTCGAACTCGCCGACGACCAGTCGCTGCAGCGGACCGGTGCGAGTGATCACGCCTGGCGCCGAAACAGTGGTGGCCACGTAGGCTACGCCGCCGATCAGATGCGATTGGTCGTAGGCGGCGCGAAGGTAGGAGTCCTTCAGAACGCCATTCTGAAACGAGACCAGCGTCGTCTCATCCACGACGAGCGGCCGCAGCTGCTCCAGTGCCGCCTTGGTGTCCCAGAGCTTCACGCACACCATCACCACGTCGACCGGACCGATCGCACTCGGGTCGTCCGTGGCGCGAACGTGCTCGAGATGAAATGGGTCAGGACCGCCCTCGATCCGAAGCCCATCGCGCCGCATCGCTTCAAGATGCGCACCACGCGCGATGAAGATGACGTCCGCGCCGCCCCTCGCCAGAAGCGCGCCGAAATACCCGCCAAGCCCTCCCGACCCCATCACGGCGATCCGCATCGCGGTGAATCAAACCACGGGATAGCCCGACGGCGAGCCCGTCACGAGGATCGGTCAGCCGTCGGCTCCAGCGTTCGTCACAGGACAAGCATCTCCCAAGGGTCCACAGCTCTCCTCGTTTTCAGCGGAAGGGGCGTCTTTGTCGCCGTTGGCCGCCTTCGGGCTCGCATCGGAACGCTGACGGTCTCGAGATCCGCGGCCAGCAGGGCGCTCGCGGCGCGGGAGCCGGCCGCGATGCAAGGCCGACCTCAGAGGCGCGCTTGCCGCGCTGTGCGGGTCGCTCAGCCCGGGCCAAGAGATGCCCGTGGTGGCGCAAAAGCAGGGGGGCCGCCGGTTGAGGAGATTTCGGCTCGCGGGGGCTTCCCCATTGCCGGGTTGGGAGGGGTCGGCACTCGTCGTCAGGTGGAGCAAGATCGGCGGTAGCGCGGGTTCGCGCTCGCGCGGGGGAAGCGGGCGCCGCGCCCTCCTGTCCGTGCATTGCAACCCCGTCTGGCGGCGCCGTTTCGATGCCGTGCTGTGACGGAGCGAGGAGCTTGTGCGATCCGTGGGCTTCGCCCTGCGCGGTCCGTGTGGATGGGGTATTGAGTGTGTCCGGCGATTTGCGCCGGCCACACTCCTTTTCGGCTTAGGGGAGCGTGCCAGGGGGTCCGAGAATCTCGATGCCGTTCCGTGTTGCGATCGCCGCGATCTCCTCGGGGTCGAACTGCGGATCAACCGGGACGGTGGACGTGATGGCGGGCACGGATGTGTCGCGCACGAGCCGGGCGAAGCTCGTGCCAGTGCACGCGACGAGCCAGTGCGCTGCGTCGGGCGAGGTCACCCTGTAGGCGTGGGGTACGCCTCGAGGGGCGAAGGCGGCCCCGCCCGGGGTGACCAAGACCGGCTCGCGACCTGCGATGTGCAGCTCGAGTTCCCCGTCGATGACGTAGAACGTCTCGTCTTCGTTGTGGTGGACGTGCAGGGGCGGCGTGTCGCCGGGCGCGCCCGTCATCTCGACCAGGGTGAAGCGGTCCTCGCTCGCCTGTCCGTCGACGAGGATGCGCGACAGGTTGTGTAGAAACCAGAGCGGTTCGCCGCGTCGTTCGTATTCGGTGGCCGTGGTGGTTGTCATGTCTGTTCTCCGATCTGCGTGTTGGATGTCAGAGCGGACAACATCGCATCGCCTGGGCATTCCTGCAAGTCGCATTTTGCATCAGTATCATTCCGCGGCGGAATGTACGACCTGAGCCAGCTGCGGGTCCTTCATCAGGTCGCCGAGCGTGGCTCGTTCTCGGCGGCGGCGGACGCGCTCGATTACACCCAATCGGCGGTCTCAAAGCAGATCGCCGCGCTCGAGCGCGAGACGGGCGCGGTGCTGATTGAGCGGGCAGTGCGGCCGGTCCGGCTGACCGACGCCGGCACCGCGCTGCTGAGCCACGCACGGGCAGCATTCGGCCACCTCTCAGCCGCGCAACAGGAACTTGCCGCGATCACCGGGCTACGGGCCGGCACCCTTCGTCTCGGAACGTTCGCGAGCGCTGGCGCGACGCTCGTCGTTCCCGCGATCAGCGCCTTTCACGCCCGCTACCCGGACGTCAAGCTGTCGCTGATCGAAGCCGATCCGCGCGAATTGATCTCGCTCGTTCGTGCCGGCGACCTCGACCTTGCGGTCATCCACGACTACCCCGCGCTCTCCGCACCGCTCGACGGGCACCTCGAGCAGACGCACCTCCTGGAGGACAGCTTCGAACTCGTTCTCCCGAAAAAGCATCCGCTGACCCGAAAACGACGCGTGAGCCTCGCTGCGCTCTCCGGTGAGCGGTGGCTGTTTCCCCGGATTACCGGCGGGGTCTCGTCCACCTATGACCGGCTGATGCGCGGCGCGTGCGCGGTTGCCGGGTTTGAGCCGCAGATCCTGTTCGAGATCAACGACTGCCAGAGCGCACAAGGCTTCGTCGCCGCCAGCATGGGAATCGCGGTTCTGCCCCACTTGGCGCTCCATCCCCTGAACCCGGATGTGGTCGCTCGCAGGCTGGACGACGCACCCAGCCGAAGCGTGCTCGCCATCCGCCTGGCCGCCGGCGCTGCCACCCGCGCCGCGCAGGCCGCCCTGGAGCTGCTGCGCGAAGCAGCCGTTGACGCCAGCCCGTAGCCCGGATCAGGCCCGCGCGCCGCTAGCAACTCGCGGCGCGACGGCGCTGATGCATCGGCTTCACCACGCACTCGTCTCTACAGCTGGTCCCGACGGCAATCGTCCGTGCCGTGCAGAGCAAGCATTCGGGTGGCGTGCCATGGGCATCGCGGCGCGAGCAAGGCGGGTCTCTCGACAGGACATGGTGGGCGCGAGCCGCCGTGGTCATCGACGTGTCGCTGCTGAGGCAGGGCAAACCCGTTTCTCGTTCGGCTATCCGCTCACCGACCCCGTCCGCCAAGCGTTGGAGAGCGTTGAGGAATCGGCATGGCGGCCGGCGGTCGATCAGGACCGACAGCCACGCAACGGGGAGTGGGTGCCGGAGCTGACCGAGCAGGTCAATCTCGAAGGCTGGCCTGAGGGCACACGGCTGATCTGCCGTCGCGAACGACCGCATCCCGGCGCCCAGCTGTCATTGACCGACGTGGACGGGCATCGGTTTCAGTGCTTCATCACCGACCAGCACGACGAGGACATCGCCGAGCTCGAAGTGACCCACCGCAGCACGCCCAGGTCGAGGACCGGATCAAGACGCTCAAAGCCACCGGCGCGAGCTACCTGCCGTTCCACGCCTTCCAGGCAAACGCGGCATGGCTCGAGCTCGCGCTCGCCGCGCACGACGTGATGTCTGGACGCGACTGCTCACGCTCGACGGCGAGCATCGGATCTCAGAGCCCAAGCGGCTGCGCTACCGGATCCTCCACGTCGCCGGGCAGCTCACCCGCCACGCCCGCCAACTGACGCTGCACCTCCCCGCCGACTGGCCCTGGACCGGTGCGATCCTCCAGGCGTTCGAACGACCCCAAGCCATCCCCGCGCGCGGCTGACCCGCGCCGGCCGCGACCGCGACGACGAAACCGGGCCCCGGCGATCATCGCTGCCGTCAACCAGGCCCAAAGCGCCGCGACAGCCCAGCCGCGCCCGCGCTGGCGGCCCAACAGCAGCTCGCGACGCTCCTCACCAACGACCGCGATCAATCAATTCTGGACGCCCACACGCTGCGACCGTTACTGACGAATCGAGGCTAGGAGCGCGCGGGACAGCGCGTCGACGAGCCAGTCTTCGGCCGAATCCCAGTCAAGCTGGTAGCCGCGGATGAGTTCGCGCCAGGCTTCGTGGTTGGTGCTGAGCGCGAACAGCGCCCGCGCTCGTTCGGGTGCTACGTCGTTTCGCAGCCCGTCGAGTTCTTGGATGCGGTCGATGGTGATGCGGGCGCCCTGTCGGTGACGTCGCTGTCCTTCGGCGACCGCATTGGTGAGTTCGGGCTCGGCGCCGGCGGCGGTGAAGAGCGCTTCGATGATGTCCCCGCAGCGCTCTTGGAAGCTTCTGGTCAGACGCACGCCCGCTCGTAGCGCGGCGAGCGGTGTCCGCGCGCTCGTCACCCCCTCGGCGAGTGGCCCAACGCCAGCTTCCTCGTCGATCAGGTCGATGAGCGCGAGCAGCAAGCCGCGCTTTGAGCCGAGCCTGGCGTAGATGGTTTGGATCGCGACACCGGCCTGCTCGGCGATGTCGTTGATCGACGTCGCCGCATAACCGCGCTCGGCGAACAGACGGCGGGCCGCGCGGAGGATGTCCCGGCGGGTCTGCTGGGCCATCTGTTCGCGGCGATCGATGCGCACCCCAAGCACGCTTGACAGAATAGCAATACGCTGACTAGAATCATCTTCTAGTAGACAGAAGTCACATCTACCCGAAAGGAGCACCATGTCATCCACCGTCGCCAGCAACGTCGACGTCGCCCTGCGCACGCAGCTCGAGTACTACGGCCAAGGTCGCTATGACCTGGCCGAGGAAGTTGTCACTGCCGACGACGTTGATCACGAGGCGCCGCCCGGGACCCCCGCCGGACCAGAAGGTGCAAACGCCGTGCTGCGCTGGCTTCGCGGCGCGTTCAACGACCTCGCATACGAGGTCAAGGACGCGTTCGGCGACGGCGATCGCGTCGCGATCCGGCTCGTCACGCGAGGCACGCACACCGGCGAGTTCATGGGTAAGCCAGCGACCGGTCGCCCGTTCGAGATGGAGGCGATCCATCTCTACCGCATCGAGAACGGACGCGTCGCCGAACACTGGGCCAAGCGGGACGACGTCGCACTAGCCCACCAGATCGGGCTCTTCGAATAGCAGGACAACGGGCGGGCAGCGGGGAGGCCACCAAAGCGACCTCCCCGCACCGCATCCAACCGGACCCCGACTGCAAGCCCGGGCAGCAGCATGGACCAGCCACCGGCGGACCCGACGAAGGTGCCTCGTGCCGCGCTTTGCGAGCTCCGTGCGCTCGTAGCAGCGAGATCTCTCACACTCCGCACGGAAGCGGCCGAGGCGGGACGAGCGTTGCGCCCGGGCGACAGGCGGGTTCCCGACGGTCGCGACCACCGCCCGCCCTCCTCGCCAAGCGCGAGTCTGCGGTCAGACGAGGTGGCCGTTGAGCGAGCGGCGCGCTCGATCCTCGTTGAGGCGCTGTCCGGCGGTGGCGTAGCCGGCGATGGCGCGCTGTAGTGCGTAGGTCGCCGCCTCCGTGTCGCCGCCGGCGGCGAGCACGGCGCCGCGCGCCTCGGCCGCCGCCGGGGCCACGGCCCGCCGTTCCAGAGTCCAACGGTCGCCTCCACTTGAGCAAGGAAGGCGTGAGCACGCGTGGTGTCGCCGGCCCGAGCGCATGCGGTTGCACCGGCGAGGTAGTAGTCGATAGGACAGAACAGGCATCTCGGGGTCTCGTCCAGCAGAGCTTCGGCGCGGTCGACTAGCCCTAAACCAAGCGTAGGTTAGGTCGGAGGACTCGGGGGCGGGCCCTGCAAGGCCGTTTGTTCCGGGGTTTTGTGGGCCGACTGCGAGCCGATGCCTGATCGTCTGCGTGCGTGTTGAGGTGAAGCGTGCCCGGCTACGGATTGGGCTGCTTGTCTGAGCTTCAGCTCGGCGGCTTTGGCGGCGATCTGTCGCATCTGTTGGATGAGGTGTCGCAGTCGGCGGTCGTTGGCGATCCATTCCTGGTAGAGCTCCGCCTCGTTCTCGGTGAGTCGGCGTGTGACGGTCTTGCCGTTGATCTTGGCGGTCCACTGGTAGTAGGGGCCGTGGGGCTGGGGCGGGTCGGCGTGGCATTTGCAGCCGGGGGTCGCGCAGCGGGTATAGCGGCGGGTGACGCTGCCTGAGTGGATCAGGCCGATGGTCGCGAGTTCGGCGGCCAGGTCGCGATATTTCTGCTCGTAGTCGGCCAGTCGCTCGGCGGTGTTGGTAGGTGGCATCTCGTTTCTCTCCCGCGGTTAGTATCCACCACGATACCAGACAGTAGGACTACTGTCTGGTATCGTGTGTGGCACAGACTCAAGAGGCCAGGAGGAGAGACCGATGAGCACGAACCGCCGCACGCGAACCGCCCGACTGCGCGCCGAAGCGACCGCGATCCAGCGGCGTCTGGAGCGCGCCGTCAGACCCAACATGACCGGGCCGGTGCTCGGACGAGCGAACATCGCCTACGAGCTCTCGGCGCGCACGAAAGCAACAGGGCACGGCGGTATCGGCGCGATCGCGAAGCTGATCGGCAACGTCGGGCTGGCCAGCGAGATCGACAGCTCGCTGGATCTGCTCAAGCTGCACAAGCCCTACTACGAGTCCGATCACGTCCTGAACATCGCCTACAACGCCCTGTGCGGCGGGCAACGCCTGCAGGACATCGAGGCGCGCCGCTGCGACCGGGTGTTCCTCGACGGGTTGGGGACCGAGAGCCTCCCGGACCCGACGACCGCCGGGGACTTCTGCCGGCGCTTCGACGCAGCCTCGATCATGGCTCTCCAGGAGGCGGTCAACCTGGCCCGGTTGAAGGTGTGGCAACGTCAGCCGGACGCGTTCTTTCAGCAGCCGGCGGTGATCGACGCCGACGCCAGCATCGTGCCGACCGACGCGCAGACCAAAGAGGGGATGGATATCTCCTACAACGGCATCTGGGGGTACTCGGCGTTGGTGGTCTCGCTCGCGAACACCAAAGAACCCTTGTATCTGGGGCTTTTGGGTGCCAACCGGCCCAGCCACGAGGGCGTGGTCGACTACTACGACCGGGCGATCACCCTGTGCCGCGAGGCCGGATTCACAGAGATCCGTCTGCGGGGCGACACCGACTTCTCGCTCACCGCCGAGTTCGACCGCTGGGACGCCGACGGGGTGCGCTTCGTCTTCGGCTACGACGCCCGCGCCAACCTCATCGAGCAAGCCCAGAGCACCGACGAGGAGATCTACCACGAGCTCGTCACCCGCGCCGAACGACAGATCGCCACCACGACGCGCACCCGCCCGCGCAACCTGAAGGACGAGATCGTGCGCGAGCGCAACTACAAGACGCTGCGCCAGAAGGCCGAGGACGTCGTCGAGTTCTCCTACCGTCCCGGCAAGTGCAAGCGCGACTACCGAGTCGTCGCGCTACGCAAGAACATCTCCGTCGAGCGCGGCGAGAACGTCCTGTTCAGCGAGTACCGATACTTCTTCTACATCACCAACGACTGGGACATGACCGCCGACGAAGTGATCGACCAAGCCCGGCAACGCTGCAACCAGGAGAACCTCATCAGCCAGCTGAAGTCCGGCGTGCGCGCCCTGCACGCCCCAGTGAACACCCTGTGCGCGAACTGGGCCTACATGACCATGGCCGCGCTCGCTTGGAGCCTGAAGGCCTGGTGCGCCCTCCTACTACCAGTCAGCCCGCGCTGGGCCGAGCGCCACAACGAGCAACGCCGGCGCCTGCTCACCATGGACTTCCGCACCTTCCTCGCAGCCTTCATCGAGATCCCCTCCCAGATCATCACCACTGGCCGGCGCGTGCGATGGCGCATCCTCACCTACAACCCATGGCTGGGCGCGTTCTTCCGCCTCCTCGACACCCTCTGACGCTCTTTCCGCACCTCAGACGTGCGGAAAGAACGCCCTGACGAACCGCGACCCGCCATACCGACCGCCGGCCACACCAGGCCGGCACACCAGCAACCCCGAACAGGGGACAGACCGCGTCATGTGACACCCACCCACACCGAGCGCGAGTCCGATCGCCACCCAGATCCGTTCCTCACCCCCCACAACCGCGCTCAAACCTCAGCCGGTCGAGCCCAGAACCGTGAACCAGCCTCGCACGCCCGAGATCGCTTGTTTTAGGACTAGCGCGAGCGCTTCGGCAGGGTCTTCCGGGACGCGCAGGAGCGGGCCGTGGACGATATACAGGAGGTGGTCAGCAAGGGCTGAAGCGTGGGCGAGCGCGAGCGCCTCGTCGAGTTGTTCGCGCGCTTTGCTGCGCTCGTCGAGGTGGGTGAGCGCTTCGCCGAGGCGGGCGCGGGCGAGGGCTTCGCCGCCGATCGCGCCGGCCTCGCGGCTCAGTGTGGTGGCTTCGAGCAGATGCGTGCGTGCTGCTTGGAGATCTCCGGTCAGGAGCTCGATTTCGCCGAGCAGGGTGGTCCCGAAGGCCTCTCCGCGCAGGGCGCCGCCGGCGTGCGCGTGCTCGCGCAGGCGACGCGCGAAGTCGGCCAGGCTTGCGTAGGGGTCGCCGGCGTGCAGCACGTACTCGGTGACGCACGTGTAGACGTCGAACACGCGCCCAGCGAGCTCGGGCACATGCCAAACCTCAGCGAGTTGCCACTCGGCGTGGCCCTCCCACGTGCCGGCGGCGTGTGCGAGCAACGCTTGGAGATCGGCGAGCTCTCCGCGTTCGCTTTCCGCTTCGTCGATCAGCGAGGTGGCCAGCTCGGCCTGCCGGCGCGCTTCTTTGAGGTCACCTGCGTACCAGGCGACGATCCCCGCGGCGACGGCGAGACGAGCCCGTTGGGCGCCGGTGGGTGCGGTCAGGTCACGAAGCATCGCCAACCCGGCACGTGGGTCGCCGGCGGCGGTGAGCGCACGGGCTTGTTTGATGCGCAGATCGGTCAGGCGGTCAGGGGGCGCCGTGTCGGCGGCGGCGGCGAACGCCCGCGCGGCGCGCCGGTCGCCGGCGGCGTGGCGCAGATCGCCCAGCAGCTCCAGCAGCGACAAACGGCTCGGTGCGGCTGGTGTCCTCTTGGCCGGCCCCGTAGAACTCTTTGATTGTCGTGCGGTTGTGGCCGCCGTCGATCCACTGGTTGCGAGCACGGAACTGGAAGCGCGCCAGCGTTGGTTCGGCGCTGATGTGCTCGATGGTTCCGAAGAGACGGTCGAGGTCGACGGCGTTGACGATGTTGGTGACTTGCATGGTGAGCTCCTTGTGGCCTTGTGGTTGGGTTGGCCGAGACTGTCTCGGCTGGTGTGCAGGCACGGTAAGGAGCGACCGCTTCCCGAAATCTTCGCTGACAAGTCCCGGTCGGCTGCCGGGCTCGATAGGTAGGTGGGCTACCTGACATGATCTGGGCGATGCGATGCTTGGATGTCCGGCTTCTGGGCCGGTTCGAGGTCGCGGTGGACGCGCAGCGGCTGGCCGGGTCGGCATGGGAGCACCGTCGGGCCGAGGACCTGGTCAAGCCGCTCGCGCTGGCGCCAGGACGATCTCGACGCCGGCGCGCTGCTCGCGCAGGCTGGCGCGCACGCGCGCCAGCTCCGGACCAGCCTCGCCTTGGCGCGCCGTGAGGACGACCAGCACCGGCTCCTGGCGAGCGGCGCGGGACAGGTAGTGAGCCAGGAGAAGCGTCGCCGCGCCGGAGGCATGCAGATCCTCCAGCGCCATGAGCGCACCACCCTCGCCCGCCGCGGCGTGGACGAGCTGCCAGACAGCGGCGAACACGTGATGGCGTTCGACGTCCCCCGGCGAGCCGGCGTCGCTGGCCGGGGCGGAGGGACAGAGCAGCGCCAGGACGTGCCGCGAGGACTCGTTGAGGGACTCCAGCAGGTCGGGGCGAGCCGCGACCAGGGGGTCGACCGCCTCGATGATCGGCCCGTACGGCGGACGGCCACGCCCCGACGCGGTCGAGGCCGCCGATGGTCGGCCGGGACCGCGAGCTTGCTGCTGCCCGGAGGACGCTGGAGGCGACGGCACGCGGCGGCGGGGGCGCGCTGTTGATCCTCGGCGACGTCGGGATCGGGAAGACTAGGCTGGTCGACGCGGTGCTTGAGGATGCGCACGCACGTGGCTGGCATACGTTGCGTGGCGCTAGCCAAAGCCTCGCGCAAGCGCCGGAACTGCTGGACCGCCGCAGCACGGTCACCGACCCCCGCACGCTCGCGCATCAGAGCGCGGGTGATCTCCTCGTCCGTCGGGTCGGCCCGGAGCAGCTCGGCCCAGCGGCCCTCGCGTCGCAGCGCCGCCGCGCGCAGCCCGGCGAGCCGGTCGCGGTGCTCGACGATCCACTCCTCATAGCGGTCCTCAGGCAGCAGCTCGGCCACCTCGCCGGCCCAGCCACCCTCCGTCTCCAGCCGCTCGACGTCGGTCTCGACGCGCTCCTCGGGGGCGAGCTCCACCACGCCGTGCCTCACCACGATCGCCTCCGGCCAACCCAGCGCCCGTCTGGCGTAGTACGCGGCCTTGTGCAGATTCGCGACCCCGGCCTTGGCGCCCAGGTGCGGCCACAGCGCCTCGACGACCTCACGGTACAGCGACAAGCTCTCCTCCGACGGCGTCGGACCCAACGGCCCCGAATACCTGCTCCACGCCCTAGCCGCGTGCCTGACGGGCACGATCGTCTACCACGCCGCCGCCCGCGGGATCGCGCTCGAGGGCCTGGAGTGCACAATCGAGGGCGACGTGGACCTGCACGGCTTCCTCGGCCTCGACGAGAATGTCCGTCCCGGCTACGAGGGCATCCGAGTCGCCTTCAAGGCCAGCGGCGACCTCGACGACGAGCAGCTCGCCGAGCTCGCCAGCCTCACGAGCTACTCGCCCGTCCGGGACATCGTCACCAACCCCGTTCCCGTCGCCATCGACGTAGCCCGCGCCTGAACGGATCCACACACGACGTCCGCGCCGGCCATCCGACGGCGCGGACGTCGCGGCTTCTGGTGCGCGCGCATGTATCCGCCCGAGGGCCCGCGTCAATGCGAATGCAGGTGCTGGCCACGATCGCGGCCACGCCCCGCCCCTCGCCAGATGCGCGTCTCTGGCCGACGCTCGCTCTAGCGATTGCACTCGTCCGGCCCGGCGTCTCAGAGCCGGATCCGGACGCCCCCTACGTCGCCGAAGCGGTCGCCAGCACCGCGCCGGAGGATTTGCGAATGCAGTCGTGCGCGGACCTCGGCCCAGGAACTCGACCCCTACTCTGCGTTCCGCGTGGGATCGAGGCATGTTCAGGCTGCGGCGTCGCTGATTATGCTCCGGCGATGGGTCGTCCTGGCATCTTCGCCGCAGCGCGGCCCGTCGTGCGGCGCGATTTCGTGCGGCCGATGTCGCCCTGGCGATCCGTCGTGCTCGGGGATGAGTTCGTATGAGGTTGGTCGGCAGCGAGTGGTTCTGAGGACTGCACGCCCAGAGGACGCCGACGCTCTTGCTGAGGGGTTCGCCGACGATCCGACCATGGGTGTGATGCTCGGCATGGAACCCGATCAAGAGAACGCAGACTGGTTACGCCGCACGTTCCCCGAGGACGGCCGGGCCGACGAGGAGCGCACGGCCTACTGGTTCGCGATCGTCCAGCCGGAGCGCGGCGGGCTGATCGGGGAGATTGGACTGGTCGGGATTTCTTGGCCGAACCGGCGTGCCGGACTGAGCATCCTCGTGCTGCCTAGGTCTCGGCGCACGGGGTCGGACGCGAGGCGATTGAGCTCATGATGGGGTGGGCACAGAGCGAGCTGGGTCTGCACCGGATAGAGCTGCACACGCTCCCGGAGAACGCTCCGATGCAGGGTCTCGCCGAGGCGGCGGGCTTCAGGCACGAAGGCGTCCTACGGGATTACGGGTTCGAGCGGGGCCGGTTCGTCGACAACGTCGTCTACGCCCGGCTCCTGGTGTGACTACCGAACTGACCGAGTGCCTTCCGGGTCCGGCTCGCATCTCGAGCTGGGTGGTCGGGCTGTCACCCTGGGCGAGCGGTCAGTGTTGCTTGGTGACGCGTCCTCACAGGCCACGAAGCTGCTGTCGTGGAGCGTCGCCCGTCGTCGCCATCGCGATCGTGTGCGAACCCGAGACGCGATTGCGAGAAGCATCGTTCGGCCGGCGCCCGCACTCTCTGCTTCGTACCAGCAGTCCAGGTAGCCTGCGGGGCGATGTCGGATCGCATCGAGTCCATCCCCCCGGCGTATCGCGGTGTGATGATCGCCTCCACTCCTGGTGTTGTTTGGTGGGGCCGCCTGCAAGTGACCGGGCTCGAGCTGCTGCCTTTGGAGGGGCCGCTGCTGCTGGTCGGCGACCACGACAGCTACTGGGACACCGTGGTCGCCGGGATCGCGGCGGCGCCCCGCCGTCAGATCAGGGCATTGGCGAAGTCCTCGATGTGGAAGAACAAGCTGCTCGGCGCGGTCCTGACCGGGATGGGCCAAATCCCGATCGAGCGTGGGTCCGGTGACAGCGGAGCGCTCGATCGCGCGATCGAGGAGCTCCGCAACGGCGCATGTATCGGGATCTACCCCGAGGGCACACGCTCGCTCGGCCGAGCGCTGCGGGCTCGCAGCGGCGTCGGCTATTTGGCGCGGGCGGTGCCGGAGGCGACCATCATCGGGGGATCGTGCAACGGCACGGTCGCGATCCCGCGTTTCCCCAGAGCACGCCCGCACGTGCGCGTCGAGTTCTTCGAGTTCGATCGACCCGCGATCGCGCCCGAGGAGTCACCGCAGCAATACAGCACCCGACTGCTCGCTCAGATCCGTCAGCGCGCACCAATCGAAGTCGCGGGCCGCAAGCGCGCCGGAGCGCTCGCCGGCCGCGTCCCCACTTGGTCCCCGGAGCTGGCGATCACCGGAAAGCCCGGCGGCGAGGGCGCACTCGAGGAGGCGCTCGCCCAGACCGCCCCCAAGCACGGCTAGCTCCTCTCAGCCACAAACGACCAGCGCGAAATCGCGGTCACTTGAGTTCACGCGTTGCTCGCGATAGCAGCCGGCCCGCTGCGGTGCCGACGATCGCTTCCGAGATCGGAGCGTATTCCGGCCCGCCATCGCTTCGGCGACGCAGTGATCACGCGGGGCGTCGGCGGCGCCGCGATCACTCTGCCCCGAAGGCAGTCGCCCGCAGCGTTTCAGCCCGGACGAGCGCTCTTTCCGCACGTCTGGTCGTCTATTTCTCCCCCCACCCTTCGGCCTCGGCCGCGGCAGTGAGTGACAGTGCCTGAAGTTCTGAGGTGAGCTGGCGTAGGCGCCGGTTGTTCTGGAACCAGGCGCGGTAGCGCCGCGCCTGCTCGGCCGTGAGGTTGCGGGTGACGGTCTTCTGGCTGACCTTGCGCGTCCACGCGAGGTAGGGCCCGTGCAGCTGGGGCGGGTCGTGGTGGCAGTGGCAGCCTGGGTTGGGGCAGCGGATGTGGCGCTCGGCGACCGTTCCGGGGAGGCAGAACCCGAGCGTCGCGAGCTGTTCGAGGATCTGTTGGAGGCGCCGTTGGTGCTCGGGCGCGATCGGCTGCTGCTCGTCGTCGGGGTGGGGTTGGGGGTGCTGGTCGGGCATCGTGGTCGGGTTCGTCCGGTAGCTACGGTACTAATACCGTAGCTACCGGATGGATGATTCATGACGATCAGCGCAGAGCAACCGTTCGAACTGGCCTCGCAGGCGCTGGGAGCGCTGCCGATCCTCGGCCACTTCCTCGATCGGCTCGGGCTCGAGCATGTCCTCGAGCGGCATCTGCCCGACGACGATCAGCGCGTGCTGATGGCGGCCGCCCGGACGATCAAGGTGCTGGTGCTGAACCTGTGCGTGGAGCGTGAGCCGCTATACGGGATCGGGGAGTGGGCCTGCCGCTTTGAGGCGGACGCGCTGTCACTTGAGCCAGGCGAGGTGGCGCTGTTGTGCGATGACCGCGTCGGCCGGGCGTTGGATCGGTTGTTCGACGCAGATCGCGCGTCGCTGTTGACGGAACTGACGCTGGGGGCAATCAGGGAGTTCGGTGTTGACTGCTCGCAGCTGCACAACGACTCGACCTCGATCACTCTGCACGGCGAGTACCTGCAGGCCGATGGGCGCGAGCGGGGCGGCCAGTCAACGGCCGCCGCGAAGCGCGGTCACAACAAGGAGCATCGCGGCGATCTGAAGCAGCTGCTGCTGATCCTGACAGTGTCGGCCGACGGGGCGGTGCCACTCGCGCACCGCCTCGCGGACGGCAACGTGACCGACGATCAGACGCACATCGAGACGTGGGACGGGCTGTGTGTGCTGGTTGGCCGCCATGACTTCCTGTATGTCGCCGACAGCAAGTTGTGCACGCGCGAGCAGATGGGCCACATCGAGCGCCACGGCGGACGGTTCATCACGGTGCTGCCGCGCTCACGCTCAGAGGACGGGCGGCTGCGCGAGTGGATGAGCACGCAGGCGCCCGATTGAGTCGAGGCGTGTCGGCGGCCCGGCAAGCGCAACGGTGATCCCGACCTGGTCTGGCGGGTCTGCCCGGCGCCGTTCCCGACCACGGAGGGATACCGCATCACCTGGGTGCACTCAAGCGCCAAACAGCACCACGACGAGAGCGCCCGCGCCGAGCGGATCGACCGCGCCGGCCACGCCCTCGGGGAGCTATCGGAGCGCTTGGCCGGCCCGCGCGCCAGGATCACCACCCGCGTCGCCGCCGAGGAGGCCGCCGCCGCGCTGCTGACCACAAGCGGCGGCGAGCGCTGGGTGTCGGTCACGGTCATCGAGACCGTCGAGGAGCGCTACCGCCAGGAGAAACGCGGCCGACCCGGCAACGACACCCGCTACCGCAAGATCGCCAAGACCCGCTACGCGCTCGAGGTGAGCGTCGATGCCGAGCAGGTCCGCTACGACGCCGCTTCTGACGGTCGCTTCCCGCTCACGTCCAACGACTCGGAGCTGACCAGGTGCTCGCCGCCTACCGCTACCAGCCGAACCTCGAGAAGCGCCACCACGAACTGAAATCCGTCCAGGACGCCGCGCCCGTGACACTCAAGAGCCCGTTCCGGATCGAGGCGCTGTTCGCCTGCCAGTTCATCGCGCTGCTCACCAACTGCCTGATCGAACGCGAGCTACGCCGGACGATGACCCATCACAACATCCCCGAGCTGGCGCTCTACCACGAGCAACGCGCCTGCACCGCCCCGACCGCCGCCCGCATCCTCGACGCCTTCACCAACGTCCAACGCCACCACCTCACCCGCGACGGCCAACGCATCCAGACCCTCGACCCCCAGCTCACCCCGCTGCAACACCAGCTACTCGAGCTGCTCGGCCTACCCGCCAGCGCCTACACCACCGACCCCGACCGCTGACCCCACCGGCGCCCGCGATGGGGGACGGATATCGACCACCAGACGTGCGGAAAGGGCGGACGAGTGCAATGGCGACGAGAAAGCATCGCAGCGATTCGCGCCGATGAGCGTCGGAGTGCGCGACCGCCTTCATCCGCATCGGCGTGCTGGCTAGACCCGGGATTGGCGCGAATACGAGGTCCGGGCCACGCCGGGGATAGCTGTGATCCCGTCGGGCGCAACCGAACGCGGCTGCCGACGATCCAAGTTGTGTGCTTGGCCGGCGAGCCGCCTGCCCAGATCCGGGCTCTGCGATGCTTCGTCGGCTTGCCGTCCAGTAACGAGGAGGAGGTCGACTGATGCCGGGTCCATTGCAGGTGATCGCCGTGAGCTTTAGTCCCGGTTCTGACTTCCAGGCTCGGGTGTTGGCCGAGGTCGATCGACTGCAGGGCCGAGGGGTGTTGCGTCTGCTCGACGTGATCTTCGTCGCCAAGAATGAGGACGGCACGATCGAGCCTGTGGTCGTCGGCGGCGACGACGACCTTGGCGCTCTTCTGTCGGGCATCTTGCCGCTTGGTGGCGGTGGTCTTGTCGAGCCGACGGGGGATGTTGGCTCGTCGGGTTCTGCTCTGGCTGACGCGTGGGCGCTGGCGGAGTCTTTGTTGCCCGGGACGGCGCTTGCTGTGCTGCTCGTCGAGCACGGCTGGGCGCAGGCGCTCTTTGACGCGGTCGCTGAGTCTGGTGGGGCGCTGTTGGGGGAGGGCTTTCTCACCGCCGAGGCTGGGTTGGTGGTCGGGGCCGAGGTCGCGGCGCTGGAGGAGGCGGCTGAGGTGATTGCGGTCGCGCAGGCCGCCGAAGCCCGGGCGACGTTGGCAGCTATGGCGGCCCAGACCCAGGCAGCCGAGGCGATCGCAGCTTCAGAGGCGATCGTCGCCGGGGCGGCCGCCGGCGCGGTTCGAGCGTTGATCGACGCCGGCATAGTGCAGGAGGCCGCCGCCCACGAGGCCGTTGAGGCCTTAAACGCCGCCGGCCTGATCGTCGCGGTGGCAGACCAGGACGCCGCCGAGGCCGTCGCCGAGGACGCCGCGGCAGTGCGGACCGCCGACCAGGCCGCCGCCGAGGCCGTCGCCGAGGACGCCGCGGCAGTGCGGACCGCCGACCAGGCCGCCGCCGAGGCCGTCGCCGAGGACGCCGCGGCAGTGCGGACCGCCGACCAGGCCGCCGCCGAGGCCGTCGCCGAGGACGCCGCGGCAGTGCGGACCGCCGACCAAGCCACCGCCGAGGCCGTCGCCGGAGCTGCCGCGAACGTCGCCGCTGCGTCGATCACCGTGGCTGAGGCGCGAGTCCTCCGCTACCTGCCCACGCGATTGACCTTCGCGCTGATCGCGGACAAGCTGGGGATCTCTCGCTCAGCGGCAAAGGAACGAGCCGAGCGCGCCTACAAGAAGCTCGAGGTGCACAACCGCGCCGATGCGGTCAAACGGGCCCGCGCGCTGGGGCTGATCGACTGACCCTCGACACCTTCCCTCACGCAGCCGCGATGCCGTCAGTTACCGAGCGGCCATACACGCGGCGCCGAACCGAACTTCTGGGACGGTAAAGCCGGGCCGTCGAACCGCTGCAAAGCAGTTCGCAGACCCAGGCGCTCGGTTACGGTGCACGCCGGACCACCGGTTGCGAAGGCGACCCGGGATGAGGCACCGCGCCCTCCCATGCTGCGTTCGGTGAGCGTTCCCGATCGCACGCCGATGAGAACAGCTGATCCGTCGAGACCGCGCACCGGTCAGACCTGCTCTTGCGAGGTCTCGAACATTCGGCCTCTGCGTGCCCGCGGCCTCCTCAGCGCGGGAACGCGCATCTCGCCGACGATCGCTTCGTCTGTCGGCGAGGCAGTCGAGAGGCGAACGCTTCGGCGACATTCCAAGTGACCCGACGTGACCCCGTGTCGCCGGATGCAGGGCGCGCGCTGGCGTCTCCGGAATCGACCGACTACATAGGCGGCGTCGGGCCGAACGCTCTCCCACGCCGAGGCGATCTCCGGCCGCCGCAGGATTCAGGCCCCCGTCACTTCGGGCCTCGACAGCGTCCCCGCTCGCCTCGGAACCCACTTCTCAAGGCCGCATTTGCGCGGTACTGTGTTGCGGCGTCAACGAGGGGGGTTGCGATCGTGCTTCAAGTAGTCGTCCCGCTGTTGGTTCCGGTCGTGACCGGACTCGTCGGAGCGGCCGGCCTGATGCTGAAGGACCGCCGGCTGGCTCGCGATTCCCGCCACCTCCGCGAGCAGGCAATCGCTGAGGCGACTGCCGAGGTCGGATTTGCGACCGAGTGGTGGCAGGCCCAGCAGCTTCTCGGTGCCGACGCCCTCTCGGTGGCGAGCCCGAAGATGGTGGCCTGGCTGGCCGAGGCCGAGGCAACCGTCGCGATTGCGAAGCAGCATACGAGCCCCAGGCACAATCCGGTGACACTGCGGCGGCTGTTGCTGATGGAGCCGATGCATCGCCGCTCCTCGAAGGTCGTGCGAGTCCTGTTCTGGATCAGCGTGATCTGGCTGTGCGTAGGCGCAATTGCGACGGCGGGCGACATCAGTAGTAACAGCCAGCACAGCTGGGTCGGCAGCGACATCGCCCTCCTGATCGTCTCCGCGCTGATCGTGCTGTTGCTTCACATATGGGCGGAGGCCAGCGATCAATCGTCCCCGGTCCCGACACCGGATGGGACCTTAGACCGGCGCGCCACCTCAGCGGCACACGGCGCCACTGCGGGGACGATCGCCGCATCCTGATCGCCGTCTGCGTCCGGGCTAGGGCGACCGACCTACTCACGGACCCTTCGTAGCCGCTTGGGCACTCTCGATTTGACTGCCGCTCGCCGCTGAGACCAGAAGCGGACAAGAGGGACCACCGGATGAGCGACACGGCCCGTCGCTGTTATCGCCGAGCGGAGGCCGGACCGACTCTGCGTATGCAGATGGACCATCTTGCACACCTCGCTGCGCGCCCTGCATCCGGCGACGAGGAGGGCTTTGGCCGCGTCGTCCGCCGGCGTGCCTCGCGCGGACGGCGGGGACGGCCGGATCGCCAGCTGCGAGCCAGTCGGCTGCAAGCACCGGCCTGAAAGCCGTCAGCCGCGGAGCGCCGGCGTCGCGCGCCGACTAGCGCTGGCGAATCGCCCAGAACCGAGCGTGTGCGGCGTGGGCTCGGCGCGACCGCTTTTGTCCTCGCGCCGCCGCGGGCCCGGCTGTCGCAATGGCGACGTAGGGGGCGTCCGGATCCGGCTCTGAGACGCCGGGCCGGACGAGTGCAATCGCTAGAGCGAGCGTCGGCCAGAGACGCGCATCTGGCGACGAGCAGGGCTGGTCCGATCGGAGCCGAGAGACGTCTCGCCGCACGAAAGCGGGGCCGTGGCTCCGTCGCGCGCAGGCCGCTGCTCGTACGCGCCGCCGACAGAAAGCAGGTCTTCCGGACGGACAGCCGGGTTGACCGACTGGTCGATGACGCGGCGATGCGCGAGATTGGCGAACAGCAGGGCAGTGGCCCGCATTGGGCGCGAGCCCTCCATTCGAGTCACCTCGGGCGGGCCGTACGTGTCCTGGAGGACCGCCTTCACGTTGCTCGGGGGCGTCGGGCACGGGGGTGATCAGGCTGATGAGGTTCTCCGGCGCTTGCACAGCGACGAATACGGGATTCCAGTCAGGAAGTGCCAGTCAGCGGCGTTCACCGCGGTATCGACCCGTACCAATACGTCGGTCTCCCCAACGACCGGCTTGGCGACGTCGCGCAGCTCCAGCCAGTCCGGCGAGTCGTACCGCCGCCGGACTCAAGCCAGGCCGCCTGGCTCTTTGCCAGGCGGTATTGGTTGACCCGTGAGCGCGGTCGCGATCGACTGGGCCCATGCTTCGATCTGGTGCCACTCGCGGCGGTCGCGGAGCTCAGGCGCGATGTTGCGGGCCATCTTCTTGCGGATGAACCCCGCGTCCTCGGCGACCATGCCGCCGAACACGACGTGCTCGCGCACCCCGATGCTCTCCGCGATCTCCTGCACGCGCGGGGGCTTGGTCCACTTCTCGAGCTGCTCCGGGTCGCCTTGTCTGCCGACCGGGCCGCTGCTGAACAGCCACACCTCGCGCGCTTTGAGTTGAGGTCGCCGTAGCAGGCGGACCGCGTCCCGGCGCCAGCGCCCGGAGTAGACGGCGCTGCCCAGCACGACCGCCCGGTAGGGCTCAAGCGAGCGGAAGCGGACGCGACGGGCTCGCTGCACGTCGACCTGGAAGCCTGCCGCGCGGAGCGTGTCAGCGATCACCTGCGCAATCTCGGCCGTGGCTCCGTGCTTTGTGCCGTATGCGACGAGCACTCGATCCGGACCGTTCATGCACCGCAGGCTAGGTCCGCAGGGTCCGGACGGCATCCGGCCATCCCCGGCGAAGCGATCCGTGGCTTGCACCGATCCCGCACCCAGCGAGGGTGCATATCGCAGATGCACGGGCGGCACCCTGCCCGATCTAGGCCCGCTCCAATCGCGCCGCGGTACTCGCCGCCGATTCGACCGCAGCCCTGCTTCGCGCGGCAAGCGCGCCCCGGAGGTTGGTCTGAGGCTTCGTGGCTGCGCTGGAGCCGCGGGATGCTCGAGATCCGCGCGAAGCGGGTGTACCGCTGACAGCCGCCGGATGCACGTGCCGACACGAAACCGGGTCTCTCAGAGTGCGCCGCCATCGGCGGCGTCCCTTCCTGTCGCTGCTGCAGCGGACAAGGAGGAGCAGGCCTACGCCGCTCGGTCAAGGCGTTGACCGCTGCCGCATCGTGCGGGCCGAGCAGCAGTTCCGGTGTTCGCGGAGCCGGGCCGACGGCGGGCAGCGGGAGGTGCCCGTCGCGCGACGAAGGGGGTGGCCCCGGCCGCCAGCTGGCCCCGGTCGCGATGCCGGGCAGGCCAGCCGCGGCGTCAGACGTCGTTCCTACGGGAGGTCGTATTCGTCGTGGCGGCGCCACCACGCCTGCTTGAACTCGAGACAGTCCTCGTTCCGGCCCGCCGGTGCCAGGTCGAGGTATTGGTAGGTGCCTATCAAGGCCTCGACGCCACGCGCGTAGGTGGAGTAGGTGTAGTGGACCGTTCCGTTCTGGAGCGCGAAGGTGCTCATGCCCTCGCGCTGTGGCCCTGGGTTGTCGACGAGTTGGTAGTTGTATTCGGCGCCGTCCTTCTGCTGCTCCTCGGTGAATGCCACGCCGAAGTCGTAGTTGAAGTCGCTGCCGAGTGACGAGACCCACGGGAAATGCCAGCCCATTTGCGTCTTGTAGTCCCGCAGCTGCTGCAGCGGGGCGAGAGACGCGCAGACGAGAGTCACCTGTCACGCACACGCCAGTGGAACGATTCCACGAACGGGTTCTGCCACGGCGAGCCGGGCTCGATGAACGCGGTCCCGGTCCCGCTCAGCGCGCACCAGTCCTGGAGCGCGTGCGCCGTCATCTCCGGGCCGTTATCGCACCTGAGCAGCTCCGGGGCGCCGTGCTCGGCGACCAGCCGCTCCAGCACCGCGACGACCGTGTCGGCGTCGATGCTGCGCTCCACCAGCATCACCAGCGCCTCGCGCGTGAACTCATCGACGATGTTCAGCAGCTTCAACGCCCGCCCGTCGGCGGTCTGGTCGAACTGGAAGTCGAACGCCCACACGTGATTCGGTCGCTCCGACCGCAGCCGCTCGGCCGGGACTGTCGACTTGCCCAGCCGCTGGCGCTTGCGCCGCCGCTGCGGCACCCGCAGTCCCTCCTCGCGCCAGATCCGCTGCACCCGCTTGCGGTTCACCTCCCACCCCAGCTCGCGCAGATGGTGATGCGCACGACGGTACCCCCACCGCGGCCGCTTGACCGAGAACTTCCGCAGCTCGCGCGCAACACCGCATCATCGGCGGCCGTCTTGGGCTCGTGACGCTGCGTCGAGCGATGCTGCCCGACCACTCGCAAGCCCAGCGCTCTGGCCTGACCCCCCGAGTTCGGTCCGACCCTTGTGAGAGTTTCTCGCGCCCTGGATCATGGGCGAGGAAGGAACGATCACGTGAAGCGACGCAGGCACACGCCGGAGCAGATCATCCGCAAGCTGCGCGAGGCCGAGCGGATGCTCGGTGAGGGCAAGACGATCCCTGAGGCGGCGAAGGAGCTGGGGATCAGCGAGCAGACGTATCACCGCTGGCGCAACCAGTACGGCGGGATGAAGGCCAATGATGCGAAGCGGCTGAAGGAGCTCGAGCGTGAGAACGTGACGTTGAAGGCGATCGTCGCCGATCAGGCGCTCGAGGTGCGGGCGCTGAAGGAGGTCGCGAAGGGAAACTGGTGAGCCCAGCCCGTCGGCGCCGGGCGGTCGCGATGGTTCGTGACCGTCTCGGCGTCAGCGAGCGCTGGGCGTGCCGGGTGCTGGGCCAGCACCGCTCCACGGAGCGCTATGAGCCCAAGCGCGCTGAGGATGACGCGGTGTTGCGCGCCGAGTTGCGGCAGTTCTCCAAGGACCGTCCGCGGTGGGGGTATCGCCGTGCGCATCATCACCTGCGCGAGCTGGGCTGGGATGTGAACCGCAAGCGTGTGCAGCGCTTGTGGCGGGAGGAAGGGCTGCGGGTGCCGCAGCGGCGGCGCAAGCGCCGGCGGCTGGGGGACTCGACCGTCCCTGCGCAGCGCCTGCGCGCCGAGCGGCCCAACCAGGTGTGGGCGTTCGACTTCCAGTTCGACCAGACCGCCGACGGCAGGGTGCTGAAGCTGCTCAACGTGGTCGACGAGTTCACCCGTGAGTCGCTGGTGATGCTGGTCGAGCGCAGCATCGACGCCGACCGGACCGTCGGCGTGCTGGAGCGCCTGGTCGCCGAGCGGGGCGCCCCGAAGTTTCTGAGGTGCGACAACGGCCCGGAGATGACCGCGCACGCGCTCCAGGACTGGTGCGAGCTGAGCGGGACGGGAACCGCGTACATCGAGCCGGGCTCGCCGTGGCAGAACCCGTACGTCGAGAGCTTCCACTCCCGCGTGCGCGACGAGCTGCTCGATGTCGAGGAGTTCTCCTGCCTGGCCGAGGCGCGCGTCGTGATCGGTGACTGGCGTGAGGACTACAACCACCGCCGGCCACACTCATCGCTCGGGATGCGCGCCCCGGCCGTGTTCGCCGCGCAGTGGACCGAGCCGGTCGAGATCGCCGCATGAGGCGACCCGACCGCTCGACCTCAACGATCAGGCCGAGCAAGCGATGAGAAGAGGGGTGGGGCCCTCCCCGGGGCGGCGCGCCCGCGACCATCGCCGCTACGCCTCGCTCCGCTCGGCTCCGCGACGACGGTCGCGGCACCAGGGGGCGTGATCCGTCCGAGCAGGCCGCTACCTTGCCCCCACTACATTCACCACCCTCTCACTCGCGGTGGACCGAAAAGCGGGGGCCGCCCAGCGGCGCCACCACGCCTGCTTGAACTCGAGACAGTCCTCGTTCCGGCCCGCCGGTGCCAGGTCGAGGTATTGGTAGGTGCCTATCAAGGCCTCGACGCCACGCGCGTAGGTGGAGTAGGTGTAGTGGACCGTTCCGTTCTGGAGCGCGAAGGTGCTCATGCCCTCGCGCTGTGGCCCTGGGTTGTCGACGAGTTGGTAGTTGTATTCGGCGCCGTCCTTCTGCTGCTCCTCGGTGAATGCCACGCCGAAGTCGTAGTTGAAGTCGCTGCCGAGTGACGAGACCCACGGGAAATGCCAGCCCATTTGCGTCTTGTAGTCCCGCAGCTGCTGCAGCGGGGCGAGAGACGCGCAGACGAGAGTCACGTCACGGGCGGCTAGGTGCGGGACCGCGCTGTCGAAGTGATCGGCGACGAGCGAGCATCCGGTACAGCCCTGCCTCGTGTCGGTAAGCCTGAACCCGTCGCCGAACATGAAGTGGTAGACGAGGAGCTGGTAGCGACCCTCGAAGAGCTCGGCGAGGGACTTCTCACCGTTCTCCGTATGAAAGAGGTAGTCCTTATCGATCGGAACCCAGGGCAGCTCCTGACGCCTGCGCGCGATCTCATCGCCTGCGCGAAAGTGCCGCTTCTCGGCTTCGAGCAGCTCCCTACGCGCCGCCAGCCAGTCCTCGCGGGTTCCGGTCGTGTGCTCCGGCATCGTCGTTCCTCTCTGATCGGTCGGCGGGTCTCTATATAGTTAGCATAATGGCTAACGATCCGTTCAAGGCGCTGGCGCATCCGCTTCGTCGAGACATCGTTGAGCGGCTGAGCGGCGGGGCAATCACGGTAGGCGAGGCGACCCGCGACCTGGGCGTGTCAAAGCCGACGATTTCGCGGCATCTCAAGATCCTTGAAGATGCCGGAGTGGTGACGAGGGTGATCGATGGACGCACGCATAGGCTGGCGCTTCAAGCAAACACACTGGCCGACGCGGCGGGATGGCTCGAGCGTCAGCGCGCGCGCTGGGAGCGCCTGTTCGACGTGGTCGGCGAGTACCTCGAGGAGGACCGGTGACCGAGCATCGCGAGCGCGTGCTGCGCATCGAGCGGACCTTCAACGCGCCCGTCGAGAGGGTGTTCGACGCCTGGACGAGCGAGGAGGTCCTGCGCCGCTGGCTGCACGCTCAGCGGCGTTGGGAGACGCCCACGGCCGAGGTCGATCTTCGCGTCGGGGGCAAGATCCGGGTCGTGATGCGCGATCCAGCCGACGGATCCGAATGGGGGCTACCGGCCAGTACACGGCGATCGAGCCGCCCGACAGGCTGGTGTTCACCTGGGTATGGGACCACGACCCGGACAGCCCCCAGCTGATCGAGCTCGAGTTCACCCCGCGGGAGGGCCGGACGTCCGTGCTGATGACCAACAGCGCCATCCCCACGGACGGACGGCTCAAAGACCAGAAGACCGGATGGAACAGGTGCTACGACAATCTCGAGCGCGCGCTCGCGACGCCGCCCTCCTGAGCCCGCTCGCTGCACGCCTCTCCCGGCGAACCACCCGGCGGGCACGGGCAAGGGGGGGCCCTGGACCGCCCCTCGGCTCGCGCCGTCCGCAACAGCCGCTCCGACCTCCTCCCCACGCCCGCGGCCGGCGGTGATACACGCCGAGCGAATCGCAGAGCCCCCCCCCCCCCCCCCCCCCCCCCGGCGGGTTCGTTCTTTCCGCGCGATGCGGGTCGCGTTTGTGCGTAGCGCGGACTGCCGGTCGCGAAATCGAAGCAGGGCCTCGCGTCGCACGAATCAGGGCTAAGAACGTTGCGCTGCTTGGCGGTGCGTCGGTACGTTCGGGCCCGAGAGGGTCGCGATGTCGGAGCAGTCGCAGGGGCACCGGCTACTAGGTCCCGGGCGCTAGGCGCCCAGCGCCGCGGCGGCGACCAGTTCGGCGTCCGGCGCGATACGGGGTGAGACCGCGGCGATCACGAGGTTGATCACCTCCAGCGCCGCCGCGGCCAGGAGCCCGAGCTGGTAGCCCTGCGTCAGCGCCTGGTGTACGGGGAGCCCGGTGACGAGAAGGTGGGAGACGCGCGAATTGGCGATCGTTGTAACGATCGCCAGCCCGAGCGCTCCGCCCACCTCATACCCGGCGGTGACGATCCCGGACGCCGCCCCCGCCTGTTGCGATCCAACCTCAGCGATCGCCGCGATCTGCGCCGGGACCCCGATCGCGAGGATCCCAGAGCCGAAGACCAGCAGGCCGGGCAGCAGTGAACTGACGTAGGGACTGCCGGCGTCGGCGCGCGAGAGCAGGCCAAGCCCGATCACGTTCAGCAGCGCGCCGACGATCTGCACCGGCCGTGTCCCGATCCGGGTGACCAGCGAGGAGACCAGGATGGCGGCGATCACCGCCGCGACCCCCATCGGCAGAAGCTGAAGTCCGGTTTCCAGGGCCGACTGTCCGCGGACCTGTTGTAGGAAGATCGCGGTCAGGAAGAACATGGCCAGGAACGCGCCGCCGTTCAGCGCCAGGGCGAGTGTGGCGGTCCGCAGCCCGCGGGTTCTGAACAGCCAGAGCGGCACTAGGAGCGTGGGTCAGTAATACTCAGTCTCATTAACGACGCTCTGGGAGCCGTTCTGCGGCCATCCGAGCGATCGCCGCTGATGAATTGATCCCCTGAAACGGGCCAAAACGGCGTTCTGCGGGCATTGTGACCCACGCTCCTCATATGGAGGAACGTCTGTCAAGTGAGCAGCGTTCATGCTCCCCTCGTTGCTGCCGTTGGGGGGTTGGTGGAGGTTTGCTCGGGTGGGGAGGCGTCGGGCGAAGTTCTCGACGTCGGTCAGTCTCATATGCGGGGGTTGCTACCCCAGGTCCCTGGTTGCGTCGCTGGCTGGCGCGTGTCTAGAACCGGGCGTGGCTTGGTGAGGGCTGCCCATAGGAGCATCGCGTGTACCAGCGGACTTCGGGGCCCGGCGCCTCCCCACCCGAGCGGGAGCGGGCTGTCAGTTTGGGCTATGGGACAGTCGCGGCGGCCCAGAGGAAACAGGAGAGCTCGCGGGCGCACGCGACCGTGATCACGTTGCCGGGCTTCTTGCGCTCGCGCATCCGTTTGTGGATTCGGTAGAGGCGGCTCTGGGCGCGTCGTGCGATCTGCAGGACGTGGTCGGGCAGCCCCTCCTGGCGCTCGTAGAGCGTCTTGCCGACGCGGGGTGGGCGGGCGTAATGCCAAGCGGCCTCGACAAGGATCCGCCGGGCGTACTTCGAGCCGGTCTTCGTGATCGACCCGTGCACGTCTGACTCGCCGGACTGCTCGCGGGAGGGCACCAGCCCCAGCCACGATCCGAGCTGCACCGCGCGGGGGAACCTCGCGAAGTCCGCGACCTCGAGCAGCAGGATCAGCGCCGAGAGGGTGTCGATCCCGCGGAACGCGCGGAGCCGGCGAACGACCGGCCAGAACTCCGGGTCGGTCGCGACCCGGGAGAGCCGCTCGTCGAGCGCGTCGCGACGGGCACTCAGCCCGTCGCACGCCGCGAGGTTGTCGATGAACGCCAGCTCCGTGTTGTGATGCGCGAAGGTCTGCGATCCCAGCCACTCGCGATGCACCTTCGTCCACGCCGAGCGGTCCCACACGCGGCCGTGGCGTAGCAGCAGCTTCGAGAGCCGGTGCCGACAGCGCATCAGATCCAGGCGAACCTGCTCCCGCGCCCGCGCGAGATCGCGGGCCGCCTCGCACGTCGCGGACGGGACCGCCACCGCCGTCAACGCGCCGGCCATCAACTGCCGCAACAACAGATCGGTATCGCGACGATCGGACTTGTGCCGGTCCCCCGAGGGACGCGGCGTCTTGCTCGGCGCGATCACCTGACAATCGATCCCCGCCGCAACCGCCGCCCGGTACAACCCGAACCCGGTCGGGCCCGCCTCGTAGCACGCACGCACCGGCCCCGGCAACCCAGCCAGCCACCCCACGACCGGCTCCACCGCACCCGTATCGAACCTCTGCCGGCACAGCTCGCCGGTGATCACATCCAGCGACCCCGCGTAGGTCGAGCGCGCGTGGACATCCATCGCCGCCCATGTCATCGTTCCGGTCACGGCCGGACCTCCTTCGTATGGGGTCAGCCGGAGCCCATCTCCGGCCAGACAAACCCCCGCAAAATGCGATCGAGGTCCGGCCTTCAACGTCCCGGCGAATCATCCTCCATAGGTCTAGGGGCTCCGAGGCCCGGGCTTCGGCGAAGATAAACGCCGCCAGGAGCGCTGCACCGCCGAGCAGGGAGCCGATCACCTCGAGCGAGCCCCAGCCGGTCACCTGGGTGCGGACGAGCGCGAACACGAGCAACAACAGACCGCCGGTGCCCAACAGCGCGCCCGTGACGTCGAAGCTTCGCTGTCCCGCGATCCTGACCCGGCTCTCGGTGAGCAGGAACGGCGCCGCGAGGATGACCGCGGCACCGAAGGGCACATTGACGGAGAACACCGATCGCCAGCCGACGCCGTCGATCAGCAGGCCGCCGAGGACGATGCCGAACGTGCCGCCAAGACCCGCCAGCGCGCCCCAGATCCCCATCGCGGTGTTCCGCCCCTGTCCACGGGCGAATGTGACCATCAACAGCGCGAGGGAGGCGGGAGACAGCAGTGCAGCACCGAGCCCTTGGACTGCCCGCGCGAAGACCATCATCGCCGGCGAGCTGGACAGGCCCGCGGCCAGGGATGCAGCGGTGAACAGTGCAGCCCCGGCCATGAACATGGCCCGCCTGCCGAGCAGGTCGGCGCCTCGACCGCCGAGCAGAAGGAAGCCACCGAACATCAGGGTGTAGCCACTGATCACCCATTGAAGGCCGTTGGCCGAGAACCCCAGGTCAGCCTGGATGTGCGGGAGCGCGACGTTGACGATGGTGAGGTCGAGCACGACCACGAACTCCGCGGTCGCCAGCAGCGCCAACGCGACCCATCGGTTCCTCCGCATAACGCGCTCTCCCCAATCCTTTAACAGCAGAATGATGGCTCTCCGGGCATGATCGGGGGTGACGACACACGAACACGCGTTTTCTTTCTGGCCCTCCGAACCGCGTCACCCGTATTCCGCCACGACGCTCGCTCGACCCCGGGATGACCCGGTGCGCACGCACGGCAAACGGCGCAACGAGAAGGGAATGGAGCAGGCAGCTCCCCGGCACGCCACGACCCCCGTCAACGCGGGCAGCGACCCCGACGCCCCCCAACGACGCCCTATGGGGCGAGTCTCGCCATGATCATCCGGATGCGCCTGCGCGCAGGCGCGGCCATCCCTGGCCGCTTGAGCACGCATCCGCTGTGCCCACGATCGCCGGGCACGGGGCCCAGCGAGCAGTCCACAACCCAGCAGCAGAGGCGCACGCGACTTCCACCCGCCGCTCCGACGACCAAAAGCCCTGCTCAGGACGGAATCTCGATCGAGAGTCACCCCCGATCATCCACGGAGCCCCAGAATGATGTGACGCGATGGTTGAGACCAAGGCGTGATTTGGCGACGACCCGCATCAGGGAGCTCGCGTAGGATGCGGAGCGGAAGCGGACGACGCGGGTCCTTCCCTCCAGGGCGTCGAATACGAGCGTTCGGGGGGCCGCGACGGGACGGCGGCGTCTCGTGAGCACGTTGAATACCTCGGTCACGACCAGGCCGGCCGCGAGCGCCACGCCGGGAGCGACTGAGGGTGCAGGCACGCGGCCGGAGGCAACGGCCCGGACGACGCGTTCGTCTAGGCCAATTCCCCCTGTAGTCAGCGTTGTAGAGCCGGATCCCTGTAGTTGCGGGGATTCCGGCCTTTTTGCTGATCCTAAGTGTACCCACTACTATCAGGTCGACAAATGGGGTATTGTCCAGATATGGGAAGGCCAGCCAGGCAAAGCGGTGCGATGCATGTGAGCACGACTACCCGCCGGTCTGGGGAGAACGAGTACAACGCGACGTTGCTGCGCCGCTCCTACCGCCAGGACGGGAAGGTCAAGAAGGAAACGCTCGCGAACCTGTCACACCTCCCGCCCGAAGCGATCGACGCGATCCGTGCCGTGCTCGCCGGCAAGACGGTGATGAGCGTCGATCAGGCGTTCGAGATCGAGCGCTCCCTCCCGGCCGGGCACGTCACCGCGGCGCTGACGATGGCGCGTCGGCTCGGGCTGGCGAAGCTGCTGGACCGCTCACCGTGCCGGGAGCGGGATCTGTGCGTGGCGATGATCGTCGGCCGGGTGATCGGCCCGGATCGAAACTCGGGATGGTCCGCACCCTCGGCCAGTCAACCCTGGCGCAGGAGTGCGGCGTGGTTGGAGCGGATGAGGATGACCTCTACGCGGCGATGGACTGGCTCGTGGAGCGCCAGGACCGGATCGAGGATCGTCTCGCTGCCCGCCACCTGCGTGACGGGGAGATGGTGCTCTACGACGTGTCCTCGAGTTACTTCGAGGGTCGCACGTGCCCGCTCGGGAAGCGTGGGTACTCGCGGGACGGGAGGCCCGGCCTGCCGCAGATCATCTACGGACTGTTGTGCGACACCGACGGGCGGCCGGTCGCGGTCGAGGTGTTCACCGGCGAGCTGCACGACGACAAGACGCTGCCGTCACAGGTCGTGAAGTTGAAGGACCGGTTCGGTCTCTCGCGGGTGGTGGTCGTCGCCGATCGTGGGATGGTCACGAAGGCGAACATCACGCTGCTGTCAGAGACCGACGGGGTGGACTGGATCACCGCGCTGAAAGCGCCGACGATCAAGAAACTCGCCCGGTCCGGGGTGTTTCAGCCGTCGCTGTTCGACGAGCAGAACCTCGGGGAGATCACCGACGTCGCGGAGTTCCCCGGCGAACGACTGGTCGTGTGCCGCAACCCGCTGGTCGGCGCGCAACGTGCCCGCAAGCGCAACGAACTGCTCGCCGCGACGGAGATCGACCTAGCCGCGATCGCTCACCGTGTCACCGCCGGGACGCTCACCGGGGCCGACCTGATCGGTCTTGCGACAGGTCCGGCGCTGAAGCGTTACCGGATGCGCAAGCACTTCCAGACCACGATTACTGACACCACGTTCACCTACACCCGCAAGACCGCGGAGATCGCCGCGGAAGCTGCGCTCGACGGGTTATACATCCTGCGGACCGGCCTCACCGAGACCGACCTTCAGACCGGTGATGTCGTGCGCGCCTACAAGAACCTCGAACAGGCCGAACGGGCGTTCGGATCGATCAAGGCCCGGACCTGCAGATCCGTCCGATCCATCATCACCTCGAGGACCGTGTTCGTGCGCACGTGCTGATCTGCATGCTCGCCTACTACCTCACCTGGCATCTGAAAGCCGCGTGGAAGCCGTTGTTGTTCACCGACGAGCACCGGCCCGTCAGTCCTGATCCCGTCGCGAAAGCTGAGCGCTCCCCCGCCGCGCGACACAAAGCGCAGACGAAACGGACCAGCACCGGCAGTCCGCGCACAGCTATCGCACGCTCCTCACCGAGCTCGCGACCCAGACCCAGAACACCACCCGCCTGCACGACCACGCCAGCACCTTCGAGAAGCTCACCCAGCCTACCGCGCTGCAAGCCGAAGCGCTCGACCTCGCCGCCCACGCCCCCGTCGTGGTCGATCGGTAGACACGACCCGAACACCCCAGAACCCCCGAAAACCCTGGGAACAAGCGGAATCTGGCTACCTCACCACCGGAACTTCTCTAGTAGGAGGGCAGTCGTACCACCCACCGCCCCAGCGGAAGCTCAAACCGTGCGGCGTCCTCGATTGTTATCTCGGGTGGTAGCCCGAGATAACGCTCCAGGTTCATCGAACCCGGGATGAAGCAGGTGACCATCCCGCCGAATCCCACGTTCAGCCCGGATACGACCGGGATCCCGGCCGGTCGGGCTGCTCTGGCCAGCATCAGCGAAAGGTCGGGCCGCGTGTACTCCGTTTCGTCGACCACGACGGCGGCGCCGCGCACGAAGTCAGAGACGCAGGTGGGTGAGACGCCGTCTGGGTACACGTCGACACTTGCCTGCGGCGCGATCCGCCGGATCATCTCCGCGATCACCTCAGCCTTGTTGCGTCCGAGCGTTGTCGTGTCGCACCCAGCCTGCCGGTTGACGTTCTCGGGTTCGAAGCAATCGGGGTCGGCGATCGCGAATAGGCGGACGCCGAGGCGGGCAAGGTGCTCGGCGACGAACCCGCCGTCGCCGCCGGCGCCGGCGACGGCGATCTTCACTGAGCCGAGCAGCTCCTGCTCCTCGGCGGTGATGAACCCCCAGTTGCGAGAGACGTCCAGCTGATTCATCCGGTTCCCGACGGCGCGCGGAGGAACATTTCGACGGGGCGCCGGCGGGATTGAGGCAGCTCCTTTGTCGGGTAGGCGCCGGGCTCACCCCGGCGCCCCCCACACCACCGGACGTGCGGGTCCGCATCCGGCGGTTCGCTTGGCATCCCGGAAACGGCGGTAGGGTTCGAGGAACCCCTCCAGGCCCTGGGCGGTCCAGTAGGCGGTCGGCAGCGCGCGGTGGAGAATTGGAGAGCTCGAGATGCGCCAGTAGCCCTTGCGCGAGCACGCCCACTTGTGCGCGTCGCCCGCGGGTATACCCAGCGCGATGAGCCTGCGCCGCTTCGTGCGGACGCGTTTCCATTGCTTCCAGCGAACCTGCCGCAGTCGCCTGCGGAGCCATTTGTCGAGCTTCTCAAACGGCCACGGCGTGTCGGCATACGAGTAGTACGCCGTCCACCCGACCGTGAAACGGTTGATCTCAAAGATCCGCCGCTCCATCGAGACGCCCCACCGACGCGAGGTCAACTCGCGCAAGCGCTCCTTTGCTCGGTTCTGGGACTTGGGGGCGACTGTGACTTTGACCTCACTGCCGCGGTACCGAAACCCGAACCCCAAGAAAGGGCGCTTCGTCGCCCGGTCAACCACCGACTTCTCGCGGCTGACCTTGAGCTTGAGGCGCTGCTCGACGTAGTGCGTGATGCTCGCCATGACCCGCTCGCCCGCCCGCCTACTCCGGACGTAGATCCGTCCGTCGTCGGCGAAGCGCACGAACCGATGCCCGCGCCGATCCAGCTCCCAGTCGAGGTCGTCGAGCATGACGTTCGACAGCAACGGCGAGAGCGGCGACCCCTGAGGTGTCCCCTCCTCGCTCGCAGCTACCAGCCCGCCATCCATGACGCCCGCTTCCAGGTAGCGCCGGATCAGCCCCAGCACCCGCTTGTCATTCACCCGTCTCGCGACCCTCGCCATCAAAGCGTCGTGCTGAACCCGATCGAAAAACGAGTCCAAATCAAAATCGACGCACCACGCCGCGTCATCGGAGATGAACTGGCGTGCCCGCTCGACAGCGTGATGCTGCGAGCGCCCCGGCCTGAAGCCGAAGCTATGGGGATGGAAATGCGGTTCGAAGATGGGCGTGAGCACCTGCGCGATGGCCTGGCAGATCAACCGATCCACCACAGCCGGCACCCCCAACTTCCGCAGACCACCCGAGGGCTTGGGGATCATCACCCTCCGGACAGGCTGCGGACGGTAAGTGCCCGCGTCAAGCTGCGAGCGGACCCGTGGCCAATGGTCATGCAACCACGGCCGCAGCTCCTTCGTGCTCATCCCGTCGATGCCCGGGGCACCGGCTTTCTGCTCGACGCGTCTGAGCGCCTCAGCGAGATTCTCGCGGGACAACAACTGCTCCCACAAGCTCGCCTCGGCGGGGTGAGCTGCGGTATCGCCAGGCGCCGGGGATCGACTGTGCTCTGAACGGGCGTCCTCGGGCTTCACCGTCGGACCCTCCCGTGCAGGCCCCTTGCGGGGTTGGCTGCCTTCAACGTCGATCCCACGAGCACCAGCGTCCTGCACCTCGGCTTCGCGTTCAGCCCTTCCCAGCGATCACGAGTCGGGTCGCCGGGAGCGTCGCAGCTCCCGGCTCCCACGGATCCCGGCGTGACAGTCTCCCGTCACCGGGCTCTTCTCACCAGCCGTCAGTACGCGCGGACCCACTTCCAGTGGGCGAACAGGCCGGGCTCGCGTTCGTGCAGCCCAGTCCACCACCGCTTGAACCGTTTGTAGGTCCGTAACCGCCGATACTTCTTCCCAGCCCAGCGCCTCAGGTAGGTGTTGACGCGCTGCAGGAGGGCATCCATCACGGTCCAGTAATAGCGGCCGTAATAGTTCATCCATCCGGCGACGATGGGATTCAGCCATCTCGCCAGGTCGTCCAACGACAGGTTGGTGCGCCGGTGGATCCGCATCCTGCGGAGCTCGACGCTCTTGGCCTGCAGCGCCTCGGTACTGATCGCGGGCTGGAAGCTGGTGAAGTACCCGCCTCCTGTCGCTCGCGCCTTCCGTGCTCGGAAGGTGAACCCGAGAAAGGTGAAGCTGGTGTGCTCATGCTCTCCCCGACGCTTGCCGTCCTTGCAATAGACGATCCGTGTCTTGTCGGGATGGAGCCGTAGCCCAACCTCGTTCATCCGCTGGGCGATCCTGGCCAGCACCGCCTCCGCCTGTGCCCTGCTCTTGCAGTGCACGATGACATCGTCAGCGAAGCGCTCAAACGGACAGCCCGGAATCTCCCGAGCCATCCAAGAATCGAACGCGTAGTGCATGAACAGGTTCACCAAGCACGGCGAGATCGCCGACCCTTGCGGAGTTCCTCTGCTGCGCTGCTCAAGGGTCCCGTCAGGATGCTGCAACGGTGCATGCAGCCACCGTTTCACGTAAAGCAGCACCCAGCGGCAGTCGGTGACCGCCTCCACTGCCCGAACGATCAGGTCCCACGGCACCTCGTCGAAGAACTTCTGGACGTCCAAATCGATCGCCCAGTCGTACCTCCAGCACCGCTCCCGACATACCGCGAGCGCGTCATGGGGCGAGCGTCCCGGCCGATAGCCATAGGAATCCTGATGGAACCGGGGTTCCACCAGCGGCTCCAGGAACATGGCCACGGTCGTCTGCGCAACCCTGTCTGCGATCGTCGGCACACCGAGCATTCGGGTCCCGCCGCCGTGCGGCTTGGGGATCTCGACCGCCCTGACCGGCGCCGCGAACCAGGTCCCGGACGACATGCGATTCCAGACCTTGTAGAGGTTGCCCTCCAGGTCCTTCTCGAACGCGTCCAGATCCTGCCCATCGACGCCGGGAGCGCCCTTGTTGGCCTTGACCTGCCGCCACGCCTCCCACACCAACAGCTTGGGAATCGCAAACGACTTGTCCTTCGGCCTTGTCATGCGTCCTCGCTTCCTCCCAGCACCCCAGGGCGCTGGTTGATCGAATCGACATCACCGATGAGCCGGCCCCTTCGCTCCACCACCACCCCAGCGAGCAGCAGCTTCACAGCTAATACGAGCCGGTCCGCCAGCGAGCGCCGCGACCGGTACTCAATGCCTCCGGTTTCTGCCGTTGGCACGCTCCCTCTCGCCGCCCGTCGTACTGACCCGCAGGCCCGGACGGCCGCTTTCGACGCTCGCCTTCTCACGTTCCGTGCAAGAGCCGCAGACCAGGCTCACGCCGCCTCCACGCCGGGCACCACCTGGCCAGGAACACGGGACCCCGCCAGACTCGTCTCGGAGGATGAAGCAGGACCTCCGATTTTGATGCCGCCTAAACCTTTTCGACGCCTCAACAACGCACGCTCGACCCAGAACAGAGACCGAGCGCTTTCTGGAACGTCTTCCTGGTCCCCACCTGACCGGGTCAAGCCCAGCCTTTTCCCCGAACGCTCGCCACGACGGTCTTCAGCCAACGCAGCATCGGGGCGGTTTGACGCCCACCCCCGCAGGGCCGACGCCGGAGGGCCAACAAGCCTCCATCTCTCGCACAGCACCGTTTTATGGAGTTCTACCTACATAGTCTTCCTCCAACGTTCGTGACACACTCCCCGCTGGTACTACGGCGTCTGCTGACTTCTCCACGGCGAACCACGGCCTCTCGACCACAGTCGTCCCGCCCCACCCGACGAGCGGTGCACGCGCACCGGACGGGCATCCCGGGACACCCATGGAGACCTCCCCAGGTAAGACCAGCAACCTTCCTCGCGCACCCACCGCGTCCACGCGACGGCCCCTTGATGACAACGGGCTTCGCCATGCCGAGCTGGCTCGCCCAGACCGCCCCGCCTCCTACGCGCAGCCCGCCAGCTCCCCAACGGGATCCAGCGCGCCATGTGTTCCTAGAGTCGCGATTTCGCCTCCGGCTTCCTTCCCACCCCGCCTCACGACGACGCAGTTGCCCTTGGCTTGTGGTTGGTGTCATCTCCTCCACAGGGGACTTGCACCCCCGAGCTGCTGATCATGCTGGGCGCACTCGGGTAGCCGATGCGAAACATCGCCATCGGTGTGGCACCCACGAGCTCGGTCAGCAGCGGCCTGGTGCGGTCCTCGTCGATGACGATTGACCAGGGATGGTAGGCGGCGCCGGCCGCCACGATCGTCACCCAGGCGCGCAGCAGCCGCCGTCCGGCGTCGAAGATCGACGGCGGCGTCATGTCCGGGCTGGTCAGCACCGCGATCGACGGTGCCGCCGTGGCCAGCCGCACGTCGCGAGCCGCATACAGGGGAATTGCCCAGCGCGGGACGTGCCCCAAGCGCAACGCGAGGCGCAGCCCGATGACGTCGAGTGCAGTCAGTCCCATCACCTCGGGGGTCATGCCGTCAGCGGCCGCGTTGCTGAACCGGAACCACTCCTTGAGATCGGCGATGAATCGTCGGTTGCTCCAGGTGTCCTTGCTTGCCTCCCTAATCAACCGGGCGATCGCGCGGGGCGGGCGAAAGACACAACCGAGCGCCGCCAATGCCTCGAGCAATTCGTGCTCGATCGGACGTCGCTCATACCGCGAGCGGTTCGTCGTCCTCTGGGCGAGGAAGGCGGCCAGCGGGTCCGGAGGCATGTCGTCCGGGCGACTGTCAATACTTACGACCCCTACGAGCAGATCACTGTCCGTCCGGATGAGCCGTGGCTTGAACGTCGCCCGAAGGCCCTCCAGATCTGCCCCCATCGCGATGGCTTCATAGAACGCCCCCATCGCCAGGCCGGCATCGCGGTCCTCGGGGTCGTAGGGGAGATAGTCCGCGGCGTCGTAATGCAGCTCGTAGCTCGCGCCGTCCGCCAGCGGCGCAAGCCGCCACGGCTGCGCGTTGTGTGCCGACGGTGAGCGCACCGCCGCGGCGATGATCTTCTCGTGTCCGGGATGAGGCGCCATCCGGCCCAGCGATCGCGCCGTCAGCGCGCTCACGCGACACCTCCGCTCACTCGCCCGGCGCTCGCGTCCCTGCGCGAGTAGAAGCCCGCCACAGCCGCCGACACCCGAGCGACCTCTGTGCGCACCGGAAAGTTCCAGCTGCCATACACCCACCTGGTCGGTCCCATTGGCCGGAACGGGAAACCCAGCCCGACGAGGTGCCGGTAGAGCGACTCTTCGACGATCGCGTAGAAGTCGTCGATGCCGCGTTCGGCCGCGGCATCACAGAGCCCGCGAACGAGGCTCATCAGCACCGTGCTGTCACCACGACCAGCACGAACCACGGCCAGCCGCGAAACCTCGCCGGCCACCCGGCCAGATACCAACGGCTCGGCCAGCATGGCTTCAACCGGGAGCGGCCGCCCGTCGCGCAGCAGGATGAGGCGCACCGTTCCGACCGCTTCGGTACCGCGAATCGCCAGAAAGTGAACCGAGCGAGCGTCGTCCGAGTCGACCTCGAGCCCATCGACTAGCCGTGCCGGCGGGATCCACCCACGCTCTCGCACGTAGATATGGGCCCTCAGCCGACCGCACGCTACTCGCTCGCAGTGGGAACGAGCCTCGCGGCAGCGCACGGTGACGTCCTCGCGCCACTCGCGCTGGTGCCGGTGTACCGCGGAGCGTTCAGCTCCTTGTGCCTCGATTGCAATGGTGCTCATGTGCTCCTCGTTTGCCTCAGATTGGTCGCAGCGCCAAGCTTTGTGGGTCCGAGCCAGTGCCCTAGGTTGTTCGACGCCGCTCATGCTGACTTCGCGAGCGCTGGAATCGCGAGCATCCCCAGCGGGTTGCGGTTCGGCCTCGCCCGGGCTCAGAACACGATCGTGTCGTTGACGATGCTTGTGTCGGGGGTTGGGCCCGGAACGATCTGGCCGGTGATGCTTCCGTGTCCGGTCAGCCCCGCGTAGATCCCGCTGGCGCTGAGCACCGCGCAGGCTCCACGGGTCAGGGACGGTGACGCTGGCAGCGAGGTCTCTGCGCACTGAAGCTCAAGCGTCCCGCTCGCGCTGGTGAGCGTCCGGCGCGACTCGATCTGTGTGGACTTCGGCGGGTGCGATGGCAGCACGAATTGAGCCGAAGCCGATCCGGAATCGACGATAGCGCCGGACGCCGAATAGGAGCCGGAGGCGCTCCCGGAGAACCCCGGGGCCGACGGCGGCGAACCGGTGAGCGTCGTCGTGATCGTCAGGGGCGACGCCGCCACCGCACCCGAAGCTGACGCTCCTAACGCGATGGTGCTGATCGCTACAAGCAGTTCCGGCCGCTGGAACTTCCTCAGGATCTTCATGGCTTCTCCTTTGCGTGATTTGAGTTGACGCCGATGCGGAGAGTGCGCTGAGGGCCTCACGGCTTGCTCACAAAGTGCTCACGTTGAGCGCTCTTGTGCCTGCTACCGTCGCTTCTGAACCGGGGTGATTTGGTGGAGTTCAGCTTTCTCGGGCCGGTCGAGGTCCGCAACCACGGATCGGCTGTGCCGTTGGGCGGGGCCAAGCAGCGCGCGCTGCTCGCGCTGTTGCTGCTGCACGCCAACGAGGTCGTCTCGCGTGACCGGCTGATCGACGAGCTTTGGGGAGAGACCTGGACGCCGAGCGCCGGTCACCGGCTCGAGACCCAGATCTCACGGCTCAGAAAGACGCTTGAGCTCAACGGCCAGCTCGTGAGCGGCCGCGGCGGCTATGCGCTCGAGGTCGATCCGATGCTGATCGACGCGCACCGATTTGAGCGGCTGCTGGAGAAGGGCCGCAGCGAGGCCGCGGGGGGCCACGCAGGTGAGGCGGCGCGGACCCTCGGGGAGGCGCTCGCCCTGTGGCGCGGTGGCGCGCTCGCCGACCTTGCCTACGAGCCGTTCGCCCGCTCAGAGATCGAGCGGTTGGAGGAGCTGCGGGTCGCGGCGATCGAGGAACGGGTGGATCTGGACCTTGCGCTCGGACGCCACCGCGAGGTCGTCGCCGAACTGGACGCGCTGACGGCAAAGCATCCCCTACGCGAGCGACTACGCGGCCAGCTGATGCTGGCCCTGTATCGGTCGGGGCGCCAGGCCGAGGCGCTTGAGGCCTACCAGGAGTTCCGGCGCAACCTGTCTGAGGAGCTCGGGCTCGACCCGGGTCCGGCGATACAGCAGCTCGAGCTGGCGATCCTCGCCCGCGACCCAGCGCTCGACCTCGCCGCCGGGAGCGACGGCTCAACATCGGCAAGCGCGGAGGTGGCCGCACCGACGGACGGCCCTGCACGGTCTCGTCGCCCGCTGATGCTGGCTGTCGGCGCGGCCTTGCTGTTGGCTTTGGCTGGTGTTGGCGCGATCGTTGCGTTGAGTGTTGGCGGGGCTGGGGCGCCGACGATAATCCTCGGTAATTCGGTCGGTGCGATCAGCGAGTCGGGCGGCGCTGTCCGGGCGGTGGTGCCGCTCGGGACCTCACCGTCGGCGCTCGCCGCCGGCGACGGGGCGGTGTGGGCGGCGAATTACAACCAGGGGACGGTAGCCCGGATCGATGTGGCGAGACGCGCGACGGTGCAGACGATCGAGGCTGGGACGACTCCGGCCGGGTTAGCGGTTGGCGCCGGCGTGCTGTGGGTGACCAATAACTATGGCGGGACGGTGTCAAGAATCGACCCGGCCGTGGACCGGGTCGTTCAGACAATTCTCGTGGGGAACGCGCCGACCGGGGTGGCGGTCGGGTTTGGCTCGGTGTGGGTGGCCAACTCGAGTGATGGGACGCTGACCCGGATCGACGCAGTCAGCGGCACCGTCAAGGACACGATCGCGCTTGGCTCGGGCGCGACCGATATCGCCGCGGGCGCGGGCGCGGTGTGGGTCAGCGACGCGGCCGGTGATCGGGTCTTCCGGGTCGACCCGCAGACCGATCAGGTCACCGCCGTGATCAACGTCGGCACGGGGCCAACCGCGATCGCGGTCGGCTTCGCGTCGGTCTGGGTAGCCAACAGCCTGGACGGTACAGCCTCGCGGATCGACCCTGCGACCAACGCGGTTGAAGCGACGATCAAGGTCGGGAACGGTGCCGGAGCGATCGCCATCGGCCGTCGTTCGGTGTGGGTGTCCAATCAGTACGCCAGAACCGTCACGCGGATCGACCCCATCACCGACGCGGTGACGCGGACCGTCCGGGTCGGGAACCGCCCGCAGGGACTGGCGGTCGCCGGCGGCTTGGTGTGGGTCGGCGCGCGGCCCGCCGCCACGGGCCACCGCGGCGGCACGCTCAGGGTGCTGGCCACGGGGACCGCCGACACAATGGACCCGCTGCTGACGCAGAACCTCGTGGGAGTGCTGCCGCTGACCTACGACGGACTGACCGCCTACCAGCGGGTGGGTGGCAGCGGCTCGGTGCAGCTCGTCCCTGACCTGGCGGTGTCGCTGCCCTCGCCGACCGACGGCGGCACCACCTACACGTTTCAGCTGCGTCGCGGCATCCGCTTCTCAAACGGGGAGCTGGTGCGCCCAGAGGACTTCCGCCGCGCGCTCGAGCGCGACCTGGTTCTCGGAGGAAACAGCAACTATGGCGGCCCGTTCGCCGACGTGGTCGGCGGCGCCGCGTGTGCGGCAAACCCGGGTAAGTGCGACCTCTCGCGCGGCGTGGCCACCAATGACGCCGCGTACACGGTCACGTTTCATCTCGTCGCGCCGAACCCAGAATTCCTGGAGCGGCTCACGCTCCTGGACGCCGTCGCGGTCCCGGCCGAAACGCCATTGCACGACATCGGCCTGCACCCGCTGCCGACCACCGGCCCATATGAGTGGGTCGACGTCTCCCGAGATGGCGGCACGCTGGTGCGCAACCCGTACTTTCGGGAGTGGTCGCACGCCGCGCGCCCCGACGGCTACCCGGACCGGATGGTCGTTCAACATATCGCGAACGCGGAGGCCGGGCTCACCGCGGTCGAACAAGGCAGCGCCGACTACATGTACGACGGCATACCGCAAGACCGGCTGGGTGAGGTGCAGACGCGGTTCGCCGGCCAGCTGTACATCACTCCCACCAGCGGCACGACCGCGCTGATACTCAACACCCGGGTGGCGCCGTTCACCGACGCCCGGGTCCGCCGGGCGATCAACTACGCGGTCGACCGCGCCAAGATCGCACAGCTGCTGGGTCAGGAGTCCCAACCCGCGTGCCAGATACTGCCGGTCGGGCTCCCAGGCTACCGACGCTACTGCCCCTACACCGTCGGCCCCAACCCGGAAGGAGCATGGCACGCACCAGATCTCGCCCAAGCAAAACGCCTGATCGCCGCCTCTGGCACCCGCGGGACGCCGATCACGATCTGGAACCTCCACGACGAAACCCTGGGCGCGCTAGATCGATACCTGGTCTCACTCCTTGACCGGCTCGGATACCCGACGCGAGTCAAGGACTTCTCGGGGGCTGACCCGAACCCGCCGGTGCGATTCGCTGATTCGCGCACCACCGCCCAGACCGTCCTCTACTTCATCCCGCTTGGTCTCCTGTACCCGTCCGCATCCCAGGTTCTCCAAGCCAACTTCGCCTGCCAGTCGTTCATGCCCAAATCGAGCGGCAACCCAAACTGGTCGGAGTTCTGCGACCACCGACTCGACACCCAGATCAACAGCGCCCTCGCAGCCGAAAGCACCAACACGCCAAACACCGCCGCCCTCTGGGCACAGGCCGACCGAACCGCCACCGACCAAGCCCCAGCCGTCCCACTCACCACGACAACCGATATCCACCTCGTCTCCCCGCGCGTCGGCAACTACCAATACAGCTTCCAGCAAGGCGTACTCCTAGACCAGCTATGGGTGCGCTAGCCAACGGTCAGCACGCGCAGCACCGAAAGCCGGCCAGTCTCACCCTCTGTGGGCGCGTGGACCCGAGACCGGCTATTGCACAGCGAAAAGCAACCCCGGGCTCTCACAGCCGTTCCCGCTTCGCCTGGCAGCCGCGCAGGGCGTCCGCGGCCCAAGGACGAAACCGCTGGGGCCAGTGACGACGTGCTAGCCGGGACGGCGCACGGCTGCAAGCGCCGGACACGCCCGCCGAAACGCCATTGCCCGCGGGAGCAAAGCGGTCACGACGTCGAGGTCCCAGGCACCGCCTAGCGCTGCCCCTCTCGGACATAGGCGGCCACACGTCGCCGTCCGCCGACGGATACCCGTGGCGACGCAAAGGCAGGGCGAGCCACGCCAGACGCGAGAGACCCCGTATTCGCCAGCAGCGAGGCCAGCGGCCTCGCCGGCGCGTCCGGCATCGTGACCCCTGACCTGACGCCCCTGCTTTCTCACGGATGCGGGTACGCGCAAACCGCTGCCCCGGAACGGACCCCCGGACCCGCATATTTCGGAAGCAGGGCGCGCCCCATCGCGCGGTCCGGCCCTCCTATGCGCGGACTGCAGGGGAGCCGGCGCCTTCCGATCGGACCGGCGCCGAGCGCTGCCGGGACGCGTTGTGCTCGAGGCGAGAAGCGGGGACCGCGAATAGACTCGCGCTGACGGTGGCGCGGCGAGCGAACGGACCGCCGCGCAATGCTGAGGGCGACTCGAGGAGATAACCGTGGGGTCACCAACGTTTGATCCGGCCAAGTTCAAGGCGACCACGCGGGAGCAGTGGCAGGAGGCGGCCGAAGCATGGGACCGTTGGGGTCCGACGCTGGAGGACTGGCTCGGCCCGGCCACTGAAGCGATGCTCGACGGTGCCGGCGTTCGAGCCGGCGCGCGCGTACTCGACGTGGCGGCCGGCGCGGGAGGTCAGACGCTGGCCGCGGCGCGCCGCGTGGGGCCAGCCGGGCATGTGCTGGCGACGGACCTGTCGCCCGCGATCCTCGAGTACGCCGCTGCCGCCGCCCGTAGCGCCGGCCTGGAGAACGTGGAGACCCGAGAGCTGGACGGCGAGAGTCTCGCCGGCATTGAGGACGAGTCGGTCGATGCGGTGATCTCTCGCCTCGGGATCATCTACTTCCCTGACCAGCTGGGCGCGTTGGCCGAGATGCGACGCGTCCTGCGCCCTGGCGGGCGACTAGCCGCGGTCGCATGGTCAACGCCCGAGAACGGCCGGTTCTTCTCGGTGGCGGTCGGGATCATCCGCCGCCGGGCCCAGCTGGCACCACCCCTGCCAGGCCAGCCGGGACCGTTCAGCCTCAGCAGCGACGGAGTCCTCGCAGCCGCGTTCGACAGGCCGGCTTTAGCGACGTCAGCGTCCAAGCCGTACCATCACCCCTACGCATGACGTCGGCTGCCGAGTGCCTACGGCTGCAACAGGAATCCTACGGCGCCCTGCACCAAATGCTGGCAGGCCTTGACGAGGCCGGTCGCGACGCGGCCTGGCAAGAGGTTGGAGAGGCGCTCGCCGAGTTCGACGGCGCGGATGGCTTTATCGGGCCGTGCGAGCTGTTGGTGGGTGCCGCAACGCGATAGCACGAAGACTCAGCGGACCGTTACCGACCGCCCGTGCCGCCCGTTCAGGCCGAGTCCGGCGGCCATGACACGCTCGCTCGTGAGCAGCTCTGACGGTTCGACGCCGACTCTCCCGGCTCCTGCTCTACTCCGGCGACGAGCATCCCGGCGCAGGCCATGAGTGCCCTCCTAAGCGCGGCCAGCAGGGCGCTCGCGGCGGGGGCACCGGCCGCGATGCAACGGCTAGCAGCCGAGTCGCCCTTTCCGCGCGAAGCAGGGCTGCGGTCGAATCGGCGGCGAGTACCGCGGCGCGATTGGAGCGGGCCTAGATCGGGCAGGGTGCCGCCCGTGCATCTGCGATATGCACCCTCGCTGGGTGCGGGATCGGTGCAAACCACGGATCGCTTCGCCGGGGATGGCCGGATGCCGTCCGGACCCTGCGGACCTAGCCTGCGGTGCATGAACGGTCCGGATCGAGTGCTCGTCGCATACGGCACAAAGCACGGAGCCACGGCCGAGATTGCGCAGGTGATCGCTGACACGCTCCGCGCGGCAGGCCTCCAGGTCGACGTGCAGCGAGCCCGTCGCGTCCGCTTCCGCTCGCTTGAGCCCTACCGGGCGGTCGTGCTGGGCAGCGCCGTCTACTCCGGGCGCTGGCGCCGGGACGCGGTCCGCCTGCTACGGCGACCTCAACTCAAAGCGCGCGAGGTGTGGCTGTTCAGCAGCGGCCCGGTCGGCAGACAAGGCGACCCGGAGCAGCTCGAGAAGTGGACCAAGCCCCCGCGCGTGCAGGAGATCGCGGAGAGCATCGGGGTGCGCGAGCACGTCGTGTTCGGCGGCATGGTCGCCGAGGACGCGGGGTTCATCCGCAAGAAGATGGCCCGCAACATCGCGCCTGAGCTCCGCGACCGCCGCGAGTGGCACCAGATCGAAGCATGGGCCCAGTCGATCGCGACCGCGCTCACGGGTCAACCAATACCGCCTGGCAAAGAGCCAGGCGGCCTGGCTTGAGTCCGGCGGCGGTACGACTCGCCGGACTGGCTGGAGCTGCGCGACGTCGCCAAGCCGGTCGTTGGGGAGACCGACGTATTGGTACGGGTCGATACCGCGGTGAACGCCGCTGACTGGCACTTCCTGACTGGAATCCCGTATTCGTCGCTGTGCAAGCGCCGGAGAACCTCATCAGCCTGATCACCCCCGTGCCCGACGCCCCCGAGCAACGTGAAGGCGGTCCTCCAGGACACGTACGGCCCGCCCGAGGTGACTCGAATGGAGGGCTCGCGCCCAATGCGGGCCACTGCCCTGCTGTTCGCCGTGCGACGCGAGGTCGCACGCATTGAGTGAACTACCGGATTGGAGATCGACGGATGTGAGTTGAGCGGTAGTTCCAGGTCCGTGCTCGATGGCCTGTCCCCGCCCTCGACGTGCGCTGCCGGTGACGGCGGGGTGCGAAGCTCGGGGGGAAGCCGAAGCGCCGCCGGTTCCATCCCGGGGACGCGGGCGAGGGGAAGACCGGACGGGTCTGCGACGCGAGGTCGCACGCATATGAGTGAACGCGTTGATTGGAGGTTCGACGGATATCGAAGGCGTAGTTCCGGGCCCGTGCTCAGGGCCTGGCCTCGGCCTGACGTGCGTCGCTGGCGTTCCCGGCGGGGTTCGAAGCATCAGGCAAGAGCCCAAGGGCGCCCGTTCCACCCGGGGGCCACAGGCGAGAGGCAGAGCGGACGGGTGAAGAACTTAAACCTCTGGCTGATGTCTCGTTACGGTCAGCTTCGCTGGTGGAATGCTGGAGCGGAGTACAAGGACTCGCCGTTGCGAAGCGGCAGGCGCCGGTTGGGAAGCCCGCTCAACCGGGAAGAGCACCGCTGTCCTCGGGACACAGGAGGCACCCACCCCGCTCGTATCTCGTGCGTGCGAAACGCGGTAACCCCCGTCGGGGTCCGGGCGGTGACGTCCGGTAAGCCGACCGTGAGGAAGGCCCAACCCTCCGGCGGCAATCTGATGATCGAGAAGCGAACTGCCGGCAGTCGAAAGACAACAGGAAACCGGAACACGAATGGCTGGCCCCTTCAGCAGGCCGTTCCGCATAACTGGCCGGATACGGGACGTAAGTGCCCGGACGCGAAAGCGTGCTGACGCGGTCAGGTGAGCCTGTGAGGAGAAAGATGACCGAGGCACCGAAACCAATGGACAAGTTAGACGCCATCGCGAACGCTATGGTGAACGGACCAGAGGACGAGACCCTCGACTGGGACGCCATTGACTGGCGCGCCTGCGAGGAGAACGTACGGCGGCTTCGGCAGCGGATCTTCACGGCGTCAAAGGCGGGGGACCTAGGACGGGTCCGCCAGTTGCAGAAGTTGATGCTCCGCTCGCGCTCCAACACGCTGGTGAGCGTGCGGCGGGTGACGGAGCGCAACGCTGGTCGCATGACGGCGGGCGTTGACGGCGAGGTGGTGCTCACCCCGGAGGCAAAAGCGAAGCTAGCCGCCAGGGTGTATAGCCGATCCGAGCCGTTCAAGGCCCTGCCGGTCAGGCGGGTGTACATCCCCAAGCGAGGAAGCCACAAGCGCCGTCCGCTCGGAATTCCCGTGATTCTCGACCGCTGCCATCAGGCACGCGTCGTTAATGCGCTGGAGCCCGAGTGGGAGGCGCGGTTCGAGCCGAGGTCCTACGGGTTTCGGCCCGGCCGTGGCTGCCATGACGCGATCGATGCGATCCATCGCACATCGTGCGGTACGAGCACGAAGCGGCGGTGGGTGCTGGACGCAGATTTGGCTGGGGCGTTTGACCGCATTGTTCACGATCACATCCTGACCATGCTCGGCACGTTTCCCGCGAGGGAAATGGTCAAGCAATGGCTGAAGGCGGGCGTGGTCGAGAACGGTCGGCTGCATCGCACCGAGGAAGGAACTCCGCAAGGCGGTGTGGTCAGCCCGGTGCTGTTGAACGTCGCCCTGCACGGGATGGAGCAGGCCGTCGGGGTTCGCTATCACACCACCGGCAGGGCTGCCGGTTGGACGATCGCGGGCTCGCCGGTGCTGATTAGTTAGGTATGCCGATGATCTGATCGTCTTATGCCACTCGCGGGATGAGGCGTTTCAGGTCAAGGCCAGGCTCGCCGACTGGCTGGCGCCCAGAGGTCTGGCGTTCAACGAGGACAAGACGCGTGTCGTCACCCTCGATGAGGGCTTCGACTTTCTGGGATTCAACGTCCGCCGGTACGGCGACAAGCTCCTGATCAAACCCAGCAAGGCGGCCGTGAGACGGATCCGGGAACGGCTCTGCACCGAGCTGCGGTCCCTGCGTGGGGCCAACGCTCGCACGGTGATCACGCGGCTCAACCCGATCATTCGGGGGTGGGCCGCCTATTACCGCGGCGTGGTCTCCAGCAAAGTGTTCTCCGCGCTGGATGACTACATGTGGACGCTGATCTACAAGTGGGTTCTGTTTACCCACCCGAACAAGCCGAGGGCCTGGATCATCCCCAGGTACTTCGACCGGTTCAACAAGACCAGGCTTGACCGATGGGTGTTCGGTGACCGCGAAAGCGGCACCTACCTCCAGAAGTTCGCCTGGACCAGGATCGTCCGACACGCGATGGTCAAGGGCGGAGCGTCCCCGGACGACTCCGCCCTGACCGGGTACTGGGCCGAACGACGACGCAAGACGCCACCCCTGTCGCTCGACAAGGCCAAGCTGGGACTCTACGAGTCCCAGGACGGCCGCTGCTCGCGTTGCGGGGACTGGCTACTGCCCGTCGACGCGCAGCCACAAAGCCCACGCGAGTGGGAGCAATGGCTGCCCGCTGCCCGCAAAACGGTCATTCAGACCGCTACGCGAGCAGACGGCACAACGGACGAGACCGAACCCCGTCTCACACACGCCCACTGCCACGCTCGGCGCAATACCAACCGTGGCACGCGACCTGCACTTCTGTCCGCCCGCGAGCCTTCGGGGCTTGCTTGAGCCGGATGCGGTGAAAGTCGCTAGTCCGGTTCTGAGGGGGGCCGGGCGCAGCAATGCGCCCGGCCTACCCGGTGAACGTGAGTGAACCCCTGTTGATGGCCCGTGAAGGAGAGCCTCGCATGGTGGGATGTCGTGGTGGGGTTTAGGGACTGGCCGCTGGGAAGCGGCGGGTGCCGGTCGGGGAGGCGACCCGGCCGGGTGAGCACCACTTGTCCTCGGGGTATAGGGGGCACCCACCCCGGTCGCAGCTCGTGCGTGCGGAACGCGGTAACCCCGTCGAGGTCCGGGCGGAAGGTCTCGCCCGGTAAGCCGACCGTGAGGAGAGCCCAATCCCTCGGCGGGAATCGGATGACCGAGAAGCGAAATGCGCCGGGCGTGGCTACTTCAGAACGAGTTCCCATTCGTTTCTGCGGTAGAGGCGCTGCTGGTCGCGTTTGATGTGGGATTCCCAGTAGGCGTCGAGGTCGCCTGAGAGGTAGACGGCGCGGAGGCGTAGGAGGGCTTCGGCGGTTTCGGGGGTCCAGCGCATGCCGGAGCGCTCGAAGCGGTCGCGGATCAGGTTCTTGCAGGCGCCTTCCACCGAGCCTGACGCGATTGGCCATCCGTTGGCGAGGTAGTGGTCGTAGCGCGTCCGGTCGCGGTTGCGGTAGAGGTAGCTGGCGGCGTTGAGCAGCGTCTTGGCCTTGTTGCCGGTGAGGCGGCGTTTGGTGACGATCTGGCGTAGGCCTTTGACGACCTGGCTGGCCATCCCGCAGAGGACCCGCTCGGCGCGTTGGTAGACGAAGTCCTCGGCCTCGCGGCTGCCCTCACCGTAGAGCGCGTGCCCGCAGGCCCACAGCTTGTCCAGCACGTGCAGGAGGTCGAGCACGAGGGTGACGTCGGTGAAGGTTCGGCAGACCCGCTGCTGCAGCGCTCGCTCGCCGTCGGTGACGATCACCCAGGTTCGGCGGTGGTGGGGGTCGCGGCGGGTCATCTCGGCCTTGACGTCGGTGATGAACGTGTCCTTGTCGGCGATCAGGCTGGCCCACACCCGCTTGTGCTGGGGTGGCGTGCGCTTCGGGCGCTCGGGTCGTTGCTCGCTCGCGAAGAGGCTCCAGAGCACGTCCTTGGGCGTTCTGATCATGGGCGCCTGGCTGTGCACCGCGGCGACGGTCGCCATTCGCTTCTTGTTGGCCTTCTCGCCCTTGCCGCGCCTGAGGACCCGCAGCGCGCGTTCGGGCTTGACCATCGGGATGCCCTTGCAATCGATCGCGCCGACGAGGATCTCGCCCCGGCCAGGCTTCACCGCGGCGTGCGCGCGCTCGGCGTAGAACGCGTCGAAGTCAAGGGCGGCCTCGCGCACGATCTGCTCGGCCGAGCGCTTGGGCACGCTCACCCCGGTCATCTCGCAAACCAGCGTGATCGCCTCGTCAAACGGCCCGCAGATCACGCCGCGGATCAGCCGCCGCTGGCACTCATAGCTGTAGATCCGCTCCGGCAGGCACAGCTCGACATCAAGCGGATGAAGCGCCTCATGTCCGGGAGCGCCGTAGCCCATGCGCGTGATCCGCAACTCGCCGAACAACGTCAGCACCGAGCGAGTGTGGGGCCGCTTGTAGGCCAGTCTGAGCGGCTGGCCGTCCTCACCCGGGACGATGATCGCCGCGCCGAGATCACCGTCACCGCGAGAGTCCACATGCGCCTGCAGCTCCAAGCGCGCGAGCTCCCGGACGCGACGCTCTGACCCGCGCTCGAGCTCGGACAGACCCAGGCGAGCGTCGGCGGCCTCGGACAGGAACCGCTCAAGATCCCGGAACGCCTCAGCGCCGCTGGCCGGTCGATCCGGCAGACCCACGGTCCGCATGGACGATAAGTATGATACTTATCGATGACGGAACAACAGCCCTCCAAGGCCCAGCTCAAGCGGCGCCTAGAACGCGTCACCCGCGACTACGAGGCCGCCAAGGCCCGCCTCGCGGAGGTCGGCTTCACCTGCGAAGGCAGCCTCGCCGAGCTCTACACCTCCTGCGGCAACCCCAACTGCCGCTGCCAGGACCCCGACCAACGCCACGGCCCCTACTGGCAGCTGACCTGGAAAGAAGCCGGCAAGACCATCACCCGCCGCCTATCGGCCGACGACGCCCAGCTCTACCAACAGTGGATCGCGAACCGCCACCAGCTCGAAGCCGTGCTCGAGCAGATGCGCGACCTCTCCCGGCAAGCCGACGAGTACATCCTGGCCGCCACCGACCGCCCGTTCCACGGCCCCCAACGGCCCCGCCGCCCGGGCCGCTCAACCAACTAGAGGAGCGGAAACCCCCGGGTTATCCCGATATCCCTAGGTTTCACGCACCCCAGAACCGTCTCTCCATCGCAAAAAAACGCGAACTAGCAGGCACTCTTCACTCGTCCTGAAGTAGCCACGCCCAAATGCGCCGCGAGGCGCTCTGTTGTATCCCCGGCTCAGCCGGGAGGAACTCGAAGGTGGGTTCTTGGGTCCAATGGCTTACCCAGATCCGAAAGGTGAAAGGAACAACAGCATGCCAGGAAGCGACGGTCATGCCCAGGTGTCAGGGGTGAGGCGTCGCGGGACCCGTGTGATATGGCGAAAGCTGGATTGCCTGAATCCCAATCTCCAGAAGACGAAACTCGGAGTCCGCCGGAAAGACACTTGTTACCGGCGCCACGCTTTGCGACGGCATCGTTCGCTGGTTGTCGCAACCTTCGGGGCGTGGAGCGTTGCCCAGTGAGGGCAATCAAGGAGATGAGTGGGACGCCTACGTCATGCTCGGACGTACAACAGAGACGAACGCGGGATCAACCTACGGGGCGCGAGCCCCATGGTGACGGAGTGCCCATATTAGTCGTGCGAGTCACGCCGTACCAAGGGGGACGGGAGAGCCGTCCACAGGGCGAAGGGGCACAGGTGACTGGACATCCGAGAACCGGGAGGTATGCGTAATGCAGAGCGCCGAAACGGTATTGAGTGTCCTCCGCGAACCACGGAATAGTCACTGGAGAGCCCGGTGAGCTGAAAGGTTCACGCCGGGTTCGGGAGGGGGCCAGAGGAAACGGAGCGTTGCCACCGCGCCTCTGGCCTACCTCAGCGCCGGCAGCGGAAACGCGACGGGAACCCGGGACCAGGTAGCCAGCCCCTCCAGCTGGCGGTCCCGCATAACCGGCCGGATACGGGCTTGGTGCCCGGGCTCGAAAGGGTGCTGACGCGGTCAGGTGAGCCTGTGAAGAGGAAGATGACCGAGATCCCGGAACCGAAGGACAAGCTGGACGCCACGACCACGGTCGCGGTGAGTGGACCAGAGGACGACGCTGAGCGCTGGCGCCAGAGCGACTGGCGGCGCGCGGAGGCGGACGTACGGCGGTTGCGGCAGCGGATCTTCACGGCGAGTAAGGCGGGAGACCTCAAACGGGTCCGCCGGTTGCAGAAGTTGATGCTCCGGTCACGCGCGAACACGCTGGTGAGCGTGCGGCGGGTGACGGAGCGCAACGCTGGCCGTCTGACGGCAGGCGTGGACGGCGAGGTCGTGCTGACCCCGGAGGCCAAGATGCAGTTGGTCGACAGGATCCAGCAGAACACCGAGCCGTTCAAGGCGATGCCGGTCAGACGGGTGTACATCCCAAAGAGGGGCAGCAGCACCAAGCGCAGGCCATTAGGGATTCCCGTGATCGTCGACAGGTGCCATCAGGCACGGGTCGTCAATGCGCTGGAGCCCGAGTGGGAGGCGAGGTTCGAGCCGAGGTCCTATGGATTTCGGCCCGGCCGTGGTTGCCAGGACGCGATCCAGGCTCTCTATGCAACCGCCAAGGGCAAGAGCTCGAAGCGGCAGTGGGCGCTGGACGCGGACCTGGCATCGGCGTTCGACCTGATCGCCCACGATCACATTCAGTCGATGATCGGCACGTTCCCCGCCAGGGGGATGATCCGGCAGTGGTTGAAGGCTGGCGTGGTCGAGCAGGGCCGGCTGCATCGCACTGAGGACGGTGTTCCTCAGTGCGGTGTGGTTAGCCCGCTGTTGTTGAACGTCGCCCTGCATGGGATGGAGCAGGCCGCCGGAGTCCGCTACTACCCGACCGGCAACAGTGCCGGGAAGGCCGTGGCGGGTTCACCAGTTCTGATCAGATACGCCGACGACCTCGTCGCTCTCTGCCACACCAGGCAGCAGGCGCTCGAGGTCAAGGCCCGGCTCGCCGCTTGGCTGGCGCCCAGGGGTCTGGCGTTCAACGAGGTGGTTGCGGATTTCCGACCGCCTCGCGCTACCCGCCTTCACGACCCCACGGTGTCGTAGGCGTCTCTCTAATCCCACGGTAAGGGCGCTCGCGGAGGTGGAGCGATGAGCGTCCGTCCCCGCGGTCCACTGCCAGCCGACAACCGAGCGCCAGAAGGGTATCTGCGCCGACCTGATCGCCCGCTACCAGCAGCACTGCAGACAGGACACCCTGCCGCGCGGCGGGCGCGGCAGCTTCTACGACTTGCGCCCGGACGGGATGGCCAACGGTGTCCGTACCGCAAGCCCGACTCCGAGAACCCGATCAAGGGATTCGGCCCTATGGAGGCGCATCCCGCCGCCGTCCAGGAGGTGCTCGTGCTGATGCGCCGTGCCGGGATGATCCCCGAGTCGTGGGTCGCCGACGCGCGCGCTCCCAACGCGATCGGTCCGGACGCCTACGAAGACGCCGACGACTACGCGCGGCAGGAGATCGAGAACATGGCGAGCTACTTCGCGCTCGACGCTCAGCGCGATCAGCCGGTCTACATCGAGGTGCTGTGCGAGGCCGCCGACCTGCAGCCGCGGCTCGCGCGCGTCGCTGGCGAGTACGGCGTACGGGTCTACAGCGGCGCGGGCTTCGACGGGCTGAAGGGCAAACGCGCCTTCGCGGAGCGAGCGATGAACCGCGACGTACCGACCGTGGTGCTGGCCATCGGGGACCGCGACAAGCACGGCAACGACATCTACATCGCTGCCGCCGAAGACTCCGTGGCGTGGGCCGACGGCGAGGGCTACGTCAACTCGATCGACACGACCCTTGAGCAACTACCGGTCGAGCGCATCCACGGGCTGCAGTGCCCTGCGCTGATCTTCTTCCGCTTGGCGCTGACGACAGATCAGGCGAAGGAGCTTGATCTGCTCGACGCAGACGGCAAGGCCGAGGTGGACGGCGTCCCGGTCCCGGTGATGGACGGCTGGCTGACCGAGGCCATCGAGGCGCTGCAAGACCCGGCACGCCGGAAGTCGCTGCGCGCCAAGGAGGAACGCGAACGCGAAGGACTCCGCGACGCCATACGCCAGGCGCTCGACGACGCCGACGAGGGCGACACATGACCGCCCGCCACGACGTCACAGCCCGTGAAAGCGACGCGGCCCGGGTTGACCGCCGGGCCGCGTCAAAGACCTTTCCCAGGCACGAGAAGGAGGTTCGCTCAGGGTAGCGCGCGACGGCCGGTAGCGCGCGGCGACATAGCTAGGCGAGATCGAAAGATCCCCCAGTAGGTGTTCGGTCTACGGCGGCCGGACGGGCGTTGGTGAGGGCGTAGCCAATGGGTGGCTCGTCGGAGAGAAGCTCGGAGTTGTAGGAGTCCTCCGTTTGGGTTCTGGGAGTGCCTAGCGAACGGTCTTGAACTGGGCGTAATCGCTCTCTCGAACGTGAGGAGGGGCGCTATGCGCTGGGGCAAAGAGAAGGGCCGGAGAGCCGGTCTTACGTCAACTACTGAGGAGGCTGAAGTGAGTTTCAAACAGCGGGAGGCCAGGAGAAAAAAGCGCGCGGCCCTCGCGCGTGATCGAGTTGAGTCGCCGGGGAAGGCGCGGCAGCTACACACGGTCCCAGGAAAGCCGAGCGCGGCCGAGAGGTGGTGGCTGACGATCGTGACGAAGGCGACGTGCTGCGCGAATCCTGCGTGTCGAGGGATTCTGCGCGAGGGCGCGAGATGGTGTTTCGCAAGGTGCCGCTGGAGGCGTTGTGCGTGGCGTGCGCTGATTGTGCGGGGATCTCGTATTACGCTGCGTGGCAATTAGTGCGTGGTTACTTGGCGTAGGCGACGTACTCGCCGTCGAAGTACTTGCTGACAATCTCACTTGTGCGGGTTGCGAGATACTCGACGGTGAGAGTGACGAGCTTGGCGAGGTTGGATGGGCGGCGTCGCGCGACGTGGGTGTGAACGTCCTGGTTGAGCAGCTCATCGGGATTGAGCTCCGGGGCGTACGGTGGAAGGTAGAACAGCTCCATCCGCGGATGGTCCAGCAGCCAGTACTCGACCGCGGGAGACTTGTGGAAGGAGGCGTTGTCAACGATCAAGAAGATCTTGCGCTCGGGGAAATGCTCGAGCAGCTTGTCGAGGAAGTCCAGGAAGCGGATCTCATCGCAGCTGCCCTCGAAGATCTCGAACACCAGCGTGCCGTCGGCACCGATCGCGCTGATCACGTTGGCCGAGAAGCGCTTGCCGGTCAGCGGCACGATCGCGCGCTCGCCGATCGGCGCGTAGCTCTTGCCGGCGGTCTGCCCGGCGCGCACGCCCATCTCATCGCCGAACAGCATCCGCGCCCCTTCGCGCCGCGCGCGCGCCTGGATCGCCGGGAACTCGTCCTGGAGCCACACCCGCACCCGCTCGGGGTCCTGCTCGAGCCACCGCCGCTGCGGCTTCTTGCCCGAGAACCCCCAGCGCCGCAGGTAGACACCGACCGTCTGGCGACTGAGCCCGAGCCCGAACCGCCGCTCGATCAGCGCCTTGACGGCCTGCCTTGACCACAACACGCCGGGAATCTGCAGCTGATCGGGGTTCGTGCCCTTCATCAGTCGGATCAGCTCTGCCTGCTGGGCGTCGGTGAGCGCCATCTGCTCGCGCGAGCGCCGACCACGCCGCCCCTCCCTCAGTCCCTCAAACCCCCTGAGCTGGTGGCGAGCCATCCACAGCGACACCGTCCGCAGATGCACCCCCAAGGACTGCGCCACAACCGCGTGAGTGCGTCCGGCCAACACCATTTTCACACCCCGCTCACGCAGCGCTTCCCGAGTCGTGCCTGACACCCGTCTAGCGTCACTCTTCACACAGTCAATACTATCACGCTGACACACCCAAATGCACTGCCACATGGCGTAGTAATTGCCACGCGCCGTAATATCGCCCGTCTTTGCGTTGGGAGCAGTCGAGGAAGGTGAAGGTCCGGAAGGGTGCGGCGTGGATGCGTGATGCGGCCGCTACGAGCACAACCAGTAAGGAGGAGCGATGATGGACAGAGAACTGACCTGGACCCGCGAGCAGTGGGCCGAAATCACCCGCGAGCAGTGGAGGGCGCTGACCCGAGAGCAGCGAGAGCGCGCCCGCGAGCTCGCCGCCAAGCACATCATCGACCCGCGGACATGCGTGACGTGGCTCACGACCGTGGACTTCCTCGATCCCTACGGAGAGGATCCCGACCATGTCCATGGCGCCGCCTTGGGCCGCTATTGGTTCGTGGCCGATCCCGATGTCGGCCCGTTCGTCGAGGAGCGGGCACTGCGAAAGCAGCATCCCGAGATCCCGAATGACGAGTGGGCGGCCCTGATGCGAGCCGCAGCAGCGCGGACAGGATATACGCTCACCGACGCTGCCCAGGACGGCGACCTCCGGGACGACGATCGGCCGCGGTGACGCGCGCGCGTGTCCTCCGCCCGCGTTCGGGGAGGAGCAGTGAGCGACAGGGAACCCGCATGCGCAATGTGCGGCGACGGGCGCGAGGGGCGCAACGCTCCGCCAGGACGAGCCGCCGCGCGGCTGGGGATCCTCCCCTGTCACGTGGCTTTGGCTTGGACTTTGGTGCGCCGTTGAAATCCACGGCGCGCCTTTCTTGGGGGCGTCGGGCGGACACGGTCCCAGGCGCTGGCGCAGAAACGATCTACCCGATTTAGGGTGATCGGCGGCGGTTCATCGAGAGTGGCGCGCCGGATCGACGCCACTCTGCCGCGAATCGAGGCGGACTGGTGCCGAGCTGGCTGTCGCGGCGTAGTTTCTCCGCAGCCCTCGCCGAGGTTCAAACGGATGCGGGCGCACCACCGAAGCCTGACGATGAAGTAGGCGAAGTCCGCCGAACCGACAAGTCACCATTGCATCGGTAGGAAGGAAAGGGAAGATGGGATCACCTACCAACATGCGCGGGGACGCACGGCCTCAATTCGACTACGAGCGCGCCGTGGACGAGGCGCGCATGTGGGAGGGCGCGCGCGCGAAGGCGGAGGCGCGCGCGAAGGCGGAGGCGCGCGATAACCATCGCTTCCTCGTTGGTGCGTACATCTTCGCTGTGCTCGTGCCGATCGTCGGCCTGCTGACTGCCCTGTACACCGCAGTCGCCGGGCGGAGGGCTGCGGTCCGGCGACACGCCATCGCCATCGGCGCGGTGGCGTTGCTCGCAGCCGGGGGCTACATCGTTGCGATCTTGGCGATTACCAGCGGTACCCGGGACCGCAACGTCGCAAGCGACCTCCGCGCGCTCATGGACAGCAACGGCATCCGGTACGAAAGCGTCAGCGGTTGCGTGCATCAGTCCGGCAATCAGTACGTCTGCACGGTCAAGCAGAGCGGGCGAGTGATTACCGTCCACGTGACCG
>CAWFKF010000021.1:0-10315 GCA_963816005.1 uncultured Solirubrobacteraceae bacterium | reverse complement strand
GGACACGCTCTCGGCGTTGATCGTGGTGCTCGAGGTCGCCGGCTTCGAGCGGTTCGGTCGCGCGGTGCAGCTCGGATCGTGGCTGGGGCTGGTGCCTTCGCGCCAGCAGTCCGGCGAGTCAGACGTGCACGGGTCGATCACCAAGACCGGCTCCAAGTACGCCCGGCGGATCCTGGTCGAGGCCGCCTGGCACTACGCCCGTCCGCCGAGGATCGGCCGGACGCTCTACGAGCGCCAGGAGGGCCTGCCCGACCACGTCCTCCAGATCGCCTCACGCGCCCAGCACCGCCTCTACCGGATCCACCGCCGGATGCGGGAGCGCAAGAAGCCCGGCAACGTGATCACCGTCGCATGCGCGCGCGAGCTCGCCTGCTTCCTCTGGGCCGCCGCGACTGCTCCATAACTCCAGCTGACAGCCCTCTCCCGCTCGGGTGGGGAGGCGCCGGGCCCCGAAGTCCGCTGGCACACGCGGCACTACTATGGGCAGCCCTCACCAGGCCACGCCCGCTTCTAGATCTAGACACGCGCTCGCCAGCGACGCAACCAGGGACCTGGGGTAGCCAACCCCCGCATATGAGACTGACCGACGTCGAGAACTTCGCCCGACGCCTCCCCACCCGAGCAAACTTCCACCAACCCCCCAACGGCAGCAACGAATGGAGAATGAACGCTGCTCACTTGACAGACGTTCCTCCATATGAGTAGTACTTTGTTACTCTAATGGTGTGTCGTGGAGGGGTAGGTCGGCTTCATGGGCGATCCACCTCGACCCCGACCTCGCGGTCGAGGTGTTCGTGCTCGAACCGCTCCCGACCGCGGACACTCACTGACCCCTTCAGGCTGCACTCAGGCCTTCTATCGCCGATGAGCACCGTCAGACGGGCCCCACCGCGCTTCTCGCCCGTCGCACCGACGATCGCTTCGCCACCGTGAGCAGGCGCGTCCATCGTCGAGACCGACAGTACCCTCCGAACGACGAGCAGGAACCGTCGTCGACCGGGGCCTCGTCACTCTCCCCATCCGCCAAGAGCAGCAGAGTTCGATCGAACGGCTTGGGTGTGGCTACTTCAGGACGACGGGGTGGGCTGCCAGACGTCGCGGCGGTATAGGCGTTGCTGGTCGTGCGTGATGTGGTGTTCCCAGTGATCGTCGAGGTCGCCGGAGAGGTGGGTGGCGCGTAGCTTGAGGAGCGCTTCGGCGGTTTGGGGTGTCCAGCGCATGCCGGAGCGCTCGAACCGGTCGCGGATCAGGTTTTTGCAGGCGCCCTCGACGGTGCCTGATGCGATCGGCCAGCCGTTGCGCAGGTACTCGTCGTAGCGCATCCGTTCGCGGTTGCGGTAGAGGTAGTCGCAGACGCCGTGGATCGTCTTGGCTTTGACGCCGGCGATCCGGCGTTTGGTCATGATCTGGCGCAGTCCTTTGACGACCTGGCCGGTCATCCCGCACAGGATCCGCTCGGTGCGTGCTTTGACGAACGCTTCGGCTTCGGGGCTGCCTTCTGCGTGCAGCGCGTGCGCGACCTTCCAGAGCTTGTCGAGGACGTGCAGCAGGTCGAGCACGAGTGTGACGTTCTCGAAGCTGGCGATGACGCGGCGTTGCAGCGCGCGCTCGCCGTCGGTGAGGATCACCCACGTCCGCTCGTGGTCGGGGTCGCGGCGGGTCATCTCTGCTTTGACGTCTGCGATGAACGCGTCCTTGCCGGCAGTGAGGCTCGCCCATACGCGCTTGCGGGTCGGCTTGGGGTGTTTGGGCCGTTCGGAGGGATGCTGGGTTGCGAACAGGCTGTCGATCACTTCGGTGGGGGTGCGGTGGATCGGTGGCTGGCTGTGGACGGCGGCGACGGTCGCCATCTTCTTCTTGTTGGCCTTCTCGCCCTTCGTTCGTCGGACGACCTTGATCGCGCCGTCAGGCTTGACCATCGGGATGCCCTTGCAGTCGATCGCGCCAACGAGGATCTCCCCGTCGGCTGGGCCGGTCGCGGCCTGCGCGCGCCCGGCGTAGAACGTGTCGAAGTCCACGGCGGCGTCGTGGACGAGTTGCTCGGCGGAGCGCTTCGGGATCGTCGTGCCGGTGATCTCACCGACGAGCGCGATCGCTTCGTCGAACGGGCCGCAGATGACCGAGCGGATCAGCCTGCGCTGGCACTCGTAGCTCCACAGGCGCCCCGGCAGGCGCAGCTGCGCGTCGAGGGGATGGATCGCCTCATGTCCACGGGCGCTGTATCCCACGCGCGTGACGCGGACCTCGCCGAACAGGGTCACCAGCGGCCGGGTGTGCAGGCGCTTGTGAGTCAAACGCACCGACTCCTGCTCGCCGACCAGAACGATCGCCTCACCGATGTCCCCGTCGCCGCGCGCGTCGATGTGCGCCTGCAACGCGAGCCTGAGGATCTCGCGGCCGCGGCGCTCGGACTCACGCTCGAGCTCTGACATGCCGGCGTCCTGTGCCGTCTGACCTGACAGCCAGCGCTCCAGATCCCGGAACGCGTCGATCCCGCTGCTCGGAGACGACTGATCGCCCATCCGAGCGCCCAGTATGATACTGGGCGATGACGGAACGGCGTCAGCCAGCGGGACTGGAACGTCTGCGTGCCGACTACGAGGCGGCGAAAGCCCGCCTCGCGGAAATCGGGTTCACCTGTGAGGGCTCGTTGATCGAGCGCTACACCAGTTGCAAGAACCCCAACTGCCGCTGCCAGGACCCCGACCAGCGCCACGGCCCGTACTGGCAGATCTCCTGAAAGCAGAACGGCAAGACCGTCTCCAAGATCCTGCCCGCCGACGACGCCGCCCTCTACCAGGAATGGATCGCCAACCGCCGAGCACTGGAGCAGGTCCTCGATGAGATGCGCGACATCTCCCGCCACGCCGCACAACAGCTTCTCGCCGGCCGCGGCCGACCGCTGCACGGCCCACAACGGCCCCGCCGCCGGACCGCCTGAGCGCCGCTCAAACCCCGGTTATTGGCACGACCGGGCGATAACCCCGGTTTCAGCGCACCTCAAGCCCTCCGCCCATCGCGCCAAAACCGGCCATTACCAGCAACTTCACTGTCGTCCTGAAGTAGCCACACCCGAACGGCTTCGGCCACAAGCGAAGAAAACTGGCTCTCCGAGGGTGAGTTGGGGTGAAGTCACAGCGAGTTTTCGTGTGGGAGAGTGAGGGTGACTGGTCCGCAGGCGAGGTGGACGAGCGCGAGAGCGGCGTTCGCGGAGTGGAACCCGTAAGCGCGGCGGACCAGCAGTTTGACCTTGTTGTTGAGCGCCTCCGCCCGGGCGTTGCTCAACTTCAGGCGACGGGCGGCGAGTATGCCCTGACGGTGTTTGCGGATCGTGCAGCCCAAGCGGATGAACGGGGCGAGCCGGCAGCGGGAGAGGCGGGACAGCAGCCGGTCGAGCAGCTCGCTGACGGCCTCGACGGTGAGGCCGGGGGCGAAGATCGCTCTGACCATCTCTTTCATCGTCCAGGCACGCGCGACCTTCCCTCCGCCGGCCTGGATCGCGGCGAGTGTGGCCGCTTGGCGGTCGGTGAGATCGGAAGGGTTCTTGAGCAGCGCCCAGCGATCGTGCTTGAACTGTTTGGCGGCGCCGGCCTGGCCCGCGTGGCGCAGCTCGTTCCAGTACTCGCGGCGGACCTCGTCCAGCGCCTTGGTGGCGAGTTGCACAACGTGGTAGTTGTCGATCACGATCGTCGCCTGCGGCGCGTGCTCGCGGACGCTCTTGGCGTACCCGCCGGTCATGTCCATCGAGACCGCGGTCAGCCGGGACGCGCGTGCGAAGATCGCCGGCTCGATCTCGCTGCCGTCCTGGAGCCATGCGCCGGGGATGCCCTCGCCGGCCGGGACGATCGGGCACGGGCCGAACGGGACCATGATCGCCGGCTCAGGCTCCCACGACGGCCGCCCGGCGTGCGCCGGCGGGTCCTCGGCCGGCGGGTCGAGCTCGTCGAAGAATGCGTCGGCGGCGGCCTGGCCCTTGCCCTCGGTGCCCCACACCACGCACCCGCGCGCGTGGTCGGCGATGAGCGTGAGGTAGCGGTGGCCCTTGCGCCACGCGACCTCGTCGATCGAGATCTCAAACAGCTCCCGGAGCCGGTCGGCCTGGGCGAGATGCTCCTCGCCGACGCGCTTGATGATCCGCCCGATCGTCTGCCACTCAATCCGCACCAGCCGTGTGATCGTCGTCTTGTCGGCCTTCGTCGCCAGCCACGCGACGAGATCGTCGAAGTCGCGGGTGAAACCGGCGCGGTGACGCGCGAACGGGACGCCCTCGACATGCACCCCGTGCTCGGGACACCGCAGCTGCCGCAGCGTCGCGCGGATCTCGAGTCGCCAGACGCCAAGGTCCAGATGGCGCCAGACCGACTCGTGATCCTGGATACCCTCGCGCGCCATCGTGGCGTACCCGCACACCGGACAGATGAGCCGCTGGCGGCGCAGCGCGACGCGCACAACGACACGATCAGAACCGAACCGCACGCCGCGCACCCACACCCCCTCCAAGCGCAGCAGACGACAGAATGCGGCAGTGACGCGCACGGGCCAAACCTCCAGCTCGAGGAACTTGAATACCCGCGAGCCTACGGCGCGGCTCGTGCGCGTCGCCTGCCGCTACGCCAAGAGCTCAGAACCGCTGCAACTAGCGCCAAACCAGCTCAAGATTCACCCCAGATCACCCTCGGAGCCTCAGAAAACTGCAAGCACCTCGCCGATGCAATGCGACAGTAACAACCTCTGACGAGCTCGTTGCTCCTTCTGGGGAATCTCAGCAGCCTGCGAGTCCGCGCTGGCGAGACTGCCGCTCCGCCCGGATCGCACGAGTGGACACCTCTTCGCGTTAGCTTCCATCCCGCGTTCCAGCAAGCGCTGGCGGAGGTCGAGCGAAATCACCGACCGCTTGCTGACGACCGGTTCCGACCGCAGGCAGCTAGCAAACACCGCCAATCGCCAGACGACCGCTTTCGCCCAGAAGCAGCCGTCCGAATAGACGCCGCCGGACGATCGGTTTCGACGGGCAGGCGATCACGCGATGTCGCCCACCGGGACGATCGCTTTGGCTATCCGGTCGGCGCTCGTGGCACGACTGCATTGGCGACAAAGCGAGCGTCCTGATCCGTCCGTCACCGCGCCGGAGCGCACTTGCGGAATCGCCCAGCAGCGATCGTCGCATGCGCCGCTACCGGACGAGTGCTTTCCATGAAAGGAGTCGCCCGCTTGGGAGCTGCCGCGCGACCGCAATAGACACTATGGAGGACCGGCTGCTTTGGAGTCGAAGGTAGTCGGCACCCCCGCGTAGCGGGGTTGATGTTCGCGTCGAAGCTGCAACTTCGACGCGGGCCACATCTACGAGGAGGTACCGACATGCCTGACGGTATCCGTTGGGTCGGTCTCGACGTGCACGCGCGCGAGTCGACGTTCGCTGTGTTTGATCAGGCCACGGGCGAGGTGAGCACGAGGCGGGTGGTGGGCCGCCCGCACGAGCTGTTGCCGTGGCTGCGTGCTGTGGAGCGGCCGGCGCGGATGGTGTATGAGGCGGGCCCGACCGGGTACGGGCTTGCGCGCCGAGCTTTGGCGGAGGGGATCGGGCTCGGGGTGTGCGCGCCGGGGAAGACCGAGCGTCCGCCTCAGGATCGGGTCAAGACCGATAAGCGCGACGCGATCCGCCTCGCCAGGCTGCTGGCGGCGGGCGAGCTGACGCTGGTCACGATCCCGTCGGTCGAGCGCGAGCAGCTGCGCGATCTGGTGCGCTGCCGGGAGGAGATTCGCGTGGATCTGATGCGCGCCCGGCACCGGATCGGGAAGTTCCTGTTGCGCCGCGAGATCTACTGGGGGGAGGCGTGGTCGCGCAAGCACCGCTCGTGGCTGACCTCGGTCCGGTTCGCCGATCAGGCCTCGCGGGCGACGATGGCGGACTACCTGCACGCTCATGACGTGCTGATCACCCGCCGTGACCAGGTCGAGGCCGAGCTCGCGAAGCTCGCGACCTGCGCTCCGTGCGCGCACACGGTCGCACGGTTGCGATGCCTGCGCGGAATCGACACGCTCACCGCGCTGGGGCTGTGCGCCGAGATCGGCGAGTGGGAGCGCTTCGATCACCCCGATCAGCTCTCCGCCTACCTCGGGATCGTCCCAAGCGAGCACACCAGCGGCGCGCAGCGCCGGCTCGGGTCGATCACCAAGGCCGGCTCGACGCACGCACGCCGGCTGCTGGTCGAGGCCGCGCACCACTACCGCCGCGGGCCCGCGGTCGGCGAAGCGCTCGAGCGCCGCCAACGCGGGCACGCACCCGAGATCATCAACATCTCCTGGAAAGCGCAACGCCGGCTCAACGCCCGCTGGCGCCAACTCAAAGACACGCGCCGCAAACCCGGCGCGATCGTCGCCGTCGCGATCGCCCGCGAACTCGCCGCCTACTGCTGGGAGATCGCCACCTGCACTCCCCATCCCGACCCGGTTCCGCCGACATCCCTGCCGGCGGCAGGCCCCCCTCACGCACGCCGCCTCGCTCCCACCGAAGCACTCACCAACCACCCGCAGGAGACTAACCAACTCACGCTAACCCCGTCCGACACCCCGTTGCGGCTGACGAGGCGGCCCGAGCATCCCCGGCTCGCGCACACCAACTCCGCGATCCGTCGCCTGAGCAGCCACCCCAGGGCGGCCGCGCTCGACAATAGACAGCGGATGTGCGACGAACAAAGGTCTTGGGGTACCCAGCCCCCGAATATGAGCATGACCACCCGTCGCGAACCCGCGGACGCCCGGACCGCCCCGCCAGCCGCAACCACACCACCCCGCACCACCAACCAGACATGGCCATCAACCCCTACCCCTTGACACCTGATCCTCCATATGGGCGACATAGCGATCGTGCGGATCCGGCTGCTCGCACGTTCCCGCGCGCTTCCCCAAATCGCCCAAGACGACGCGCCCGGCATTGGTCGCCATGCGCGTGCTCGTCGGCGAAAGGAGGGCGCGCGCCGTGCAATGCGGCGTAGGAGCGCGCTTGCTCGGGGGCTAGCCGTGCGCCGTCTCACGCGCTTCGGCGCGCTGAACGACGTCGCTGATCCGTGCCGTTATCTCGGGCCACAGCGCCCGCGGCAGATCGTGCCCCATCCCCTCGAAGATGACAAGTTCGGCCTCCGGGATCGCGCCGGCGGTCGCCCGGCCGCCGCTCACGTCCACGAGCGGATCATCGGCACCGTGGGCCACGAGCGTGGGCACGCTGACCGAACGTAGACTCGTAGTCCTGTCGCCGGAAGCGATGATCGCCAGCAGCTGGCGGGCGACGCCGAGCGGATCGTCAGCGCGGTCATAGGCAAGTCCCGCCCGCTCACGCAGGTCAGCCTCATCGAGCTCAAAGCCGGGCGAACCGATAACACGGAAGATCGACACAGTCCGGTCAACAGCCTCTTGGCGGCTGGTGGCGGGCGCGGACAGCAGCGCGCCGAGCGCCTCCTGCGTCGCCTGACCCACCGTCGCGTCGCCCGTGGTGGACATGATCGACGTCAGCGACCGCACGCGCTCGGGATGCTCAATCGCGATCGTCTGGGCGATCATCCCGCCCATCGAAGCACCGACGATGTGCGCGCTGTCGAGCTGCAGAGCATCGAGCAGACCCACACTGTCGCCCGCCATATCCGACAGCGTGTACGACGCCGATGAGGAATCGCCTGACAGAGCCGCCATCACATCTGGCTGACGCGCGTCATGCAGGTGCGTCGATAGACCAACGTCGCGATTGTCGAAGCGGATGACGTGCAGTCCGCGGGCGACGAGTGCCAAGCAGAACTCCTCGGGCCAGCCGAGCATCTGCGTCGCGAGCCCCATCACGAGCAGCACGGGCGGCAGGTCGGGATCGCCGAAGCGCTCATACGCGATGTCGATGCCCGACGGGCTCGCGCCTTGGATGACCTCCGGTCTCATCGACCGAGCGTTGCCAGGGTTGCGTCCATGAGCAGATCCTAGAGAAGCGCGACACGCTGGACAACGCGTGCTGCCCGACCAGACGGATTCCGGGCGCACGAACTGGGGTGACGTGGGTCCCGGCCAGTATCGCCCAGGCGGGCGTCCCGCTATCGTGCAATTCGGGCTGTGCTCGTCGCCGCCGAGGAGACGGGCGACTATTGTGGGCTGGTCGCGAGCGAACTGCTGGGTGAGGTGAGCGACTACGTTGATCAGGATGGGCCGGTCGAATTCACGTCGCTGGCCGCTGCGGGACGAGCAAGTCCGTATCTTTCCGCGCTGGGCGCGCGTCGGACCGTGGTGGTTCTCCCGGAGGCCGGTCTCGGGCCGACGATTGGTTGGGCACGGCTTCGGAATCGAGGCAGGCGGTCTCCGACCCGGACGAGAGAGGACGCGTAAATGAGGAATCCCGGAGGCATCCGGATCAGCGGGTTTGGAGTGCTTGCGATGGGCACGGTCACGCTCGCGTTCGCTGGGTGCGGTGGCAGCCGCAGGACGACCACCAGTTCCTCCGCGAGCGCGACTACGACGATAGCTACAAGCGCGGCTGCGATGGCGCCCATCGGCCCTGTCGTGATTAGGGCCACCGGCACGGCCCCGAGGACGCCCACAAGCACGACCGGAACCCCCACCTCTTCCGCTCCTGGCGTGGCGCAGTTCGATCCGGCTGCGGCGCCGCTGCTCGACGTGCTCTTCGCAGCGTCCAGACGGTTCGACTCAACCTGCTGCGCCGGCACCAACTATGCCGCTGAGGCGAGCGAGGTCCGGACCTACCAAGCGGCGAACATGGCATTCGTCAACGGCTTGGCGGGGCTTTCGCCCCCGCCCGTGGCGGCGGGAGCGGTACAGAACTACATAGCCGCCATTCATACCTACATCGGCGGCACCGGGAAGCTACTCACGGCGGTTCTGTCGCGCGACCGGCCAGCCATCCGCGCAGCGATCCAGGCTGACCCCTACCCATCGGGGAACCTCGATGCGATGCTCGCTGCGCTCGGCGTCCATAACAACGACGTTGTCGGTTACTGGGACGGAAACGTGACGCAACATGGGCCCGGCAAGACGACGCTTGGGTACTTCGTGCAGATGACCACGACGGACAGCACGCCGGGAGCGAGGGCGGGAACGACCAGCTACGACAGCTTGCATTGCGCTGGCAAGCTCACGCTAACGAGCGCGCAGGGCGTCGTCCACGTCTACCGCGAACGGATCACCTCCGGACTCAGACAGTGCGGCGACGGAGGAACGATCTACACGACGGTCTTGGGCGGCGCAATGGCGTGGCGGTGGGTCGCGACGGGCATCGAGGTGCTAGGCGAACTCGACCACTTGCAGAGGCCGGGTAGCTGACCTCACAGGTTGCCGCAGACATCGCGATGGGAATTCCGGAGCCCACACCTTATCTTCGCACGACCGGCCCCGGCCCCCCCGAGCGCCGATTGCACGGCGTCGCCCGGTCCGAGCTGAGGACCGCGCCTGCAGCTGGGGAGGACCCACCGAGCCGCACGCCCGCCGAGACCAAGTCGTCGACTGGCGGGGCGTCGCGCACAAGGCAGGCGCCGGGGTGGTCAGCGCCCGGCACATGCTCCTGGGCGACAGCACAAGCGCGGTCGCGACGCCTCGGTGGTGGCCAGCGTGGCGAAGCAGGCGTGCGACTGGTGTGGCACCGCGCCGTGGAAGCAGGCGTCCGGGCGTGGGTTCGAGACGCGCTTGTCGCCGACAGCAGGGCGCACACGACAGCCTGCAGCACCGCGGCATACCTATGCAGCGACGCCGAATGGCCTGGGCAGGCGGTCGCCTCGTCGGCGGCCGCGGGCGCGCTCGGGATTGGGCGATTGCGAGCGTCTCGGAAATGCCGCCTGTGCTAGCTCACTGGAGCCGGAGCCGATCATCGGCAAGCGGTCGCGGATCTCCGAGGGACTGCCGTCAGGCGCTTGCTGGCCCGCGCTGGTTCGGCTAACGCCAGGAGGCGTCGGCTTCTGCAATCGCGTGGGCAGTCTGGCCCGCGCCGGCTCGCAGGCTGCTGAGATTGCTCACGAGCAGGCACGTGGTGGGCGTGCTCGCGGACTGCCGCTCGGTCGGCGGTAAGCAGTAGCGACTGGAAGGGGCGAGCTGCAACAGGGACTGCCGGACCGAGCGCCGTCTAGCCCGAAGTTCCCCCTGCCCCTTGACGCTTGGGCAGTCCCTCGGCCTGATAAGTGGTCTGGACGTCCCCCGGTTCGGTTTTGCGTACGACACTTCTCGGCGCCGCCTCTTCGAGCTGTTCGCCGGTGAGTAGGTGCGCTTCGTCGGGGTCGGGACCAGGGTTGCCGTTGACCGCACCCACCTTGCCGAGTTCTACGCCGCGCGGCTA
>CAWFKF010000020.1:0-19642 GCA_963816005.1 uncultured Solirubrobacteraceae bacterium | reverse complement strand
CGCGGGCTCCCGGAACCCCCACGGACTTGAATATCGCTCCTGGCACGATGGCCAGGGCTCCCTGGTGTGTTTCAAGCGCCACCCCGAGGGCCGGTGGGGGCTCGAACCCAGCGCTGGGCAGATGGCCGCAGCGATTATTGGCGGCCGCTGGGTGAAGCGGAGAAGCCTTGGCTTCTGCGCGGCCAGGATCACGGCACCCAGGTCGTATTGCTCGGCCAGGATGAGCGGCACGACGCTACCCAGGCGCCGCAGAGCCTGACGGGGGCCCGGCGGCAATGGATCACGCGCTACCTCAACGGCCGGTTCGTGCGCCTCCCGGTGCGGGTCGAGGTGCTGGTGCGCGAGGATCTTGGCCGCGGCGAGCCGGGGCAGCTGCGGCGGATCTGCGGCGAGCGCAACCACCTCGAGCGCCACGCCGTCGCGGCGGGCGCGGCGGAGCTGAGCGACGCGGTCGCGCACTGGTGGGTGCTCGACGACGATCATCGCGGGCGGCGGCGCGAGGCCGTTCTGTGGGCTTCCACCGGTCACGCCGCTGCGGTGTTCGGGGATGAGCTCTACGACGTGCTGCCGCAGACCCGAGGCGGGTACGGGCGCCTTCAGGACTTCGGCGTCCGGTTCGACTGTGAGCGGGTTGTGGTGCACCTCGAGCCGCATCTCGAAGCCGGTCGTCTGGAGCGCAACACCGCCCGCACGGTGCTGCTGCTCGAGCACGAACCGCTGCCGTGGTCTCGGTGGGGCGAGGAGTTCGTCGCCAAGATGCCCGATGAGGTCCTGCGACTCCAGGAGCGGGCGGCCGGCGCCGACTGCCTGCCGCGCCAGGAGGCGATCCGCAGCCGCGTCACCGCGATCCTGCCTCTCTACCGCCTCAGCCGCTACCGTCCACCGCGGTCGCCAATGCCGCGATCCCGAAAGCCGGCGACCGGCAGCACGGAAGACGAATCTGCGAACCCACGGGCCGGGATGTCCGCGCCGCCGAGTGACGAGCCGGTTACGGATACAACGTGGGCATCCCTCGATCGTGAGCGCGGGCGCGGGCCGGCAGGCGACGAGTCGCCGCCGATCGACGCCGACCACGAGGCGCGCTCGCCGACAAGCGTGGATTTGCCCGACGTCGCCTGGATCTCGGCACGCGTTGGAACCCGCGCGGCCGGCGACCTCGAAGACCAGGCTGCCCGCTACCACCGCAGTCGGCACGAGCTGACGATCAACTCAGACTTCCGGGCGATCAGCGACCTGATCACGCACTGGTGCTACCGCTACCAGGGCGTGCCCGGCGCCCGGACTGTGATCGAGGCCCAGGTCCGCGAATCGTGCGAACAGGTTCTCGTCGAGATCGTGCTCGTTGTCCGCAACTCGGACTGGAACGAGGAACGGCTAGACGCGCTCCTTTCACCGACGTCGTTCACCGCCGCCCTACTGCCGCGACACTTGCTCCATGCCACGCTCCAGAAGCGCCTCGCGCAGAAACTCGGAACACCGCGAAGCGAACGAACTCGACCCGCGTCGGGCGGAAGCGTCCCGCGGCGCGGTGAAGCCAGGTCGCGAGAGCTCCGCGAGCCCGACGAGAGCGATCAGGAATGCCAGCAGGACACCTCGCAGCTAGGCCACCAGTCGAGAGCTCAGACGACGTTGCCGGGAGGCGGGCATGCGCCCGCGTGAACGTCCGGATGTCAATGGCATCGGTGCCAACGACGCGCCTTGGCTGCATCCTGAACTGATCGATGCGGTAGCGAGGCGTTTCCTCGAGCTTGTGCGCGAGGCCGGCACCGCGACCGGGGCTGACCCCCCGGACTTGTTGACGGTGGCCGAGGTCGCAGAGCGCCTGAAGATGAGCCCGAAATGGGTCTATGCCCATCAGCGCCGCCTGGGGGTGATCAAGCTTGGCGACGGCCCGAAGGCGCGGCTACGGTTCGATCCACGAGCGGTCGAGGAGCTGAGGCAGCCCGACGCCGGGCCCGATCCGATCGCTGCGCCCCCCGAGCAGCCGCCCAGGGCGAAGAGAAGCCGCCGGCGCCTCGTCTCGAGGCCACTGCCTGCTGTGGACCCCGCGGCTCGTCGGGCGTAGGGTTCCCGCTGATGCCGACGCAAGGACACGGCTCAGCATCCAAACGAAACCCGCCACAGCAACCAGGCGCCAGGAAGGGTCGCAAGCGCGGTCGCCCGAAGACCGGGAGCGTTGAGACGTGGACGCGCAAGAATGGCGACGTCGGCTTCGGCGTGCGGTTCTTCGATCAGGACGGGATCAGGCGATACGAGCGCTGCGGCCTCGCGAGCGAGGGATGGTCGCACCGCCGCGCGGAAATCGAGCTCGAGAACTTCGAGCGGCTCGTCGCGGCCCGGGCATACATCCCGACCCCGGACGCCGTACCGACCGAGGATCGCGACCCGCCCTTCGGCGCGTTCGCGCGCACGTTCGTCGCCGAGCACGCCGTCGAGACAGCACCGAACACGCGGGATCTCAACGAGAACCTGCTCGAGCACCACCTGGCGCCGTACTTCGAGCGGATCCGGCTGTCGCAGATCACGTGGTCGGCGGTCGACAACTACAAGAAGCAGCGGCTGATGCTGATGCAGCGGATCCGGGCCGCAGGCGCGAGCGGCAGGCCGCTGCGCGACTGGAACGACAGGCCGATGAGGCTGAGCGAGCGGACGATCAACATGTCGATCGGCCTGCTCGCGATGATCCTCGACGAGGCCGTCCGCGGGCCTGACATCGACTTCGCCGCGAACCCAGCCCGGGACAGGAAGCTGCGCGTGAAGGTCCCAAAGAAGACGGTCCGCGACTGGCTCGAGCCCGACGAGGTGATCACGCTGCTGGAGGCCGCCGAGCGCATCGACAATCCGGTTAGGCCCGAGACCGAGCGCAAGGCACGCGAGGTCCGCCGCCTGCGGGACGAGGAGGGCTTGACCGTCAAGCAGATCGCCGAGCAGCTCGACATGAGCCAGGGCGGCATCTGTTGGCTCTACACCCGGCACCGGCCGCGGATCGTGTCCCGCCGCCGGGCGATCATCGCGACGCTGACCGCCAGCGGCACCCGCAACAGCGAGCTCTGCCTGCTTCGCTGGCAGGACCTCGACTTCCAGCGGTCCAAGATCCGCATCCCGGCGTCGAAGACCAACCGCGGCGTTCGCGAGATCGACATGACCCCATGGCTCCGAGAGCAACTCCTCACCTACAAGGCGAGCCTCGGCGAGGCTCGGCCCGAGGACCCGGTCTTCCCCACCCGCGACGCGACGTTCCGCGACAAGGACAACATGAACCGCCGCGTGATCAGTCCGGTCGAGCGGGCGGCGGCAGCGCTGAGGGTCGAACGGGGTCTGGCGCCGCTGCCGACCGGCCTCTCGGCGCACGCGTTCCGCCGCACGTACATCACACTCATGGCAGAGGCCGGGGCGCCGATCACCTACGTGCAGGACCAGGTCGGTCACGAGAGCGCGCGGCTCACGCTCGAGATCTACGCGCGCGTCTCCCGGTCCCGCGACCGAGCCAAGTGGGGACGCGCGTTCGACGAGATCATGGCTGGCGCGGTGCCGGCGGCCGCGTACGACCCGGCCAGTCCGATCGCGCTGCCCGTGATCGACGATGACACCAGTTCCGTCTCCGGCGTACGGCACAATTCCGGATCACGATGACAGGCCGTCTTTGCCCTCGGATTAGTCTGAATTCTGCCGAGAAACGGCTGAAAAATGCATTCTCTTGGCAGAAATATCGTCACGTCGCCACCGATGAGAATGCTGCAAACTAGTCAATTTGCAGCGCTTTCTTCAGTGGAGCCAGCCGGGATCGAACCGGCGACCTCCTGCGTGCAAAGCAGGCGCTCTCCCATCTGAGCTATGGCCCCTTCGGGGGCCGAGTCTAGCCCGAACCCGCGGGTGTTTCAGCGCTGGCGGCACCCGTGCGGCACCGTGCCGCCGCCGCCGCCTCAGAGCGTCAGCACCCCGGTGATCACGCTGACCACCGCGCCCGCGACGCGCACCCGGTCGCCGGCCATCTCGGCCTCGAGCCGGCTCGGCCGTCCGAGGGCGACCCCCTGCGTGATCGCGACCGCCTCGCAGCCCGCGTGTCGATGCAGGTACGCACACAGTGGCCCGGCCGCGGACCCCGTGGCCGGGTCCTCCCCGACCTGGGCGCCGCGCGCGAACAGGCGCGCCTCGGCGGTCGCGTGCTCGGGCGTGCACGAGACGGCATACAGGCCGTACGCGTCGTGCGCCGCGAGCACCGCGTCCACCGCTCGCGAATTCGGATCGATCCGGGCCAGCGCCTCGGCCGAGGCGAGCGGCAGCATCACGTGCCGCAATCCGGTCGATACCGCCTGGGGCGCGAGCGTCGGGTCGGCGTCGTCGCGGGTGAGCCCGATCGCGGCCAGCAGCGGCTCCCGATCGAGCTCGGGCCCGAACTCGGCCCGCTCCTGGAGCATCGACGCGCGGGCGACGTCCCCGTCGATCACGACCTCGATCGGCTGCAGCCCGGCGCCCGTCTCCTGAACGTAGGCCGCCGCTCCGCTGACGCCGTGCCGGCGGGCTCGCGCGACCGCCGTCCCGAGCGACGGGTGGCCGGCGAACGGGAGCTCTCCGGCCATCGAGAAGATCCGGTTGCGGTAATCGGCCCCGGGCGCGTTGCTCGTCTGCACGAAGCAGGTCTCCGACAGCTTCGTCTCGACGGCGAACGCGAGCATCGCCTCATCGTCGAGGGCGTCGGCGTCGTGCACGACGGCAAGCTGGTTCCCGGCCAGGCGGACGTCGCTGAAGACGTCGAGCAGGGTGTAGGGGAACTCGGGCGTGCCGGGTCAGCCGTCGAAGTCGAAGTCGCGCGGTGGGCGCTGCTCGAACCAGAGGCGGTCGTGCTCGGGGGCGTCCTGGAGGAACTCGGGCGTCTCCTCGAGCGGATCCTCGTCCTCGGCGCGGGGGTCCTTGAGCGCGTCCTCGACGTTGTACTCGACCGTCTGCTCGTCGACTGGCTCGGCGCCTCGCTCCGGCTTCGGTTCGATGCCGAACGGGGCGCGCGGTTCGGGCTCGGCGAACGGATCGTCGTCGGCGAACGGATCCCCGAGCGGGTCGGGCTGCGAGGGGTCCGGCGCCGCCACAGGGGCGGCGCTGCCCGCCGCCCCGGCGGCCGGAGACTCCCGATCGTCCTCGGGCTCGTACTCCCACTCGGCTCCTTCCGGCTCCTCGTACTCGAGCTCGTCCACGGCTCCAGTCGCATCTCCGAGCACCGAATCACCGGTGCCCCCGTCCTCGGGTTCGCGTCGCACGGGCCCGAGCGCCTCGCGCTCGGCGCGCTCAACCTCCGCCGGGTCAGCGCCGCGGCGTCGCTTGAGGTCCAGGTGCTCGCGAATCGCGTCGTCAAGCAGGCCCATGACCAAAAGCCTACTCGGCGCCGACCACGTTCGTGGTCTGCGCCCCGGCTTGCACGGTCCTGTTCTTACCTGAGCGCTTGGCCACGTAGAGTGCCACATCAGTTTCGGCGATCAGTTCGTCCTTGTCTGCGGCCGACGATGCGCCGACGTCGACGCCGGCGGTGACCTCGAGCACGTTCTCATAGTCGAGCCGGGGGATCCGCAGTCCCTCGATCGCCGTGCGGACGCGTTCGGCGGTGGCATGGGCGCCCTCCAGATCCATGTGAGGCAGGATCAGCGCCATCTCCCCGCCGCAGTTGGACCCTCCGCACCTCGTGCGAGGCACCGCCTCGAGCTGACGACCGGTCGAAACCTTGAGGTTTGCAGGACTTCTCGAAAATGGAGCTAGCGAGACTCGAACTCGCGACCTCCTGGGTGCGATCCATCGGCTGGGGTTCCTGAGCGGTCATCCACGGGTCACGACCATCCCGCAAATCGTCAACATTGGGGCAGCCGAAGATGGCCGCCGCGCGCCCCGACGAGGCCGTGCTGATGTACCCGTTCGGTACCCGCGGATCGCGATGAGCGACAAGCCGACGCGACTCCGCACCGGCGCTCGCCTCCGGCGGCCGACCTGCCGAACCGTCAAGACGCTGGAGAGGCGGCCGTCTGGTGCGGGACGCGGGCGAATCCTGTCCGGAGAGCTTGAGCGGCGTCTCTCGCTGGTCGCCGACGACCACCGCCCGCCTACATCACCCGGGTGCCAAACGTGCCGTGAGAGGACGCGGACGGCGTGCTTGCGATTGAGAACGATGGTCTGAACTGGCCCCACTGCGACGTCTTGAACTGGCCCCACCTGAGCGTCCGATCGTGACCTGACGCTTGGCGCTCATCTCGAGCGTTGAGCGGAGGGCACGGAGGAGTGGAATCCAGAGTGGAACAGTTCGAGCAGATCCGCAGGGACCGTGATCGTGAGGGGCTTTCGATCCGGGGGTTGGCGGTGCGTCATGGGGTGCATCGGCGGGCGGTCAGGCAGGCGTTGGCGTCGCCGGTGCCGCCGGCGAAGCGTTCGCCGGTTGGCCGCCCGGCGCCGAGGTTGGGGCCGTATCGGGCGGTGATCGACTGCTGGCTTGAGGCCGATCGCGTGGCGCCGCGCAAGCAGCGGCATACGGCCAAACGGATCCATCAGCGGCTCGTTGATGAGCACGGTGCGGATGTCGCGGAGACGACGGTGCGTCAGTATGTCCGTGGCCGCAAGCGTGCGATGGGGTGGCCGATCGGGGACGTGTTCGTGCCGCAGGTGCATGCGCCCGGGATGGAGGCGGAGGTCGACTGGGGCGAGGCGCTCGTGGTGCTCGCTGGCGTCGCGACTACGGTGCATTTGTTCGGGGCTCCGTGGATGATCGGGGGTGACTCTCGATCGAGATTCCGTCCTGAGCAGGGCTTTTGGTCGTCGGAGCGGAGGGTGGAAGTCGCGTGCGCCTCTGCTGCTGGGTTGTGGACTGCTCGCTGGGCCCCGTGCCCGGCGATCGTGGGCACAGCGGATGCGTGCTCAAGCGGCCAGGGATGGCCGCGCCTGCGCGCAGGCGCATCCGGATGATCATGGCGAGACTCGCCCCATAGGGCGTCGTTGGGGGGCGTCGGGGTCGCTGCCCGCGTTGACGGGGGTCGTGGCGTGCCGGGGAGCTGCCTGCTCCATTCCCTTCTCGTTGCGCCGTTTGCCGTGCGTGCGCACCGGGTCATCCCGGGGTCGAGCGAGCGTCGTGGCGGAATACGGGTGACGCGGTTCGGAGGGCCAGAAAGAAAACGCGTGTTCGTGTGTCGTCACCCCCGATCATGCCCGGAGAGCCATTTGTTCGTGATGCGCGCGTCGTTCTCCGGGGCCGCGTTCTGGTCAGGCGGGTCGGCGCTCTCCGACGCGCGGCGCGTCCAGATCGCACGTGCCGCCGGGCGTGATGGCCGCATCGATTCCCTTCGGGCGACTCGGTCCCGCCCTGGCCGCGCGCCGCTCAGCCATAGGCTGCGGGCGCTCGTCGGAAGCGGGCACGATCCACCGCTACAACCCCACCGCCAACACGGTCGTGTTGGTGCTCACGACCGCGACCATGGCGGAACCCGAACCGCATCGGTGAAGGGGTGCTCGCCTGGTTGTGAGGAATGCCCGCTCATGGCGACACTGGCGGCGACGGCCGCGTCAGGCCGGTCGGTATCAGGCGACGCTAACCCCAGACTGCCGCATCTCGATCAAACCGGCACTCTGGTAGCCGGTTGCGCCAATCGGCCAGGGAAGCCCCAGACTGGCGGACGGCTTCGGTTGCTCTATTCCTCAGACGCACCAACGACGCTCGAGGCAGGGTGGCGCGCCGTCTCCGTACTTGGTGCGGACGCAGGGCCCTCAGGTGCCGCTCAAATTGTCGATCGCGACCGTGAGGGCCAAGAGCAGTGGTTCGTCCTCGCCCTCTCGGATCTCGACACCGTAGGTGTCGCGCACACGGAACCACTTCTTCGACACGGTTGCGATGACCTCGTCGTCGCGCTTGACCTCGTACTCGTGGTCGACGACGTTGCCGTGCGCGCTGAGGTCCTTGCCGTCCTCGATGTCGATGTCGAAGCGGTCGCGGATCCCCACGAGGGCTTTGTGGATCGTCGCCAGCGTCCGGCCGTCACGCTCGATCTGCATCGTGTCGCGCGCGGAGCTTCTTCTCCTGGATCGACGCTACCTCGTTGCCGTCACTGTCCTTGAGGATGAAGGTGTCGCGGACCCGCAAGGCCTTGCCGTCGACCTTGTAGACGCGCTCGCCATGGTCGTCCTCGATCCACGAGTCATCGCCGATCGAAACGAGCTTCTCCTGGATCTGGAAGCGCCGACCGCCCGGAGCATCGTCGCGGTGTCGAAGGGGTCCCATGGTTGTGCCTCCTTGGGCTGTCGTTTGCCGCGACCGCGACCCGCCACTGCGACGGGGGATTGTCGTCGGCGACGAATCCGGTCAGACTCTACGGGTGTCTGCCTCAGCGAGGCTCACATCCGCGATCGCGACGTGCAACGGGGCGAACCACCGGATTCACTGCGTAGTGTCCCGGAGCGCGTACGGTCCACGAGCCGTCCGTAGTCGCTCGCGATACGGGCGACAACCTCCTCGACGTCAGCGGCGACTGTGGGTCGTCCCTCGGTGCTTCCCAGCACGTTCCATACCCCAGACGATCACGAGCAGTATCCGGCTGGGCGGCAGGCGACTTCGATTCGGTGCCGCTCGCCTACTCTTGTGAGCGAGGGTCGGCCCGGACGACGATATATGACCACACCCCAACGCGTTGCGAGGCACGCCGTGAAACCAGATCAGCACGTCAGCGGAGCCAGGCTGGTTTTCACAGACGCGGAAGTCGCGGCCCGCGTGCTCAACGAGATGCGCCACCGCGCCATCACGCGAGTGTTCGGCGTCCAGAGCAGGGAGGATTCGTTCACTTCGCTCCTGATCACGATGATCGCGATCGGCGCGGTTGCCGAGGGAGTCCAGGGCGCTGGGGCCAAGGTGCGCGAGGTCCAGTCCGGCCAGTCCGGCCCCTCCCTCGCGGACGCGCTGATCGGGGGGGCCGTGGTGAGGGAGGCGGTCCGTGGCATCTCGGGAGCGACGTCGGAGGACGCGCCCCGCCTTGCCGCGCTGATCGTGTTCGCTCTCCTGGCGCACGCAGCCCGCCCCGTGCTGGCCGGGTCGTTGCGCGGCGTCAGAGCGCAGGCGCTCAGAGTCCGGAGTGTCTTGGACCGGTATCGAGGCTAGTCAGCCCGAGCCGTCCGCGACCGACTGACCGAATCGCCGTGCGGCGCGCGGCAGACTTCCCCTTCGGGCTACTTGCGACAGTCTCCGCCATCGGTTCATCGAACTCGGAGAGTGCTGATCCGGAACGGCCGCGGAACTCCCGCCCCTCCTGTCACGTACCAGCTTCTCCAACTTCGCGCGAGGCCTGCACCGCGGAGGCCGTTCACCGCGGCTGATCGAGCCGGTGGTGAGGGCGATGGCGAGCGCCGTCGTCAGTGGGCGTCCAGGGGGCCTCTGTGCTTCGCCCGTCCGCTGATCCAACCTCGCCCTGCGCCGCGCCGTCCACGACCGGCTGCTCAGCCATCGGGATGCCGAGGTCGGCGTGCCGGTCAAGGCCAGGACGCGCCAGAGCGGACGCGGTGCCGACCTGGACCTGCCCGCCGCCATCTCACGTCCGTCCCCGAGCGCGACCTCGACCCTAGGAGTCGATCGGCTCGATCACGGCCCGTGGCCACGTCGTCGTCCTGCCGTCCGCGTACTTGACGGTGCCTTGCGGGATGCGCTGTGTGCGGCCATCCACCGCGGGACCAACCACGTCGTCGGGCGCATCACGCACATAGACGCCCTCGGCTCGCCCCACGTACTTGGGATGGGGCGTATTACGCTGCGTGGCAATTAGTGCGTGGTTACTTGGCGTAGGCGACGTACTCGCCGTCGAAGTACTTGCTGACAATCTCACTTGTGCGGGTTGCGAGATACTCGACGGTGAGAGTGACGAGCTTGGCGAGGTTGGATGGGCGGCGTCGCGCGACGTGGGTGTGAACGTCCTGGCCTGGATCTTGCATTGTAACTATTCAGGTCGCTGTTAGGCGGCTGGGTTGAGCCGGTCGAGTATCAGGGGTGGGCAGCGGATCTCGCCGCTTGTGAAGCGGCCGACGGGGCGGTGCATGCAGACGGTCGCGGTGTGCTGGTCGAGCTCGACCACGACGCCTTGGATGCCGTAGAGGTAGCGCGGTTTGGCGTGGTGATTGATCCGCACTCGGTCGCCGACGTTGAGCATCGCGAGCGCTTTGTGGGAGTTGATCGTCGCGAGCAGCTGGTGGCGGGCGTGGACGGCTTCTGAGATCGCGGCGAGGTGCCGGTCCAGCACGCCGTCGGCGATCTGGTCAAGCAACAGTCGTTCACGCTCGGCGGGGAGGTCGGCAGCTGGCTTCGGCTGCTGCTGGTTGGTCTGCTGGGGAAGTTGGGGTCGGGGTGCGGGGCGGGTTCGCTGGCGGGAGCGTTTACTCATTCTCAGCGGGATGATCGCTGCCGGTTCGGACCGACCCGGTCAGCCGGGCGCTGGGGCGGGAAGCCACGGCGTTCCAGCGGTGAGCGCGTCCAGGGCTGCGAGCGCGCTGATCCCGTGCTTGCGGGTCGTGGAGAGGTAGCTACGGATCGTCAGGAACCGTTGCGCGCCGGTAGTGGTCCGCCAGCACCCGGAGATCTTCTGTTGAAGCTTGACCATGCGGATGTCCTGCTCCGCTTGGTTATTGCCAAACGGGACCGTGAAGTCGTACGCGAAGCGCAGCACGTCAGGCTGATAGCGCTCCAGACGCAAGAGCAGGTTGTGCGCCTTGGTCTTCTTGTGGCTGGTGGCGGGATGCTGTTCGTGGCCCATCTTGATCACCGTCTGGTAGCTGGCAGCGAGCTCGCGGGCCTGCCGTGCGGACAGGCGATCGTTTCCGTCGGCGAGGGCTGCCTTGACGAGCGTCTTGGTGTCCAGCAGCAGGCAGCTCATCGCCAGCGGCCACGTATGCCCGGCCTCGATCGCGGCCTGCAGCTCACGCAAATGATGGATGTTGCACAGGCCGTGCTCGCAACCCGTGTAGTTGCGGTAAGGCGCCCAGCCGTCATGGACCGCGACGCCACTGAAGTCGGGGAGCACGCCGGCGTCATCGATCGCTTCGCTGCCGCGCCGCTGATGACTGGTGTACCGGGTCAGCGTCTCGGTCGAGGCGCTGTGAACCCATCCCAACCGGCCGGCGATCCTCGCGCCGGTCTCATCGAAATGGCAGACCGGCGCGCCGGCGAGCAGGCCACGCAATCGCTCGTCGAAGTCACACAACCCCGCCGCGGCGGCGGTGACCCAGTCGTTCAGGGTGCCGGGGCTGACCGCCGCGCCGACCATGTCAGCCAGCGCCTGGCACGCCCGGTCATACGGGAGGTGCTGAAAGACATGCAGGTACACACCAAGCGCACGGACCCCGGGCCCGTACTGCGTCGGCGCGCCGGCAGCGGCCGGGAACACGCCCGAGCTGACATGCCCACACTCGCAGCGTCGCAGCGTCGCGACGTGCTCGATCACCGACAGCGCCCGCTGCTCGGGAACATCGAACACCTGCCGCGACTCGCCACCCGGGACGCTCTCAGCCTCGGCGAGACCAGCGCCGCACCCATCGCAGCGCTCCGGAGGATGCTCAACGCTCCCGTCCGGGACCGCGACCCGGTCAAGCCGCGCGCCGCCATGCCCGTCCTGCCCGCCCGGCTTGCGACCCGAGCGCTTACGCAAGCTCCGCTTCTTCTGATCCGCCCGCGGCTTGCCCAACCCGTCCGATGACGACGGACGCGAGCTGTTGCGCGAGTTCGCCGCCAGCCGCGCCTTCAACTCCACGATCTCCGCCTGCTGCGCCGCGACCACGGCCCTCAGCTCCACCACCAACGCCGCGAGCTCGTCATAGCTCGGCCACCCCGCAACATCCCTTGCATCCGCCATACACGCAAACTTCCCTGCACACGACCCGAATCCTGCCGAGCCCTCAAACGACCTGAATAGTTACCTTGCATTAACGACCGCGCCCCGGGGCTGGCCGGGGCGCGGAAACGTCGGAAACGTCCGCCTGGGCAAGGAGAATGCGGGGTGCTGAAACTCGCGTCCCGACCTCAGGAGGATCACCCAATTGGTGAAGCGTGATGGGCTGGTTGACAAGCTAACTGTGAGGGCGGACGGCACGGGTCAGGTCGGTCATGCCGGCAGTGCGCTGCTGGCCGGGGTCGCGGACCGCGTCGGGTTGACACGGGCGCTGTCGGGGGCGATGGCGCCGACCAGGGAGCGGCGCTCGGCGCATGACCCAGGGGTGGTGCTGCGCGATCTGGCGGTGATGCTCGCCGACGGCGGGGAGTGCCTGGCTGACCTGGGAGCTCAGCGTGATCAGCCTGACCTGTTCGGCAATGTCGCGTCTGACTCAACGGCGTTCCGCGTGATCGACTCGATCGACGCGGAGTGCCTTGGCAGGCTGCGTGTGGCGGTCGCGGTCGCGAGGGCGCGGGCGTGGAAGCTCGGGGCGCGTCCGCAGCGCAGGGTCAAGCCGGACGGCCCCGAGCGGACGGTGCTCGACCTGGACGCGACGCTCACCACCGCCCACTCGGAGAAGGAGGACGCCAAGGGGAACTTCAAAGGCGGCTATGGTCATCATCCGCTGCTCTGCTACCTCGATGGGACAGGGGAGGCGCCGGCGGGGGTGCTGCGGCCGGGCAACGCCGGGTCGAACACCGCGAGCGATCACACGCTGGTGCTCGACCTCGCGCTCGCCCAGCTCGACCAACAAGCGCTCGACGGCGAGATCCTGGTAAGGGCCGACGGCGCCGGCTCAACGCACGAGCTGACCATGTACTGCCGCGAGGCGAACATGCGGTTCTCGTTCGGGTTTGATCTCTCCGAGCCGGTGCGCGAGGCGATCATCGCCGTGCCTGAGGCCGTGTGGGTCAAGGCGATCCGCTCAGACGGGACAGAGCGCGAGCACAGCCAGGTGTGCGAGATCACCGACCAAGTGGATCTGTCCGCGTGGCCGCGGGGCTCAAGGCTGATCGCCCGGCGCACGAAGCTCACGGAGGGCGACCAGCAGTCCTTCGCCGACCATGACGGCTACCGCCTCGCGGTGTTCCTCTGCGACCAGCCGGGCGAGAACATTCCGCAGCTCGACCTTGACCACCGCGGCCACGCCCGTGTCGAGGACCGCATCCGCCAAGCCAAGGACTGCGGCCTGTCTAACCTCCCGTTCCACAGCTTCGCGAACAACCAGGTGTGGCTGTGGCTCGTGCAGCTCGCCCAAGACCTCGTCGCCTGGACTCAGCAGCTGTGCCTTACCGACCAAGCACGCGCGTGGGAGCTCAAACGGCTGCGCTACCGGCTGCTGCACCAGTCAGGGCGGATCGCCCGCCACGCCCGCCGCACGATTCTGCGCCTCTCACGCCACTGGCCCTGGGCAGGACAGCTCGCCGCCGCGTTCGAGCGGCTGCAAGCGCTCCCACCCCCAACAGGCTGACCGCGGCGCCGCTGGGCGCCGCCACCCGACGGCCAATCGCCCCACACCCCGGGCGTCAGCCTGCCCACAAACCGCCGGCCAGCCCCAAAGTGAACGTGTCCAAGCCGCCGGCGCCACCGCCACCCCACCGATCCTCACCAGCCACAACCCGACACACCCCGACACACCCCATCCAGACCGCTCGCAGAACCCCGCGCGATGCTTACTGCAAGCGACGCGATCCCGCGCCTACTGCAAGATCGAGGCTAGGTACCGTTGAGTCCGTGGCTCTGCCTTCGAGAGGTTCCATCTCCAAGCGTCTGGAGGACACGCTCGGCGCACTGGTTGCGGGCAGGGTTCGGACCACTTCCCGACCCACCCGACGAAGTCAAGCCGTACTTAGATGACCTCCTGATCAAGCGGGAGTACACCGTGCGCGATGGGATGCTGACCTTGCTCGCCATGGAGGTTGAGCACGGCGAACTCATCGACTGGCGCGGCCAGGGCCTCTACAACCCCGCCCGCAGTGCGTCACACGATCTTGGGTCTGTGATCTACCCGCGACTCAATATCGCTGGCTCGCGAGAGGCGTTGAACACGGGCGTCAAGGGCGTTGGACGCTACATCGACCGCAGGACTGCGACGTGGACGGCCTTGCTGAGGTGGGCCTCAAATCCGCGCATCGACCTAACCGACTTGCGCGCTCACATCGGCGGTGCGTATAACGTCGACCCCGACCACTTGGACGGCCCACGCGGCCTTGGTCCGGAATGGCTCGGTGACGCCATGGACGCGTACTTTGGCGCCAAGATCATGCAGGGTGGCGATGGCTACGTCGGTAGTCAGAAGGCAGCCGAGGTCTACGCGGCCGCGCTGAACGTCTATGGGATGCCGCTGATTGAACGAGCGTTCCATTACCTCGCCGCAGGGGTGGCGGCGACGGCGCGCAACCTGCCCGCGATGCCCGCGCTAGACACGCCGAAGCTGACGTTCCCGGCCGTGTTCGCGGTGCTTGACGAGATCCTGAGCAAGTCGTCAGCGGGTGCGCATGAGCAGTTCACGTTCGCCGCGCTGCTCGCGGCGTGGCGCGAGCAGCTTGGCGAGCCGGGACTCGTCGAGACGAAAAATCTCAACGCCTCGGACGCATCGGCCCGCACGGCTGCCGACGTGCAAGAAAAGCACAGAGGCCAGGTCAGCGAGGCGTACGAATTGACGGCCGCTGCGTGGTACACAAAGGTCGATCAGGCCACGGCCACGCTGCGGCGGCACGATCTGTCCCGCGTTCACATCGTGGCCAAGGATGCCGCTAGGGCCCAGGGCGTCGACATAGCGGCAATCGTGCCGCCAGGGCTTGACGTCACGGTGCGCGACGTGCGTGAGGAAGTGCGATCCCTCGTCGCCCGCTTGAGCAAGCCTACCGGCGCCAGGCGCTGGAACGACTCTATGACCTGCTCGTGTCCAAGCAACCCAATGATGCATTGGTGCAGGGCTACGTCTCGGGCCTCGAGGCCGGTGGCCTCACAGAGACTCGATAGGCGCGTGGTCCGTGGCGAGAGCCCTGCTCCTCTATGCCCGTCCGATTATGTGCAGTGCTGGCGTCGTAATGGGCGTTTTGCCTGCTGAGGGGTGGGTTTGGATGGTGGTCTGCCGGGTTGCGCGCTACCGCTCGCGGCCCGCTCCCGACGGCCGGCGACGTGCTTGCAGATTCGGGGAGCTCAGCGAACACGGACCGCCTAGCCGCAGAGCCTGTGTTTCCGGGCGATTCGCCCGATCAGCGCCAGCGCTTCACGCGCGAGAGATCGCAGGTTCGCAACCCGCCGCGCCCATCGCCAAAAGCCCTGCTAATGGGCGGCTTTTTCTATGCCGAGGCGTCGGGCGAGGACTCGGCGGGAACGCCAAACTGGCCCGGGTGCCCAGTGGGTGCCCAATCCGAGCCCTCGATGAGCCCGCGCGCGAAAAACCGGGGTCCGGGAGCCTGGCGACCGGCCAGGCTCCCGGACCTATTGCTAAGCGCGCGGCGTTGCGGGCGGCGTTGCGCGCGGCGTTGCGGCCGGCGTTGCGCGCGGCGTCGGCTCTTCCTCACCGAAGACGATCAGGCCGTACAGGACGTAAATGCACAGCACGAAGATGGCGATCGACCACCACGGGTGTGCTCCGCCGATCGACAGCAGCGACTCGAGCGCGCCGATAGTGGCGGCGATGATCCCGATGATCCGGCCGTAGCCTCCGCCTCCCATGAGCGAGAACCCGGCGGTGAGCTGGATGACGCCTACGATGATCGTGATCCAGCCCCAGGTATGGAGGCTCGAGAACACGTACTGCGTGTTGTCGAAGAAATGAGCATTGCCCACCGCGGCGATGCCGTAGATGATGTTGAGCGTCCCCGCGATCAGCAACAGAATCGCGACGAAGATCGCCCGGCCGATACCCTTCATATTGTGCTTCCTTTCTGTACGCGGCCGCCCGTGCGGCGAGTCGCGTCGACGGAGTTCGCACGCGGGTCCTCCGATCCTGCTTCTGCAGGCTCGGCTCCGGCACAAGCACCCGCCGCCTGGAGATGGCGGCCGATTCAAGCTGTCACCGCCCGAGTATCTGCGCTTCAAGAGCGTGCGCCCCTGATGGGGTATCAGGGGCGCCCGAGCCGGGCCTGGCCCGATTCTCCGACGAGTCGAGTGCACCGAGGGTTCGCACGGTCTCCCCCTCCGGCGCGCGCCCCCGGCCGGTCCTCTCCCCCCAAGGGATGACCGGCCGGGAGGCTCGGGCTCTGCGTCTCTAGCTCGTCCTTTCGCCGGCCAGATCAACCCGCGCTTGAGGCTGGCCCGAGCACGGATAACCGGCACCGGCTGAGGCTCGCTCCGCTGAGAGCCGCTGAGTGTCCCGTCTGGGCCGCGCTCGGGAAGGGGCGCGGCCCATCCGGGTCCCCAAGGTGGCCTCCCCCTCCCCCGGAGTGGGGGGCTCAAGACGCAGCCTAGCGCTTCGGGGCGCAGGTACCACTGCGTCGTCCACGCGAGCTGCTGCGGGTCGATCCTGGCGGCCTGTCCCATGCGGACGTAACCGAGGTTGCAGGCTGCGCGAGCAGCGCGGCGTAGCGATGCTCGGACAGCCGTGGCTGGCGCGCCGTCGCGCCGTGCGCGTGCGTGAGCTCCTCGCTGAAGCCTGTCCAGGCGTCAACGTCGATCAGCACGTCGGCGAGGTCGATCTCTGGGAGACGCGCCACTATCTGCGCCGCCAGCTTGGTGGTCGGCTCGGGACGCTCGGCGCCGGGCAGCCGCCGGACGTGAAGCTCGCCGTCTTCGATGTCGACTCCCGGCCCAGCCACACCAGTCGGCTGACACCGAGACGCACGTCGGTCACGCACAACGCGTCCAGCGCGCGCCGCGTGGCTGCGTCCAGCACCGGGCTGAGGCACTCGTGCGTGTCCCGCTCGGCGCGCGCCCGCGCAGCGGCGATCAGCCGCTCAAGCGTGGAGAGCCCGGGACGCAGCAGTTGACGCTCGCGTAGATCCAGTGCCGCGGTGCGCAGCAGGCCGGCTGGCGAGTCGTGCTCGAGCGCGTGCTCCACGAATCGCGTCTCCATCTCAGACCGGTCGCTGTCGTCGGGATCGCGAAACCTCGCGATCGTCGCGGCGCGATGGCGGTGCTCGCGTGCGGTGCGCTCCGCCGGCACGTACTCCGAGAGTTCTGCAGGATCGGTGTCAAGCTGGGCGACGAGTCGGTGTTTCTGCGCCATTCCTACCCGAACCCCTCTTCGGATACGCGCCCGTCTCGACCGGCGAGCAGAGCCCCGACCACCAAGAGCGACGCGCTCCACCGCGCCGGCGTGGCCGCCAACGACATCTACCTCGACCACGCCAGCGGCGCCAAAGCGAGCTGGCCACAGCTCGACCCAGTCCTGCGGATCCTGCGCGACGGCGACACGCTCAGGATCACTTACAGCGACGGGCCTTGCTCCGAGCAAGCCGGCCGGCCGCGCGCTCAACGGCAGGTGGACGCCCGCTCGGGCTCACCGACGCGCGCCCTCCAGCCGGCGCAGCTTGATTCCCGTCCCTCACCCCCGGCGGATTGACTTCCGCGCCGCGGTGCTCAGCGAGCTTGGGCTCCACGGAATACGCGCTCGAGCTGGTGATCGGCGTGCGCCTGCTCGAGACGCTCGGCGTCGATCGCGGCCCAGGCGAGCCGTTCGAGCAGCTGCTCCGCATAGTGCCCGTCTTGTAGATGGGATGCGACGACCCGCTCGCTGAGCGTGACGCGGACGGCGTCGCCGCCGGACCCGCTGGCTTGGACGATGATCCTCGGCATCTGGCCTCCCTTTATGGCATTCGACAACGCACGTACGAGAATCCGGACCCACACCGACAATTGCGGACCGCCGCCTCGCCACCCGACCGCCCACCGCGCACGACGATCGCGACGCGACGGGCCGCCCGGCGAGAGGAGAGAAACGAATCCGGGCGACCCAACCGCGCCGACGACCGCCCGCAGCCAGGCGAACTTCGCGACCGCACCCCGCCTCCCTGGAGGACGTGTGATGCGAGAGCTTCGCGGGCGCTCGGACTGATGTCAGCGAGCGTGCTGATCAAACTACCGCGACACCCCGCCCCGCCACCATCGACATTCGGAGGGGCCTGCGCCTACCTCCTCATGCAAAGGGCCAAACGGCAGAACCACCCCGTAGCCCGGCGCTTCCCGTCGTTCCCTTATCGCGCCGTTCCGATCAACATCAACCCGCCGCATGGCGTCAGCCCGACGTTCGAGCCCGACGAGATTTGCCCTGAATCGGTCCGGTCAAGCGGCGAGCCGGCGGCGGGCTTTCTGCACGGACGGCAGCCCGCTCTTCGCCCGCGCGAGCGGGCGGGCGCGCACGTCGACGCTGGCGGGTTTGGCCGCGATCGTGATCTCCTCGCCGGTCGCGGGGTTGCGGCCTTGGCGCTTCTTCTGCGCGGGCTTGACGCGCACGGTGAGCTGCACGAGCCCGCCGATCCGGACCTTCTGCGCGTTGCCGAGCTCGTCGAGGACGACGGCTTCGAGCGCGTCGAGGACGCGCTTGGTGTCAGCCTTGGCGAACTCCGCGCGGTCGGCGACGGCGGCGAGCAGCTGCGGCTGGGTCAGCGCCATGGCGTCCCCCTCCTTGAATCGAGAGTCAGCGATCATCGGGCCATATTCAAAGGGTGCAGGTCGTTTGTAGTGGGTAGATAGTCCTGATTTGTTGGGTGGCGCTGGTGGACGGGAACAATCACCACAGATCGACCGGATCAAGACCGAAGCCCGCAAACGCAAGGTCAAGGTCCCGATCGTCGTTGACTTCATCCACGTCCTTGAGTACCTATGGTCAGGCTGCTAGTGCTTCTTTGAAGAGGGTGACCCGGCCGCCGAACGGTGGGTGCATGAGAAGGCGCGCGCCGTGCTGGAGGGCAAGGCGGGGATCGTCGCCGCCGCGATCCGCCGCAAAGCGACCCGCCTCGCGCTCGAGCCCAACAAGCGCCAAGCCGCCGACCGCTGCGCCGACTACCTCCTCGCGAAACGGCGGGTCCTCGCCACCCGCGGGCTGCCGATCACCATCCACCAACGGCAACGACGGCTCGCTCACAGAGCCGTTAGCTTGCCGGGGGCCGACGAACAAGTCCAGCAGATCAGGAGCCACGCGATCACCTCCGTATCGCGGTCCGACAAAGACATAACACCCCTGACTTTCGCCGCAGCTCACCGGGAGTCCTCCCGAAACCGCGAGCATAACCCTGCCAGAAAGCGCCGACCGACGCGCCATTCGCCTGGACCTTCCACCTCGCCCAAGAACACTGCCGCGTTCACGCATCACGCTACGCCCTCGGCGTCATCCCGGCACCCGCGTAACTCCCTCCAATGGACCTGCACCCATATTCAAACGTGAGGATCGGACGGGCTGGTCATAGTGGCTATAGCGCTTTGCCGAGGTTGCGACGGGCGTGTCGTGATTAGGCTTAGACACGAACCGGTCGAGAACGCAAGGTTCTGACAGCAAGACCCGCTCTTGCGGCACGACGCGCATCTCGCCGCTGTCCGCGTCCGCCCCGATATGCGCGGCAAGCGCGCACCGGAGGTGGACCCCGACCATCTCGGCCAGCGTCGGAGCCACGAGATGCATGAGTTCCGCGCGAAGGAGGGCCCACGGGGGTCCAGGTGGAGATGCTCGTCGGTGAGCAAAAGCAGGATGGCGTCGCGCTGCTGCTGGGTCCGGCCCGGCAGGAGAAGCCTGATCAGCCCGTTTCGGAGCAGCCCATCGAAGGTTTGAT
>CAWFKF010000019.1:0-11026 GCA_963816005.1 uncultured Solirubrobacteraceae bacterium | reverse complement strand
CCTAGGCGCTCAGCCCGGCCGCGCATCAGCGGCTCATCAGCGCGCCATCAGCACCTCAAAGCACGATCGCGCCGGACTTCACGAGTCCGACTGTGAAGGAGGCGAGAGTGGTGTCGAAGCAGAGCGATGTGCCGGTTGTGATTGTCGGTGCTGGGCCGACGGGAGTGCTGCTCGCGATCGAGCTGGCTCGGCGGGGCGTCGAGGTGCGGGTGCTGGACAAGCAGCCCTCGCGCTCGCCGGAGGCCCGTGCGATCGGGATCCACGCGCGAACCCTCGAGGTCTTCCACCAGCTCGGGATCGTCGACGAGTTCCTCGCGCTGGGTCATCGAGTCAACGGAATGGTGGTGCACACGCGGGCGCGGCGCGACGCACACGCGCGCTTCGGCGAGCTTGACTCCCCGTACCCGTTCATGCTCACCCTGCGCCAGGACGAGACCCAACGGATCCTCGATCAGCGGCTGGAGGGCCTGGGGGTCGCGATCCACCGAGGCGTGAACGTAGTAGACCTCAGCCACGACGAGGACGGGGTCGAGATCCGCGTCACGTGCCCCGGCGAGCAGCGCGAGCGAACGCTGCTCGCCGATTGGGTAGTGGGGTGCGACGGCGCGCACAGCATCGTCCGTCGCCGCCTGGGCGTGCCGTTCGACGGCGACGACTACGGACAGGACTGGCTGATGACAGAGGCGAACGTCGACTGGCCGCTTCGGCGCGATCACTTCCACGTGTTCTCCTATGCCGCCGCGCCGCTCGCCGCGTTTCCCCTCCCACGCGGCCGTTGGCGAGTGTTCCTGCCGCAAGTTCCCAACCGCTCGGGTGAGCGCCAAACGCCCGATATGAAGGAGATCGAGCGGTTGGCGGCGCAACGAGGCCCCGCCAAGATGCGGCTCACAGACCCCACCCTGCTGACCGCGTTTCGCTGCTACCGGCGCTCCACGAAGACTATGCGCAACGGACGCGTGTTCGTAGCCGGCGACGCCGCCCATATCCATAGCCCCGCGGGCGGCCAGGGCATGAACACCGGGCTGCACGACGCATTCAACCTCGGCTGGAAGCTCGCGCTTGTCGCCGACGGCCAATCTCCGGACAGGCTGCTCGATACCTACCAAGCCGAGCGGGTACCGATCGCGACCAGCGTGCTCGCGCTGACCCACGACCTCGTGAGGACGTTCACGATCGCCTCGCCCCGCAAACGCTGGCTGCGCGACCGCTTCCTGCCCGCGGCCGCGGCCGTGCCCGCGGCGGAGCGCCGTTTCACCGCCCGGATGGCCCAGCTCTCGCACAACTATCGCGGCGGACCGCTCGCCCCCAAAGCGCCCCGCGCACGCCGCCGGCCAATCGCGCCGGGAGAGCGACTCCCCAACGTGACCGGCCTCCACGTCGATGGCAAGTGGGTATCGACACTCGACCTGCTCGGCCCGCCCGCGCACACCCTGCTCATCCTCACCAGCAAGCGAGCACATCCCGACACCGCCCGGGATGCCATCGAACGCCTCACGCGGTGGGACGGCATCGTCCAAACCATCACCATCAACGGGCGGACGGAATCTCGCGACGCCCAAGTGGTCAGCGGTCCCAACCTGCGCGCGCACCGCCGGTACGGCGCCCTGCACGGCCGGCTCCTGCTCGTGCGCCCCGACGGCTACCTCGCCTGCCACGCACCACTGAACCGCCCCGACATCCCCGAGCGATACCTACAGCAGCTGACACGCAACGCAGAGCAGAATTCCAAAGACTCACCGCGCGGCCTTCAACGCGGCGACACCGAACGGATCAGCGACGCGCCCGCGGCAAACACCGGCGCCATCAGCTGATCTTCAACGCGCCCTCAGCGCCAGCTGCGCAATCAATCCAGAGACCAGCCATCCCCACCTTGCGGGAAGTCAGCGCCTTGATCAGGTTCGCCCGTTGCCGCGACGGCACAATCAACCCGCCCGCGAGCGTATCCGGACGATCGCCCCGACCGCGTTAATTCAATGAATCATTCGGCGCGCATCCCGCGGTCGCGGCGTCACGCGCCTTACGCTGAGGGCAAGACGCTTGCTCGGCCGACTCCCGGCGCACCGCGGCGAGCGCGACTCCTTTTGCGACATTGCGATCGCCCAGATCCGGCACTCCGCGAGCGAGAGCTCGCTTGCGGAATCGCCCAGAAGCGGCAGCTCGCGAGGCCGAGCGCGGGGCTGGCGAGACTCCTGGTTGTCCGGCGAGAGCGGAATCTAGTCTTGGTTCCCTCCGGCGATAGTGCCGCAACTGCGAGGCTGTCGTACAAATCCGGCGCACCGGATTATGTTTGTTGCCCGCGGACAGCCCTGCCGCTGGCGGCTACGTCAAATCAGTCGCGCGGGTGCTCGCGAGGGGCGCACAGGGGCTCCTGTGAGGTCGACTTCGGCGCCCGCTTGGACGTGTTGGTAGATCGGCACAACGCGTTTTGTTTGTGCGACAGCCTCGAATACCACCACAAGTCTTGAAGCCGGCGCAGGCGACGCTGCCGCTCAGCGGCGATTGAGAAGCCGGCGCTTCCGTGCGTTAGCTGAACCAGCGCGGGCCAGCAAGCGTCTGATGGTGGTCCCTCGGAGATCCGCGACCGCTTGCGGGGGATCGACTCCGACTCCAGTGAGTTCTCGACTTTCGCAGTTTTCGGTGGGTGGACGGGTGCGGGGCGGCGCCTCGGTCGTGGCTGTCGGGCTGATGGTTTGAGCGCCTGACCGGACGCTGGTAGGGAGGAGCACCGGCGGCTTCCCCGAAGCGGTGGTTGTTCACGCCATTTCCGCGGTCGGGCGGGAGGCCCGTTCGCGGCTGCCCATGGGGGTTGCCGCCGATGCTCTGCGTCCCATCTTCGCTGGAGGAGCTTCTGCTCCTGTTCGCGCCATGTTTCTCTCGCCCGACGTTTGAGACCTTCAGAGCGATGGTCGTGGGGCAGGTCTCGCAGACGTCGCTGCGCACCGTCTGCGGGATGCTGGTCGGCTCGAGGCTCTCCGGGGTCTGGCATCACTCCCGCGCGCACCGGTTCTTCAGCTCGGCGGAGTGGTCGGTCGATGAGCTCGGGCTGATGGTTGCGGAGCTGATCGTCTCCCGTTTGGTGGGAGCGCAGGAGTCGCTGGTTGTGCCGGTCGATGACACGTTGGTGAAGCGGCGGGGGCGCAAGGTGTTCGGCTGCTTCTGGCATCACGACGCGACCGCCAACAGCAACAAGGGATCGCTCGCGTGGGGCAACAACTGGGTCACTGCCGGGATCAACGTCAAGCTGCCGTTCCTTGAGCGGACCGTCTGCCTGCTGGTGCTCTCGCGCCTCTGGCGCCCGCGGCGCAAGGAGATCCCCAAGCACAAGCCAGACCCCGAGCGGCCCTCAAAACCCCGGTTGGCCAGGGAGATCCTGTGCCTGCTCGCCAAGCGGTTCCCGGCACGCAAGATCCACGGCGTCGGCGATGCCGCCTACGCGAACGGCGCGTTTGCGGGCCTGCCGGAGAACGTCACGATGACCTCCCGCCTGCGCTCAGACGCCGCGCTGCACCGGCTGGCGGCGCCCCGCCCGCCCACAGGGCAGCGCAAGCGCGGCCGGCCGCCCAAGAAAGGAGCGCAGCTGCCAAAGCTGGCGCAGATCGCCGCTGATCCCGCCACCGATTGGGTCAACACGACCGTCCGCCGCTACGGCAAGACCGAGCAGGTGATGGCCCACCCGTTCCAATGCCTGTGGTACGAGGCGCTCAGATCCCAGCCCCTCCAGGTAGTGCTGATCCAGGACACCACCAAGCCCTCCGGCTACGAACTGGCGCTCGTCTCCACCGACCTCGACGCGAGCGCCGCGCAACTGATCGAACGCTACGCCGAGCGCTGGCCGACCGAGGTCGCCTACGAAGAAGGCAAGGAACTGGCCGGCGTCGGACAGGCTCGCAACCGCGCCGAGAAGGCCGTCCAACGGACCGTCCCGTTCCAGTTCCTCGCGATGTCACTGACGATCATCTGGTACGCGCTCTCAGGCCACCACCCCGACGACGTCAAAGAACGCCGCGAACGCCACCCCTGGTATCTCACCAAGACCACCCCCTCATTCACCGACATGCTCGCCAAGCTCCGCCGCGTGATCATCGCCAACCAATTTCACCCAGGACGGGGGTGCGCGCCCACACCCCGAGAAATCACCAGCGTCCAGCAAGCGTGGGCGTCCGCCGGACTATGAACTGCGAAAGTCGAGGTGAGTTAGCACAACCGGCATTTCCGAGACGCTCGTAATCGCCCGGTCGCGAGCGTCCGCCCCGCTACGTCGGCGTGATCCCTTCCGACGGAACGCAATCACGCCGCACCGGGCACCGAGACGATTGCTTTCAATGTCGTGGCCGCGCGCGTCGCGCTATCGCTTAGGCGACAACGCGATCACCAGTGATCCGCCCTGAACCGCACTGCTGGCGATGGATTGGGGCGCGTTCAATCCTGAGATCTGCATAGGCAGAATCGGTCGCGGCCGACTGGCGTCGTCAGCCCTGGTTTCGGCGACAAGCGCATCCGGGACGAACGCCCGGACGCCTGCTTCCATGACCGGATATTCCACCGGCCGCACGCCCGCTTTCGAGACGTCGGCACCCACCGAGGGCGGCCCGACCGCGGTCGTGCTGTCGCCCCACCGGTGTCCGTCGGCGAGACGTGGTCACGCGCCATCCGCTGACCGTTATCTCCTCCTGACTGATGGGATGTGGGCCACGGACCCGGAGCTTCTCCGCCGACACCGTTCCGGCCGACGACTGCTGTCGCGGTTCTGGTCGCGCGCGGCGGGCCAGCGCTTCGGCGACGTCGCGGTCGTCCGATCTGCCGCTCGGCGCGTGGGAGCTTGCGTTCGATGTCAGCTCATTCGCGATTGTCCGTACCAACCGCTGCGCTCTCGGTGCTCGGGTTCGTCGGCCCTGGTTGTTCCTCATGGTGGTCGTCGCCCTCTACGCCCGCGGTGGGCGTCGCGGTCGGTTAGGTTCCGGGCGGTCGCCGCGGGTCGGGAGTGACCGGCGTGTTGATGTCAGCGTGCTACGAGGGAACGCAGCATCGCCGTGAAGCGCTTGGCGAGGCTCGTGTAGGCGTCGGCCGGAGCCGAGGTGAGCGCGGCGATGCCGATGCCGCTGCGTGAGGTGAAGAACACGTCCTCCTTGTGCAGCAGCACGCCGGCCTCCGCGACCAGGAACTCCCATCGCGCGGCTGGGCGGCCGTCGAAGGTCCCGGTGGTCAGGCCGAGCTCGCGGTAGCCTGGTTCTCGCGCGACGCTGGAAATCACCGGTTCTGCGGCGGCGATCGGATCGCTTGTGGCTGGGCTGGTCGTGACGTCGATGCGCAACAGCGTGTGCAAATCGCGGGGAGCGATGATCGTCGTGTCGGTCCCCCAAGGGGCCGGCGCCTCGGCGCCCTTGAGGGTCCAGCCTCGGGGATAGGCGACCGAGAACGCTCGTCCGGCGAACACGCGATGCGCGCCAAGGCTGGCGGTAGCCGCGGGCGGTTTCGGTCTCGGCTCGCCACTGGGAGCGGTCGAACGCGAGCGGCTCAGCGAGCGTGAGTCGAGTGCCGCGGACGTCGGCCTGGAGGACGTGGTGGAGCCGAAGCCGAACACGCCAGTCGCCCAGACCGCAAGGCCGAGCAGGATGCCGGCCACGGACGAGACGATCACGAGTGGCAACCATGCGCGCTGGCGAGAGCGCCCGCTTACCCGACGCGATTGCGACCGTGCGGCCGTCCGGTGCAGCCGAGTGCGCGCCTGCGCGACGGCGAGCATGGGATCGCCCGGATGGGCTCGGTTCCACGTGTCCGCGAGGGTCGGCGGGCCGGCCGCCGCGCCGCAGCGGGGGCAGGGATTGGCGTCGGCTTGGTGTCCGCAGGTGGCGCAGCGCCGCTGAAAGCTGAGTTGCATGACCGTTTGATGAGTCAGCCGATCGGAGGTCGTGGCCATCATGCCACCGCCGTGCGCCTGATCCAGCAACTCCGCTTGCGCCGGGCCGCGGGTCGCGCGTGGCTCAGCGATGACGGCGACAACAATGCGCCGCCGCGACGGCGCGATCGCGATCCCGGCTGCCGCGAGGAAAGCAACAGCCGACGCTGCTTCGTGGGTTGCGTCCCAGTAACCGCCAGCCGGGATCGTGCCACGCCTTTGCGAGAGGGCGATCACGCGCTGCGCAGCGCGGCCGGCGCGGGCGACGGTCCCAGAGCGCGGACGCTTGCTTGCCGCTGAGGCCGAGCGTCCGCGCGGCGATGCCACGAAGACGAACGCAGCGTCCGTGGCCGCGCTCCGGGCTTGTCCTGGCTGATCGCCCGTGAGCTTCAGAGGATGATGTGAGTCGTGGTTAGGGAGCTTCGCTACTTCGCCTACGGGACCTTGCAGAAGGAGTTCCCGAATTGGCATGACTTGGCCGACCGGCTCGGCGATCCGATTGGGCGGTTCCGCACAGTGGAGCCTCACGCTGTGGTGGTGCCGATCCAGGCCGGGTGTTGGAATCCTGGCTGCAGGTTGCTGCACCGCATGGCCGCGCTGGTTCCGGGGGTCGAGGGATTTCACGTCGAGGGTGACGTGTTCGCGATCGACCCGTCGGCGCTCGCCGCGATCGACCGGCTCGAGGACTACGACGGAGATCGTCAGCCGCCTGGGCTGTACCTGCGCACGCACCTACAGGTTCGCTCGCTGGCCGAGCCAACCGTTCACGAGGCGATCGCCTATTGCGTCCGCGATCCCGCGCCATGGCTGGCGCTCGTGGGCAACGGTCGGGCCGAGGCGCTTAGCTGCTACGAGCGTCGGTTCGCGGACGCCACACCAAAGGCTTGCTGTCTGCGCAACCCCGGGCATGCAGGCCCGCACGATGTGCTCGATCCGTTCGCGCCTTGACGGACGCCGCCTCGTTACACGCCTCGCTCCCCCGCCATGGCGAGGCGGCTCTTTCGAAGCCGCTCCGCGACCGTCGCCCCGACTCCCGCGGCCTGTAGACACCCCACGCGGCGTCCGCGCCTCGACGCCCAAGATGGTCGGGCGCCGCTGCACCGGCGGCGCTTCCGGCCGGCCGTGAGCAGCGTTGGACGAGCGTCCGCCGTCGGGTCTTTACCCCCCGCGAAACGACGGCGCCGTGGAGCGGAAATTGAGGACTGCTCAATTGCACATGCGTTGGAACCCTCTGGACCACCGCCCCGGCGACGTCGGCGCGGGCCCGCTGCGGCTTGGCGTTGCCTATGCATACGCGCGATCGGCCGGCCCTCGCCGCCAGCCCTGCATTAGGCGACCGATGAAAGTCAAGGGGGGCTGGGCAGAACATTTCGGGGGGTGTTATCGGTCGATCGGTCGGGGGGCCGGTGTCGGGGGGCTGAGATCGCCTCCTGTGAGCTCGGTCGGCGCGACGGGCCCGATCTCGGCCCGGTTTTGCCCGAATTTGCGCAGGAGTGATCGTCGCCGGTGTGGTCGACGTCGAGTTCAGCGGTTAGGTTGTCGGGTGGGCGCGGGTGACTGACGTAGCGAAGTGCAGACGTCAGGAGCTGTCGGTCTGCCGCGCGGCTATGCCCCTTCGAGGGCCTTGTGTTATGCGCGCTCCGGTGTCGCGCTCGCGCCCACTTTTCGTGATGGTCGTCCGGCTTGCTGGTCGGTGATCATCCGTTGGTAGAACACCTCGGCTTGCTCGGCCAGAGCGCGTTCGGCGTCACTGATCGCGCGGTTAGTTGACCAGATCCCAGCAGCGGCCTTCGTCCGCGGCTTGGCGCCGGCGGTCAGCTCGAGCTGACGCTGCTTTTTCTTGGTCAGCGCGGGGCGTTGGTGGGCGTAGTCCTCGCCGCGGGTGAGCATGCACCAGAACAGGACGGTGAGTTTGCGGGGCGGTCGCGACGATCGCCTTGCCGTGACCGCGCCGGGCGCGGAGGCGCTCGTAGAACGCGCGCAGCGGGCCGGGCTGCTTGACCACGCTCCACGCGGCTTCGACCAGCGCCCACCGCGCCGACGCTGACCCGCGCTTGGAGATCCGACCCGACCGTGCCGGTGCCTCGCCGGATTGGCGGACCTTCGGGTCCAGACCGAGGTAGGCCACCAGCTTGCGGCTGGTCAAGAACCGTGAGGGCTCGCCGATCGCGGCCAGGAACGACGCGGCGCAGATCAGGTTCACGCCCGACACCGTCATCAACCGCCGGATCTCCGGCCAGACCAGTGCCTGCTGGGCGATGGACCGGTCGACCGCGGCGATCTCGGTGTCCGTGAACGCGATCTGGCGCAGACCCGCGTCGACTGACTCGCGCTCCTCGACCGGCAACTCCAGGCCGGCGAGCCACTGGCGGCCCTTGACCCCGAACAGGTCAGCGAACGGCGGCCTTTCCTGCAGCCGGCGCTGAAGCACCGCCTGGACCTCGTTCTTTGCGCGCGTGCGCGTTCGCATGAGCTGCTCGCGGCGCGCGAGCCGACGACGCAAGATCCGGCAGCGCTCATCGGGCATCCAGACCGCGTCAAGCTCGCCCTTCCACAACAGGCTCGCCAGCGTCCGCGAGTCGAGCTTGTCGGTCTTCGCGCGGGCGCTCGAGATGCCGGTGTCATCCGGACTGACCACGATCACCCGCTGCACGTGCGGCTCGAGCAGCCGCGCGACCTCCCAACACGAACCCGTCACCTCCAACGCCACCCGGTCGGTCGCCAGCAGACTCTCGGTCAGCAGCCCCAGGCCCTCCGGTGTGCTCGGCACCCGCCCCGCGGAGCGGACCTTCCCGTCCTCGCAGATCGCGACCACACAGAACTCGCGGTGCACATCCAGACCGATCGCACGACCCACCCATCTGACCAACGCCATCCCTTCACCTCCACAGCATGGTGGTTGACAAGGTGGGAGAACCAGCGGGAAAAACGACACAGACCGATACGAGCTCGAACGCTCAATCCAGGCAAGTCGCAGGGGCGGCCAAACGAAAAGCACGGGCTCGAAGCCCATCGCCAAAAACGGCCTACCCGTCTGCGTTCTCCCAATGAAGGCCCCTGTCCCGGATGAACCAAACGTTCGGTCCCGACCAGACGGACCCTTCAAACGCCATTTTCATGCCGCGAAGAGCAGGGCCGTACGCCTCTGGCCTGCTTTGCGCTCAACTCAGGTCTCCCGCGCTCGGCTCGTGAGACGTGCTCCTCGTCAGAAGCGCGCACGGCGCGCATCGCAGACGAGCCGGTGCGACGGTTGCTCCGGGCGCTAATTAGACGCGCGACTGGGCAGCTGGAAGAACTCCCTGCCACTCCGCTGGAGTATTCCAGGCTCCTCCACGATTTGAGTGGGCAGCCGCAGGCTCCCTCTCACGATGCCGGAACGTATCTGCGCGATCGGACGCGACGGCGACGCCTGGGCGCGCGTCCTGACGGCAATGGCCGCCTCGATGCCTGTTGGTCGACCCTCGGGTGCATTTGCGCTGCAAAGACGGGCATTGAAGGGGGTAAATGGGGCGCTACTCAGCCGCGCGGGGATGCTGTCCGCGGGCGCTGCAAGCCTACGGTCCGGCCTCACGCCGATCGCAGTCTTCCGGTCGGGGGCTGGCTGCCAGCCCACACGGATCGTGGAGGAGCCGTATTCCAGCGGTTCAAGCTCCACGGCCCTTACGAGTTTCAAACGCCGGAGCCACTACGCTGATCCGTCGCTGGGAGTGCGACCCGCCTCCCGCCTAACCTAACTCGCGAAAAGGACCATTCTCGCGACCGAGCAGCGGGAGCGGCGGAGGCGAGGGCGGTTCATTGGCCTTGAGGATGTTGCCATCGGCGCTGGGGATCTCTGTCACGTAACTCACCCGCGCAACCGACCTAACGCCACGGCACTGGTTCGACCGCCCCAGTCCAGACGTTGTCGCTTAGACGATTGCGGTACAGCCCGGTGAATCCGCACAGGCGAAGGACGACAAGCTCCGAGTACCAAGCGCCCAACCGCCACGCATCGATGAGCGGGTCGTAGTTCGGGGTCGGCGTCGCCCCTCCGCGGTGGATGATCTCGTTGCGCTTCACCACGAGGGCCCCGGGGCCGTCGGCAGGTGCCCCCCTGCTCGTGCGCGTGGCGGCGAGCGCTGGGAGGCTCTTGGGCATGGCTACCGGGATCCCCATATCCCGCAGCATCGCGCGCATGTTCTGCGCAGCCGTGCGCTTCTCGAAAGCGGCGTGGGTCCGGTGCTTCACCTCTTCGACAAGCCAGGAGTAGCTGAGCCCCTCGAGGAGCACCTGCGCCATGATGATGGCGCGCTCGACGGTGTTGGGTCTGCCGGCCTCAACGAGATACTCGATGGCGTGGATGAGCACCTGTCGCCAATACGGATCATCGAACCGGGCCATGAAGGTGGGAAACAGCGCTTCCGCCTCGTCCGCGTGCACCGTGTCGAGCCACGTGGCGGCATCAGGAAACGACTCCGTCCGTGACGGATGCCATCGACTCCACACTGCGCGGTCGTGGTTATCGAAGCCGACCGGTAGCATCGGGCCGCACCTGGCCTCCGCGCAGAGCCAGCAGAAGTATGTGAACGCTTCGACAAGACCCCACAACTCGGCTGGGGTGAAAGTTTCGCCAGACGTGCGCTTCACGCGGGCCGTATGAGTCAGCGCGAACCCACCGTTCTCCTTCAGATCCTTGACTAGCTCCTGCGCGCCTTGGACTTCATCCAACAGATCGTCCAGCCACCGCCCTCAAACAGGAGCCGCGCGGCACGCATCGAGCCGTCGGGCCATGCCACCGGTCGGCCGTGAAGTCGGGGGAAGTTGGCGACGTGAAGCACGGCGGACGACAGGGGGGGCGAGCTGTGGCCACATGTGAAGTCCAGGAGATGGGTGCTCCTTTCGAACGACGGTGGAGCAACCTGCCGTCCCCTGTATGCGGTCTTGGACTGCGGCGGGACACGATGTTTCGGGGTCCGCGGCGTAATTGCCGCCTCGGCGGAGTCCATGATCGAGTGGAGCGCGAGCGCGGTCATCCGCCCGCGCACCCAGCAGTTCAATCTGGGGGAGGGGAGCCAGTCCAGCACGACGCCGCCGCGGTGGCGTTCCGTGTGGCCGGCCTCCACCAGATCGACGCGGCCGCGAAACAAGGGG